>JBBJMP010000001.1:0-695043 GCA_037718865.1 Chitinophagaceae bacterium | reverse complement strand
GTGTTTTACAAATATACTAAATTAATACGTCATATTACATTTAACTTAACACTAGATGTTTTATATCATATTCTTGGGACGACGATTTGAGGTTAATTCTTGGCGCGATGCTTTAGAGCAGACACTTAATACAGTTGCAGACCTCGAACCAGAAAAATTTGAGGTTATTGCACTTAACTTCCCTCGCTATGTTGGTAAGGACAAAAATAAATTCAGGGCAATTAGAGAATTGCAAAATGGTTATTTCATTGAAATGAATTTATCAGCACAGAGTATTCAGAAACTTTGTCATCAGGCTATGGAGACAATAGAATTGACATCGGAAGACTGGAGTATTGAAGTTCGGTAAGTATCCAACGGACAGAACGCCAGCCGGTAACAGTGCAATAGCCTGGTGATGGATCATCGAAGATTGTTGTACAAACTATTATGAAATCATAATTCAGATCAAAACTAATAATATTTTGAGGATGGGTAAAAAACTTGCAGGGGAAGGTTAATGCTAATGATACTCATTACCTAAGGTACCGATACATAAGATGCAAAGTTATATGCAGGTTGGCCTATACACTTTTTTTCAGAAAGATTTTATTATACTGGTGTACCTGATGCAGCTTCCTTAATGCGCTCGCATATCTTTAAAATAGCTCGATCTCTAGCGGGGCCAGAAAGACTTGCAAGCGGCCTTTGAGGATCATTTGCTGCCTGGTATTGCTCAATTTCTGTTTCTTTATATAAACTATCTCGTACGGCTATCCACAGAATAAATAGTTCCCCTTGGTTTGATGCATCTAATAATTTCGGCAATTCATGCTTTGAAATAAAATCCGAAGCCAAGAATTCTGGGCTAACAAGGAGAACAGCAACTTTTGCCAAACTTAGAGCGCTGCTAATCTCTTCCTTCCAATTTTGACCAGCTTTGATTTGTTTATCATTCCAAAAAGATATTTTTTGCTCCCGAATAAGGGGCTGCAACATCGTTTGAATTGAATCAAACCATCTTTTATCCTTGTGGCTATAACTGATGAAAACCTGATTCCTAATTGGAAAGTGTTTGTCGTCTTCAAACGGCTTTTCTTGATAAATATCTCCTCTACTATGTTTGAGGAAACTTGCAATACGAGAATCTATTTTACCCTGTAGATTTTCCTTTCTTCTCATTGCATCTTCAATGAGCGCTTGCTCTTGTAATACTAGTTTCCAAAGTTCAGCCAAGCCATTAGTCATTTCTTCATTTTCCGTCATATCGGTGACATCCTTCCCGCCCATTCTTCTGAACTGCCACTTAAGTTCTCTAATACGCTGTTCAGGTGATAAATATTTACGAAGTCTGAAGAGTGCCGCATCGAAAGATCCTGTAAAGTCTATAATCTCTCCGACTGGTGTGTTTCGTTTGTATTCAATAGCAAAAGGTAACTCAACATTTTTATCTGCCAGTATCGGAATAATTGGTTTATGGTATTTTTGTGCTATCTCCAAATCATAAATACATGACGAACCTCTGGCAACACTTCCTTCTGTCATTACGAATATTAAGCCTTTACAGGTTTTAATTGCCTCATAAACCAAATCATAACCATATCTATCGTTTCTTAAGTTTTGTTTATCTAACCAAACAGAAAAAGCGCTCGCTTCTGCGGAAAGTCCATCTGCAAGTTTTAGTGAAAAATCTTTATTGTCTACCGAAGAATAACTAATAAAATAGTGATTGGTCATCTTTAAGTTCTCCCTATATTTGCATGGTATCTATGGTCTCGTTTAGGTCGTTAAACAGCAAACAACAAATAAAACATCATCCCAAAGGCCCTCGGAACGAGCAGGTGATCTAGTATAATACGGCGCCATTCTGCATACTTTTGAGTTGGCCGACGTTACCGTAAAGACTTTTCTTAGGCGAAAGAATTGACCTTTCTGATTCTACCTATTTGATTTTTAAATCCAGTTTTAGTTTACAACGTGGCATAAGTGGCTTCTGCGTGCTGAAACACGCCCGACACACCCACAAAAAATACTCCTTCTTTCATTCCCTTCAGTTCCCCATTCTTTTATTATTTCCACCATAAGTTACATGTTTTAAAGTATTATTTAGTTCTTTACCACCCTTTGATTTCTAATCATCTTTGTCTGAATTCAACGGGTGCACGAAAATTCACTTTCTTATTTAAATCGGACAAGATAATATAGAGTCAAACTCTTAATTTTAAATATGGAGTTCGGCAAACCAGAGATAGGACAACTAGAAAGGACTGACTTTACACTTCCCCCTGAGCCTTCCTTTAATGCCGCCACTTTCAAGATGGTAAAGAAGGGAAATCAACCCGTTTATGTGGGTTGTGCCAAATGGGGAAGAAAAGAATGGATTGGTAAGATATATCCAAAAGGAATAAAAGAAAAGGATTTCCTGGCAGAGTACGGGAAACATTACAACTCCATAGAACTTAATGCCACCAATTACAAATTCTATAAGAAAGAAGACCTTGCAGGCTGGGCGGGGCAGATGACAAACCCTCAGTTCAAATTCTGCCCCAAAGCTCATAAGGGCTTGAATTTCCTGGCCACCTCGGAACAAAAAGGCCGTTTATCCGATGATTTTATCGTTAGCCTTACCGGCTTCGGCGAAATGCTTGGTCCTGTATTCTTCCTAATTGACCAAAGACATGATCCTGTTAAGTTGGAGCAGTTCTTTACTTATTTGCGGTCGCTGCCGAAAGACATATCATTTTTTGTAGGGATGAGAAACGCTGATTTCTATGCGAATAAAGTACTGACCACTAGCTTCTTTGAGACTCTCCGGGAAATTGGAATCGGCTCCGTTATTACCGACGTCCTTGGCAGGTCGGATGTCCTTCACATGCACCTTAGCATTCCTAAAGCATTCATTCGCTTCGTAGGTAATAGCCTGCATCCATCTGACTATAAACGTATTGACAATTGGGTAGATAAGATTAAATTTTGGCTAGGTAAAGGAATAGAGGAAATTTACTTTTTCATGCACATGCACGACGAAGCAACTTCACCGGAATTGTCACGGTACCTTGTTGATCAACTAAATAAAAAGTGTTCTCTTGGTTTTAAGGAGGTTCAGTTTGTTACATAAACTTTCGGTCGATGTATTCGCCAATAATCCCTAACAGATCATTTTCTACCAAGAAAGACGAAGCAGTCGTTTGCCACTCCAGATCCTCGCCTATGAATAATTCGAAGGATATAAATCGATCACATTCTAAGAGATGAACCAAAAAAGAACTCTCCCTGATACTGTGCAGTTTTCTTTCTTCCGCAGTTAATTCGACAACAGGGATTATATAAGCCAGGTATTTAGTTTGCTCATGCTCGAATTCGATATTAAACTTTAAAGTTACATGCTCTTCCATGTCGCAAATTACTTATCAAAAATGAATTTGAGAAAGTAACCAATTTATAAAGAGTACATATTATTGGCCGTTCAGCTGATGGACTGAACCTGCAATCATTATTACTTTAATAAGGTTATTCGATATATTCGAACTGTTACCTAACGGATGACCAAGGCGGTAACGGATCATATACAACTACTATCAAAGATTGGAGGCCTGGAATCATAAAAAATAACTGAAAAATTGGTAGCCTTTTGGGATTAGAAAACCCATTCAACTGCGTTTTAAACTTTTCAATTATCCGGCATGGGTGCGTGTGATTTTACATAGGCTTGTATCACCAAGGATGTTTTTCGGTCATATAATTCGAATAATCATGCTGCCATTTCACCCGCTCCAGTTTATAGGCTGTCTGGTAATTCTCCAGTGCGTTAACTGCTGCTTTCTTGGCATTAACAGCCTGATATACCGAAAACCCGGCTCCTGCCAGTAAGAGAACGCTGACGCTAAAGGATATCCACAGGAACTTAAGGGTCACTGGCTCCGTGCTATGCCTGACATGATTAAAGACCCGAACCTCTTCCGGGATTTTAAAATTAATTTGTTATGGTAATCTTCAAAGACGGATTAGGTCCACCTGAGTTTTTTTATAGGGTCGTCGAATATGTAACCACATTCGAGAAAGACCCGGCCAAGAATAAACCATTTGAACATACCACAGATTTTAGAGAGCCTGATCTTTTAAAATTAAAGTTAGAGGCCACCCAGTTTTATAATGAAAGGGAACAAGGTTTGAATGATGCTAGATATTTCTTGCCATATGCAGCAAAAAAGGATCTTGCCCTTGGTCAAGATGCTGCATTTTCTATTACTCTTTGCTTGGTTGAATATTATAATGATGACTATTATTTTGAACATCCATTGATGGGCGATGATGAAGAAGATGAGGCAGAAAGCCGGGAAATTGAAGATGCAGCTCTGCAGACATTCTATAGAGAAAGGGGCTGGTACTAAGCAACCGGACCGGTTAAAATTTATTTGAGTTGTGCTCAACGCAACTTATTCGAAGGCTTTAAAAAGAGCCCTAGCTTTTTTAAGGTATCGACATAATCATACATTGCTTTATAAAATATCTCGCTTCTTACAAGGACTTGTCGATTACACAGCTGCTAATATAAAAGAAAAACCTTACATACATCCCTACAACCTTACTTTTGACATTCCAATCACTACTGATCTAAGAAGACATTTGATAACAGCGGTTCGGCCTACTATGGCTACTTGCGAAAGAACGTATCTTTAAATTCTTTAGAAGCAGGATTCATTTCATACCAATCAAATTTTTCTTTTTTTCGAGTCAACTCACCGGTACGGTATATGTTATCAAGGAATACTTTTGTTCCTTTGATTTGTACGTGGATCATTATTGCTTCCTCTAAATGCAAATGGTTGTCTACTGTATTAGGCAACAAGGCAACATTACTACCTTCGTATTCAGTTCTAACACTTGGGTAAATTATGCCTTGCACTATGTTTCTTTTGAAAGCACTTTCTGCATAAGCTGCACTTAATTTATAATCAGTATCAGATCTTATTTCGGCTTTAGCAAATTCTTCTGAATAAAATTCAAGTAATAATATCATCTTTTGAACTTCTGTTTCAGGCATATCTTCCCTGAATGAATTTATATGAAAGTCAAATGCCTTTTTTACCTCAGGTGTTTTTTTGATCACTTCTTTTTTAAATACCATTTCGGCAAGTAGCATATTCTCTGCAATCTGCCATTTCCCTAACGTTATGATCAAATCTTTATCTGTTTTCCCCTTGTTATTACTGCGTAATAGTTCCTCTGTTTCAGCAAGGGCTACAATTCGTGGGAAGTTAATAGGAGTGCTAATTACAGAACCATAGAACATTGATGAAGCCGGAGAATTGGCTCTGCCAAAAGTTGTAATTTTTTTAGGATCGGCAACATACGATAATTCGCATTCTGAGGTAAATATTTCCCCATCTTTATTAATTCGTATTCTTTCAATATAGTTTCCTGCACTAATTTCGGTAATGACAATAGGCAGTACCATTTCGGAGTTTATGGTATTCAAAATTTCGTTATAAGGTACAGTTGATAGATCTAAATCTTTTAATTTCTGTAACCTAAGTTGTAAATCACTATAACTAATTTCCGGCATCATAACTTAATTTTGATTTATCAGGCTTTGTAAGGCGTTCCCTTATTGCTGCCTTGCCGGAAGTCATAGCCTCCCAACAATTTATTTAATTAGTGATATGACAGTCAGTGTAAATATTTTTATTACCTCACAAGTATTTCAAAATAATTGAAACGACAATAGCCAGAAAAGCAAATAGCAAGGACAGCCAAGCCATTCTTTTGGCACTGATTGAATCGGCAATCGCCTGTTTTGCCTGAGCTGTTACCGCGATTAAGTTTTCCCTTAGTAATTTCGTGTCTTCCCCTTTTAGATTCTCGTCGATTTTCATTTTATCATAACGTTTTGTGAATCCACCATGTTCAAGAAATGCCGCAATGGTTGATGGGGACCTTACAATTAAATTATAAGAATTGCGCCCGTATGCTTTTGTTTCATCAAACCAAGACTTATAGTCGGTCCTTAAAAATTCCATTATATATTGAACTTCGCTTAATTCAACCTGGAGGTATTCCGACATCTCTTGGGGTGAATTTCCTCTCCGATCAAGTAAAGCTCCCAATATTTCATCAGCTAGCCTGGGATTACTTACTTCCATTCAGCATTTAGTTTTATTTACCAATAAAATAACCGCACTTAAATGGTTCCGCCTTTTAACTTATAGTAATCTAATACGTCTTTGATAGCCTTTATTTGCGATTGGGTGATCGATTTAATTTTGTAGTATTGGGTACCTATCAGTTTCATCTTTGCCGACTTTGCGGTACTTAACTTTTTGACTATAGTTAAAGATTCATCTGTAATCGGCTTATCAAACCATTCCCAAATATTCCCGCTGCCATTATCTCTGTCAACATGACTCGGGATCAATTTGAAGTTTTCATCGTCAAGGACAAATTGAACATATTTTATAAAAAGCCACTCATCGTCATAATGCTGAATAACAAATCTAAGTGGGCCAGGCGAATCAGCACTCATTTTAAAATAACAATACAGAGCGTTTTGGTTTACATATCCAGGGGAGGATTTGTGGTATACCCATGCACTTTCAGTGAATTCATCTTTTTTAAATCTCATCTTTGGTTGTAGCTTTTTAATCGCCAACGTATTCTTGGCAGATACAACTTTCTGTACTGAATCTGAGTATACTTTAAAAAGGCTATCCCTTACTATTTTTACATTGTATGCGGAGTCCAATGCGTGTTTTGACATTTTGCTGTCTTCCTTTGACACATCTGTATTGCACGAACATATAAAAATGGCCAGCAGAAAACATAAATAAATGTTGTTCATAAAGTGGTTTAAAACGTGTGCTGATGGTAGTATAGCCATAATCAGTGAATACTAGCTGGGCAGGAATAGTTAGTATCTATAGGGCGAAATTTGCCGGTAAAAAATACGATTAAATTTAAAAAAATCAAATTTTCTCTTTACAAGATTGATATTTATTCTTATAATTGCTTACCTGTTTCCCATGTATCTCAACCTTATGAATTAAACTTCTTTTTCATCCGTGCCGGGATCAATACTTCTGCCTGATAGTATTCTTACGGCAAACGTCGACCAACTCAAAGTATACCGCTTTATCAGGGAGCCCTTTAGGATTCTGTTCTATTTGTTGTACGTAATCTGCAGGCTATGAAAATTCCGGGAAAATTGTCGGAATGGAGGTATTAACCTATTAAATTTGCCTATACTTTACACGTTCGAATATTTGAAAGATTTGAAATAAAATGACACATGAAAAAAAAATTTCCTGAGTATTACAGAATGACTGAAAATGAATTGATGGAGATTTGGAAGAATTGTATTTTCATTTTTGATGCAAACATTCTATTAAGCCTTTACCGGTATTCCGAACGTACGAAGAACGGGCTGTTGAATTTAATGAGAAAATTTTTCGAAAGAATTTGGTTGCCACACCAGTCGGCCTTGGAATACAACCGGAATAGATTCGAAGTTATTGCCGAACAAGAGAAAGCACATAACGAGTTCATAGAAAAAATAAAAAAAATAAAAGATGATGTACATTCAAACAATGCGCTGCCTTTTCTTACAAATCCGCTCGAATCAGAGTTGATTAGCGTGTTGGATAAAGTACAAAGCGAAGTAAACAGCAGTAAGGAAAGATATTCCTTTTACCTTAAAGAAGATCCTGTATATAACACACTTTCAGAAATCTTCAAAGACAAAATATCCGAAAGTTACACCGTTGATAGAGAAAAGGAAATTTGTAAAGAAGGGGAAGAGAGATATAAATTGGAAATACCGCCTGGTTACAAGGACGCAAAAACAAAATCAGGCGACAGAATGTATGGAGATCTGATCTTGTGGAAGCAGGTCATTGATAAGGCTAAACAAGAAAAGAAACCTATATTACTTATTACAAATGACGATAAGGCGGACTGGTGGTGGAAATTAAAGGATGGTAAAACCATAGGTCCTAGATATGAATTAGTGAAGGAAATAAGAAATGAAGCAGGAGTGGAATTTCACATGTACTCATCCGAAAACTTTTTATCCCATGGCCAAGAATTTTGGAATGAACCAGTGGATCAAATCGCCGTCGGTGAAATCCAAGCCATGAAAATGACGCAACTTGAAGAAGGTAAGGAGAAAACACTTGCGGAACTGCGTGCTTTGCAGTTTGATCGTCGTAGACGCTTGAACACTATTGAAGTTGTGTTAAAAAATTTATCAGATAACATTTACGAATTAGAAAATAAAAAGCAAAATTTACAGTTAGCTGGAATGTCACCTGGGGAAATACCGAACGAGATCCAAAATCTGATGACTAGAAAAGCTCGCCTTCATGACGAAAGACAACTGCTAATAGACGAGGAGAAGAAACTTACACTGTTAAGTGGTGATGATGTTTTTCTACTTTCAACTCGGCAAAAAGAATTTTAAAGATAATAAATCACCTAAGTAGTGTTCAAGGATTTATTTGCCTTCCGTATTGAAATTGTAAAGAAAAGGGCAACTACAGGGGCAACTATAAAAAATATAAAACCTATAATGAATTGATATACAATAAATTATAGGTTAGCCCAAGTGGAGCTGGAGGGAGTCGAACCTATTTTTTATTCCCTGAATTTTCAATGGTTTATATTAGGGTCTCCCTGAAAATGTCAAAATACCAATACATATTATATAAAAATAATATTCATTATTCACTTTTTTTGACGTTTTATTGTTGAAGTGATGTTTTTTGGTAATTTGGCTTCGTTTCGATTACTCATTGGCGTAACTTCCCCTTTCAGTTACTTGTCTTAACTGTCGTCATACTGGTTTGATTCATTTAGGCAGCTTTTTTACCCGATGATGCTTTCGTTCGTCGCTTGGTAATTGTCACTGCATTGCTGGTGAGAATGCCAAAGAAGATCCATGCAACTTCTGTAGGTTGCGTTCTGGCTTTTATTTTACCCAGCAAGTAATGATTCTTTTCATTACCAAAACTTCCCTCCAACCAGGTACTGCGAATTTTTCCTAATATAGAGCGCATCAGGGATTTCTGTTCCTGGTCTTTTCCCTGTTTGCCTTTGGCTACAAAACTGGTGGCTATGTTATTTTCGGTGCAGTATTTTCTGTTGGCATTAGTGGCATAAATGGCATCAGCACCTATCTGGGAGCATTTGCCAAAATATCTTTTTTGAAGTTCGGTGGCCTGCCGTAGGCGGATGCCCTCATTAAAAGCATCAAAGCTTATGTGTTCTATGAAGTTGATCCCGTCGATCTGAACTTTGTTCACCTTGGCTCCAAATTCTACCGGTTTGGTTTCCTTACCCCGGACGATAGGGCGTATATAGGGCTTATGCACCGATACGATGCGGTCTGGTATTTTGCTTTCCTTGCCAAAGTAAAGACTCCATTGCTGTTGCTTGATCTTCTCTATCGTAGAGAGACGATGCACCTTGCGGCGCACCGATGGTTTTGATAACAAATTTGTGGTGCTCTTGAGCAACCGGTCCAGGTATTTAAGCATACTCCTGCACAACTTTTTGTTTTTGCGTTTGCTTTTCTTTTTAAGCTTAGCATAGGACAAATACATGCTCTTGAATTTATCATGGTTGCTTCGGCTACGGCGTAGCTTTAACTTTTTGCGAAGTTGACCTGCTAATGTAAAGACTTCATTACAACACTTCCATATCAGCTTGGAATCCGTAGGATAAGTGATGTAACTCTCATAACACGTAGCATCTGTCAACCCAACATGGGTTTGTTCCATATTCACTTTCCATGCCGATGCCAAGTGAACCTGCCATTTATCAATATTCAAATGCTTTCCCAGGTAACTTCTCCAACGCCCGGCCAAGTCATCATCCTTGATTTTTTCATCTGCAACCAGACGGATACCACAAAATAATTGAAGCGACCAGTCCGTGTTAAGCCGTTCTATTAACATCGCATCACTGACCTGAAGATAGTGTTTGGCTATCAGCAGAGCAATCCCTCCTTCTACACTAAGCCAACTCTTGCAACCTTTGCCACTTAACTGGCCCGCAGGAGCAGGTACAAGTTTGGATAACTCCGCAAAAGGTATTGACTGATATAACTTCCCAAAATCTGTTAGTAAAAATCTTTGATCAAGCAAGGAAGGCGAAAGTTCAAATAAAAGATTGCGGTACATTTGCTGTATGTTTTTTCCTGCCTCACTTTGCGCATCTTTTATGCCATTGTGGGGCTTTTTTACAGCTATACACATCCTGGAACCCTTTGTGGATAAGTATTCCAGCTTTTCAGGGAGACCCTATATTATCTTTCAGTTACTACTCCACGAATCACGCACTTGCGTAAATAACTGTACATCGTTTATCCTTCAAAGATAAAAAATACTTGTTGCGTCGCAAAGAGTGATTGAATTTTAATTGCTCTGGCGGATTTAAAGGGCTTATCACGTTATGCACATAAAAAAGTAACGGCACCGGGTTTATATTCAAGCCGGAATGCGGCCTTTATTCGTTTAAGAGACTTGATTTGATAGATTGAAATTACTTGATCATGCTTTATTGCTCATCAGGTGCACCATAGCCTCTAGGGGAGACAATAAACAACATTAGGCTTCCATTCTCCGTTTAGTGTTTTACATTTTTCGGTTTAGAAGTAACGTTCCCCCAAATCGGAAAATGAACACCGCAAGTTATCTCCATTGGGCTTTGCACCCGCGTCCGCTTACAAATTATCTAGGAGTTGATTTGTCGGTGCTCTTAAATATTTTATTAACATAGCTGCCTGCTTTATCGAGGAATTCAATATTTTCCTCTAGAGGCTGAAAAGACGAATTGGTGTTAACTTCTACCTGTGCAGGATACAATATTATATAACTGTTTTGGCCAAAGTATTTGATTAGATATTTAGGTAGTTTATCTATTTCAGGAATATAAGAAAGATAACCCTTGCGGGAAGATATGATAATGAATAGGTCATCTTTTTGTACTTCCCTGGTAAATATGAGAAAGTCGTCCCAGGTGTTAAAAGCATTGAATTCCATGGCTAAAGGATAGGCATTGCTGAAATTTGTATCTCTGAGTATTTTCGTTGTAAGCTCATTTGCATAAATATTTAACGGAAGTCCTGTTGCTTTAGACATTGTTTGCAAGCGCTCAAACCAGTGAAGAAATCCCAGCTCATATTCAGCATTAGGAGGAACGGCTGCTATAATGCGCTTTAGTGTATTCAGAGGCTGGACAGACTTATAGATAAAAATAGTTTCCGGTGTATGATGTAAAATCTTTTCAACAATAGGGCCAAATAAGTTTTCCTCTTCTTCTGCAAGATGATGCATACCGATAATTGAATCCGTAATATTATGTTCTTTGATCGTGTAGATTATACCATTGCTTATGTTTACATCAAAACGGATTATGGGCACAATGGTGCTGTCTGTAGCCGCAGCATGTTTTATAGCCTTTTCCATCATCTTCTTACCCGCGCTATGTCCTTTTCCGGATAGATCAGTTTCATCTACTACATGCAATGCATACAAGGGCGTCTTAGTTTTATGCGGCATCAATAGCAAAGCGAGGTCTACCAAGTCGTGAACAGCTTCAGGATAAGCAAGTGAAATCAGTATTCTTTCGGTATGTTCTTCGGACTCACCAGGCTTAGCAATTTCGAGAAGAGCAATATTACGAGATGCCTTTTCCACAATAAACGAGCTTATGGTACAGGTTACCAAGATCATTAAAATTGTACCATTCAATACATCTTCACTTAACAAGCGAATAGGTTCGCCCGTAGCAGTTTCACCTAATATCACATTATAGCCTACCAACACCACTGCCAGGGTTGCCCCAACTCTTGCATTGCTTAATCCAAAAATCATCTGCCTTTCATCGCTGGATAATTTGTATGTCTTTTGTGTAAGTACTGCCGCAATGTATTTTCCTACCACTGCCACAATGATCATTACAAACGCTACTTTAATTGCTCCAATCCCTTTAAACAGGACGCTAAAGTCAACAAGCATACCCACACCTATCAAAAAGAAGGGTACGAATAAGGCACTACCAACAAAATCAATCCGGTTCATTAAAGGAGATGAATGTGGAATAAAACGGTTGATGGCTAATCCGGAAAGAAAGGCGCCAATAATAGCCTCAAGACCTGCAGCTTCAGCAAGGAAAGACCCTAAAAATACAATGGCCAGCACGAATATGTATTGGGAAATATTGTCATCGAATTTCTTAAAAAACCATCTTGCTATAAGAGGAAAAATAAAAAAAACAATAGCGGCAAAAACGAGAGAATATGTCAATAACCGCAGCCAGAAGGCAGTAGATATCTCCCCTTTATACATGCCAACGATAGCAGCTAATACCAATAGTGCAAGAATATCCGTTAAGATGGTGCCGCCAATTGTAAGTGTAACAGATCGTATCCGTGTTATTCCATAACGGCTTACAATTGGATAGGCAAGCAGGGTATGGGAGGCGAGCATGCTCCCTAATAACAAAGAGGCCGGTAATTCAAAGCCAAGCAAATAGTAAGCAGCAAAAGTGCCTGCTATAATTGGCACTGTAAAGGTATATAAGCCAAATACAAGACTTTTAACCCGGTTTTTTTTGAATTCTTCAAGGTCAATTTCCAGACCTGCAGTAAACATGATATATAACAAGCCAACAGTACCGAACAGAACAATGCTGCTATCACGCAACAATAGATTGAATCCATAAGGGCCTATAATAATCCCCGCCAGTATCAGACCTATAATGTGCGGAATCTTTAATTTATTCAGCAGAAGGGGTGCGAACAGAATAATGAATAGGACCAGTGAAAATATGATCACAGGGTTTTTTAAAGGAAGCGAAAAATCTACGTTTAATAATACCATGACTGACGGTTAGATAGTGAATAAGTAGAAGCTATTGCTTCTTTAAATCTAAGGCATAAAGAACGTGACATTTATCAGGGCGAATAATTTCACGTTGACCACGTATGTCATTTTCATTTATCTCCTGTAACCTGACAATCATTTTCGTTGATAAAGAGAGGTCAGCGTTATCGGGTTCAGTAGACAATTCAACAGTGCCCCCCTTGTTACTGCCTGAATAAACGCGAACTAGTTTGTTATTGCTAAATGCTTGTGCAACTATACTTTGATTCTGGTAGCTTATTTCCCATTGTTCGACTTTGGTATCACCAACAGCAGACCCCGAACAGGTTGTCTCAGTACAACGCATGGAAACATTCCACTTACCCGGAAGTTGCGGATGTTGTATCAAGAAACTATCGACTGGGTTTTGGGATGAACTATCAAGCAGCTCTTCCTTTTTCATGAGTTCCTCCTCTTTCTTCTGCAAGGTTTTTTCTTTCAAAAACAAATCCTGCTCTTTCTGGTTTACCTCGTTCATTCTCTTTTCCACCTCCAGCTCACGTTCTCGCAAACCACAGCCAGATGTAAGGAAAGACAATACTAAAAAAACAATAAAATACCTCATTGGTAGCTGCTTTTGAAGTCAAGGTAATATATTTTTAATAAAATTTGTTTAACTGTACTTTATCTAATTCAGCTCTTTGATATGGTTACAGACAAAATTTTTTTCCGGGGGCGGATTCACATATAGCAGCTGTTCGAAAAAATGGAGCAGCCATGAGTAGCAAGCCTGACTTATAAATAAAATTATTGAAGGAAATCACCTCTAAAGAGCCGGATGTCATTCTAATCCTATTCTAATATGCAATTAATGTCTTCTTAAGTCGTATGGTCCAATTTGCCATTTGTGCTGGCGCCCTCACATTCAAAGTCCATTTTTTATCTGCCTGGTCATTCGCTACCACAGATAAATACTTAAATAAAGGAATGACATGGAAACAAAAAAACCGACTTCTCCCTGGATTATACTCGGACTCGGAGTAGCTGCATTGATTATCCTCTATTTGCTGCCATCGGATAATTTGCAGAAAGGAATAGGCGAAGAAAGTACAGTAGAGGTGGTAAGCATCGCTGAAAATAACAATACCGTAACGGATTTCGTGAATTTCGTCACTGCCGACAAACAGCAAATGGGGCTTAATCATGCCTATACGAGCCAGGCATTGCTTAAATTAGTTAAAGCCACCAGTGCAATGGCAATTGAAATTGATTACCACGCTGATCCCGACCTGGACAAAGTAAACGACTATGCGCAGAAAATCACTGATGATCCGTATGCAGACACCCATGCCGACAACATCAGGAATGCGGCTGATATCCTGACGAATGTACTGGCAAATATGCAGAAGACGAAATACCCCGGGCTGACCAGTGAGGTTGCGGCGCTTAAAGATGCTTCCGCATCAATCAATCCGGATGTACTTACACTCCATCAGAAGGAGGCAATCAAATCCTTCCTGCGCACGGCCGCTGACCTTCTTAAAAAGATGAACTGATCATTATCATTACTTTAATCAAACGCAAAAGCCCTTGTAGAAACAAGGGCTTTAACATTAAGAAAAGCCAAATTTCCGCGTGTGTAAAAAAATGCGAAGAACAAAAAGATGCTTTTTCTATTGATACTTACTGAGATACGTTGATTTTTTTTCGCCGTATCTAAGGTCTATATTCTTTATTAAGACAGGATTAGTTTCCAATTAAAATGCGATTAGCTGGCATAGCCGCCGTCATTGTATCTTTTAACTGCTAAATTCACACCATGGAAGAAAGAAAGATCTTAATTGTAGAGGATGAGCAGAAAATCGCGGATACGCTCAGGCTTGGCTTAACCGAAAACGGGTTTTATGCAGAGGTAGCCTATGACGGTCAGATCGGCTATAAGCTCTTTCAGGCACATAGCTTTAACCTCGTTATCCTGGACATCAACTTACCCGGAATAAACGGATATGAGCTTTGCAGAATGGTAAGGTTGAAAAATGCGGAGATCCCTGTTATCATGCTGACCGCACTTAGTGCGCTAAATGATAAAATAGACGGTTATGATGCAGGTGCAGATGATTACCTTATTAAACCTTTTGAATTCAAAGAGCTACTGATGAAGATCAGAGTGCTCCTGAAACGCACGATGAATCAAAACCTGCCCGTTGGTACTACCTTGAAAGCCGGCGACCTTGAAATGCACCTTGACAGTAAAGAAGTCCGGCGCGGAACTACTGCCATTAATCTAACGGCCAAAGAATTCCAATTACTGGAATATTTGCTCCGGAACAAGAACCGGGTAGTTTCCCGTGCCGACATTGCCATAAATGTGTGGGATATTGATTTTGACACAAATACAAATGTCATCGATGTGTATATCAATTACGTGCGTAACAAAGTGGACAAGCCTTTTCAGTCAAAGCTAATACACACTCATGTAGGGATGGGTTATATTCTTAGAGAAAAATAACTATAATGCCCGTAAGAATCCGAATTACGCTGCTTTTTACTTTGCTGGTATTTGTGATATTGTCACTGGTGTGTGCTTCCGCGTACTACTTTTTTTATAGTTCAAGAATTCATACTAATAAAGTGCGACTCCGGAACCGTGCCATTACGATTGGCCGATTACTCAGCCGATCTGATGTATTTTCCAATGAATTGGTTCAGCGGATCGACTCTGCTACATCAATGGCCTACATAAATAAAGTGATCCAGGCCTACGATCATAAAAACCAAAAAATCTACGAATATACCAGTCTCCCTGGCGACTCAGTTCGAATTGATGCGGCATTGTTAGATAATGCGCGAGAACAGAGAGACCTGTTTTTCAAGACGGGGAAAAAACAGGCTGTTGCTCATTATTATACGGATAGCAGATTACGCCTGGTTCTGATCGCCGCGGGAGAAGACGTAGAGGGCAAAGAAAACCTCAATCGTTTGCTTCAAATTCTCCTGCTTACGTGTTCCGGTGCCCTGGTAATTGCCTTTTTAGGGGGATACCTGTTTTCTACCCGGCTGTTAAAACCCATAAAAAAAATTGCCGATGAGGTAAATGATATCTCTGCCCAGAATTTTTCGCGGCGGATCCAGACAGGACAGGCAAAAGACGAATGGTATTACTTATCTGATACGTTAAATGCATTATTAAATCGCTTACAGGAAAGCTTCGATCTGCAAAAGCGTTTTATAGCGCATGCTTCCCATGAATTATCAACACCATTGACGTCCATATCCAGTCAAATAGAAGTGTCCCTGCAGCGCGAAAGAGCAGCAGAGGAATATCGTTATATAATGAAATCCATACACCAGGATGTATTACACATGGGCAAGCTGACACAGGCCCTGCTGAAGTTCGCTAAAGCCTCCGGATCGCCGGGAGGACTGGAAATTGAACTGGTAAGGATAGATGAAGTACTATACCGCCTGCCTTCAGAAATGGCTAAAACTAATAAAGCTTATTCTGTATTATTCGAGTTTGACGAATTGCCGGAGGAGCAGAACAAGCTTTTGGTGTTTGGTAACGAAGAATTACTATTTACCGCTTTAAGAAATATCGTAATCAACGCCTGTAAGTATTCCGAAAACCAGAAAGCGGTTGTTAAGCTCAGCATACACAATGAAGTCATCATTGCTGTACAGGACCAAGGTATAGGAATACCCGAATCTGAGCTGAACCACATATTTCAGCCTTTTTACCGGGTTAACGATGATAGGATCAAAGAGGGTTTCGGCCTCGGGTTATCACTTGCTTCAAGAATAATAAAGCTCCATAAAGGCGAGCTTACAGTGATTTCAAAATTAGGGGAAGGCAGTCAGTTCACTATACGCCTTCCTGTTGCAACAGTCTTTGAGATGCCAAATGCCGGTGCCTGATCTTACAGGTCCGGGCATAATCTTAAACCGTCTTCACGTTTTAAATCCTTCATTGGATAGGCTGCGGCCATACACGCCCTTTTTAAACCAGGCCTTGTACAATCTCCTCATTGTTTATTGACAAATAATGGCTGTCTTGAAAAAGCAAATTCCATTTGCTGCTTTTCAAACAAGCAGCCCATCGTGGGTAATTATCTTTTTAATTAAAATCTAATTCCGTTCTAATCCTTTTATATAACGCGGCAAATAAATTGCATGTGTCAAGGAAAAGATTTGATTATCAAATAATAATTTTATGAAGATTATACTGACGATTTTTTTTGCTACTATTATTTCAGGCGGAGAATTGTTTGCGCAGAATGTTGCCGAGGGGAAAAAATACCTTTATTATGAACGGTATCAAAGCGCAAAGAACCAATTTGAAAAAGTGCTGGCATCTAACCCAAACAATACAGAGGCAGTTTACTGGCTGGGACAAACGTTAATAAAAGAAAAAGATTCGTTAGCTGCGAGAAGCCTTTATCAAAAAACGCTGGCTTCCAATGGGAATGCCCCCTTGATCCTTGTTGGCATGGGCCAAATCGAATTGATGGAAAATAAGCTTAATGAGGCGCGTCAACGTTTCGAAACGGCCATCTCCTTAACCAAAGGTAAGAATGTTGACGTTATCCATGCTATTGCCAGGGCGAATGTAGACGCTCAATTGGGTGATGCCAACTACGCCATTGAGAAACTAAACAACATACCAAAACGTAGAAGAAAAGATCTGAAGAATGCAGAAACATACGTGATAATGGGTGACGCATATCGCAAGCTTATAAACGGCGGCGGTGCAGTCACGGCCTTCAAACAAGCCCTTTCCATGGACCCCGAATTAGCGGAAGCGAGGTATAAGATTGGAAAAGTATACCTCACACAGAATAACCCCGACTACTTTCTTCCTGCTTTCGAGGAAGCTAGCCGGATAGATCCTAATTATGCACCGGCATTTTATGAGTTGTTCTTTTACTGGTTTGAAAGGGATATTAATAAAGCCAGGGAATATTTTAATAGTTATCTCGCGGTTTCGGATAAAGATCCTTCCACGGCATACGACCGGACAAGCATTATTTATGCTTCCAGGGATTACCAGACTGCCATCGATACGGCAAAATCAAAGATCAGCCTGCTGGGGGATAAGGCCGATCCCCGGTACTATAAACTTATTGCATACAGCTACGATGCATTGCAAGACTCCGCAAGCGCGAAGAACTATATGGACCAGTATTTCGCAAAGCAGAAAAAGGAGGGTTTCGTCCTTCAGGACTATGTATTTCGGGGGAAACTCTTGGGTAAATTCCCGGGCAACGAAGAAGAAGCAATGAGAAATTTCGAAACGGCAGTTGAGTTGGATACTTCAGCGGAGGGCAAGCTGAAAACAATGGCTGATGCAGCTGCTTTTGCCGCGAAAATGGGAAATTACAATCAGCAGGCCAATTGGTTGGGACGAATTTATGCAGGCAAAAAAGATCCGTCTAACCGAGACCTGTATGACTGGGGGTATGCACATTACCTTGCCGGTAACTATACGTCTTCCGATAGCGTATTCTGTAATTTATACAGGCCGAAATATCCGGATGAGATATTTGGTTATCTGTGGTGTGCCAGATCTGCAGGAGCGCAGGATACAACCATGGAAAAGGGCACTGCCGTAGAACCCTACAAAAACCTGATCGCTTTTGCTCGTGCAGCCGGTGAAAGAGAGGATTACAAATCCACCCTTATCCAGGCACATGGTTACCTGGCAAGCTATTACGCTAATGTGACAAAGGATAAAGATTCAGCAGTAGTCTATTTGCAGAACATCCTGAAACTCGACCCCGATAATGAAAGTGCTGCACAATACATTGAGGTATTAACAAAGTCCGAAGCAAAAACAACGGCCGAAGCAACTAAACGGAGGTCAAGAGCAAATAAGAAACCAAAAAATTAAACAAGGCTTCGGAGACCCGTTATGCCGTTCAAAATTAGAGCGCCGTGTTACCAGGAATCGTACCAGAATCAGAAAGGGCTTCACTTCTGCTTTTCATATGTCAAAAGAGGTTGTCTCCATCGAGGCAGCCTCTTTTAATAAGATTCTAATGAGCAATTAATCCGGCCTTGAAGGTGATGTTGCAATTTGCCTCCCTTGTCAGGGTATTCTTTGCAATTGTACCATAACTTACTTTGAGTTACTTCTTGTTCGGGTAAGGCAACGAGGTAGAGAAAAAATAATTAATATGAAAAAGTGCTTTTCGGTATATTTTTATAATTTGTTCCCATGAAGCTTTTTCCCAGGATCAACCCATGGATATCCCGATCGAAACGTACCAACACCCCGGCAGGTCACCCGGGTTATACGGTAAGGTGGTGGAAAGTCAAACCAAATAGGGTTACGCGGGTTCAGGAATAACAATAACAATATTCTTAATGGTTACTCATTAAATAACAACATCGAGCTCAAACTTCCTTTAAGCACTAATGTAAAATACGATGAAACCGTATATGCTGCGTATACCACCTATACTAATAAATGGAAGGGCATCCAGTACCAGGCCGGCCTGCGCGCTGAGCAATCCGTCTTCAATGGGGTTCTGATAGACAGTGCCAGGAAATTTGGCTATAAGCTCCCGCTGGATATAGGAAGTATTTTCGATGGCCTTTTCCCAAGTTTATTCCTGACGAAGGAGATAGGTGAAGGCGCGGAAGTGCAGCTTAATTTCAACAGACGGATCCGCCGTCCTAATTTTTGGCAGTTGAACCCGTATATTGATATCAATGATCCGTTAAACATAAGCCAGGGTAACCCGGCCTTAAGACCCGAATACGTCAATTCCTTTGAATTCAATTACAATAAGCAATACGCAAATGGCAGCTATCTTGGAGTGCTGTATTTCCGGAATAACCAGGATGATGTAACACGTTACAGCGATACCATTACGACGGCCCAATATGCGCAGTTGAACAGTGCAGCCATAGAGCCCAGCGCTATACTGAATAGTATGACTTACGTCAGATATTTAATTACAAATTTTCCCACCCTACCTATCCCAGGAGGGGATGAGTCGATAATTGTCTTGAGGGAAGGCTGTGAGCATAATTAACATAATTTCCCCCTGGAATAGTGATTTACACTCATATTTATCCCTCTATAAATTTTTCCAGGTCAGAAGGAGCGCCAAAGAGGAGTAGTATATCGTCTGATTGTAGTTTAGTATCAGGAGGTAAAATGCCTATTACCTGTAATTCACCTTTGGTGTGTCCAAAAAGATTTTGGGTTTGTGTCTTTTTTAATATTGTTACTAATACAAGACGATATCGATGAGCAAGATCCAATTCATTTATAGTACGTCCTACATAACGTAAAGGTACGCCAACCTCTAATAACCGGTAATCAGGGTTAATTTGAAATGAATCGATTACCCCAGGTAGATCCAGCTTTAATGCCAACCTATCGGCTGATGAAGCTTCGGGATTTACAAATTCCTGCATATCCATTGCTTCCAATACTATTTTCTGCAACGGCGATGTAATGCGACAAATTATCCTTTTAACACCAAGTTGTTTCAATAATGCAGTTACCATAATATTTGCGCCTTCGTTCTCGCCTATACCCACAATTGCCGCATCCACATCTTTAAGCGGTAATTGTTCAACGGCTTCTTTATTGGTAGCATCTAATGCAATGGCATGAGTAATAGAATGTTTATATCTATCAACAACCTCAAGTTGTTGATCGACTGCTATAACCTCATGTCCTAATTGAACAAGTTGCCGGGAAAGGGAGGCGCCGAAGCCTCCCAATCCAAATACAATGAATTTCATACTTGCTTTCGTTTAAAATGCTATATCCTCTTTAGGGTAGCGATAATATAATTGTCTGCTTTGCCTGATAAAAATTACTAATAAAGTTATTGTGCCAACCCTGCCTATGAACATTGTAATCATTAATACTATTTTGCTCATTGTGCTTAATCCGGCAGTTATGCCTAAGGACAATCCTACTGTACTGAAAGCTGAAAATACTTCAAAAGCAATATTTATCAAACCCTTGTTATTATCATTGAAAGCTATAAAGAATATTGCTATCCCTATTATTAATAATGATGATGTAATAATAGCAAAAGCTCTTCTTACGGATTGATGCGATATTTCAGAACGAAAATATTCAGTCCTGTCCTGACCTTTTAATACGGCCATCATATTCAGGAAAGCAACTCCTGCTGTGGTAGTTTTTATCCCTCCTCCTGTTGAGCCAGGAGAAGCTCCGATCCACATCAATAAAATATAGACCATTACCATAGGAAGTGTCATTGCAGTTAAATCTACTGTATTAAATCCAGCAGTTCGGGGTGTTACACTACCAAATAAACTGGTTACGAACTTTCCCCATATGGAAGGATGCTGAGTTAATGTATTCCCTTGTTCGAATGAAATGTAAGCTACAAAGCCTCCAATAAGTAAAACAGCATTTACAACAATGGCAAGCCGGCTATTAAGCATAATTATATTTGGAAAGAATTCTCTTTTAGGGTCACTTAAAATATAACTCTTGAAATTTGATACCTTTATTCTTACAAAGCGATATAGATTGAATACAATTGGAAAACCTAAAGCTCCTAATATAACAAGCACTGCTAATATTAGCTGAAGGCTGTAATTATATCTAATCTCTAATTGATATAAACCATTACTGTAAGTAGAAAAACCGGCATTACAGAATGCAGATACTGAATGGAAAATGGAAAAGAAAAGCTTGTCGATCTTTCTGTAAAATAATTGATCATCCCATGCGAGATAGAGAAGACACGCCCCTATAGTTTCAATAAGTAATGTTACAAATACTACCTGGTAAATAAAGTGCATGATGTTGCTGATCTTCCTGTTGCTCATTATATCTGTAAAGGCAAGTTGAGTTTTAAAGGAAGATTGGCCAGCCACAGCATAAGCCAGCATACCTGTTAACGTCATAAACCCCAAACCACCAATCTGGATAAGTAGCAGGATTATTAATTGACCAAAGGACGTGAATTGTGTAGCAGTGTCTACTACAATTAAGCCTGTAACACAGACTGCACTGGTAGAGGTAAAAACAGCATCAAGCGTTGAAATGCCACTATTATTAGCATTAGGCAGCTTAAGAAGAAACGCTCCAACTCCGATAAGCAAAGCAAAACTCCCTACAAAAAGAATTCCGGGATTTACTGTTTTGGAATAAAGAAATTGAAGGAAATGAGATATTTCAGTAATAAATCCCAAGAGTATGCCACCGTACAACATCAATTTTAAAAATAGGAAGCGATTTGTTTCTGGATAGACAATACTTGCTTTTTGAGGCAATATATAGAATGTAACGAAGAGGGCAAAAGCGAAACCAATAAAGTTAAAAATCCGTGCTCTTAATTTTTTAGCGACAAAAATTTCAAGCAATATCCTTACTCCTGTGAGTATGACAGTTGTTGTTAGAATTATCCGAAGCCAATAATTAATTCTTAAATAATTACTCCAGAAAGGTTTGTATCCGAATTCATATATAACAACTGCTATTGCTAAAAGCAAAAGAGGAGGTACAAAGGCATTGATGTAGTCTATTATTTTATAATGAAGACCTTCCCGTAAGAAGGAAGAGTTTTTTGCTCTTCTAAAACTCCATTTGGCTAATATATTTATTCTGCTCATTAACTAACCAGCGTTCAGTAATGTTGGAAGAAAAAGAAGGGCCGGCTTCTGTCATTTCAGCCAAAATTGCATGATACATCCTTTTATGCAGTTTCTAAACTCTCAGCAATTTAATGTGCATTTCCTTATAAAGTACTATCGAAAGATATGCATTTGTAACATTAGTAGCTTTTTAAATATCTGATTAAGAATAAAACATCCAAAACCTAGCCATTAAAATTTCCTCTAGGAATTTTGTGCCGGGGCAAAACAACATACGTTAATACTTCTACAATAATCGAGAATTATATATAGAAATTCAAATTTCACTTGAGTATTGCTGAACTTAGAATGTAATTTAGAACTTGCATTCAAAACCATTAAATTATCATATAACACGTAATCTTATATTCACTGTCCGGTGTGCTAAATTGAAGTACCACCTACAAAGCAACACACTTATGGACGCAAACTCTTATACCATAGGGCGTTTCAAAGCTCAATCTAATAAATTTTCAGGAATTATTTCCAAAGGGTTAGGCTTAGTAAAACAAAGACTGGTCAAAGAATTAATTATGGCATTCAGGCCAGTAAGGATGTCAAGTTGTCGGATATTGGCCGTGCCTTGCAGAAAGATATTGCGCTGATTAAAACAGAAGACCGCCTGAGCCGCAATCTGGATGATGAAGATTTTACCGAGCATATTAATGCGCGAATTCTTCGCCTTGGAGACGATAAGATTAATGAAAGTATGGTAATAGCTATTGATCCTGGCGATATCATGAAACCTTATGCAAAGGCCATGGAAAATCTTTGCGGTATTTGGGATGGTAGCCAAGGCGACTCTGCATAAAATATTGAAGCATTTTCTATTGAACCGCCATTGCCATGTAAAACCACTAGAGGAGCGCCTTCTCCATAAATTTCATAATACATTTTATGCCATTCACATCGGCAAATTTGCCGACTTCTTTGTTCATGCCATAATTAGGCACATTTGCACCTTCAATCATCAGGCATTGAGATCCTTGTGCTTTTTGGCCTCTTACTATGCCAGCTTTATAATTTGTATGTTCATTTGTATCAACGCCGGATGTTCCACTTCTAATGCCTTTTTTGAGGGCGTTTGTATCGTTCTCAAAATCGGCGGTAAAAATATTTGTCCACTTGCCTTCCCCAGTCTCGTTTTCTAATTTCAGGTCATCGTAATAAAACTTGCCGTTATACATACATAACGCACCGAAAGCTTTGAGTGCAACTACGGCATAATACCATTTTTCAGGCTTGTCATAAACAGTAACCTTAGTAATACCAAATTCAAGATTGATAATGGTCTCCTTGCCATCGTCAATTTTAGTGATTTGGGCCCGGTGATTCATGGACATGTGTTTGTGTAAACGTTCAGCTTTTACAGGAACGATGCCTCCGTTCTTATTATGGGTATATAACCATCGATTTAATTTCAGCCGGGTTACAAACGATAATTTTTCTGTATCAAAAAAATTAAACAAATTAATATCATCTCCCTGCCTGTCTACTGCCCAGGTGCCGACAGTACCGATACGATTTTTCACTTTACCGATAATGTCTTTCATCTTCTCTGCTATGCTCACATAGCCTCCTTCCTGTGAGGAAAAAGCCTGACTATACAAGGGGACAATTTTGTTATGCTCCAGGTTAGCGGCTGTTACCTGGCACAAATGGTAGCCTTTGGCCTTTTGATGAGCGCTACCATCATAAATGCCACAAAGGTGTTCCATGGCCTTGGCGTAGGGCTTCATGATATCGCCTGGGTCAATAGCAATGACCATATCGGTGGTTATTTTATCATCGCCGAGTCGTAAAATCTCTTCGTTAAGCACATCTGTAAAATCTTCATCGGCCAGGTTGCGGCTTAAGCGATCCTCCGTTTTGATCAGAGGAATATCTTCTTGCAAGGACCGGCTTATATTAGACAATTTAACATCCTTGCTGGCTTGAATACCATAGACCATTTCCTTTATCAGTCTTCGTTTCGTCTTGGGAAATTGTCTGGAAATGATTCCTGAAAATTTATTAAGTTGCGCTTTGAAACGGTGCGTCCGTAAAGAGTTTGCGTCCATGATCGTATAGATGTTTAGTTGGTACTTGCATTTTACGAAATTGGACGCAATTTTTTGAGGAAACTTTTTTAAGGGACTTTTTGACATAGACACCATCATAAACAATGAAAAAATGAAAAAAATACCTCTTTCAACTCTAAAAATCTCTTAACAGGCCATCAGCCTAAGTTTGAGCCAACAAACAAATGAAAATTGAGGAAACTCCAGAACCATTATAGATTTAACCGTTTTAATATCTATTTTAATTAAGATATTCTGCTACTTCTTCCAAGGAAGATGCCTTGTTTTCCAATAAAACCAATAAAACTTTGTCAGCCAGTTCTAGGTTACTCATTTTGATCAAATAAACATCATTTGTGTCGTGGTTGAGTCGCAGCCTTAAAACAAAAAAGGTCTCAATCTCTTGAAACCCTTGTCTGTCTTAGCTCCCCCTGCCCGACTTGAACGGGCGACCCTCTGATTAACAGTCAGATGCTCTAACCAACTGAGCTAAGGAGGAATGTTCCCTTGCCAGGGGTGGCAAAAGTAAGGATTTTAGGTTTTAATCAAACCGATACCTTCAAAATCTTTATAATTATATTACATCCCAATCCTGGAACAGGCACCACCTACAATCTAACATCCAGGAAAAGCCTCATCAAACACAAGCCGACAGCCAATTACCACCAACTCTTTGATTTTTCAAACATTTTCCATACCTTAATACCTCATAGCAGTTACTTCCATTGCCTTCTTACCTCTCCAGTTAAGCAACCTGCTAACGCGCACGCATTTTCACACCTTAAAAACAACCTGTTATGAAACGTTTATCTATAATCCTTGCCATGCTGCTCTTCATCTCCAGCCTTATTGCCAATCCAAAGAAGAACAAGCCGTCCGGCAGGTACTCAACGAGATCACTGGTGCCTTGAAATCTAAAGATTTGGCCACCTTAAACCGCATATGGGCAGACGCTATATGTTTATAGCTCCAACGGGTTTGGTGCATAACAAAACACAACGCACAGCTTCCTTCAGCTCAACGCCGGCACCGGAATTTTTTGCCTATGAAGATGTGAAAATCCGGATATACGGCAATACCGCCGTAGCTAATACCATAGTAAGAATTAAAAATCCGGGCCAGGATACCGCCTTGAATCCATCAACACTGGTCATGGTAAAGAACGGCGGACGCTGGCAGGTAGTCAACGGACAGGGGACGCCTGCTGCTGCCGAGGCCGCTGGCACCAATGACGAACAAACCATCAAAAAGATCGAGCAGGAACTGCTTGATGCACTACTCAAGGGGGACGCCTCCGCCAACGAACGTTACCAGGCCAGCACCTATATTTTTACTGCTCCCGACGGAACGGTCATGGACAAGGCCAAAGGTATTGCTGATATAAAATCCGGTGACCTGAAATTCGAATCATCAAAACTAGATGATATGAAAGTGCATGTCTATGGGAATACAGCTGTTGTAACCTGTCGTACAACGGATAAGGGTAAGTACAAGGATGTTGACCTGAGCGGCCAATACCGGTGGACCGATACATTCGTAAAACAGAATGGACGCTGGCAGCTGGTTGCCGGACAAGGCACAAAAATAATGGACAGTAAGTAAAAAGCCTTCGCCAAAAGGTGACCACAAAGCGGCAATCTTGATAAACAATCCTGCGTTTCACCCGTTTAAAAACCTTGATCGGCGGGAAAGGCTACTGCGTAGAACTGCTTAGCCGGCCCCAAGAAACACGGTATCCCGGGTAATTAATTGCAGGGATTTGCGTTTATGGCCTAATCCTTTAGTCTATGAAAATCTCTTCCGGCATTTTAATTGGGTTGCTCACCCTTCCAGGCCTTTGCTGGTTCGGCTGGACCAGCTTCAGCGCTGCCAGCCGCATGACCGAATCCACCGAACAGGCCCGGCAAAGTACAGAATTTCTTACCGTCATTAGCCAGGCCTATACATCAATCCGGGAGATAGAATCCGGAATGCAGGAATTTAACGCTAACGGTGATTCTGCTTCTGTGACTTACATAAGGAGTACAATTTCCCGGCTTGCAAGCCAGCTGGAAACCGCCCGCCTGCTTACTGCTGACGACCTTATACAGCACCGGAACACCACACGGCTTATCCTTTTAACGGAGCAGAAAACCGCCTTGCAGATTGCTGCGATCAAATCCCGTCAGAACCTGGCAGGTTATACAATGGCCCAAAACAAGGCCCAATCAGGAACGAATTCTATAAACCAGGTCATTTTTGCCATGAAGAAGCAAGAACAACAACTGGCCAGAAACACGGCCATGGCAATTGAGACCGCGGCTAAACGAGACCTGTTTACTACAAAACTGGTCATCAGTGGTTACCTTATCTTACTGGCAGTGATATCATTAATCGCGTACAAGCGTCGCCGGAAATCTATAGTATCTCTGCCTTCAACCGGCAATGTAAAATACCAGGTGTTACAGCATGATCCGTTAAGCGCAGTATTTACAACAGACATTTCCGGTAGGTTTATCTTTGTCAGTGACCAGGTTAAGCCAATTACAGGCTTCGATCCGCAAGAGCTTGTTAATAAAGACATCTCATTGCTGGTGACCCCAGCCTTTGCCATCCTGGTGTCGGAACATTTCAAGCGGCAATACCTTGCCAGGAGGCCGGAATCAACGATCTATTTTCCCATCTTTACCAAATCAGGTGAGCATAAATGGGTTGAACAATTGAGTGTGCTCAAACATGAAAAAGGGAAAGTGACCGGCTTTCAGGGTATCCTCAAAGACATCGGCTCTGACAATCAAGAGCCTGACAAATCGGATATAAAGTCAACTGGAAGGCGCAGGTATATCGCAACACAAGCATCCAACCCCGAAAGTCAATGGGGTGTTTCAAAGGGCAGCTGGCGGTTGCCTTAAATCCAGCTAAATAATCCGCCTTCTTCCATCCTTACATAAATACCGTCGGCTCGTATTTCCACCGGCCAGCGCTTTAAATAGAATCCTTCCCCGCTAGTATTACGGCCGTTATCCAGACTAAAACGGTACCGATGTACCGGGCAAACAACATCTCCCTTTGGGTCTATCCAGCCATCAGTGAGAATACCGCTTGCATGCGGACATTTGTGTGCAAAGGCAAACCATCGGTCCTCATGCCGGACTAGTCCAATTATCTTACCGTTCACCTCTACTACAGCTATCTGGTTTGACTGGAAAGCTATATCGGTTTCATCTTCGGCGATCTTATGCCATTTGTAGTTTTGGGCCATGTGGGCGGATAGGAGGAAATAAGTTAACCAAAAGGTCTTAAAAAGAGCGGGTAATAATTATGAGAACAAAGGCAGCAAAGATAATTCATGCCTACCCCGGTTCGGATAACCCGTCTGCATTGAAAAACATTTCCCGGTACGGGTAACGGACCCGGTATAATTCCTGCACCTTGTGCAAGATGGTAGCCCTTAGTTCTTCTACATTTGTCCGGTCTTTTGCAGCAATGAAAACGCAGTTGCCATCCGTTTCCCTTTCCCATTTTGCCTTCAGTTCCTGTAAAATGTCCCGCTTTACTTCTTCCTCGAGCCAGGGATCAAACGTATTTTTTTCATACAAATCCATCTTGTTGAAAACGGTAATGGTCGGCTTGTCAAAAGCGCCGAGGTCCTGCAGGGTTTTATTGACCACTCCAAGCTGCTCTTCATACAGCAGATGTGAAGTGTCTACTACATGCAACAATATGTCGGCTTCCCTGACCTCATCCAGCGTACTTTTAAAACTTTCTACCAGGTGATGCGGCAGCTTTCTGATGAACCCCACGGTATCGCTTAATAAAAACGGGGTATTCTCAAAAACCACTTTGCGGGTAGTGGTATCCAGGGTGGCAAATAATTTATTTTCGGCAAATACCTCGCTTTTACTCAGCAGGTTCATGATAGTTGATTTTCCCACATTTGTGTATCCCACCAGGGCCACCCGGATAAATTCACCCCTTTCTTTTCGCTGGGTGAACGATTGCTTGTCTATATCAGCCAGGCGTTTCCGCAACAGCGAGATCTTATCCCTCACGATCCGTCTGTCCGTTTCAATCTCAGTTTCCCCCGGACCTCTTGTGCCGATACCGCCACCAAGCCTTTCCAGGTGTTTCCACATTCCCCTTAGCCGGGGCAGGATGTATTGATACTGAGCCAACTCCACCTGCGCTTTGGCCTGGGCCGTCTTGGCGCGCCGCGCAAAGATATCGAGGATCAGGTCGGAACGGTCTATCGTAGTCGTCTCCAGTACCTTCTCAATATTGGTTATCTGCGACCCGCTCAGTTCATCATCAAAGATGACCAGGCCAATGTTGCGGCCTTCAATATAATTTTTAATTTCTTCGAGTTTGCCTTTGCCCACAAAAGTCTTACTGTCAGCGTGAGCAAGTTTTTGCGTAAACCGCTTAACGGCAATAGCTCCGGCTGTTTCGGCGAGAAAAGCAAGTTCATCCAGATATTCCTGCACCCGCTGGTCCGTTTGCCCGTTCTGGATAACCCCAACCAGTAATGCCTTTACTTCCTGTTCAATACCGTTTTTTTTATCTATCAAATTTGTTCAGTTTAAAATAAAGGTAATGAAGTCGGGCCACTTTTGTGGTCAGATTGTGCGTCGTTTTGAGTCTGGCCACAGGAGTGCCATGACAGAAGTGGACTGTGAGAAATGGTTGCCTGATTAAAGTCCGCTAAAAGCTATTCCAATGGAATACGGCCGAATATCCGCACCGGCGCCTTCTTTAAGAAAGTTGTTGATCTGGTAAACACCAAATACGCTGAACACGCCATATCCGACCCTCGCCGTCGCAGCGAGCCTTGTAGAATTAAAGAAGCGCTTGGAGCTTTCTTTGATGGTAAATGAATTAAGTGTAGAGCCGGATTTGGATTGAAGGTTCTTTCCCTTGGTATGTGCATTCAACATGGTGCCTACTTTGCCCCCGATGGCCACCTTAAAACTTTTACCATTATTTTGCGGATTGGCGGTAAAGCGGAGCTCTAGGGGAACTTCCGCATAAGTGGTGGCCAGTTTGTATTTTTTATAATAGTTTGTATCGGCAACATTCCGGAAGTTTAATCTGGTTCCTGAGCCTGCAATGGCTATGATTGTCTTATCAAAGAAAATGCTGCCTCCTGACATGCCGGCACCCAGTCCTATGCTAAAGCGTGGATTTGTTTTGAAGGGAAAGTCCAGCATAAAGTATATATTCAGGCTTCGCGAAATTCCCTTTGTCAGAATACTATCTGGTTTGTTTAACCAGGAATCATATCCCACCTGAACCATAAAATGATCATTCGAGCGGTTGGACAGTGATACTTTACTCCAATCCCTTTTTTTCGGAGTGGGGGATGTGATTGCAGGGGTTCTGATAACAGGGGACGTAGTGTCTCGGGATACGGTCACAGGGGTTGTTGAATCTCTCTGAGCGTAAACACTTGCACCTGCCAGTAAGACACTCAAAAGAACAAAAAATTTCTTCATATCAGTTATTTGCGATTTCTGTAATCAGTCTGGTTAAGGATAGGCGATTACAAAGTGGGCAAAGATAACGGAATAGAATTCAAATAGTCTTTGAGGCTTTTCTCAATATTTTCACAATTTTGCTCACTTCCTTTTAAAGGAAAAGCCAGGTTTTGCAGAGCAAAAACCGGGTGTTTATAAAAGAAGACGGATCATCTGTCCGACTCTTTCAATTCTTATGCTACAGTTTTTCTTGGCAATAGAATGCGAGATCTGGCACGATTTATACATAACCTAATCGGAGCTTGAGCAGCCGGGGAATGTTTGTATCTCAATAATACATTAACGATCGCAGTAAAATGCCCAATATATGGAAACGATCCCATCAACAGAACCCGAGCCTTCTGGCAAAGGCAAAAAATCAGGATTTCCAACGGATATAAAACCCATGCTGGCCACCCTGGTTGACCAACCCATTGACGAACCCGGCTGGATTTACGAAATAAAATGGGATGGTTACCGTGCCTTGGCATACCTGAATAAAGGCTCCGTAGATATCCGCTCCAGGAACAACAAATCATTCAACGAAAAGTATTACTCTATTCACGAAGCGCTGAAGTTATGGCAAATTAATGCAGTAGTTGATGGCGAAATAATTGTACAGAACGAAAAAGGCGCAGCAGATTTCGGGGATCTTCAAAACTGGCGTAGCGAAGCCGATGGGCACCTTGCCTATTACCTTTTTGACATTTTATGGTTGAATGGAAGAAATCTGATGGGCCTCACTTTTACCGAGCGAAAGAAGATTCTTGAATCTGTTATTCCCGGAGAGGGACTTATTAAACTGAGTAAAAATTATGATGCCACCGGCAAAGAATTTTTTGAGCTGGCCGACAAAATGGGACTAGAAGGCATCATGGCAAAAAAAGCGGATAGCTTGTACACGCCCGACCTTCGTTCGAAAGAGTGGTTGAAGATCAAGACGGAAAAGCGGCAGGAAATGGTCATCGGTGGTTATACGCGAAACGAAAATACCTCCAAGCAATTCAGTGCTCTTTTAATGGGCGTATTTGATCAGGATAAATTCCGGTTTGTTACTCCTGTGGGCACAGGGTTTAATAACCGGGTGCAAACCGAAATACTTGAGAAACTAAAGCCGTTGATCGTTACGGAATGCCCGTCCAGCCAGGTGCCGGACTATAATAAACCATCCCGGTTCCGTCCAGATCCGCCAAAGGCTGAGGTTACCTGGGTAAAACCTGAACTGGTAGCCGAAATCAGCTATCGGGAACAGACAAAAGGAGGCGCCATCCGTCACCCATCTTTCAAAGGATTGAGGGAGGATAAAAATGCACAGGAAGTAATTATGGAACAGCCGGTATCTATTGCCGGGCTGGTTAATGAAGAAAACATCCTTGTTGGAAAAAAGCTGCTTAGTTTACCGGGCAGGAAAGAAAGAAGGTCTTTATTAAACCCCCGCGACGAAACCCAGGTAAGGAATATTGGAGGTCATGATCTGAAATTTAAAAACCTCAGCAAAATATACTGGCCGGCCAGGCGAAAGCCGGTTACCAAACGGGATATGCTGAATTACTATTACCAGGTGGCGCCATATATGTTGCCCTATATGACAGACAGGCCTCAGTCGCTTAACCGGCATCCTCACGGTATAGAAGGAATAAGTTTTTACCAGAAGAACGTAACGGGTAAGGTACCTGCCTGGATAGATACATTTCCATATCACAGTGAACGCGATGGCCGGGACAAGAATTTCCTGGTTTGCACTAATGAAGCCAGCTTGATGTTTATTGCCTCCATGGGATGTATAGAAATGAATCCCTGGCATAGCCGGAAAGAAAAACCTGATCATCCGGACTGGTGTATTATTGACCTTGACCCTGATAAAAACACTTTTGACCAGGTGATTGAAGCCGCTAATGTTACCAAACAGTTGCTTGATGCGGCCGAAGTGCCTTGTTATTGTAAAACCTCAGGGTCTACGGGGCTGCATATTTATATTCCTTTGGGAGCAAAGTATACCTACGAAGATTCAAAAGAATTCGGCCGCGTGATCGTAAAACTGGTGAACGCACAGATCCCGGCATATACCAGTATCGAACGCCTGACTACAAAAAGAAAGGGAAAGATGTATCTTGATTTTTTACAGAATCGTCCGCAGGCTACGGTGGCAGCGGCTTACTCACTCCGGCCGAAGGCCTTTGCACCCGTTTCAACACCGCTGCATTGGGAAGAAGTAAAAAAAGGTCTCCGGATCAGCGACTTCAATATCCACAATACCCTGGGCAGGTTAAAAGAACAAGGGGATATATTCGCTGGTGTTCTTGAAGAAGGGATCAACCTCGAAAGGGCATTGGAGAAGATAAAAACCGTATTTTTTTAAAGTAAGATCTGAACCAAATGGCCTTTTTATTATTATATTGTTGTAACAATCTTAGTGATGAAAACGTATAAGCTTGCTTTCGGCATTGTCTCAACACTTGCAATAAGTGTGATCATTTACCAGGTTAGAAAAACCAAGGTGGAAAAAAGGCGGATAACCATATCTGATGCAGGTTACGAGACGGCTTATGATGTGCTTTATCCAGTAAAAACCAAACGATTTAGAAGGCATTTGTAATAGAAGGTCGGGCCACTTAGGAGACCGGCCTTTTAACGTTTCAGCCTCTCCATGAATACCGGGTCTCAATAATGGCCCGGCTTGGTCGGCCAGCAGTATAAGCAACAACTATAATTGCAATTTATGACTCATCAGTTTTTTAAACAGGGCATTTGCCTGATTCTGACCTCCTTTTTTTTAACTTCACTTTTAGCCCAAAAGGGTTTGCCGCCTTCCGGTCCAACTTCCGCTACCGTTAACACTTTGTTCCCGCAGCATGAAGATTTTCAGGAAAGCATGGTCGGCCGGTTAAAAACGCCGTCTGGCTTTAAGGTATCAGTTTCTGCTACCGGCCTTGGTAAACCACGCATGTTAGCGCTGGGGACTAACGGTGCGCTATATGTGACGAGACGGGATGTAGGTGACGTACTTAAACTTACCGATACAAATGGAGACGGGAAGTTTGACGATCTGAAGACCGTCATTGCTCAATTCGGCGGCGTGCATGGCATCACCATTCATGAGGGTTGGCTCTACCTTTGTTCCGCAAAGAAATTGGCCAGGGGGCGCCTGGGCGCGGACGGTATGGTTGGGGCTCTCGACACCCTGATCAGGGATCTTCCGGAAGGCAGTCAACATGATAACCGCACCATCGCTTTCGGGCCGGATGGTATGTTATATATTACCGTAGGATCCGACTGCAACGACTGCAAGGAAACCAATCCTGAACATGCTACGATCTTACGGGCTAATGCTGATGGCAGCAACCGGAAGATTTTCGCCCGTAACCTGCGCAATACGATAGGCTTTGACTGGCACCCGCAGACCAGGGAGCTTTGGGGATTGGACCATGGTACCGACTGGCGGGGTGATGACATTCCCCCTGAAGAATTGAACAAGATCATCGAAGGTGGAAATTATGGATGGCCATTGGTGTACGGTAAACAAGAGGTAGACCAGACCAGGGAAGACCCGCTGGGGACAACCAAAGAAGCCTACGCCAAAACAACCCAACCCGCCGTTCTGACCTTTCCTGCACATAGTGCTCCAATCGGCATGAAATTCATGACGAACGCTGCCGGCTTTCCGACTGATTACCGGGATGATGCGTTAGTTTGCTGGCATGGATCGTGGAATAAGAAAAACCCCGATGGCTATAAAGTGCAGCGTCTCCGTTTTGAAAACGGCAACCCGGTTGGGGTTGAAGATTTTTTATCCGGCTTTTTAAGTAAGGATGGAAAGTCCCGCTTTGGCAGGCCGGCCGGGTTAGCGATCTCAGACAAAGGTGTGGTGTACATTTCGGATGATGCCAATGGCGTAATTTATAGTGTAACGGTAACCAATACCCCAGGTGATAAATAAGACAATATGAAAACAATACATTATATTATTTTAGTGATAGCGTCAGCGTCATATTCAATAGGCCTAGTTGCACAAACCCAGCGTTTATCTTTTGAAGCGCCTTATATGTATCCTGAAGGGGTTGCTTATAATGAGAAGTCTGATATATTCTATGTTTCTTCCGTTACAACCGGAACGATAGGAACGGTGACTGCCCAGGGTGTATATAAGGAATTTTACGTGGACTCATCCCTGAAGTCAAGCTTTGGAATGAAGGTGGATCTTAAGCGTAACAAATTATGGGTGTGTACCGGTGACCCGCACTACAGCAGGTACAGGGATTCGTCAACCTTTAAAAAACTTATCCACCTAATTAGTCTTGACCTGACTTCAGGAAAAAAAGTGGATGACATCAACCTGGCCGGCCTATATGAAGCAAAACATTTAGCCAATGACCTTGTCCTTGACGATGCTGGCAACATTTATATTACAGATAGTTATTCACCCGTGATCTATAAATTGGATGCACAAATGAAGCCCGTTGTATTTGCCCAAAGCGAGTGGTTCAAGAGCATAGGTACCGGTTTGAACGGCATAGTATGGAGCCCCAAGGGATTTCTTATTGTAGCACACAATACCGATGGAAATTTATACAAAGTAGATATAAAAGATCCGACGAAGATCACCAGGATACAAATAAAAACTTTTTTTCCGGGTGCAGACGGCCTGTTGTGGGACAGCGAGGGTTCTTTGGTTCTAGTGCAGAACAAGGGTATCCACAAAATATTCCGGCTTGCAAGCACCGACAACTGGGCATCTGCTGAAGTCAAAGCATCTACAAAGGCAGCTGACCGGTTCCATCAGCCAACCACGGCTGCAATGAAAAAAAATGATATCTATGTGCTTAATTCAAAAATGAATGAATTGTCGGATCCTACTTTGCCACCATCAAAAGAATTTTCACTGCAGGTAGTGCGTTTTCAGCCTGTACTGTAGTTAGCCGCAGATTCGCAGATGGGTAGAAGATGTCTTTAAAAAGATTACTGAATCTGCGGCTGACTAAGGCTGCATCCTTATTTTTGAGGATTATACGTTTACTATGACAGTACCCATTATCGTTGCTTTTGTGGCAGCTATCCTTTTTACAGGTATCATCGTTTGGTTTCTCTACCGGTCCTTTGCCGCCGGTAAATTAAAGATGCTGAATGACAGGCTTCAGGAGGAAATACAGGCACTTGCCCGCTTACAACTTGAAATTAAAGACGGCCATCTTGAAAAAGAATCGCTGATCAGCCGGTGTACCAAAGCTGAAAGCGAATTGCTGTTCCTGAATGACCAGTATACAGTGTCTAAACGTTATCAGAAAGAAAACGAATTGCTGCAGGGGCAGCTGGCCATGTTTAAAGCAAAATTCCATGCCGCAGAAGAAAAACTTGAAACACACAAAAAGGAGATAGACACTTATGATAAAGAAAGCAAGGAAAGGTTTTCACTGGGTAAAGAAGTGCAGCGTTTAATAGAAACCAGCCAGCAGGTCAGCCTTGAAGCCAACAACCTTACTACGGCCCTGAAGGGAAGCAATAAGATGCAGGGCAACTGGGGCGAAATGATCCTGGAAAGTTTGCTGGAGAACAGCGGCCTCAGCAAGGGAAGAGAATATTTCGTACAGGAATACATCAGGGACAATACGGGTAATATTATCAAAGACGAAAACGGCAAAGCCCTGCAACCCGATGTTACCATTTATTATCCTGACCAGCGCAAAGTGATCATCGACTCGAAATGCTCCCTGATCGCCTGGGACCAATTCGTGGCTTGCAGCGAGGCGGAGTCTCAGAAAAAATGCATGCAGGAACATGCCCGTTCTATCCGTGCACACATTGACGGGCTGAGCCGGAAAAATTATCCCAGGTTTGCATCGGCATTGGATTATGTTTTGCTTTTCATCCCCATCGAACCTGCCTTCTTCGAGGCAGTAAAAACGGACATGCAGTTGTGGAAGTACGCTTATGATAAAAAAATATTGCTGGTAAGTCCGACCAATTTATTTGCCGTGCTTAGGATCATTGCAGACCTGTGGAAAGTGGAGCAACAGAACAGGCATGCCATTGACATAGCGGATAAAGCGGGAAGATTGTACGACAAGTTTGCCGGCTTTGTGGAAAATCTGGAGATGGTTGGAAAAAAGATCGGCGAAGCAAACCAGGCCTATGAAGCAGCTTTCCGCCAATTGTCTACCGGTAATGGGAATATCATTAACAAGGTTGAAGAACTGAAGAGAATGGGTGCTAACGCGCAAAAGCAGTTACCGGACAGGATCTTACAGGATGTTGAGGAAGAATAGCCACCCCGGCCTTGCCCGCCGCCAAGGCTTTGGCAGGCGCGGTTTGCTGTGAAAACCTGCCCTCTTCGGGAGGTTTCCGTTAGGATACATCTTTTGAACATTCATAAGGTGATGTTTAAATCATTCCTGCCAGTGCCTTATTACCCCGGTCAGGGGTAAAACGTTTGTAGAGTTTGATCATCTTTATCCATTGCCCCGGCGGGGCTACCCTTAATAGATCAGTATATGCGAATTGTTTATTATTATTTAGTAAAAACGGTAGCCCCCGTCCGGGGGCATTAATGCAACCGCTTGCAAGGCTTTGGCAGCGCGGTTTGCTGTGCAAACCTGCCCTCTTCGGGAGGTTTCCGTTAGGATACATCTTTTGAACATTCATAAGGTGATGTTTAAATCATTCCTGCCAGTGCCTTATTACCCCGGTCAGGGGTAAAACGTTTGTAGAGTTTGATCATCTTTATCCATTGCCCCGGCGGGGCTACCCTTAATAGATCAGTATATGCGAATTGTTTATTATCACTTAGTAAAAACGGTAGCCCCCGTCCGGGGGCATTAATGCAACCGGGTGGTTAAGGAAAATGAAATCCAGTCCACGGCATAATTTTTTTTGTCATCCAAACAATGCCAAAGAAATCACCTTGGTATAATAAGTCATCAGGCATACATTTCCTGGCCACGCCGGAATCGTCCGTCACCAGAAGTATTAAATACCTGGAAAAAAATGAAATAGTTGAGGTGGAGTACAATCACGGGGATGTTTATCAATATTTCGATGTCCCGGTAAGTGTCTGGAATCAGTATGAAGAGGTAGTACGCTCAGGAAGATCGTCGGGTGAATTTCTCAATGGGGTGATAAAGAAATATGCCTGCATTAAACTGTAGATTATCCCAATGCAAATTCGATGGCCGCCTGTGCATGAATAAGCGTAGTGTCAAAAACAGGAACACGACAATCTTCTGCTTTGATGAGTATGGGAATCTCCGTACAGCCTAGTATGATCCCTTCAGCACCCTGCAGTACCAGTCCATCGATAATTTCAAGGAACCCTGACTTTGTTTCCGGAAGGAAAAGACCTTTACCCATTTCGGTATATATCGCGTTGTTGATGTAGCCGATATCCTTTTCACCAGGTATCATTGAATCAATACCCTGCAAAGCCAGTTTGTTCCTGAAAAAATCAAATACCATGGTGTACCTGGTTCCTAGCAAAGCCAACTTCTTCAGTTTCTGAGCGGCGATTACCTTTGCAGTCTCTTCGGCAATATGAATGACGGGAATGGTTATAGCCTGTTGCACTTCATCAGCTACGCGGTGCATAGTGTTGGCGCCTATCAATAGACAATCTGCGCCGGCGTCTTGTAATTTTTTCGCGATGCCCGATAGGAGAATAGCAATATCATTCCAGCGCTGGGTTTCGGTAAGGACCTTAAACTCACCAAAATTTACAGAGTATACAATGATATTGGGATATTCATTACCACCGCATCTTTGATTGCCTATCTGGTTGAGAAGCCGGTAATAATCTATGGTAGAAAGCCAGGTTAGTCCTCCGATAATGCCGATCGTTTTCATAAATCAACTGATAATAATAATGTTGAGATTATCTTACTTATAATCGCTTCAATCTTAAGTTCCTGTACTCTACCTTCATGGGTGGACCCACGTGCACCTGTACGCCGAGAAGTCCTTTCATCTTACGATTGATCGGGTCATCGTCAGTAACATCGCTCATCAGCACCCCATTAATATAGTGCTGCAACCTGTTGCCTTTGGCTATAATATGGCACTCGTTCCAGTCTTGGTTCTTAATATGCAATTTTAACGAATCCATGTTCCCTAACGAGCTCGTCACAGTTGTCTCCGTCCAGGCGTTACTTTTAATATTGGGTTGCAGCGATGGCGGCGTTGTAGGATTTGGCTGCTTGTTTACCACCGTTTTTTGTCCGCGATAGGCCAATGTGGTACGTCCTCGTTCTTCATAATTCTGGCCAGTGTATCGATTTGTTCCATCAATATCGGCCTGGTACCCTCTTAATGCGTGGGGTACATCTTTTAATTGTTCGCTGCGGTAATTGATACCGCTGTTCCCTGTGGAAGCAATCCGGAATTCTGTCTTAAATTCAAAATCGGCGGGCTGACCGCCGCGCCAGATCAGGAAGGTATTGGTTTTCAAAAGCGTCGTCGGGGTGACCTCGCCGACTATGCTGCCGTTTTCCACCCTCCAGTAAACAGGGTCTCCTTCCCAGTTCTTAAGTGTTTTGCCATCGAAGATCTGCACAAAACCGTTTTTATCACGAGCTGCCTGGCTGAAAATTTTTCCACTACTGATCACAAATAGGACGAATATGATCCCAATCCGAAAAAATATAGTATGTTTCATATGTGCTTGTTGGTTTAAACCGGGCTAATGTATAGCAATCTATGAAAAAATTGCAGACAGCACAAAACAAATGAAGGCCAGGCAACTTCCATCCTTTCAGGGTGAGTAATAAAATATTATTACACATTTCCGCTTATTCGAACCTTTCTTTGTCAGACTATTTTCATACATTAGTCATTACTAAGCCAGATCCTAAAGACTTTCCGTATTCTGCTCAGGTATTGTAGGAAAAACACAAAGAATGAAACTCATAACAAATAGCTGAAAGCGCATAACCATCATCGTTATTAAGAAAACCAACCATTTGACACCTGAAACCTGGCGCGACAAAATATCCAATCCCGCTCAGCTTGGCGGTATTGAGACGGCTGTATTAGATAACGGAACCGGCCGGGGAACCCGCATTGCATGGATAAATACCGGAACAGGCCTGCGGTATAAAGTGGTCATCGACCGGGCAATGGATATTGCAGATGCCTTTTATAATCAGCATAGCCTGGCCTGGCTGAGCCATTCCGCCATAACCTTTCCGCAGCCTTTTTCGCACCGGGGCCTCGATTGGCTGAGAACCTTTGGGGGAGGGCTGATTACTACCTGCGGGCTCGACCATGTCGGTGGTCCCGAATCTGACGTTTTCGGAGAGCGTGGCCTTCATGGGCAAATCTCCAATACTCCGGCCGAAATGGAATTGATCAGGCAACCTGACCCAGAGGCGGGAATCCTGGAGATGAGCATCACGGGTACGATGAAACAATCCCGGGTTTTAGGTCCGTTACTCGAGTTGAAAAGGACCATATCGGGAAAGCTGGGACATGCATGGATTCACATTCATGATGAAGTAATAAACCGAGGTAACACACCTGCTCCCCACATGATGCTTTATCATTGTAACTTCGGATGGCCCCTGGTTGATGAAGGAACCGACCTCATCTGGGATGGCAACTGGGTATCCCGTGATGGCGATGTAAACAATAAGATTTTCAACAACCAAAATAATTTCCGTAAATGTCCCGCACCCTTAGACGAACATAGCGGTACGGGCGAGGAGGCGGCCTTTATCGACATCGCTGCCGATGCTTCAGGACAGTGTGTTTCGGGGTTATATAATTCACGGCTTGGCATTGCTGTGAGCTTACGATTTCTGAAAAAGCAATTGCCCTGGTTAACCAACTGGCAGCACTGGGGCAAGGGCGAATATGTAACGGGCCTGGAACCTGCGACTAATCCACCCATTGGGCAGGCCAGGGCCAGGGAACAGAATGAGTTGATTTTTATACCGCCGGGTGAGAGCCGGATTTACGATCTTGACATTGAAGTGTTGAACCAGCAGGAAAAAATAAATACGTTTTTACAAATTCAACGAGGGCTGATTAAAAGTTAATTTTTAATACAAAACCATGGAAAAACAATCTTTAGCTGAAAAAGCAATGGAACAGGGGAAAGGGATTTTACGTCTTGCTCCAACCTGGGTGCCACGATCATTTTGTGTGCCTGGCCGACGGATAAAGCTGCATCCCGACGACTACTATGTGCTGGGAGGTCAACGGGGAGGCATAGACGAACGATGGCTTTCTTCAACCACACCGGCAAAAAATGGCCCGCTGACCGGTGAAAACGAGGGCCTGAGTTTTATTGTTTTTAAAGATGGCTCGGCAGAAGAACGGACTTTGCTAAGAGATGCCATCAGCCAGCTTGGAGGCTCCCTGATCGGCGAACGATTATGGAACGAACATGGCAGCTGGCCCATGTACTCCAAATTTTTTGACAACATGGGCCCCCTGCCACACCATATCCATCACAATGACGAAAAGGCCGCTCTCATCGGCCAGATGGGTAAACCCGAGGCGTATTATTTTCCACCCCAATTGAATAATCATGGGGGTGACTTTCCCTATACGTTTATGGGTATTGCACCTGGCACTTCTAGGGAAGATATCCGGCAATGCCTGGTCAATTTCACAAAGGGTGACAACAAGATCACCAACTATTCACAGGCTTTCCGACTCGAACCAGGAACCGGCTGGGATGTTCCGCCAGGACTGCTTCATGCCCCCGGAAGTATGTGCACTTATGAGCCGCAAAAGGCATCCGATGTTTTTGCCATGTACCAGTCACTCGTAAATGAAGCGATCATCCCGGAGGAATTATTATGGAACGGAACTCCGCAGGAAAGCATAGGTGATTACGAACAACTGCTTGATGTGATCGACTGGGAACTGAACCTGGATCCCCAGTTGCAGCAGCACCGTTACATGCGTCCGAGGCCAGTCAGATCGATGGATGAAATGAACGCAGGCGGTTACGTGGAAAACTGGGTGTGTTATAAATCGGAGGCTTTCAGTGCCAAAGAGCTTACCATCCATCCCGGCGTTACAGTTACCATCAAAGATGGAGCAGCTTATGGCATTATTGTGATGCAGGGACATGGTAAGATGGGCGTATGGGATATCGAAACTCCTGCGTTGATCCGTTACGGACAGTTAACCAATGATGAATTCTTTATCAGCGAAGCGGCAGCCAAAGAGGGAGTGACGATCGTAAATCCGTCAACTACTGACCCGATCGTAATCCTGAAACATTTTGGCCCCGGAAATCCGGATCTGGGGATAGAGGTTTGAGGTTTAAGGTTCTCCAAAGCGTATAGTCTCACTTAATAAAATAGTTTAAAACCTTAAACGTTAAACCTTAAACTTCCTACAATATTTACTCATTCACTTATTCAAACCATATGCAAGAAAATAATTATCCAAAGATTCATAATGCTTCCTGGCCCGGTATTGTGGGCAAGGGCCCCGGTTCGGAGCCGGTCATTTCCCTCGATGAAATGCTTGACCTCACCGCTGCGGCTGAGGTCGACGGCATCAGGTTCGATGGCATAGACATTGGCCTGTTTGAGGGACATTTCGATATTGATAGTACGGACGATGGTATTAAACAACTGGCTGAAAAAGTCACCCGAAGGAATTTGACTATCGGATCTCTGGTGGCACCCATCTGGCCTCCGACAGGAGGCTCCGCCATGGGTAACCCGGAAGAACGCAGCCGGTTTGTGGATCAGGTTCGAAAGGCCTGCCATGTTTCAAAGATCTTACGGGAAGAAGGCGCTCATCCTTATGGAGTGATCCGTATCGATTCGGCAACCGACCCATTGACCTGGACAAAAGATCCGGAACAAGGAACAAAATTGATTGCAGACACCTTCCGGGAAGCCTGCGATGTGGCCGCGGGTTACGGTGAAAAGCTGGCAGCTGAGGGCGAGATCTGCTGGGGCGGCATGCATAGCTGGAGGGCCATGGTTGAAACCCTGGAAGCGGTCGATCGTCCCAACATCGGTTTCCAGGCAGATATGGCGCATACGCTGTTATATCTTCTGGGTTATAACAGCCCGCAAGATAGGATCCTGCCGGAGAACTTCGACTGGAACGACCGCGAGGCCTTGACTGAAGGCCTCAAAACCCTTACTGCTGCACTCCGTCCATGGACCATCGATTTTCATGTGGCGCAGAACGATGGCACGGTACACGGCACAGGATCACACGACAAAACCGGAAGGCATTGCCTTTCAACAGATCCAAATGGAAAACTGGACATTCCGGTGGATGCCGGCCATTGGCTCCGGAAAGAAAATGGAGAGCTGACCAAAGCCTTTACACACATTTGCTGGGACGGATGTATGTTTCCCAACGCCGTGATGACGGAGCAAAAGACTTGGAACGATATCCTGTCCTTTATGATCAAAGTAAGGCAACTGCATGGATGGCGGGAGGAATAAATGAACTATAAATTCAACGCTAAACAGCTACAACATGTCAACAAAAAAGGAATTAAAAATTGGATTGATCGGTGGTGGTTTGATGGGAAGAACGCATTCAAACGGATATAAACGCATAGGTGATTTCTTTCCCGAGCTCGAATACAGGCCGGTATTAAAAGTAATCTGTTCGCGGAGGGAGGATAAGGTTCGCGCTTTTGCCGAACAATGGGGCTACGAGTCATACGAAACCGACTGGAAGGCCGTCATTGCGCGTGATGACATTGATGCCGTAGACATCTGCACGCCAAATGATACCCATGCTGAAATTGCAATCGCTGCTGCGGAAGCCGGTAAGATGATCCTCTGCGAGAAACCCCTTGCGCGAACATTGGAAGAAGCGCGCGGCATGGTCATTGCCATTGAAAAAGCGGGTGTACCTAATACCGTCTGGTATAACTACCGCAGGGTACCGGCAGTTACCCTGGCCAAACAGGTGATCGACTCAGGAAAGCTTGGCAAGATATTTCATTACCGGTCAAATTTTTTACAGGACTGGACAATCAACGCCGACCTCCCGCAAGGCGGAGAAGCCCTGTGGCGACTGGATGCAGAGGCTGCCGGCTCCGGTGTTACCGGCGATCTACTGGCGCATTGCATAGACACGGCCATGTGGATGAACGGCGGAATACGCGATGTGTCTGCAGTCACGGAGACCTTTGTCAAAGAACGCGTTCACCAGTTAACGGGGCAGGTACAGAAAGTAGGTATTGATGATGCCTGCATATTCCATTGTCATTTCGAAAACGGATCTTTAGGTGTTTTCGAATCTACCCGCTATGCGCGTGGCCACAAGGCCCTATACACTTTTGAGATCAACGGAGAACATGCCTCCATACGCTGGGACCTGCATGATATGAACCGGCTCGAATTCTTCGATCATAGTGATGATTCAATTGTGCGGGGGTGGCGATCGATCCATGTCTCAGACAGCGATCAGCCTTATATGAAAAGATGGTGGATTCCGGGTACTAGTATCGGTTATGAACATACGTTTATTCACCAGGTAGCAGATTTTATCAAGAGCCTGGAAACCGGACAGCCCTGCTCCCCAACTTTTGCTGAAGCCTTTGAAACGCAAAAGGTCTGCCAGGCCGTGCTGGATTCTGCTAACTCAAAAAGCTGGAAAGATACTGGCGTGGATTGGAAGTATTAGCAATAAATGATCCCCTCTCAAACCCGTGGTTGGTGTTTTCACCAACCCACAGCGGAGAGGCCGTGATGCATAAACGATTAAAGATCTTAGTCAAGGGAGCAAATTAGAAACAGATAAGCATTCCGCCCCGCGGGTGGTTGGTGAAAACACCAACCACGGGTATAGGGACTTGAACAGCACAACCTCCTCTCAGCCCTTGGTCAGTCAGTCCTAACCGAATTGGCTTTTTTTATCAGGATGGATATGCCATTATGATAAAATTATTTTTCCCCGATCAGGCCGCTCACTGTCTCAAAGAACTCTTTTTTAAAGGCCTCATGAAATTCTCCTGTTACCGGACCATAATAACTTGATTCCAGTTTTCTGACATAGCCTTTCTTGTCGAGAAAGAGGGTAGTTGGAAAAGCACGTATAGGGGTTAGCTGGGGCAGGGTCTTTTCCGTTTTCATCGTATCACTGGCAGTAACACCTGTTATCAGCATGGGGTACTGAACGTTGTATAGCTGCTGAAACCGGCGCAGGCTTTTCTGTGATCTTTCAAAATCGGTAGAATATTCATAAGCCAGGGCAATTACTTCTACGCCCCGAGAACGATTCCTGTTATAGTATTCACTTAAGAATTTTGTTTCATCCAAACAATTAGGGCACCACGAACCCATGAGCTGGATGATCACCACTTTATTCTTAAAACGCTCGTCATTGATGGAAACCATCCTTCCGTTGATATCCTTAAAGGTAAAGTTTAATCGGGATGATCCTTCTTTAAGGGATGGTGCATGACTTGGCAGGGTTGCTTTTTCGTTTCGAACGGCTTCCCATTTTTCTTTACCTGCAATGCCAGACCTGAATAATCCACCGGTAATCGTATGTTGATTTTCTAGTTTTGCACTGAAGAGATAGACATTTGATCCATCAAAAGCAGACAAATATAAGGAGTCGCCGGTCACTATACCCTGCAGGTAACGGTAATCCCCGGAGGGCGTCAAAAAAGTTCCGGTAAGCTTATTACCTGTTTGTTTAAATGATGCAATTGCAGGCCTGATGGTATTATTTGGTCTTGTAAAGCTGACCTCCCATTTTCCGTTGATGTCGTTCGTGGCTTTTCCCTGGTTTTCCGCGAAACGCCAGTTTTGTCCGGGAACGGCAGCAAAAGGCCAATACTGCGTTGTCGAAGCAGTTCGATTAATCCACACGCCTTTCAGTGAGCCGTCACTCTGTATAGTTGATTTAAATTCCGATTCGAAAGCAGGCATGCGAAAGTTTACGGAATCATTTTTTATGCTGACATCTGACACAAGGATCTTTTCTTCCGCATTAAGGATTTGCAGGCGCTTTTTTCCATTGATATCGTCTACCTGCAGATTAAAAACCACCATGTTACTATCCTGCCTGGTGAGCGTTGCCCTGTAGAAACCGTTTTGTAGCACGCTTTGACAATAACCTGTTTCCGTAAAGGCCAGTATAACTAAAAGGAATAGACTTAATGGTTTCACAAACAAATTTTTGATGAATAAAATGGCATACAAAAATAGAACATTAATAAAAGGAGAATTTTAAAATTTAATCTTAACATCGATTTGGTTCTTAGCGGCTGGTGTTTGTACAACTTCCTAAATCAAAAATTAAGTTCAATAGGTCATGGTAAAGTATTATTACCGCTTAAAGCAGGTAGATATAGACGGAAAGTTTAACTACTCTGAAATAAGGACAGCAGTATTATTGGAAGATAATAATAAAGGTATTCGCATTGCACCTAACCCGGTAGTAAGGACAATGCAGATATACTTCAGTACTGCAGTGGAAAGCGGGGAGATTACAATAAAAGTGCTGGACGCATGAGCTTCTGCTGTTTTAAGGCAAAATTATGATCTCGACGTGAGCAGAAACGTTCATCTAAACGTTTCCACATTAGCGGGTGGTTCCTATTTCCTTACTGTTGAAAGCAGCAAAGGATTATTTATGGTCAGACTATCTTAGTGCCTTCTTTGTGTGACCTTTGAGCCCCTTGTGGTTAAAAAGAAACCACAAAGGCGAAAGAAAAGAAAAATGCAAAGTATACACAAAGACGGAGCATTGCTCACTAAACAGTAAAAGTGTTAATTGGTTAATGGTCAAAAAAGGCCATTCGCATAGCATTTTCAGGCGTTCACATAATAATGATTTACTGCTAATGATTTTTTCAGATATTTAACATCATAAGGCCGTATGATTTAGCCAGGACAATACACATATTTTTTTAAGGAACCGGTTGCTGTGGCATATGGCATTTTGGTTATCCATCTGGATCTTCTTTGGCGTCGTGTGGGCGGAAGGATCAGGCAGGGACCACTATATCCGGTCATTTGTATATGAAGCCTTTTTTTTGCCGGGACGGATGCTGATGACTTATTGGACCATTTATTTTCTGCTGCCGGTATTTTTACTCAGGAGAGAGATAGCTGCATTTTCCATTATTTTTATCGTTTCGCTGATCGGTGCCGGCCTGCTGGAACAGGCTATTCTTGTATATTTCTTTCATCCATGGTTCAACGATGGGAGCAAGAGTAGCGCTTTATACCTGAACATAAACACTATAGTCCGCATCATACTTATTATCAATTCCACCGTTATTGTTGCGGGCACTATTAAAGTGATGAAATACTGGTATCAGAACCAGCAACGCCTGCAACTTGCCGAAAAAGAACAACTGGTTTCGGAAATGAAATATTTGCAAACGCAGATGCAGCCACATTTTTTCTTTAATACACTAAACAGTTTATACGGACTTATCCTGCAGCGATCTGATGTGGCAGCGGAAGTTGTTCTTAAACTTTCTGACCTCATGCGATATATGGTGTATGAAGCCGGTAAAAGCGTTATATTGCTGGAAAGGGAAATTAGTCATATACAGGTTATCATGAACCATCTCTTGCAACTCCGGTCAGTACATCCACTTCATTCATTTACCTGAAAGAAGACAGGAAAATGGTAAAGGTTCTGCTGGAGGAAATTCTTTACCTGGAAGGGAGGGGAAATTATGTGAAAGTGGTCACCAGACAAAAGGAGATCATCACCTACCGGTCACTCCAATTATGGAGTTACAACTCGGCACGCAGGGATTTTTGCGCATTCATAAATCTTTTATTGTAGCGCTAAACAATATTAATGCGTTTACGGCAGAAACGATAGAGATCAGCAGCAGGCAACTGCCAGTTGGCAATAGTTACAAAAAAATGGTGATGGCTGCCTTAGAGCGTTAGCTTTAATATTCTTGGAATCTCAGAATACGCAGATTGGGCCGCTCATATAGATGGCAAATAAACAAGGTGCTTTAACAGAAGATTCCTAACATTGCTTTATAAAAACAATAATTATGAAAGGAATTTTGTTATCGGTAATCTTCATCACTTTATTTGTCAGTGTATTGCAATCACAGACCTTTAAAGGCCTGGACAAGAGTCCGATGGACATGGCTTATTTTCCGGATAATTTCGCTCATGACAGAAAACCGGGTGAAAAGGCTTTAATCCGGGTTGTGTACAGCAGACCTCAAAAAAATGGAAGGGAACTTTTCGGTAAACTTACTCCATACGGCAAAGTGTGGAGAGCCGGGGCTAACGAAGCTACTGAGATTAAATTTTACCAGGATGTAGAATTGAGCGGAAAGAAAGTAAAGGCCGGTACCTATGCACTTTTTACGATCCCGGGAGAAAAAGAATGGACCATTATTTTAAATAGCGATCTTGATTATTGGGGTGCGTATAGTTACAATGATAAAAATGATGTATTAAGGGTAAGTGCCCCTGCTACACAGTTGAACAGCACCGTTGAAAATTTCACCATTCAATTTGAAAGTAAAGGGGAAAAACAAGGCGTCATGAAACTTGCCTGGGACAAGACCCTCGTTGAAGTGCCTTTTAAATTATAATTCACTCCTGGTCTTACATGATAAGATTTATATTAATTTCGTAAAAATCCGCCAGTCAACTAGCCGTGCTAAATTCTATCGGTATCCACTCTATAGGTCAGTTTGAGATAATTTCGTATACCTACCTTATCTAAATTATTGAAGTAAAAACAAATTCACGCATTAGTTTTTGCTTTAGACTGTTACAAACTTCAGCAACGTTAATGTTAACAAGCAAACTTAAAAAGTGTAAATCATGAAAAAACTCAAAAATGTTGATTTCCCTTTGGCTATCGCCATTATGGCCCTATTGGTAATAGGCTGTTCACGATCATTGCCATTTCCCAAAGATTGTCATACGGTCAAGGCTAAAGGGATAGGTCAAACTGTAAGCCAGACAGCAACCGGAGCGACAACTGTCGCTACTATTACCGGAGACCCGCTCATAGCCGGGACTACAGAAGCTGAGTTTTCAAATATTCCTAGCCTTGATCCCAACGAAGCGCCCTTTAAAGGCAAGCTTAAATTATTCACCATGCACGGAACCCTTACTTTAAGGGTCTATAATGGCAAATTAAGCCCCCTTACTGGTGTATTTAGCAGCGACGGTGACGTTGTACATGGAACCGGTAAGTTTGAGAATGCAACGGGCCGGCTGTTTTTATCTGGGCTTATTAATACAAATGATGGTAGCTTCACTGAAGATATTACAGGGATCATTTGCTTAAATAAGCCAGTACAACACGATTGGAAGTAGCTAATAACACGACTGAGCAAGTAATAATGTGAGCAAGTAATAATTGAATATGTGTTTCGGTTTCACTTTAATCGCTCTAAAACTCCTTTTCGTTTGACAATGTTTTTGTAATCCCATTGTATTTGTCGAGACTTCTCAAGCCAGCGTTTCAAATCAACCCTGTTTATTTGTTCAGCAGACGTATAACGGATTCCAGCAGCTTTAAAACTGCCTTCTTTTTGTATGATATCTTCGTCAAATGATTGACCGCTCCAAAACAATAACCGGATATAATTTTTCAATTTGCTGTAACCGACAATTGGGTTTCCGTCCAAGAACCAAACAGGATGAGCGTGCCAAATTTTATTTTCAGCTTCAGGCAAATTGCGGCTAATTTCTTGTGATAGTATATTGCAGATCTCTATGTCTTCATTGGTTTGCTTGCTATTATATGCTTCTGTGTCTTTGTTCATTTGTCTTTTGGTTAATGTGGAGAATGGTGATTTAACATTGCTGGAAACGAACAAGTATTGCCGATGGTTAACGGAAAATGACTGGACGCGCATTTGCTATGTTTTTAGTGTTGACTTAAATTTTAAAGAATAAATCTCATAACAGAGTGGCGCCTGCATCAAGTTATTAGTAACTCCTCTCGTCAATAGATTTTAGTTTTTGCAATAGCGTCCATAATGTTCAAACGCTTCATATTTTGATCAATGGAATTAATAATGCTTTGAATTTTAAACTCATTCCAAAAAGGGTGAACGAGCAAATAATAACAATCTGTGCATGCAAGAAATATATTTTCCTGTAACCGCACCCTTTTCCCTTTTAATTTATTTTCAAGGCTGGTCAATAATGTTGATTCAATGAACGAACTCCAGTAAGGCTGCGAAAAATCTAAATTAATAGCTTTGTCATTGGCCAACGCGGCCAAATCAAGGGCGACTCTCCAATTTAAGGATCCATGATGTCTTTGATTGTAATAGTCCTTTAGGCAATCATAACAGGACGCAGAACAGCTATCCGCATGCTCCGGTTTCATCAGCACTTCAGTAAATACCCTTCCGCCCGGAAGCAAAGAATCCAAGAAAACCTTTTTGGATACTCCCTTATCCTCGTAGCCGTTTAAATAATTGCAATACCCCGCACCGTTGTCTGCTTTTTCTACTATGTAAGCTTCAGGAATTTTGGTGTGAGGTGATGTTCTGAAACCAATATCAAATTCGTCAGTTTCTATGTCCAGCCTGTCACAAATTGATTTACGGATAAGAAATGCCCATGATAAATATGCAGCCTTATGGTATGGATTGTCCGCTTTAAGTAAGTAATTTTCGTTTTCGCAGTTGATTGACAGGGTAATTACGCCTGTATGCCTGGATGATATAAATGCATACTTTGTTTCATTCTGCAATTTGACGTTCTGATCCAGCAAATAGTCTTTTACCACCCATCGGTTATTATGAAAACCTGGCATTTTACCCAAAGTAAAAAAATCTCCGCCATTATCATTTATCTGGTGAACAATTCCTTCTAATGGGACCTGATTGGATCTGATGAGCAGATTATTTATAGTAAATTGATTTTTTAATTCAGACGTTGGGTCAAGCGTAACTTCACCTGCACGTGGAGACCATTCAAAGTTTCCATCAAAATCCATAAGAGGTGCATTATATTCTACGCAAAACCCTATTGGAGAACACGCTTCAATTTTTACAGTATCACCGCTGCAAATCCAGCATGATTGCCCTTCATTACCCTTTAAAAAAACAGTTTTGCAGTCATTACATTTATGTATTCCATTTTCCAAAACACCTCTGCCATCGACTTCTTCCACCCCATGACCTTTTGGTTTGTAAGCAACTAATCCTACCGGTAACAAGATACGTTTGTCTTTGATCACTTCACTCCCGGGTGCAAATTCTGAAATAGCAATATCTAAATTCCGGTCAACAACATTTTCCGGCGGAATACGGGCCGGTATGTTCTCGTACAGATACCTAATCTTGGTAGGAAAGCCGAACATGGGAAGATGACCTGCATTTGCAAGTCGCTCACTCAGGGCGATCTGGGTATAGGTGTCCTCATCTGCTACAACCTGATCTATTTTATTAATTAATTCATTTTTGGTTTCCTCATATATTTCTGTATCGCCTTTTTCAATATTAGTTCCTCTTCTCAAAAAGGAAGAAAATGATATGATTTCAGTTTTGTGTTCTTCAATCCATTTTAAAACTTGTGACCGGTGTTGGGGCCAGTTATTATATTTGCCGAATTCCCCATGAACATTATCCGTAATATCATCATTATCAAGAATTAAATTTTTGAATGCTTGGTTGAGCACTTCCTTATTTAATACGCGGAAGAAAATCTCATCCCTTTTTAATTCCAAGTATGGATCAGGAGGTATGTCGGATACCATCCGGTTAGATTGAGAATAGTGGGTCTGGTCGTGGCTATTACCCTTGGCAACGGTCAGCGCTATAGACAAAGCTTTACCCCGTCTTCCGGCCCTGCCAACCCTTTGCTGATAATTGAATCTTCTTGGTGGAACATTTCCCATCATTACTGCTGAAAGCCCGCCAATATCTACTCCGGCCTCCATCGTTGTGGTGACGCTTAACAAATCAATTTCTTCGACTTTCTTCACTTCGCCTTCCAGCATCCTGCCCTGAAATAAACGTTGTCTCTTCCGTGCATCATCTTTATCGGTTTGCCCTGATAATTCCTCACAGTGCAACCGGGTCGGGCTATTTTCTTTTACAAGCCTGGCCAAATAGATATAGTAGTTCTCGTCATTTTCAATATCCTGCTTATTTAATGTTTTGCCATCACCGAGCAGGGCACAGCAGCTAATGCAAATCCCTGCGCTTGGTTGTAAATGAATAACGCTGCAAACAGGGCATTTCCAATAGATATCCCCTTCAGACGCAGGTACAAATTGCAATCCGAGACCGGTGAGAACCCTGTTATTAGCATTTGATATAATTTTGTTCACCGTCAAAAATTGCAGCAATTCATCCCTGATCCCAGGCGGAATTTTGTGTCCCTTGAAATTAAAAATTTTCTTTGCATACTTCCAGAATTGTGCAGGGAAAGAATCCGGGTTATTATAGAAGGCGCCTTTTATTCTCCACGATTCTCCTAGTATCCGAATAGTCGAATTGATGAATTGATCCATTTTCGGATCCCGGTGTGTGATTTCTGCCATAACCCTGCCTTGGGATAATGATTCAAGCGATCGTTTGTTATGCGCAAAAAGCGTGATATAAATCTCTCTCTTGCACGCATCGCTTATAGCCCGGTGAAGCCCCTGAGCCTGCATGCTGTCATTGTTAGGAATAAACTCTTTGCCCGCAAAATCATAGTTTAGTGACCATTCGTTATTCAAAGAAGGACGCGAGCCGCCCGGGTTAATACCGATAGCGAACAAGTCATTTGCAATAATCGTCTCCAGGCGATCAATTCTGATACTATTTCTGGATTTAAAATACCGCTTAAGCCATTCGTCATCACCATCACCTGGGAATGAAATCTTTGAAAAAATGTCTTTGTATTCATTTGATCCGAAAAGCTTTTTTAAAGTTACCCGCTCTTTCTGAGAACCATAATTCTGATCGATCCAATATTTTTCCAAAAGCTCTTTGTCAGATGATTTCAAATCCAGGCTATTTAATAACAACGCTCTGACTGTATCCCTGTAATGATCCAGCTCGATTCCCGCGGCTAATTTTGCGGCCGCCTGCCGGCTATCAGAAAATAACACAAGTTTTGGTTTTTCCTCTTTGCCCGAAAACTTCTTCAAAGCAAGCATCAACGAGTCAGCCATTATCTGGTTCACCTTTTGGACACCGGTGTAATGCTTAAAAATAGGAGTCAGTGTGCTTTTTGACCTGATTTGTTGTGTATAATCACAATTGTAACAATGATCCGGATATTGAACAATGTAATTATCCGGCATTTTGTAATACAACTTATCGCCGGTAAAAGTGGCTTTCATTGATGCGTCTTTATCCGAGAGCGTACACTTTTTCCACTGTCCGTCCGGTTGTTCATCGTTTGGATATATGGTATGATAGACACTATTTTCAAGAAACGCTTCTTTTTCGATTGTCACAAATCTTTGCCCATTTTCTATTTTCTCCCAACCCCCGAGATAAAGTTCGCCACAATACCTGCATAGTAATACTTCTAAAATTACACTCCCACATTTGCAAAGAACCTGTGGTTTCCGGTAAAGTCTCCCAATATTTCTGCCTTCATATAAGAACTCAGGTTCTATTTGGTTACAGGCTGGGTTCGCGCATGCCCAGAGACCTTCAATGTTTCTAAAAAAGAAGTGTGCGCGCTGGGGCTGTATAACCTCATCTCTTACAATTTTAAGTCTTGCCATTGAACCTAATAAACACTCGAGTGCATTCATAGAAGGCTTAGATAGCTCACCAAACAAATCTGTCGCAATCTTACCGGCTTCCTCTGCACGTTGTACAACACGCCTGACCCTTTCGAGCACCTCATCCTTTTTAAACATTATTTCTACTTCTTCGAGTGTGGTTTTATCCGAGAGTTGTGCATACTTTTCGATGCTCAAAAAATCAGTGGGCATATTCGCGTTTCTGGAATCACCCGCATCGCCAATGACTACAAATTTCTCATCGAATTCATCTACTGATAGTCCGAAAAATCCTGCTACAAAACGCTTCGCCCTCAGCGTTTTCTGCATGGATGCGCTTGAACACAAAAAACGAACCTGCGGGGATGCTGCAGTCAATCCCAAACGCATTAATAAAAGCCTTATCAGATAAGCTACTTCTGTGCCCCCTGTTCCTCTGTAAGAATGCAATTCATCTATAACTAAGTGAAACACATTGTTGGGATCATCCTGCAACCACTTTTTTGTACTCTCAAAAATATTGTCTTCATGCTTCCTCATCAGCATGATGTTTAGCATGCTGTAATTTGTAATTAATATATCAGGAGGTGTCTTTTGCATTGTCCACCTGTCCCATGATTCTACATTGACATCTTCATCCATGTTTGGAACATCATAAAGAAATTCCGGGTCGTTTAACTTTTCCGCTTGCAGTTTCGCTGAATTCCAGTCTTTGGTCATTTTTTCCCGGATTTGCTTCAGTTTCGATCTTTTATCAACCGTTTCCTTTCCGCTTAAGGGAGTGATACCGGTATACCTTCCAAACGTAATTTTTTTGCCTCTTAATTTTTCCTTCAGATATTTAGCCGGTTTTTCACTGCTTAAACTCTTGCGCAGGCGTCTCATCTGATCCTCAGCGAGTGCATTTAAAGGATACAAAATCAGGCCGCGAATTGCTGGCAATTCTTTAGCTGCCTCGGTAGCTTTTTCCTGCAAAATATTATGAAGAAGGGGGAAGAGAAAACACTCTGTCTTACCTGAACCAGTACCTGTAGTAACTACAAAATTCTTTTTATCAACAGTAGCTGACTTCAAGGCAGTATATTGATGGATATACATTTTACTTTCAACCCCGTGACGATCAGCAAATAAACCTTGCCGGGCAAATTCGGTAAACAAAGGAGTAAGCTGCAGCCCCCTGTGAGATGCTTCACTCAATGTTACAAACTCTTTGTATCTTGGTACCAGCTCTATGATCGGATCCTTACAAATAGCATCTGGTTCTAAAAGAAGCCGCTTCCTTTCATTTTCTAGCTTTTTATATTTTATTGGCAACCCGGTATCAATATATTTCAAATAGATGTCTCGTAATTTGCGCCAGATCTCAAATGAATTTGTCATTGTACTTCAATTTTATTTCCCAGGATCCTGTTAAGCATGTTAAATTCACCGGCTGTAAGATGATATTGGCGTTGACTATCCAATTGACAACCGTGCATTAAAGAGTTGATAGCCAAAATACGTTCAATAAGCAATGGAAACATATTGTTCTTAATACGGAGTAAAAGATCGCTGCTATTAAAAACAACTCCGCTAATATTTCCCGGTTCTGCCCACATTGACGCAATGTTCAATGCATCCGGGTTTGATGCCCTTGATGGAATAAGCTTCCATTGATAGTTGGATATTTTCGCCAGCCTTTGCGAATAAACTTTATCTGACTTTCTGAATACCCCTATATTCACTGGCTCCGTTGGACGCCGCCATCCGTCGCCTGAAACCAACATTTGATATCCGGATGCATCGATGGATACATCATCTTCCCAAAAATTTACGAGGGTGTCCAGGGAAGGAATTTTTCCGAAAATCGCCGAAAACAAATATTCGCTGTGACTAATCCCTTCTGTACAAATAAACTCTAATAAACGGGTACTTCGTCTGTAAATTTCTATTCCCCGTAATGTGTCGTGAACCAATTCTAAATTATACTCTTCTTTTATACGGTGGGGCATGTTACATCCGATTACATACTTTTTATTGCATAAGCATGAGGTCGGAGCCATTGCATATTTACCATCGCCGTAAAACTCAATTGCACCTAAACGGAAAAGGGGAAAAAATATATTATGTTTCGCAAACCGGGCAATCTCTCCCGAATTTGTTTCCATTGGAAAATATGGCCTGCAAATATTAATACAGGTATTTTCTATCGCAGTATATGACTTGGATTCGGAGCCGTTCATCCGGAACCAGTATAAAAGACCCTGCTGCAGGCGCAATAAATCCATGCGGTTTAAAAATATTCGTTAATAGAATCCGGAATGACCATATTATGTTCCGATAATTGCTCAACAGACAACTTTTTATGTAAGATAATATCATCATTCGCACATGCTGAAACTTCTTTCGGAAATGCGCCCCAATCAACAAAGGTTTGCTTCAAAAGCGCCAGACCAAGTTTTTGACCCTCTGACTCGGCAGCAGGAATACCGAAAATCCAAAGATTGTTTGGCCAGGCAAGTTTTAACACTGGAAGCGTCTGCCTGATATTAGCCAGCATATCCAGAATGGGCTTTCCATAGCACTCTATACTTGCCAGGTTAATATCTTCTAAAATAAAAAAATGAATTAATTCGTTATTCTTATAAGCAGATTCCCATATCTGTTTAAGCCCATTATTAAAAAAATATTCAAATTTCAGCCAGTCCGGCTCGACTTGCTGAATAAAGGCCTTGCAGTTACCCGACATTTTCGCAAGATGCAGTATTGTACCGGCATTTGGCGCAAGGAAACATTTCTTTTCTTTGAGCTGATAAACGATTTTCTGACCATGGTTATCGTTTTTGCGGTCATCAGAACTAATTGATTGATTAAACAACGTTGCAAATTCTTTTAGGTCGTTGTAGTTGCCTGTGCCGGAAACAAAATCCTGTTCTTCAAACGTTGTGAAACTTGATTCAGCGGGTGTAGCGTGAACTAGTGCATGAATTTTTAAATCACTTATTAGTCTGTCTTTTTGTTCCAACAAATTATTATAATCGGACGATAGATCGGATAGCTTTTGGCGAACGTGCGATTCATTACTTTGGGCTTGCTCAATTACTGTTTTGAGTTTTTTGAGATCTTTCTCGAGCTGATGCTTTTCTTGCAGAAATGGATCAATCAGCTCCTGCCTTAACTCCTTTTTTATGCCCTCAATGACGCTCGCATACTGTTCCGCATATTTGCCTCCAAACGCCGACATCGCTTTTATATCTCTGTAGTACAACGAAAGCTGGTCTAAAGACATTAACGCACGCTGCAGTCTCGGCTTGTCCAGTACATCCGCTTCCTGGAGTTCAATTGCTTTTCTCAAAGCTGCAAAATCAATAGCAAACAGTTTGCCGTCCAAATGAGGCCTTAACCATTCTGCCAGTTGGGGTGGTGTCATGCAGTCTACTTTAGCAACTACTTGTTGCGGCAGCCGCAACAAGTAGAGTTTATCACCGGACGCTACCGTCATTCCTGAATCAAGTAAGAATTTATTTACATCTTTTCCAGTTTTTGGTACTATTTCTCCACCCGTATTCTTAAAAGGCCCATAAATATATTCATCAACCTTAAAATAGAAAGCGTTTCCATCTTCCTGAATGAAAGTCTTCAAAAGAGGTTGATTAATAGATAACTCATTAATAAAAATGTCAGGAGGCAATTCAAATAACGGAAAACCAAATGCTTTACATTCCCTGTGGCTATCCAGCGAATATTCATCGTAGTTGGAACTTCTTTGTGAATTTGGAACCACAAAACACTCGACAAGGGAATACATTTTGTATTCATATTCTGTAAAGAAATTATAAGAAAATACAAATCCATAAGGCGGAAATTGTTTTTTTATTTCTGAAACGGAGTTTATTAAATCCGACTCCCGCCTGAAAGAAAGTACCCTTATCCGCGCATTTGCCTGTCCGCGCACGTCTTCCACAGAGCCAATAATTTTCAAGGTTTGTGAATTGTTCATTTTCTGTTATTTGAAATTGCGCTTAGCAGGATATTAGTACCCTTGTATTTAATTCCAAGATTAACGCCTATCCAATCTCTGACATCAATGCTTTCTGGACCGGGTAACTCTTTTAAACCACAACCTTCGATGTCAAAATCGGCATGAAACGAATAGTTGCTGAGTTTCCAACCTCCCTTTCTAGATAATACAACATCATTATAGTAAGCAAACTCAATAATTTCGAACTCAATGTCCTTGTAATTATCAACCCGCACTTTGTATTTTCCCGTGCTGCTGATTTCTCTGTCGTACTCGCATTTCCGGTTTTCATGTAACACAGCACAGGGGCTTGCACAGCAGATAGCCGGTCCGAACCCCTTAATAAAAATGTTACCCCTTCCGAATTTCAGTCCCCCAAACAATGTGGCAGGACATTCTGGTAGCATATATTCGGCCAATGGTGAGCCGCGATCCGGACAGTTTATACTGACCTTATATAGCGCTACCGGGCCGCTGATTTCTATTTTATTATCAGATATCTTTTCCAGATACTCACATTCCCGCCTTTTGACATTTTTATTAACAAGAATATAGTTGGTTAAACTCGGGTATAGAAACCGGGAATCTTCGTAGTCATCACAATAAGTATCCAGCTGTGTAAAAAAATAAATTCCCGAGTAAAATGTCTTATATTTTGGGATGGAGAAAACAGTGCTCCATTCCAGCAGTATTGGCTTCCTCGATTCCTTTTCGATCAGGTAAAGCTCCGGTTTATCATTGTTAAAAGTCAATATGAGCGAAGTCGCACTTTCAAGTTGGGCCGCGGTTTGTCTGTGTTTGCTATTTTTATTTCGTTTGGAAATATTTTCATAGATTTCGCCTTGCCATGAATTAAAGAAGTTAAAAACCTGCCTTGCGCATCTTTCTGCTTTTAATGGATCATTTAATAATTCTTTCGCGCGGGTAGTAGTATTAATATTAGTCAGGGATAAATTAAGTCGGGATCTGAAATAGGTAAAGGGAATAATTTCCTTCACTTGAAATTCCTGCGCGAAGAAAGTAGTAAAGCGTCTCAGCTCTTCTGTTATTAATAGTGATTGAGATTTAGGAAATTGAACAAAACGGCCTGCATGAGTAATTCTCGGAGGCAGATCCAGATTCAGGTCAAAATTTTGCTTGAGAAACGCTTGCGCATCTAACCAAATTTCCTCCTGAACAGGGAATTCGCCTGATTTACCGCGAAAAAGTGTCTGCAACTCGTTATTGTCATATAGGCCTAATAAGCCTTTCAACCGTACCTGATAGGCATCTCCTGCATTATCAGCATCACTTGACATATTGTAGGCGGCATAACATTGAATGGCTATTAAACCAAAGTATTGAGGTATGTCATCATACGGGCTTAGTAGTTTATTCCAATCACTTCTTAATTCAGCAAATGAAGGAATTTTATGAACGTCAATTACTGCCTCTATTTCTTCTTTATCAATAGATAGTGAGCAAAAGGCCGAATTTGCTCTCGCAAGGAAAAAATGTAAAATCTGCCGGTTAAATGCCCCATATTGCATGTTATAAATTTATCAATTCGAAGGTTATATGACAGGTTTCAGGTTTCGAAACGGGTAGCTTTAAGCCGCGGGCCATCTTTAAGATTGGCAGGCGAAAGGTTGATTGGATGAGGTTCATAAGGCAGTTTTAGAGTAGTTAAAAACTGAATTTACGGAAATCTTTCTTATTATGATGATCGGCCATTGGTATGTTGCAGTTCACGCCTCATGTCCACAAATAATTTTTGTTTGTTTCCGCCAATAAAAGTTGGCCGACTAGTTCATCAGCGTTTCATGGCTGAATGTATTCCATCTTTAACTTAATTAAAGCTTTTAAATTGTTGACACCATTCCCAATGATTTCATTCTCTTTCATGTTAAAAAAATATGACGTTCATGTTCATGAACAAATTCAAATATTGAACAATTAATAACTGTTATAAGCGTGGAACGAAAATTAAAGCGGAATTACCAAAAGAAGAGAGATTCCGGAGAATCAACAAAAAGATTTATTTGATTGAACTAATGATATCCCAAAAAATTACACGAATGGGATGGGCATCAAGTATTCAAGTACGAATAAACAGTACCGCTAAAATTTTAAGGAATATCTTTGATTGGTCCTTAATGATCTTTGAAGAAGCCCAGATTTGACAAACGAATAGACATTGCAACTGTGCTAACGTCGAATTTTTTTGCTAGTATTTTAATGATATCCTCATCTGTATAATCAAGTTCCAGAGAAGCTATTTCTTCTCTTACCAGGTTGTCAGGCATTAAAAGACATGCTGCAAATTCATTGGCTTCCCGTTCGTGTGTATAATTCACGCCGTCGGTATTTGTGCCACGGTACATTACTCTAAACTGCTTGTCCACAAAAAGATCAGAGCCATCTTTATGAAGTATATAATGTCCCAGTTCATGCGCAACTGAGAAGCGATTGCGTACACGGCTTTCATTTTTATTAAAACCGATTGTAGCCTGTCCGTTCTCTATGATTAATACCCCACTTATATTATCACCAAGATCATAGGATATCATTTTTAAACCGCAATCAGCAACCACATTGTCCACGGGTATAGGCAAAGTTTGATGATTCAATAATAACTTATTAACTTCTTGGGCGATCTCCATAATGTTTATATGTCAAAAATTAATTAACTAGTACGGGTAGCGGAAATGAAACTAAGAATGTATTTCTCAGAATCGGCATCGTTGATGTGTGAGTTGTTTTTGACTTTTTTTGACCAATCATCAAGTTGTGCACTAAGATCCAAAGGTGGGATAAGGTCCATTATAAAAATATTCAAATACTGGGCCATTTGCCAAATTTGATGTACCGAAGGGCGCTGCCTTCCTTTTTCAATATTAATGATTGATGTCCGGGTAAGATTTACACACTTTGCGAAGCTTTCCTGATCTACTCCCTTTTCTTTACGGGCTGTCCTGATTTTTTGCCCGAGGACCTTTCAGCCAATTCTTACCCGGTCTCATCAAACTTTTGATTAATCCAATCACGATATATTGTGTAATAGCGTCCCGTATAATGGGCCGGTACCAGTTCATTCGCCGTATTATAGATATAGGTCTGGTAGGTCAAACTATTATTCACCGGTTCTAATTTCCACTCTTGTTGAAGCACTGTAGAGATATGCTGCCTGGAAGGCCTTGGTACTGTTTTCTTTAGTAATTCAAGAAGATCCTTATTAGCAAAATGCAATTCTTTAGACTCTGTCGTATCAAAGATTTCTTTGAAAAGTAACAGCATTTCTGTTTCTACCTTGTTGCGATTGCTCCTGATCACACGCACCAATGCATCCGTGCGAAGTTGCTTTTCCGAGAACCACATCCGGGTTGAGCCGGTTGGTACAGTTAAAGGTCTTTGCAACAGGTAATAAAGAAAAGCAGGTATTTCCTTTTTCATGCCCTGCAGCAATTGGATGTTTTCGAGCTGCAGCGTTGATATTTTCCTGATCCAGCACCGCGTTTCTGTAGAATCAATCACTATAAAGTTTTCTTCATTGTTGGAGCAAAGAACAAACTTGCCAAAGAATTCAATTTCCTTACGGTCCTTGTTCTTGGATTCGGACTTGGATGTACGGGCGGTACTTAAATTTTTGATCTTTTCGGAATCCTCCCTCCTGTCCAGTAACACTTCATCTACTGCGATAAGCAACATATTCATCCAGTCTGAATTAAACTGTGACCGGAAGTCACTGTTACCATTAAATGTCATGTTCTTTCCAAAAATAAGTTTTAGCAAATTCAGAAAAGTCGTTTTACCAGTTTTACGCTCCTGTGATACCAGGCAGAGTACTGGCAATTTCTGTGTTGGGCTGGTAAAAAGCAGGGTCAGGTAGTCCAAACCAAGCTCATATTGCTCAGCAAAAATGTGTCGCAGAAATTGCAGTATCGTGCCGCAGCTCCCAGGCTCTGGCTTCCATTCCAGGGGTTGATAAAGATTATAGAAGTTACCTACAGTTTCCTGGTAATTCAGGTGACTCGGTACGCACGCGAAACCATCAAACTTCTGGATTTTTTTTTAAATAGCTTTTTGATAAATCCTGTTTCAGCATTTCCATCGACCAGGGTACCCACACTTCTATGAAATCGCCGTTTATTGTTGGTTGCCGGCATTTCTTATAATAATTCGTTTGCACCCGGATATAACTGAAAGGATTATTCAAGGGATAATCGATTGTTGACATGTTGACATAGATTTGGATTGATTATGGATGAGTTCTCCTTTTAGTAATAAATGATTGTTCTACCTCAAGCGTTAACTCAGCTATTGTCTTTTTACGGCCAGTTTTAATCCAGCCAGCCAATTCTGATTTATAGAAATATAAGCGCTTGCCCTGCTTATTTACCGGTATCTCTTTGCGACTAACTTTACCATAAATGGTAGGAATGGAAAGGTTGAGAAACTGTGCAGCCTGAGAAAATTGTTAGCCGATCATCTGTTTCAGGTTGAATATGGCCTCCTTGTAAAAGTAACTGCTCAATATTATTAAGCTTCTCTTGTAATTGGCTAACCGCCTGTAGTAATTGGTCAAATGTAATAGATTCCATAACAGCATTTTGTTTATGCTGCAATGCTACTCACTGGTTTGCAGGGTTACAAGAGTTTACCCCTTCAACCCCAATGATACCCCTGTTATCTTTTGCTATTTTCTATTGTTTCTTGAAAGGAGAGATAAATAAAACTGGCCACCCGGTGCTTTCCGAACATCAAAAAGGGGTGACCGGCAGGCTTTCGTGTTGGAAGAAATAATATCCTGCAAATATTTTTCCGTGTAATTTTTACTAACGCCTTTATCGCAGTATTTAAAATTCTGTAAGATCCATTTTTCAAGCTCTGCTTTATTACAACCAACAATGAGATTAGAATCGAATAACTGTTTAAAGGCGTCGGCCAGCTGGTTACCTGCACCATTGAAAACGAGCGGTTCTCCCGCAGAACTGGAAGAATTCAGCAGTTCCAAAAGTCTTTCCCTATCACTGTGTGCAAAGTATTCTTTAATTAGATTGAAGAATTCATTGGGTATTCCCTCTTTGAAGGTTGGAACTGTTTTGATTTTAACAGGCTGCAAGACAGCGCTTTCAGGTTCGTTGGTCACGTTAAAAGAAAATTAACTTATAGGGTTATCCATTTAAGTCGCATTTGCTTTATAGGCGTAGGGTTCATGTTGCATCATTCTCTCAATCAGCTTGTGCCAGATGGTTGGTAGAAAGTTTCTCCGGTTAAATCTGAAGAAGAATTCATCTAAATATCCGTTCATGAATCTTTCTGAACACTTATGATGTATACCTCTTAGCCATCCTTTCAAATTCATGATTAAATAATGCAATCCCATAAAGTTTTTCCCTTTACTTGAGGGCTTTTGCTTGATTTCAAATTCACTTTCCAGTGGCCAGTAACCCCTCCATTGATCCGTCTTAATCTGGGTGTTATCTTTGTCAATATATTTCTCGAAGAAAGGCTTAAAGCTTTCTGCACTGGCATCTTCAATCGTTTGTGCATAGGCTCGTCCTATTTTATCTCCTTGTACTTTTTCAACTGCCATCACTACCAGCTTCTTATCTCCCTTGCTTCTTCCGCGTTCGCCCTCATCTACTCCCCCAATCATCAATTCATCCACTTCTACATGACCACTAAGAAGATGTTTGCCGCTGCTTGCCATTGCCTCCTGTGCCTTTCGTTTAAACAACCAGGAAGATTTTTGATTGATGCCGTATTCATTAGCCAATTCTATGGTTGACATTCCTTTTTTGCGCACAGAGATCCGAAAGTTAATCCCAAAAGCCTTCAGCAGCGGGATCTTCATCTTGTGAAACAATGTGTGTGCTGTGACAGATTCATCATACCCGCACTGTGTACATCGCAAATGAAACCGAGTCTTGCCTTTGCAGCTTTTCTTCCCATTGCAATTGCGGCATCGATAACCGTCATTCCATTTTAAATCAAACAGATACTGCCTGCAATCATCTTCACTTGTAAAGAACTTATTAAACTCACTAATGGTGATTCCCTGAAACATACTCAAATATTTAGTACAAATATACTAAATTTATTAGCTAAGGTCTATTTCTTATCTTCGCTTTGCGCTCTATCTGGATAACCCTATTAACTTAAATTAAGCTTGTTATGAAGCATTTCAAAGATTTTCTCATAAAGCTTCAAACACTGGATATCCAGGTAAGGCAAGGGAAAATGGGAGGGCTAGCCAGGAACAGAAAACCCCTTATTATGATATCAGCCATGAAAGCCCCTTTCTCAACCCATCGTTCAAAAACGAGCTGAAGGAGTTAAAAGAACTTGCGATTACTGATATATTAAATCTTTCAAGGGAACAGGTACAATTTCAATTATCCAGGTTGACTGATATTAAGGAGTTGTTTGAAAAGTTCTGGTCTCAGCTTTATCACCCGGTTTCTTCCAACAAGGATGATCTTTTGGGGTACGTGTATGGACTGCAGCTGAATGATATATTCATCTGTCCCTTTTTATCATTTATGGATCAGGCTGTCAGTTAAAACCACCCTATTTGTGTCGCGGATGTGTCGCGGAGCCTAAAAAGTAAAAGGTCTCAATCTCTTGAAACCCTTTGCTGTACTACGTGGGCCCACCTGGGCTCGAACCAGGGACCACCTGATTATGAGTCAGGTGCTCTAACCAGCTGAGCTATAGGCCCACAGTGCTTGGAAGCTCTTGATGGATCGCAAAAATAGAAAAAATAGCAGTAAGTTCATTAAATTTGATTTTCTTCATATAAATTCTATTGGTTTACAGATATACTTGGTTTGCATGCAGCGAAACTGACCTAATTGTTGGCTTACGAATAGAGTTGTCAGCGATTGTATCATCCTTGTTTTACTTATCCCGATTGAAAGAATATCAATAAATGCCATAATATGAAAAAAAAAACTTTTACCTCTATCCGGAAAAGCTTTCTACTCTTAGGTCCACTCTCTTTTCTATTACTGGTTCTTTTTTTCCTGCCCGGAGACGGTATCCAGGCCTCAGGAGGTAATAATACTTATTTTGCTGATACTACCATAAGTGGCAGAGTCACCTCACCGTCTGGCGAAGGCCTTGCAGGTGTTTCCGTAAGCGTAAAGGGAAGTAGTACGGGCACATCCACCAATAAAAACGGAGATTTCTCTTTACGGGTAGCAGATAACGCTACCCTGGTCTTTTCATCTGTAGGCTTCGAATCACAGGAACTGAGCGTGGCCGGCCAGAGCTCATTCAACATTGCCCTTACAACTGCTTCTGCGGCTCTCGAACAGGTAGTCGTTATCGGTTATGGTACGGCTAACAAAAGAGACCTGACCGGATCTATTGCTAAAGTATCCGGAAAGGAAATCGCCGATAAACCAAATACCAATCCTTTGGCTTCTTTACAAGGGAAAGTAGCCGGATTATCCGTAGTAAATTCCGGTACACCGGGCAAGGCTCCGGATATACGTATCCGTGGTACAACCAGTATCGGCCAGGTGCAGCCCCTTTATGTAGTCGATGGCATCTTTAATGATAACATTGATTACATTAACCCGAATGACATTGAATCGATAGAAGTTTTAAAAGATCCCTCTTCATTGGCTATTTTCGGAGTTAAAGGGGCAACCGGTGTAATAGCCATCACTACCAAAAAGGCAAAACTTGGTCAGGTAGTCGTTAATTTTAATACTTCTTACGGATTCAAAAAACTGGTGGATAAAATTAAACTCGCCAATGCTGATGAGTTTAAAACACTTTTTGCAGAAGAAAGGGCTAACAATGGAAATACAGCACCATTTGATTACGCGGGGTTGGACGCTAATACTGATTGGATAGATGCTGTTACAAGAACGGGCAAATTCACTAATAACAACCTCAGTATCTCGGGAAGTACGGAGAAGAATAGATTTAATCTCGGCCTTGGTTATATTTATGATGAAGGCATCATCAGGCACGAACAACTGAAAAAATGGTTGTTTTCACTTGGGGACGAATTCAAGATAAACAAGGCAATCAAAATTGGAGTTAATCTGAATGCTTCCAGGCAGAATAATCCTTACGATGCTACATCGATACTTGATGACGCAAGGAAGGTTATACCACAGGTATCATCAGGCACAAAAAACTTTAAAGTCAAAAACCCTTACGGACCCGATACTGTGAATATGGATATTTATTCAGGGCTGGACGTAGGCCTTCAATCTTCAGGAGTAGTGAATCCGCTATTGCGGTTAGAAAACGAATGGGATAAAACCAAGAACATTGAATATAGAACAGTAGGAAGTGCATTTGGGGAAATTGCATTTCTCAAAAATTTCACTTTCAGGTCAACAGTGTATGCAGATATAAGTACGATAAATAAAAGGCAGTATGTTCCGCTCTATTACGCGTATAATCCTAAAAACAACACCCCTTATTTAAATAGTCAAAGCACCAGGGTGCAGGAAGATGATCAGACCTATAGGAAATTTCAGCAGGACCATGTGTTGAATTTTAAGAGAAACTTTGGGGATCACAGCGTAACTGCTACCACAGGATTTACCACCTATTACTTTAGTAATTTCAACAGAACGGGCAAATCCAGCCAGGCCACCGGTCTTACAGCTTTGCCGATTCCGAATGATCCCAGGTTTTGGTATATCACCAATGGTTTCCAGGACCCGGCAACGACCTCCTCAAGCTCCAGCCAAAGTGAGTACTCTACAGTGTCTTACCTGGCAAGGGTCTTATATAATTATAAAGGAAAGTATTACTTGAATGGCTCATTCAGGGATGACGCCTCTTCAAGACTTCCTGAGGCAAACCGTCACCAGAAGTTCTGGGCAGTTGGCGCCGCGTGGGAACTGACCAAAGAAAATTTCATGGACGGCCAGCAAATTTTTGATTTCCTGAAGTTAAAGGGTTCAATAGGTGTCTTGGGAAACCAGACCGCATCCAGGCTTGATGGCACTCCGCTGAATTATCCCTTTTATCCAAATCTGAATACAGGCTCCAACGCAGTATTCGGCACTTACGTCTATACTGCTGCCGATCCGGAATACATCCCAAATACGGATCTGAAATGGGAAACCGTATCCGCGCAGGAAGTGGGTATCGAATTCAATGCTTTCCAGAACCGTTTGCATGTTGAGGCGAACTATTTTAGTAAAACTACGAAAGATCTAATGACATTTGTTGACAGGTCTGCACTGGGATTAAAAAATAAGCTCGTGAACGGGGGCAGCTTAAAAAACTGGGGTGAAGAAATTTCTGCTTCATGGAACCAGAAATTTGCGTACGACCTGGCTTTGAATATAGGCGGCAACATAACATTCCTTAAAAATGAAGTGCTCAGCCTGAGTGCAGATCTTCCTACCGGCATCCTGTCCAGGACGTTTCAAAACAACGGATCTGCAGAAAGTAGAACTGTTCCTGGAAACCCAATTGGCTCCTTTTATGGTTATGTGGTAGAAGGCATTTATCAAAGTGCCGCTGAGATTGCGAGCTCTCCAAATGCTTCCTCTATAGGAGCTTATAGGCCAGGAGACTTTAAATTTAAGGATATAAGCGGTCCCGAGGCAAAAGGGCCAGATGGAAAAATCACTGCAGATGATAGAACCGTAATCGGCAATCCAACCCCTAAGTTTACCTATGGGGGATCAGTAAATCTTACCTACAAAGGTTTAAACCTGGGTATTGACGTAATAGGTGTTCATGGTAACCAGGTGTTCAGAACCTGGGGATCCCTTGAATCACCCTTCCAAAGGGTCAATTATGCAGGTGACAAGATCAATAGGTGGCACGGGCCTGGTACATCTAACTGGGTACCTATTATTAGTCAGGCGGACAGGTTTAATTATAATGGTTCTACGTACAACATTGAAGATGGAAGTTATTTCAGGCTCAGAAACATTCAACTGGGTTATAACTTTGGCAACGATCTGATATCCGGAGCGGGTATTCGTGCTTTGCGCGTTTTTGTAAATGTTCAGAATGCCAAGACCTGGAAAAATAACTATGGTTATACGCCGGAATTTACAGGAGATGCCACTGCATTCGGATATGATAACGCAGGCGGTGCAATACCAATGGTAAGCACGGTAGGCCTGAATCTAACATTTTAAAAAATAATATTGCCTGTATGAAAAAAAATAAAAGCTTGATCTGGGTTTTCATAGTAGCGATACCAATGATTTCTTTATTTGGATGTAAAAAGTTTTTGGATCGTAAGCCGTTAACGGCAACCCTTACTGATTTAAATCAGGGTGCCTTGGAAGGGCAGGTATTAAGTATGTATTCCTATATCAGAACCTCCGGGGGATTTTCTACTTTACCCTGGTTAGACTTCCATAGTATACGGGACGACGATGCGCAAAAAGGTAGTGATGCCAATGATGGCAGGGAGGTTGTTGCAGAGTTTGAAACATTTCAATATACGAAAGATGACTGGGCGCCGAATACCTATTGGAATGATCATTATTCACTGATCAATACGACTAATAATACGATCGACGCGGCCAAAACATTTAATACTACCGATCCGGCCTCATTGCGTAATGTAGGAGAAGCCTGTTTCTTCAGGGCCTATACCTATTTTGAATTAGTAAAGACTTTTGGCGAAGTGCCGTTGATCAATTTTCCAATCATTAAACCTACTGATGGCATCCAGCCCAAATCTACAGTGGCAACTCTTTATGCTTTTATCGATTCTAATTTGCAGGTGGCAGTCCAGAATTTACCGGTTAACAATTCAGCATATGGGAATGCTTACCCGGGAAGATTAACGAAAGGAGCAGCAAACACTTTATGGGCACAAACCTATTTATTCAGGCAGAACTGGACCAGAGTTGCGGCCCTCTGTAATGAAGTAATTAATTCCGGCCAATACCGCCTCACACCCAAATTTTCTGATATATGGAGAGACGGTTTATCGGGGGCTGGTAAAAATGGACCCGAATCCATTTTTGAAATGCAGGCCACTGCCGGACAAAATGCATTCAACAATAGCGCTGTTGATCAGGGCTCAGATTGGGGAACATGTCAAAGTATCAGGCAGAATGGTACCACGAACGACTGGAACTTGGGATGGGGATGGAATACGCCGACCCAAAACCTGGTAGATGCATGGGACAGTACCGATCCGCGGAAATCACAAACGATCTTATACTCCGGTCAATTCGACGGAGGTCCTGATAAAGGTGGGCATGGCGCTACAATTCCTGCTTATACTAACCCGGATGGAACTGGTGGACTTGCACAACCATACTGGAGCAAAAAAATTTATACCGGTAACGATCCTGCCATGCGTGAGTTCACCGGTTGGATAAGAAGAGGTAATGCCAGGTGGATCAATCATCGCATACTTCGCTACGCGGATGTACTTTTAATGCTGGCCGAAGCCGCCAACGAAATGGCAGACGGAGCAACAGCTGCAAACAATCTTGAATTAGTCAGAAACAGGGCAAGTGGCAACCTGGGCCCTGCCCGTACCATAGTTCCACGCATTGCCTTTTTGAACCAGGCACAAATTCGAACGGCAATAAAAGATGAAAGACGATGGGAATTTGCCATGGAAGGCTACAGGTTTTATGATTTAGTTAGATGGGGAGATGCCGTGAGTGCGCTTTCGAGATTAGGGTATACCAATCGGCACAGATATTATCCAATACCACAAAAAGCGATTGATCTTTCAGGGGGTGTATTGAAACAAAATCCTGAATGGTAATGAATAAAAAACCTGTTGATCTGAATAAGGGATTTTAATCAGGTGATTTTATAAGGAACAGTACTTACTGAAGCAGAGATAAATACATTGTATACTGGCAAATTTATAATTTTACATGCTTAGATATTATGGGGTTGCATACGGATGTGCAACCCCTTTCTATTGCAGCCCGCTTCAGGCATATGACGGTTGTAAACCGCCTGATGCCTACTTAAAGACTACATTTCATGAACTCCCGGCGTTCGGCAATAACTATCATTTCCTCTATTGTGTTATGTGTATTTCTGTTGATTAAATGCATAGATAAGGAAAGCCATGAAACAGCAATCATTGGATCAAGCTGGAATAAATTTGCCGGTTCGGCTTCCTGTGCCGGTTGCCATAAGAAAATTTACCAAAGCCATATACAAACCGCGCATTATCTCACATCCCGTCCTGCTTCTCAGGAATCCATAAAGGGTAATTTTGAAACAGGTAAAAATACATTTCTATTTAAGGACGGTACGGAGATAGTTATGGAAAAACGGGATAGTAGTTTTTACCAGGTCGAGTATATTGACAGTGTTAAAAAAATGAACCGGCGAATGGATATTGTGTTTGGCTCGGGTAATAAGGGACAGTCCTTTTTGAATTGGTATAACAACAGGCTTTTACAGTTGCCCATCACTTTTTTTACCTCCGCGGACCAATGGTCAAATAGCCCAGGCTTTCCCGAAAGGGCTGTTTTTAACAGGCCCATTACTTCCCGTTGTATGGAATGCCACACTACGTATACCCTACAAGTATCTGATCCAACTAATGAGTGGGAAGAGTTTGACCGCAGTAAAATCTTGTATGGAGTAAATTGCGAAAAATGCCATGGCCCTGCGGCTAAGCATGTTCAGTTTCAATCTCAACATCCGCAGGAAACGCAAGGCAAATATATCGTTAACCTGGCCAGGCTATCAAGACAACAGAATATCGACATGTGCGCTTTATGCCATGGGGGCCGTTTAAGTAAAAAAAGGCCTTCTTTTGTGTTTGGCCCAGGTGATACTTTATCAAATTTTTTTTCGATCGATTCAACTTCAAATGATGCCGTGAATATTGATGTACATGGCAATCAGTATGGGTTGCTTGCTGCGAGCAAGTGTTTTAAAAACAGTGTTATGACGTGCTCCAATTGCCACAATCCACATGAAAATGAAACAGGAAAACTGGCTTTGTTTTCTCAACGTTGTATAAATTGCCACAACAGTGAACACGGAAACTTTTGCAAGATGTCTGACCAGATAGGTTCATCTATCGTTAAAAATTGCATTGACTGCCATATGCCGGAACAACCTTCCCGGTCAATTGCCGTCATGCTTCAGGGTGCAAGTACGCCCACACCCGCGTTAATGAGATCGCATTTCATAAAAATCTATCCGCAGGAAACAAAAAAATTCCTGCATGTTAAATAACGATCTTTAAATTTAAATGAATATAAAATCGGCTATGCCTTTCAGCATCAATCATATTTTCTACATTGTTATATCTTCACTGGCCCTTTTTTCCTGCCATCGTGCAGATACGTTATTTCATTCAGTGTCCCCTTCTAAAACAAACATTCATTTTCAAAATGATCCTCTGAAACGTAAAGCCTTTGGTATTCTTTATTACTTGTATTATTACAACGGTGGAGGTGTATCCACTGGTGATATTAATAACGATGGCCTTCCCGACATATACTTCACCGCAAACAGCCTGCAGAATAATAAACTTTACCTGAATAAGGGAGATTTTGAATTCGAAGATATTACCGCGAAGGCTCGCGTAGAAGGCACATCAGACTGGTGCACTGGTTCAACGATGGCAGACGTAAATGGCGACGGTTATCTTGATATTTATGTGTCGGCGGTTAGTCATGACCATGGTTTGAAGGGACGCAATGAATTATTTATAAATAATGGTAACAGCACCTTCACGGAAAGTGCTGCTGAATATGGTTTGAATTTTTCCGGATATAGTACGCAGTCTGTCTTTTTTGATTATGACCATGATGGTGACCTTGACTGCTATATCTTAAACCAGTCGCATAAGGCAAATGAGAATATTGTTGATACCATCAACAGGAGAAGGTTTGACCCTTATGCGGGAGATAGACTTTATCGCAATGACATGAATACCGCTGAAAAAAAATTTACTGATGTCTCTTCACAAGCCGGGATCTATCAAAGCAGCCTGGGATATGGGTTGGGTGTTGCCGTTGCTGATTTTAATAATGACGGCTGGGATGACATTTATATCGGTAACGATTTTCATGAAAACGATTATTATTATGTGAATAACGGTAACGGCACATTTACAGAAAGCGCCGGCAAACATTTTAATCATTTCAGCCGCTTCAGTATGGGTAATGATGCTGCAGATTACAACAATGACGGGCAACTCGACATCATTACGGTTGATATGTTGCCGAATGATGAGAAAATACTAAAATCTTATGGAAGCGATGAGCAGTTCGACACCTACAAACAAAAAATTATTGACAACGGGTACCTGCCTCAAAGTTCAAAGAATTGCTTGCAAACAAACAATGGGAATGGTGGAAGTTTCAGCGATGTGAGCCTGATCAGCGGTGTATCTGCCACTGACTGGAGCTGGTCGCCCTTGTTTGCGGATTTTGACAATGATGGAAACAAGGACCTTTTTGTATCCAGCGGTATTGTAAAACGTCCGGTAGACTTGGATTATATAAGATTTGTATCTGATCTCTACGTGCATAAAGCATTGAATCAAACTGATAAATATGACAACACGGCTTTGGAAAAAATGCCTGACGGGGCTTCTCACCCTTTTCTATACAAGGGTGATGGTAAATTAGATTTTAATGATGTAAGTGACTCATGGGGAACCGGCGATATGAAAGGTTACTTCAATGGGGCGTCTTATGCCGACCTGAATAACGATGGAAACCTTGACCTTGTTATCAATTGCATTAATGCGCCTGCAGTTATTTTGGAGAACAATACTGCGAAGAAAAATTTCCTTTCAATTTCTTTTAATGGTAGTGGCATGAATTCTTATGGCATTGGGGCTAAAGCCTATTTATTTAGCGGAGAAAAAATGCAATATCAGCAGTTAATGTTAACAAGAGGTTTTCAATCCTCTACTGAACCCCGACTGCATTTTGGGTTGGATAGTGTGAACATCATTGACAGCCTGCTCGTTATCTGGCCTGATCAGAAATACCAGGTAATAAAAAATATTTCAACGGGAAGGCAGTTGAAGATTAACCTGAAAGACGCAGTGGCTGGATTTAAATACGAACTATTTTTTCCGCCGGAACGCCAGTTGTTGACAGACATAACAAAAGAGATCGATATAAACTGGAAGCATACAGAAGATCGTTTTATTGATTTTAATACTCAATACCTAATCCCTCATATGGAATCCACAAAAGGTCCGAAACTAACGGTAGCCGATGTAAATAAAGACGGATTGGATGATTTCTTTGTTTGCGGTGCAAAAGGCAATGCCGGTAGCCTGATGATACAAAGCAAAGAAGGAAGATTTGTAAGCTCGGATACATCCCTGTTCAATAGGAGCACCGCAAGCGAAGATGTAGACGCTGTTTTCTTTGATGCGAATAACGACGGCTACCCGGATCTCTATGTTGTCAGCGGCGGTAACGAATACGAAGACGGTAATCCCAATCTCGCAGACCGCTTGTACCTTAATAATGCGGAAGGTCATTTTACTCAGGCAGTGGGTACTCTTCCACCCATCCTCACCAATAAAACTTCCGTCGCCGTCGCTGACGTCGACAAAGATGGTGACAATGACATGTTTGTAAGTGGCTTTGCCAATGCCGAAGTTTACGGCTACGCTCAATCATCCTATTTGCTGTTAAATGACGGAAAAGGAAATTTTATGGAAGCTCCCTCAGCAGTCATTTCATTAAAAGAAACAGGCATGGTTACGTCATCTGCTTTTTCAGATATAAACCATGATGGATGGACTGACCTTGTGGTTGCCGGAGAATGGATGCCGGTAAAAATTTTTACAAACATCAGCGGAGTTTTTACTGAGCATCCGATTGAACATTCCACAGGGCTATGGCAGTCCGTTTATTGTACCGATATAAACGGCGATGGACACGCAGATATAATGGCAGGCAACTGGGGGCATAATTCAAAATTCTATTCGGGAAAGAATGGGTCACTTAAATTGTACATAAAAGATTTCGACAATAATGGATCTGTAGAGCAAATAATGGCTTATACTATGGATGAGAAAGTATATCCTTTTTTATGCAAAGATGAGCTGGAACGGTCACTGCCCGTATTAAAAAAAGCTTATCTTACTTATAGCGAGGTGGCGGGTAAAACGGTGGATTATATGTTTTATGATCTGTTTAAAGATTATAAAGAGTTGGAAGCCGAAACGCTGGGATCGGCATCATTTATTAATGACGGAAAGGGATCTTTCAAACGTATGGATCTCTCTCCGGAGCTTCAGTTATCACCTATCTTCGCTTTTCAGCAAATTCCAAATTCAACTCACTTCATTGTCGGCGGAAATTTTTTTGGAGTGCTTCCTTACGAAGGCCGATACGATGCCGCCGCCCTATCAATGGTTGATTTTGGGAATGCGAATGGAAAATATATATGGAAAGAAAACAGGGTGATAGATATTAAAGGAGAGGTTAGGGATTTAAAATGGTTACGCACTGCCAGGTATGGTGATGTTTTGGTTGTAACCCGAAATAATGATAGGCTCCTGTTCTATAGTTTAAATAAATTCGAAGGTACCAGCAACCGGCCAGCTGAAATCCAATATTAATAGTCGTTATCCATGTCATATCAAAAAAACATGCTACGAGTTATTCCCGTCATATTCTTACTGATCATAGCTGATCGTACCGCTGCCCAGGCGATCCATGCTATTCCTTCCGAGTATGATTCGATCTTCAAAAATGTGCAGCGAACAACTTTTCAATATTTTTGGGACGGTGCGGAACCTGTTAGCGGACTTGCCAGGGAGCGCTTTCATGTTGACGGTGATTACCCGGATAACGATAAAAATGTAGTCACCACGGGAGGCGGTGGATTTGGCGTGATGGCGATCCTGGTTGGTATAGAAAGGGGGTTTATTACCCGCCGGCAGGGTTTGGAAAGGCTTGAAAGAATAGTTGGGTTTCTGGAAAAAGCCGACCGGTTTTATGGGGCCTGGCCTCATTGGATTTATGGAGAAACCGGCAAAGTGAAACCTTTCGGCAGAAAGGATAATGGCGGTGACCTGGTTGAGTCGTCTTTTATGATTCAGGGATTGCTCTGCGTAAGGCAGTATTTTACAAAAGGCAGTGAACAGGAAAAGGCCCTTGCCGGCAGAATCGACAAACTTTGGAAAGAAGTAGACTGGAACTGGTTTCGTAACGGCAAAAATGTCTTGTACTGGCACTGGTCGCCCGAGTATAAGTGGGAAATGAATTTCGCAGTTACCGGCTATAATGAATGCCTGATCATGTACGTGCTTGCAGCATCTTCTACAACACATGGCATTCCGGCCGGGGTGTATCATGAAGGATGGGCCCGTAAGGGAAAGATCAGGGATTCCACCACAAAATACGGGCATACCCTGAACCTTTCGCATAACGGAGCGAAGGACTACGGCGGCCCGCTATTCTGGTCGCACTATTCATACCTGGCGCTTGATCCGCGTGGTTTAACAGACAAATACACGGATTACTGGAAGCATAATACAAGTCATACACTGATAAACCTGGACTGGTGTATAGATAACCCGAAAAAGTGTAAAGGGTATGGCTCAAACAACTGGGGACTTACCGCCAGTTATTCCGTTAATGGCTATTCAGCCCATGCCCCGGGTCTTCAAAATGACCTCTGTGTGATCTCACCCACCGCAGCCTTGTCTTCCATGCCTTATAGCCCGGAACAATCTATGCGGGCGATGAAACACTGGTATACGAACCTGGGCAGCAAAGTATATGGCATGTATGGATTTTATGACGCATTCAGTGAAACGGATAACTGGTTCCCTCAGCGATACCTGGCCATAGACCAGGGGCCCATTGTGGTAATGATGGAAAATCATCGTACCGGATTACTATGGAATTTATTTATGAGTTGCCCGGAAGTGCAGAACGGCTTAAAAAAGCTTGGTTTTCGCAGCCCTCATTTAAAATAAGGCTTTATCTTGATTGATACAAAGACGCTCAGGCTCAGGTGTTAAACAACAATAAATATGACAAATCAAATGATCAGAGTTAGCAGGTATTTTATCAGTTTACTTGCCTTTTCAGGTGTATGGTTATTAGCGGCAAAGGCCCAGCAAACGGAACCCTTTGATGAAGAGATCAGGGCCTTCAAAAAGCAGGATAGCCTTTCACCCATACCAAAGGGTGCAATCCTTTTTACCGGCAGCTCCTCCATCCGCTTATGGAAAAACCTCCAGGAATCATTTAGTGGATACCAGGTCGTTAACCGCGGTTTTGGAGGCTCCAGCCTGCCGCACGTGATTCAGTATGCTAATGACGTTATTATGCCTTATGAACCAAAACAAATATTTATTTACTGCGGAGAGAACGATATTGCCAGCGATACGGTAGATTCAAAAATGGTGACTGAAAGGTTCAAAACACTTTTCCGCATGATACGTCAAAAGCTGCCTGGAACTCCCATTGTCTTCATATCTATCAAACCCAGTCCGTCGAGGGCAAAATACCTATCGGTTGTTCAACAGTCAAACCAGATGATAAAAAATTTTTTATACCAGCAGCGAAATGCAGGGTTTGTAGATGTGTATAGCAAGATGCTCGATACAAACGGGAAACCCAGACCCGAACTTTTTGGAGAAGACCAGTTACATATGAACCCCCAGGGTTACGCGATCTGGAAGGAGGCCATACAGCCGTATTTATTGAAATCTAAATAAAATCGCCATCCGTGCACTACATGGCTATATGAATGATAAACTTTGTACAGCAACCACATCATTCTTTGATTTCTTCAAATTCAATATAATCTTTTGCAGGTGTCCTAATCTGCTCGTCAGCCTGGTTAGCAGAAGTAGAGTTGTAAGTATGCTGATTTGTGTTGATGTTGTCGCTGGCTTGCTGTTGCATGTTGCGAAACTGCCGATGTATTTTTTTGGATGCTTTGTAAACAGGGATTATTAAATGAAAAATAAACCTGTAAAGAAAGTATATAGTCAGTAAAACCAGGAAAAAGCGAATCACCGTCATAAGGCCGCAAAGTTAAAGAATATCCCTTTTTTTCCTAAGTTAATGTTTATTTAATTGCTGATTTGGAACATATACTGGATTTACCTTATTTTTACATGGAAATTAAGACTCAATTGAAGGGAACGGTTACCGTTCCCTTCTTTATTTTTCATGCAGAACGAAGCACAGATACATCTTATATTACAATTAACGGAGGCACTGCTTGAAGGCGATAAGGATCTTTTTCTTATAGAAGTAAAAATTGCTTTGGGTAATCACATTAAAGTGTTTCTGGATGGTGATTCAGGAATCACCATTGAAAAATGCGTATCTCTTAATCGGGCATTGTATAAACAAATTGAAGAGAAGTTGTATCCAAACGGTGAATTCTCGTTGGAAGTATCCTCTCCGGGGTTGGATGAACCACTAAAACTTCATCGTCAATATCTTAAAAATGTGGGCAGGAAGGTAGAAGTGGTGTTAACGGATGGCACCAGGGCCGAAGGTAAACTGGTTGCAGTAAGTGCGCAAAATATTGATTTGGAAGAAGTAAAAGGAAAAAAGAATGAAGTGATCAGGCATAGTGTTTTATTTCAAAACATCAAAACAACAAAGATTCAGGTAGTTTTTTAAATCTCATCCCGTTTGAATTACCCTCGAGCGGATTTAAACTGTATATGCTATGGCAAGTATTAATCTCATAGAAGCTTTCCAGGAATTTAAAGATGCGGAAAATATTGATCGTCCTACAATGATGAAAGTGGTGGAAGACGTATTTAAAACCCTCTTACGAAAAAAGTATGGCAGTGATGAGAATTTTGATGTGATCGTGAACGCTGAAAAGGGTGACCTTGAAATAATCCGTCATCGTATGATCGTCGCAGACGGTGAAGTTGCAGATCCTTTAGCTGAAGTTGCCTATAAAGACGCAACTAAAATAGAACCCGACTTCGAGGTAGGAGAAGAATTATATGAAGGAATCGATATTATGGATTTTGGCCGCCGCGCTATTCTTGCGGCCAAGCAGACATTGGCCAGCCGTATCAGCGACCTAAAAAAGAACGTGTTGGTCAAAAAGTACAATGACCGGATCGGGGAGATTATCAGTGCGGAGGTTTACCAGGTATGGAAAAAAGAGATTTTGCTGCTCGATGAAGACGGCGGAGAACTGATACTGCCAAAAAGCGAACAGATACCGCAGGATTATTTTAAAAAAGGCGAGAGTATACGGGCTGTAGTCAAAAAAGTGGATCTGAAAAATAACAGCCCTGTGATTATATTATCAAGAACACATCCTTCTTTCCTGGCCAAACTGCTGGAGATCGAAGTGCCTGAAATTTTTGATGGATTGATTGTCGTTAAAAAAATAGTACGTGAACCGGGAGAAAGAGCAAAAGTGGCCGTTGAATCCTATGACGACCGGATCGACCCTGTGGGTGCCTGCGTAGGCATGAAGGGAAGTCGTATCCACGGTATCGTCCGTGAATTGAAGAATGAGAACATAGATGTTATTAACTGGACCAACAACACACAATTGCTGATTCAGCGGTCGTTGACGCCTTCAAAGATCAGTACGATGGAAATGGATAATGAAAGAATGCATGCTGATGTTTACCTGAAGCCGGACCAGGTTTCATTAGCTATCGGCCGCCGGGGAGTAAATATAAAATTGGCTCAGGAATTGACCGGCTATACGATTGATGTATTTCGTGATACCGAAGGTGAACCTGAAGAATTCGATATTGACCTGGAAGAATTCAGTGATGAAATCGAAACATGGATACTCGACGAACTAAAACGGATTGGTTGTGATACGGCAAGAAGCGTACTGAACTTAACAGCTGAAGAACTGGAAAGGAGGACCGACCTGGAGATTGAAACCATCCAGGAAGTGCGGAAAGTATTACAGGCGGAATTTGAAAAAGAGTAGCACTAAGGCAAGCGTTTAAATATAATAAAAAATATTTAAGTTGATGCCTTTCAGATAGTAAACGGGATGGATTACCTTTAAAAAAGCTTTACGGTAAGGAATAGATCTAGCCGGAAAAACGAAGCAACTTATAGCGTGTAAAGGTGGTCAGATGATTAACTACATTAAACAGAAAATAAATAGTTTACAAATACGAATGTCAGAAGTTACAACACCACGCCTGATGGCTGCCGCAAAAGAGTTTAACATTGGTAAAGATACCCTTGTTGATTACTTGGCGGGTAAAGGATTTAACAAAGACGATCTGAAACCAACGTCTAAGCTAACGGAGGACATGTACCGTTCCCTGCAGCAGGAGTTTCAGAGCGACAAGGTTGCGAAGATCAAAAGCGATCAGATTGATCTTCCAAGAAGCGGAGCTGTGGAAGCAAAGAAGAAGAGGGATGAAGAGGAAATAGTTTTTAAAAAGGAAATTAAAAAGCCTGTTAAAGAGGAAGAAAAGCCGATACCTGAGCCAAAACCAATACCTGTTGCAGAAGGAAAACCTGTAATAAGGGAACAAGAAATTAAAGAGCCGGAATTAAATATATCCAATATAGCAATACCGGAAATTGAGGCGCCGAAAGTGCTGAATAAGATAGACCTGAATGCGATAGATTCTTCTACACGCCCAAGAAAGGTCGTTCCCAAAAAGCAGGAAGAGATCGTTGAAGAGGTAATAGAAGAAACGCAGGTCGCAGCCGGTTCTCCGCCAGCATTTCCTATAGAACAAGTAACAGAACCTGAGATCATGGCGGAAGAGCCTCCCAGGGTAAATACGGTTGAACCGCAGCAGGAAGAAATTCACGAAGAGATCATCGAAGGACATGTGGAGAAGGAATTAACGCAGGAGTCTCCTGACGTGGATGAACCTTCTTTGCCATTAATTACAAATATTAAGGCGGACAAACTGGAAGGCCCTAAAATACTTGGCAAGATTGAATTGCCTGTGCATAACGATACCCGTCCCAAGCCGAACGATGAAAAAAGGAAACGCAAAAGAATACCGGTTGAAAAAAGAGGGGAACCCTTCAGCAGGCAGCAGGGCAGTGGTCCGGGTCAGGGATCAAGACCTGGTGCACCTGGTCAGGGTCAAAGACCGGCCCAGGGGACACGCCCGGTTCACGCACAGGGGCCTAATCAGGGGCAACAGCGCTCCGGCGGCAATATTCAGCGGAACGACCGGCATGCTACAGGTGGTGGGAGAAGCGGAGCCGGCGCGCCGGCATCTAGGCCTGTACGGCGGGAAATAAAAGAAATTGATGCAAAAGAGATACAGGATAAAATAAGGGAAACACAGGCTAAACTTACCGGATCGGGCGGAAGAGGTAAAAGCCTCAAGGCTAAGTACCGCAGGGCAAAAAGGGAAGAAATGGCCGAGCAGATGGGCGGTGACGACATGCAGGACAACAAATTGCAGGTAACCGAATTCATCAGCGTCAGTGAATTGGCGAACCTGATGGACGTAAGTTATGCTGAGGTAATCGGCAAGTGTATGAGCCTGGGTATGATGGTGTCTATAAATCAGCGTCTGGACGCTGAAGTGATCGAATTGGTAGCCAGTGAGTTTGGGTATGACGTAGAATTCATGGGACTGGAAGATGTGGAAGAGTTTACTGAAGATGACGATGATGACGAACCTGAAGAATTACAACACAGGTCTCCTATTGTGACGATCATGGGGCACGTTGACCATGGTAAAACATCCCTGCTCGATTATATACGAAGTTCCAAAGTAGTAGCCGGCGAAGCCGGGGGCATTACCCAGCACATCGGGGCTTACGAAGTCGAACTCCCAAACGGGAAACATATTGCTTTTTTGGACACCCCCGGTCATGAAGCGTTTACGGCAATGCGTGCAAGGGGTGCCAAGGTTACCGATATTGCAGTGATCGTTATTGCAGCTGATGATGCTATCATGCCACAAACCAAAGAAGCTATCTCGCATGCACAGGCAGCAGGTGTTCCCATGATCTTTGCCATCAATAAGATCGATAAAGAAGGTTCCAATGCTGAAAAGATCCGCGAGCAACTGGCAGGCATGAACCTGCTGGTGGAAGAATGGGGCGGAAAATACCAAAGCCAGGAACTCTCTGCCAAAACAGGAGCCAATGTAGATTCCTTACTGGAAAAAATATTGTTGGAAGCCGAGCTATTGGATCTCAAAGCCAACCCGAATAAAGAAGCGTCCGGAACGGTCATAGAAGCAACACTCGATAAAGGACGTGGTTATGTGGCTACGGTGCTGGTTCAAAGCGGAACCCTTCATGTAGGTGACCTGGTGGTTTCCGGTCAGTATTTTGGCAGGGTAAAAGCCATGTTTAATGAACGCAACAAGCGCGAGGATGAAGCCCCTCCTTCTACGCCGGTTCTATTACTTGGATTAAACGGTGCTCCGCAGGCCGGTGAGAAGTTCAAGGTGTTCGAAGACGAAAGCGATGCTAAGGAAACCGCCAGCCGCCGTGGACAGATCCTGCGCGAACAGGGGATACGAACCAAAAAACATATTACCCTTGATGAAATTGGCCGCCGCCTTGCGCTTGGAAACTTCAAAGAACTGAACCTCATCATAAAAGGTGATTTCGACGGCTCGGTGGAAGCCTTGAGCGACTCGCTGCAGAAATTGTCTACTGAAGAAATAGCCGTGAGAGTTGTCCACAAAGCAGTGGGTGCTATCACGGAAAGTGATGTATTGCTGGCAACCGCCTCCGACGCTATCATTGTCGGCTTTCAGGTGCGGCCGTCAATACAGGCAAGCAGGATAGCTGAAAAAGAAAACATCGAGATAAAGACCTATTCCATCATCTATAACGCCATCGAAGAGATCAAAAGCGCCATGGAAGGTATGCTGGAACCTAAGATACAAGAGAAAGTGGTCGCCAATGTTGAAGTAAGGGAAGTTTATGATTTCGGTAAAGGAACAGTAGCAGGTTGCCAGGTTATAGAAGGAAAGATAAACCGAAATTCAAAAATCCGTTTAATACGCGACGGCATAGTTATCTATCCAACTGGTGAAGGGGCTACTGCTGAATTGGCCTCTTTGAAAAGGTACAAGGATGACATCAAAGAAGTGCCGACCGGCATGGAATGCGGTTTGACCGTTAAAAATTACAATGGCTTAAAGGTGGGCGATATTATAGAAGCGTATGAGGAAGAAGAAGTAAAGCGGACACTTTAATTCAGTCGGGAGGCAAAATATGCAAATGTGAAATATAAGAGAAATGATAAATTACTATACTTCGAACTCCGAACTTTGAACGTTGAACTTGTTCTATTATGAAAAGATTGTTTTTTGTACTTAGTATCCTTATTGTTGCAACGGGTTCATTTGCCCAGCAAAGAAAGGTAATAGCCGATAAAATATTAGCGATAGTAGGAGATAAAATCATCCTCAGATCAGAAATCAATAACGAAATAGCTGATATTCAGCGGCGGGGAGACCAGGTTCCGGAAAACGGCCATTGCGCAGTTATTGAACAGGCTTTGGCAATGAAGGCATTGGTAATGCAGTCTGAAAAAGATTCGCTTGTGGTCAGTGATGAAGAATTGGAAGGTTTGTTAGACAACCGCGTACGTGCTTTCGTTCAACAATTCGGATCAAAGGAAGCATTGGAACAGGTAGCCGGAAGAACTGTATACCAATTAAAAGAAGACTTTCGTCAGCCTATCAGGGAGAGCAAGCTGGCCGAACTTATGCGCAACAAGATTGTTTCAGGGGTTAAAATTACACCTACCGAGGTAAAAGCTTATTTTGATCGGATACCTAAAGACAGCCTGGCTTTTTATGAGTCTGAAATAGAGTTGGGCGAAATTGTAGTATATCCCAAGGCCAGCCGCGACCTGGAAAAATATGTAGTAGAAGAACTAAACGACTATAAGAAGCAGGTGGAAAGCGGGACCAGAAAATTTGAAACGCTGGCAAGCTTGTATACGGAGGATCCGGGAAGTAAGGACAAGGGGGGCATGTATAATGTGAACCGGACTGAAAAAGTGATGGATCCTACCTTTATTTCAGCGGCTTTCCGGTTAAAAGAAGGACAAATATCACCGGTTATCAAGTCAAAATTTGGATATCATATTATTCAGATGGTCAGCCGTTCCGGAGATGATGCCGTCATCCGGCATATCCTGAAAAGCCCACAGGTAACAGATACGGAGATCAATGTAACGATCAGTAAATTAGATTCAGTAAGAGCTAACCTGATTTCAAATACCGTACAGTTCGGAGAAGCCGTGTCAAAATACTCGGAAGACGAGCAGGCGAAGTTTACGGGGGGAATGAAACAATGCATAAACGGAACCTATTGTACAATTGACCAGCTCGACAAAGACCTCACTTTAATGTTAAACAGCTTGAAGGTCGGCGAATATTCTAAACCGGTTTCGTTTACAGACGAAAGAGGCAAAAAGGGTGTCCGCATAGTTTATCTCAAAACACGGTCCGACCCTCATCGTGAAAACCTGAAAGACGATTACAATAAGGTTGCCAGTCGGGCTATGGAAGAAAAAAAATACGATGCTTTGGAAAAATGGTTCAATAGTAAGATCTCCACTTACTATATTATGATAGATGATGAAGTAAAAACATGTACGCAATTAGGAAAATGGCTTGAGCATTCAGTAAAAACAAATCCTTAAGTATAAACCCTTAAAAAGTAAAAAGAGTAATAAAAGATTGGACGGTTCTAAAATTTAGAACCGTTTATTTTTTATCTTAACGTAAGAGATTCTACCTGCGCAGTCATCCCATCATTCTACCAGAAGCAGGATGAACGATCTTGATTATGCTAAAAGCACATAAATCCATTCCTGCGTTGACTCGTATGGGTAATCAATATTTCATTACTACTGATGAAAAATTAATTATCACCGGGATAAGTATTTACATTGTTTCTATTACAGGTAAAAAGGCACGGGAATGGGCCGGAAGACCCATCCGGAAATTTTTTTTAGAAGATTCAATGAATGCAGGCCAATTGATTTCGCCTGACATGGTAACCACAGATCCATTTTACACCTGGGCCAGGATAAAACTAAAGTCAGGAATTACGATTGCAACATTATGGGTGGTGACCCCCATTTTTGATCCTTTAATGGGAAAGGTTACTGAATTACAATGGACAGGATGTACCGTAACTGAACATTCATCCACAAATCCTATTCATCACCTCATTTTTACGGCTTCCGAATACATCGGCCGTGATGAGGATCATTTATGCACACATCTACCTCCTGCTACTCCATCCGGCAAGTCGGAACTGGCACAGGTTAAACGAAACCGATTGGCAGATGGCCTGGCAAATATTGGCACAACGTATAATGTTGACAAAGTTTTGTTGTTTCAATGTTTGCGTGATAATGATAATAATATTTATTTAAGCCAGAATCATCAATGGTGTGCACCTGCCAATCATTCTGACGCACATTTCGGTTTTGCGTATATGGTAGGTGCCAGGGTTCAGGAAGTTGTCGCCCTTATGCTTGGTGGAGCTAGTTATCACTCCATTGTTAGGGAAACCAAAAATCCTTATCTCCGTGAAACCCTTGAATCGCAGCATATCATTTCAGTATTGCTCCACCCGTTATTTGTTAACAACGAATTTTGGGGGATAGTGTGCTGTGGGCAATGTAATCTTGAAAGACATTGGACCTCGGCGGAAATAGCTTCCATTAAATCGGTTGTTGACAACCTGGAAGGAAGTATTGAATGGAAGGAATCCGATAAAATACCAATAAATCATGGTAACACGATCAAGGGAAATACTGATCCGTCTGATGTGACGATGATCATTAATGACTCAGGTTATATCGTTCAGGTAAGTAAGGCCATTACTAAAATGCTTGGATTTACCCAAGATGCCCTGGTAAACAAAAGCACAGACAGCTATATATATCCAAGCGATATCAAAAAATTTCAAATCGAAGTCAATCGCATTACGGCAGATGTGGAATACAAGTCATTTACCAATATCAGGATGCGTAATAACCGGAATGAATGGATATGGATGGAGGTTGAAATCAGGAACAAGTTTGCTGACCTGGCAATAAACGGCATACTAATCCTTTTAAGTGATCAGTCCGGAAGGCAGCAACTGCAACATACGATATCTGCATATTCCGTAACAGTTACCCGGATATTGAACAGCATCACGGATGGCTTTGTAGCAGTAGACAAAAACTTTACGATAAAATTTTGGAACACCGTTGCCGAGAAGGTAATAGGCGTAAAAAAAGAAGACATTGTTGGAAGAATTTTGTGGGAAAAATATCCTGATTTCCTAAATTCACCCTTACACCAAAAGCTCGGGAAAGTCATACATGACCAGACCACTTTTTGTTTTGAACAGCATGTCGTATTTCTGGAACGATGGTTTGATGCCACAGTTTATCCATACGAAGACGGGCTGTTCATTTACTTTAAAGACATTACGGTAAAAAAGAAACAGGAGATGTTGCAGGCCCTCGAGAAGAAAGTGTTGGAGGTCAATTCCAACTCAGAATCAACCTTAAAACATACGGTTGACTATTTCCTTGAAGGCTTGAGAACAATTAACCCCGCACTATTGTGTTCAGTGCTGTTATTAGATGAAAGCGATAAACTGATCAGGCATTTGTCTGCCCCGGGGTTACCCGCAGCCTACACGGAGGCAATAGATAAAACCCCGTTGGGCCGTAATACCGGATCGTTTGGGGAAGCCATGTACACCAGGAAGATGGTAGTGGTTACGGATATTAATACAGACCTTTTGTGGACTAATAATAAGTACCTTGCTTTGCAACATGGCCTGCAGGCTTGCTGGGCGCTTCCTATTCTTAACTCGGCAGAGGAAGTAATGGGTTCACTGGTATGTTACTACACCGTGCCGAAAGCTCCTACGGAAGAAGAGGTCAGTTTGATTGAACGCACAGGCAATTTATTGAAGATTATTATCGAAAACAAAAGAGCTGAAGAAAAGGTCCTGATAAGTAATGAAAGATTTATTTTGGCTACCCGTGCATCCAATGAGGCTATCTGGGATTGGGATGTAAAAAAAGATGTTTTGTACTGGGGTGAGGGATTTTACAATTTATTCGGGTATAAAGCGGATTATAAAGTGAATACCTTTCATTTCTGGCAAAAACATATTCATCCGGACGACCGGGAGATAGTGAGAAAAAGCATTTGGGATTTCATAAAGAATAAGATCCTCAAAACCTGGGTTGCTGAATACCGGTTCAAAAGATCAGACGGAAATTATTCCACAGTGATAAATAAGGGATATCTTATCTGTGATCAGAAGGGAGATATGTTACGGATGGTAGGTTCTATGGAAGATATCACTGAAAGAAAACGGCTTGAAAGGAAGGTGATTAATCAGGAAATAGAAAAACAAAAACTGGTGGCCCAGGCTGTGGTGGACGCTCAGGAGAAAGAACGGGCCAAGATCAGTAAAGAGTTACACGATAACGTAAACCAGATCCTATCCACCGCGAAGCTGTTCCTTGAGGTAGCAAAAACCAATGATAAAGAAAGAATCAATTTGATGAATAGAAGTGCCGAACATATTCTGCATGCCATCAATGAGATCAGGAATTTATCCCAGTCGCTTGTCCCGCCAAGCATCAGTGATATTGGCTTTGGGGAATCCATAAAGGACCTTCTGGAGAATATTGCAGTTACCAAAACCTTAAACGTAAAATATAATAACGTAGGCGATATTGAGAATTCCATAAATGCCAATCAGAAGCTCATGTTATTCAGGATCGTACAGGAACAGGTAAACAATGTGTTGAAACACGCAGAGGCTAAAAATCTGGCTGTACAGATTTCGGTAGATTCCGTTGTTATAGAACTGGTGATTACCGATGATGGCAAGGGGTTTGATCCGGCTCTGATCAGGCATAAAAAAGGAACAGGTCTATCTAATATTACAAGCCGTGTAGACTTGTATAACGGTAAAGTAAATATAATTACTGCTCCCGGAAAGGGGTGCAAGATGATAGTAAATGTAGTATGTATTCATTAATCAAATAGAAAAACCATGGACAAGATCAGCATATTAATTGCAGATGATCATAAACTGATCAGGGAAACCTGGAGTTATATTTTAAATAGTGATTCACGTTTTCATGTCGTGGCCGAATGTGGCGATGCGGAAGAAGCTATTGAAATGGCAAAAAACAAACGCCCCAATATCATCCTGATGGATATCAATATGACTCCATTCTCAGGCTTCGAAGCCACCGAAAAAATAAGAAAATTTTCACCCGGCTCTAAAATTATTGGTGTTTCCATGCATTCACAGCCGGCTTACGCCAAAAAGATGCTGCAGATAGGAGCCAAGGGTTATGTAACAAAAAATTCTTCCAAAGAAGAAATGATCAAGGCTATCCTGGAAGTACAGAAAGGCAACAAGTTTATCTGCGAGGAAATTAAAAATATCATTTCGGACCAGTTGTTAACGGATCAACCCGATACTCCCAATATAAATTCGCTTACCGAACGTGAGATACAGATCGTTAACCATATAAAGGAAGGTTCTTCTTCCAAAGAAATTGCTTCAGCCCTGAACATTTCGCTGAAAACGGTAGAGGTTCATCGGCACAATATTCTTAAGAAACTCAAATTGAAAAATTCCGCCTCCCTTGTAAACTTTATAAATAGTTCCACGACGTATATGTGAGAATTTCGGAGGTGAGGTTCGGGAGTTCGGGGTTCAATCTTAGTCGGGCGTCGGGAGTCGAAACCAATCTCCTGGCTCCGAACTCACGAACTTACAACTCCGAACTTCTTCTTACCTTCGCGGCCTAATTTCTATCATGAGCGATGCGATAATGCACGAATGTGGCCTTGCTTTCATTCGTTTACGTCAGCCATTTTCATATTATCAGCAAAAATATGGTACCGTTCTATACGGCCTCAACAAGCTCTACCTGCTGATGGAGAAACAGCATAACCGCGGACAAGACGGAGCAGGGGTTGCTACGGTTAAACTGAATACTGAACCGGGCTATCCTTTTTTACACCGGATCCGCAGCAATGTGTCCCAATCGATATCAGACCTTTTCCGGCAGATTGCCGATGAAGTGCTGGAACTTGAAAAATACCAGCCGGATATAAAAAAGCACCCTGGCCTGATGAAAGGTCACATTCGCTTCCTGGGCGAATTGCTGCTTGGCCATTTACGTTATGGTACCCAGGGTAAAAACAACGTGGAGTTCTGTCATCCTTTTATAAAACGCCATACCATTCCTGCATTAAATCTTGCCCTTGCCGGAAATTTCAACCTGGTAAACACGGAAGAGCTTTTCGCGCTGGTCAATATAGATCCGGGAGAATTTCAGCGCCAGAGCGACCTTGCTGCAATGATGGAGGTAGTTCATAGCTTTCTTGTTAAAGAAGACGAGCAAAATCCGGATCAACTGGATATAGTGAACGTGTTGAAAAAATCCACCAGATTATTCGACGGCGGTTATCATGTATGCGGGCTGCTTGGAAACGGTGATAGCTTTGTCATCCGGGATGCACACGGCATAAGGCCGTCTTATTATTATATTAATGAAGACCTGATTGTCGCTGCTTCAGAGCGGGCTGCCATACGAACGACATTTAATGTTGCAGAAAACGAAGTGCAGGAATTGATGCCGGGCCAGGCATTGATTGTCAGGGCCAGCGGTGAGTACAGTATTGAGCAGATCATAGAGGCCAGGGAAAGACGGGCATGCAGCTTTGAAAGGATTTACTTCTCAAGGGGCAACGATGAAAAAATATACCGCGAAAGGACATCGCTGGGTTATAACCTTAGGGAACCTGTACTAAAAGCGATCAATAACGACCTTAAAAACACGATCTTTTCATTTATACCCAATACAGCAGAAGTGGCCTTTTTTGGACTGCTTAAAGGCATGGAGGATTATCTCAACCAGGTAAAGATCCAGCGCATACTTAGCTGGAACAAAGATTTTAGTGATGAGAAGCTTGCGGAAATGATCAACCGCCGTATCAGGATTGAGAAGATCGCTATTAAGGATGTTAAAATGCGTACATTCATTACCGCTGACGTTGGGCGTAATGAGATGGTGCAACACGTCTATGACATAACCTATGGCACTGTTAATAAAGGAGAAGATACGCTTGTTGTCATTGATGATTCCATAGTGAGAGGTACCACGCTAAGGGAAAGTATAGTAAAAATGCTGGCCCGGCTGGAGCCCAAAAGGATCATCGTTATATCATCAGCTCCCCAGATTCGTTACCCTGATTGTTATGGGATAGACATGAGTAAGCTGGGTGATTTCATTGCATTCCGGGCCGCCATAGAATTGTTAAAAGAAAGTGGGCGGGAGTGTGTGTTGACGCAGCTGTACGAGCATTGTAAAGAGCTGTCCAGAACAACCCAGCTACACACGGAGAATGTGGTGCGCCAGGTGTATAAGCCCTTTACTACCCTGGAGATCTCCAGAAAAATCGCCCAGCTGATTACACCGGAAGATACGTCGATTCCGGTTGAGGTCATCTACCAAACCATTGAATCGCTTCATCAATCCTGCCCGACAAATACGGGAGATTGGTATTTTACCGGCAATTATCCAACTCCGGGTGGCAACCGGGTGGTCAACAAGGCTTTTATGAATTTCATGGAAGGTAAGAATGTAAGAGGTTATTGATCAAAGGCGGTAGTTGCAAAAGCCGTAGTAAATAGATCCGTATTATTTTATATGCTTGTGTAAATTAGCACTATGAAAACGTTGATATTGATACGCCATGCTAAAAGCAGCTGGGAATTAACATCAGTGGAAGATTTTGACCGGCCGCTGAATGACCGTGGCAAACACGATGCTCCTGAGATGGCTAAAAGGCTTTTGAAGAAAGGTATAAAGATTGATGCCTTTATTTCCAGTCCGGCTAAAAGAGCAAAAAAAACGGCTCAGCTTTTTAGTAAAGAGTTTAGAAGCAACAAAGATGATATTATCTATCTCCCCGAATTATATGCAGCCCGGGTTGATGTGTTCTCCCGTGTAGTAAAAAGTATCGACAACGCCTACCATACCATTGCCCTGTTTTCACATAATCCCGGTATCACTGAATTTGTTAATACACTTACCCACATCCATATCGATAATGTTCCTACCTGTGGTGTCTTTGGAGTAAAGGTACTTATCGATTCATGGAGTGATTTTGAAGAGGCAAAAAAAGAATACTGGTTTTTTGACTATCCGAAGATGAAGGATTGATGCCGTTAACCACCCCGGTTTGGGGCGCAAACCGCCCACCCTTGAAAAGGCTACCGTTAAGACACATCTTCTAATACGTATAGGGTGTGAAGGTTTAAATCATTTTCTGCCAGTGTACTTATTACCCCGGCCAGGGGTAAAACGTTTGTAGAAGTGGGATCATCTTAGTAATTGCCCCCAGCCGGGGCTACCCTTAGTGTCATGCAAAAGCAAAAAATCATCTATTATTACTTGTTGAAAGGGAAGCCCCATCCGGGGGCATAAAATCAGGCATGCTCCAGGAGCTACAAACGGGTTGCCCCGGCCGGGGCATAATGCTTTTTATTTTTCTATAGATGTGTCCCAACGGTAGCCTTTTTCAAGGAGGGGGTTAGGGGTGGTTAACCATTCTGCACCTCGATTAATTTTTCTTTTCTTCCAATAATTCTTCCAATGGGTATGGTAAAGGAGCCCAGGTCCCATCTTTGCAAAAGTTGGGTAACTTCATCTAACCCATCCTCATCAACCGCAATTAATAATCCGCCGCTGGTTTGCGGATCTGCAAGAATGGCCTTCTGATAATGGTGATCGCCCTGGCCGGTAAACCTGATTTTTTCTCCGTAACTTTCCCAGTTTCTGACCATTCCCCCGGGCACTGAGTTTAACGAAATATAGTTCCGGAGGTCATCTGTAATTAAAGGTACATTGTCAAAATCAACAATCGCACTCACTCCGCTTCCTTCTGCCATCTCTGCCAAATGGCCTAGCAAGCCGAAACCGGTGATGTCTGTCATGGCAGTAACGCTTTTACAGCCTCCCAGGGCCTCGCCGACCTTATTGAGTTTCATCATCTGGGCGGCAGCTACTCCTGTATGTTCTTCTTTTAACAGCCCTTTCTTTTCTGAAGTGGTTAATATACCGATGCCAAGGGCTTTTGTAAGTAATAATATGTTGCCTTCACGTGCCTGGTTGTTTTGCTTAATATTTTCCACCTGAACCAACCCGTTTACTGCAAGTCCGTAAATGGGTTCAGGTGAGTCAATGCTGTGCCCGCCTGCCAGGCAGATGCCGGCTTCCTTACATATGCTCCGGCTTCCTTCGATCACGCTCTGTGCGATCTCAGGGGCGAGTGTGTTAACCGGCCAGCCCAGGATAGCGATCGCCACAATTGGCCTTCCTCCCATCGCATATACATCACTGATAGCATTCGCTGATGCAATACAGCCAAAATCAAATGGATCATCCACAATCGGCATAAAGAAATCCGTTGTAGCGATCAGCGCCGTTCCGTTCCCCAGGTCATACACTGCCGCATCGTCCTTGCTGTGATTTCCAACGATCAGCTTGTTACTGTCTGGAACCGCCAAATTTGATTTCAGGATCCGGTCAAGCACGCCGGGAGAAATTTTACACCCGCAACCGGCACCATGCGAATACTGTGTTAGCTTTACCTGGTTAGTATGCATGTATAGAAGATTTACTTTCTTCCTCCCGTTTTCGGTTTTGCCAGGCAGCAATCAGCCGCTGAGCATTTTCTTTTCCATCTATCCGCTGTCCTTCAATGTGCACAAGGCATTCATTCATTTTCTGGCGGCTTAACAAACTTCTACCGTAATACTTGTCGTAGTAGGTAAGCAGCACCCTGAAACACTCTTTTATGTTATTCCCGGCAAGGTATTCAATAGCGGTTTTGGCTTCCATTCCCCCCAACCGTTTTTGAATCCGGCGGATAGCATCTCCCAGTTTATCTTTGTCCAGGTAACCGTATTCCCCTGATATATAATTCAATCTCGCTTCTGCGGGAATAATCAGAAAATAGATATTCGACCTCCGCATTTTTTCCCAGATGTCAGGTGGAATCGTTACAGTGCCGATGCGCTGGCTTTCATCTTCAAGCCAGATGCAGTTGCCTGACGGCGAATAAATGCGTAGCTCCAAGGCTAACCGGTTTTCAAACATCTCCTGCGAAGGTTGTGGCGGCTGCCCGATACCTCCAAAGGCAGAACCCCTGTGCTGGGCTAATGCTTCCAGGTCTATTATGGCTTCTCCCTGCCTGGCCAGTTCATATAAAATGCTTGTTTTGCCTGAACCGGTATAGCCGGCCATCATATTAAATCGAAAAGGCAGTTTAAATGTTTCCAGAACATGATGCCTGAAGGCTTTATAGCCACCATTCAGGGTATAAACTTTGAATCCGTAAAGATCCAATAACCAGGCAACAGCAGCGCTTCGCATGCCACCACGCCAGCAGTGAGTGAGAACAGTTCTGGCATTAAAATGTAAATCCTGACCCCGCGGATTGTCAGCGGCCGATGGCAACCGTGCAAAGGTTATCTTCTCCGCAGCTTCTACCATTCCCCTCATTTTCACGCCAAAATAGTCAAGTCCGATCTTGATTGCGGCTTCCCGGCCTTGTTGTTTGTAAGCCGTACCTACCACTTTTCTTTCTTCATCGCTGAATAAGGGAAGATTACAGGCGCCAGGAATATGCGCATGTTTATATTCGCCCGGACTCCTTACATCAAGGACTGCATGATGTTGGGACAGTTCAATAAAAGTATCAATATCTATTTTTTCTATAGCCATGTTATTATCACAACACGGCAAATTACCGCAAACCTGCCATAGAAAGCAAAAAAAATGCCTCCGTTAAAGGAGGCAAAAAGATAATTAAAGATTTACGTTTAGTTAAGAATCGCGTTTTATATCAATTTTTACGTCTTTAGTACCGATGTTTACACCTCCCTGGCCTACGCTAACTTCGGTGCCTTTTTTTGTCTTTACGCTTCCACCAGACTTACCAAAAGAAACAGTGGTTCTGGGTGTATCCAGCTGTTTAATAACAACCGTTTCTTTTTTTGTTTGAGCGGGAGAACTTGCTGGAGGAGTTGCCGGAGGTGTTTTCGCTAACGGCGCCGGAGTAAGCGGTGCGTTTGTTGTCGGAGATTCATTAGAACAGGCAGCTACAAAGATAAAGAAAGATGCAAAGAACGAAGGATAGAATTTTTTCATGATTAGTTTACAGTTAAACGGCATGACATGATGCCGTTAAATGCCCGTGACCGGAACATCCTGTACAATAACGTCGATTGCCGGAAAAAATTTCATGTAACGTTTACCTGTTCATGCTTGCGAGAAACTCTTCATTATCCCTGGTGCCCCGCATGCGTTTTAATAGTTCATTCATGGCTTCTTCAGCATTCATGTCGCTGAGAAATACCCTTAACAGGTTCATGCGTTGTAATACATCTTTATCGAGCAGCAAATCATCTCTGCGGGTTGACGATGCCACCAGGTCGATAGCGGGAAATACACGCCGGTTTGACAACCTTCTGTCCAGTTGCAATTCCATATTACCGGTTCCTTTGAATTCTTCAAATATGACCTCATCCATTTTAGATCCTGTATCAATCAGCGCAGTAGCTAATATGGTCAGCGAACCGCCGTTTTCAATTTTACGGGCGGCACCAAAAAACTGTTTGGGCTTTTGCATCGCATTGGCTTCCACTCCGCCGGATAAAACCTTGCCGCTTGCGGGAGCCACGGTATTATGTGCACGGGCCAGGCGTGTAATAGAGTCAAGCAGGATCACTACATCATGGCCGCATTCCACAAGGCGTTTGGCTTTTTGCAGCGCCATCGTCGAAACCTTCACATGCTTTTCTGCAGGTTCGTCAAAAGTAGATGCTATGACCTCGGCCCTTACACTTCTTTCCATGTCAGTCACTTCTTCAGGACGTTCATCTACCAGTACGATCATGAGGTAACATTCCGGGTGGTTTTCAGCAATGGCGTTGGCGACCGCCTTTAACAGCATGGTCTTCCCCGTTTTAGGCTGAGACACGATCAATCCACGCTGACCTTTACCGATAGGCGTAAACAGGTCCATGATGCGTGTGCTGTAATTCGAATGAGAAGTAAAGAGGTTTAATTTTTCAAAAGGAAAGAGCGGTGTCAGGTAGTCAAAAGGCACACGATCACGCACTTCTTCAGGCCCTTTACCGTTAATAGACTCAACCTTCAGCAAAGCAAAATATTTTTCACCTTCTTTCGGAGGGCGCACAGAGCCATGAACGGTATCACCCGTTTTCAATCCGAACAATTTGATCTGGGAAGGGGAGACGTATACATCATCCGGAGAAGACAGATAGTTGTAATCGCTGCTGCGCAAGAATCCATAACCGTCGGGCATCATTTCTAATACACCTTCTGCCTGTATTATTCCATCAAACTCAATATTAAAAAAGTCGTTGCGACGTTGAGGGTAACCCTTGGCAATGGCGGAATCGGATGCCGCCTGTGTACCCTGGTAATTATCCGTCTCTTCATTTACTGAATCCCCGCCTTCTTCATTTCCTTCCTCTTCCATTCCCTCATCATTATCTTCTCTATCGTTATCTTCTCTATCGTTATCTTCTCTCCTGGCAACATTTCCGTCGGAAGGAGTACCGGTTTCACGCGTTTTTCTGGCTTCCACCTGGTTAACCGGATCAATGGAATTACCCTGATCCTGAGGTTCCTCTTCCGTTTTTCTCCTGGATGGCTTTCGTAACTGTTGTTTATCTTCTTTTTTTGCCGAAATCTTTTTCATTTCAGGCTTACGGGGCTTTTCTTCTTCTTTGGCATCAACCTTACCATCTGTTTTATTATCAACAAAGGCTTCTTCAGTTACATTAGCAGTCGTAGCTTTTATAACGCGCTTCCTTTTGCGTTTCTCTTCCTCGCCATTTTTACCCGGTTTAGCATCCACTGCCTGACCATCAAGAATTTTATAGATCAAATCTTGTTTATCCAGCTTTTTGGCATTAGAGATTTTTAGTTGCTCGGCAATATCCAGCAACTCAGGAACGATCATATCGTTCAATTGTAAAATATCGTACATAAAAACACTTCAAATGAGTAATCAAAAACCGATCTTAGATTGTAAATAATTGAAACTGAAATCTGCTTGAGGAACTTAAAATATCTGATAAGCTAAGAGAGAAATGAACCAATCAGCTTAATTTCCAGTGCAATAATACCACAATTTTATAAAAAGTAAAAATTTTTTGCCCGCTCTGTGCCTCTTTAACTCTTTTTTTAATCATTCGTTTTGCAGTTAAAAAGAACGTTATTATGGCCGATTTATTTGATGTTGGGGGATACAAAATGATTATTATAACATGTTTTATCTTTGCCCACTTCAATTTTAATTGATAACAAAGAAAATATTGATATGTTTAACAAACGGGTGAAGGTAATAGACCTGCTGGCCAGTGAAACAACCGGTGAGGAAGTAACAGTAATGGGATGGGTTCGCAGCTTCAGGAACAACCAGTTTATTGCCTTAAATGATGGAAGCACCAATAACAATATTCAGGTAGTTGCCGAACTGGGGAGGTTTGAGGAATCCGTATTAAAACGGATCACCACCGGAGCTTCGCTGAAAATAACAGGTGAAGTAGTGGCTTCTCCCGGTAAGGGTCAAAAGCTCGAAGTGAAGGCTGCATCTATTGAAATTTTGGGCGATAGTGATGCAGAGAAATTTCCGCTGCAACCCAAAAAACACAGTCTTGAATTTTTGCGTGATATTGCTCATCTGCGTTTTCGTACGAATACCTTTGGAGCGGTATTCCGTATCCGTCATTCTCTTGCATTTGCGGTTCACCAATTTTTTAACAGCAAGGGGTTCGTTCATTTGCATACGCCCATTATTACCGCTTCGGATGCCGAAGGAGCCGGCGAAACGTTTAGGGTCACTACCCTGCCTTTTGACAATCCGCCCCGTAATGAAGACGGTACTATTAACGTGAAGGAAGATTTTTTCGGGCGGGCTACTAATCTTACTGTAAGCGGACAACTGGAAGGCGAACTCGCTGCCATGGGGTTAGGCGAGATTTACACTTTTGGTCCGACCTTCCGTGCAGAAAATTCCAATACTGCCCGGCACCTGGCTGAGTTCTGGATGATAGAACCGGAAATGGCTTTCTGCGACCTAGAAGATAACATGAATCTGGCCGAAGCGTTTATCAAATACATTATCAGCCATGTTATGCAAACTAATCCGGAAGATCTTGAATTTCTGGACCAACGGCTGGCTGATGAAGAAAAGCAGAAGCCTCAGCAGGAGCGAAATGAAACGGGACTGATACAAAAGCTTGCCTTTGTAGTTAATAACAATTTTGAACGGCTCACCTACACCGAAGCGATTGAGATATTAAAAGAAAGCAATTATAATAAAAAGAAAAAGTTCCAGTTCCAGATTGAGGAATGGGGAGTTGATCTTCAAAGCGAACACGAAAGGTACCTGGTAGAAAAACATTTTAAAAAACCCGTAATTCTTACCAATTATCCCAAAGGCATTAAAGCCTTTTATATGCGGCAGAATGATGACGGAAAAACGGTTGCAGCCATGGACATCCTGGCCCCCGGTATCGGTGAGATTGTCGGTGGTTCTCAACGGGAGGAACGTTTGGAAAAACTGGAAGAACGTATGAAGGAGATGCAGATACCTGCAGCTGAATTATGGTGGTATCTTGATACAAGGAGGTTTGGCGGTGTTCCTCATGCAGGGTTTGGGCTAGGTTTCGAGCGGATGGTGCAATTTGTTACCGGCATGACCAATATCAGGGATGTTATTCCTTTTCCAAGAACCCCTAAAAATGCGGAGTTCTGAATAGGAGTATCGACGCCGATTAGAGGATTTATTTCGGGATTGGATCAATCTGTGAATCTGCGGGAAAAAAAGCGCTGTAAGTGAAAATAAAAACTCCGGCTGAAAGTGCCGGAGTTTTTTATTTATGGAATGGAAATTAGTGTGACGCTTATTTTTCAATAACAGGGCTGATTGCAATCCCTGTGTACATGGCATCCTTACCATACTTTGCCAAAACTTTTGTCATACCGGTTTCTACATCTATACTAAACAATGTAGACTTACCGTCTACTTCATAAAGACCCAGGCCCATATCCATGGTTACATTGGCATTTCTTGGAGCAATATCAAAACCACCTTCCCCTGTAATTTTAAGGTTTATAGGAAGTGGTTCGATCAATGTACCATTATTAGGTGGATCAATTTCAAAGAGTTGCCTGCCGGTAACATCAAGCGCATATAACTCAGTAGTTGTAGTGCTATCCGTATCGTTGTTATCATAAGCAACACCGTTTATCAGAGGGGATGTAGGATTGATCATGCCATCAACCAGCGTTACGCCTGTGATTGGGTTAGCCCGCAGGTTTTGTCCTGTATTACTTACAATACGGATACGGTCAACAACTGGGTTAAAATCGAATCCAAATGAAGTACCAGACAATGACAAGGCAACCGGTGTTGTGCTTCCCATTGGAACGGTAGTTAACGCGGCTACCAGAGTGGCCATCCCGGAAGAAGGATTTATTTTATATAGCCGGCTATTGCTACCTAAACCAAACAATTCTCCTGTAGCAGGTCGAAAATCTATACCCAGAATCCTTTCTCCTGACTGCAATCCTGAAATTGTTGAATAACCCATCATCTTTTCAGGGTTTAAGGTTGAAAACTTATCCAACATGTTTCCCTTCAATGCGTAAAAAGTAACATAAGGGCCTGGGTTCATCGGAGTTTTATCTTTTTGACATGCTGCAAACACAAGTGAAAAGATGCCGAATGCTCCGATCTTTACTGCTAGAGAAAGCTTTTTCATTATTATTTTTTTTTGATAAAGAATTGTTTAAGAAATATCTACGAGGAAACAAATTATACAGATTGGTATTTGTTAAAATTATATAAAAATACTTATTTAAAAATAGCGGTTATCTTCCAAAACAGGGAAGGAGCAAAGGGCGATTCCAATATTTATCGAGATATCCCTGCGCATGCGGCTTTATTTTCTCTCCCTGAAAGCCCGGATACGCTGTTGTACGTTCTGCCTGATGTTCATATAAAATAGGTTAATATCCCCAACGTGATAATTTTTAAGGCGTAATAGAAAACTGCCCGGAATACGGGGCCTGTTGATCCATAATACATTTCCGTGGACCTGCGCATCGGTAGCCCCACGCCTCAACCGATTAAAGTTAGATACAACTACCCCCTTGTTTAAAGCGTAGGATGCGTATTCGTTGCTTGTCGTCCAGGTGAGCGGGTTTGTAACCAGAACCGATTTTTTTTCGTTCAGAACAAAGGCAGGCAGGTAACCTTTTTTAAACGTTCTCCAGCCGGCAAAGCATCCTGTCTGCAAAGAATCCCTGCACATTTTTAGTTCATCAAAATAATCTTCTGCGATGTACATTCCCGGAATGTAAGCTACTACTAACCGGTTCTTTAAAGGGCCTTTCTCAAAAAATTCTTTCAATAACCGTTGTGCATGCGAACTTCCCTGGCTGTGCGATGCAATAATGATCGGCCTTCCCTGGTTGAAGTGCTCAACATAATACTGAAAAGATTGCTTTACGTCCTGGTAAGCCAGATCAAAAGCCTCTTGCCCTGCCTTTTTATCTGTTGTATAATAAGAGCGTATGTGCGCCTGGCGATAACGCGGTGCAAAAACCCTGCATTCGTTAAATACGCTTGCCTGGTAGAGGATGCTTGTGTAATCTGTTTTAGCATTGATCTCTGCATTGCCGATGGACGCATTCCATCCGCTATCCTCCCGGGATGTCATTGTTGTGGGATGCAAAAAGAATACGTCAACCGTGCTATCCTTTTTTGTCACAGCTGTCAAAGGCCCCGGAATACTATCGGAGGGATCGGGTTTGTAAGGATGCGCTGCCCAGTAATACAGATTGCTGTATTCCGGCCGGCCTGCTGATTTGTCAGTTGAATAGCGCGATACATATCTGTTGTATTTTGGTGTACAGGATAAAAATAACAGGAGACCGTGAAGCAACAATATATTAGCTCTTTGCACCAAAAACAATAATTTTACGGGTAAATCTAGTAACAATTTTCGTTAACCTTAACGCTTGCAGAATATGTCCATACCTGTAGTTGACCTGTCAGATTTTTTATCCGGCGATCCGGAAAGAAAAACATCCTTTGTGAAAGCATTGGGGAAAGCATATGAAGAAGTAGGGTTTGTTGCCGTAAAGAACCATGGCATTCCACAAGACCTCATTGATGACTTGTACAAGTATGTGCAGCAATTTTTTTCTATGCCTTCAGATGAAAAAAGAAAATATGAGATTCAGGGCCTTGCCGGGCAAAGAGGATACACTTCTTTTGGCAAGGAACATGCGAAAGGAAGCGACGCGCCGGACCTGAAAGAGTTTTTTCAATTTGGTCAGACAGTGGAGGACGAAGATCCTGTCAAATCCCAGTATCCTGACAATGTAACAGTAAATGAAGTGCCGGCCTTTACACCGACTTTTCACAGCGCTTACAAGGCATTTGAAACGTCAGGCAGGGCCCTGCTTCAAGCCATTGCCCTATACCTTGGATTGGATGAAAAATATTTTGAAGCGCATGTGCATAACGGTAACTCTATTCTCAGGGCCATTCACTATCCGCCCATCACACATGAACCGAAATCTGCCATTCGTGCCGAACAGCATGAAGACATAAACCTGATCACTTTACTGGTGGGCGCTTCGGCTGACGGGCTTCAGATTCTTACCCGGCAAAACGATTGGATAGGCGTTACTTCCCTACCTGACCAAATCGTGGTTAATGTTGGAGATATGTTACAAAGGCTTACCAATAACAAACTTAAATCCACCACGCATCGTGTGGTAAACCCGCCGAGACAAATGTGGCATACCTCCCGCTTTTCCATTCCATTTTTCCTTCATCCTAAAAGCGGGATGAGCCTGGCCTGCCTGGAAAGTTGTATAGACCGGGATCACGGTAAAGCTTATCCCGATGCAACGGCAGGAGAATACCTGGACGAAAGACTAAGAGAAATAGGTTTAAAGAAATGATTTTTTGCCATTCATTCTAACTAATTCACAGTTCATCCGTTTAAATCTTCAACTGTTTCACTTTAACTGTCTTTTAAGGTTAATGCATGTATTTTTATAGGAGAATTTTAAACCAAATCTCCTTGTTATGAAAAGACTTATACCTGCTGTTCTTACCGTATTGCTGATAACAACATCTGGTCAGGATATACAAGCCCAACTTGACCTGGTTGCGGATCAGAATCCCCAGTATACGGTCAGCCGCGATAAATACATAAAATTGGCCGACTCCATCAACACATGGCACTCCACCACGGAACACCAAACCTACAAGGCCATTGATTATCTCGAAGACAAACGTGAATTACGAAAATCGCGGCAGGCTTTACACCAGGAACTCAGGTTAGAAAGGGCGAGATACGGATGGTCTTATGACTACAATCAATTTTCCCCTGCTCCGTTTTCTTATTATAACCGCAATAATTATAATCGCAATCGTTTTTGTGGGTACAGGTACAGGACAGGAAATTACCTGTGGAGCAGTATTCCTCTTGCCTTTGCACTAGGACTATGGTGTCGCTGATTGTATTTACCCAAACCACTATATATTCACCCCCTCAATTTAAAATGTATTGTATGAAAAAAATTCTGCTGGCTTGCGGCGTTTTTGCAGTAATCGCCATGGTAATCTCCTCATGTGCCCGTCAGGTAACTCGTATCGAACCCGAAGAACAGATAGATCTCAGCGGCCGGTGGAATAATACGGATTCCAGGCTGGTAGCCGATGAAATGACCAAAACCATTTTAAACGATAAATGGTTGAACGATCATCAGAAGGGTCATAACGGACAACGGCCGGTAGTGATCGTGGGTTTTGTTTCCAATAAAAGTCACGAGCATATAGAAGCAGAAACGTTTGTGAAAGATGTAGAGCAGTCCTTCATTAAAACTTCCCAGATCAGGCTGGTGCAGGGCGGTAAAAAACGCGAAGAGCTTCGGGCTGAAAAGGCAGATCAGCAAACCAACGCGTCATCATCAAGTATGAAGAAGTTTGGGTTAGAACAAGGGGCAGACTATATTCTGCAGGGTTCGGTTAACTCAATAGTGGATTCACAAAAACGTAAAAAGGTTACGTACTACCAGGTAAACCTCGAGCTTACCGATATCCAGAGCAATGAAGTGGTTTGGATCGGCGATAAAAAAATTGCGAAATTCATTAAGAATTAGCATTCATCGACAGGCATCAGGAGTTCAGCCTTCGGGTAACGGTAAAATATACCTGCTTTCATTAACGTATAATATTGAGCTTTGCATTCACCCTGATGAAGGCTGATTACAGAAAACCTACCTGAAGGGGGATAGCTTATTATACTTTATCATGTCAATTTCCATCGATCATATTGCAGGTAGAATGGCTATCATTTCATGGGCGCTTCTATGCTGTTCCTGTGCAACCTATAACCGTCAGATCAGCAATTACTATTCACAAATGGTGAATACTGATTATCATAAAGCATATGCTTCCATAGATAACATCAGGAAATTGCAAACTGGCCGAAACCGGTTGTTGTACCTCTTTGAAAAGGGAAAGATGGCGCACCTGATGATGCAATACGATAGTAGCAACCGCTATTTTAATGAAGCCGATCTTTTTATGGAAGATGCAAGGACTTCGGCCAAGGATATTGCTGTGGGCACTTTGCTTAATCCGATGATGCAGACATACAAGGGGGAGGATTTCGAAAAATATATGGTGCATTATTACAAAGCGCTTAATTACCTGTATCTGGGACAGGAAGCGGCAGCCCTGGTTGAGGCGCGTCGTATCACCTTACGGTCTTACTCGCAGCAGGAAAAAAAATATGGATATACCGAAGACGCTTTTTCCCTCATGCTTCAAGGCATCATTTACGAGCAAACTGGTGATATCAATAACGCCTTTATTGCTTATCGCAATGCAACCAACCTTTATCTTGAAAACAATGATTCATACTACGGCGTTCCTTTGCCCGTTCAGTTAAAAAAGGATGTGATCCGCACTGCAGTAATAAACGGATTTTCGGCTGAGGCAGACCGTTACCGTAAGCTGTTTAACATCACCAGTGAAACAGAGTCCCTTTCAGAGGGCGGCGAGCTCATCCTCTTCTGGGAAAACGGACTTGCTCCGGTAAAGCGGGAGCAGCAATTTATTTTTTCACTGACAAAAGACGGTGGCGGTAATTTTATGTTTGCAGATGCCCTCGGAAATTATCATATTCCTTTTCAGTTTGCAAATGATACGGACAGAGATAATGTGAAACTGGAAAATTTCCGCAGTTTCCGGGTGGCATTTCCTGTTTATGAGGAGCAGCCCCTTTATTTCCATCATGGTGTTGCCACCGTAAACAACTCGAATCATGCCTTTGAAAATGCAGAAAACATTAATACCCTTGCCTTTGCCACACTAAAAGAACGCTTTTTAAAAGACATGGCAGTGACTTTGGGCAGGCTGGCTGTAAAAAAGCTAGCGGAAGAAGCGGTGCGGCCGGACAAAGACGACAAAAATAAAAATGAAAAAGAGGCCATGGCTGTGGCCTTACAGGTATTCAACTTCATTTCTGAAAAAGCCGATACACGTAATTGGCAGAGTTTGCCCCATACTATTCATTACACCCGAATCCCGCTGCGTAAAGGTAAAAACCTGATCTTCCTGCAGTTAAAAGCGGGCCAGGATGAAAAAAAGATCGAATTGAACGTTCAGGGTACTGGCCGGTTGCAGCTAAGAAATGTATGTACCCTGAAATGAGCTGTCAGTCCACTTCTTGGTGGCTAGATTAACGATGAAGTATGAACCGACTACTCCGGTTCTTTCCATTCAACCAGTCATTTCGCCACTCATCACAAAATATATTTTATTTCCCCAGGCAAAAAACCATTGTAAGGTAATACCAGTAAGGATTTCATGTAAGACCCGTTATCTCTCTATGTAAGTTACCTGTAGAAATATGGTACTTTGTTTTGCATAGTACTTTAAATGTTTCTATATTTGATATGTCAAGTAATTACTCATACTCCCAGGACATTAAAGGGGAGGTTAAACAAACAGAATATGAATATTGAAAACACCCAGAGTCAGATGCGGAAAGGTATTCTGGAGTTTTGTATTCTCTCCATTATCCGCCGGGGTGAAGCTTACCCAAGTGATATAGTGGAAGAAATGAAAGCTGCCAATCTGAACATATTGGAAGGTACATTATATCCGTTGCTTACCCGGTTAAAAAATGCTGCCATGCTGAACTACAGATGGGTGGAAAGCAATTCAGGACCTCCCCGCAAATATTTTTTGCTCACCGAAAAGGGCGAATCTTTTTACCAGGAACTGGAGGCTACCTGGAATGAATTGGCTAATGCAGTGAACTCACTGGCCAATAAAAAAGAGTCCATCGCCTCTATCAATACCGATAATACCGACGAATTCCAACTTCAACCAACAAATACAATTAGCAATGAAAAAAATCATTAACATTAACTTTCAGGGCAGGATTATCCCCATCGAGGAAACTGCTTATGATATATTAAAACATTATATAGAAAGCCTTCGTGTGTATTTTATGAATGAGGAAGGCCGGGATGAGATCATCAATGATATCGAAAGCCGCATAGCTGAACTTTTTTCAGACCGTTTAAAAAGAACTACCAGTTGCATAACGGATGAAGACGTAAACTCTGTCATTGCCAGCATTGGCAGGCCCGAAGAGTTGGAAGAAGCAGAAGGAGCCACTTCAACGAGTAATTTCGCTAATGTGTCAGGTGCAAACGCACAGCACGCTCACCAGAGCCAATACATTCCGTTGGGATCGCGCCGTCTTTACCGCTCTGAAAACGATAAAATAATCGGTGGTGTCGCCTCAGGCCTGGCCAACTATTTTGGTATAGACCCGGCCATTATGCGGTTGTTGTTTGTGTTGTTCCTCTTTATGGGTTTCGGAGTACTTCTCTATATCATCTTATGGATAGTGGTTCCGGCAAAAACCCTGGTAACAAATGTTCGCAAACGCTTGTACCGTAACCGGGAGCATCGCATGCTGGGTGGCGTAGCCAGCGGCCTTGGTGCCTACCTGAACATAGATGTGTGGATACCGAGGATCATCTTTCTGCTGCCTTTTATTTTAGGTGTTTTGGGAAATATATTCCGATCAGGATGGTTTGATTTTAATCCTGTTCCTAATTTTTTGTTTAACGGCTTTGGAGGAACGCTGATCATCTGTTATATCATTTTATGGATCGTATTACCGGAAGCTACCACCGCCACGGAGAAATTGGAAATGCGCGGTGAAAAGGTTGATCTGGAATCTATAAAAAAAACGGTAAAGGAAGACCTGGAGAATATTAAAGGCCGTGCTGAAAAAGTAGGCGGCGAAATAAAGGAACGCGCACAGTTTTACGGCCAGGAGATCAGGCAGGCCGGTCAAAGCTTTGCCATGGAAGCAGGCCCTGTGGTCCGCCGGTCAGGCTCCGGTATCGGTCATGCCATTGGGGTTTTGTTTAAGGCGTTCTTTCTATTCATTGCAGGCATCATTGTCTTTGCATTACTAATGGCTCTTATGGCGCTGTTGTTTAACGGGGTCAGTGCATTCCCGTTTAAGACTTTCCTGCTAACCGGATTCTGGCAAAATTTCCTGGCCTGGTCTACCCTGATATTATTCCTGGGTATACCGATACTGGCTTTGCTCACCTGGCTGATCAGGAGGATTGTAGGCGTCAGGTCGCGTAATAACTACCTCGGTTATGCTTTTGGAAGTTTATGGATACTGGGTTTAGTCAGTGCCATAGCCTTATCTGGTCTTGTTGCGAGAAATTTCAGGTCCAGGACAAGCGTAAAGGAAGATATACCGATCGCTCAGCCTTCTTCAAATAAACTGCTGCTCAAAGTAAGTGAAGGAAATGTAAATTATTATGGCAGCGACTGGTTTGGCTTCGATGATAATCTGCCGTTCTTCAGTAAAAACGAAGACAGTATCATGATGAAGATGGTTCGCATTGAAATGATCAGAAGCCGGGATTCATTTTATCATGCCAATGTGATAAAATTCAGCAATGGTAATACACCAACAATAGCTGAAAATCTGGCGGGCAGGATCAGGTTCCCTGTTACCCAATCAGACAGTATGGTCTACCTGCCCATTGGATTTGCGATTACACAAGAGGAGAAGTTCCGTAATCAGCAGGTCATGCTCATAATAGAAGTGCCGGTGGGAAAGAAAATAGAATTACATAACAGTGTGAACCAATACAAGAGTTTCAACATTAATATGAACGGAAGAAGGGGTTGGAACATAGATTGGGATGACAGATGGGATAATTTCCGGTACTATAACCGGAATGAAGAATATGTGATGACTTTGGATGGGTTGAAAGAAACCGATAAAAAAGAAAACACCGAGGAAAAGGGCAAGCTTAAAATTCGTATTGACGAAGATGGTGTGGAGATGGAAGGGTACCTGGAGAAGGAGGAAGACGGAAGATACCGTTACTATAAGGAGAAGATTGATACGGTAAAGACGATTAAACGCGACACTATAAAAGGAACGTCCATGACCTTTAGGGATCACGAGGAAGCTACTGATGACGCCAGTGAGTATCCTGCGTCAAACCGTCCCGATCCGGCTACGGCTTTATACACCATGGTCAAGCTGTTTCAATAGGATCTTTTTGTTGCAAGTGCTGCCCGCCGCTTTGTCTATCGTAAAGTGGCAGGCGGGTTGAAGTTGGAACTGGCCCCGAGCGAAAGCGAGGGGCCTTTTTGGTGAGGAGTCGGGAGCCCCCCTCGCACATCCGCACATTCGCACATCATTTGGTTCCCTGCCGGGCAAAGGCTATTTTTGCGGCTAAATTTACGGCATGAAGAACACTCCTTTCTCAAAAATCCACACATCACTTGGTGCAAAGATGGCTGAATTTGCCGGTTTCATTATGCCAATCAGTTATTCGGGAATAAACGATGAACATGCTTCAGTGAGAAATAATGCGGGGGTTTTTGATGTAAGTCATATGGGAGAGTTTATTTTGAAAGGCGACCATGCGCTTGACCTGATTCAGCGGGTCACTTCAAACGATGCGTCGAAACTGACGGCAGGTAAAGCACAGTATAGTTGTTTGCCAAACAATAACGGTGGTATCGTGGATGACCTGCTTGTATATTGCATTGAAGAAAACAAGGTTTATATGCTCGTGGTTAATTCCAGCAACATAGATAAAGACTGGAAATGGATCAGCGGCCATAACACCCACAACGCAGAAATGCACGATATTTCCGGTAAGACCTGTTTGCTCGCTATTCAGGGGCCCAATGCAACCAGGATCCTGCAGCCTTTAACGGATATAGACATACTCAACATGAAATACTACACTTTTGCCAAAGGGAAATTTGCAGGTGTAGACAACGTAATGATCAGTGCGACCGGTTATACGGGAGCCGGAGGAGTGGAGATCTATTTTGAAGACAAAGGTGATGATGCGGAAAAAATCTGGAAGACCATTTTTGAAGCCGGAGCACCGCAGGGATTAAAACCAATTGGTCTGGGCGCGCGCGATACGTTAAGATTGGAAATGGGCTTCTGCCTTTATGGGAATGACATTGATGATGCCACTTCGCCGCTGGAAGCCGGACTTGGATGGATCACAAAGTTCACCAAAGATTTTACGGCCCGTGAAATAATAGAAAAACAAAAGGCTGAAGGGGTGTCACGAAAACTCATTGGTTTTGAAATGCTTGAAAAGGGCATACCCAGGCATGATTACGAGATAAAGGACTTTAGCGGTAGCACAATAGGTAACGTTACATCCGGAACGCAATCTCCTTCACTAGGTAAGGCCATCGGGCTAGGTTATGTCAGTACAAATTGTTCCGCAATAGATTCCAGTATCTATGTCAAAGTACGCAACAAATTAATACAGGGCAGGGTGGTAAAATTTCCCTTCGTTTGATACTACAAAGCCTATTGAGATAACGCGGTTATGCTACGCAATAAACATTGCTGCCAATTTACGGTTGTTTAGTTATGACAAATTCCAGACCTACTCTTTTTACCTGTATTTCTCCGGCCCTGTTACATTTATATGAGGTAAGAAATGCCGTTGTGGTGATCATCGATGTTTTAAGGGCTACATCAACAATGGCTACTGCTTTATACAATGGAGCCAAATGCGTAATACCGGTAGATAATGTTCCTGGATGTGTTGCCTGGGGAAAACAAATTGAATGCATTACTGCAGGAGAGCGGGATGGCGCCATTGCTGAAGGCCTGGAATATGGAAATTCTCCGTTCGAATATCCGGCATCGTTTGTTAGCGGCAAAACATTAGTACTGACTACCACCAACGGCACCAAACTATTACATATTGCGCTTGAAAAAGGGGCCACCACCATTATCACCGGTTCTTTCCCTAATCTATCTGTCGTCTGTGATTTCCTTAAGGATCAGGGGAAAAACGTAATACTGGGTTGTGCGGCATGGAAAGACCGGGTTAACCTCGAAGATACTTTGTTTGCCGGAGCGGTCATTTCAAAGGTTAAAGACCATTTTGAGATTAACTGTGATTCTTCACAAATAGCGGAAAACCTGTATCTGCAGGGGAAGGATGACCTGTTTGGATTCCTGAAATCACGGAATGCTTCTCATTTTCAACGTCTGAGCGGTTATGGCCTGCAAAGAGATATTGAATATTGTTTAACAGCTGATATTGCTAACGTGTTGCCTTTTTATGAGGATGGCAAACTGGTGGTACATACCATGTCATAAGACTTTCCGTATGGTCAGTTAAACTCTCCCAATTTCGTAAGCCGTTCCGATTGTTCCATCGTAATTTTGCATTCCAATTGAAAAGCGCATCATTCCATATTGCTTTGGTAGGTAATCCCAACTGCGGAAAGACCTCTTTGTTTAACTCGCTGACTGGCCTTAACCAAAAAGTGGGGAATTTTCCAGGTGTAACTGTCGACAAAAAAACCGGGATGGGTAAGATTGCAAACGGGTTGACGGCAAATATTATTGATTTGCCCGGAACCTACAGCTTGTATCCGAGGCGGGGCGATGAGTGGGTAACCTACAGGATCTTACTGAGTCAGGATGCTGATCTTAAGCCGGACCTCATTGTGCTTCTGGCAGATGCCAGCAATCTTAAACGGAATTTGTTATTTGTATCCCAGATCATTGACCTCAAAATTCCTGTTGTTATAGCACTGACGATGATGGACCTCGCAAAGAAAAAAGGAATTGAAATAAACGTGGAGGGGTTGGAAAGAGAATTAGGTGTTCCTATTGTAGCCGTGAATCCGCGTAAAAACAAGGGCATTACCCAATTAAAAAAGGCTATAGAATTAACCGCGAATCATTTATACAAGGCGCCTGTTTTTGATTTTATTCCGAATGCTGCACTTGCCCATGCGTCAGTTGCGGGTGTAAAAAGGCATTTTCCTTCGATCAGCGATTATACTGCCATCCATTATCTGATCAATCATGAAAGTTTTGGATTTGACGGTTCTGTACAAAACGCCATTGAAGATATTGAACGGACCAACCAGTTCAATCATACAAAAACGCAGGCTGATGAAATCATGCAACGTTACGGCCGCATCAAACAGATCATGGCAATAACGGTATCCGAGCCTGATCCTTTACAGAAGACCTTTATCACCGAACGGCTTGACAAGATCCTGTTACATCGTTACTGGGGATACCTGATTATGCTGGCCGTTATGTTCCTGTTGTTTCAAAGCATATTCCTGATTGCCGAGTTCCCGATGGATGTTATAGAATGGACATTTGCAAAAGCCGGGGCATGGTTGAGTACTAACCTCCGGGAAGCCTGGTGGAGTAATTTACTGGTAAATGGAATATTGGCCGGTTTAAGCGGAATACTGGTTTTTGTGCCGCAGATCATGATTCTATTCGGGCTAATCACGTTGTTGGAAGATACGGGTTACATGGCCCGGATCAGCTTTCTAACGGATAAGCTCATGCGCAAGGTGGGACTCAATGGCAAAAGTGTCATGCCCATGATCAGCGGTTTTGCCTGTGCCGTGCCGGCCATTATGAGCGCCAGGAACATAGAGAACAGGAAAGAAAGGCTGCTGACGATAATGATCACCCCGTTAATGAGCTGTTCAGCTCGGCTTCCGGTGTATACCATACTTATAGCCCTGGTTATTCCAAAAGAAAAAATAGGAGGTTTTATCGGGTTACCTGGACTGGTAATGATGGGACTGTACCTGTTGGGACTTGTTATGGCAATGCTGGTTTCTTATGTAATGAAATGGTTCATCCGGATAAAAGAAAAAAGTTTTTTTATTCTTGAACTCCCAATATACAGGGCGCCAAGATGGAGAAACGTAGGATACACCATGGTTGAAAAGGCTCGCATATTTGTTACAGATGCCGGCAAGATCATCATGATCATCAGTTTGATCTTATGGGCATTGAGCAGTTATGGGCCCAGTGAAAGGATGGAGCAGGTATCACGGCAGTATGAACAATTAAAGCAGGCACAACCGCAGCAGGCTCAGGCGATCGATAATCAAAAAAGCGCTGCCTTATTGCAAAACTCTTATGCCGGCCTGCTTGGTAAGTCTATCGAGTCTGTCATTCAGCCCCTGGGCTACGATTGGAAGATTGGCATAGCGCTGATTACTTCATTTGCCGCCAGGGAAGTATTTGTAGGAACAATGGCCACCTTATACAGCGTAGGAGACGATAATGAAGAAAGCAGCCTGTTGCTTCGTGAAAAAATGCAACTGGCAAAAAAACCGGACGGCACCAAGGTATATACGCTGGCAACGGGCATTTCCCTGATGATATTTTATGCCCTGGCCATGCAGTGCATGAGCACTTTGGCCATCGTAAAGCGGGAAACACAAAGCTGGAAATGGCCGGTCATACAGTTGATCTATATGACAGCTCTGGCTTACGTGATGAGCCTGCTGGCTTACCAGTTGTTGAAATAGCCGCTGGTATTGGGTTCGGTGGTTAATGCGCAGATTTGCAAATTGCCTCATTTCCTTACGCAAGCCGTATCCGTAAGCGTTTTCATAAAGCTGACCAGGCTGCGCTTTTCATAGTCAGTTAATTCCAGTTTGTCTTCAGGTAAGGTCTGGTACTCAAGATTAAAGCCGAAACCGTTTCCGCCACCCTCTTCATAAAATGCAACTACGTCTTCCAAAGTTTTATAGGCGCCATTGTGCATATAGGGTGCTGTTAAATCGATGTTCCTGAGTGTTGACGTTTTAAACGACCTTTCAAGATTTGGGATATTATAGATGCTGTACCTGCCCTTATCGCTATCAATCTTTTTATTATCCGCTGTTGCCGCTACTCCGATCACCTCGCTCTCTGTTGTATTAAATTGTGGAGGTACCGTTCCATTAAAAAGAGGCATGAAATGACAAATGCCGCATTTTGCCTTACCCATGAACATGTTGAACCCATCCCGTTCTTCTTTATTCATCTTACCGGTGTCACCGCGCATGAACAGATCGAACCGACTGTTGAATGAGGTAAGCGAACGTATATATCCAGCCAATGCTACCTGGATCTGCCTTTCGCTAATAACGCCGCTTGATCCGGGATAGGCTTTTTGAAAGAGGGCCTTATAATGCAGGTCTTCCGTTAACAATATGGCAGCATCTTTCAGGGATCCATGTATCTCATCTTTATTTTCAACAACGTTCTTCACCTGGTCCTCCAGGAAGCTGGCCCGCATGTCGTAAAATTGAGCTTTCTGTAGTCCGGCATTGATGAGTGTAGGAGTGTTGCGAAGTAGAAATCCCCTACTGGCCAATGCACGGCTCTTGGTCAGTCCGTCGGTAAATGCTTTTTCAGGCTTGTGGCAGGAAGCGCAGCTAACCAGGTTGTTTCCGGAAAGGATATTATCATAAAATAGACGTTTTCCCAATGAGATCCTGGATTCACTCACGAATGAATTGGCGTCTGGTGTGAAATAATTTATGTTAAAGGCGTTTTCGTCAAACAAGGTTTTGATATCACCGTTCAGGGCATTGATATTGGTTAGCACGGGAACCCTCAGCTGCTTTTGCAATGCCAGCAGAAGGGTAGTAAACGGGTTTATATATTGTGTGATGAACTGCATCCTGTCAAACGAATCAAAATCGGCATTCAAGGTGGCAAATTTTTTGGCCCCATCAAGGAGCCGGGAAAGCTGCTGATGCTGTAGAGTCGAAGAATCGGTATGATAAAATACAAGCTGGTCCTGGATGGATTGCAGGGTGGTTGGCAATTCCGAAATGCCCATCTCAGACACCGGGGTATCAAATCCGCTGATGCCCAGTGTGATCATTCGGAAACATTGAAGTCTTAAGGCATCAAATACCTGGTCGTTTCTGAACTGGTTAGTCGACCATAATTCTTTTGCACGTTCCAGTATGCTGTTCATTTTGCGTATTTCGCGAACCAGGCCACTCCTTGACGAGGCATCGAATTCCGGATATAAGTATTCTTCAATCACCTGAAAACCCCCGGGTTCGAACCGCGTGTGCTCCTCTACCTCTATTTCGTCCAATGCGGGGCCACGAATACACAAATCAATCTTCATCAAAACCGCTCAAAATCTATGTTTTATGCGGTTTTTTTATTTTTTTTGTATCAAAGAAATACAAAATCGCTCAAGTTGCGAGGTTAGCAATTCGGTTAGCAGATTTTTTATTTACTTTTGCTAACCGAGGTAGCGCTTAAATGCAGGCGTGGATTGTGTTTGACTATTTTGAAGTAGTGTAAGAACAAGTGAAAAAGGATCAAATTTAGTAAACAAAAACACAGTGATGTATGATTAAGGGACACCAAACTTTCGCCATCTTATTTTGGCTTAACAACCAACGTACAAAGAACGAGAAATCAACTATTTATCTGCGGCTTACCATCGACAACAAACGGGTAGAAATGACTACCCATTTGCGTGTAGAAACAAAATGCTGGGATCAGAAAGCCCAGCGTGTTAAAGGAAAGACCGAAGAATCTCAAACAATTAACCGGCAGCTGGGCATCATGCAGGCGGACGTCCATAAGCATTATGGATTGCTACTGGCGTACGAAAAACCAGTTACTGCTGAAACGGTAAAGAATGCCTACCTGGGTATAGGTGAAAAGCAAAAAACATTGTGTGAAGCATTTGACGTTCACAATACGCGGTTTGCTGAAAAGGTAAAGGCGGGTAAGAAATCTAACGGTACGTTGAAACGGTTTCATATCGCTAAACATAAGGCAGTGGCATTCATGCATTACCAGTTCCATGTATCGGATAAGCCATTGAACGAAATCAAATTTTCATTTGCCCCGGATTTTGAACACTTTCTTACTACTGTTCAGGTAATGGGAAACAATACGGCAACCAAATATTTGAAGATCCTGAAGCAGGTAATGAAAATGTCCGTTGAACAGGGATGGATCATTCCAATCCATTAGCCGGGTTTAAATGCAGTTACGAGGATACAAACCGGGAAAGGCTGACCATGGACGAGATCAGTTTGCTGTATAAGAAAGACCTGCATGTGGACCGGTTAAAGGAAGCCAGGGATATTTACATATTCTGCTGTTATACGGGTTATGCCTACCAGGATGTATTGAGTTTATCATTGAACAATATTGTGACCGGCATTGACGGTGAAAAATGGATCATGAAGAACCGGGCAAAAACAGAAAGCCCGGAACGGGTTCCGTTATTTCCAATACCGTTGGAAATAATAGAGCGGTATAAAGATCATCCTTATTGCGCAAACAGGAACCGTTTATTGCCCGTAAATAGTAATCAGAAGTATAATGCCTATCTGAAAGAAATCGCGGCTATTTGCGGCCTTAAAAAGCATTTAACAACGCATACGGCCAGGCATAGTTTTGCAACTACTGTAACGCTGGAACATGATGTTCCCATAGAAACCGTTAGTCAGATGTTAGGACACAGAAGCATTCGCACGACGCAGATATATGCCAAGATCACTCAACGCAAGATCAGCAACAACATGAAGGAATTAAAAAACCGACTTTTTGGCGGGGACAAACCTAGTCACCAAAACATCAAATAGTCTCGCATTTGCTGCGCAAGGCTTGCGCATTTTGAACGGATGTTTTTTGCAGCTGTTGATCTTTGTTCTGCATTTTCAGAAAAAACATCCATTCAAAATGCACCTTTTAATTTTTTCTTTGGCAACTTACACTTTTTCTTTTCATGAGCATAAATCCTTATAATGAATTGTGATATTGATTTAATGAGTATTTACAAAATAGATTCCCTTATTGGAATCGGCCAGATGTCCGTTTGCTGCACAAACGAGGTTTTTAACGGTAAAAAACCGTTAAAAACAAAAGCTCCGGAGTCGCTTTTGTAATTAAAAACAGTAATAAAATAATAACGTGAGTATGGAACAGGAAAACAAAATTCCTATCGAGGTGGAGGAAAATGCGGGTGAAATAAAAAAGAACAAGGGCGGTAGACCGAAAGGCAAACCCGAATATTCTGCGTGCAAGGTCACCCTTTACCTTACTAAAGAAGAACATGAATTGCTTACTGAATTTGCCAAAACGGCATGGTGGACGTTTAATTATTCGGGGGCGGCGAGGTATTTGCTTTTAAATGCTTTGAAGGAGTGGATTAGGAAAGGGAGGAAAACACTTTAGCTTTATCCACTTTTAATGATTTTCAGTCAATGGAAATTCTTTTCTTAGATCTTTAAAACAATTCTTTTCATATTCAGTATAATGATTTTGTTCTAACCAGTCTTTTACGTCTAATAAAAGTAATAACCCTATGTAAGTAGCTGAAGAATAATTACCATTCTTAAAAGTATCCCATCCATATTCGTTAAGTGTATTTATTATGTCAGGAAATTGATTCATTCGCTTTTCGACAATATTATCAAGCTCACGAAGCTTTTTAAAATTTAGTTTTAATAAATCTCTCACAATATAATTTATCTGGTCGTTTGATTTTTCGGATTTCACGTCAGGAAACTTCCATTGCAAGTATTTTACAATCGTATCAAAATTGATTTCATTTTCTAAAAGTTTGTTTGATTGAGAACTTTCGTTTAATTGGTTTAAATATCTTTCTCTTTCAGTTCTTATACTTTCAAACTGGTCATCAGCCGTTTCAAATACACCAGCGAGACTATTTAGTTTTCGTTGAAGAATGGTTGGGATGGCAGCTTCTTTTTTGTAAACAAGGTGATGATTGATTATCGCCCAAGCATCTTGTAGCACTGTTCTAACTTGGATTTCGCATTTTAAATCTTTTAAGTCGTCATATCTGGCACCAGAAGAATGTTTCCCTAATTGCACAATGTAATGGTTTGCAATATATCCGAACTCATCATCTCTTTTTTCATTTAATTTGTCAACCTTTTCTTCTATAAAAAACTCATGATTTATAATTGTTTCGATATTTGATAAGTCACTTTGATAAAGGTATACAACTCTAACCCCTGCAAAGTCAGTGATTTCTTCAAAAGGATCTTTATAATTTTTTTGGTAAATTTTTTCAAGAAAGCTATTTAGTGTTTTTGCACGATGGCTTACTGAGGCCACTTTGATCTTTTTATCAGAAAATCCCTTTTCGAGGATATACGATATTTCAGTGCATAGTTGTTCATAATTCAGCCTGTTCTCTATAAACCTTTTTATTATTGTAGGATCATTCTGCCATATTTTATTAAAACTATACTCTTCAATCATAAATGGTTTGAGTTTTCGAGTTTATATAGTACTTTAAACTCATTAATTTGCAAATGAAAACATTTCTTACTCCTCAATGAAATAAAGTAAGTTTTTCGCTATAAAATTTTTCAACCATTTGGAAAAACTACAGATTAATCTTCTACGATAACAAAACATCCGTAGGCACGTCTAACTCTCATGAAACACGTCACCTATCTCGAGAATCAACGGTTTCTTTTTATTTAACAGGGAAGATACCTACTTTTAATGTCTATTTGAAAATCATATCCTTGCTTCCTTTTCCCTTTTCCAACATTTAAATTTAATGGCTTCAATGGGATCAGGGACAAGATTGGCTTAAAATTATTATTTTTGTTGTTGAATTAGCATTGTAACCATGGAATTCCTTCAATATATCGAGATCAATCCTGCCATCATGATGGGTAAGCCCGTTATCAGGGGTACCCGCATTACCATAGAACAGCTACTGGAAGAACTTTCCGCAAGTTATTCAATCGAAGAAATTTTCAATGCGCACCCTCATTTAAGAAAAGAGCAGGTCCAGGCAGCTCTCGTTTTCGCTGCACAGTCTATACGAGGTGATGAGATCTATCCAGTTGCGTTATAAGTTTACTCGTTGACGAGGCGTAGACAAGCTATTGTTCATAAGAATCGGGTTAGGGTTTTTAGTCAGCACTTCCTGCAAACAAACCAATTTGCAGACTTTTCATTCACGAAAGCAAAACATCAGCAGGCACCCCCAACTCCCGATGAAATATTTTGGCTATTTCTAAAGTAAGTGGTTTCTTTTTACTTAACAGGGAAGACACATAGCTCTTACTGCCTATAATTCCAACTAGATCCTTGCTCTTTATTCCTTTTTCCAACATCTTCAATTTGATGGCCTCAATAGGATCAGGAACAGGAATGGGATAATGTGCGTCTTCGTACTGCTTTACCAGTAGCAACGCAACCTGCAATTTTTCTCCATCAGGAGAATTAGGCTTTACCTTTTTATCAAATTGTTCATCTACCCAATCCAGGCAAGCCTGATATGCCTTTTTTGTCTTTATCGTTTTTAATTCCATTTTACTTTTTTTTAAATTGAACGCTTCCTACATCCACCTTATCATATTGTGCATGAGTTCCAAACCACTTTACTTGTATCACTTTATAGTCAAAGACAACCCTTACAACCAACCTGTACTTGTTGCCCATAATGTTGAAGACAACTCTGTCATCCCCAACCAAACTTGCATTGCCGTAAACCTTCTTTAGCTCGTTAAAATTCTTAAAATCACATTTAATAAGTTCATGATACCATTCCTGCAAAGCTATGGCAGCATCAGGATATTTTCTACAGTATTCAAGAAGGGTCTTGCGTGTAATAATATTAAACACTAGACAAATATAGCAAAAGTTTCCTAATAGTGAACTGTATGAAATTGGTATGCGAGTATTTAATGCAACGATAAACATTTTGGAACAAAAGGACTAGCTGTATAACTGAAAGTCAATTACTAATCATATAAATTACATGGAAACGCCGCTAAAACAGAATAATTAAACGTAGGATAAAAAAAATTTGTATTTTTTAGTCATTAATAAATAAACATCCTCGTGCATGATCATAAATCAATCACAAGTCTTTATTTCCTACGCTTGGGGAGGGGAAAGTGAAAAGATAGTAAATGAGTTGGAGGCACCCTCGCAAAATCTCGGTTTAACCATTGTCCGGGACAAAAGGGATCTTGGCTTTAAGGGTTTAATCACCGATTTTATGAGAAAGATTGGTGCAGGCAAAGCAGTGGTGATGGTTATTAGCGATAAATACCTTAAATCCCCCTATTGCATGTTTGAGCTGATGGAAATTTACCGCAATCGTGATTTTACAGAACGCATATTTCCTATTGTGTTAGACGATGCGACCATTTTTGATCCTATAACCAGGTTAGCATATTTAGGATATTGGAGAGAAAAGAAATCCGAGTTAGAAAGGGCAATTGAAGCGTTTGGTGCAGAAGCCATTACAGTAGTAGGCGATGACTATAAAATTTATCATAAGATATTTAGCAATTTCGGAGAGGTGATTAATATATTAAAAGACATCAATGCCCTTACTCCCCAAATACACAGGTCATCAAATTTTCAGCAGTTATACCAGGCCTTGCTTCAACGACTGGATGAAGATTCCAAATACACCAGGCAAAAAGACACCGAAAAGCTATTAAAGCAACTCTCCACCGGCTCACAGCAATACTATAAAGAACTCACTGGCAACAATGGTCCTTACCACCACTTAAATATTTCAGAAGCAATTTTAGGAGGAATTAGCCATGCTGATATATCGGATAAGCGAGCTAAAATCATATTAAATACTACAGTGAAGATCAAAAATGACGACGAATTTCCGTTGGAAAACAGCTTACAGCAGCTATGGCATCATGAGAAGCCACACTTACTATTACTGGGTGATGGTGGAATGGGCAAAACGGTTTCGCTGATTCACTTTTGGGAAACATTATTAAAAAACAATCAAGAAAATAAACAGGAAACTATTCCGATTTTTATCACTTTGCACGAATATAATACAGTAAGCGAAGGCGAGCGCCCTGATTTTATTGCCAAACGCATTATCTGGAACTACCTTGGCATTAAGGAAAGCCGGGGCGAAGCTATGGATGTGCTTTGGGACGTGTTTAAAACCGCTTCGAAAAAGGGCATGCCCAACATCGTATTGCTTTTGGATGGATTTAACGAGGTAACCGCAGACCCTGCGCAAAAAAGGCATTTGCTACTGGAACTTCAAGAACTCCGTCAAAAGGGTAAAGCAGTGCAGATGGTGCTCAGTTCCCGGTATGAAATGAACTTCACCTGGGCGGAAGGATTTCAAACCGTAGAGCTGCGGCCTTTAGACGAAGAGAATGTAAAAACATATCTGCAAGCCCAACGGGTAAATTATCCCGAAGATCAAAGGCTACGGCAAATCCTGCAGAATCCTATGATGCTTACTTTGTATGCCAATGCCAATGAAATCATTGAAAAATACAAACTAGATAAGCAGTTTGAGTTTAAGCCTTATACTACAACACAAGGCGAATTACTTTGGAACTACCTTGAGGCTCAAATAGTAAAGCTGGCTAAAATTTATGGAAGGGAAGCTGCTGACTTTTATTACTATAAATTCATGATCCGGCATTTTCTACCTTACCTGGGGTTTGAAATGGAGCAGGCCGGACAATTTATATTTGAGCAAAATCAACTACTACAAATTATCAGCGAGTGCTGCAGGCATTTCTATCAAAGGGAATTTATCCAGGTCTACCCAGAATATCGCTCCTGCCTGAAAGATTTAAATCCAAAAGATCCCGACTTTGTTGAAGAGGCGGAGCGTTTCGAGCAAATCAGCAAAGCTCTTTGCAACGATTTACGGTTAATGAAGCGGGAAAAAAAAGTGTATGAATTTCTACACCAGAATTTCCGCGATTACTTTGCCGCCGTTCACCTTTTGAATGAATTAGGGCAGACGGTTGTAAACCAAAATATACCGCTCATTTTAACATCACGTCCACTGCCAATTTATATTCGAAGATTTGCAGGACAAATAGCCGGAGAACAGTATCAAACAGAAACGCCTTCTCCACCACCAACCCTGTTAATGCACACATTGGACAATCTCAGAGGGGTTTTTGATGAAGAAAAAACAGGATATGCTGTATGGAATATAGTGAACACCTGGAAAGAAAGTCGTTCCCATTTAGGGGGAGCTAATCTTTCTGATCTCAATTTACTTAAGATAGGGTTACAAGATGTTTTTTGCTACCAAAGCAATGGCAGCTTGTACAATAGTTCCAGGTTTGACAAAAGCCTGATTAGTGAAAAGTACTTTTTACCACAGGGACATAATGATACGGTTAATAGTGTTGCCTTTCATCCGGATGGGAAAACGTTTATTTCAGGTTCAGCAGATAATGCCATTAAAGTTTGGGACCTAAAGACAGCAGAATGCTTGGCAAGTTTCGAAGGAAATGGTGGTATTGTTTCTTGTGTTGCCTTTCATCCGGATGGGAAAACATTTCTTTCTGGTTCAGGGGAAACCATTAAGACATGGGATATGAGGACAGGAGAGTGCCTAAATAGTTTTGAAGGACATCGTGATAGTGTATATAGTGTGGCCTTTCATCCAGACGGTAAAACCTTTATTTCTGGTTCAGGAGATAATATCATCAAAGTGTGGGATTTGAGTACTGGAGAATGCCTGGCTAGTTTGGAAGGACATAGCGGTTTTGTTCTTAGTGTTAGCATTCACCACGATGGGAAAACCCTGATTTCTGCTTCATCAGATTATACCATCAAAACTTGGGACCTGAATAAAGGAGAATGTCTGGCAAATTTTGAAGGGCATAGTGATTATGTTAGTAGTGTGGCCTTTCACCCGGATGGAAAAACTTTTATTTCTAGTTCCTGGGATAACACCATCAAAGCTTGGAACCTGAAGACAGGAGAATGTTTAGCAAGTTTTGAAGGACATAATGATATGGTTTCTTGTGTAGCCTTTCATCTAGATGGGAAAACGTTTATTTCTGGTTCAGCAGATAAGGCCATCAAGGTCTGGGACTTGAAGACAGGGGAATGCCTTGCAACCTTTGAGGGACATAGTGGTTTTGTTCAGAGTGTAGCCTTTCATCCTGATGGAAAAACATTTATTTCTGCTTCAGAAGATACGACCATCAAAGCCTGGGACTTGAAGACGGGAGAATGCCTGACAAGTTTTGAAGGACATAATGATATTGTTTTGACTGCAGCCTTTCATCCGGATGGGAAAACGTTTATTTCTGGTTTAGGAGATACCATAAAATCCTGGGACCTGATGACTGGAAAGTGCCTGGTAAATTTCAAAGGACATAGTGAAAATGTTTCTTGTGTAGCCTTTCATCCTGATGGGAAAACATTTATTTCTTGTTCACAAGATAATACCGTCAGGATTTGGAACCTGAAGACAGGAGAATGCCTTGCAAGTTTCGAAGTACATAGTAATAATCTTTCTAAGGTAGCCTTTCATCCTGATGGGAAAACATTTATTTTTGGTTCAGGAGATACCATCAAAGCCTGGAACCTGAAAACAGGAGAATGCGTGGCAAGTTTCGAAGGACATGATAGTTATATTTCCAGCATTGCCTTTCATCCGGATGGTAAGACGTTTATTTCTGGCTCAAGAGATAGTATTAAAGTCTGGGACCTGATGACAGGAGAGTGCTTAAATAGCTTCGAAGTAGATAGTTCTAACGTTGGTGTAACCTTTCATCCGGATGGGAAAACATTTATTTCTGGTTCATGGTATAATACCATCAAAATTTGGGACGTAAAGACAGGAGAATGCCTGGCAAGCTTTCAAGGACGTATTGATAATGTTTCTAGTATTGCCCTTAATTCGGATGGGAGAACAATTATTACTGCGTCTGAGGATGACATTGAAGCTTGGGACTTGAAGACAGGAGAATGTCTGGCAAGTTTTGAAGGACATAGTGATTCTGTTGAGAGTGTAGCCTTTCATCCGGATGGGAAAACGTTTATTTCTTGTTCAAGGGATAATACCATCAAGGCTTGGGACTTGAAGACAGGAGAATGCCTGCTTACAATAACAAGTGTATCAGGGCTATTATTAGCTGGCTGTTCCTTCATGAACCTGCATCCGAACAGTCAACTCTCAGCAAAAGCTAAGAATATCATGCGTCAGTTCGGGGCAATTTTTGATGAAGAGGATAAGAAACGGTGGGATGAGGCCGTACAACGCTTTTATAACTCGAAACTTAATGTAGAATAACAATATATGGGTCAAGAAGAACATGTTTGAATTATACTATCTCCAAAATTCGTATTTTATCCTACTTTTGTTGAACAAGTTCTTACAGTACTGCTTTAAAAGAATTCAATTCAAAAGGTCAGCAATTCGGTTAGCAACTTTATACACCTCTAGGAAAACACAGATTCAGCAACGGTTTCAGAAGATACGATATGATCCCTGCGGGGCCATTGATATGGCGTGCCGTATAAGGCGAAAAGTACTCGATAGCGAATTCTACCTGTTTATATTTTTGCCTTCCCTGCAAAAAACTTTTGCGAAGCGCATTGCCGTTGTTGTTTTTTTCCGCCAATGGTTTGAAATCGTCTATGAGCCATTGCTGAAGCGAATCCAAACGGAGGCCGACATAGCTATGTATTTGTTTTAACGGATCCTTTTTTTCAGGTCTGCATGAAACCAGTGCAGTCATGGCGAAAAGGAAGAACGGTAATAAAAACGACAAGTTGCTCTTGTTCATAACCTAAAAAGTTTGAAAAAAATATGCCCCCTGCAGATGTGAAGCAGAGGGCTTATTGTTAAATGTGAGATGTAAAGGTGTGGGAATTGGAAATACTTCAGACAAACTTCCTCATTCGCAAATCCGCACATTATTTCGGTACTCCTTTCAGAATCACCACCTGGCCCCCTTCGCTGTTGCCGGTAACCGTTGTTCCGTCAGCATCTTTGAATTTTGCCTTTTGCCAGGTATGCGGATGGATGTTAAGCAGGAAGGTATTGGGACTGCCGATGGTGTTGGAAATATCATACATAGCGCCGTACTCCCATGAACCAAGGCGGTTGTTATTAGATTGATTATATCCGCCGTTTTCATTGGCACTGTTGAACAAAGGGTCATCCCTCCGGTGGTCCATATTGATAAACGGTTTGTACGCCTTCGTGGCTATATTGTAGATCCAAACATAAGAGTCGTGTTTTGCACCCGGGTAATACGAATCGCCATCTTCCTGGATGTATACGTAATTATCAGTAACACAAACGTTGTCTGGATTGATCAGGTCATTCCCGGGATTAATACCGCCATCAGCCACTGGTGTAATAACTCCTTTTAACGGATCGTTTGCGTTCAGGACCAGCTTATATAAGCGTCCCCACATTGTTTTACCAATGGTATTGGCAACGCCGGTAGCCACAAAATAAATTTCGTGGCTGTTTGAACCTCCGCCTTTACGGTAATCCAGGTCTTCAACGCGTGCGAACTGGATAGCTTTTTTGCTTACAGACTGTGCTGCTATTTCAGCGCCTGTTGCCGTGATTGCGTTATCCACTTCAACAAATTCCACTTCATATGTGCTTCCTACGGCCATATCGGTCTCTACCGGATCCTGGTTTGTTCTTCTCAGGAAGTGTAGTTTACCATTTTGCAGATCGCCAACCGTATTGGAAACATATGACAAAACCTGGCCATTGCCATCATCTTCACCGATCAGTACAACAGTTTTACCCGGGTAAGCAGTCTTTGGCAGAGGCACCGCATTTTCCATGCTTTGTCTGCCAAATGCAGGTAATACCCTATCCGTTCTTTTTTTATCGGCTACGCTGCCAAAAGGATCGATGGCATGTACCCTTGAATCTGGTCCACTTTCACCTGCTGTAAGAAACACCGGGCCAAAACCATGTTCCTCCCGTGTAGCCATAGTAGCAGAGCACAAGCGCCATTGACCGCCATCTGCGTCTACAATGTATTCGCCTTGTACTGGTTTAAAATTTTCATCAAGGTAAACTCTGGAAACGGCCCGCAGGATCTCGTGATTATTTATTAGAACATACCCACCTGATAATAACTGTTTAATAGCTCCACCTGGCTGTTTTAACAAACCTGCTCCATCCGGCTGAGCGCCAAATACGAAATTTGGCGAACCGGGTAACACATCGTCGCTGCTGATCAGCGTATACATCTTCAGGCTTTCAAAGCCTGGCATGGCTTTAACCAGTAAAGGGTTTACCGATTGATTCTTAAGGCTGATTTTGGGATTAGCTATCGGAACATTTTTATCTTCTGTACAAGCGGATATTCCAAGCGTAGCGATAGTGCATACGATCATGGATGCTTTTATAACAGTCAGTTTCATGATTACTTATTTAGAGCACAAATCTGCCGTTACACTGTTGCTAAATTGTTAACGCATCATTAAACCTATGTAAAGCTTAGTATAAAGCTGTATGACTCCAGGTAGCCTTACCGCAAGTAATTGATTGATCAACCTGTTCTTTTCCCGGATCGATGTTAGGTACCTTTTCTCAACATATCTGCATATCCATTTGGCAAAGGGCTATCTTCGATCGCTTTGGCTGCCTTTTCTATATCATAATCAAAACGGATAAACTCTACCTGAATGGCTTCTTTTTTTACTATACTGCTATCTGCATTAATGGTAAGGGTAACATAACAGCCTTTCGGGTTACCGTCTTTTGGTTTACCTACTGAACCGATATTTACGGCATGGCGGTAACGCGTATTTTCAGATTGCTCCCTAGGTAAAATTCTGTGGTAAGGTTTGTGCGTGTGCCCGAAACACATAATATCTGCATCAGCCTGCTCCATTATCCTCATTAAGCTCTTTTCTTCCCTATCCTCAAACAAATATTCATTAATTTTTCTTGGGCTACCATGTACCAACAGTACGTTCAACATATCATTATTTAATTGAAATTCCAGACTGATATGTGCCGGCAATGTTCTTATATATCTCCTTTCTTCCGTACCTACAATTGCATTTGTATAAGATATGGAGATTTTCCCCATATCCTTTTCCGTTTCCGTTTTGTAAGCACAACCACATTCATCACTCATTAAACCAATCCCCTGATCGTAGTTGCCTGCAATGGTTGGGATGCTTCTTAGCCTTATTTTATTGATTACTTCATTGGGCCAAACATTATACCCTACCAAGTCACCAAGACAATAGATGGCATCAGGCCTTTGCTCCTCAATACTTTTTAAACAGCCTTCCAATGCCGGAAGATTGGCATGAATATCACCGAACAGCGCTATTTTCATTTTTCAATAAACTTTAGTTACAACAATCAGGTCCACAACACGTTTTCTCTGACGGCTTTTCTGCATATACTGTTATGCTTCTAACACCTGTACCTGAATCTTTAAAAGCTGTAATTTGTTCTGCAGACAAGTAATTGCTAAGGACATCATCGGGAATAACGATTGGTTTATCCTTTTGTACTGTAACACGGGTAAAACCATTTGTCTCTATCAGTTGAAGGTAAACCTGCTTTTGAATCGCACCTGCTACGCAGCCTGCATACATTTCTGCAGCTTCTTTAATTTGATTGGGCAGTTCGCCTTCCAACACAATGTCTGAAATGCTGAAGTGTCCGCCGGGCTTCAAAACTCTAAAGATTTCTTTAAAAACGCCGTCTTTATTCGGAACAAGATTCAACACACAGTTACTAACAATAACGTCTGCTGTATTAGCTGTTACGGGCATTTTTTCAATGTCTCCCTGCCTGAATTCTACATTGTGAAACTCTCTTGTTTCTGCGTTTTGTCTGGCTCTTTCAATCATGGCCGTTGTAAAGTCTATGCCTATCACCTTTCCTGCTTCGCCTGTTTCGTGCCTGGCAATGAAGGCATCATTACCTGCGCCACTCCCTAAGTCAATGACTACATCACCATTTTTGATTTTGGCGAATTGTGTTGGCAAGCCGCAACCCAACCCTAAGTCAGCATCGGGGTTATAACCTTCTAACGCATTGTAGTCGTCCGCCATGATGTTGTAAACTTCTGTGCTGCAGCTTCCGGCGCCACAGCAGGAGGATTGATTTGTTTCTTTATCCTGTAAAGCAATTTCCGAATATTTTTGCCTTACCAGTTCTTTAACCTGATCTTGTGTTTTCATTTTATTTGTTTTTTAAAGTTATCGTAATATACCGATAATTATATGCAAAAAAAAGGTTAGCAACATTTGCTGCCACCTTTATAAGTGTCAAATAATTGATTGATCCATGCCTGGGCAATTTTCCATTCGTTTTCATCAATGCAATAGCACACTTTGGCTCCTTCGATTTCTCCCTTGATCAACCCAGCTTCCTTTAATTCTTTTAAATGCTGCGAAACGGTGCTTTGTGAAAGGGGCAATTCGTCAACTATATCCCCGCATACGCAGGTTTGTTTACCTGCTAATAGTTTCAGTATGGCAACTCTTGCAGGGTGCGCTAGTGCCTTGGCGTATCTAGCCAGTTTGTTTTCCTTTGCACTGAATTCGGTTGATTTTGTTGCGCCCATATCAATCGCAATATTACGATAAGTTTTAAGAATTCCAAATTATTTTAAATAAATTATTTTATAAAGGACGTTATGAAAATCAGTATCATGCAGTTTTTAATAACTGATCACCTGTTCTTCCATTTGTTCAGGCAATTCGCGGAACTCATATTGCTGGTTCCTGAGCTGCGGTTCAAATCCGGCTTCGCGAATGGCTTGCTGGATGCCACTGCTCGTAAACCGGTGAGGAGCACCGGCAGCACTGACTACATTCTCTTCGATCATGATGGATCCGAAATCGTTGGCACCTGCATGAAGGCATAACTGGGCCACTTCTTTTCCTACTGTGAGCCAGGAAGCCTGAATATTCTTCACATTAGGTAACATGATACGGCTCATGGCGATCATTCTTATGTATTCTTCCGGTGTGGTAAGATTATGTACACCGCGAATACGGGTAAGTAACGTGTCGGCGTCCTGGAAGGTCCAGGGAATAAAAGCCAGAAAGCCCTTTGATTCGGCCGGTTTTCTCGACTGGACTTCTCTTAACTTAACGAGGTGCTCAAAACGTTCTGATAATAACTCCACATGTCCGAACATCATGGTTGCCGACGTGGTGATATGCTGATTATGCGCTTCGTGCATTATGTCCAGCCATTCCTGTGATCCGCATTTTCCTTTACTGACCAGGCGGCGGACCCGGTCTATCAGGATCTCGGCGCCGGCGCCCGGCAAAGAATCCAGACCTGCGGCCTTTAAAGCTATCAACACTTCCCTGTGGGTAGATTTTTCCAATTTAGTGATGTGGGCAACTTCGGGAGGGCCAAGGGCATGCAATTTTATTGTTGGATATAGTTGTTTTAACTGTTTAAAAAGGTTTACATAAAAGGATAATCCGAGGTCAGGATGATGGCCTCCCTGAAGTAATAGCTGGTCGCCACCATAACGAATGGTTTCATCGATCTTTGTTTTGTACGTTTTTATGTCGGTGATATAAGCCTGCGGATGACCAGGAACCCGGTAAAAATTACAGAACTTGCAATTGGCAACACATACATTGGTGGTATTCAGATTTCGGTCGATGATCCAGGTTACTTTGCCATGAGGCACCTGTATTCTTCGTAGCTCATCAGCAATATTCATCAGGTCTGTAAGCGGCGCCCTTTCAAACATGAGAACACCTTCTTCCACTGAAAGAAAATCAAAGTTCAACGCTTTTTTATACAGATCTGCTACGAGCATGTCATCATGTTTAAAGAAGAACAAAAGTATGCAAGGATTGTTGGATGGGGAAATAGTCCGGTCCGTCTGTCATAAACCGTTGGGCAGAATGATTGCAATACATTACTTTTAATTCTCATAATAATTAAGGTTCTATTAACGACTGGAATCTGAATCGTGCGATACAACGATGGCAAAAATACTAGTAATGGGGCTGGTGTTCTTCCTGTTTTCCACCAGCCTTTATAGTCAGGAAGAATTTGTGCAGCCTCCGGCCAGATTGATCACAAGTTTTCCTTTTAAGACGTTCAGCGGCGGTGTGATATTGTTGAAAGCAAGGCTGAACGATTTAAAAGATAGTCTCAATTTTATCCTGGATACGGGCAGCGGAGGAATATCGATCGATTCCACGACCTGCGACCGCTTAAAGATCAACACTGTTAGCTCCGATAAAACCATTCGTGGCATAGGGGGTATCCGGAACGTTCGCTTTGCCCTGAACAATACCCTGCACCTGCCGGGCTTGCGGGTAGACAGCCTGAACTTCCATATTAATGATTATGAAGTGCTGAGCAGTTCATACGGTGAACATATTGATGGCATCATCGGTTACAGCTTTTTCATTCGTTACATCGTAAAAATCAATTATGATACCAGCCGCATCTTCGTGTATTCCAAAGGGTCGATTAAATACCCCAGGGGCGGTCATTTACTAAAACCCATACTGAACAGCATACCTGTTCAGATGGGACGTGTGCAGGAACAGGATAAGGGCATTACGGCGCGTTTTTATATTGACATTGGGGCAGGTTTATCTTTGCTGCTATCCAGTGAATTTGTATCCGACAGCATAAAATTCGGCCCTAAAAAGAAAATTCTAAATATACAGGCCGAAGGGCTGGGAGGGAAGGCGCAAATGAAACTCACGACGGTGAAAGAATTCCGTCTAGGTCCTTACCGGTTCAAAAAAGTTCCGGCACATATATTTGATGACGATTACAATATTACATCCTATCCCTATCTCGGTGGATTGATCGGTAACGACCTGCTGAGGCGCTTTAACGTGATCATCAACTATGAAAAGAAAGATATGCACCTTGTCCCCAACAAGCATTTCCGTGATCCTTTTGATTATTCCTACAGCGGCCTCTTCTTTTATTATTATGATGGCGAAATAATTGTTACCGACATCATGAAGGATTCACCGGCAGAAACTGCCGGATTCCAGGTCGATGACGTCATCATGGCAATAAATAACGATTTCAGTAAAAATATGCAAACCTATAAAACGCTCATGCTGAATACAGGTTCAAGGGTTAAAGTGCTTGTGATCAGGAACGGCCTTCCGGTGCTGCTTACCATGAAAGTAAAAAGCATCATCTAAGTGAATGCAGCAAAAATGCCCATTCCCCATGTTTTCGCCTTACATATTCGGCTTTCAACTTCCCTCTACCGGTTTCATATTTCATAGTTTGCTTTATCTTGCATGGCTATTATTGACTAATTAACCACGTTTAACGATTTATGATAAAGTTTGAGAAGTTTGTACTTACTAACGGCCTGCGCGTAATTGTACATGAAGATGCATCTACACCAATGGCTGTAGTGAATACGTTGTATGATGTAGGCGCAAAAGATGAAGATCCGAATAAGACGGGTTTTGCCCACTTGTTTGAACACCTGATGTTTGGGGGCAGTGTAAACATACCCAATTACGATGAGCCTTTACAACTGGCAGGCGGAGAGAATAATGCCTATACAACAAATGATTTCACCAATTATTACTGTCAGCTTCCAGCTGAGAACATTGAAACGGCTTTCTGGCTGGAAAGCGACCGCATGTTGTCGCTGGCTTTCAATGAAAAAAGTCTTGACGTGCAGCGCAAGGTCGTATGTGAGGAATTTAAAGAACATTACATCAACAAACCATATGGAGACGTATGGTTCAAAATGCGTGAGTTGGCCTATACAACACATCCCTACCGTTGGCAGACCATTGGCAAAGAGCTTAGTCATATTGAGAACGCGAAGATTGAGGATGTCAAGCATTTTTTCTTTAAACATTACCGCCCTGTAAATGCCATTATATCGGTGGCCGGAAATATCTCTACCGACAAGATATTGCAGTTGGCGGAAAAATGGTTTGGTGACATTCCTGCGGGTGAAAAATATGTACGTAACCTCCCGCTGGAACCGAAACAAACAGCTGCCAGGATGCTTGAAGTAAAAGCAAATGTGCCTTTGAATGCGCTGTATAAATCCTGGCATATTTATCCCCGTATGGATCAACGGTATTACAGTGCCGATCTCATCACCGAGATCTTAAGCGGCGGAGGCTCATCGCGTTTATACCAGTCATTAGTAAAAGAAAAAAAATTTTTCAACAGCATTGAATGTTCACACTTTGGCACCAATGATGCCGGTTTGCTGACGATCGAAGGTAAACTGGTTAAGGGTGTATCGATTGAAGAAGCCAACCAGGCCGTAGAACACGAATTGGAGAAAATGAAAGACGAGATAGTGGACGAAAAAGAGCTGCAGAAAGTGAAGAATAAAACCGAGAGCATGATTGCATTTGAAGACATGAGTGTAATGAACCGGGCAAATAGCCTGGCCTTGTACGAGTTATTGGGTGATACCGGTTTGATGAATACGGAATTTGAAAAATATAATGCGGTAAGTAGTCAGGACATCCGGAAGGAGTGCCAGGTGATCTTTGATGAAAAAAATAGCAATACCCTGTATTATTGCAGTCAGAATTAACAAAGACACAACCTAAGCATGATGAACAGGACAATCACGCCCCACATAAAAGACGCCGTAGAATTCAACCTGCTGTTAAAGCCCTTGCAGCGCTTTACGCTTGATAATGGTGTTGAAGTATATGCAATAGATGCAGGTGCAGAAGAAGTGCTTCAGATTGACTGGCTGTTTTATGCCGGTAACTGGCACGAGGACGAAAACCTGGTGGCTGCAAGTACCAATCACTTGTTGAAGAACGGGACGTTCAAACGCACAGCGTATAATATTAACGAGCATTTCGATTATTACGGTTCTTATCTTAACAGGCACTGTTATAATGAAACTGCCACGTTAACCCTGCACTGTCTTAACAAACATTTGCCTGAACTATTACCGGTAATGCAGGAGATTCTGACCGAATCTGTTTTTTACGAAGAAGAATTACAACTCTTCAAACAAACCAGTAAGCAGAAGCTGGAGGTCAATCTGAAAAAATGCGAATTTGTTGCTAACCGCCTTATCGATAACTATCTTTATGGAAGTGATCATCCTTACGGAAAACATAGTTCCTCCGCGGCATTTGATGCACTGACCAGGGAGCAGTTGCAAGAGTTCTATCATCGATACTATTTACATGGCAAATGTATCATTTTCGTCGCAGGCAAATTGCCACACAACACCCTGGCCCTGCTTAACCAGTATTTTGGAAATCATCCTTTAAACCAGCAACAGTCAGACGGTAAATTACATCCTGTTCAGGCCGCCGCAGAAAAAAAATTCCGGATCAGCAACGATCCCGATGGTGTGCAGGGTGCTATCCGGATTGCCTCCTATTGTCCCGCCCGGAAAGACCCTGAATTTCTTAAGATCCAGGTGCTTAATAACCTGTTCGGCGGTTATTTCGGCTCAAGGTTGATGAGTAATATCAGGGAAGATAAAGGATACACTTATGGCATCCACAGTTATCTGCAAAACCATGTGCAGCAGAGTGCCTGGATGATCAGCACAGAAGCAGGCCGTGCGGTTAGCGAAGAAACCATTGAGGAGGTGTACAATGAAATGAAAGACCTGCGGGAAGAACCCGTCGATGAAGAGGAACTGTTGCTGGTACGCAATCATATGATCGGAACCATATTAGGCGAGCTGGACGGCCCTTTTCATATTATGGCCAAATGGAAAAATATTGTTCTTCATGATCTGGGTGAACAATATTTTTATGATTCCATCAATACCATTAAATCCGTTTCTGCAAACGAACTACAGGAACTGGCGAATAAGTACCTTGTTCCTGAGCATTTTTATGAGTTGATTGTGGTTTGATTTGTGTTAAACCTACTGACGATGCAATTTGACAGAAAAAATCTCTCTACAGATCAGCTTGTTTACTTGTACAGGAATATTTTGCTCCCCCGGATGATCGAGGAAAAAATGCTGGTTTTACTGCGACAGGGAAAGATCAGCAAATGGTTCAGTGGTATAGGACAGGAAGCCATTTCAGTTGGTGCCACCCTGGCGCTGTTGGAGGATGAATGGATTTTACCGCTCCATCGCAACCTGGGAGTTTTTACCGGCCGCGGCATGCCATTACACAAACTGCTGATGCAATGGCAGGGAAATAAAGAAGGGTATAGTAAAGGCAGGGAAAGAAGTTTTCATTTTGGAAGCAGGGAGCATTTTATCTGTGGAATGATCTCCCATCTTGGACCTCAGCTGGCTATTGCCGATGGAGTGGCACTGGCGTACAAACTACGCAAGCAGAGAAAGGTCTCCCTGGCCTTTACCGGAGAGGGGGGAACGAGTGAAGGTGACTTTCATGAGGCGCTGAATACCGCTGCCGTTTGGGACCTGCCTGTAATATTTATCATTGAAAATAACGGGTACGCATTAAGCACTCCGGTAAAAGAACAATACCGTTGCGAAAACCTGGTGGAAAGAGCCAGGGGTTACGGAATGGATGGCGTTAAGATCGATGGCAACAACCTGCTTACCGTTTATGAAACGGTTAAGGGTGTGCGTGAGTATTGTATGGAAAGCCAGAAGCCTTACCTGATAGAATGTGAAACGTTCCGGATGCGTGGTCATGAAGAAGCCAGTGGTATAAAATATATTCCTGCCGCCTTGTTTGAGGAATGGGAGAGGATGGATCCCATCAAAAATTATGAAGCGTTTTTGCTTGCTGAAGGCGTGCTAACAAGCCTTGAAACTGCAGCAATCCGCAGTGAGTTCACCGCTTATATTGAAGAAGAACTAAGGGCCGGCTTTCAAACCCAACCTGTTATTCCCGATACGGCATCGGAGTTAAAGGATGTATACGCGACAGTCAGCCGCGGGCCGGGATACGGTAGTTTGGAGTTTGAAACGGGGAGTAAGGAGCCGGCAGTCGGGAAGTCATTGGATGATCTCAAGCAAAAGGATAAACGGTTTATTGACGCCGTAAAAGAAGGATTGCATCAGAGCATGAAATTTCACGACAACCTGGTGCTGATGGGGCAGGATATTGCAGAATACGGCGGTGCTTTTAAGGTGACGGAAGGTTTTGCTGAAGAATTTGGCAAAGATCGGGTACGTAATACGCCGCTGTGTGAGAGTGCCATTATCGGATCCGCATTGGGTCTAAGCCTGGAGGGATTTAAATCAATGATCGAAATGCAATTTGCCGATTTTGTAACGGCGGGTTTTAACCAGATCATAAACAATCTGGCTAAGCTGCACTACCGGTGGGGCCAGCATGCAGATGTTGTAATCCGGATGCCAACAGGAGCCGGCGTTGGAGCGGGCCCTTTTCATTCTCAAAGTAATGAAGCCTGGTTTATGCATACTCCCGGGTTAAAACTGGTATATCCTTCCACACCCTATGATGCCAAAGGTTTGCTGATCGCGGCTATTAATGATCCTAACCCGGTATTATATTTTGAACACAAGGCATTATACCGGAGCATTAGCGGACCTGTTCCGGATGAATATTATGAGGTTGAAATTGGAAAAGCAAGATCAGTTCAGGAGGGACATGACATTTCGATCATTACCTATGGCAGCGGAGTGCACTGGGCTACCGCTTATGCCAGTCACCATCCGGCTATATCCATAGATGTCCTTGACCTCAGGACCCTCTTGCCGCTCGACTATGATGCTATTAAAGCCTCTGTAGCCAGAACGGGAAAGGCGTTAATCCTGCATGAAGATACACTAACCGGCGGCCCAGGTGCCGAGATTGCCGCCTGGATCATTGAACACTGTTTCAACTTGCTGGATGCACCCGTTCTGCGCTGTGCTTCACTGGATACGCCGGTTCCGTTTAATCTGGAACTCGAGAAAAATTTCCTTGCTAAAGCGAGGCTTGATGATTGCGTGGGGAAATTGATGGCCTTTTAGAATAAAAGACTCCTCCCGTGGTTGGTGTTTTCACCAACCACGGGCACGCAAGCCGGGGTGGTTAACGGACGAAAGAACAAAACATAACCTGCTTATTTGCCAATACCGTTGTAAAAAGCACCATACAAAAACCTGCCGCTCCTTTCACCGGTATGTTTACCCTGGTCTACTACCAAACGACCGTTTACAATGACATACCTGAAACCCCTGGAATAAGCATGGGGTTGTTCGAAGGTTGAAAGATCCGCCACCGCACCGGCATCAAACAACACAATATCGGCAGCATACCTGGGTAACAACAACCCCCGGTTCTTAAGTTTAAATTTTTGCGCCGGCAATGAAGTCATTCTCCGGATAGCCTCTTCCAGGAGAATAATTTTTTCGTCGCGGACGTATCGTCCCAGTACACGCGCATTGGTACCGTATCCCCGCGGATGGGGAACCCCTGATCCGAAAGCCCTGATGCTGGCATCGGAAGCAAACATGTTAAAAGAGTATGACAGGATGTTCCTGACATCCCATTCACTCATGCCATGAAAGACCATGCCCGCACCGCCGTGCTGCATCATTTCTATTACGGTTTCCGCCTCATACCGTGCTTCATGCTTTTTTCCTTTCAGCAGGTTGATCGCTTCTATACTTTTTCCATTAAGCGTGGTATCAGCCGCATGATAGGCCACCATGGCATAACTAAAATGGTCCAATTTACGCTTGTTGAGATTTCTTAACATGCTGTCAATGACATATTGTTTTATTTCAGGCCGCTGCAACCTGGCCTTTACTGAATCTGCGCCGTCAGACAATACATCTTCCGGCAATAAAGTACTGAGTGATGTGCTGCTGGCCGTATACGGGTATTGATCAATCGTCACATCAATGCCCTCCTGCCGGGCTTGCTCGATCAGAGCAAGTGTTTCAATTGATCGCTTCCAGTTTTGCTGCCCACTCACTTTGAAATGAGATATTTCTACAGGGATGCCTGCTTCCCTTCCTATACGTAAAGCTTCCCCTATCGCCTGCTGAACACTGTCTGCTTCATTACGCATGTGCGTGGCATAGACGCCGCCGCGAACGGCTGCAATTTTAGCGAGTCGAATGATCTCTTCTGTTTTAGCATATGTTCCGGGAATGTAAATGAGACCGGTTGAAATTCCGACGGCTCCATCCTGCATTGCCCGGGCAACTATGGTTTCCATTTTTTGTAATTCATCTTCAGAGGGTGACCGGTTGACCGATCCCATTACTGCCTTTCTGATATCATTATGACCTATAAGCGAAGCGGTATTCACTGAAAGCTTTAAACTATTTATAAACCGGACGTAGCTGGAAATATCCACTTTTGAACTACCACAGTTTCCTGTAATAACTGTAGTAACCCCATCATAAATAAAATTATCGGCAGTCGGTGTTGTAGATTCTCCTCCTTCAATGTGGGTGTGTACATCAATAAATCCCGGACTTACAACAAGTCCGGTCGCGTCAATAACTTTTACGGCTGAAGTATCGATGATCTTGCCAATAGTAATGATCTTTCCATCTTTAACGGCAATATCGCCATAAAACCAGGGGTTGCCGGTGCCATCTATTATCTTTCCGTTTTTGATCAGCAGGTCAATCCTGGGAGGGGCGCACGAAACAATTAAACAAAAAAACGCGGGGATCAAAAATTTCATATTTAATCTTTTTTTCGCTAACGGATCTTCGACAGTACGTACCCGTTTAAGCAAAAATACCATATAATCGTTTTGCCGGGCTCAAGTAAAGCTTGACTGAAAAAAATTGGAATAAAGGCAAAGATCATATAACCGTTTGAGTAAGGTCATCATTATGCGTGTTCATGTGTATTACATTTGTTCTGGTTATCTGATCCTATTGAAAAACAAAAACTAAATTTTCTTAAGCCCTTATTTGACCCGTACCCTTACCCACATGAACACTTGCAGGAGCTCAGCTCCTGCCTTTGTTTTATATACCGTCGCTCATACGGTTTTTTCATTATAACGGTTGATTTTGCTGCATCCTTAAATCTGCCTAATTTTCTTATCTCAATTAATCAGCCGTCTGCCGGCACAATAAACCATTATGCTTAAAGTGATAATCAGCTTGTTTGCTGTGATCCTTTCACTACTTTCCTACGCTCAACATCAGGTAACGCTTAACCGTAAAGATGACGGTTTCCGGGGCATCTGGTACAGCAACCAACCATCAAACGATGAATACGTATTCAAATACAGTGGTGGTTTAGGCACTTATCCGGCTAATCATTACCCCTTTTCCATTTATTCCTCAAAGGTTGATAAAACGTTTTTTTGTTATGGCGGCACAGACAAATCGGGAAAGACCCTTTTGCATATGGTTTCATATTTTGACCATAAAACAGGTATGGTTACCCGCCCGGTAATTATCTTGGACAAGCAAACCGATGATGCCCATGATAATCCGGTTATCAATATCGATCGACAGGGTTATATCTGGATCTTTTCCACGTCGCACGGTGTGGAACGCCCCTCTTACGTTCATCGAAGCACCAAACCCTATGATATCAATCACTTTTCGTTGATCGATGCACGCAGATTGAATGATACCGGACAGGTGCCTTTAAATAATTTTTCGTACCTGCAAAGCTGGTACATTCCAGCCAGGAGTTTTATTAATTTATTCACCCATTACGAAAAAAATGTTGTAACTGGTTACCCGGACAAATCACGACGGACCATTAGTTTTATGACCAGCAAAGACGGTATAACCTGGTCTGACTGGCAGGATCTGGCTGCCATCGAAGAGGGCCATTACCAAACCAGCGGTCAGTTCGGCACTAAGATTGGTAGTTCATTTAATTTTCACCCGATCAAGCCTGGAGAAGCCGGTCTGAATTACCGCTCTAATTTGTATTATCTCGAAACCCCCGATTTCGGAAAGTCATGGCAAACGGCCGGTAAACAAAAAGTATCTCTTCCTTTGCGGGAAATAAAAAATCCGGCTCTTGTAAAGGATTACTTTTCCCAAGGGCTCAACGTATATATCAATGACGTAACCTTTGGCAGAGACGGCAATCCGGTCATTTTGTATATCACCAGTAAAGGTTATGAAGCAGGCCCGGGGAAAGGGCCGCGCAGCTGGTTTACCGCCCGCTGGACTGGCCAAAACTGGGAAATATTTCCCGTCACGGAGTCTGACAACAATTATGATATGGGCTCTTTGTATATAGAAGCTGATGGAACCTGGCGCATCATCGGACCCACGCTGGATGGGCCACAGCAGTATAATACCGGAGGCGAAATGGTTATGTGGATTAGTAAGAACAAGGGGCAAAGCTGGACATCTTTGCAAATGACCGCAAACAGCAGGTACAATCATTCCTATGCACGAAGGCCGGTGAGTGCGCACCCGGATTTTTACGCCTTGTGGGCGGATGGCCATGGACGTAAGCAATCGGAGTCCACCCTGTACTTCTCGAACAGTAAAGGGGATGTTTTTGTATTGCCACGTGAGATGCAGGAAGAGTTTGTGAAACCGCTGCCTAGGTAGTCTGGAGTTTGGTAGTCGGGAGTCGATAATGCCCGTGGTTGGTGTTTTCACCAATCCACCGCCGAGAGTTCTGCTGTACGTCTCTGACTTCGTACAGTTATAAACTATAAAGAACATAAAGGTTCAAAGTCATAGGCTTAGAACTGCCTTCTACCCGCTGGTGGTTGGTGAAAACACCAACCACGGGCAATTTGCACATCCGCACATTCACCCATCAGTCCGTCTTTTCTCCTATAAACCAAAATTCCTTGTTTTTAAACAACACATTAAAGGTGGTAAGCGACCCGTAAATGCGGGTGATGTATTGTTGGAGGTTTACCTTATCCTCATCGCTTAATTTTTTGTGGGCGTTCACCTGTTGCTCGAGGACCCGGACCCGGTCGCGTAACATAACGATTTTATGGAAAAAAATCTCGATCGGAATTTCTTTCGGTTTTTGCGCCTGATCCTTAGGTTGTAGTAACATGGTTCCGCCGATCCAGCGATCTCCCAGGGCCACAACCTCCTGCGTGTCGTTCCACATGCGCAGGATCTTTAATAAAGACATCTCCAGTTGAGAACTGGTTTCAATTTCCGCACTGACGTTTTCCGGAATGATCTCATCAAGTTTAGTATCGGTTTTATCGATCTCTTTAATGCCATGATAAATAAAGGAAATCAGGTAGGTGGCAAATCTTATTCCGACAATTACGCCGGGGCCGTATTGCGTATGCTGAAGGCGGGTTCCTATTCCTAAAGTGCGTTGATCCATAGCTGTTTGATTCGTTATGACATGTTTCCAGGAATATGCTTAACAGGACCGTTAATTAATTAGCGACTGGTAGATCAGTACTTTGAATTTATTGGCAAGCTCGCCATGACTGTTGGGCGTTACCTGCGTCATGATCTGTCCGACAATTTTTTCAGTCGGATCTGCCCAATAGGTAGTGCTGAAATAGCCACCCCACGAAAATGAACCTTCAGACATGGGAAACTGGGCGCTTCCTTTCAACGTGTTTATTTCGAAGCCTAACCCGAATTTATTGGTTCCCATATTCAGGTCGCCCACCTGGTTCATCGTCATCATGCGTGCCGTGGCCCGACTGATGATCTGTATGCCATTGTACCGGCCGCCGTTGAGCATCATCTGAAGAAAAATGGCATAGTCGTAAGCAGTCGATGATAGTCCGGCCCCACCTGAAAAGTATGTACTGTTCCTGTTTGGATAATCAGCATACAGGCCTCTCTGCCGCTCAGGGCTTTTCTGTAAGTGATGCAGGGAATCTTCAGTATATAGAGTGGCCAGCCGATGCTGTTTTTCTTTGGGAATATTAAAATAGGTGTCTTTCATTCCCAGCGGCTCAAAAATCCTTTGTTCCAGAAATTTATCCAGTGAAGTGCCGCTCCAGATTTCTACCAGGTAACCAAGAAGGTCTGTATTTAAACCATAGGTAAATTTTTCACCGGGTTGATGTGCTAACGGTAATGCAGCCAGCTTTTTCATTTCAGTTGCGAGCAAACGGTTGAGAATGCCAATGCCACTTGGGACATCCGCCTTTGCATAAATGGCTCTCATAGCTTTGCTGCCTATTGAAGGATAATCGATCCCGGAAGTATGTGTGAGCAGGTCACGAATGGTGATCTGCCTTTTAGCAGGAACGGTTGTGTAACCGGAATCAGTTTCATTAAACTTTTCCAGCACACGCAAAGATTTGTATTCGGGCAGATATTTACTTACCGGGTCATCCAGCAGGAATTTCCCTTCCTCATACAATATCATAGCGGCCAGGCTGGTAATGGCCTTGGTTTGAGACGCAATACGAAAAATGGCATCTTTTTTTAACGGTACTTTCTGGCTGATATCATCCTGACCGAGGGCCTTATGGTAAATCAAACTTCCGTTTCTTAAAAAAATAACCACAGCTCCGTTCACCCAGTTACTGTCGATGTACTGCTGTATCACCTGGTCAATTCGTTTTAAACGTTCTGAAGATACTCCTGCCGATTCGGGCAAGGCCTCTTTAATCACTCCGGTGCTCTTAACGCTGTTTTGCGCTACCGAATCAGAGAACGATAAAATAAAAAAGCTGGCAAGAATTAAAACGTCTTTCATTACAGTCAAATTATCCTGGTAAGGTACTATAAAATAGAGGGATAAAAACAGGGTGCATTTAAAATTGTCGCTATCCGTTTAAGCGGCCTCTTTAATCAATTCTACTACTTTCCCCCACTGTTTATTCATTGATAACACTCTTAGATTTAGCATATTTTGAGCGCCGTTGTTAGTCCATCTTTGCCCCGATTGTTTCATCCGCTTTTGCACTACTGTTCTGTGTGCTGATTCTATTGCACCCGACCCTATTATACCGGCACCTGTATTTTTATAGCATTGGTAATCCATTCTATAAGCATTGCTGGTATAATAATTAATCAGTGATAGTGCGTCCCGGCTTTCACTATCTTTTCGTTTTATGTTTTTGATAACCGCTGTCACTTTACTTTGTAATAACAGTTCTTTTTGTTTTTCTGTCCATTTTTTCAGCTTCGCTTCATCAGTAAAAATAGTATTGGCAAATTGATGCAGGTGTTCACAAACATGATAATAGTCCAGTATGGATACGGCTAGCGGATAGGCATCTTCTATCCAGTTTTTTATCCATGTTCCCCCATCAGCAATAAATACCAATCGCTTCCCCAATCTGCCATACGACTCTATTAACGTATCCATATGGCTGGTAAAATCCTTATGGTTTCCCAGGTGGGCTACGTATTGTGAATGCCTTATCCAGCTTGAGTTCCCGTTAGGGTCAATGCAAGAGTCGCTCGTAAACATCCTGCCCACTTTTACTTCCTTCCAACCTTCATCCCGGGTTAACAGCATAGAGCCGTCTGCTTCCACATACAACACTTCGCCTTTCTTTACCGGTTCTAACGACCGGCAAACATTTACTTCCTTTTCAGCTAACTTGCCGTAGCAATCTGTTACCAGATAAACCTGGGAGGTACTCACTTGTATATCTATAAATTTTTCCAGCACCTCATTGCATCTTTGATAACAATCCATCTGGCCAGCATACACCAATAGTTCCTGCAAATGAGGACTTATTTGAAAACCATTCGCACCATTACTAAAACTATGGGTTTTATTTATACTGACTTTCCCAAATTTGGTGAGTGTTTTTTTTTACGCCTGTCGGCCGGTACGTCACTTATATTTGCTTCCAAGACTGACCTGCCCAGGTCCCGCCATATTTTCTCAAACTCTTTTTCGTAGTCGTAAAAATTATCAATTTTATTTAAGGCTTGTAATTCTGCATACCGCTTTTGCGCTAAGGCAATGAAATTGGCTTCCGTCATGGGTTGGTAGATTTGGTTTGCCAAATTTAGCCATTTTTTTATGCGACAATTTTAAATGCACCCTAAAAACAGGCCCTTTGGCTCACCGGCTGTTATTTACCCTCAGGTATTTACCTTAAACACGGCCCTGTATTGTAAGAACGACTGTTTAATATAATCATAAAACTCGTAATCATTGCTTAGCTGGGTAAACTCATAGGTTGGCCTGAACAGCTTCATGAATTTATCCAGGTCTTCACCTTTAAGTAGTGTTATTTTACGCACGATGGTTTTATTAAAACGGTGATCGATATACTTATCCTGCTCCTCCTGGATAAGCCTCCGCTGAAAGCCTAACATGCTTTTCGTTCTTTTAAACCGGAAAACGTTAATCAGCTCATCAAGGTCAAGCCCGACACCGACTCCCGCTGACCCGGGAGGTGTTGAAGTAATCCCTAATCCTGGCTTTTTAAAGTTAAAGATCTTCGCATAATCATTGCGGTTCTGCAAGGAATCAAATTTATAGCTTGGAGCCATAACCTGTACCTCTGGTAGAATGTTAGACGGAACATGCAGGGAAATATCGAAATTGTTTAAAGCGGAAATAGTGCTTACTGGAAATTTTGCGGTAGGTTTGGTCAAATAGGAGAAATAAATGGAATCGTTTGCATAAACGGTGATAGCATAATTACCCAACATATTTGTAGTCGTTCCCTTCCCTGAAGTGCTCATTACACTTACTCCTTCCAGTGGCCTTTTGCCCGACATGTCGTACACTGATCCTTTGATAGTATACTGGCAAAATGATTGCTCCCCTGCCAGAAAAAGACAAGTGATAATCAGTGATAATCTTAACCGGCTGAATTCGGGCATAATTCAAATATGCAAATGTGCAAATGTAAGGTGTAAGAGGTAAAATGTGAGATGGGAGATGTTAAATGTAAGATAGGAGTGATTGCTTCATTATTCGCACATCCGCACATCCGCACATCCGCACATTACTTCCTCAATAACCCTCGGATAATTTTCATGCTCCAGCCGGTGAACCTTTGTGGCAAGCGTTTCAGGGGTATCCTGGTCGTCTACAGAACAACTGGCCTGGAAAATGATATTTCCATGGTCGTATTCGTTGTCAACATAATGAATGGTTATGCCGCTGTGCGTTTCGTGGGCCGTTAGTACTGCTTTATGAACAGCATCTCCATACATGCCTTTGCCTCCGTACCCCGGTAAAAGCGCAGGATGAATATTAATGATCTTATTCGTATAAGCTCGTATCAGCAAAGAAGGTATCTTCCAGAGGAAGCCGGCTAAGACAATAAAGCTGATCCCCATTCCCTTTAATGCGTCCACATAACCATCACCCCGGAAAAACCGTTCTTTTTCGAGCAGCAGAGTGGTAACATTTTCCCTCGCCGCAATATGTAAAACTCCTGCCCCCGGCTTATTACAAACGATCAGGCTGACGCTAATGGTGGGGTGGTCCCTGAAATGGTTAATGATTTGTTGGGCATTACTTCCGGCGCCCGAAGCAAATATCGCAATCCTGTGCATGATCACACCTGGTATTTATTCATGAAATTATCTTTTTAATCCAAGAAGTCTTGCAAACCATCGCAGGATCTTCTTTTCATAATTCCAGAAAAAGCGAAATTGTCCGAAAGGAATAGAGACTACCAGGATAAGGATCTGGTAACCGAAGATCAGCACCGAAACCTTTAACAACCAATACCAGACTGATAAATGCTCCACGTTGAGCCACAGAGTGATTTGCCTGGTAATAAAGGCAGTGGCGGTACCGGTAATTGCAAATACACATAAAATAAGAAACAACTGTACCCCACCAACATTCCATTTTTGTTTCAACCGTTCAAACATGGTGACAAACCTACTTCAAAAAAGGCCTCTTTCTTGGGGAATCCAAAACTATAAAGGCTGAAAAGAAAAATTGAATTTTTCCATGGATGAATTATTTAATAGGTTTGATACAGGCCATCGTAAAAACCGAATGGTTTCAATGGAAATTAACCCAGCTTTACGGTGAATATTTAAGCAAGGTATATAAAAGAAAGGCATTCACAATACGTTGAAATGCAAGCCCGGCGCGGTAAAAAAAATGTTTCGAATGTTGGTATAATGTTAAAAACCTGACTTATTTTTGTACCCGACCTAGATGTTTTCATCTAATCACGATATCTTATATCTTAGAGCATATGATTCAGAACAGACCGATTGTTAGAAAATTTGTGTTCACCTTCTCCTTACTTATCATAGTTTCCTTCTCAAATCTATTGGTTGCTCAGGATGGAAGAGCACTATTTCAGTCTAACTGTGCAAGTTGCCATGCCATGAATAAGAACCTGACCGGTCCTGCCTTAGCCGGTTTCCAGACCCGTGGCCCGTGGGCAGACAGAAAAGAATTATATGCCTGGGTGCATAATCCCGTTGGTTATATGGCCAAAGATCCCTATACCCAGGCCTTGAAACAGGAATACGGTTCTGTAATGCAGGCGTTTCCTAACCTGGGAGACAAAGACATCGATGCGATCGCCGAATATATTGTTAAGGCTTCGGCCGCTCCCGCCCCCGGAGCCCAGGCCGCAGGCGGTGATGGTCAAGCCGCCAAAGCGCAAAGCAATGACAATACGTTAATGTTTGGGATACTCACACTTATCCTGGCGGTGATCGCCCTGATCTTGTTGCAGGTTAACAGCAATCTTAAAAAATTATCCGACGATGCGGAAGGTGTTCCTGCCGCAGAGCCGGTACCGTTTTATAGAAACAAGGCGTACATCTATACGTTTACTCTCCTTTTGTTTGTGATCGGAGGATATTACACCATTCAGGGCGCTATCGGACTCGGCCGGACTAAAAACTATCAACCCGTTCAGCCCATTTATTACTCACATAAGGTGCATGCCGGCAAAAATCAGATCAGTTGCCTATACTGCCACGGTGGTGCCCAGGAAGGTAAGCACGCCAATATTCCATCAGTCAATGTTTGTATGAATTGTCATATGTCTATCAATGAATACACGGGCAGTGCAGGCAAACTTTATGCGGAAAATGGTAATGAAATTAACGGTACTGCCGAGATCAAGAAACTTTATGAGTATGCAGGGTGGGACGGAAGAAGATATGTGAACCAGGGAAAGCCGGTACAATGGGTCAAGATCCACAGTTTGCCTGATCATGTATATTTTAATCACTCACAGCACGTAACGGCTGGCAAGGTGCAATGTCAAACCTGCCATGGTCCTATTACTGAAATGGATGAAGTATACCAGTTCTCTGATTTAAGTATGGGCTGGTGCGTAAACTGCCACCGCGAAACCAAGGTTCAGTTTACAGAAAACAAATTCTATAGTATTTACGAAAAATTTCACGAAGATCTTAAAAAGAATCCCTCTGGGAATATCACAGTAGAGAAGATTGGCGGCACAGAGTGCCAGAAATGTCATTACTGATACAAGGGTTAGGTTTAAATGTTTAAGGTTTAAGGTTGAAAGTTCTTTGGAGATTATTACGGGCCAAATCGCGTAACCTTAAACTTTAAACCTTAAACTGCCCTTCAGGGATCTGATTGTTAACACCAGATGCGGGGTTGATATAATTTCAACACCAACCGTCAACTAATATAAACCATGGAGCAAAAAAAATACTGGCAGGGTTTCGCTGAGTATACTGACTCGGAAGAATATAAGAAAAGAGCACAAGATGAATTCAGTACCGACCTGCCGTTTGAAGATGTAGAAGCCAATGGATTACTTGGGGCTAAGACTCCGCGCCGGGATTTTCTAAAATACCTTGGTTTCAGCACTGCTGCAGCAATGGCCGCTGCCAGTTGTGAGATGCCTGTTCGGAAGGCAATTCCTTATGTGAACAAGCCACAGGATATTTTACCAGGTGAAGCCAGCTATTATGCTACTACGTATATGTCAGGCGGCGACGCCATTCCGGTTATAGCCAAAGTAAGAGATGGCAGGCCTATAAAACTGGAAGGGAACGAATTATCCAGCTTTACCAGGGGCGGAACTTCCGCCAGAGTTCAGGCTTCTGTTCTGGATCTCTATGATACCGCCCGTGCGCGATACCCGCTGGCAAACAGTAAAGAAGTAACAAAATTTGAGGTTTTAGATAAAATGGTGGCTGATGCTATGGCAGGTCTCAGCGGCGCCCCTGTTGTACTCCTGACAAGTACCGTTACCTCTCCTTCAACCAAACAAATCATTGGCGAATTCCTGGCAAAATACCCGGGAAGCCGTCATATTCAATACGATGCCATCTCGTATAGCGGATTACTTTTAGCCAACGAAGCGGGTTATGGCAAAAGAGCCATACCTTCTTACCAGTTGGAAAATGCCAGGGTAGTGGTGAGCCTGGGTGCTGATTTTTTGGGTACCTGGTTAAATCCTGTGGAATTTCAAAGGACTTATGCAACGGGTAGAAAAATCAGTGGCAATAATATTGACATGAGTAAGCACTACCAGTTTGAAAGCATGATGAGCATGACCGGTGCCAGTGCTGACGAACGGTTTACGCATAAACCATCCGAAACAGGAAGTGTTGCCGTTGCCTTGCTCAACGCACTGAATGGACAGGCTGTTTCAGGGATAAGCAATGAAAAACTCAGAAGGGCGATAGATAAGGTGTCCAAAGATCTTCTGGCCAACAAGGGCAGGTCCCTGGTGCTTTGTGGCAGCAACAATCCCAATATTCAAGGTATCGTAAATGCAATAAATGAAGCCATTGGCGCTAACGGTACCACTATAAACTGGGCACTTCCCTTACAGACAAAACAGGGTATAGACAGTGATATGGCAGGGCTTATTGCGGATATGGATGCAGGAAGAATCGGGGCTTTACTGGTGTATGATGCTAACCCTGCTTATGATTATTATAATGCCGATATGTTTAAGGCTGCCTTGAAGAAGGTAAAACTATCAGTTTCCTTTAATGAGAAAAAATGCGAAACCTCCGAGCTTTGCAAGTTCCTGATCCCTTCTCACCATTTCCTGGAAAGTTGGGGTGATGCTGAAGTAAAGCCGGGATATATAAGTATGGCTCAGCCAACTATTGCACCGCTGTTTAAAACCAGGCAGTTTCAGGATTCATTATTGAAATGGAGTGGTAATCAAACGCCTTACAGTGTGTATTTCAAACAATTCTGGACTGCCAGGCTGGGAAGCGAAGCGCTTTATAATAAAGCATTACAAGACGGGATAGTTGAGCCTGCTGAAACACCTGCCATGGTAGGTAGTGCTTTTAACGCCGCAAACCTTGCTTCAATAACTGCAGCCATTTATTCCATTAAAAAAGGAGGTGCGCGGGAACTGGTGTTGTACCAGAATATAGCAATGGGCGATGGCAAACAGGCTAACAATCCCTGGCTCCTTGAACTGCCCGACCCTATTACCAAGGCTACCTGGGAAAATTTTATAATGGTTTCGCCGGCTTTGGGTAAAGAATTATTTAAAATAGACATTACCGATCGCCGCCAGGCAGACGAGTACGAGGTACATCCCAATAAACCCCTGGTAAAGATAAAATCAGGAAATAAAGAGCTTGAATTTCCTGCACTGATTGTTCCGGGGATGAATAATGAAACGATTGCCGTTGCGGTGGGTTATGGAAGAAAGAGTGCAAGCGGTGTAGCGGACGATACGGCTCAACACATTGGAAGGGCTGCTGTAGGAGCCGGTAAAAACGTTTTTGGACTCGCTAGTTTTAACGGTTCAACCATCGATTGGAACGCTGGTGACGTAACCATCACGGCCACGGGTGAAAAATACAAGGTTGCTCAAACCCAGACGCACATGTCTTACGAAGGCCGGAAGGAGGTTGTAAAGGAAATTACTTTAAATGACCTGAAAAAAAATCCCAGGGAAATTCTGGAAGAAAGGGAGAAAGAATTAGAACCCTGGGGCGGTTTGAAAAAATATGGTGAAGAGGGCACATTATATCCTATATATGACAGGCCAGGCATAAAATGGGGAATGTCCATTGACATGAACAGCTGTTTTGGTTGTGGTGCCTGTGTGGTGGCCTGTAATGCAGAGAACAATGTTCCGGTGGTGGGTAAGTCGGAAGTAATGCGTGGGCACGACATGCACTGGTTGCGGATTGACCGTTATTTCAGTGGTAATCCCGATGACCCCGAAAGCATCCAAACCGTCTTTCAGCCGATGCTTTGCCAGCACTGCGACAATGCTCCATGCGAAAATGTTTGTCCGGTTGCAGCTACCAATCACAGCAGCGAAGGTATCAATCAAATGATCTATAATCGTTGTATTGGTACGAGGTATTGTGCCAACAACTGTCCTTATAAAGTGCGCCGGTTTAACTGGTCAGACTATACAAATGCAGACAGTTTCTCCGACAACCAGGATCAAAGTTTAGTGGGTAAGCTGGATGATGTTGTATTCATGATGAATGACGATCTGACCCGGATGGTGCTCAACCCTGATGTTACTGTGCGAAGCCGCGGGGTTATAGAAAAGTGTTCATTTTGCGTACAGCGCTTACAGGAAGCCAAGCTAAGGGCCAAAAGAGAAAATCGCGTCTTAGTGGACGGCAATGCAAAAACAGCCTGTCAGCAGGCATGCCCCGCCAGGGCCATTGAATTTGGAAATGTCAATGACAGCAAGAGCGTGATCAACAAGATCAGGAGCGAGAACGAGAATCGCTTCTTCAATGTGCTGGAGCCATTGCATACATTACCCAACATTAACTACCTGGTAAAGGTCAGGAACACGGATAAATTAACGACAGAAGAAGGACAGCACAACAAGTTGAGGGAACAGACATCGTCAACCGAGAAACATGGCGAGTAAGGTCCAGGCGGCATGATACTCAGTTAACCGGATCGTTATGAAATCGATTGGATTGTTTATAAAAAGGCCAACGCTCTCGGTTGGCGGACATCAATATTATGGCAGTATTAAAATACGAATCGCAGACAAGGGATCCATTGGTAATCGGTGACAAGGATTACCACCAGGTAACTGAAGATATTATACGCCCCATAGAGGCTAATCCTAGCCGGTTGTGGTGGATAGGTTTTCTCATTTCCGTTGCCTTATTGCTATTTGGAGTTGTATCGGTTACCATGGAAGTCGTTTACGGTATAGGCCAGTGGAACCTCCACAAAACCATCGGCTGGGGCTGGGATATCACCAACTTTGTGTGGTGGGTGGGTATAGGCCACGCCGGTACGCTGATCTCGGCTATCCTGCTGCTTTTCCGCCAGGGCTGGCGAACAGGGGTAAACAGGGCCGCAGAAGCGATGACCATATTTGCGGTGATGTGCGCTGGCCAGTTTCCGATATTTCATATGGGCCGGGTCTGGCTGGCATTTTTCATCCTGCCTTATCCCAATACCCGGGGTCCTGTCTGGGTGAACTTTAACTCCCCTTTGCTTTGGGATGTTTTTGCCATATCTACTTATTTCACCGTATCGTTATTATTCTGGTATGCAGGTCTGCTGCCTGATCTGGCCACCGTGCGCGACCGGGCTAAACTAAAATGGCGGAAGTTCATGTACGGGCTGCTGTCTTTCGGTTGGACAGGAAGTACGAAACACTGGCAGCGTCATGAAAGTTTGTCATTGGTGTTGGCAGGATTGAGCACACCACTCGTATTGTCTGTTCATACCATAGTATCTTTTGATTTTGCCACTTCGGTCATCCCCGGATGGCATACCACCATATTTCCTCCCTATTTTGTGGCAGGTGCGGTATTTTCAGGTTTTGCCATGGTGCAAACCTTGTTGCTGATAACCAGGAAGGTTCTGGCGCTGGAAGAATACATAACCATAAATCACATTGAAGTGATGAACAAGGTTATTGTATTGACCGGTTCTATTGTAGGGGTTGCCTATCTGACAGAATTGTTTATAGCCTGGTACGGCCAGAATGGATATGAATGGTATGCTTTCAGTCAAAACAGGGCCAACCTGTTCACGCCCTACGGATGGGCTTACTGGATCATGATGGGTTGTAATGTACTTTCTCCCCAGATATTCTGGTTTAAGAAATTCAGAAGGAGCCTAATTATAACCTTTTTCATGTCGATATTGGTAAATATAGGCATGTGGTTCGAGCGTTTTGTGATTGTGGTCACCTCGGTTTACCGTGATTACCTGCCAAGCAGCTGGTCGGTTTACTATTCGCCCAGTATCTGGGAAGTAGGGTTTTACCTGGGAACCTTTGGCTTGTTCTTTACCTGTTTCTTTCTTTTTGCCAAGTTTTTCCCTGTTATTGCCGTGGCGGAAATCAAACACATCCTTAAAAAATCAGGTGAGAATTATAAAGGGCGCATGGATACCGTTGAAAGGAAAACGCCTGAAGTCTTTTATACAGAAACGCATGACGCTCATCATTAACTATAGTAAAAGCATTTTTCAATGGGTATAAAAAAATTTGTAGTAGGATGTTTCAATGACGAAGCGGTTTTATTCCCTGCAGTGAAGAAAGTTCGTAAAGCAGGTTATAAAATTCACGAGATCTATACGCCTATGCCAATACATGGACTTGATAAGGCTTTAGGTCTTCGCGAAACCAGCATACATACGGCCGGCTTCATTTATGGACTTACCGGCGCCATAACTGCCCTGGCTTGTATGACATGGGTGTTTACCAGCGACTGGCCATTAAACATTGGTGGTAAGCCGCATTTTGCGTTGCCTGCCTGGATACCTATCATGTTTGAAGTGACCGTGTTGTTTTCTGCAGTAGGTATGGTACTCACCTTTTGTTATATCTGCCAGATGGCTCCTTTCGTTAAAAAGCATCATTTTCATTTGCGGTCGACAGATGACCTGTTCGTAATGGTAATAGAATGTACTGCTAAAACCGATGAGGGTGAGGTGATTGGATTTCTCCAACAGGCCGGATCCATTGAAGTTAATGTACAGGAAGCTGAAACGGGGTGGTGGTTAGGTAGATATGACAGGGATACAAAGCCATCTGAAAGGAATAGGATCGTCACAACATAGATTAACAGCATTAAAGCATTCTGATGAAGAAACCATCTGTTTTATCTTTATTTATTTTTGCCTTGATTGCCCTCGTAAGTTGCAGCGATGTTAAACGTTCGCCGGGAAGGGATTACATGCCGGATATGAGATACAGCCGTGCTTATGAAACCTATGATTCCCATGAAAATCTGAAAGACCGCGGCATTAATTACACCGCTATTCCGGTTGCGGGGACAATCAAACGGGGAGAAACGTTTCCATTTTCCATTCCCAAAGATCAGGAAGGAGACAGCACCAATTATGTAGCAGCGAAACAAGTTCTTAATCCTTTGCCACCACTGGATACCATCATGTTTAAGGAAACGGAAAGGATGTACCTGATACATTGTGGTATTTGCCACGGAACCAATCTGGATGGCAATGGTCCTTTATATAACGGCGGCAACGGGCCTTATCCCGCAGCTCCCAAAAACCTCATTGCGGATCCTGTTATAGTAAATATGCCTGAGGGACAGATGTTTTACTCGGTGACCTATGGAAAAGGTGCCATGGGGCCCTACGGTTCTCAATTGACCACCAGTCAGCGCTGGAGGATTGTTAATTATGTGAAAGCGAGGCAAAAGGGAATTACCACCGGGGCCGGCGCCTCACCGAACGAAGTAAGCGGACCAATCGGGCCTGGGAATCCTAACGATGCACAGTCTACCACAAGGGGAGGAGGTAACACAGGAGGAAGAAATCTGAATGTTACTGCAGATACTACAGGCGTTAAAAGATAATTGAACTAAACACTGATAAATTATTCAGCATGGTTTTAAAAGATAAATTTCTGGTGACCAGCAGGTTCAGAACATGGTCACTGGCTTTAATGGGCATTGGCATATTGTCTGTAATAATCGGCTTTTTCCTGTATGGTACCGGTGATGAACATAACCGGGCAAGATTTTGGGCAACCATGTTGCACAACAGTACTTATTTTCTGTTTGTGGTAAATGCTGCTATGTTTTTTATCTGTGCCACTACCCTGGCCTTCGGAGGTTGGCAAATGGCTTTTAAACGGGTAATGGAGGCAATATCCGTAGCGGTAATCCCCGTCGGCATTTTGGCATTTATCGTCTTAATGGTATTGGTATTTGGCCATTATCATCACATTTATCATTGGTTGACTCCTGAGGGTGATAAAATTTTGGAAGGAAAAAGCGGGTTTCTGAATCCAATGTTTTACACGCTGTATACCATCCTGACTATTGGGTTGTGGATTGTCCTGGGACATAAAATGCGTTCTTTATCCAGGGAGCTCGACGAGAACCCCTTACCAAGTATAGAAGCAGGAAGGCGATATATATTTAAAAACACGGTTTGGGCCTCTATTTTTATTGTATGGTTCGCCTTAACCGTGGCATCCGTAGTGCCATGGTTATGGTTAATGAGCATTGATGCACACTGGTATTCCACCATGTATAGCTGGTATACCTTTGCCAGCACGTTCGTGGCAGGCCTTGCACTGATCACCCTTTTTATTATCTACCTGAAGAACAGTGGTTACCTTGAACTGGTGAATGAAGAACATTTGCACGACATGGGTAAGTTCATGTTTGCCTTTTCCATTTTCTGGACCTATCTCTGGTTCTCTCAGTTCATGTTGATCTGGTATGCAAACATACCTGAAGAAACGGTTTATTTCAAGCCAAGGGTGCAGGGCAATTATGCAGGAATATTTTGGTTAAATCTTATAATCAATTTCGTTGCCCCGTTGTTAATACTTATGCGCTCGAGTTCCAAACGCAACTATACTACGATGACCTTTATGGCTGTGCTTATTATTTTCGGACATTGGCTGGATTTTTATCAGATGGTATTCGCCAGTCCGTTTGCCGATCATGTAACCCTGAATTTGTTTGATTTCGGCGTAGCATTAGGTTTTGTGGGATTAATCATGTTTGTAACCGGCAGGGAACTTAGCAGAAGACCATTGTATGCAAGAAATCACCCCTTCTTCAAGGAAACTATGATTCATCACGTTTAAGCATTAAAACAATTAAATAATAATGGAATTGACGAATGCGATTTGAAAACTTTCTAATAAATAACTGAAGATCATGTCAACGTATTTTTTAATAGCGATCCTGTTGCTGGGCTTCCTGGTTACTTTCCAGATTGCCAAGGCCAGTGAATATGTAGGTATATTAAAAGGAGAAAAGAAAACATTTGAACAGAATAACCGCATCAATGGGTTTTTAATGATCATTTTCCTGGTGCTGGGATTGATTGGCGTTTACTGGTGCAACGAGTTATTTAAGGATAGGTTTCTAGATAATCCGGCTTCCGATCATGGCGTGAAGATCGATAACATGTTGTACATTACTATTGCATTGACCGGCGTCGTGTTTTTGATCACCCAGATCCTGCTGTTCTGGTTTGCCTTTAAATATCAGTATTCAGAAACAAGGAAGGCTTTTTATTTTCCGCATAATAACCGCCTGGAAGTAATATGGACGGTTGTTCCGGCAATCGCGTTGACCGTACTGGTTGGTTTCGGACTGTATTATTGGTTCAACATTACCGGGGATGCACCTAAAGATTCTGTTGTAGTGGAAATAACCGGAAAACAGTTTGGATGGATTTATCGTTACCCCGGAAAAGATGGCGTATTTGGAAAAAAATATTATAAGGAGATCGATGAAGCGGCAAACAACCAGCTTGGCCTGATCTGGGAAGACAAAGCTGCCCAGGACGATCTTGTTACCCAGGAAATGTATACCATTGTAAACAAACCTATAAAACTGATCATTAATTCGAGGGACGTAATTCATGATGTCGGGTTGGCTCATTTCAGGATGAAGATGGATGCTGTTCCAGGAACTCCTACTACAATGTGGTTTACCCCTTTATACACTACGGCTGAAATGAAGGCCAAAGAAGATAATCCTGATTTTGAATACGAAATATCCTGCGACCAGATTTGTGGACAAGGGCATTACACCATGCGTGGAGTAATAAAAGTGGTTACGGCCGATGAATTTTTTATTTGGAGAGCTTCTCAAAAGCCTACTTATGTTCTGAACACCCAGTCTGCTGCCCCCCCACCGCCTGCTGCACCTGCCGGTGCAAGCGGTGCTGATTCTGCCGGTCAGTCGACCACGTCAGTATCAGGTGGCGGTAAAATGATCGCAGCAAAGAAATAACATGATTGAAAACGAAAAGAGAGCAGATTAAAAAAATACTTATGATGAACGAGACCGTTTTAACAGGACATCCGGAAACAGCTTCCCACGATGTTCATCACGACGAGCACCATGCGCACCACAAAGAAACTTTTATTACCAAATATGTCTTTAGCCAGGACCATAAAATGATCTCGAAACAGTTCCTGATCACAGGGATCATCTGGGCTATCATAGGTGGGTTTATGTCTATCGTATTCCGTCTCCAATTGGGTTATCCTGACGAGACATTTCCTTTCCTGGAAGATATATTTGGCAAGTGGGCTAAGGGTGGCAAGATTCAGCCGGAGTTTTATTATGCAATAATAACCATGCATGGAACTGTATTGGTGTTCTTTGTATTAACGGCAGGACTAAGCGGTACATTCGCCAACTTCCTGATCCCCCTACAGGTTGGCGCAAGGGATATGGCTTCGCCATTTATGAACATGTTATCTTATTGGTTTTTCTGGCTGGCAAGCGTAGTGATGATATCATCATTATTTGTGCAAACCGGGCCGGCCAGCGGTGGATGGACTTCCTATCCTCCTTTAAGCGCACTGGGGGGCGCTTCGGAGGGATCTAAAACAGGAATGGACCTTTGGCTAACCAGTATGGCGCTCTTTGTTGTATCGACTTTACTTGGAGGTCTGAATTATATAGCTACCATCCTGAACATGCGCACCAAGGGAATGAGCATGACCAGGGTGCCTTTGACGATCTGGGCATTGTTCTTTACCGCTATACTGGGCGTTTTGTCTTTCCCGGTGTTGTTAAGCGGATTTATCCTGTTATTATTCGACAGGCATGCAGATACCAGCTTTTATTTGTCGGATATTTTTCTGCAAGACTCACAGACGGCATTACCGAACGAAGGAGGCAGTGCAATCCTTTACCAGCACTTGTTCTGGTTCCTCGGACACCCCGAAGTATACATTATCATATTACCGGCCATGGGGATCGTATCGGAAGTAATGAGCATAAACGCACGTAAACCCATATTCGGTTATATGGCTATGCTGGGTTCCTTGTTTGCCATTACTGTCCTGGCTTTCCTGGTTTGGGCGCATCATATGTTCGTGACCGGCCTTAATCCCTTCCTGGGGTCTGTATTCGTATTGCTTACCTTACTCATCGCCGTGCCGTCAGCCATAAAAGTATTTAACTGGCTAACCACGTTATGGCGGGGTAATATCCGGTTCACACCGGGAATGTTATTCGCAATCGGATTTGTAAGTATGTTTATTTCCGGAGGATTGACCGGCATCTTCTTGGGCAATTCAACCCTGGATATTCATTTGCACGATACTTATTTTGTTGTCGCCCACTTTCATATTGTCATGGGGGTTTCCGCCTTCTTTGGCATGTTCGCAGGTGTATATCACTGGTTTCCCAAAATGTATGGACGCTATATGAACAACACGATGGCCTATATCCATTTCTGGGTCACCCTGGTTGGTGCCTACCTGATCTTCTGGCCTATGCATTATCAGGGCTTTGCCGGTGTTCCGCGGCGGTATTTTGATTTCAGCCCATGGGTTTCATTTAATAATTTTCAGGAACTTAACCGGTTTATCTCCATTGTTTCCATGATCGTTTTTGCGGTTCAGTTATTATTTGTTTTTAACTTCTTCTATTCTATTTTTAAAGGAAGAAGGGTTAGAACACAAAATCCCTGGAGTGCAACCACCCTGGAATGGACCACACCGATCAGACCGGGACACGGTAATTGGCCTGGAGAAATTCCTGAAGTGCACAGGTGGGCCTACGATTACGGCAAAGATGGAAGAGACTTTGTTCCACAAACCGAACCCGTTGGTGCAAACGAAGCTAAGCACTAGGGGTTATAGTTTTAACTTTTAAATCACATTGAATAAAAGAAGAAATTGAAGCAGCAAGTAAATGTATTAAACTCAAGTTCCTTTGCCATTGCAAGCAAACTGCGTGATTATATGTTGCTGGTGAAGTTCAGCCTGAGTTTTATGGTTGTATTCTCGGCGTTGATTAGTTATTTGCTCGCTCCAAAAGTGGTTGAGTTTAATTCAACAATGATCATCCTGCTGTTTACCGGCGGTTTTTTAATAACGGGCAGTGCAAACGCAATTAACCAGGCAGTTGAAAAAGACACGGATGCATTGATGAAGCGTACGGCAAAGCGTCCGGTAGCATCGGGAAGGATGAGCGTAGAAGAGGCTTTGACCTTTGCAGCAGTCTCCGGAATAGCCGGTATATTTATTCTATGGTTTTTTTTTAACGGCATTTCTGCCGCCCTGGCTGCCTTCAGCTTATTCTTATACGCATTTGTGTATACTCCTCTAAAAAAGATCAATGCCATTGCAGTACTGGTGGGGGCTGTACCCGGAGCCTTGCCTTGTCTGATTGGTTGGGCCGCAGGAAATGATGAACTCACTACCGGCGGCTGGATATTATTTGCATTGCAGTTTTTTTGGCAATTTCCACATTTTTGGGCCATTGCCTGGATCGCACATAAAGATTATTCAAATGCAGGTTTTAAATTGCTGCCCTCGGTAGAGGGACCAACTAAGTACTCTGCAATACAGTCGATTATTTATTCCCTGTTGCTGATACCTATTGGCGTTTTACCATACCTCCTGGATATGAGCGGTGTGGTCAGTTTTTGGATATTATTGGCTGCAAACATGCTGATGACTTATCAAAGTGTCCGATTATACAGGGAAATGCAAATACAAGCCGCCCGGCGGGTTATGTTCAGCAGTTATATATATTTGCCCATAGTGTTACTCGCATTGTTGGCAGACAAGCTTTAAAATGTAAACGAAAAGGGAATAAAGTTATGGATAGTGTTATGAATAGTGTCGGATCACAAAGAAGCAGGATACATCCCCATAAATTTACATTGTGGGTGGCTATGGGAAGCATCGTTATGATGTTTGCCGGATTAACAAGCGCATATATTGTAAAAAGCAATCAGCCCAAATGGATAACGTTTGAAATGCCGGTTATTTTCTGGTACTCTACAGCAGTTATTTTGTTGAGTAGTTTGATGTTGTACCTGGCTTTACGTCAATTCAAAGACAGGCGCCAGGTTAAATACAGGAACCTTATTTCAATCACTATTGTTTTGGGTGTGCTGTTTATCCTGTTACAGGTGCTTGGATTCGGGCAACTTTGGAAAACAGGCGTTACATTGCGGGGTTCAGGTGCTGCACCCTTTATGTATGTGATATTTGGCCTACACGGACTTCATGTATCGGGAGGAGTTATTGCGTTACTGGTCATGTATTTTAAAACCTTTAGCAAACGCAGGAGGAGTTATGACCCTGTGCCTTTGGAAGTAGTCAGTACCTATTGGCATTTTGTGGATTTACTATGGATCTATTTATTTGTTTTCTTCCTTTGGATCCAATAAAATGACAATGGCTTACCGGATATTAATTAATCTGATGATAGTAAACTAATTTGCGAAACTACCTTAAACGTACGATATGGCAACAGCAATACCCGTAGAGCAGAAATGGTGGAGTGGAGGAAGGAGTCCTTTTAACATTGAGTATGGAAAATTGATGATGTGGTATTTTTTGATGAGTGATGCGTTTACTTTTGGGGCATTCCTGATCTCTTATGGAACCATCCGCTTTTCAAGCAATGGCTGGCCTGATCCCAATGTTGTATTTTCTTCCTTTCCACTAATGGGTCACGCTAATTTGCCACTGGTTTTTGTAAGTTTAATGACCTTTATTCTCATCATGAGTTCTGTTACTATGGTATTGGCCGTAGCTTCAGGCCACAACAACGACAAAGCCGGCGTAATGAAGTGGATGTTCTGGACCATCATCGGGGGCATTGCTTTTTTGGGCTGCCAGGCCTGGGAGTGGACACACCTCTATCACCAGGAGGCCTGGTGGGGAAGCAATCCTTTTGTAAATGCTGACGGTACCAAGGCCTCTACCAATTTCACCAACTTCTTTTTTACGATTACCGGTTTTCATGGATTTCACGTATTTTCCGGTGTAATAATAAATATCATCATGCTGATCATGACATACCAGGGAGTATTTGAAAGAAGGGGCCATTACAATATGATCGAAAAAGCCGGCTTGTACTGGCATTTTGTTGACCTGGTTTGGGTATTTGTGTTTACCTGCTTTTACCTGTTTTAAAGACAAGAAATTTTATTAAGATTATGGAAAACGTACATACTACAACAGCACACCATGGGCATGCGGAGCCCAGTTTTTCTACCAAGGCGATATGGAAAACCTTTTGGATATTGTTAGTCATTACCTGTATCGAATTGGTTATAGGTATGTTTATAGCACCCACCTTTCCTGCATTAAAAATATTTTTTAATATTCTTTACATTTTTCTTACTCTGTTGAAGGCCTTTTATATTGTAGCCGAATTTATGCACCTGCGGCATGAGATCAGGAATATGATCATGACCATTATTGTTCCACTATTTTTATTTCTTTGGTTTGTGGGTGCTTTTTTATGGGATGGAAATTCATACCGGAATCTGCGGAACAACTACGACCCGTACAAGAAAGAGCAAAGTCAACAGAAAAAACCGCAACCCCAGGACGATCATATGAACGATGCAAAGAAACACGGGAAGGAGTGATGTATATTGATTTGTTAAATAAACGGATAGTCAAACCATCGTCGCTGACGATGGTTTTTCATTGAGACCAATCAGAATAGCTTAAAACCGCGTATTAAACCATGAAACCAAAAGCGTTGCTGGCACTATGTGTAGTGATTCTATTACCATTCGGAAGTTATCTGCTGGTGAAATATTTCAGCGATAATGCTATCGTAATGCCGCGCCGGTTTTATTTCGATTCTGTTTCAACCGGCATCACTGACGGCAAAGCGTCTTCAGATACCGTCTGGCATAAAGTGGCTAATATTTCACTGACCAACCAGTTGGGTAACCAGGTATCGTTAGACGATCTTAACGGAAAAGTGATCATAGCAGATTTCTTCTTTACCAGGTGTCCGCTTATCTGCCCCAAGCTTACCCAGAATATGAAAAAGCTGCAGGACGGGCTGAAAACGCAGGATGAACTTCGTGGCACAAACCCTGATTTTGTACATTTTGTTTCATTTAGCGTAGATCCTGAAAGGGATTCTGCTACGGCCCTGAGGAAATATGCTGACCGGTACGGTGTAAATCCGGATATGTGGTGGATGCTTACCGGACCTAAAAAGTCGATTTATGATTTTGCCATGAATGAATTGAAGTTGGGATTGCAGGATGGGGGTAATGTTGATTCAAGCTTTATGCACACTACCCGGTTTGTTTTACTAGATAAAAATAGGGTTGTAAGAGGATACTATGATGGAATGGATAGTGTCTCTTTAAACAGGCTAGCCAAAGACCTTGTTTTTATTATGCTGGAAAAGGATAAGAAGAAAAAAAGGAATTTGTTCAGAAGATAGCAATTACCTTAACGCACAATAATGACATCATTAGCAGGGAATACGGGAAGTTTGACAGGTAATGAGCACCTGCCACCTTCGATCCGAAAAAACGATCGCAAGGCAAAATGGATTATAATATTGTTTTCATTAGTGGTTTTTGCTGCGATCGTAGTATTGGGCCGGACGAGGCTGAATGTGAACCCTGGTTTTAACATTCATTTGTTTGCCGGCGCAAATGCCGTTATAAATTCCATGGTTTCCCTATTGCTTATCGGGGGTTTGCTGGCTGTAAAAAAGCGCCGGTTTCTGCTTCACAAAAGGATCATGTTCTCCGCTTTATTTCTTTCGGTTTTGTTTCTGCTCTCTTACATCTGTCACCATCTGTTTGCAGAAGAAACAAAATTCGGAGGCGAGGGAATGATAAGAACTGTTTATTACGTCATTTTAATAACGCATATATTCTTAGCTGCGGTTATTCTTCCATTTATTCTCTTTACGGCTTACCGTGCTTTAATTGCGGAATGGCCGCAACATACTAAACTCGCAAGGATTACCTGGCCGGTGTGGTTATATGTATCAGTTACAGGCGTAGTGGTTTACCTGATGATTAGTCCGTACTATACGTAAGGTAACTTCCCCTCTGCGATAGGGCCCAAGGTTAAGATATAATCCCCTAATCTGCGGCAATATTCACGTGATGTTTTTCACCAATCGATATAAGCAAGGAGCGTGGTGTTTTAACCAATCACAAAAGTATGAAGCATTTTTTAATACAACGCCTTCGCAGGGTCCCAAAACAGTTTCTTAAAATCAACTACCGTATCGCTTTTCACGTGTATATTTTCTTTCTCCAGTAATTCCTGCATCAGCGTAGGGGTGCCAAAATGATTTTTGCCGCTCAGCATTCCGTTCCGGTTAACCACACGGTGGGCAGGGATCTTTGGCTTTACCTGGTGGGCTGCATTCATTGCCCACCCCACCATTCGTGCAGAACCCTTTGTTCCCAGGCAGGCAGCAATAGCTCCATAAGAGGTTACTCTCCCTTTCGGGATCTGGCGGGCCACCTGGTACACCAATTCAAAAAAAGATTCTTCCCGTTGACCGGAGGGTTTAAGCGAGGACAATCTAGTGCCTGACGTTTTTGTGGGCTTCGACGTTTCCATTGACGTTTCTTTAATAGGTTTTTGAATTAAAAAAGCATAATCCGATCTGCTGAAACGAAAGTAAATTCTCCTCCACTGGAATGAGATACCTGTACGGCTCAACTTAATCTTTTTGCTTTCTTTTCTCCAATAATGCAGTCCTTGCCGGTTCAGCTACTCTTTCAAAGTCATAGGGACAATGCTTACAACCATTACCGCAGCAAAATCCTTTCTCCAGATGATATTTTTCAGTGAATACCATAAATCCTTCGTCGTTATAGTAGAAATCTTTCCCTTCAACTAATTTCTTCTTCATGTAGTTTGATTCTTTCATGTAACCTTTCATCCAGATCCGGTAATGGCCCTAACGGTAATGAAAAACGCAGGTAATGTATCTTATTGCTTTGAGCTATGTCCAGACTTTCATAATACGTCCTGATTTTCAACTCTGGCGTTAGCGTGTCGGCTGCATAAAGATCACTGATAGACTCATGCAACCTTAATCCGTACATCTGGATAACCGATAAGGTGAATGCATAAAGCTCCGGCGAATCAGTCTTCAGATGAATAAGTGCGCCTGAAGAAAGGATCTGTTGATATAGACGGAGAAATTTGGGATGTGTCAGCCTCTTTTTTGCTTTTGATTTGCGTAATTGCGGATCTGGAAAGGTGATCCAAATTTCTTCTACTTCACCCTGATTAAAGTAGGCAGGTATCTTGTCAATCTGCGTTCTTAAGAACGCGGCATTGATAATATTTTCCTGTAAACATTTTTTTGCGCCGGCATACAAACGGTTTCCTTTTAAGTCAACGCCTAAAAAGTTACGTTGGGGGTAGAATTTGGCTAATGCAACGGTGTATTCTCCCTTACCACAAGCCAATTCCACAGTAATAGGATTTTTATTCTGAAAGAAAAGCTTCCAGTTTCCGGCCATTCCATCCGGGTATTGTAAGACATTAGGAAATGATTTAATGGCTTCAAACCTAAACAATTTTTTCTGTGCCATGAAGTGGTAAAAGTAAAAGAAACCAGCCAATGATTTTTTAGTATTTTTATCAAACCTTGTTCTATCTAACAACAATCAATCATAAAGCATGTCAGTTAATCAGGACACCTTAAAAGAATTCAATTTTAAAGCCTGGGTTGAAAGGAATAATTCTTCTGAGACCGGATCGTACAAATTGCATGTTCATGGCGAAATACAGGTAGAGGATGAAACACTATTTTATCAGCTTGACAAGAAAGAACTGCAAGGTTATTTTCCGGAAGAATTGATGCTTGTCATTAAGCCGGACCCTAAACCCGGAGTTCACAAGGTTGAGCTTAAATATCATGAAGACCTTAAAGACCGCAACGATTATAAACAAATCTCCATTTCTGCAAACAACGACCAGTTAACCGAGGTTAAGGAAATTTCTGAAGGTCCTTAGGATTTGAAGGATTGAGAAAATGTCATTGATAATTTACACCTCAGGGTTTCAAGGCCGGTAGAAGGGTTAAGGCACCGGATCATAACCATGTCCTCCCCAGGGATGGCATCGGGCGATTCTTTTTACCGTCAGCCAGGAACCCTTTATTAAACCATATTTTTTCAATGCTTCAATACTATAATGAGAGCAGGTAGGAGTATAACGGCATTTTGGACCAAGCCACGGCGAGATGATATATTGGTAAACCCGTATCAGTGCAATAAAAGGGATACTAAGTATTTGAAGAAGGGATTTCATGTATCAATTTAACCAGGCGTTGTAAAATTAGATCAATCTTGCCGCTTACCAATATATGGTCTGGCAGATCGCGTGAAGTGTAGATAAAAAACAACTTCAGCCTTCCCTTCCTGCCTAGCACCAGTTCCTGCAATTGATTTTTTTGTGTTCGGTAAGCTTCTTTCATTAGCCGTTTGACGCGATTTCGGCAGACTGCCTTCTTTACGTTTTTTACAGAAACCCCAAAGCCCGCCTGAACAGAAGATTCATCAGGTTCCTCGTACTGGTAATACGTACGGAAGGGGTAAATGGTAAAAGTCCGGCCCGATTTAAATAGTTGTTCAATTCCTTTACGGCTTTTTAGCCGCTCGGCTTTAGCTAGTGTATAATGCTTTCTGATTTTGCTACAATTTAAACGACAAAAAAATAGCTCCGGTAAACCGAAGCTATAACGTGTTGAAATATTGTTTTAGAAAGAAGTATTACTTTAACTGGGATTCGCTGGAAACGGACAATTTCCTGCGGCCTTTTCTACGACGGCTTGCCAATACTTTACGACCGTTAGCGGTTTGCATACGCTTACGAAAACCGTGAACTGATTTACGGCGGCGCTTATGTGGTTGAAATGTGCGTTTCATGATTATTCGTTTATTTTACTGTTCTATTTATATTCTGTTCACAACAGGTCACCATACCCACCGTGCCGTGAAAGGGACGGCAAAGGTAAGGTAAAACGATACTTCATCCAACTGATTTTCGAAAAAAAGGCATTCAACAAATCAGCTGATAACAACGCCTGCCAGCGACGATCAAAACATATCGAGGTATGCTGATTTAACCGGTTGCCCAAAAAAAGTACTGGCATGATTGTCAAAGTCGGCTGTGGAATCTGTTGTGAAGAATTGGTATTCTCCCTGCTTGCTTAAACGAAGCTCAATCTCAGGATGACGTTTTAAGTAATTGGCAAGACTATCTGCGATAATTTTTCCCTGAGACAATAACAACACGTTAGCAGGTAAATATTCCTTTATTTTATCCTCTAAAAGCGGGTAGTGGGTACAGGCTAACAAGAGCGTATCAATAGCGACTGACTGCTTAAACATGTTTTCAAGGTGTTTTTTTATAAAATAATCAACACCTGGAGCGGTATGCTCATCATTTTCTATAAGCGGCACCCACATTGGGCAAGCCTCCTGGTAAACCCTGATATCAGGGAAGAATTTTTGTATTTCAATAATATAAGAATTTGATTTCACTGTACCGCTGGTGGCAAGGATACCGATATTGCCGGTCGTGGTATAGTTGCCAATTATCTCTGTGCAGGGACGAATTACGCCCAGCACTCTGGCTTGTGGATTTATTTTATGGAGGTCATTCTGTTGTATAGTTCGCAAGGCTTTTGCAGATGCCGTATTACAGGCAATGATGACTATAGGGCAACCCTGTTGAAAAAACCACTCTACACATTCTAGTGTATAACGGTAAACGGTATGGAAGGAACGTGGGCCGTAAGGAGCCCTGGCATTGTCACCGAGATAAACATAATCGTATTGAGGGAGAATGGCAACAATTTCTTTCAATATGGTCAATCCGCCATAACCTGAATCGAACACCCCTATAGGTTGATATGAGGACATACTTGGTGTTTACAGGAAGACGAACAGTACAATGTGCATACATCCGTTTCAAATGAAGGCAATAAATAAATGGTTCCTCCCGGGCTGATGTGTTAAGTTTTGGTATTGAATCTCTGTCAGCATTAAAAAACCCGAAGTTGATGTTAACCTGATCAATCTTCGGGCATAAAGTTTTGCTCGTTTAACGGCCTGCCGACAAAGAAATTATTTTAAGTTTAGCTTCTTTTTTATTAACGGCAACAAGTCGTCTGATGTAGGAACTACCAATAAGGCTTCGCGATTAAAAACATGCGTGTATCCGTTTTCTTTAGCAACCTGCTGAATAATATCTAACGTTCTTTTTTGAAGGGGAGTGAGCAATTCCTGCTGTTTTGCTTCCAGTTGTTGCTGAGCTTCCTGGTTATAATTGACAACTCTTGTGTAAAGATCCTGCAATTTTTTTCTTTCCGATTCCTTAACTACTGCAGTTAACTTAGTAGAATCCTCATTAAATTTTTTAGCTTTTGCTTCCAGTTCCTGCTGATAATCTTCACCATTTTTTTTCAGCACTTCATTAAACTGCTGTAAAAGCGAATCTGCTTTTTTTGCTTCAGGAAGGCTTTGTAATAATTCGCCGGTATTCACATGCCCTATTTTCATTTGTCCATTAACCTGTCCGTTCATTAAGAACAGGCCTGATACCATAACGAGAATTGTAATAACTTTAGAAATGTTGTTCATGTTTGTTTTTTTTGTTGCCCCGTAAAATTCTATAAAATGCATTTTTATTGTGTTAGACGCGATTGTTAGTTGAGCTTTTAATCTAACCGGTTGGTTATAAAGTTTTGTTTTACAATTATTTAACACCTAATTCTTTTAATACCTCTTCGCTTTTATCCAATTTTGGGTCGGCAAAGATAACAGTTATTCCTTCACTTTTGTCCAAAATAAAATCGTAAAGTCTGGCAACAGCAATTTTTTGAATAGCGTTATACACCCTGTCCTGTACCGGTTTAACCAACTCCTGTCTTCTTTTAAACAAGTCGCCCTCGAATCCAAAACGTTTACGTTGTAATTCACGAACTTCTTTTTCCCGCACAAATAGTTCATCTTCCCTTTTCTTTTTCAATTCTCCACTTAACATAACTTGTTCGGCCTCATAATCTTTATACATCCTATCTAATGAACCTTGTTTTTCATCAATTTCTTTTTGCCATTGTTCACTGAACTGGTCGAGCTTCTGCTGTGCCTGTTTATATTCTGGCATTTTTTCAAGGATATACTTTGTATCTACAATAGCATAGCGTTGACTCAAGCCCGCAAGAGCAATCAGAAGCAATGGTATGGCCAACAGCAATATTTTTTTCATATAAAACTTTATTTTATCTGTGTATGTACTTATTGATAAGCATTTTTTGTGTGTGGGCTGCTAACTTTGGCACCTATTCCGGTTCAAACCCTAACATAAAGGTGAACCTGGATGCATCTTTAAGACTTCCTCCGGGTTTAAGCCTGTCAAACCCTATCCCGTAGTCAAAGCCCAGCAATCCAAACATGGGTAAGAAGAAACGCATGCCGACGCCCGCACTTCTCCGCAGGCGGAAAGGATTATAATCTTTATAGTTATACCAGCCATTGGCTGCTTCAAAAAAGGTAAGTCCGTAAATAGTGCTACTCGGATTGGTGCTGAAAGGAAAACGAAGTTCCAGGGTATATTTATTAAACATGGTAAAAAACTGACTGGCCTGTTGCTGATCAGGATTCACTTTTGGATTTGAATTGTCATATACCGGATAGCCGCGATGCGCAATAATATCATATCCTAATATGCCAAAGTTATTGGTCAGACCTGCGTCTCCAACCTGAAAACGTTCAAAGGGTGAATAATCCAGCTTGCTGTTATAACGGCCCATAAAGCCAAACTTAGCTGCTGCTTTTAACACAAACTGCCTGCTTTTATCTGCTCCCAAGGGCCTGCCGATTGGAACATACCATTCACCGTTTATGCGCCACTTATGAAATTCGGGAAGCTTGAAGGGGTTCGCAGAAGTAGCTATAGACTTATCAATTAAAGAATAAGGCGGTGTAAACTGACCGCTTATTGTAAACGTCGATCCGCTTTTTGGAAATATCGGCTGGTCAATGGAAGAACGGCTCAATGCAAGTTTTGCACTGATGTTGGTGGCCGTAAGATCACTTAAACCAGGAAAAAGGTTTGGATAATTTTTAAGCTTGTATTGGGTAAGGTTCACAGAGTAAACCAGCGTAAAGTAATCATCCGGCCATTTTAACTGCTTGCCCAAAGCCACTGAAACTCCCAAAGTTTTAAGATAAGCTGTATCACCAGCCTTGCGGCTATACTGCCCCGTTAAGTAATTATAAGAGTTTGAATATTTGGTGCTATATAAACTGACCGTAAATGAATTTCTTTTTTTCCCTCCCAGCCAGGGTTCGGTAAAGGAAAAATTGTATGAACGGAAAGCCCGTCCGTTACTTTGTACGCGGAGGCTTAATTTTTGACCATCACCTGTTGGCAGAGGATCCCAGGAAGATTTATTCAGGATGTTCTTGATGGAAAAGTTGTTAAAAGAAACACCCAGCGTACCGGTTAAGCCAATACCTCCTCCCCAGCCGGCTGATAGTTCCAACTGATCAGACGATTTTTCTTCCACAGAGTAATTAATATCTACAGTGCCATCATCCTGGTTTGGTACGGGATCGATTCCGATTTTTTCCTGATTAAAATAACCCAGGTTTGCAATTTCACGGTTAGAACGTATCAATTCAGCACGACTGAACTTATCACCAGGTACCGTTCGGATTTCCCGGCGGATCACATATTCTTTGGTCTTTTCGTTGCCCGAAATGTTTATATTCTTAATAGTAGCCTGAGGGCCTTCCACAATGCGTATTTCATGATCAATGGTATCATTATAAACGGCCGTTTCTACCGGTTCTATCCGGAAAAACAAGTAACCATCATCCTGGTACAACCCGCTAATATCACCACCTTCCTGGGTCATTTCTTTGCCCAATTTCTTATTGAGTGTCTGGAGATTATAAATGTCTCCCTTGTTGATACCCAAAATAATCGTAAGGAGAGAGTCTGAGTATTTGGTGTTGCCCCTCCAGGTAGTATTTCCGAAATAGTATTTTCTTCCTTCGTTTACCTTTATATCAACATTTAGGTTCCCTTTTTTTGTATAATACTGCGTATCGGCTTCAATGGATGCATCACGGTAACCAAGTGAATTATAATATTCAAGAACCTTTTCTTTATCTTCCTGATATTTCTTCTCATTGAACTTTGCGGAAGTAAATAGCTTAAACCGGAAATAAGGATCCAGCAGCTCTTTGGTTTTTGAAAAGGAAAGAAATCCCCAGGCATGCAGGTATTCCGAAAACCCAAGGGGTTTGCTTTTTCCGTAAACACTATTTTCTTCAGAAGGGTATAAAGTAAATTTACTCATCTCCTTCGTGCCCTTCATTTGTTTCTTAAGCTTATTCTCTTTAACCGATTCATTGCCAAAAAAACCAAGCTGGTTAATACGTACCTTTTGACCCTTGTTAACCACAAACACGAGATTTTGTGAATTTGCCAGGCTGCGATCCGGTTCTTCCAGAATTTGCACCGTTATTCCTTTGTAGCCTTTTTCGTTGTAAAACTTTTCAATATTTTCGACGGCAATAAGTTTCATATTGCCGGTAATGACTCTGCCTGGAACCAGGCCTGCTTTTTTGGCAAGGTCTTCTGTTTCGGACTTTTTGACTCCGCGGTAAATGGCTTTGGAAAGACGCGGCCTTTCCTGCACCTGGATCTCAATACGCAGATCAATTCCTGATAAATCCGTAAAATATATCTGCACATTGGAAAACAGATTCTGTTTCCAAAGATTGGTGATCGCTTTACTAAAATTATCGCCCCCTGGAATGATCACTTTATCGCCGACAGATATTCCGGAAATAGAAGAAAGTAAAGCTGCATCCAAATACTTGGTACCTGTGATCTTTATACCCGCAATATTATACTCTTTTGGAGTTTTAGACGTAGTCAGTTCCAGCAAAGCAGAGTCAACAGAAGTGGGTGCAGTTGTATCTGTTACCTGTGCATTGGCAGCGGAAAAAATGGCAAAAAAGAAAACAATAAACAATAAAAAGTAAAATCTTTTTTGCATCCAGGTAGTTTTATCTTGTAAAAAAAATAACTTTTGAAGGTAAGTGCAGCATGAACCTGTCTTTTGGGTGGAACGCGAACATTAACTTGGCAAATTAAAGTGAATATTTAAAAGGGTTTGTTAAATCCACTTTTTTTCAGTGATTTATGAGGTCGGTGTTAATTCTTCTTCTTGTATTTGTTCACTGGTTTTACCAAAACGTCTTTCCCTTTGCTGAAAATTAATAATGGCTTCATATAAATCTTCTTTTCTGAAATCCGGCCAGCGCACAGGGGTAAAATATAGTTCAGCATAAGCTAACTGGTACAAAAGAAAATTACTGATGCGGTATTCACCACTTGTACGAATCATTAGTTCAGGGTCCGGAATATTACGTGTACATAAGTACTTAGAAAATGTTTCCTGGCTTATAGCATCGGGTTCAAGCCTGCCAGACTTAACATCATCCGCAATTTGCCTGACGGCATTTATCATTTCCCAGCGGCTGCTATAACTCAATGCCATTACCAGGTTTAAGCCTGTGTTGTGACTGGTTAGCCCCAATGCTTCTGTCATCTCACCTCTTGCATACTCAGGCAACATGTTTAAATCTCCAATAACGTGTAGTTTAATATTATTTTTGTTAAGAGTTTCAACCTCCTTTCGTATGGTATCAACCAATAGCTCCATCAAGCCGGTAACCTCATAAGCAGGCCGGTCCCAATTTTCTGTTGAAAAAGCATACAAAGTCAGGTATTGTATGCCCAAGTCCGCACATCCTTCAACGATATTGCGCACGCTTTCTACGCCATGAAAATGACCATACAGGCGATCTTGTCCCTGTTCTTTGGCCCAACGACCATTGCCATCCATGATAATAGCGATATGGCTGGGCAGTTGTTGAAGATCTATTTTCGCTTTCAGCGAATCCATAATTGTGATTTTCAGGGAGGCAAAAGTACAAAAAAAGATTGGAAACCAGTCTGAAGATTGGAGCGACTAAACGCTCACTATTGTGCGCTCGGACAGCGATAGGACGTAAGATTAAAGGATAAGGTGAGTTCTGCCATAACATACTGGTCCTTTTGCTTTGGATAACCCCTTTGGCGGGCGGTTCCATTTACAAAGCCGATGGGTTCTCCGGTTTCATAGGAACGATCCTGTAGCAGCTCTGCTATGGACGGGCTACCGTCTGGCAGTTTGGGAAAAACGGCGGGGTTTACAAATGTTGAACTTACATCATCCAGGTAGTCTGTATTCGTGAAACGATGTACTATTTCAAACCCGATGTTCATGCTTTGTGTAAGATTGTATTTTATGCCAACACCAAAGGGAACACAAACAGCCATAGTGCCATAAGGTTTACGATCGGGATATTGTGAATAACCCTGTCCTTCGGTTCCCAGCGGACGTAAATATACTTTTTGATCCTGGTAATAAGCATAAGGGTCATAACTGAAAATGCCCGCCCCAAGCGTAATATAAGGCGTAAACTGATGATCAGGGTCACCAGGGACGAATTTATAAAAATTGAAATCACCCTGTAAGGCTAATTCCCAGATATTTGAGTTATAGCTAAGGTTCCGCCTGCGTTCAAATTCATTATTTGTATTAAAAGTATCGGAATACCCTAAACGTGCATAATGGGCCGATATGCGTAAACCTATATAGTTGCCAAACTGTTTACGAAAAAAAAGGCCTACGGCTGGCTTCGGACGATTTAACTTGGCCCTGGTATTCAGATCTCCGAAATAGTGTGCAGCCCCGGCCGAGATGCCGAATTCGCCTTCCTGTACATTGCTTTCATATTGTGCGAACACACTACCAGCAATCAGCATCAGGCCGGTCAAAAGAGGTAACCAATAATTTCTCATGATCGAAGCAATATAATAATTAATTATTTTGTCAAACAGGTATTCTTTCATTTTCGTATAAAAGAATAGTTAATTTCTTTTATCAAGTCCCCACGATAGCTTGGTTCTAAGGGTTTGTAAAAAGTTGTTTTCGTTTAATCGCACCAGGCTTAACGTAAAGGACTCTCTTTTCACAGCCAGTTGTATGTGCTTTTCAACCAATTCTTTTCTTGAATCCATAGTACATATAAAATGATCGGTTCTGCCTTCTATTTCAAATGAAATGATATTATTATCCGGTACAATAATAGGCCTTACATTTAAGTGATGAGGAGCTATTGGAGTAATAACAAAACTTCCTGATTCCGGAAATACTACTGGCCCGTTACAGCTTAAGGAATAACCGGTTGAACCTGTCGGGGTAGCAACAATCAAGCCATCCGCCCAATAGGTATTGAAAAATTCTCCATTAAGATAAGTTCGGATTTTAATCATGGGTGATGTGTCTGTCTTATGAATGGCGAACTCATTCAATGCATAAGGCACCTCACCAAAGAGGGGTTGATTCGCATCCAGGTGTACCAGAGATCGTTTGTCAATAACAAAAGTTCGGTTTGCCAGCGAAGCAACGGCGCTGGCAAGGTCGTCTTTACCAAAACTGGCTAAAAATCCCAGGCGCCCGAAATTAATACCCAGCACAGGAATATTTTTATCACGTACAAGGGTAACGGTATCCAGTAAAGTTCCATCACCGCCAAGGCTTATTAAAAAATCGATTGACTCGTCGAGGTCTTCAGATTCGGCAAAAGTAGAGATATTATCGGCCAGATGTATCTTGGATGAGATCTGTTCGCAAAATGGCTGAAATATGACCGGTTTAATCTCCTGACTGCGTAATTCATTAAAAAGATGTTGAACCTCATGACCTTGATCAAAGCTATTTACACGGCTGTAGATGGCTACTTTCATACTATTTGTTTTAATGCTATTGGCGCAACTTTGCCTGCACAGGCCGTTGCCGAATGTCCATTTTTTTGTATGATCTCGAAGATTGCAAAAAATGAAATGCGCTTAGCGCAATTTGTCACCCAGACGGAAGGTTCAGATGCGTCCGGATCTGAATCAAAAATCATTTTTGAAATGTAAAAATAATCCCTTTTGTCCTAATTGATTAAAACTGTATTCAAAGCGGAAAGCAACATCGTATAAGGTAACTATATCTATTCCTGCACCTGCAGTATATAACATGCGGTTTACCAGTGAATTTTGAGGAAAATTAGCATTATGTGAATAGCCCATGTCACCGTAAGCTTTTAAAAACATACGGAAAGGAATATGGTCATGCGACTTGGAAAACATGATGGGAAGGTTAAATTTGGCTATTTGACTTCGGAAAGTATTGCGGATCATGACTGCAGCAACACCATCTATCACGTAATTTTCCAATCCTCTTAAATATAAATCACCATAACCAAACAAGCGATGATTATAGTATGGCTGATCAAAGGGCAGCTTAACTACAAGGTTTCCCTGGATTCCAAAATAACTTTTCCGGGCTAATTGCCAGCCTTTGAGACCCTTGGCGTTTAGTTGCCACATATTCATATCGGCATTTATTCCTTTTCTTGCAATACTTACGTCGCCGATAAAACCTTTTAAGGGATAAGCAATAAAATCAATATTATTATACTCAATGGCATAACTTAATTCCGGGTAAGACAAGTTTAGTTTTCCGTTATTAAAATATTTTGGATTAATAACGGCTACAACATCATCAATCCTGTTTTTATTATAACTTAAACGTACAAGGTGCCTGGTCCGGATGGCAGGACGGTAGCTATAACTAACCGCTACGTTAACCTGTTCATTTAATATCTGTCCCTTAAACAAACTTCTTGTTAAATCAGATATGGTTATCGAATTGTCGAAGGGAATAAATTGCTGTTCGTTATTTTCCGTTTGGTGATTAATCTCCTTCGCTGTGGCATAGGATACATTGATCCCATAGCCATGCTTTAAAGACTTGTCTGCATTTGGCTGCTCATAAGAAAACTGGATCTGACGTGTATAACCTGTAATAAACCAGAGTTTTAGCTTATCATTACGACCGGTAAAATTATGAAAGGAAAGTTTGGCCCCATAATTAACCCGTTGAAGGCCATAACCCTGTTTTGCCCATTCAGCGAGGTTCCTGTCTACTGGTTTAATGTACGGTATCGGAAATAAGTACCATCGTTCCTTGACATCCACCTGGATATCTACAAGATAACCCTTAAACCCTTTCAGAGATACAGTTACGTCGTTAAATAACCGCGTATTCATCAGCTGCCGCCGGGCCATGTCAAATTTATTTACCAGCGCAGTGAGGTTTAGGGAATCGCCCCGTTTAAAGGGAATTTCACGTTCTATGATATATGATTTTGTTTTCCGGTCGCCGGTGATGAATATTTCGCTGATGATGAAAAGGCTTTGCCTGGTAGATGTATCGGTTTGAGCCATGATCTGCTCCAGGGAGGCTGTATTGTCGTATGGCATTTCAACCGTACCAGGTTGAGCATAGAGCAGCATCTGTAATAAAAGACAAACCGTTATTGCCAGATAATATTTCTTCCCCTTGTTATACATTTATATCACCTTCTACTTTCGATTAAGTTTTAAAAGGGGTTATCGGTTTATCTTTAAATATTGAGATAATTCATTAAGTGGTCGTAATTATTTTTCAACTCATTCTCATATAATTCCTCTCCAAAATAATATTTGACAGAGTATTCATAACGTTGAAAGGTAGCCACAATATCGGAAATTTCGAACTTATTAATCTTTAAGGTTACATATAGAATACCGAGGTTTTTATCAAATTGCGTGTTTAGCTGGGTGATGTAGGCATCATTTGTTTCTACCAGTTTACTGATCTGCGAAAAAGAAAACTGCGTCTTTTCAAGTTCCAGAACAATCAATCCACCCGGTTGATCGATCCCACACATTCTTCCGATATATTTTAACAGGTCAGTTGCCGTAATAGCACCTACCCAGTTAGCGTCGTTATCAACCACCGGCATGATACTTAATACGTATTCATTGACTAACCGGGCAGCTTCAACAACATGCACGTTGGCATTTACGGATAAACCAGTAAAATCGGATTGAAATTTTTCAAGCAGGTTAGTATCATCATCAACATTGAGTAATTCACTTTCATTTACCAGGCCTATATATTTATCGTCAGTGATTACGGGAAGGTGACTTACATGATAATCAGCCATAAGCTGTAAAGCCCGGAAAACGGTATCCGTCATGGAAAGAGTGGGGAGTGAAGCTGATATCAAGTCCTTATTTAACACAGGTTGCGGGTTTTTTTATTAGACGGCAAAACTTACGCCACCGCTGCAGACTCATTGAGTTTTGTCAAAAATTTAAATAAGATGCGGTTAAACTCCTCAGGCACTTCCATCATCGGCGCATGGCCACACTTGTCAATAAAATGAAGTTCGCTATTTGGAATCAGTTTATTGAATTCATGGCCTACAAATGGTGGAGTGATGGTATCATTGTTACCCCAAACCAATAGTGTAGGTTGCCTGATTTGGCTAATTTCCTCTCCCAGGTTGTTTCTTATTGCGCTTTTGGCCAAAGCGATAATCTTTATAACCTTTATTCGGCTGTTAACTATTTCGTATACTTCATCAACCAATTCCTTGGAAGCTAATGTAGGATCATAGAACGTAAGTTCAGTCTTCTTTCGTATGTATTCGTAGTCGCCCCGTTTAGGATATGTATCGCCCATGCCATTTTCGAACAGCCCCGAACTGCCTGTTAATGTGAGTGACCTTATGCGTTCGGGATGTCTTAACGCATGAAGTAAGCCTACATGGCCGCCCAGCGAATTACCGAGCAAATGAATATTACGGTAGTTTCTTGCTTCTATAAATTTATATACGTACTTTTCGAGCCCCCCAACAGAAGTATGCAGGATATCCAGGTCAAACAATGGCAAAATAGGCACTATCACTTTGTAGTGACAGCGAAAAAACTCGATTAAATCCACGAAGTTGCTTAACGCACCAAATAAGCCGTGTAATAACAACAGGGGTTCACCATCTCCTTCTTCGATGTACTTGAACTTCTCCTGCTGTTTGATTTCGTAATTCATCCTTCGTATTTAAAATACTTCAGTTGTTTTATTTGCTAAAATAATTGATTTGGCTCAAAATGTATTTACTGTCATAGATTAAACCTATCCGATTGTACAAAGTAAATGAATAATTCCTGACTTATCTTACCCGTTAACCCAAACATAAGAGCAGTAGCCGGAGATAAAATAGACCGGTATTACAAACGATAAGGCCGTGGCCGTTAATTATTATGCACTAAAAACGATTAGGATTTCGATTTTTCAGGCATGGGTATGGTTTCAAAAAAGGCTCCCAGATCATGGAACATATTCTTGAAAAAAGGCATAACAGAACCAATCGCATCAATGGCCCAGGGCCCCAGAGGCCGGATAATATGCGCTGTTTTGGAATCGATAATCGTTGCTTCGCCTAACAGCCCGATCTTTTCTGCATAAAACAGTATTACACTGAACACCAGCGTATAAAGTAGAGCGTATAGAACAATTCCCGCGAGTCTGTTGATCCAACCCAACATGGCAAATTCCGCCGTCTTTTCAATAATTTTTGCGCCCAGTCTCACCAATAGAACCGCCAGTAAAAACACTAACACAAATGAAACAACAGGTAGCCATTTGGCTGATACGTTCACCGAATTTTTAAGCCAGTCCGCAGCAAAGGTGGAAAACTTGATTGCCGCTACCAAACCAGCGAAAAGTGCAATAACTGAAAACACTGCCACGATGAATCCCTTTTGATAACCTTTAATAACTGCCATCAGCATAATTATGGCAAATACAACATCTATGGTCATTGCATGGTAATTAAGGATGCGGTTAAGAGATAATGACAGTTGTATTTAAGGTTTAAGGTTTAAAGTTTTTCAAGGCAACTGCTCTATCAATTCGTAGAGTCAATTAATTAAAGAAAACTTTAAACCTGAAACTTTTAAACTGCCTTCAGATCATTTTAAAAGTAATTCTTTAACAGCAGCACTTATTGCCTTTCCTTCCGCAACACCGGCCAGTTGCCGGGTAGCCAGGCCCATCACCTTTCCCATGTCAGCAGGAGAACGTGCTCCTGTTTCTTCAATGATCCGGGTAAGACGTTCTTTTAATTCGTCTGCACTTAGCTGCCGGGGCAAATACTGTTCGATCACATCTATCTCTTCCTGTTCTTTTTGTGCAAGCTCAGGCCGGTTCTGCTCTTGAAAAATAGTCAATGAGTCTTTACGTTGCTTAACCAGTTTCTGCAACATCTTCACCTCATCCTCCTCCTTCAATTCACCGTGGGCACCTTCTGCCGTTTTAGCCAGTATGATTGCGGCCTTGATAGCTCTTACCGCCCTTAATGTTTTTTCATCTTTAGCCAGCATGGCCTTTTTCATTTCTGCCATTATCGTTTGTTCAAGACCCATAGCCATTCAATTTAAAATAATTTTTGATAAATATTATGCCTTATTCTTTTCTAATTGCTGTTTCCTGAACTTAGTATAAAAAGCACCAGCAAATTGCCTGATCTCTTCCATTAGTTCCGAATCACGGGTGGCACGTTTATATGTTTCCGCCATCGCCATTAAACTCTGGTAAAAAAAATCGCCCATCTCATCCACCATCATGTCTTTGGTCCAAAGGTCAATACGCAAAGCTGACTTATCAGCGCCATCCCAAAAGGAAAGCATCATGGCTTTTGCCCTTTGGTTCATATCAGCGGCACTGTCGCTGGCTACCCAATGGATTTCTTCGGCTACTTTATCTTTGTCTAATTGTATATCAATGTGAATCGTTGATTTTGTCATAAATTTAATGTTGCGCAAAGTTAATATGAATTCTTGTCTAAAGTCTGCCAGAGTAAATTCCGGCAAACGGTTGCCAAATTATACTTTTTGCCTTGTTCCATATGATTTCGTGCAGACAGGATAACGTCTTCGCGTAACCGTTCATTTTTATAGATATCCTGCATACTTTTAGCAAACCCTGAGGCATTATCCGGCTCAGGATAAATAACGGCACAGTTTGCCAGTTCCTTAATAACCGGTACCGGCGAGGCGATTACCGGTACATCAGCCCGCATGGCTAATAGAACAGTTTCGGGAAAATGGTCATTCAGGGCCGGGTATAATAATGCGTAGGCACTCCCTATCAGGGCCTTTAAAATGTCATCAGTAGGGTCAGGAATCACATGTACGTCGTTCCGGTATTTGAAGTATGCCAGCTTGGTGAGGAACTGTTGCGTCCAGGCGGTAACAGAACCGGTGACGATCAATTGCATATTAGATTTTTGCCATCTCTTAAATTCAGCATAAGCCTTCAGCAATTCTACCAGCAGGTGACGTTGATCAATATCCCCTGCGAAAACAAAATATTCAAGGCCACCGGAATACCTGGTCTTTATACTTTCCTTTTCAGGCCATTTTAAAGGAGTGTTATGATAGCAAAGGCGTAGATGATTACATTTTTCAGGGGGTAGTTTAAACTTCTCCACTAACATCCGTTTATGATACCCGGAAAACGTAATTATGGCAACGGCTGTTTGTAATATTCCTGCAACCTGGTTATTATGATAGATACGTTTCCATTTGCGTGTGTAACCGTTCGCAAAGCCCGGGCCAGCGGCGGGTAAGTTAACTATGAAATGGCAACAAGGGGTTTTATAACCCTTTATGTGGGTGTTATCAATTGTAACAAAAAGGTCTGCTTTTTGCCGTTTTAATAGCTGTGGAAGCCCCAGATTATACCACCATTTATCCTCCACCCATTTGAAAAGTCCGGTTTTTATCAAACGGTTCGTTACATTAACAGGTAAGTTAGTCAGTGCCAGGGTTTCATTGGTTAAGATGACAAATGCGTCAGCGGGTTGCTGACGGGCAATCTCCAACATCAGGTTTATCAGGAACAATACTGGACGTGGTAAAACGTTTTTTGATGAGCGGGCTTCGATGATTACTCGCATGTCTTGGATAAAGGTATAAAGGAGGCGCGTTACCTGGCAAAGATTTTTGGGATACCGCCAAAAATCAGGAGCGCTGCCAAATGAAAACAGTATCTTTGAGGTTGACGGTTGATATTTAGATCCTGATTTAACGCGGGCAACGGTGCTGGCAAATAAGTAGTGGCAATACTTCCCTGATGTTAAAATCTTATTGTAATTGCTTAGTTAACAGGCTCTTCACTTTCATATCTTTATTTTTAAAAGTCTTTATTACATTTGAATGAATAAATTTTTCGAGTTGATGGAATACAACACCACTAGGAACCACCTAATGATGAAGGAATATGGCCGGCATATTCAGAAAATGATCGAATATCTTATGTCGTTGGAAGATGAGGAAAAGCGTCAAAAAAATGCCTATGCGGTCATTGAACTGATGGGATTTTTAAACCCCCATCTTAAGAACGTAGAAGACTTCCGCCATAAGTTATGGGATCATCTGTTCCTGATTTCAGACTTTAGACTGGAAGTTGAATCACCTTACCCTATCCCTACCAAGGAAACGTTGAAGGCCGGACCCATGCAGTTAAAGTATCCTAAACGTTATCCCAAGTTCTCGCACCTGGGCAAAAACCTGGAGTTGATCATTAATAAGGCGTTGAAGGAAGATAATCCCGAGAAAAGGAACGGATTTGCCAATGCAGTGGCTTATTATATGAAGCTGGCTTATAACAACTGGCACAAAGAAACCGTGCATGACGACGCCATACAAAGTGAATTGTCAATACTTACGGAAGGGCAGCTTGAATTTACCAATACCCCATATGTAAAAAGTTATCGTCCCAACGAAAACAGGGAAAGGGATAACAGGGGCAGCTATGGTGATTACCGGAATAAGCGGAATCCTAAATTTCAGCCGCGCAGTAACCGCAGCATGGATAATCGTGATAATCGGGATAACAGGGGCAGTGGAAACGGCAATAATCGCAATAACAAATTTAACAAAAAGCGTTTTTGATAAAGGGTTAAGGCAACAATAACTCTTTGAATAGCCCTGGGTAGTCCATTACTCCAGGGTTTGCTATTGTATATAATCCTGAAATTATCTAAGACCTTTCCAATGAGCCATTCATTTGAAGTAACAGGTGGAAAAAAACTCAAAGGAACAATCTTTCCCCAAGGTGCTAAAAACGAAGCGCTTCAGATCATCAGTGCGGTTTTACTTACGCCGGAGAAGATGATCATTTCTAACATTCCCGATATCGTGGACGTTAACCTGTTGATTGAATTATTGCAAGACATGAGCGTAAAGGTTGAGCGGCCACAACGGGATACCTGCATATTTCAGGCGGATAACGTAGACATCGATTACTTGCATAGCGAAGCATACCGCAAAAAAAGCGGTAGGTTGCGGGGCTCCGTCATGCTCGCCGGACCTTTACTGGCCAGATTCAAAAAGGCCTTTATACCGAAGCCGGGGGGCGATAAAATCGGAAGGCGTAACCTCGATACACATATTAATGGCTTCGAGAAGCTGGGAGCCATCTTCGATTATCATGCCGGGGATGGTTTTTTCCATTTGCAGGCACCAAAGCTTAAAGGAACCTTCCTGCTGCTGGATGAACCATCTGTTACAGGTACAGCCAATATTGTGATGGCTGCTGTAATGGCTGAAGGCATCACCACGATTTATAACGCAGCTTGTGAGCCCTATATTCAGCAATTGTGTAAAATGTTGAACCGGATGGGAGCAAAGATCAGTGGCATAGCCAGTAACATGCTTATTATTGAAGGAGGTGATTATCTTGGAGGAACCGATCACAGTATGTTGCCAGATATGATAGAGGTTGGTTCCTTCATAGGTCTTGCGGCTATGACCCAAAGCGATATTACCATTAAAAATGCCGGTCTTCAATACTTGGGCGTAATCCCTGACAAGTTCAGGCAATTGGGCATACAGATGGAATGCAGGGGTGATGACATTCATATTCCGGAGCAGGATGTATACGAGATCCAGACCTTTCTGGATGGGTCAGTGCTGACTATATACGATCACCCCTGGCCCGGATTTACGCCCGACTTGTTAAGCATCATCCTGGTAGTGGCCACCCAGGCAAGAGGCAGCGTTCTGATACACCAGAAAATGTTTGAAAGCCGTTTGTTTTTTGTGGATAAACTCATTGATATGGGTGCGCAGATCATCCTATGCGATCCTCATCGTGCAGCAGTTATAGGATTGGGCAGGGAGCAGCACCTCCGGGGTATAACGATGAGTAGTCCCGACATCCGGGCCGGTGTTGCTCTGTTAATCGCCGCCCTTAGCGCAGAAGGTAGAAGTATCATTCAGAATATTGAACAGATAGACAGAGGATATCAGCACATCGACGAACGGTTAATAAATATAGGAGCGGAGGTGAAGAGGATTAGTTAGTGATGAGTGATGAGAGATGAGTTGAATCCATCCCTCATAATTCACTCATAACTCATCACTCCAAACCCCAACTCAAAAACAATGGATGCAAGTACTTCACATAAAATTATCATTCTTACAGCACCATCAGGTGCGGGAAAAACCTCTATCACGAAATTTCTGTTACGAAAGTTTCCTCAACTGGCTTTTTCTGTTTCAGCGGCGACCCGCCCGCCGCGGGGTAACGAAAAAGAAGGCCTGGATTATTATTTCATGAGTACTGAAGAGTTTAACAGGTTAATCAAAAACAACGAATTCGTTGAATGGGAGATGGTTTATGAAGGGAAATTTTACGGCACTTTAAAAAGTGAGTTCGACCGGATCTGGAACAATGGGCAGGTCCCCATTCTGGATATCGACGTAAAAGGCGCTATTCATGTTCAACAGCAATATCCTGAATATACCTTATCCATATTTATTGAAGCGCCTTCAGTGGAAGAACTTAGGCGCCGCCTGCAAAGCCGTGGAACGGAAAACCAGAGTACCCTTCAGGACCGTTTAAATAAAGCTTCTTACGAACTGTCTTTTAAACACCACTTTCATAAGGTTATACTGAATAACGACCTTGAAAAAGCTTGCAGGGAAGCGGAACGGGCCATTCATCAATTTTTACAATGAATAGAATTCCCTTCAGCGTTCGTTCATTGATACACCAGTTTTACGGCTCAGGCAGAAGCTGGTTTACAGCAGTAAGCTGAATTTGTAACCGGCTCTACCCTGATTTTTTATTACATTCGTATTACTATGATCAACTGGAATACTATAGTTTATATTGTATTATCAATATTACTTGTTGGTTTTTTTGTGGGTATTCAGATTGCGTTTGTTAGTGTAAACAAGCTTACCGTAGAATTAAAAAAGAAACAAGGTCGCCGAAGCGGCATACTCATATCTTATTTTTTAGATGAGCCTTCCAAATTCATTGGTGCCACCCTGGTCGGTTTTAACGTGTTTCTGGTAATATACGGACTTCTAGTAGGTGAAATGCTGCAACCTATCTGGGATTGGCTAAGCGACAAAAGGCAGATCCCGGAAGCTTATGTAAACTTTATCAAATTACTTTTCGAAACGCTCACTTCAACCTTCATCATCCTGCTATTTGGTCAATTTATTCCCAAGGCTGTTTGGAGAGCAAAAAGCGAATTCCTGTTGTCCGGGGTCATATCATCTATAACCAATTTCTTCTATACCATATTTTATCCGGTGGCCGCCATCTTTGTATACCTGGCTGAAGGTATTCTTAAGTACCTGTTCAACGTAAGGGTCGATGAAAAAAAACAGGCCTTCTCCCGGGCGGATATGGAACATTTTTTCCAGCAAAATAGTGAGCAGGATCCTGATAACCAAGACCTTAACACAGAGTTGTTCGAGAACGCCCTTTCCCTGCCAAATATTAAGATCCGCAAATGCCTGGTGCCCCGGAAGGAGATCGTAGGAGTCGATATCTCGGTTTCGATTGAGGTCGTTCGGAAAAAATTCATCGATACACAGTTAAGCAAGCTGCTGGTTTATGAGAACAATATCGACCACATCGTAGGGTATATTCACCAGTTGGATCTATTCAAACACCCTGCTGACGTACGGGCTATATTATTGCCCATACCGGCAGTGCCGGAAAGCATGAGCGCAACCGGACTGATTTCAAAGTTCTCCAAAGAAAGAAAAAGCATTGCCTGGGTGGTTGACGAATACGGAGGTACAGCAGGCATTGTTACCATGGAAGATCTGCTGGAAGAGATCTTTGGTGAAATAAAAGATGAATACGATACCGAAGATTTTGAAGAGAAAAAATTATCCGATCAGGAATATATTTTCTCCGGAAGACTGGAACTTGACTATCTTAACGAAAAGTACGAGCTTGAACTACCAGAAAATGAATCCGAAACGCTGTCCGGCTTTATCATTCACCAGCATGAGACCATCCCTAAAATAAAGGAGCGTATTATCATAGGTGACTATGAATTTGACATAATGGGTGTCAGTGATACCCGGATTGAAATGGTGCGTTTGAAGATTCTAAAATAATCCGCCGGTCCGCTGCAAATGGCCTGCTACTTCCCTGCTGTCCGGCCAATTTAAATCGATATAGTTCGTTTAACCGTAAATTATGTCTTAGTCATTCACATTAAACCTATAATTTTGCCCGCTTTATATACCACAATGGCACTTACCAATTTTTTTAAGAATTCTCCCGAGAAGGCTGAAATGTCATTTATCGACCACCTGGAGGCGTTGCGCTGGCACATCATGCGTTCCGTCATTGCCCTTTTGGTGGGCGCCATAGTTGTATTTGTTAAGATGGATTTCTTTTTTGATTCCATTGTTATGGGGCCTGCACACAAAGATTTTATAACATATAAAGTGTTATGTAATGTGAGTCATTCTTTAGGATTGGGTGCCGGTATGTGCTTAAATGATATCAATCTTAAACTGATCAGTACAGAAATGAGCAGCCAGTTTATGATGAGTTTTACCATTTCGCTGGTAGGCGGGTTCATATTGGTGTTTCCTTATATTTTTTGGGAATTCTGGCGGTTCACAAAACCTGCCCTTACGCCCAAAGAACAGAAAAAGACCCGGGGCGTTATTTTCTGGGTATCATTAATGTTCTTTTTGGGAGTAGCTTTCGGGTATTACCTTATCGCACCCTACACCGTTAACTTCTTTGCGTCTTACACCTTAAGTCCTTTAATAGCCAACACATTTACCGTAAGTGACTATGTTGACAATATCGTATCGTTGATCTTAGGCACCGGGGTAGTATTTCAACTTCCTTTGGTGGTGTTCTTCCTGTCAAAAATCGGAGTGCTTACCCCTGCTTTCTTACGCACCAACCGAAAGTATGCCTTTGTTATCATCCTGATCATTGCCTCAGTTATTACGCCTCCGGATGTTATAAGCATGATGATTGTCACTATCCCTATTCTGGCATTGTATGAAATCAGTATCTGGATATCCGCTAAAGCTATCAGCGATATGGAAGTAAAAAGCATTGATGAGGAGAAGGAATGGAGTTGATGACCCGAACTATCTGCTTTAAATTCCAACTACAGACCAACCCTTAATACTTGCTTTAGATGAGAATAATCGTTTATACAGTACTGTTAAGTATTCAGGGAATTGTTTGTTTTTCGCAGGGCAGGTCTGAAAAGTACGCAGTCTCTATTACTGCTGCTGACCTGCAAAAACACCTGGCCATTGTAGCTGGTCCGGAAATGGAAGGACGCGAAACAGCTACACCCGGTCAAAAAAAGGCTGCCGCATATATCGAAAGCCAGTTTTCTTCTTTCGGATTGAAGCCGGGAAACAATGGTTCTTACCAACAGCATTTTTCCCTGATTGAAGATACCCTGGTTTCAGGAACTATTATCATTGGGCAACACATTCTTGCGTTGGGCACGGATTTTATGATGTCCGCGTCTTTGAATGAAAATGACAGCGTGCATGCTGACAGGTTAGTATTTGCGGGTTACGGCATCAGTGATTCATTGTACGATGATTACAAGAACCTGGATGTTAAAGGAGCCGTCATAATGTTATCGTCAGGGGAACCTAAGCAAGGCAATAGCTTCCTTTTAACAGGTACCCGGTTTCCGTCTGCCTGGTCTTCCATGCGAAAAAAGATTGAGGCGGCTATCACTAAGGGCGCGGTGGGGGTCCTGGTAGTGTCGCCGGGAATTGTTTACATTGACTCTGGAAATGCCGTACAGATTAAGAAATCAGGGACCTACCTGCCGCTAAAGGAAGTAAAAAACAGTATTAATGTGGCAAATATATCCCATAAGGCTTTTAGGCAGCTATTTGGGTTAAAATATGGCGACAGCTTATTAACTAAATTAGGCAGGGCAGAAAAATGCGGTTCGGGGGATTATCGCATAGTTAATGAAAAGGTATCGTTTACTTACCGGGAAATGAAGTATGAAGCCGGCACTAGTAGTAATGTGGTGGCTTTGATTGAAGGATCAGATAAGAAGGAAGAATACGTGTTCCTTACAGCACATTACGATCATATCGGCAAACGGGGTAACATTATTTATTTTGGTGCAGACGATGATGGAAGCGGAACGGTTTCTCTCATAGAAATGGCAGAAGCATTTGCCAAGGCCAAGTCCGAGGGCAACGGGCCGCGCAGAACCATTGTGTTAATGGCGGTTTCCGGAGAAGAAAAGGGTTTATGGGGTTCAAGATATTACGCCGATTATCCTGTTTTTCCTTTGGAAAAAACAACCGTCAACCTGAATATTGATATGGTCGGAAGGATAGATCCCAAGCGGGGTTACGGTGATTCATTAAACTATGTATACGTAATCGGCGACGATAAGTTAAGTACTGATCTCAAAAAGATCAGCGAGTCTGTCAATAAGCGGTACACTAAATTAGAGCTTGATTACAAGTATAACGACCCGAAAGATCCGGAACGTATATTTTACCGCAGCGATCATTTTAATTTTGCCAGGAAAGGGGTTCCGATTCTTTTTTATTTCAATGGGACACATGCCGATTACCATCGCCCTACCGATACTATTGAAAAGATCAACTTTTCATTAATGGAAAAAAGAATCCGCCTGGTATTTCATACAGCCTGGAAAATAGCAAACCGTAATGGCATGCTAAAACGGGATATTCCCTTGCAGTAGGCGAGGTGCCCGGCGGCCTTTGTTTCAGCACCTACCAACCTAGTATATATGCAAAGATGAGCGGCACCACAATGGTGGCATCGCTTTCCACTATAAATTTTGGCGTATGAATGTCTAATTTACCCCAGGTAATTTTTTCATTGGGCACTGCTCCGGAATACGATCCGTAAGAAGTCGTGGAATCACTGATCTGGCAAAAATAACTCCAGAATGGAACATCATGCCATTCGAGATCCTGGTACATCATGGGAACTACGCAAATGGGAAAATCTCCGGCAATGCCGCCACCTACCTGAAAAAATCCAATACCCTTGCCGGGAGAATTATTCCGATACCAGTCACTTAGCCAAACCATGTATTCTATGCCGCTTTTCATCGTCGCGGCATTAATTTCTTTTTTTATGACATAAGAGGCGAAGATGTTACCCATCGTACTATCTTCCCAACCAGGAACAACAATGGGAAGATTTTTTTCCGCTGCAGCGATCATCCAGCTGTCCCGTGGGTCTATTTCATAATCTTCCTTCATAACCCCACTCAATAATAACTGATACATATATTCATGCGGAAAGTAACGTTCTCCCTTTGATTCAGCATCCTTCCATAGTTTAACGATATGACGTTGTATTTTTCTGAACGCTTCTTCTTCCGGAATGCAGGTATCCGTTACCCTGTTTAGTCCTTTTTCCAGCAATTCCCATTCCTGTTGAGGAGTAAGGTCACGATAATTTGGGATTCGCTGGTAATGTGAATGGGCTACCAGGTTCATGATGTCTTCTTCCAGATTGGCGCCAGTGCAACTAATGATATCACACTTTCCCTGGCGTATCATTTCTGCCAGGGAAATACCTAATTCTCCCGTGCTCATAGCACCTGCCAGCGTAATCATCATCTTGCCACCTTCCAGTAAATGGGTTTCATAACCCCTGGCCGCATCCACCAATGCAGCAGCATTAAAATGTCTATAATGATGTTGGATAAAAGTCGATACAGGTCCTTTACTCATGGTTGTTTCTTATTGGTCTTTTTACGGAATATCGGCAAAAGTATTGTTTTTTTATCAGCTTGCTGTTTCGTGGCCGGTTCAATACCGGGTATAAAAAAGCCCTGCTTTAGGCAGGGCTCATGTTACCAACGCTGTGTTAATTTATTGTAGCTTGACCTTTTTATGAAACGACCAGGAAGTGCCGTCGGTGCTTTGGAGTATTTTTTGCTCATCTGCATTTTCTATAGCATTACAGGAAATGTTAGCTGCAGTTAATAAGCTATATTTGATCCTGATGCGTATGATAATCGGAACAGCACCAATTCAAAGTGCCGCGCAACTATGAACTATCTTGCCCATGCTTATCTATCTCTTGATTACCCTGGAGTAGTGGTTGGAAATATGATCAGTGATTTCGTAAAAGGACGGAAGAAATATCAATATTCCGAAGAGATACAAACGGGTATCGCCCTCCATAGGGCTATAGACGAATTTACGGATTACTACCCGGCAAACGATAAGGCCAAGGCGTTTTTCAGGCCTGTGTACCGCCTGTACTCCGCTGCGTTTATTGATATCGTTTATGACCATTTTCTGGCTAACGATAAATCTGTTTTTCCGGATGATCAGTATTTATCTGTATTTGCTGCAAACACTTACCGGATACTCGAATCGTTTGAGCCTGACTTACCCGGGGGCTTCAGGTTGATGTTTCCCTATATGAAAAGGCACAACTGGTTGTATAACTACAAACACACCGAAGGGATTAGGAGAAGCTTTGGCGGGCTGGTACGAAGGGCAAAATACATTGATGAGGCCGATCAGGCATTTTCAATATTTGAGAATCGTTACGATGAGTTGAGGTCATGCTACCAGGAATTCTTTCCGGCATTAAAAGACTTTGCCACTTATAATTTGCAACTAATTTATAGAATCTGACAACTCTTATATTTATACTTAAAAGATATATGATGAAGATAATCATTACAGGAGCCGTCTTTGTCTGCGCCGTATTTACCGGCTTTGGACAAAACAAAATTTCAGCAATGGATCAATCTCCAATGGACATGTGTTATTATCCGGCAAACTTCCCGATATTAAAGATCCAGGATAAAATTACAGAACCCCTGGTGGCAAGAGTAATCTATAGCCGTCCCCAGATAAGTAACAGAACAATTTTTGGCGAGTTGGTTGAGTATGACAAAGTATGGCGGCTTGGTGCCAACGAAGCAACAGAAATAGAATTCTTTTTTGACGTTACGGTTGGAAACAAAACGGTGCCAAGGGGACGTTACACCTTGTATGCTATCCCAAGTACAGAGAAATGGATGATCATCATTAACACAGAAACAAATACCTGGGGAAGTTTTAAATATCATAGTAAAAAAGATGTTGTGCGTGTCGAGGCTCCCGTTCAAAAACTGAACGATCAGCTTGAGCCTTTTACCATGTATTTCGAAAAGTCATCAACAGGTTTTACATTATCTGCCGCCTGGGAAAAATTTATGGTGACTATCCCGATGAAAATCAGCGCTAAAACGTCAGCTAAAAAGCCGGTCAAAACTACCAAAAAAATCTTGCCCTGATGGGTTCATATGCTGGGCAATTAGCCTGACCACAGACGACATTAGCCGGTTAATACATTAGGATAAGGATTTCCGATATTTACACTATGTGTGGTATTGCAGGAATCATTTCTTCAGATTTTAGCCAGATTACCCGGCAGCGGTTAAAGCGGATGACCGACGCCATCAGGCACAGAGGACCAGAAGGAGAGTGCTTTTGGATAAACGCAGGTAATACTGCAGGTTTGGGTCACCGGAGACTAGCCATCATCGATCTCACCGATGCAGGCAGTCAACCCATGCATTATCTGGATCGCTACTCCATCGTATATAACGGGGAGTTGTATAACTATATTGAAATACGTGAAGACCTTAAAAGCAAGGGATATTTTTTTCAATCAAATTCCGATACGGAAGTTATACTAGCGGCCTATGCCTGTTATCACGAAAAATGCCTTGGCCATTTTGATGGGATGTTTGCATTAGCTATCTGGGATGAGAAAAACCAGACCTTGTTTGCAGCCAGGGACCGTTTTGGGGAGAAGCCTTTCTATTATCACGTTCATAAAGAAAAGCATACCCTGATTTTTGCTTCGGAAATGAAGGCGCTATGGGAGGCTAATGTTGCGAAAGACATGAATGATCCTATGATGCTCAATTATCTTACCTTGGGTTACGTTCAAAACCCGGATGATAAATCGGAAACATTTTTTACCGGTATCAGTTCACTTCCTCCGTCTCATTACATTCATTTCAATCACCGCCTGCAAACATTTCAAACCACCCGTTATTATGATATCGATCCCGTTGAACAATCGAATGATGAGGAAGACCGCTATATAATTTCTTTCCACCAATGTCTGACATCTTCCGTTAAACGGCGTTTAAGAAGTGATGTTCCGGTAGGAACCAGCCTGAGCGGGGGCATAGATAGCTCGTCTATTGTTGCTATCCTGAAACAGTTGCAGTCAACTGACCCCCTGCATAGTGCGGCCAGCATGCTAAAGACCTTCTCTGCTGTATTTCCCGGTTTCGAGAAGGATGAGTCTGCCTTTATCAAGCTTGTCGCCGATACATATAAGATAGATAATTACCAGGTTGTTCCTTCATCAGATCAGTTTCTTGCCGAATTCGAAACGTTATGCCACTTCCAGGAAGAACCGTTTAATTCCACCAGCATATACGCACAATTCAAGGTGTTTGAGCTGGCAAAACAGCACAACGTGACTGTTTTACTTGACGGGCAGGGGGCAGACGAAGTAATGGCAGGTTATCCCAAATACATCCATTGGTACCTGCAGGATCTGTTGTTTCATGAATCGTTCACTTACTTTAACATTCAACTGTCGGCGCTTCGCAAGAACCGGGTGCCATTTGCGTGGAACTGGAAGAATTACCTGGCTGCGTGGATGCCGGAACAAGCTGCCGTGAGACTTGGCGTCCGTGAATCTCAAAAAAAGAAAGGTCATCCCTATGTTGCAAACGATTATTATATAGAAAGCCACCACAAGCATTTTAATAAACCGGTTATTCGTTCACTTAACGACATTCTTTATTATAACACTTTTGTTTATGGATTGGAAGAGCTGTTGCGCTATGCCGACCGGAATTCCATGGCGCACGGGAGGGAGGTAAGGCTACCCTTTTTGTGCCATCAGCTGGTAGAATTTTGTTTCAGGTTACCACCCCGGTACAAGGTTCACAGCGGTTATACAAAACAGTTACTTCGGTTATCCATGGCAGCATATTTACCTAAGGAAATTCTGTGGAGAACCGACAAGGTAGGCTTTGAACCGCCTCAGCAGCAGTGGATGCAAGATAAAGCTTTGCAGGATTATGTTCATGAAGCTAAAAAGAACCTGGTTAAGAAGAAAATATTGAAAGCTGCCGTGTTGCAAACCAAAATTCAGCCGCAGGGGGCACATGCGGCTGATAATTATGATTGGAGATATTTGGTAGCAGGAACGCTTTACCCTTAGGCATTAAGCCTTTTTATATTTTTCGTAGACCTGTATATGACCGTTAGTGTTTATTTTCAGGGTGGTCCAGTTCTTATCATCTTCCAGCTTAACATAGAAATTAATTTCTTCGCTGCTGGTGATTTCTGTGACACCGAAAATCTTCTTGTCTGAATATCGGTTTTTCAACTTGGTAAGTATATTAGTGGGCAGTTGTTGTTCGCTATAATACCTGGTCGAACTCATAAAACTACCATCTTTGTCGTATCGGACGTTCGAGCGAATGCCTGATTGGACAAAGCTTACATCGAAATGATCAGCATGGTCATACCATTTTACTTCTTCAGGGCTTTTAAATGTGGCCTGAAATATTTTTAATACCTTTTCATTAGGGGGAGTTGCGAATGCTGTTACCATAAGCATGATAAAGGCAAGGCTTAACAAGGTCTTTTTCATAAAAATAATTTTATAGTATTGATTAAATGATGATGAGTCAAAAGTATCCTGCAGTAACAAACAATACGGAACAAATTGATAACTGGTAAATGGTTTTATAACAAACAGGTACCGGAAACCCTGAGCAGTAAAAAAAAGGTGAAAAAATGGACTTATTACGTATTAAATTCCCTTGCGTTTTCATGTGCCAGAATGGTAATTCCGGGATAAGTTTTTGTTAAACTGGAAATACGGAAATGATCAACGATTTTTTTCGTACTTACTAGCTGATGTGCTACGTCAGATTGCCCGGATTAGTTGAGAAGAATTCGTCACCTTTGCGAAGTTTGTTTAACGATCCATAAATTTGATAATGTCTAACATGAAAATTGCCACAAAATATATCCGTGCAGGAGCTGAACCGGATCCGTCCACCGGTGCTATTATGACGCCGATTTATCAAACGTCAACTTATGTGCAGTCTGCTCCTGGCCAGCATAAGGGTTATGAATACGCCCGTTCGCAGAATCCTACAAGAAGCGCCCTGGAAAGAGCCTTTGCCGTTATAGAAAACGGTAAATACGGCCTGGCATTCGGGAGTGGTGTTGCGGCAACGGATGCTGTTATAAAATTATTACAGCCTGGAGATGAAGTTATTGCGGCTAGTGATATGTATGGCGGTACCTACCGGTTATTCACAAAAGTATTCGAAAAGTATGGTATCAAATTTCACTATACGGATATGCAGGATCCTGAAAGCATAAGGCCTTTGATTAATCATAACACCCGACTGATCTGGCTTGAAACGCCTACTAACCCGTTGATGAATATTGTTGATATCGCTGCTGTGGCTGCAATGGTTAGCCAACATCCGATTTTGATCTGCGTTGATAATACATTTGCTTCTCCCTATTTGCAAAACCCGTTAGACCTTGGTGCAGATATAGTCATGCATTCGGCTACCAAGTACCTGGGTGGGCATAGTGATGTTATTCAGGGCTGCCTCGTGATGAATGATACTGAACTCAGAGATAAATTGTATTTTCTGCAAAAGAGTTGTGGTGCAGTTCCAGGTCCTATGGACTGCTTCCTGGTACTTCGAGGTATTAAGACCCTGCACGTCCGTATGAAACAGCATTGTGAGAACGGTTCAATCGTTGCGCACTGGTTGCGAAACTCCGGAAAATGCGAGCAGGTATACTGGTGCGGATTCGAGGACCACCCGGGCTATGCGGTGGCAAAAAAACAGATGCGCGATTTTGGAGGCATGATGAGTTTTACACTAAAAGACGACAGTTACGAGGCAGCCATGAAAGTTTTATCATCTACTAAAATATTTTCGCTGGCTGAAAGCCTGGGAGGTGTGGAATCACTGATCAATCACCCAGCGTCTATGACACATGCTTCCATACCCAGAGAAGAAAGGATAAAAAATGGCTTATCCGATTCCCTGATCCGTTTAAGTGTGGGCATTGAAGATGCTGAGGACCTCGTGGCTGATTTGGAACAGGCTATTGGATAATGTGCGGATGTGCAAATGTGCGGATGGGCGGATGTAATGGAACATCCCCTCCAGGGAGGTGTTCGGGTTAAGGTAAACGATATGAAGGGACGACAACAACTAATACGCTTTTTAAATCTAAAGGTGGACCAATACAATCAACCATCATTTATTAAGGATGACCCAATCAGTATTCCGCACCTCTTTACGCTGAAGCAGGATATTGAGATTGCCGGATTGTTCGCTGCCATATTTTCCTGGGGTAACCGTAAAATAATCATCAACAAAAGCCGGCAATTGATGGCGATGATGGACTATGCTCCCTATGATTTTATTTTAAATCATCAGCCAAACGACCTTAAAAAGTTGGTTTATTTCAAACACAGGACCTTCAATGCCACTGACCTCTTATACTTTATAGCATTCTTCCATAATCACTACCAGTATAGTGATACCTTAGAAACAGCATTTATTCAGGGCTGGAAACGAAAAGACCGGAATATCGAGAATGCATTGAATAGTTTCTACAGGTATTTTTTTTCCCTGGAAGATGTTCCTCCCCGTACCCACAAACATATTGCTTCGCCTGCAAAAAAGTCTACCTGCAAGCGTTTAAACATGTTTCTTCGGTGGATGATCCGCAAAGACAATAAAGGGGTTGACTTTGGCATCTGGAACAACCTTGCTTCTTTTCAGCTTATCTGCCCTATCGATGTACATGTGGCCAGAGTGGCTAAGCATTTTCATTTACTTCAACGCGATCGGATCGACTGGCAGGCTGCACTGGAATTGACCGGCAATCTGCGCAAACTGGACAAAGAGGACCCGGTTAAATACGATTTTGCCTTGTTCGGACTTGGCGTAGTAGAGAAATTTTAAATGAGGCTCCCTACCTTAATGAATTATTAATACATCAGTTCACGTACTTTCTCTTTGTCTTCTTTTTCTTTCGACAGGTCGAACATAGTGCCAAAAACCCGGTCCCACAATGTGGTGCTTACCCCAAAACCCTGCCGTTCATTTTTGTAGTGGTGAAGGTGGTGATTTCTCCACAGCGATTTCATCCATTTATACGGGGGATTCCAGGCATGGATAGCAAAATGCATGGTACCATACATGAGGTAACCTGATAAAAAACCGGGAAAAAACATAAATACGTTGTTACCCAAAATCGGTAATAATATAGCAAAAATAATGGAGGCAATGATAAAGCTTGGAACGGGTGGCATAAACAGTCGCTCTTTATCCCTGGGGTATTCATGATGATTGCCGTGTAATACGTAAATAAAACGCTGTGCTTTAGGACTATCTGCTACGAAATGAAATGCAAACCGGTGCATAAGATATTCAAAAAAGGTCCAGAACAGCATGCCGCTCAGAAAAATCAGCGTTATATAGACCAGGGAATAGTTAGCATTCATAAAACTCCGGTATAACATCCAGACGACCACCGGCAGGTACATACCCCAGATTACCACGGGATGAGTTTTAGTCAGCATTTCGACATACTGGCTTTCGAACAGCTTTGCCTGACCTTTATTATATATTTTTTCAAATTTCATCAATGATATTTTTGGGCTATACAAAATTACTTAATATGTTTTAATAATACTACTATGCGTTAATACGGAAATCTATATATGATCGCCTCCTTCACTTCAGCACACGCAATAACAGTTCATGCGTTATTCACTTTGAAACAGGATATTACTGTATGAATTTTACACCATGATTGATAGTACTCGGTAAAACAAATCGCCATGAGCAATAAGTACACCATTCACGTTTAACTGGAGTAATGCAGGTAAGTCTTTCATAGTAATTCATTTGCTGAAGCAGTTGAAAATGTGCAGATAATTATGGAAGAATGGATTGTAACGGCTAACCACCTGGGTTGGACCGCAACCGATACTATTGGCGTATACGGATAACCTGCGTCAACCAATCTACCTTTTGTATTATACCAGTGCAATGTCAAAATTCACCAATTGCACAAACTCACGTATACGTTCATCAATGTCTTTACGGGTAATCTCTTTTAAGCGTATCGTGCCAAATTTTTCTACGCAGTAGCTGGCCATAGCTGAACCTACAATGATTGCCGTTTTCATATTTTCGAAAGAGATGTCTTTAGTATGCGCAATATGTCCTATAAATCCACCTGCAAAAGTGTCTCCAGCACCGGTAGGGTCAAACACGTCTTCCAATGGCAGCGCTGGGGCAAAGAAAACCTGGTTTCCATGAAACAATAAAGCACCGTGTTCGCCCTTTTTTATGATCAGATATTTAGGCCCCATTTGCATAATTTCTTTTGCGGCTCTTACCAAAGAAAACTGGGCGCTCAATTGCCTCGCCTCGCTGTCATTTACCATCAGCACATCTACCTGTTCCAACACCTTTTTCAGGTCAGGCATAGCACTTTCCATCCAGAAATTCATTGTATCCAGCACAATAAGCTTAGGCCGTTGTATTAATTGTTGAATGACGCTCAATTGAACGGTCGGCAACAAATTGCCAAGCATAAGGAAATCAGCGCCCTGGTAACTTTCGGGAACAACGGGCTGAAACTCTCCCAGCACGTTCAGTTGGGTTTCCAACGTATCGCGGGTGTTCATATCTAAATGGTATCTGCCGCTCCAAAAAAATGATTTCTGATCCTTTTTGATCTGCACACCTTCCAGGTCGACGCCTCTTGCTTGCAAGGCATCAAGTTCTTCCTGAGGAAAATCGCCTCCTACTACAGAGATCTGTTTTATTGGTTTGGTAAAGTTTGATGCACTCCATGCTATATAAGTGGCTGCTCCACCTACAATTTTATCACTTTTGCCAAACGGAGTTTCGATGGCATCAAAGGCCATTGAGCCTACAACGATCAAAGACATAGTATAAAGTTTACCCTGCCCCATCAGGAATTATAGTATTGGTTCATGACAAAGCCCCCTGGGTATGAGGCAAAGTGGTGCAAACCTAATTTATTTTTCTGGTTTGCATTGCTGTATTGAACTTTGTTTGAGAGAGATTACTGCCGCAGATTTACAGATTCAACATTTCAGCTGTTTCCATACACCTTATAGCATCTACGAATCCGCTGCACTTAACTAACGACCGTTAGTTTGTGTTATCTTTGTCGACTGTATGGCCAAAATAAAAAGTACTAAAAACGGTACCAAGAAAGAAATCATCGTGGAAACTGCCGCCAGGCTATTTCATGAAAAGGGTTTCAGTGCCACGTCGATGCGCGACCTGGCCGAGCAGGTAGGTGTAGAGGCGGCCAGTTTATACAATCATATTCGTTCTAAGTCAGAACTCCTGCAGGAAATTTGTTTTAAGGTGGCCAATGAATTTACTGTCAATATAGAACAGGTAGATACCATTCACCAGTATGCTATTGAAAAAGTGGAGGCCCTGTTGCGATTTCACATAAAACAAATGATCTACCGGTATGAAAATGTATATGTAAGCGATCGTGAATGGAAACACCTTACCGATCCTTATCTTTCCGATTATCAGCATCAACGGCGTGTTTACCGTAAACGTTTTGCTACTATTATTGAAGAAGGGATAAAAAAAAACGAGATCAAACAGATGGATGCTCCAACGGCCGTTTTGATTATGTTGCATGCAGTAAGCGGTATTGAGTCGTGGCATCGCAGTCGGAAAAAAATCAGTGCGGAGCTGCTGGAAGAGAACATGGTGATGATCCTTGTAGAGGGATTAAAATCGTCTACAGCGTTTAAATAATCAGTCATTAAACATTAAACATTCGTGCATTTCAGGTCATTACATATAAAAGAGGTCAGGAAAGAAACGCCGGATTGTGTATCCATATCTTTCGATATACCTGACCGGTGGAAGCAGGAATTTCAGTTCAGGCAGGGACAAAATATCACGATAAAAAGGCACATCGATGGGGAAGAAGTACGTCGATCCTATTCTATCTGCAGCAGTCCGTTTGATAATGAGTTGAGGATAGCGGTTAAGAAATTAGCCTCCGGACAATTTTCAGTATTTGCCAACGAACAATTAAAAAAAGGGGACATACTTGAAGTGCTGCCTCCTTCAGGAAAATTTTCAACCGAACTACATTCCGGACAGGCAAAAAATTATATTGCTTTTGCCGCTGGAAGCGGGATCACTCCTGTGATCTCGATCATTAAAACAACTCTTTTTACGGAGCCAAAAAGCAGGTTTACGCTGGTTTATGGTAACCGTAGCCGTTCCTCCATCATCTTCAGGGAAGCGCTGGAAGCGTTGAAAAACAAATTCATGGAGCGGTTTAGTGTTTATCACGTTCTAAGCCGCGAGATCACCGATGCCCCGGTCAATCAGGGTAGGCTAAACGCTGATAAGTGCAGGGAATTGACCAGGCTGATCGACTTCGGATTGTGCGATGAATTCTTCCTTTGCGGACCAGAAAAGATGATATATAGTGTAGCCTCTTATTTAACGCAAACGGACGTGGATAAACGAAAAATACATGTTGAGCTGTTCACTGTACCCGGGCAAGACCGGGCAATGAATGAAAAAAAGTTGGTGGCGGAAAAAAGCACGTACAAAGGAAAACTCAGCAGGGTAATCCTTAACCTGGACGGGCATACTCTGCATTTTGCATTGCCTTACGATTCGTTCTCTATTCTGGATGCAGCTTTACAGGAAGGCGCAGATCTGCCATATGCCTGTAAGGGTGGTGTATGCAGTACCTGCAGGGCAAAGCTACTGGAAGGCAGCATTGAAATGGATGCAAACTATGCGTTGGAACCTGATGAAATAGAAGCCGGTTATATCCTCACCTGCCAGTCGCATCCACGCAGCGAGCATCTGGTGGTTGATTTCGATGTAAAATAGCCAATCGAGGGTAGAGTTGAGTCGTAACGGGGATTTGCGATGTCAGGGGTTTTAGCTGTTAGATCTGTACTGGGGCCAAACTAACGATTGTTAGCTTTAATGCATTATTCTTATCTTTATATTTTTAATAGGTCATTTATGGATTCAGAAAAGCTGTTCGAGGAAAAATCAGAAAAGCTGTTCCAGGAAAAAATTGATCAGGAAATAAAAATTGAACCGAAAGACTGGATGCCGGACAAATACCGTAATACACTCATTCGTCAGATCAGTCAGCATGCACATAGCGAAATTGTAGGTATGTTACCTGAAGGCAATTGGATCACCAGGGCACCTACCCTGCGTCGGAAGGCCACTTTGATTGCTAAAGTGCAGGATGAGGCAGGGCACGGTTTGTACTTATATGCTGCTGCGGAAACGTTGGGAATTACCCGTGATGAAATGATTGCACAACTCCTGGAAGGGAAGGCGAAGTATTCTTCCATTTTTAATTATCCCAGCTTATCCTGGGCCGATATGGGCGCCATTGGTTGGCTGGTTGATGGAGCAGCTATTATGAACCAGGTCCCTTTGTGCAGGGCTTCTTATGGCCCTTATGCCAGGGCAATGGTGCGAATTTGCAAGGAAGAAAGTTTTCATCAACGCCAGGGTTTTGAAATTTTGTTAACCCTGAGCAGAGGAAACGAGGCCCAAAAACTTATGGCGCAGGATTCAATTAATCGCTGGTGGTGGCCCGCCGTTATGATGTTTGGGCCTAATGACGAAGCTTCGCCGCATACCGGACAAAGTATGAAATGGAAGATCAAGCGCTTCAGCAATGATGAGCTCCGTCAGCGTTTTGTGGATATCTGTGCTGAGCAGGTAAAAATTCTGGGCCTGACCCTTCCGGATCCGGATCTTAAGTGGAATGAGGAAAAAGCACATTACGATTTCGGAGCTATTGATTGGAATGAATTCAGCAATGTGGTGAAGGGCAATGGTCCTTGTAACAGAGACCGTCTGGAAGCACAGAAAAAAGCCCATGCTGAAGGTGCATGGGTAAGGGAAGCTGCAATGGCTTATGCACAAAAAAGGAAGTCCAGCCAACAAGCGGTTGCTTAAAAAAATAGCTATGTATTTGGATTCAATAAATTATATAAAGTAAGTGTCTGTGAATCATCAGTCCTGGCCGCTATGGGAAGTTTTCATCAGGAGCAAACAAGGCATGGACCATAAACATGTCGGCAGTCTTCATGCTGCTGATGCAGCCATGGCAATGGAAAATGCAAGGGATGTGTACACCAGAAGGCAGGAGGGCATAAGTATATGGGTTGTGGAATCAAAATACGTTCACGCTTCCAATCCTGATGAGGCAGAGATTCTCTACGACCCGGCAAATGACAAAGTTTACCGCTATCCCACTTTTTACGATCTGCCAGACGAGTTAACGCATATGTAAACTTTAAGATCAGATCATAGTGACCATTTTTCAACCTTCATCATCAACCCTTCTGGATTACCTGCTCCATCTGGCAGATAATGCCCTGATCCTCGGTCACCGGAATAGCGAGTGGACGGGCCATGGACCTATATTGGAACAGGATATAGCTATCAGTAATATAGCGTTGGACCTTGTAGGACAGGCAAGATATTTTTATCAGTATGCCGCAACATTAAGAGCAGGTTCAACGGAAGATACATTGGCCTATTTGCGGGATGTACGGGAATTTAAAAATTGCTTGCTGGTAGAACTGCAAAACGGGGATTGGGCCGCATCGGTTCTGCGTCAGTTTTTTTTCAGCGCCTATCAATATTTTTTATTCGGACAGCTACAGGGTAGTGCAGACGCTACTATAGCAGCCATAGCTGAGAAATCACTGAAAGAAGCCCGGTATCACCTGCGCTGGAGCAGTGAATGGGTGATCCGGCTGGGGGATGGCACCGCTGAAAGTCATGCAAGGTTAGGAAATGCCCTTTCGCATCTTTGGATGTATACCGGCGAACTGACCAGCCCGGCAGAATATGAGCTTAGATTAGCTGACAAAAAAATCGCTGTAAATCCGGCATTGATTCGGGAAAACTGGATGGCAAGAATAGATGAGGTCTTTGAACAAGCATTCCTGGAGATCCCTGTAGATTCCTGGATGCAGTCAGGAGGAAAACAAGGGCAACATACCGAGCACCTGGGATATATTTTAGCGGAAATGCAATACCTGCAAAGGGCTTACCCAGGTTGTGAATGGTAATGTTGCTTTTTTACGGAAAAGGGCGCAAGGGTATTTCGTTGAATATTCCACTAACGCCCAGTAACAAAATATGCAGACTTTACCAGAAATATGGAATATGTTACAGGACGTGAATGATCCGGAAGTCCCCGTACTTTCTGTTGTTGACCTGGGAATAATACGTGACGTTAAATCGGACGGTAAAAATGTGGAGGTTGTAATTACGCCGACATATTCCGGTTGTCCGGCAATGAACCGGATTGAATGGGATATTAAAGCAATGCTGCTGGAAAACGGATTTGCCGGCGTTAAAGTTACAACCGTGCTCAGCCCGGCATGGACCTCCGACTGGATGAGCGAAGAAGGGAAACAAAAACTCAAGGCCTATGGTATTGCACCTCCGCATCCGGTTTTATCTGTTTGTGATAGCCGGCTCTTCCAGGAAGAACAAGCCGTTCAATGCCCGCAATGCGGTTCGTACAGCACCAGGTTGGTAAGCCAGTTTGGGTCCACGGCGTGTAAAGCATTATACCAATGCAATGACTGCCGGGAGCCTTTTGATTATTTCAAGTGTCACTAATATTCTCTTTATGTCATTTGTTCTTTGCGATATTAAGGATAGTGTTGCAACGATTATCCTTAACCGCCCCGAAAAATTCAATGCTTTTAACCGGGCCATGGCCTTGCAGCTTCAGCAGGTGCTGGATGACTGTTCGCTGAAAAAAGAGGTCAGGGCAATATATTTAACCGGACACGGGAAAGCGTTTTGTGCCGGCCAGGATCTTGGAGAACTCGTCGGTAAAGACGCACCAGGTTTTGATCAGATCCTTTCCCAACATTATAACCCGATCGTCAAACGGATCAGGAGCATTAACAAACCGATAGTTTGTGCTGTCAACGGTGTGGCTGCGGGTGCAGGCGCAAACATTGCGTTATGTTGTGATGTCGTGGTGGCAGCACAATCAGCTTTTTTTATACAGGCATTTTCAAAGATCGGTTTAATACCGGATAGCGGAGGAACCTTTACCTTGCCCAGGCTGATCGGCTGGCAGAAGGCATCTGCTATAATGATGCTTGGCGACAAGGTCAGCGCACTGGAAGCCGAAAGAATCGGGATGATCTATAAGGTAATACCGGACGAAAGCTTTACCGAAGAATCGAAACAGCTGGCTGCTGTCCTGGCCGGAATGCCAACGGTAGGACTTGCAAACACAAAAAAGGCTTTGAACGAGTCATTTGCAAATACGTTTGAACAACAATTGCAAACGGAAGACAGGCTACAGTATGAATCGGCGCACACCTACGATTATAATGAAGGAATACAGGCATTCCTTGAAAAGAGAACGCCGGTATTCAAAGGCATATAGATAGGCGTAAGGCAGCTTTCCGCTGTGTTAATAACCGGTTTGTATCTTTCATTCCCTGATTGTTTATATTAAATTTACATGCATGAGAAAAATATCACTATGGGCAAAGCATCATCCATGGCTCGCCCGGGTTATAATTGTTCTTTGCTATCTGCCGTTAAATGTATCAGGAATTATGACAGGTGACCTGTTATTCGATTTTGGCTTACGTTTTTCGACAGTCTTTTTGTGGGCAGTGCTCCTTGTCTTTCTAATTACTGTATTCAACTATCCTTTCAAAAACAATCAGCAGTATAAACCAAAAAACGCAGGTTATCATCGTCGTAAGGCCGCTGACTTGATTTTGATCGCATGCACTTACCTGATGATTTGTTGCACAGGTAATCAGGTGAATAATAAAATACTTTTTCAGTCAGGCCTTTCAGGAATGGCGAATTATACCAGTCATAAGGTAAATCTGATAAGTACCGCAAATTTACCGGTTCTAAAAGGCGGATCTCCACCGGTAAAGGCCGGCAAAAAAGAAGTCCGTAAGAAATGGAAACATTATTTAAAAGAATTTCGTAAATTTTATAAATCCACCAATGACACCGAAAAAGCATTACTTATACTAATATCCATTCTGGTGGCTCTAGGTCTGTTTTATTTACTCGCCGCGCTGTCCTGCAGCATAGCGTGCGGAGGTGCGGAAGGATTGGCCTACGTTCTTTTCTTTGGGGGCCTTTTCGCCATTGTTTTTGGTCTGGTTAAAGTTATAAAGGGTATCGTAAGGGGCAAGCCGAATGAGAGGCGATTGGGGCCGGTGATCATTGAAAACTCCTTTCAACATTTATAGCCATTTTCGTTATAACTTCGTAGAAATTTTACAGCAATGCAGAGAAGGGTGATTTTTCTCCTGTTGATTTTCGTGTTTTTCTTTGGAAACCTGTATTCATTGAATGCGCAATGTTCCATTTGCGCAAGAACCACCCAACAACTTGGCGAAAAACCTGCCCGGGCCCTGAATACGGGAATATTATATCTTGCTGCGGCGCCTGTATTGATAGCCGGATTCATCGGTTACCGCTGGTGGAAAAGCAATGGCGGTTCTGCATAGATTCGTCAACATATTTGGCCCACTAATGCAGCATCTGCATATTCGCATCATTCACCGGCAAACTGTGTAATAAACGTATATAAATTAAAGGATCTGTTTTTGATCAATAACTCGATGTGCTCCTTCAGGCTGGCCTTGTTGACATTTTTCATGCGGCTGTTTTGAATAAGATGATAAGCTCTTTCAGCCAGCAACCAGTATTTTTTGTCGGAAGATTGAAAAGTTTGCTGATGGATGAGAATGTTGTCCAGTAATTCTTCCACTCCGATATGTTGAGAAGCGATAGTCTTTATTACAGGCACCGGTTGGGTGTGAGACTTAAATGCAGGAGCCAGCATTAGTCCCAGGTTTTTTACGAAAACATCGGCATCCGGTCGGTCGGCCTTATTCACTACAAAGATGTCTGCAATTTCCATTATGCCAGACTTCATGGTTTGTATCTCATCTCCTCCCTCGGGAACGACCACCACCACCGTTGTGCCTGCAAGACCTGCAATTTCTATTTCGCTTTGTCCAACTCCTACGGTTTCAATGATGATATAGTCAAAAGGAGCCGCCTTGAGCAGGTCGCTGATCTCAATGATCCTGGGATGTAAGCCGCCCAGGGAACCACGGCTTGCCAGAGATCGGATATAAACCTTCGAATGATTATACCATTCATTCATTCTGATCCGGTCACCCAGTAATGCACCCAGGTTAAACGGAGAAGATGGGTCTATGCAGAGCACGGCCAGCGTTTTATCAAGGCCCAACAACTGGCCTATTAATGCATTAACGAGCGTACTCTTCCCGGAGCCAGGCGCCCCGGTGATCCCGATGATCTTCGAACGTTCATCATGCGGTATCATTTGAAGCAATTGCTCAGATCCTGCATAATCATTTTCGATGTATGAAATGCACCTCGCTATCGATTTAATATTGCCTTGCTGAACCTGGAACAACAAATCTTTCCACATGTTCTGAATCTAAATTTTTTTAAAGCGCATCTCTTCAAAGGAATGCAGGTATTTATCGATGCCATTCTTACAATAATAGCCCGCCGACTTTGTCTTCTCAAGCAAGGCATCATTTTGGGTTAACCGGCTGCGGTCGGCTTCCTGGTGGTAAATATGGTAAACAATACCCCTGAATTTAAAAAACGTTCTGTTCAAACCAAATGTATAAAAGCGCAAAACCAGGTCGGTATCTTCACGGCCCCAGCCCTGGAAGTCTTCATTATAACCGTTCACGCTGATAAAATCATTACGCCAGTAGGCCATGTTGCAACCTCTTATGTTCTCCTTTCCATTCAGACGCACAACCGGAATTAACTGCCGGTTCAATGAGGGCAAGTACAATCCGTTAAATTTATTACTGATACCTTTCTGAAACGGGCTCACGTTGATTTTTTTTTCAGACAATAACTTTGCGGACAAAGACTCACTCACGATCACCCGGCTTCCGCCTACAAAGTGTCCTTGTTCGGCTACAGCTACATGATCTTTTATGAAGAAGGGATGCAGGATCAGGTCACCGTCTACCTGGATGATGTAGTCACACGCACTTGCAGCCACGGCCTTGTTTCGTATCTGCGCGAGTTTAAAACCTTCATCGGGCTGCCATATATGTTTAAGGGGTATTGATAAACGGGCCTTATACTTTTCTATAAGTTCGCCAATGAGGGGTTTCGACCCATCGTCAGCAATAATTAGTTCGGTTGGGAATTCAGATTGAGCGAGCACACTGTTGAGACATAATTCCAGTGCTTCCGGCCAGTTATAAACCGCAATGATCAACGAAGTGGTCGGCCTATTCTTCATGTTGCTGATCTTTGTGGCGGTGAAGTTCCCATAATTTTACATATTTAACAAAAGCCGCATTGGCATTCATTGCAGCCAGAACGAAACCGTGAATACCTTCCAGAAAACCTAACTTAACTATGTAAGCCTGGATAAAGGTAAAAACGGGAGAAAAAATAAGCTTGAAAAGTGCGTATTTTCTGCCTTGCCGAAAATAGTGAAGCGCAGCAAGGGTAGTATATTTATTTGCTTTAAGAATGTGCTCTTCAAACCGGTAATAGGTGTAATGCCTTAAAAATCCATTGAGATGGGTTGTGTTCACAGAAGAAGATATTTGAAGTGTTTCATGAACCAATTGACTTTGCCAGGAGGCCTGGGTTCTGTTAAACAAGCGGATCTTTTCATCCGGAAACTCTAAGCCGTGCCTGATAAATTTTCCATAGTAATAATTGAGGCGTGATAGGCGATAAGCACCCTGAAGGCCTCTCTCCTTTTCATTACTTATGGCTTCTCTCAAATGTTGATCCAGGGCTTCATCGGCATCCAGTGATAAGATATAGTCATGACTTGCAGCATTGTTGCCTGTATTTTTTTGAGCACCAAATCCTAACCAGTTCTGGCTGATCACCTTCACACCGTATTCAAGGCAAACAGAGATCGTTCCATCTGCTGAAAAATCATCAACCACAATTATTTCATCTGCAACATGTATTAGTGACTCCAGGCAACGCCGTATATTTCGTTCTTCATTTTTGGTAATGATGACAGCGCTGATTGAATGCATATGGGAAATTTATACCATTAATAGGTTCTGGCATTAAAAGATGACCTATTTCAATCATGTCAATCTTATTCGTACAATCTGCGAATCTGCGGCGCATCGGTTGCCGCAGATTCGCAGATGATAAGCGATCACCTGTCCGTTCAATCAGCACGCAGCACGCTGTTAGTAATTACACTATTGTCTTCCTTACAGGTTAAACTTTTTCCATTTGCAAGCTAATTGTAATTTCGCTGAACGCCATAAAATAAAAAAATTGATAATAGACATTACAGTTGCTGATTTTATTGGTAATTATTTTGATAAAATATTTGTTGTGTCAATAGAACGGGCAAAGGATCGCCAGAAAAAAGTCGGGATAATTTTAGAGCCGTTACCCTATGAATTTTTTATGGGTGTGGATAAGGAGAATTTAAATTTGGCTAAACTGGAACAACAGGGTCTTTATCACAATAGCCGCGCACTTAAGCTTAGCCGGCAGAGTAAAGGAATAATATTAGGGCACATAGCCTGTTCTTTGTCTCACCGTGCCTTGTACCAGCATATTTTGAGCAACCATTTTCAGCGCGTACTGGTGTTTGAAGACGATGTGGTTCCATTGCGTGAAAACCTGTTGCAGTTGCCCGAAACACTCGGTGAATTACCCGAAAACTGGGACCTCATTTACCTGGGGAGCATTAAACGTAAAGAAATAACACTGGCCATTAAGTTAAGACATTTTTTTTACCGGATGTTTAGCACTCTGGGATTAAAGAGACCGAACCGCGTCATCGCGAATAACCTGTTGCCAGTTATGTATTCACCACATCTGCGAACAGCCGGCTATCCCGGTTGCACGCACGCTTATGCCTTAACGTTTGAAGCTGCCGGAAAGCTGCTTACGATTCAGACACCGGTCGCTTTCAACGCCGGGAATGTAATGTCATATACTATCATGAACGGTCAGCTTAAAACATTTATAGCGGAACCGAATTTTTTTGATCAGGAATAATTAGCTAATGATGCTGACCGGTCGTTTGTGTATCATTAGTTTAATAACCTATCATAATATTGCAGGGATAATTAATAGTACAATGATCAATTTCATACCTATATTTCCATTGAGCGTGGTGATCTACCCTGGTGAAGAACTGAATCTTCATATCTTTGAACCGAGGTATAAACAGCTCATTAGTGAATGCTCTGCCTCCGGAAAACCGTTTGGTATACCTATCGTTATAAAAAACCATCTTAATGAATTAGGCACCCTGGTAGATATCGTTGAGGTGACCACAACATATGAAAACGGGGAATTGGATATTAAAACCAAGGGACAGAAAGTGTTCCGGATTCTTGAACTAATAAAGGAAGTACCTGATAAACTATACAGCGGTGCCATTGTAGAATATCCCCATAACCGGGAGGACTCCGGAAAAAAGACCCTGATGCAAAAACTGCTTAACGGCGTACGTGAATTGCACCGCTTACTGAATGTAAATAAAAATTTTAGTAAAGCAGATGAGCTGCTTAACGCTTATGATATTGCACATCATGCAGGGCTTTCACTTGAACAGGAATATGAATTGCTTGGCCTTTTACAGGAAGCACAAAGGCAGGAATACCTCAAAAGACACCTGGCCAAGGTGTTGCCCGTTTTGGTCGAAATGGAAATACTAAAGAAAAAAGTGCAGCTTAACGGTCATTTTAAAAATCTTTCTTCTTCAGGGTTTGAGTTGTAAAAATGTAGCTACAGCTTTCAACCGTCAGAAACGAAAGTTGGACAGCCCCTTAGCAGCAACCTTGATACCAATATATAAATCTAAATTTTTCACCTTGACCACCATTTGTTTTGATTTTGGAAATACCAGGCTTAAGTATGCAGTGTTTAAAGGCGGGCAGCTAATGCTGGAAGCAGTTTTGGAAAATGATGATACGGTTACACTTGAAGCAGTCATAAATATGCACCGGCCTGATAAAGCCATCCTTTCTTCTGTTATTGATCATAACCCTTCCCTGGAGGACCTGCTGAACGAAAAAATGAAGTTTCACAAGCTCTCCCATCTAACCCACCTGCCTTTTACTACCCCTGTAGGCAAACCGGATACGATAGGAGCCGACCGCCTGGCATTGGTTGCAGCAGCCGTAAACCTGTTCCCGGGAAAGAACAACCTGGCCATCGGACTTGGAACTTGCATCACCTATAATTTTGTAAATAAGTATAACGCGTTTTTGGGTGGCGGCATTTCGCCGGGAATGGATATGCGGTTCAAATCCCTGCAAACATTTACGGCTAAACTTCCCCTCATAAAGGAAACCTGGAATTTTCCTTTAATAGGATACGACACTGCTACAAATATCTTGAGCGGCGTTATTTTGGGAATGGCTAAAGAAATAGAAGGTTTCATTGATGCCTATGCGGAAAGGTATGGGAACTTTAACGTGCTTTTAACCGGGGGTAATTCGGGCTATTTTGTGCCGCATGTTAAAAAACAGATATTTGCAGACCCTAATTTAATATTTAAAGGCCTATATGCGATCAGTGAGTGTAACAATTAAGCTGCTAACTATCTTATTATCATGTATTTCGGTAACAGCTGCAGCCCAGGAAAATTCTCCTTATTCGCGATATGGCCTTGGTAATCTTGTACCTTCATCCTCGATTATTAACCGCAGTATGGGGGGCATAGCTGCCGCTTTTGTTGATTATGACAAGCGATTTGACCTCAAGGACAGGTATCCCCGATCTCAATCCATTAATTTTCTAAACCCTGCCTCTTATTCCAAGATTCGCATTACGTCTTTTGACCTGGGTTTTGAAGTAGATAGCAGAACCCTGCGTTCCGCAGAGCAGGCTAAAAAATTTAGTGCTGCCAGTGCGATCATTTCATATGTGCAGTTAGGGGTGCCATTAAGCAGAAAAAACGGGCTGGGTTTAATTTTCGGGTTGCGTCCGGTAACCAGAATCAATTACAAGATTCAGCAGGATCGTCGCATTACAGGCATTGACAGTATATCCAGTTTATATGAAGGTACGGGTGGCTCTTATCAGGTATACACAGGTTTGGGCAAATCATTTAAGAATTTGTCTATAGGTTTGAACGCCGGATACCTTTTTGGTTCCAAAGACTACAGCACCCGTAAAACGCTTATACCGGATTCAACGGGCGTTGTGTATTATAAATCAAATCACCAAACCAAGACTACCTTCAATGGCATATTTATAGAGATGGGCGCCCAATACCGGGCAGAACTGAATAAAACAACCACTTTGCATTTGGGGGCTTATGGTAACACCCGCCAGAAGTTTAATGCAAGCAAAGACTTTCAGGCCGAAACCTTTAACTACGATGCGAATGGGGGTGTGTTTAAAATTGACAGTGTGTACGGTCAAAATAATATAAAAGGTAAACTCGAATATCCTTCAACCATAGGAGCGGGTTTCATGATTGAAAAATTGGATAAATGGCAGATTGGCGTTGACTACACCACTTCTTCCTGGGATGATTATCGATTTTTCGGAGAAAAAGATCCTTCGGTCAGAAACAGCTGGATGCTTAAAATAGGGGGTCAGGTAACACCAAACCTGTATAACGCAAAAAGTTACTGGGGCCTGGTGGCCTACAGAGCGGGATTTAATTTTGGTCCTGATTACATATACCCGGGGAAAGAATTACCTCAATACGGCTTTTCGGTAGGCGCCGGATTTCCAATGCGTAAAAATCCTTATACGAACCAGTACACTTCCATTAACCTCGGTATTGAATACGGAAAGAGGGGTAACACCAGTAATTCATTAAGTGAAAACCTGTTTCGTATTTCACTTGGTTTTACCCTGAGCGATCTTTGGTTTGTAAAACGCAAGTATAACTAAGGTTTAAGGTTTAAAGTTGTTCTTGAGTCTAACAGCTCTGCTACCTAAGAGACCTTTTAACTCGCGGGACAAGATTTTTTTTACACAACACCAATGTTTACGTATAAAAACTTTTCTGTAACATCATTCAGCCTCATTTTTTGCTGCTTTTTTTTATGGGCCTGTGAGAACGACATTAAAGACATTAAGGCTTTTACGGATAAAAAAGCATCTGTTGAAGAAGGTACTAATATTGAAAGCTATTTAAGTCAGCAGGCCAAAGTGAAGGCCAGGCTTACGGCCCCGTTCATGAAACGGTACCAGATCGATTCTCCGTATGTTGAATTTCCAAGATCGTTGCATGTTGATTTTTACGACGACACCCTGAGAATAGAAAGCCAGCTAAATGCAAAGTATGGAAGATACAAAGAAAACGAACGTAAGGTCTTTTTGCGGGATAGTGTTGTAGTCTTTAATATAAGGGGAGATACGCTTCATTGCCGGGAACTCTGGTGGGATCAGCAAACGGAAAAATTTCATACAGATAAACCGGTACGCCTGCTGCGCAAAGACAACACGGTAATATACGGACTATTTGGATTGGAAGCTTCTCAAAATCTTGACGATGTGGTGTTCTTCAAATCCTCTGGTCAAATGCCTGTTCCTGAACAGGCACTTCAATAGAAATATTTTATTGTCGTCAGCTGGGTAATACGGGTTATACTATGTTGTTATCCGTGCCGAATGATTAAGTGTGTAATCTAAATTTAAAAAAAAAAACCCGAAGATTTTAGCTCCGGGGTCTTAAGCAATTTTGTACTAGCCTTAACTTCAATCTCTGGCCATCATTTAGGTACAAATTAGGTTTGTCAAACATTGGATATTGGATCCTGGATTTGGATTTTAATTTGCGTCATTGAGAAATATAGGATTAGGTTTTTTGGATACTGGCATCATCTCCATATAGATCAACTAACACTCCTCAAAAGTAGGCATAGATGAATAGTCCTGCAATAGCATTTATGCTACATTTTCAGCCTTCGGCATTTACGGGTATTTTAGTATGTGTACGGTAATCATGAGGTATTTGTCCCCGTTTATTATGCCGTATTAACTATCATTCGTTTAAATTGCGCACATTTGTTAACTTGATCTATGTTTAAAAATAAAACTGTATTTATTACAGGTGCCAGCAGAGGCATTGGCAAAGCAATTGGTCTTCGGTTGGCTAGAGAGGGCGCTAATATTGTAATCGCTGCAAAAACGATAAATCCTACGCCAAAGCTGGAAGGCACCATTTTCACTGCTGCAAAAGAAATTTCCGATGCAGGAGGGAATCCGCTTCCTTTACAGGTAGATATCAGGTTTGAAGAAAGCATAAACGAAGCGGTAACAACAACGATCGATACCTTCGGTGGGATTGATATTCTGATAAACAATGCGAGTGCAATTAACCTATCTCCAACAGAACAGACAGAAGCCAAACGTTATGACCTCATGCACGGCATTAATGTCCGCGGCAGTTTCCTCATGAGCAAAGCCTGCATCCCTCATTTAAGAAAGGCCACTAATCCGCACATTCTAAACCTGTCGCCTCCTTTACAAATGGACGCCCGCTGGTTTGCCCCTCACCTGGCATACACAATGAGTAAGTTCGGCATGAGCATGATTATTTTAGGGTTGGCGGAAGAACTGCGTAAGGATAAGATTGCAGCTAATGCGTTATGGCCGCGAACCACCATTGCAACAGCTGCGGTGCAGAACATCTTAGGCGGAGACTTTCTTATCCAGCGGAGCCGGACGCCGGAAATTGTTGCTGATGCTGCCTTCACTATTTTGCAAAGACCTTCTGAAACATGCACCGGTAATTTTTTTATTGATGAAGAGGTGTTAAGGCAGGAAGGTGTAACCGATTTCTTGAGATACGCAGTTAACCCCCAGCAAAAATTAATGAACGACCTGTTCGTATAATCCTGCTTAGTCAATTTGCGAATCTGCGGCAAGATTCTTGAACAATGAAAAGCCGCAGATTCGCAGATTAAGAAATTGCCTGAGTATTATTTTGCACTTGCTGTAAACCTATCCATGATCCGCATTACTTCAGTCGCTTCTTCCGCCGAACATGGATTCGGGCCCTGGCCCAAAAAATATTTTACTACCTGTGCAATCATGGGTTGTTGTACATGAGGCGGGTTCTCAACGCGGAATTTTTCTTCTTTACCTTTTATGCTTACGCTATACTCTGTTCCAAAAAATGAAAAACGTATCATTCCCTCAGATCCCACAATCTCGCAATTATCCCTTGCTGCTGGCGGAGCTACTGAGAAACACCATAAACCTTTAAAGAATACGCCGTTCTCAAAGCGCATTTCGCCTGATACAATGTCATCCGCCTTGTACAGGCCCGCCTGGTTTGCAGAAAAGCCCGAAAAAGTGTCAACCTTTCCAAAATAGTACAGCATCAGGTCCAATTGATGGGGCGCGAGATCGTGGAACAAACCTCCCCCCGACAGCGAAGGATCCACTCTCCAGTTGGAATCTGTTTTAACAATGATATCGGATTCAGCCGGTTGCCATATCTGGAGATTAACAAAACGGATGTCTCCAATAATTTTTGCCTCCAGCATTTCCCTGACCTTCGTAAATAAGGGTAAGGCACGCCGGTAATGAGCCACCGAAAGTTTAATGTTGTATTCTTTGGCAGCTTTAGCTATGTTTATACAACCAGCTTCGTTAAGGGCTAATGGCTTTTCTACGTAAACAGGCTTGCCCGCGCGTAAGGCTGCAATAGTAAATTGTTCATGAAAGGCAGGAGGAGTGGCAACATAAACGGCATTGATTTCTGGGTCTGCAATTAAATGATGGGCATCGGTATACCATTTGGGGACAGAATGCCTGTCAGCATAATCTTTTGCCCTTGCAGCATCCCTGCGCATTACGGCTGCTAAGCGGGAGTTGTTGACCTTGTTAAAAGCAGGGCCGCTTTTTACCTCTGTTACATCTCCGCAGCCGATAGTTCCCCAGTTGATTGATTTCATGAGGTTGTTTTAGTATGGTTCTGGTTAACGGTCCTCCTGTTCACCTTCCGAATCAACCCGCTCCGGCCTCATCTGAGGAAAGAACAATACATCCTGAATAGAAGGCTGGTTAGTCAATAACATACACAACCGGTCAATGCCAAAGCCGATCCCTGACGTGGGAGGCATGCCATACTCCAGGGCTCTCAGGAAGTCATTATCTATAAACATAGCTTCGTCATCACCCCTTTCCATGAGTTTGGATTGTTCTTCAAAGCGTTCCCGTTGCTCAATCGGATCGTTGAGCTCGGAATAGGCATTAGCCATTTCTTTACCATTGATGAGCAGCTCAAAACGTTCGACCAGGCCTTTTTTACTCCGGTGCTTTTTGGTTAAGGGGCTCATCTCCACCGGGTAGTCTATGATAAATGTCGGTTGAATAAAATGCGGTTCACATCTTTCGCTGAAGATCTCGTCAATCAGTTTCCCTTTTCCCATCGTTTTATCGACATGGATAGCAAGTCGCTGGCATACGCCACGAAGCGCTTCTTCATCCAGTCCTGTAATATCAATACCGGTATGCTCCCTGATGGCATCATACATGGTTATGCGCGGATACGGAGCTTTGAAATCTATCTCTGTATCTCCGCTTTTTACCCGGCTGCTGCCATTGGTGGCAATAGCTGACTTCTCCAGCAACTGTTCGGTGGTATCCATCATCCAGAGATAATCTTTGTATGCCACGTAAAATTCAAGTACGGTAAATTCAGGGTTATGGGTCCGGTCCATTCCCTCATTGCGAAAATTGCGGCTGAATTCATATACCCAATCGAACCCGCCGACAATGAGGCGTTTCAGATACAGTTCATTGGCAATGCGCAAATAAAAAGGCATGTCCAATGCATTGTGATGTGTAATAAATGGCCTTGCTGCCGCACCACCGGGTATGGATTGCAAAACCGGGGTATCTACTTCCAGGGCACCCCGCTCGTCCAAAAATCCACGCATGGCGTTGATCAGCCGTGTGCGCTTGATAAATGATTCTTTTACCTGAGGGTTTACAATAAGATCTGCATAACGCTGGCGGTAACGGTACTCAGGGTCGGTTACCTCATCGAAGGTTTCCCCATCCTTTTCTTTCACAACAGGCAGTGGCCGCAAAGACTTGGCAAGAACGGTAAGGCTTGAAACATGAATGGAAGTTTCTCCTGTTTTTGTCGTAAACACATATCCTTTCACACCGATGATATCACCCATATCCAATAAGTGTTTCCACACCTTATCATACAACGTCTTGTCTTCCCCCGAACATATCTCATCCCTCTTTATATATAACTGAATCCTGCCGGAGGAATCCTGTATTACGGCGAAACTGGCTTTGCCCATATCCCGGATACTCATTATGCGTCCCGCCAGGCAAACATCGGCGAAATCTGCCTTGTTTTCCTCTCCTTTGTAGTGCTGCTTTATAAAGGCGGAACTGGTGTTCACCGGGTAGAGTGAAGCAGGGTAAGCTTCAATGCCCAACTTTGCAAGTTCTTCCCTTTTATCACGGCGAATGCTTTCCTGTTCAGATAAATGAGGATAATTCATTACTGCAAATGTAAGGTGTGAAAAGGTAAGATGTGAAATGTGAAATGTGAGATGGTAGCTGTATGTTTCGTAATTTTCAATTCTAAATTGTGTTGCCGTATGTTTCACTCCAAAATAAAGGGTATAGGTATGTATGTGCCCGCGAATGTATTCACTAACCATGATCTGATGAAGTACATGGATACCAATGATGAATGGATTCAGGAAAGAACCGGTATTAAAGAAAGGCGTTTTGCCGACAGACAAGGGGAAACCACCACAACCATGGCCGTTGAAGCAGCAAAAATAGCTATTGAACGGGCCGGCATTACTCCCCAGGATGTCGACTTCATTGTTTTTGCTACGTTAAGTCCGGATTATTATTTTCCCGGATGTGGCGTGCTGGTACAGCGTTCCCTGAAGATGAAAGAAATAGGTGCCTTAGACGTCAGAAACCAGTGTAGCGGTTTCGTATATGCGCTGAGCGTGGCTGATCAGTTCATTAGGTCGGGCATGTATAAAAACATCCTGGTCATAGGCAGTGAAAAACATTCATTCGGACTGGATATGGATACCAGGGGCCGGAACGTAAGCGTGATCTTTGGAGATGGTGCTGGTGCCGTAGTTTTACAACCTACCGAAAAACAAGGGCAGGGTATACTAAGCACCCATTTGCATAGCGATGGTGCAAGTGCCGAAATCCTGGCTATGTTCAACCCAGGTACGCATGCTAACCACTGGGTTCCCGAACCGGTAGCGGATTTTGAAGAAGCGGAGCTAAGTAATATGTTCATGAGCCACGCCATGATTGATAAGGCACAGAATTTTCCTATTATGGATGGGCCCGCCGTTTTTAAAAAAGCGGTGGTCAAATTTCCTGAAGTGATCATGGAAGCCTTACATATAAACGGACTTCAGCCGGCCGACATTACGCTGTTGGTACCGCACCAGGCTAATTTACGGATAAGCCAGTTTGTGCAGCAGAAATTGAAATTGCGTGATGACCAGGTGTATAATAACATTCAACGGTATGGAAATACTACTGCGGCTTCTATCCCTATAGCCCTATGCGAGGCCTGGCAAGATGGTAAGGTCAAAGAAGGTGACCTGGTTTGCCTGGCCGCTTTCGGCAGTGGGTTTACGTGGGCCAGCGCTTTGATCAGGTGGTAGAACTGACTAACTTCCGACTTCTGCCTCTTAACTCCCGACTTGACTTATGCGCCGAAAGATCATTTATTTAATCAATCCCATATCAGGCACTGGTAACAGATCTGACATCAAAGAAACGATCATTCGCGAAACAAGCATGCGGAGAATTCATTTTGAAATACTGCATACCAATTCCGAAGGAGATTACCGGTACTTACCCGGTAAGATCAGGCAGGAAAATATCACCGATCTTGTTATTTGCGGTGGTGACGGTTCTATTAGTGCAGTGGGTGCTGCTATTATCGGTGAGAATGTCAGTTTAGGAATTATCCCTATCGGTTCGGGTAATGGGCTGGCTCTTACAGCAAAGATACCTCTGTCTGTTGTCCGGGCGTTAAAGGTTGTTTTTGATGGCAGGGCCTCCTATATAGACGGATTTTATGTAAACGATCAGTTTTCCTGTATGCTTTGCGGTGTTGGCTTTGACGCCAGGATAGCTCATGATTTTGCCGTCCAGGGAAAGAGGGGGTTGAAGACCTACGTAAAATGCGCAGCCCGGCATTTTTTTTCTGCGCCAACATATTCATTCGACCTGCAGGCTGGCAATAACACCTTTTCCATCAAAGCTTTCTCAATCACCGTTGCAAACAGCGATCAGTTTGGCAATCATTTTACTATTGCTCCCAAAGCCAGTCTCAATGATGGCTTGCTTGACGTTGTTATTATTAATAAAATGAACAGGTTATCGTTACCTTTTTATATTTTGCGCCAGATTACAGGAGCCAATCGATGTCAGACTTTAAGCGGCAGACTTAAACTGACAAATGTTACTTACTTCCAAACGCCTTCACTTACTATTGTAAATAAAGAAAAGGCGCCATTACACATTGATGGTGATCCCGAGTTCTGCCAGGAGACCTTATCCATACGGGTCGTACCCAATGCCTTAAAGCTCATACAGCCCTGAAGAATGTGCAGATGTGCAGAAATTCCCCATCGGGATAAGATGTCGGTAGAAATCAGCAGAAATAGCTTTCATGCCCCGTAGGGCCATAATCTGTTGTGGCAAGTTCGCGATAAAAATAAATTTCCTCATTTATCATTGGGAGCCGCTTCTGACAACTGTTTAAATTTTCTGAAGGAACCGGTGTTGTTAGGGCTGCTTAAAGCTTCTGCAATATCCTGTTTTTCTCTCCTGGTCAGGTGAAAATTCAGAGCTGCCGTTGCATCATCTTTTTTTGGAACGTATTGAAAAGAAAGCTTGTAAATGTTTTTACTGAAAGCCGTCTGTACGCCTATCATCTGATTTTGGGTATATTCCTGCATTTTGTAGTAATTATGTTGAAGGAGCAGCATCGGTTTGGTAATGATCTCCGAAATGTTGTTTGACTCATACGGGTTTTCCCAACCTCCATTTTTTCTGTCACGTATCTGAATCAGCACTACCTTACTGGTGTTTTCTGCTATCCAGTCATTAAATACAAAAAGAAAACGGAGGGCTGTCTCCTGCCCGAAGTTATCGCGCAGTCCGGCGTCCATCACATCAATAACCGGTTTTGAAGGAAGCCATACGTTGGGCAACAGATAAGGAAAAGTAGCATTCATGCGTAAGGCTGAAAGCAACCGAAGGTTCATGGGCTGCTGTTTCGAAAAAAGGGCACCGAAGTCTACCGCGTCAGGATCCATTTCAGCAACCCGGGTCGTGTCGTACATGGGCTTCATTAAGAAACTTACCGGTTGGGTGCTGATAATTATTTTCCGGCTATCGCGGGTTATGACCGAGTTGAACAATACTATCGGTATCCTGGCCAGCCGCTCGTCTTCGGCAATATCTTTTAATTGTTTGTCAAGAAGGCGCTGTGTATTTTCTGCCAGTTTTTCTTCAAATGCAAAGCCCCTGTCCTTGATATAAAAATGGTTCCCCACCTTAAATTTTTGGGCCGGCGATGCCATGTCTCTTGCGACAAATGATGACAGCATTGGATTGAGCAGATCCCTGGAAATGTGATCTACGTAGTTAGCGTCCTGCAAGTTGACAGGGCGTCCCCGGGCTTTCTGATTTGCTAATTCTCTGAAATAGGCTGCACCCAGCATTCCGCCCGAGGAACCTGTGATCATAAATGTTTTATCCATCAACCTTCCCTCACTTAAGCTATCCAGGTCCTGCAAAACATTTAACGTAAAAGTTGCGCTTCTTGTTCCCCCACCGCTCGTAGTAATCACATAAAGAACCGGTTTTTCTTCCGGCTGTTTCTTTTTCCAGTTTTCCAGTATTTGTATCATTAACGCTTTGTCTTTTTCAACTTTTGCAGGTGTACATAAAGCCAGTAACGATTCGCGGGAGTAGTAGGGCCTGTCCCGTTTGTTACTATAATTTAGTCCGTACGCCTTATTAGTAGGATCTATCACTTCATACCGGTATAATATATTTAATAACATAAACATCAATACCAAGAAAGGCACGCTCCAGCTTTGCAGGAAGTATGAGAAAGCACCTGCCACTGCTACAAGAATGGAAAAAAAAATGGTTATGCTGGCTGCCGCTGGTAACTGAAAGATATGGTTGTCTAAGAAAAAGCCTACAACAATCAGAAAAACAAATGCAGCAAAGATGGAAAGCATTGCGGCAAAATGATGACGGCTGAATACTTTTTCTATAAATGACCTGCTATAATGTGAAACATCCCTGACTGCATGAATGGATAAGGGACTGTTAAAGTAGGATTGCACTTTTAGCAAACGGCTTCCGCTGCTCGTAAAGGCAATATGTGTTTGTGATTCTTTTTGAAAGGTTGTGTCGTTTTCCCCTCCTGCGCCCATTCGCCGGTTTATGGATTTATCGGCACGAAAAAAGTAGAAAAAAGACATCGATATGCTCAGAACAAGGCCGGTCAAAAAACCTCCCGTTAATACAACAATCTCCCAGACTGATAACAGTTCCTTAACTGTGCCGAAATCTACGGCTTCAAGGAAATAAAACCCTAAGAAGGCAAGCGGTATAAGCGCATTGTTGATGCAGTACTTTAAAAAGGGATTTGTGGTGGTGGCCAGGAATTTAAAATGCCTGCTAAATAAAATAAAGGTGGTGATGTTCCAGCTCATGATAAAGATCCCGAAAGCAATGCCTACCATGGTGGTGCTTAAAAAGTTAACGTCACCCAGGTACTCAGGGGCAAGGTATAGGGAGTTCACTCCATACATCTTCATAAAGCTTCCATTCACCGCACTGAAAAGTATAAGCCAGAAAACAATTAAGACCTGAAATTTTTTGAAATGAAGCAACACCAACTGCACAGCAAAGGAATAGAATATGGCTCGTAGTGTTTGTTTCATAATGCCAAAAATAATGCAAATGTGAGGATGTGAGAGGTAAGATGTGAGATGTAAAATGTGAGAGATGAGTGAAAGTCGAGCACATGTTGCTCATTCGCACCTTCTCACCTTCTCACATTCTCAAATTTGCAAATGTGCATCATCCACACCAATACTAGCAAATAACTCATTCCTGTGATTTGATGGCCCTGTGCTGTCCATTCAAATGTTCCCCATTGGTTTGGTGTTATGGAAGTACTTGTAAGAACAGAGAGAATGCCAAGCAATACCTGTACGATTATCAGGGCCGCAGGCAGCCATCTGCTTTTGTTAAAATACATGCTACCGGTATGTACTTGGATTGCCTTGATAGTCCAGACAAATGTGCATGCCAGTAGCAGGTAGGCAAGGCTTCTATGTATAAAATGGATGGTTATCTTGTTCTCAATAAAAGAAATGATCCCAGGGCTGCCTTTAAACATGAAACCGGGTAACCAGCTTCCATTGATTAATGGCCAGGTAGGTGCTGCTGTTGCCGCCTTATGGCCAGCCATTAGCGCACCGTATATTAATTGAAAAAATAAGATTACTATGATTACTATCGTCCATTGCTGCAAATTATTGTTAATGATCTTCTGACTGCGAGGGACCGACAGTTGCAAAGCAAACCAGAATGCATATGAGATCAGTCCGAGGGCAAATATAAAATGCAGCGCGAGGCGGGTGGGTTTAACATAAACAGCATCTCCACTTAAACCGCTGGCTACCATGATCCAACCGATAGCTCCCTGTAAAGCGCCCAATAAAAATAACACGATCAGGGGTCTGATCATTTCCGTTGAAAACCGTTTCTGTATCAGGAAGGTCACGAATGGTATAGCGAAGGCCATTGCGATTAACCGGGCCCAAAACCGGTGTAGCCATTCCCAGAAAAAAATAAATTTGAAATCAGGCAGCGTGAAGTCCGTATTGAGTAAAAAGTATTGGGGTGTTTGTTTATACTTTTCAAATTCTGTTAACCATTGACCTTGATGCAGGGGAGGAAGAAATCCGGTCACCACGTTCCATTCGGTGATCGATAAACCTGAACCAGTCAGGCGGGTGATACCACCCAGCACTACCTGAACGAATAACATCGCAACACCAGTATAAAGCCAGATAATCACAGGTCGGGACGAACGTTCGGCCAATTTAACCATAGCGTTTGCAAAGGTATTCCCTAATTGTATAGGTATGCTTAAAAAGCTTGTAACTCGATAAAGATATTTCAACCTTTTTCAGTATTTGCTAACAATTGTTTCCATTGGTGCTTGTTGAAATTTCAACGCATTTCGTTGATCAGATGATCACTTCCTCCACGCACCCCGGGCCGGATGTTGATAACCCGTTGAAAAGTGGAAATTATTTTTTTGAAGCGATTCCTGTATTTTTGATCAAACTTTTCCCTTGTTAAAATGCTTTCATCAACGATCATTGATAGAAGCGGGCTGTGATGAAGCCGGCAGGGGATGTTTTGCGGGTCCTGTATTTGCTGCGGCTGTAATTCTTCCTAAGAGATTCAAACATCCGCTTTTAAATGATTCCAAATTGTTGAAGGAATGTGAACGGGACGAGTTAAAACCGGTTATAGAGAAAGAAGCGCTTTCCTATGCGGTGGCGATGGTTGATGTGGAAGAGATCGATACCATAAATATTTTAAGAGCTTCATTAAAGGCCATGCATCTCGCAGTAGAAAGGCTCTCGGTAACACCTTCATTCCTGCTAATCGATGGTAACTATTTTACTCCCTTCAAAGAGATTCCCCACCGGTGTTTTATAAAGGGAGATGGCACTTATGCCTCTATTGCAGCTGCAAGTATCCTTGCAAAAACAAGCCGTGATGCATACATGCGAGAGCTTCATCATGAGTTTCCGCATTATTCATGGCAGGCCAATAAAGGGTATGGAACAGAGGTACACCGCGATGCGATTAAATTACACGGTACCTGTAAGTATCATCGCAAAAGCTTCAACATAATGGCCGCCCAGGGGACGTTGTTTCAAAATTCTACGCTACCCGTTTCCCTGCCTGATGAAACAAACCTGAATAGCACTTTTTCGGATATGGGGCCGAATTTTGTATAATTCTATAATCGGATTAGCATAATCTGCGAATCTGCGGCAGAAAGTGTTGCCGCAGATTATGGGATTTATAATAAGTCAGCAAAGAATTTTTCTTTTACCTCCTTCCATTCGCTTCTAAGAATACTATAGTAAATACTATCTCTTCTCCTGTTGGCAGGCATCTGCATATGGCTCCGCAATACGCCTTCTTCCACTGCCCCTATTTTTCGCAATGCCTGCCTGGCGCGTTCGTTCAGGACGTCCGTCTTAATTTCTACCCTTTCAAATTGCATGGTTTCAAAAGCATATTGCAGCAATAGATATTTACAATGCCGGTTGATACCCGAACCCGCATATTGTGCTCCCAACCAGCTCCATCCAATTTCTATTCTTTTATCATAAAATGAAATATTGCCGAAACTCGTACTACCGCAAGGAACACCCGTGCCTTTATCGGTGATCGTAAACGGAATACGTTTGCCGGAGGCTCTTTCATATAGTGCTTCGTTTATCCATAATAGTAATTGCGCCTCATCATCTAAGGCTGCGGTAAAGTATTTCCACAATTCAGACGATTGGGTGATGGGTAAAAATCCGGTAATATCATTTGGATGAAGAGGTCTCAGTAAAACCCTGGCGGTCTCCAGGGAAAATCCGGCTGGAAAAAAGCTATTGAAAAGCGAATCTGATGAAATAGATCTCATGTTACCTCGTTTTCCCATTCGCCCAGGCCCTGCCGTACAACAACGGGTGGTTCAATTGTATAATCCACCACAGTAGAAGGAACCATTTGTCCAAGTCCTCCATGCACCACTATATCTACCGTACTCTTAAAATTTTCGTACATTATTTCAGGATCAGTGTATTCCTCAACCATGTCACCTGGTAAAGAAGTACTGAGTATTGGATGTGTTAACTCCCTAACAATGGTGTTCGCTATTTTGTTATCTGGAATGCGAAGCCCGATAGTATTTTTTTTACTTTTTAATATTTTAGGTACCTGCCTGCTGGCGGGGAGTATAAATGTATACGGTCCTGGTAAGTAATTTTTAAGTATCCGGTACATTGGTGTAGAGATGCTTTTGGTATATGTGCTCAAATCACTGAGGTCATGACATATGAAGGATAGCTGCGCTTTGGCGGGCTCAATATGTTTGATACGGCAGATCCTTTCAACGGCTTTTGGCTGAAAGATGCTGCATCCCAGCCCATAAATGGTGTCTGTAGGGTAGATAATTACTCCGCCACCTAATAAGCACTCTACAATGGTTTTAATGTTTCTGGCTTGAGGATTTTCAGGATGCAGATAAATTAACATATACGAAGGTATTAAAATCAGTAGCATTTAAGACGCTGGATTTACCAAAAATTTGAGGGGTGGGAACATCGAATAATGGTAAATTTGCCAAAATTCTATTACATGCAATTAATGTCTGTCGAGAAGTTTACAGATATAAGCCCGGAGGCATTTCATGAGCGTTATTACACACCTATGAAGCCGGTAATCATGACCGGGTTGGCGAAAACCTGGCCTGCCTATCATAAATGGAATTGGGACTATTTCCAGGAGATTGTGGGGAACGTGGATGTAGGCGTTTATAATAATATCAGGAGCGACGCCTATACTCCGATAAACAAAGCGGATGGTTATATGAAGTTTGGTGAATACTTGAACATGGTAAGGCAAGGGCCGGTGGAGTTGCGTATTTTTCTTTTCAATATTTTTCAGCACGCCCCTCAGGCAATCAATGATTTTTCCTGGCCAGAACATTTGATGAAAGGATTTGTAAAACGTTATCCGATGTTGTTTACAGGTGGCGCCGGTTCAATAACCCATATGCATTTTGATATTGATCTCTCTCATATTATGCATACGCAGTTTATGGGCAGAAAAAGGGTATTGTTATTTCCTCACCAGGAGCAGTCTAAATTATACCGCAAGCCATGGGAGGTACTGAGTCTGGTAAATTTTGAAAAATATTTTGATACAGCTAACAACAAGCTTAACCTGGAAAAATTTCCGGCTGTGAACCTGGCAAAGGGTTATGAAGTTATCCTGGAACGTGGAGATACCTTGTTTATGCCTGCCGGTTACTGGCATCACATGGAATACCTGGATAGCGGCTTTGCCATGAGCCTGCGTGCATTACAAACTTCCGTAAGTGGTAAGCTAAAAGGAGCGTGGAATCTTTTCGGCATGAGAAGCATTGATACCATGATGAAAAAGACGGCCCCACACTGGTGGTATAATTATAAGCAGGACAAGACTTTTGAAGCGGCCGGCAAACAACTGTCTGCTGCAGGTAATTCATATTAATGCCACGAATGTTATTAAAAATTACAAAAGTCGATTTTAGTCAGGGATAAGCAAATTGGTGTCTTTTGTTTTTATAATACTAGTATAAACACGCAATTTGTTGCTGATTAATAAAAAAAATTAAGAAAATATTGCTTTATATCAAAACAGTCTTTACTTTTATCGCTGATAATGCTTTAAGCAGGTTTTTTGTTGAAGCAGTTGTACATCATCCAATCTCCGGAGATTTTAACCATCCAATTTCCTTTTAGATCTCCAGTTTTCCGAAAACATTTTTTACGTGAGAAAAGTATTTTAATCTTTTCATATCTGTTTGAATTGCTGTTTTGTAGTGCTACAGCAAGTGTTAATAGGTAAGGGAAGTATGATATAAACCGGAGTATTTATTAGATAGATAATTTAAGATAGTATAAACCTCTTTCTTTTTGTGGTTTCAGAGGTAAGCACAGGCCGGCGATTTCTATCGCCGGCATTTTTGTATCGGGCTGTCAGTGAATAAATTCAATAAACCAAAAGAGCTTCCGGAAGGATGCTCTTTACGTTATTCATGGAATGTCTTCTTAAGTAATCGTCCAGATCTCTCTTCCCCTTAATAATTTATCCAGGTCTCCCTTGCCTTTAGTGGCAATCACATCTTCTATCTGCATAGCCATTACATCTTCGTAACAATCTCTCTCCGCCTGGTAAAAAACACCGAAGGGCCGGGGTAGATGACCTTCCGTTTTGGGGTCGTCAAACATTCTGACCAGTATCTGTGCTTTATAAAAGTCTTTCTCGTCGTGTACCCACAGGTCATCTGCACTAAAACCTTCACCCGCCTCGACAACTATAGGTTTAAAACCATCCAGCTTTATGCCCTTATTGCGCTGTGCGCCGAAAATCAGGGGTTTACCTTGCTCGAGAAATAGCACTTCTTCAGGCTTAGAAGCCTTTTCGGTGAATATTTCAAAAGCGCCATCATTGAAAATATTGCAGTTCTGGTAAATCTCCAGGAAAGAAGCACCCTTGTGAGAGTAACTGCGTTTCAGCATATCCTGTAAATGCTTGGGATCCCGGTCCATGCTTCTGGCAATAAAGGTGGCATCTGCTCCCATAGCCAGTGCCAGCGGATTAAAGGGATGGTCAATGCTGCCGTAAGGGGTTGATTTAGTGATTTTTCTTTCTTCCGAAGTAGGGGAATATTGTCCCTTGGTTAACCCATATATTTGGTTATTGAACAGCATGATGTTCACATCGAAGTTCCGGCGCAACAGGTGAATGGTGTGGTTACCGCCGATACTTAAGCTGTCGCCGTCTCCCGTTACTATCCAGACGCTTAAATCGGGTCTGGCCGCCTTTAAGCCGCTGGCAACGGCTGTTGCGCGGCCATGGATGGAATGCATTCCATAGGTATCCATATAATAGGGAAACCGGCTGCTGCAACCGATACCAGATACAATGACAATGTTTTCGCGGGGGATACCGAGGCCGGGCATTATTTTTTGCACCTGGGCCAGTATACTATAATCTCCGCACCCCGGACACCAACGGACTTCCTGGTCCGTCATAAAATCTTTAGCCGTTAAAGCGGATAGTTGGGTAGCGGCAAGGCTCTCTTTCATAATTAACAATTTCTCAGTGGCAAAGATATTTGAATATTAGTCATTGAACAAGAATATGAAAACGGGCAAGTGGGCAGATTACTAACTACTTAATAGTGACAGATAACTCTTTATCGTTATGACTATTAGGTGGTCGCAGATAATAATAACAACTGATCACCACCCAGCCGATCCAGAACAGATAAGCACCCAGGTGAAAACGTTCACCAAGCAGGCGGTGCGAAAGCGTATGACGGAAATCATTGTAGGTAAAGTACAAGCCTATCATAGCAAGGATACAAGACAGGATATGCATGGTTTTTGCTTTTCCGGGATAATACCTGTTCTGAATGAACCGGTGTATGCCGTATAGTAATAACAGGCTTAAAAAGATAAGCAATCCTCCCTTCCACCAGGTTTTTAAAAAATTGTATTCCCTGTAGAACAGGCTCATGCCGGCCTTTCCAATAAAAGACGCTTTGGACATGAGATACCCTGAAATCACCGAGAGCACAGCTATAAAAGTAATTAAAGCAGCATTACCCTTCATTAAAACAAATTTCCGGCAATATTACGCAAGGATGGCTATCAATGCTAATGAACGATGTTAAAGGTATGGAAGGGTTGTTCTTCGGCAGGTTCAACCAGGCAGTTATCGACCCTGGCACCGGAGGGCCCCTGTTTACACCAATGTATAAATTTTTCAACTTGTTCATCAGCGCCTTGCGCGATGATCTCGACATTCCCTTCCGGGCTGTTACGAATCCAGCCCTTTATATTAGATTGCTCCGCCATTCTTTTCGCGGAAGCTCTGTAAAATACGCCCTGTACTTTTCCGTGTATGATAAGATGAACGGTGGACATTCGTTTAAGGGGAATCTATGATAGCTTTGAAGCTGATGAATTTCTTCAACCTTCTAAATTACTTTCTACGATCTTTTTAATATCATCTACACTGGACTTCTTAAGCGTTTCTACCAACAAATGTTTTCCTAGTAAACCATGGTGACCATAGAAAGCTATAAAACAAGAATCCTTAGGCATTTTGTTACCGTAAAGATCACTTTCCATTACAAATACATTATCTAAATGGGGATATTCGAATACTCTTGCGTAAGGATCTATTTGAGCAATAACTGGCTTATCAGATAGTCGTAAGCCTACTTCGCTTATTGTTTCATCATCTATAATACAATAATCACTGGTTGTCATAATATAAAATTTGATCTCAAGCCATTAAGGCATAAGATGGTTATAAAACTTGAGGTAATGTCTTATTATCAAAGGTCTGTACTTAATTTGACATAAAATTATTTCCTGGGCAATAGCACTTGATTAGTGTATTTCCATTTGAAGTTTAAAGCTGATTGTAAGGATTAAATTTAACTACACTTATATGGTATACATGCCTTGAATGCAACAATTTACTCACCTAACACAGATCCATCGGCAAGATCTAAATATATTCTACTTTTGATTATCCAATATCGATGAAAGAACATCAAGCCTGTTTCAGAACCTTTTCCATTAAAACTGAACCTATATCCAGGACCTATTAAAAGCTGAAAATTCCATTTTATGAAAAACCCCTAGATCTCTAAGGGTTTTTTGTTTTTCTATTTCAAGAAGACTCTATACAAACAATATACTTTTAAAGCCTGTTAAACCATCAGGTTCACGGTATGGGTTATCAATATCCTCTATCCACAATTTGTCATCTACGAAAAATTTGTAGTAATACCTGCCCTTCGGCAAGATTGGAATCTCAATTACCCACAAACCGTCCTTATCAGGTTTCATTAATAGCTCGTCCTGGGCCCAATTATTAAAACTTCCGGACAAAGATACTTGCGAAGCGCCCGCAAGGGTGACATGTGAAGCATACTCTGTGTGAAAGAAGAACTCTATGGTTTTTTTTTGAGGATTTACGTGTGGAGATGTATGTGGGTTCATATGATTGATTTAAGTATTATCATTTGCACATTTGGAGGATAACAATTTAAACACTTTCTTTCCGAAACAAAGAGGATTTGGAAGGCATTATCTATTAATAAGCCTTTCCACTTATTGTTAAATGGGAAAGATATTACGTGCACTTACGGCAAAGAGGATCTGCCAAAGCGTTTGGCAAAGTGATTGCTACGGCCATGGGAACAAAGGAGCTGCTAGATCAATTTAAACTGAAAGGCCTATAAAGCCCGCAGGCGGTGCCTGTAAGCAACCAAGATAAGCCGGGGTAAGGGATCTGCGCGGAATAGCCAACAACGTGAACCAGATAGCCAAGGCATTAAAGGGGCAGGGAGGGATAAGGACGGCTTTGGCCGCTGAAAAGATCATTAAACAAATCGAAAAATTTTAAGCAATGAGTGAAATCCTCGAAAATGTCATGCTTTCCTTAGTGGAGCGGCTTGAAAAAACGCTACCTGCCATCGAGAAACTAACCGGCGTAAATGCTGCCAGTGCAGTCGAAAACAAGACGGTATTGGAAAGCTTAAGCAACCAGCTGGCCAAGGTGCCGGCCATGGTTCAGGTGCTGCAGAAACAGGCCGAAAAGCTTGAAGAAACAGCCAAAAGGGTAGGGGAGGTAAAAATTCCGGAAGTGATCAAGGTATATAACCATGTCCGTCATAGCATGCACCCATGCCGGATAATTAGGCAAGTCTCGAACAAGATCACGATTACTCAAAAAAGATCGTTATTTTATACATGATAAATTTTAGCTATTGAACAGAAGGAGAATAGGAGCCATATAATTTGTCTACTTCAGCCGAAGGCGGACCTTGCTTTTCCTTACAATCCTTTTTTAAAGGAGGTTCGCTCCAAGGCATTGTCAGTATTAGTAGCTTAGGTATGTTAATAAAGACATCTTTTCCACTGCGTTTCATTACTGCGTCCATAGGTATATAGGTATCTGTTTTAAAAATTAATCCTCGTGGTACCAGCAGGTAGCCTTCTGTTTCGTTTGTTGCTTCAATAACCTTATCAACCTTGCCGATCTCCCCATAATCTGAGCCGTGAACTGTATCGCCTGGCTGCACATTGGCGCTTCCTGTGTTTGAGTTATTAATTGCTAAAAGAAAATCATCAACTTTGATAACTGCATTAGAAAGCAGTGGGTAATTCAGATGAATGGAAGCCTCATATTCCGGGACGCTTGATGCTCCGATAGCATCTGAGAGAAACGTTACATCGAAGCCAGCTTCCATAGCATGGCGACCAGTAGATTCACAGCAGAGGTTTGCCGACATGCCGGCAATTACGAGGTGTGTTATTCCCATTCGCTGCAAGTGTTCCGGCAGGTCTGTTTGAAAAACATCACAGCTCTTATGCGGCAGCAGCACAGTATCATTCTTCTGCGGCTGCAGGTCAGGGTGAAAGTCTGCGCCCCAGCTCCCTGCAAGAAACATTTTTCGTTCAAACATCAGCCGGTTAATGCCGCTTTTCCGCTGTAATTGTTCGTCAGCATAATCCTCCGCAGTATATGCCATTGGGCCGAACAGTACGGGAATGCCTGATTGCCGTGTGCCTTCAATCACTCGCTTTAAGTTAATCACCACATTGTTCATCTTCAGCGTGTTTTTGGTTAGCTCATAGCCTGCGCCACCCTCCGATAAAAAGTCGTTTACCGGGTCTATCACTAACAGTGCTGTGCGGTCAGTGGGAAATGACATTCCACTTTCTTCCTTTGGCAGGTACGTGGATACTATTTTCTTAGCTTCAATTTTTGGTTGTTCCATTTTTTTGTTTGTATTTGTATTGCCGTTTTAAGTCACATGACTAATAAAGCGCAACATGAATTCTATACTTCCAGGCTGCGCTTTATAAATCTTATAAATCTATTACTAAGGATTTCCTTTCAATTTTTTTGCTTGTTCAAGATGCATAGCCACATGCCCGCGGGTTTCGGTTAAATGCGCTTTCAGTGCATTATTCTTAGCTGTTGTTAGAAGTTTACTGTCAATCATACTTAATACTTCTGTATGCCCTTTGATCATTGCATCTAAATAGGCGGTTTCAAATTCTCTACCATCAAGAGGTATTAGCATAGCCAATTCTCCTGCGCCCTTTACTTTTAATGCATCTACTGCTTTTGTATCACTGGGTGTTACCTTTATTGATTGCCCTAGTTGTATGATCTTTGCCATGTTTTCTCCATGCGCTGTGTGCAGCATTTTAGCATAATCAATCACCGGCTGTCCAACCTTCTTTTTCTGAGCCTCTGCAGCCGCCAGAATCTCATTTACATCAACTGCCAGTGCAAAGGAAAGCACTTCAGCATCAGTGCCTTCCGTGCCAGGCACGTCACGCATAGGCGAACCGGCAACAATGGGTTTATCAGGAAATAGCACCCCTTCTGCTGGCGGTGTAAATTGCAATTTCTCTACATAAGGCGGGTGCTTTCCACCAAAATCTAATGTTACAATTTCACCAAAAGCTACTCTTGCCTGCTCAACAGTTTTTTTGCCGTTGATAATATCAACGGCAAGGTTATGTGTAAGAATATTGTGTCCTTCCAGATCACATCTGGCCGACATTTCTCCCTGCGTTTTATTAATGGTGGTACTGGCATCAAATGCTACTATATCATCTATCTTATCGATAGGTACATTATAAGAAATGGTGTGCTCTAAAAAATCCATATGAGGTAAAGGAAAATCGTGGGGTACTTCTTTCTTTGTTACCATAATGCGTTTAAACGGACCTTCGTTGTGCCAGATAATTGCCTCTGAAGAAACTTCAACCGGGGCACCATATTTTGCAAACATTTCTTTAGCTGCAAGCCGGGGCCGCTCGGGCCAGGCCGATACATCAGGCATATCTGCCCCATCAGCCATAGCTACATTGCTTTGCGTTCTGTTCAGCGTATCACCCATGCTTTTTTTATTGTTTGATTCTGACGGATTGCAACTGAACATCCCAATCCCAGCCAGTAGAGCAATAGCCAGTATTTTATTCTCTTTTTTCATAATTATAATTTAAGAAATTAAATAATATATGTATTGCTGCAAAAAGCTGACCACCTGAACGACTTTTTAGTTTTTAGCAACCTTGTTATTTATTTTGGTAGAATCAGTTCGGCTTCATGGCAAAACAGAATATAGCGGTACTGGTATCAGGTTAGCGCTCTGTAAAAAAATTGCTCAGAATCATCACGGAAAAATTTGGGCTACATCAAGGGCAGGAAAAGGAACCGTCTTTTACATTATACTACCAGAAAAGCAGCTCTAAAGGTTAAAACATCTTTTTGCGCAAAGATGAGCTCTATTTTACCATCTTTCTAAGCCTTTAGTATTAGAATCAACCATAATTTACTCTAAATAAAAAAAGCCATCTGAATTGTAAATTCAAATGGCTTCCTGAATCATTTACAGGAAAACTTTGATCGGGTGCTATTGATTTGCATTTCTGCCGGAGATCCTAGAAAGCTTGCTGTAAAGAGGCTTTTTTACCTTGCAAATTGTAAATGTAGCAATATTGGTTACTAAAGTTAAACTACATTAAAACGTTTTCATGTCCGGATCTGCAGTTCCGCTGCCTGGAACGGTAAATACGAATCCCTTCATGTAAGGATCCATCTGACCTGTTTCCTTAAATGTCTTCATTGCCATAGTATAATAAGCACGGGCCTGCTCTGTAGTCTTTTTTTCCGTAGCTACGTCGTTAGCCAGGTTAATAGCTAAGAAATTAGCACCTTCCTCATCACACCGGGCCGACATTTCGCCTTTGGTACGTTCCAGGATTACGCTGCCATCATAAGCAGCCATATCATCATATTTATTAACGGGTACTTTGTAATTAATAGATTGCTCCAACAGGTCTGGATGCGGTGTGGGGAAATTGTGTTGCACCGGATCGCGGGAAACGATGGTCATTTTCCATGGCCCGTTATTACTCCAGACCAACATATGCGGAGTCACTCCGTGAGGCTGCCCATATTTTTCAATCATCTTTTGGGCAACCATTTTAGATACGTCCGGCCAGTTAGCAATGGTAGATTCAGCATTCGGACATCTGGAATTTTTAGGATCATCTTTTCCATGATCTTTTTCACAGGAGATGCTTAAGGTGAATAACATAAAAATAAAAACAACCAAAGAACCAAAGCGTTTAAATGATGTTTTCATAAAAAAAATTTTAAGAGTTAAGGGACCCGGACGAGTCCCCAAATTAATTGCTTTTTTGCATTTCTTAGACTATAAACGGGTCAACAATGGCCAAGACCTGTGCTTTTGTTAAGGGTTCGTCAAATGATTCAGAAGCGTCTTCTGCGGTAATGGCAAAACTATTAATGCCCATAATTTGTATCCCGGCCTGCATCGTATTTTCTTCCCCGTTATAAGACGGCTGTACCGCTGGCGAGGAGATGTGGCTTTGATTTAGCGTAATCCAGGGCTGCGGTATACCGACTACTAAAGCACTTGGCCTTCTGCCGCGTATTTCCCTGACATGAGCCGCATGCCTTGCTTCTACAGAATGTATCTGTAAAGCAGTTCTCAACACCTCATTGACGCTCATAAGGTTACCTGCCTGTCCTTTATACGCTCTTACACCTGTATCTTCAAACGTTTGCGATACAGCAAGGAATAGATCATAGTTTCCGAATACACCATTGAAAGGCCCCGTTCCGCTTCCGTTCCCAGCAGTAAAATCAAAGGTAGGTTTAGCGACAGGTGCTCCTCCCAACATCTTAATCGCTTCCATAAGCAACACAACATGTGCATTTTCGTGTTTAGCGATCACTTCAAAAGCCATGCGGTCATCGCCGGCAGGAATTAAATTCTGTGCAGCAAGACCCACATTATAGAATTCGGCCTCCAGGTATTCCAGCGTTAAAGCAAAATTCAATACCTCAAGAATTTGTGGGGATGCAGGTTGGGCATGAGTCTTTGTAAATAAAGAACCCAATGCGATCGGTATTGTAGCTAATGCTAATTTACCACCGGCGTTCACTACGTTCTTCATGGCAGACCTTCTGTCGTGCCGACGGTCATAGACTTCAGGATCTATTTTTTTTATTTGATCTAAAATATTATGAAAATTCATAGTTTACGTTTTAAGAGGTGGGTAAATTGTTGGCGTAAATTTTAGTAACAATGTAGGTATCTGCTATTTTTAATACTTCCGGTGGTTTTCTGAAAACATCCAATCCCTGCGCATTTACTACATCAGGACCTGCAAAATCGCCGTATTTGATTAAATCACGTATGGCAGCTGCGTGACGGGCTTCCACCGACACTATCTTACCGGCTAACAACAAATAATCTGCACTTTCCAATAATTCTCCAGCCCCATTATAAGCGGAGACGCCTAAGTCTTCAAATGTTTTTGCTGTTCCTAAAACACTTTCCCTGCTTGAAAAGTTTATGGAACTAAAATCTAATTTTAGTGTTCCAATTGCTTTATCACCCAATGCATTTTTGAAGAATTCGCGGTGAGCAATTTCGTGATCACGAATATCTTCTAAATAGGTCTTCTCCTTGGCAGTAGCTCCAGAATAAAAAGAATGCGCCACCTTAATATAAAAAGCAGCTTCCAACTGCTCAAGGGCATAGGCATAGTTCAAAATACCAATGTCCCCTGAACCCAGGTCAACCTTATCCTTAGGTTTTTCAAAAGGGTTTGGAAAATCAAATTTTTTACAGGATGAGGCACCCAGTATTACGGTTGCCGATAATCCGGCATAACTGAAAAAACGGCGGCGCGAAACCTGCTCATTTGCACTTTGGTCGGGTGAAGTTTTTTTTGGCATAGCATTTTTTTTAATGATGAAAAGTTTCTAGCGGTACGGATGCGTGATTGTCACGCTAACGGGCATAGTGAAAAAAGGAAGCGTGGTGTGTTTAAGGACCCCGGACATAGCTAGGAGTTAGAGATATCACTTTTATATAGGTAGATACTTGCATTTTAATTTTTAGAACGAATCAGGGGTATTAGACTTTAAGATGCTTCTCAAAGCACAAATAAATTATGCAGGAAATGTTTTTTTTAAGGTTAGGTTCCATGTGCCCTTTCTTCATGCATGGGCACATGAATCTCCATGAATTTATTCAACACTTCATTGAGTTATAACAATAGGAATATAGGCAATTAAAGTAGGTGAGATTTTCATTATAAATATACAAAAACATTCCAATTATAATATATTTTTTTACTATTTTTCATATTTATGAAAAATCGTCTTTACTGCTTTTCAGCTAAAAATTAATCAACGATTTACGTTTAGCCTTTATATAAGATTCCATCTTTAAGAGGTGTGGCAAATTGTCGTAGTTGATCTCTCTTATATACTGCTTATTGCTGAGGTCACGTATAAGGTAGTCCCGCAAAAGGTTGATACTTGGTGGTACATCTTTGTGGCCGTACGCGATAACCGTTCTTTTTATAATATCCTGTGGGAATTTAATGTAAGAAGTGTCAGTCTGATCCTTTAAATTATGGGATTACGGCGAATTAAAATTTCTGCTTTTTTGTACTTTAACTCCTCGTCCCCGGCGTCGATACGTTGTGCCTCATCTCTAGATAATTCCATGTAATGAAGAATCCTGAAAAGAGGCACATAAATGTCTTGCCACTTTGTTAAGGTCAGGAGTAAGCGTTTCTTTCCAATCCAATTCGTTCATCTCAATTGGTAGCTATGATTTAGAAAATGGTGTGCCTTTTCTATCCAGTGTTTAATCATTCCGTTTTCTAATTTTCAGCCGTTTAAGATCGGCAACGGATTCTTAATTATGCAAAGTTGCCTTTTGACTTCAATTTAGGTGAAAGTAATCGTTATGAATAAGGTTGGTCCACCCTGGCGAGTAAAATAGGTCATTTGGGCTCAAATCGTAATAAAGGTTTTTCAACGAAATCTGCTGAAACCCTTCTGTACATTTACATCACGAAGGAGCGTCCTACACCAGTGAAACACATAAAAAGGCTAAAGTATGAGCGGCAGGCAACTAATGAGCAACCGGGTTATTAAAAACTTACTTCCAAATGTTATAAACTTGATTTCTCTCGATCTATATCAATTTAAATAAAAAGGGGTAACTATACGGGTAACCGTCCTAAACAAAAAAACCGTTAGAAAATTGACAATCAATTCATTAACGGCTTATGCAAGCTGTAGAGGGAGGATTCGAACCTCCACGGGGCAGTTAGCCATAGCACAAAGTTCAGTGGTCGACCCTGGTCGTTCTATATTGCTATAAAACGGCTCTATGCTACGTTTATCCCAATTCCCCACCCCCGAGACAAGGGGGCATGTCTGCCAAATTTCATCACTCCACAATACAAAAATCAAAGCTGTAGGAGAAGGATTCGAACCTCCACGGGGCGATTAGCGATAGCACAAAGTTCAGTGGTCGACCCTGGTCGCTGCAATATGACTATCGCAACGGCTCTATGCTATGTTTATCCCGGACTCCCCACCCCCGAGACAAGAGGGCATGTCTGCCAAAAATTTCATCATCCCACAGTAATTAAGAGCTTAACAATGCAATAGTAAATAAAATTCCCATTTCGTTACAAATTTTTCAAACATATTTTAAAACTTTAAATTATTTCAATTAATTTGGTCATAAAAATGAAATTTATCAAATAATTAAAAATGTAGTGCCTCCTAAATTAAATCTTGACAAATTAGACCTGCAAATCATCCACAACATGATGGAGAACGCAGAAATATCCTATGCAGAACTGGGCAAAAAATTATTTGTGTCTGGCGGCACTATTCATGTGCGTATAAAAAAACTTCAGGAATTTGGCATCGTCACAGGAACCAGGCTTACTGTAGACATCAAATTATTGGGTTATGATGTCATAGCCTTTATTGGCATTTACCTTGAAAAAAGCTCGTTGTATGATGCCGTAGCCAAAGAACTCCGAAAAATACCGGAGATCGTGCGGTTAAATTATACCACCGGAAATTACAGCATGTTTGCTGAAATCGTATGTAAAGACATCAATAAGCTGCGCTTTGTTTTACATGACGAACTGCAAAAGATCAAAGGCATCGAAAGAACAGAAACCTTTATATCACTGGAAGAAAGCTTTTGCAGGAATGTGCAGGTGTAAACACTTCAAACACGGGCAGGCAGAATCTTGTTTCCCGATCCATGAAAAACACTAACTTTATTACTCACCATGAAAACTAAGGCTCATGAAATGGCTTAAATACGGTTTGTTATTATCCGTTATTCTTTCGGTATTTGTTCTGGCAGGTTGCCAAAAAAAGGGTGGAGGAAATGTACCTTCGGAAGAAAATTTGGTAGTAGAAACCTTACCTGTCTCCAATGGACATGTTGAAACTCCTGCACCGGGACCGAATTTTCCCTTAAAGATCACCATTAAATCAGCTATGCCGCCCAGCGGCGTAAAAATAGATATAACCGTCAAACCCGATGGAGGAACCGTTTCTTTTTTTACCAAGTCAGTAACAAGTTCGTCAGCGGTAAATGATTTTAGTATAACCGGTACAACAGCAGGTGCAGTTAATGTAGTGGATATTACGGTTACCTCGGTGTCTAAAGCTTCCAATCAATGGAAGGGAAATTACAAGTATTCGAGGAAGTAATTAAACCGAGGGTTTTCATCCGCACATTTGCAAATCACTGTTGTCCGGGGAAAGTTAAGTAAAAGACTAAAAAAGGGAGGCAAGCCTCCCTAAGGAATAGTAGGATTATGGTTTTGGATGAATAAGAAGCTGATAGAATGGAAGATGTGTAACAAAGAGATTGGCAAGAAAAAGGCGATAAGATGGCTGTTGCAGATTTACAGAACGAAGCCAAATCTATTTGCTCACGCACATCCGCACATCATTCCTTAACGTTCATTGCATCACGCATTCCATTGCCCAGCAGATTAAAAGCTAAAACCAATAACATGATTGCGAACCCCGGAGCCAGTGCCAGCATGGGGTTATGGGTAATGATAAAATTATAATTTTCCTTGATCATCAGGCCCCAGCTGGGTTGCGGAGGTTGAACGCCAACGCCTAAAAAGCTCAGGCCGGCTTCGATAACGATTGCCGATGCAAAATTGGATGCGGCTACTACCAAAACCGGGCCTAGTATGTTAGGAAGGATATGACGGAATATAATCCGGCCATGTGTAAACCCCAATGCTTTCGCTGCCTCAACGTACTGCAATTCCCTGACGGCCAACACCTGTCCCCTCACCATCCTTGCTACGCTTACCCACATGGTTAAGCCAACGGCTATGAACACCTGCCAGAACCCCTTACCCAATAACAAAGTAATGGCGAAAACCAGCAATAAAGTAGGTATGCTCCAGATTACGTTGATCAGCCACATGACAAGGTCGTCGACCCATCCGCCGAAATATCCTGCCAAAGCTCCTAATATTACTCCGATGGTCAATGATATTATGATGGCGATAAGTCCAACGCTTAAACTAACCCTTACACCCACGATCAGCCTGCTCAGGATATCCCTGCCGTATTTGTCAGTTCCCAAAATAAACCTTTTCGTGATAACGTTTCTTTCAACAGGGATTTGCAGGTTTGCAGTGGATATAGTTATCGTGTCATAAATTCCTTCATCAATATATTTCTCTACAACCAGGGAATCATTATTGATAGTATACCTGTGAATCGGCATATAAGTATACTCATCCTCCTGTCCATACAAAAGCCGGTGGAAGCGGCTTACTTCTTTTATATTGTTTACTTTGTTTATGCGCAAAAAGGTTTGTTTGAAACCAGGTTTTCGGCCGCCGATTTCAACAATCATCCGGTTTGCATAAGGAGAAGCATCGGGGGCGATAAAATAAGCGGCAACGGCAAGAAAACCAGCTATACCAATGATGACCATGCCGGTAACGGCGCCTTTGTTTTTTTGTAATCTAAGCCATGCCGCTTGTTGTATGGAATTGGATGCGGAGGACATGTATGCAAAATACGGATTATAGATGTGCTTAAAAGAAACTTGACTTTACTTAACGTTCCTGCCCTTCCATTGATAACTCCCGAATTTACCAAGCCATCCAGCAATTACCGTATAGACGATGTGCAGCGGTTGCAGGAAGGGAAAGTATATCATCAATTTCTGCTGGTTAAAAAATAAGGCGATATTCCATACAAAGGAAAATTCCACAGATGTTTTTGCCAGCACCAGGGTTAAAAATAAAAGCAGTGCATTTTTGTTCCATATTCCCAGGATAAGGAATGACAAAATAAACAGATTGAGCAGATACACCAACAAGAGAACAGTGAAAATTCGCTTATCCTCATATTTATCCGCTTTACTGGCCCATCTGATCCGTTGATGAAAAAAAGCTTTCCATGTTTCGGTGGCTTGTGTACTTATTATGGCGGATTGGCTTTTTACAAAGAAAACCTTGTCGGGATATCGAATAGCTATTTTATGCATAAGCAGCATGTCGTCACCGGAAGCAAGGTAGTCGATGCCCTTAAATCCACCCACTTCGTAAAAAATCTTTTTTTCGTAAGCCAGGTTGGCACCGTTGCACATGGAATGGAACTTTTTGAATACGGATGCCCCGGTAATGCCCTGGAGGGTCATGAAGTCAATGGATTGAAATATAGATAGGAGGGAAGGTCCAGCCTCAATTTTTACAGGTGCCGCAATAAAAACGGCTTTTTGATTGTGTTGGCATGCGGCCAGGCACCTGATCCAATCAGGTGGGGCAATACAATCTGCATCAGTAGTCACGATCAAGTCCCCTGATGATTTTCCTATGGCAATTTCTATCGCCTTCTTCTTATATGCATTTAAGGGCTTCCCGTCAACATATTCCGCCAGGTTGATCAGCCTGACATTTGAGGCAGGGAAACCGAGAACCAGGTTTTCGGTGGCGTCCGTTGAATGATCATTTACTACAATGATCTCCAGCAGCGCTTTGGAATAAGTTTGCTGTTGAAGGGATGACAGGCAGCGGGTAATATGTTTTTCTTCATTTCGGGCCGGAATGATTACGGTAATTTTTATATTCTCCTTCCAGTCCCTAAGTGCCTTAGCATCTACGGGGGGTATGGTTTTCCATGCTCTTGCATAATAGTTTATTAAAATACCATACGCGAATATTAAACAAAGAGTAATATAAAAAAGAACAATCATGCTTAGTCCATAAAAATAGGTGAACTAAGTGGTAAGCAACCCGGTAATTTCAGCGGCCCAGGATCTATGCAAAACGCAGTGGCCTGCATTAACAATATGCAGGTGACAGTATTCTTCAATCCCCCGGCTAAAGGTCAGGCCGCGGCCTGATACGATAATGCGATCATGTTTTCCATATAGTATCCTAACGGGAAGTTGCCTTTTCTTAATGATCGATCTGATCTTGTCCAGGTCAGGCTTGCAAAGCCGTAAACAGGTCCAGCGGTTATATAACTGGTCGCGGACCATTTCCTCATGCAAGTAAGATTGCACGAACTTGTAAACGCTTTTATTCAGCAGGCGTTTAGAAAATTGCATCCATTGCATAAGCCATAACGGCCTGTTCATGGTAAATTGAAAAAGTCGGTTACCGGTTCGGGTTTGCGTAGCCAGCCAATACCAGAAGTTAAGTTTGAGTCCGTCGGGTGCCAGCAATACCAACCTGGATACTTTGTCAGGGAATGTTTCCGTAAAGCTCAGGGCGAGTCTTCCGCCCATGCTGTAACCAAGGAGTGTGAAATGAGCTGCCTTAATGCCTAACTGTTTAAAGATGTCGTCGTATATAGTAGCCAGATCGTCGTTCGTTAAAGGCCTTTTCTCATTCCAAAGGGTATTGCCATGAAAAGGAAGATCAATCGCTATCAGGCGGAAACCGGAAGTTATACTTTTTTCAAGGAAAGTAAAACTGCCTGCATGCCCGCCATAACCATGTAAGGCCAGGATAATGTCATCTCCACTTCCGAAATGTAGATAGTGTACGTGTGAGGTTCCATAAGACAGACAAGAAGATTCCATTGGCTTTATGTGACCGCTAAGCTACAAACACTAAAGGATATGCCATTAAAATGGACTAGTGACGATATGGATATTCCGGCCTCTTGGTTAAATGAGTCGTTACACCGACGCCAGCTTTTTATTTTTTTATGAAAGGTAAGCGGTAGTTTAATTTACGGCCTGTGACCTGGATAATGTAATAACCGGATTTGAGCCGGCCAAGAGGTATTTGCTGCTGCCAGTAACTGTTTTGCTTTTGGTAGGTCCTTGTGCTCAGCACTATGCCTTCTGCGTTAATTAATTTAACCAGAACCCTGCCATTTTCTTCATCGTTTAGGCGCAGTGTTACCTGTTCCGTCGCAGGATTGGGGAAAAAGGATATTGCATGCTCATTTCCAATGGAGGAACCGCTTTTGGCTTTTGCCAGGGCTACCTTGTTGTTAAAGGCAGAAATAGATGCAGTGGACACCGATACCCCGGGAGAATTTACAAATGCCGCATCGGGTATGGGTATAAAACCGTTCCCTGTCTGGGGCGTCTTCCAGGATAAATTCATCAATTCTCCGCCATACTGTTCATAATAAAGCAGAGCTATGGGATAATCACCGGCATTTAGACTGATGGTTCCATCCCTATCCTGGGGGGCATGTAACCCATCATTAACTATCAGTGGACCTGGTAAACTGCCTATCCAGAACTGGCTCCCATCATCGGAAGTTATACGAAAAGTATAATTACCAGAAACAGGGATGTGGATATGCCCTTCCCAGAGATACGCAAACTGATCATCCTGGGTTCTGTTCCCCAGGGTAATATTCGGAACCGTGCCGGTAGCTAGTGGGGTGAGGGCATGAAGGCTGGGCATGTTGTACCAGATACCTGTAAACGTGTAATACCGGTACCGGAGAGGGCCGGCGGGGTTGGGTGAAGATACAAATGCCGCATCAGGAACGGTTACGAAGCTGTTGCCTGTCTGAGGTGTATTCCACGATAAATTCATCAATTCCCCCCCTTCCTGTTCATAATAAAGAACGGCAATTGGATAAACACCTGCATTTAAAGCAATGGTTCCGTCCATATCCTGCGGACCGTGTAACCCGTCATTGACAATCAGGGGGCCTGGTAAACTGCCTATCCAGAATTGGCTCCCGTCATCGGAAGTTATGCGGAAAGTATAGTTCCCGGAAACAGGAATATTGATGTTACCTTCCCACAGATAGGCAAAACGATCATTTTGTGTTCTGTTAGAAAGGGTAATATTAGGGACCGTTCCAGTGGCAACCGGCGTGAGCGCGTGCAGGCTTGGCATGTTATACCAAGTGCCTGTGAATGTGTAATATCTGTACCGGAGGCCGGGTGGCGGCGGGAGAATCGTACTGAAAATATTTTTTTCTGCTACCCGCTGAGCCAATACGCCATGCCCCGCATCGTTTAAATGTATTCCGTCTCCAGAACGGTAAGCTCTTGCGATCGTATCAGACACCGGTTCGGCAAGGCCATCATAAAAATTTACTGCAAACTGGCCGAATTCACTTAAGATGCTGTCTTTGATTACCCTCAACTTAACCCGGGCTGCCGCATTATATTCTGTTCGTGGCTGGGTGGTAGTGATATAACATAATTTGCCGGCCTCATTGGCGGTTCGCTTAATGGTTCGAAAGCAAGACATGATCTCGGCGATGGTAAAACTAACATAACCGTTAGAAGGGTAATTAACCAGTACAGCATCCGGATTTTCGGCAAGTGCCGCAGTAATGTTCCGGGCAGGATCTGGCAGGCCTCGGCCCGGAGGCGGGGTATAATTAGACGGCATTGCGCTGTAACAGTCGGTACCGGGGGCGGCCAGATTTCTTATGGTGACCGAAAGCCTGCTGTTATCATAGTGCTTTTGTAAGCGCGCTACATAAGTACTGTCACGATGGGTAGTTCCTGATCCATAGGACGTGGAAGAACCGATAACCACTAATTTTTTCTGCGATTGGGCGTCCGGAACGAACGAAAGGAAAATGGCCAACAAAATAAAACACGTGTAGTAAACACTTTTCATGTTGAATAAGATAAAACAGAATTAAGAAAAAATGTGTTCAACCAAACCGTCAATGGAAAATGGATAAGGACTAACCAGATAAGAAAAATGTAAAAGATGAGATAATGGATGAATGGCTGGACTAAAGATAAGTAACATTTTGCAATTGTCATAGGGCATACTGGTTGTCAATAATTTTTTTCAGGTAAACTGTCAAATAACATAAAATAAGCCCTATATTTGATTAGTTGTTTAACTAACTATATGCCAAACAACCAATTCAAGAAGGGTGAATTATACAGCTTTATAACCGGCAAAGCGTCAACGGCCATTGCCAGAAGACTTCAGAAAAAATTTAACCAGGCTGGATTAAATCTGACAATAGAGCAATGGAGTGTGCTGTATCATTTATGGAAGGAAGACGGCATCAGCCAGCAGGAGCTATGCAACGCCACTTTCCGGGACAAGCCAAGTATTACCCGGCTGGTTGATAACCTGGAAAGGTTAAAACTGGTAAAACGCACGCCTTCAAAAAACGACCGCCGGATAAATATTATCTTACTGACCAGCGATGCAAAAAAATTACAGGAACAGACTATGGAACTGGCTAATCAAACCCTGAACGAAGCCCTGGAAAGCGTTCCTGCAGACCGTATCGATGCCTGTAAGGAAGTATTAAAGATTGTATATGATAACCTGACTTAAACATAGTTATGAGTTATAATATATTAAGCAGCTAGACCTAATTTCTATAAAAAAAACTCATCACTCATCACTCATCACTCATCACTCATAACCCATAATTCATAACCCATATTCGCACTTAAATAAAATAAACTAAATATATGAATACCACGACTCAAAAAGAAGCAGCCTTGCTCAGGGGTGGTGAGTGGCTGATCAAAGAAAGTTCTTCTTTCGACACCTTTATTCCGGAAGATTATAATGAAGAGCAACAGATGGTCAAAGACATGTGTTTGTCGTTTCTGGACAATGAAGTATTACCTGTTTTAGACCGTATCGACAAGCTGGAGGCAGGATTAATGCCATCGCTAGTGCAGAAAGCCGGCGAGCAGGGATTATTTTCTGTTTCTTTACCGGAGCAATACGGTGGATTGGGGAAAGATTTTATTACATCGACTCTGGTCAATGAAGGTTTAGGGGGTGGCTTTTCATTTTCTGTGGCCGTAGCGGCCCATACCGGTATCGGCACCCTGCCTATCTTATATTTTGGAACGGAAGCTCAAAAGGAAAAGTACATTCCCAAACTGGCCAGTGGAGAATGGAAGGGCGCATATGGCCTGACAGAACCAAACAGCGGCAGTGACGCCCTTGGAGCAAAAACTTCTGCAACACTAAGCGGTGATAAACAATATTACCTGCTTAATGGTCAGAAATGCTGGATAACCAATGGCGGGTTTGCTGACGTTTATATCGTGTTTGCCAAAGTCGATGGTGACAAATTCTCCGCTTTCATCGTAGAAAGGGATTTTGAAGGATTTACACGCGGTCCGGAAGAACACAAAATGGGCATCAAGGGTTCTTCTACAGTTCAATTATATTTTCAGGATTGTAAGGTGCCAGTAGAAAATTTGTTAGGTGAAATGGGAAAGGGCCATATTATTGCCTTTAATATTCTGAACATTGGCAGATTGAAGCTATGCGCTGCCGCATTAGGCGCTGCTAAAAAGTCTGCCGATATCTCCATCAGGTATGCCATAACGCGCGAACAGTTTAAAACGCCAATTGCTCACTTTGGCGCCATTCAACATAAACTGGCTGAAATGGCCATCAAGATATGGGTGTGTGAATGTGCACTTTACAGGGTATCCAAATGGATCGATGACAAAGAAACAGAATTGCTTGGTAGTGGTAAACCATTTAATGAGGCCTTACTGGGCGCCGCAGAAGAATACGCCATAGAGTGTGCCATGTTAAAAGTATATGGCAGTGAGGTGCTGGATTATATCGTAGATGAAGGCGTTCAGGTGCATGGCGGTAACGGCTTCAGTGATGAATACATTATCTCGAAAGCATACCGTGATAGCCGTATCAACCGCATTTATGAAGGTACTAACGAAATCAATCGTTTATTAACGGTTGATATGATGCTGAAAAGAGGAATGAAAGGAAGACTTGACCTGATGGGTCCCGCGATGGCCGTATCAAAAGAGTTAATGAGTATTCCTGATTTTGGCAGTGGAGATGAAACTCCGTTTGCCAAAGAGAAAAAGGCGATCAATGGATTCAAAAAAGCTATCTTAATGGTTGCAGGAGCCGCCGTTCAAAAGCTCATGGGTAAACTGGCGAATGAACAGGAAATTCTTATGAACATTGCAGACATGGCGATAGAGACTTTTCATGCCGAAAGCGCTTTGCTGCGGGCAATGAAGCTTGCCGACCTGCGGGGGGAAGAGGCCTGTAACTATGAGATGGATATGATGCGCAGTTACCTGTATGATGCTGCTGACAGTATCAATAAATCCGGGAAGGATGCCATTAACGCTTTTGCAGATGGCGATGAGCAACGCATGATGCTGTTAGGCTTAAAACGTTTTACTAAAACTGATCCCTTTAATAGTAAAGAAGCAAAACGAAGGATTGCCGGAAAGCTGATCAGTGACAACAGGTTTCCTTCCTGATGGCTGACTGATTATTGCATACATACGATTCATGAAATGGCAACGGAATGAAGGGATATTTATTGAAAGAACAATCCATATCGATAGGCGAAGACTTATTCATAGAAAGTAGCGCATCGGAAAATAATTTTTGCGTGATGTTTGAGGACGATACTGAAACGGGTTACTTTTATGGGGGTGAGAAAGATCCGGGAACAGGACAACTGCGCATACTTGACATGGTTCATATTTATGATGTGGCAAGCATAGCTGAAGCGGAGAGACACGCCTCAGTTTGTATTATCTGGTCAACAGACTGGTTGCGTTGCGGATTGATCATTAACAATTACTGTCATGCTGTTTTCGATTTCGCTAACCAGGGGGCCTATAACCGGAATGAATTTCCGCCGCCGAATTCATTCTGGACCAAAAACGAGCGAAAGCTCAGTGACGAAATGATTGCCTTTTTTTTTCAATAACTTATTCATAAGTCGGAAAACATGCTTAAACACTCACGACGCAAATTTCTAGGGTATGCTGGCAAACTTGCATTTACGGCCGGGTTTACTACATTTGCAGCAAACACCTCAAGAGCTATGCCTGCTACAGATTTTTTTATACACCATGTTTATTTTTGGCTTACCAACCCAGACAACAAACAAGACCGTGATAAGCTTGTCGAAGGATTAAAGAAACTTAAAAGTGTTAAGTCTATCAAAACGGCTCATATCGGCAAGCCGGCAGATACAAACAGAGATGTTATTGACGCTACCTATGCGATATCCTGGCTACTCACTTTCGATAACAGAGCCAATCAGGACAGTTATCAGGTTGATCCTATTCACCTTAAATTCGTTGAAGAATGTAAACACCTCTGGAGCCGTGTGGTTGTGTATGATACGGTTGATGTATAAGGGGGAGCCTGTCATTTAAGTTGATCCTTTGGCGCTCTGTAAAATAGCTTTGCGGTAAAAAAAAAAACCACAAAGAGGACACAAGGTAAACCCACGAAGAATGCACAAAGAGATTGTCCAAGATGGTTAAAATCGCCTACGCATTACGATAACCTGCCCCGTCCAGCTCACTGGCAGCTGCCTGGTCGGCAAACCAGTGTAACTCACCGTTCTCCGGGCGAATCAACTGCGACGGATAGTTTTCAGGCCTGAAGTCTCCTTCCAGTACTTGCTTCAGCGTGCCCGCCTTATCCTGGCCGGCAACAAGAAAGGCTACTGCTGCAGACCTGTTAACTATAGGCGTTGTAAGCGATATGCGGTACATATCCTGTGTTTCCAGGAAAAATGATTTTACCCAGTCCTGTTTTTCGTGGATAATACCGCTGCCGGGAAAAAGCGACAGCGTATGCCCATCTTCTCCCATGCCCAACAGCACCAGGTCGAATGAGGTTTGTGTAAGGTCGAAATAGCGGTGCAGCAATTTATCATACTCCATTGCAGCTGAGTCAGGTGGAATATCCGTTCGCATGATGTGTATGTGATGAGAAAGAACGGGTACATAATTTAATAAAGTATCGTAAGCCATCTTCGCATTGTTCCGTTCATCTCCGAAGGGAACTGCCCTTTCATCGCCCCAGAAGATGTGCACATTGGGCCAGTCGATCTTTTTTGCATATACCGGATCTTTCAAAACGCCATGTAGTTTGCGGGGTGTGCTTCCTCCTGATAACGCAAGGGTAAAACGGCCCTTCTTTTCTAATGTTGAAGCTATATAATCTACCATCCAATCAGCCACAGCATAACTAAGCGTATCGGTATCTTCGAAAATGTGAAGCGGCATGGTGGTGTTTTAAGAAAGTTTTAGGTTTAAAGTTAAGGTTTAAAGTTTGTCTGTGGATATCGACCCGTTATGCGTTAAATAGCCTTAAACCATAAACTTTAAACCTCATTCGGCGGCAGTGTTACCCAGCTTCTGCCATCCCTGGCTATCAGTGCTTCGGCCCCTTCAGGACCCCAGCTGTCAGGAGCATAATTCGGGAAGTCTACAGGAGCCCTCGCATCCCATGCATCCAGAATAGGCATAATGATCTTCCATGCGGCTTCAACCTGGTCCGACCGCATAAACAAGGTAGCATTGCCTGACATAACGTCGAGCAATAGGGTTTCATATGCCTCTGGTTCGTGGCCATCATAGGCTTCTTCATAACTGAAGATCATATCAACCGGATTAAGGGTCATTGCCTGACCAGGTTTTTTTGACTGGAACCTGATGCGTATATCCATTTCGGGCTGAATGCTGATGGTTAAACGGTTATTCCGCCATGTTTCAGCGGCCTCAGGAGGAAAGGCATAATGAGGTGCGTGCTTGAATTGTATGGTAATGATGGTGGTCTTTTGATGCAGGTATTTACCAGACCTTATATAAAAAGGAACATCCTGCCAACGCCAGTTGTCGATATAAAACTTAACCGCACTGAATGTATCGACCGGTGATTCCGGTTGTACGTTTTTTTCCTGCCTGTATCCTGTTACCTGCTGGCCCTTGATCCAGCCGGCAGAATATTGACCCCGGACGGCATATTTGCCCACTTCATTCGGGGCATATACCCGGATAGCGTTCAGCACATCTACTTTTTTGTTGCGGATTTCATTGGCTTCGAAAGAAACGGGTGCTTCCATCGCAATCATACACAACAATTGCAGCATATGGTTTTGCACCATATCCCTCAATGAACCCGAGTGTTCATAATAACCACCGCGCCCTTCAACACCGACGGTTTCAGCGGCCGTTATCTGAATATGATCAATGTAGTTCTTGTTCCAGATGGGTTCAAACAAGGCGTTAGCGAACCGTAATGCCAGAATATTTTGCACGGTTTCTTTACCCAGGTAATGGTCGATCCGGTAGATTTGCTTTTCATCGAACATATTGCTCAATAATGCATTCAGCTCATGTGCACTTTTCAAGTCATGACCAAATGGCTTTTCAATTACAATGCGGGTGCATTGGGTATCTGAACAGATATTCAGCGGTCCTAATTTTTTAGCAATATCTGGAAACAGTTGCGGCGCGACAGCCAGGTAGAACATCACATTCGGATGTTCCCCGAATTCGCTCTCCTTCTGCTTTACAATTTCCGCAAGCTGCTCGTAGGCATTCTCGTCTCCCACATCCATTTCCAGATAAGAGACGTGTTTGGAATATTCCTCCCAATATCCGTTTTGCTCGCCCTTGCGGCGCGAATATTTCTGGATACCCTCCAACAGGAATTTATGATAGGTTTCATTACTGTATTTCGTGCGGCCAATGCCCACAATGGCAAATTTTTCCGGCATCCATTCGTCGATGAACAGATTGTATAAAGCAGGAGACAGCTTTCGATGATTAAGGTCTCCACTGCCTCCGAAAATAAATATCAGCGAGGCAGGAGGTCTTTTATGATTTGGCATATGTCGGTGTGATAAATAGTGATGTGATGAACCGGATTTTGCCCGCTACTTGTTGACAGGTACTTTTCCGGTTTAGCATGTTGCACACAGGATCATAAGGGAACCTTCATCCATTCTGTATGATAAAATGTTTCGGGCTCGTCAATACGCTGGTAGGTATGTGCGCCAAAGTAATCACGTTGAGCCTGTATCAGGTTTGTCGGTAAATTGGCACGCCGATAAGCATCATAATAACTAAGTGAAGCCATTAGTGCACCGCTCGGATATTGATTTTCCACTGCCTTGATAACTACATCCCGAAGGTTTTGTTCTTTAGCTTTTAACAAATCAGCTATATCATTATCAAGAAGCAGGTTAGGGATCAGCGGATTTTTTTCAAAAGCATTGCTGAATACATCCAGAAGCGAAGATCTGATGATACAACCTCCCCTCCAGACTTTCACCACCTCTGGCATGGGTATTTCCATACTAAGTGTTCTTGAAGCTTTCTGAAGCATGGCAAGTCCCTGAACATAACTGATCAGGGTGGCGAAGAACAAGGCATCGTGCACCTGTTGTATGAATTCTTCCTTATTGACGTTAATTTTTTTCGCCTCCGTTTTATACAAAGCAGCTGCTGCAACCCTATCCTGTTTAAAAGAGGAAATATTCCTGAGTGTAACTGCCATGTCTATTGAAGGTATGGGAACCGGCAGATCTATAGCTTCCTGAGAGGTCCATTTTCCGGTTCCTTTAGAACCAGCCTTGTCCAGGATCATATCCACCAGGCGGTTTTTTGTTCTGTCATCTTCATATAAAAAAACATCAGCCGTAATTTCGATCAGGTAAGAGGTCATATCTTCTTTGTTCCACTTATTAAAAAGCTCCGACAATTCATCATTGTCCAGACCGATTCCCTGGTGCAACAGGTCGTAAGATTCACTAATCAATTGCATAATGGCATACTCGATTCCGTTATGCACCATCTTTACGTAATGGCCGGCAGCATGATTCCCCAAATAGGCTACACAGGGAACATCATTAACTTTAGCGGCTACCGCTTCCAGCAAGGGTTGAACAAAAGGATATGCCTGTTTGTCTCCTCCCGGCATGATGCTCGGGCCCGTGCGTGCACCTTCTTCACCACCAGACACGCCTACGCCCATAAAACGGAATCCTTTTTCTTTCATATAGGCATCACGGCGAATCGTGTCCTTATAATGCGAGTTGCCGCCGTCAATAACAATATCTCCTTCTTCCAGCAAAGGGATCAGGGTTTCAATGACTTCATCCACCGGGTTCCCTGCAGGTACCAGTAACATTATTTTACGGGGAACCTGCAATTGCCGCATGAGTTCAGGCAAGGTGGTCACGCCATCAACCGTAGTGCCAGCCGTAGCATCCGCTACCAGCCTGTCAATCTTTTCCTGGCTTTTGTTATAACCCAGAACTTTGAAGCCGTGGTCGGCCATGTTCAATAAGAGGTTGCGGCCCATCACGCCCAAACCGATCATACCAATATCGAATAGTTGATTTGCCATATTGTTTGTTGATTAAGGGTGGTAAAAATAGGAAATTTGATGGATTTGAAATCTGAGATTTAAGACCCCGGTTTTCCGCATCAGATAATGCAACATCATCCTAAATTATACTCCTCAACTCCAAACTCCGAGCTTCAAATTTCTTGTTTTTCCGAAGGTATTTCCAGTACCGTGCCGGCATATGTTGTAGGTGCAACGTTGAGTTTTTCCTGGCAGCTATGTTTACGCTACCAAAATAGCGCTGCCATAAGTGTTGATATAACAGTTCATGTTCATCATAAACTGCCGAACAATCTTTTCCTCCGTTATTACTGTTGTCAAAAATCAGTTCAACCCTTCTATGTGGTGAAGGTCGTAATATAAGCCATGTTTTCTACGGGCATCGTAGATTAGCCAGCGCTGGTCTGCATACCCTTGTGTAAAATGCGTACGTATCAACGGCAATACGTTGAAATCAGGTTCAAGATTGCATAGTATAATTGATCTTTAGTAAGCTGAAACCGGACAAACGCCTCCATGCGGTGCTTTTCCCTGTGCACTTTCAAAAATGCAATGGTTGGTAAGCAGTATCTTCAGCAGGGAAACGCAGCGGCCGTCTTCCGTGTAGGCATGGCAGATACCCATATTTTTCGCATCACCCAGTCCTTTATTCTCATTTTTGCGTACACTTCCGCTGGAGGCACAGGAAACATCATACTTCGCGGCATCGGCAAGTATTTGCAATTTTTCAGCTATTCTTTCAGACATAAGATCAGCGTTTAGGCTTATCATTTAATTGCCGGGAGGCCCTACAAAAATACTAAAATAATTAGTATAATTATACTAAATAAAATGGTAAACCGAATTTAATGGATATTTTAAAGAGAAGGAGTTTTGAAAAAGCAGCCGTAGCTCTGCCTTGACTTTTTTGCGAATATATTTATACCCTAAATTTGTTTTCTATATCAACCCTGTTATGAAATATCCTTTTCATTTGTTTGTTTTCGTAATCCTGGTAAGTACGGCATCCTGCAGAACATCCCGTAGCTCCGATGGTTTAAAGAAAGATGATGGCAAATTTGAACTGGTCTTTATCCAGGTTAATGACGTGTATGAGATCGCACCTATTGCCGGTGGCAAAATGGGAGGCATGGCCAGGGTGGCTGCCTTGAAAAAGCAGTACAAGTCATCCAATCCAAATACATTACTGGTTATGGCAGGAGATTTTGTAAGTCCTTCAGTGTATAACAGCCTGCAATATGAAGGGAAGCGTATCCGGGGTAAACAAATGATTGAAGCGATGAATGCCGCCGGAACGGACCTGGCTGTATTTGGAAACCATGAATTTGATATTAACGAAGGGGAATTGCAGGAAAGGATTAACGAATCGCAGTTTCAATGGGTGGCTTCCAATACTTTTCATAAAAAAAACGGCATTGAAATGCCATTTAAAAAAGTGCATAACAATGACTCATCCTCCCTGCCGAAATCATACATTGCCACCTTACATGATGCGGACGGCACAACGGTGAGGATAGGTTTTATCGGGCTCACCCTGCCGTTTAATAAAGCCGATTATGTAAGCTATACAGATCCGCTGGAGACGGCCAGGCAGATCTATTCTTCCTTAAAAGATTCCTGCGATGCAGTGGTAGCAATTACGCATCAATCGGTGGAAGAAGATAGCGTTCTTGCTCAGCAGCTACCTGGATTGACGGTCATTCTCGGTGGACATGAACATGATATGCAGTTCAGGAAAATAGGAAATATCTATATTACTAAAGCGCATGCTAACGCCAGATCTGCTTATGTTGTCAGACTAATGATTAATAAGAAGAACAGATCGGTGAAGGTGACACCCGAACTAAAAATGCTTGACGAGTCCGTTTTCCCGGATAGTGCAACTAACGTAATAGTGAAGAAGTGGATGGATATCGGAGACCAGAATTACGCCTCATTAGGCTTTGATGCCAGGCAGATAGTCATCAAATCCGGCGAAACCCTTGATGGAAGGGAAACTGAAGTGAGGAGTAGGTCAACCAATTTATCCCGTATGATACTTGACGCAATGGATGATGCCTGTGCGGATGCCGATGTAGTCATGTATAATGCAGGTTCTATAAGACTGGACGATTTGCTGACTCCTCCTGTGACGCAATATGATATTATAAGAAGCCTTCCTTTTGGTGGAGGTATCCGTGAAGCAGAGATGAAAGGTAAATTGCTGGTACAAACATTGGAAGCGGGAAGTAAAAATTCGGGAATAGGTGGATATCTGCATTACAAGCCCGTAATTCATAATGCGGCAAATAACAACTGGACAATCAACGGTGCTGTGATAGATCCGGAAAAAGTGTATAAAATAGCTATCTCCGATTTCCTGGTCACCGGCAAGGAAGCCAATCTGGGTTTCCTGAATAAAGATAACCCCGACATGCTAAAGTTGAATGATCCGGTAACAGCAACCAATGACAGCCGATCTGACATTAGGCTAGCCATCGTGCGTTACCTGCAAAAGAGAAATCTTTAATGATTATTCTTTAACTAATCTTAATCAGGCTCTCCAGTTTGAAAGTACCATCTTTTAATGAACTTGCTTCAAACCAGTTGCAGATCACATCGCCATCCCTGAATCCACGCATTTTTAAAAACTCGTCTCCAGCCTTTAAACCAATATTCGAGTTGTCTGTTCCGATTGTCCGTTGAACGGTCATTTTAGGCCCTCCCGACTTCAACTGCACAACATCCCCGACAAGAAGTGTTTCAATTTCCATATTCTTTAGATTTAGTTTAAGGTATGAACATTAAATTGTATAAAAATGTTTTTTTGAGCGTGAAATAGTTTGTTTTCTTGCATAAATGATTTATTTTTGCATACCATATTTGAGCTTTATAGTACTTGTAATTGAACGAATTATTCTGCTACATCTTTTTCCCGTATTAGTTAGTCTTCTTTACGTCCTTTATTCTCGTATGGTTATCATTTTTTAACTAATAACTAAGTATGAACATTTATGTTTCAAATTTAAGTTTTAACGTCATCGACGAAGACTTAAAGGAATTTTTTACCGAGTACGGTGAGGTAGTATCTGCAAAAATTATTATGGACAAAGCTACCGGAAAGTCACGCGGATTCGGATTTGTAGAAATGCCCGATGATAAGCAGGCTATGACGGCTATTCAAGAACTGAATGGTGGCATCGTAGAAGGCCGGACCATTTCAGTAACAGAAGCCAAGCCCCGCGAAGATCGCAATAGTTCAAAGTCTTACTCTAACAGAGGCGGTAACTACAGCCAAAGGTATTAACCCATAGGCTGAAAATACTTTCAGGTTAAATTTTTATTGAAAGAAGGAAAGGGGAAGCTTTATCTGTTAGTTATGGGCCATATCTCTATCCTGCCTGTGCATGAAAAGAAACGGTATTGAGTAAATAACGTTTCTTTTTTTATTTGGCTGTGTATTATTCATTACAGGTTTGTGACATCAAGAAAATATTTTTTGCTGGTACTGATTCTGGGAACACTCTCCGCTGTAGGTCCTTTCTCCATCGATATGTATCTGCCGGGTTTTCCTGCCATTGCTTTAGACCTACATACAACAGTTGCACACGTATCTTTATCACTGTCGAGTTTTTTCATTGGCATATCTGCAGGACAATTAGTATATGGTCCGTTTCTCGACAGGTTTGGAAGAAAAAAACCATTGTATTTTGGCCTTTCCTTATACATACTGGCTTCAATAGGATGCGCCATGGCCACATCCGTGGATGCTTTGGTTGCGCTACGTTTTTTACAGGCTTTAGGCAGCTGCTCAGGAATGGTGGCCTCAAGGGCAATGATTCGCGATTTGTTTCCGGTTGATGAAATCGCAAAGGTCTTTTCCTTGTTAATGCTCGTGATCGGGGTTTCACCCCTGATTGCGCCAACGCTGGGGGGGTATCTGAGTGCGGGTGCCGGTTGGCATTATGTCTTTGTTGTTCTTACCCTGATGGGAGCTTTTATACTAGTAGGTGTACATTTCATTTTGCCTGAAACCAGGAAGCCTGATCCCGATATTTCCCTTAAACCGGTAAACATATTAAAAGGCTTTTACCTGGTGCTCGTGCAACCACAGTTCTACACTTATGTGTTTACAGGTGCAATGGCCGGAGCCGGGCTGTATGCATACATTTCCGGTTCGCCATATATATTTATGGAAGTGTTTAAAATCACGGCACCACAATATGGCTGGATCTTCGCGTTTGTTGCCATGGGGCTGGTTGGTTCGAGCCAGCTTAACAGCCTGTTGTTAAAGAAAGGATATAAAAGCGAGCAGATCATGCTCAAGGCACTTATGCTTCAATCCGTGACCGGTATCATATTATTTACAGCATCGTACAATGAATGGTTAAGTGTGTTGAGTACCGTAGGACTGCTATTTGTTTTTCTAAGTTGCCAGGGTTTTATTTTTCCAAACGCTTCGGCACTTTCCTTAGCGCCGTTCAGCAAAAATGCTGGCAGCGCTTCAGCATTGATGGGCAGCCTGCAAATGGGAATCGGAGCATTGGCGTCGGCCATTGTTAGTTGGCTTAGTAATCATTCGCGACTTGCCATGAGTGGTATGATGTGTGCGTGCGCAGTTACAAGCTTTATCTTTTTGATGGTCGGAAGCCGGATTATCAGCTTCAAAGCAAGTATTGAAGAAGTGGAAGAAGAAACCTGCGAAATGATCAAATCAGTGTAACGGATAAATTACAAACCACCTTATTAAGGCGGTTTGCTTACATAAATCAACAAAGCTTTCCATGCAGGCACTATAGATCTTTGGCAGAGAATGTATCCCCCTGGTTAATATCCCCTGTCTGATATCCTTTTTTAAACCAATACATGCGTTGTTCCGACGTACCGTGCGTAAAGGCATCCGGTACGATCTGTCCCTGAGATTGTTGCTGCAAGCGGTCATCACCAATGGCATTCGCTGCATTTAATGCTTCTTCAATATCTCCTTCTTCCAGGATATTTTTAGTTTTTTGAGTATGGTGAGCCCATACGCCTGCCAGGAAGTCTGCCTGAAGCTCCATCATTACAGAATAACGGTTATACTCCTTTTCACTGACCTGCTGACGCAGGCGAGCCATTTTTTCTGATGTGCCTGTTATGGTTTGTACATGATGGCCTACTTCATGCGCGACCACATAGGCCATGGCAAAATCGCCCGGCGCATTAAACCTCCGGCTTAAATCTTCATAAAAAGAAAGGTCGATATACAGTTTACGGTCCGCCGGGCAATAAAAAGGTCCCGAAGCAGAACTTGCCCCGCCGCAGCCAGACTGTACTCCATCCCTGAAAAGAACCAGTTGGGGTTCGGGGTATTCCTGACCCTTATCTGCGAAGACCTTATTCCACACGTCTTCAGTTTCTTTTAATACTACACCGACAAATTTTGCTCTTTCATCATCAGCGGCTTGTTGCTGCGGACTTAATTCCTGACTGGTACCCCGGCCACCCTGCTCTATAACCTGAGGAAGTTGCGATACGTCCCCTCCTCCAAGAAAAAAATTAAGTAACAATGCAATAACGCCGATGATACCCCCTCCGGCGGCCAGTTTGCCACCTGACATGCCACGACGGTCATCAACATTTGAACTTCCTTGTCTGCCTTGCCATAACATAGTAAGATATTTAAAGGTTAAATTGAAAAAGCGATATACGGTTCAATGGTTAATAAAGCCATTCCCTGGCATAACCGAAAAATACCAGGTAAGGCAAACAATCCAATCAATATAAATAAAAATGATGCCATAATTATTTGACCAAAGCTTAGACTGAAATCCTACAGAAACTGACAGGAATATAGAAAATAAAACAGACGTATTTATACGGTTTCAGCTTGAAGGGATTAATTTTAACGTCAGAGCAAAACCGTTTATGATTAATATATGAAACGTCCTTCCTTCATATTTTTATTATCCGTATTGTCTATACAATACGCTCAGGCCCAGATCTATGGGAAACATGGAATAGGCGGACCTGTAACAGATACCATCATTACTGCATTCGACGATAATAACGACAGTACCGTTTATACTGCCATGCAGCGCATCATTAGCGGCATACAGCCTATATCCTATGTTTCTCCTTTATTATTGCATTTCCGACCAAAAGACAGGGTAGTTCCACTTAGATTTGGTGAAGGAAAAAACGGATATACCCTGGAAGCCTGGGCTGATCAGACATTTACCCTTTTACAGGGACGCAGTCAAATGGATCATTTCTCCCAAACTTCCCGTGTTTCATTCCGGTATGCACCTGCAGTGAGAATGACTATGGACAATTCAAGCAACCTGCTTCCCGGTAATCATAAGGCTGGCATCCAGGTAGATAAGATACTGTGGGATAGTTATACACGTTTGTTCTTTACAGACCGGCCTGACGAACGGTTTGCATTTGCGGATGACAACAGCTGGCTCCGGCAGAAGCATACGCTCCACCTGCTCCACGCCACGTTCAATGCAATGCATTATTCGAACGGACAAGGCGAAGGCGTATATGCTTCGGTGGAAGATTCAATAATTGGCCGCAATGATTACGTTAAGGGCGACTTTTCTACCAATCTGCTCAATCTGACACTGACTTATTCATATTACAATACTTTCCTTATGTCGGCTGGTTTTGGCTATCAGCACGACGGCAACTGGGGAGGGCCCTTCTCTTATATTGAAGAACAACGTAAACGCTATGGCAATGACAGATTGCTTGGTTTTTTGCAATACCGGAGCCCCCCGGTGCAAAACAAATTTAGAAAATCAATCACTGTCAGGGATATCTATCACCAACGTTCGTTCGAGGTAAAAAGGTTATGGGAGCACAGGGTCCGTGTTGATCTCGAATATATACTCGGTCCGTTAGATCGATTCAAGCGGGTGAATAACTCCCGACTCAACACGCATATTTTTTACGAATTAAACCCCCTTCGCTCCAGAACGGCCGGAATTATTGCGCATGTATATCATGGCCGGGATTATATGAATATCAGGTATGATGATATAGTATTTGTGTTTATGGCAGGCATCAGTTTCACACTCAATAAATACCGCCATCCACGCTTCAACCCAAACAATTACATTATAAGAGAGATCAGCGAAGCAAAATTCGAAAAAATCCGCAATGCGGGAAAGGTCAGGCAACTAAAGTACTAAGATTTGTGTGGATTAATTGTTATGGGTAAATGTTGTCGTCACCTTTGATTCAGTGAATCTTTGCCCGAGGTATGATCTGCAGTATCCATTTTACCTCCTGAAGTATCAGTTATTGTTCCGGGACCAGGAGTTCCACCTGTGTTGTCAACACCTGTGCCCTTCATTCCACGCGTATCCCCCATGGTATCACTGCCTGCAGTCCCTTCTATGTCACTGCCGGAAGTTGACCCGCTATCATTACAACCTAGGAGCATCAATATAAAAAAGGAAAAAATAAAGATAGGTTTCATAAAAGATTTTTAAGATTAGCATTGAAAGTCACTCTAAAGGCATCAATGATAAAAGGATGACAGATATATGTGTCATCCTTTTATTATCATCATTCAATTTATGCTAGTGATTAGGCATGCAAAACAATTAACATTATTTAATTGTGTCTTTGGTTTTACTGGTGCCACTGCCTGAGGTGCCACTGCCGGTACTACTGCTTCCTGTACCACTTCCAGTTCCGGTTCCCGAACCATATCCGGTACCCCTGCCTGCAGTATCTGTACCCATTCTGGAAGTATCTGTGCCGGTTCCTGCACCTTGATTGTAGGTTCCGGTGCCCGTATCCATTGTTGTACCTGTAGCTCCGGTTCCTTCCATTGAACTGGTAGTGTCACTGCTGCTTTCCGTCGTGTCAGCATTGTCATTGCATGCTGCAAAAGAAAATGCAATAAAGGCTAAAAAAAGAATGCTTTTCATAAGTTATACTTTTAATTTAAATTATATGTTTATTACAAGGATGTGCGTACATATTCAACAATTTTGCCATTGAAGACAACTATGAGAAGTCTAGAATTGTTATATAATTGATTATAAGATTATTACGGAGAGAATAACGAACACAACAAAGTTAACTAGGAGTTTAAATCATTAAACTACTGTTGCAATGGTTCTACATTATGGGAAACAACTTTATGCAGACATGTATCTAATTAATACAAGTCTCCTATAAAAGCATAAAGCAAGACATTAGAATAACGCTTGCTTTATCAAGAATCGCCAATCGATTCTTTATTGTGGTAAGGAATCTCTTTTGGTAGTAGAAGTATCTGTTTTGGTTCCTGAAGTTCCAGTACCTGTAGTTCCACTAGGATTGCTTTGCATATTTGTATTATCATTACTGGTTCCCGTAGCAGGCTGTGGCGTTTCGCATGCCGCAAGGCCTATAATAAGCATGGCCATAAATAGAATACTTTTCATAATGTTTTTTTTAAATAAAGAATGTATTTTGAGATTACATCGAATAATTGTCAACTATCTTGCCAATTTGATAAACGTATACATTTTAATCTGTAACAAGGGTTTCAACGGTAGGTAAGCGTGACTATAAAATCAATACGCCTTTGGCTACAAATTGCGCTTCTTTTTTTGGCTGTTTAATATTGGCTATTTCCTGCCTGCTCTTACCGGCATCTTCAGCATAGTGCTTTTGTTGCTTGACCGATACTTCGTTTACAGCAGCTTTACCATCAAGCACCACATCTTTACCCACAATATCTTTGGGCATAAAAAAGCCGTAGTCCTTGAATTTAACCATAAGCTTTTCGCCATTTTCTTTTTGCAGTTTCATCCAGCAGCCTTTCTCCTGGCAAACCTCGGTTACCCGGCCTCTTATCTTTCCTTCAAATTTTTGATCCTTGAACTGAGTTTCCAGTTCATTTACACTGATGGCTCCTTCAGCAGTTACTGCGGATCCATAATTTATTCCTTTTTCTGCCGGTTGCGGCGACTGTGCAAGTAAAGAAAGGCTTGCTGCACTCAGCATAAGCAGGAAAAATGTTTTATTCATGATGTCATTTTTATAGCGTAAAATTAGTTTATTTATCAGATCAAATGCCAGTGGCTGGCGATTAACACTGATCCAGGCAAAGAATCAGGTCGCGACCCGGCAATCATGAACGGGGACTAGCATCAAAATGTAAACCCCAATCTGCGGCAACAAATTAGCCGCAGATTCGCAGATTTTCGTCATTCGCACATCTCACATCTGCACATCTGCACATTTGCCTAATTGCCCATATTTTTGCAGGATGCGAAAAAAGAACATGGTGCTGCACAATCTGACTGTGCACGATTACGCAGCAGAAGGAAAAGCACTTGGTAAGGTAGAAGGAAAGGTCATCTTTATAGATGGGGCAGTTCCAGGTGACGTTGTGGACGTTCGCTTATCAAAAAGTAAAAAAGACTGGGCTGAAGGCAGAGTAATTCATTTTCATAGCTATTCACCAGACAGGGTTAAGCCCTTCTGCGAACATTTTGGCTCGTGTGGAGGATGTAAATGGCAAATGCTGCCTTACGATAAGCAATTATCATTCAAACAGAATGAAGTTGAACAGCACCTCCGCAGAATTGGTAAAATAAACCTGCCGCCTATAGATCCGATCCTTGGGGCATCCCCTGACAGGCGTTACAGGAACAAGCTGGAATTCACCTTTAGCAACCGACGCTATCTGATGCCGGACGAAATTGCTGCCAATGTATCGATCCCCAGGGAAAATGCCCTGGGTTTCCATGCCCCGGGCATATTTGACAAAGTAATTGATATATATACCTGCCACCTGATGGCAGAACCTGCAAACACCATCAAAAACACAATCCGTGAATTTGTTCACAGGAGGGGATACTCATTTTATGATGTCAGGGAACACCAGGGATGGTTACGTACGCTGATCCTGCGTATCTGTACTACCGGTGAAGTGATGGTCAATGTTTGTTTCGGCTATGAGGATGCCCCTGAAAGGAAAAGGCTGTTGGATCATCTGCTGCAACAGGTGCCGGCTATTACCAGCCTGTTATTTACGATCAATCCCAAATGGAACGACAGTATGCATGAACTGCAGCCCCAGACCTATAGCGGTAAAGGATACGTGACGGAAAAAATGGAAAATTTTAATTTTAAGATCGGTCCCAAGTCTTTTTTTCAGACCAACAGTTTTCAGGGTGAAAAACTCTACCAGGTAACCCGGCAGTTTGCCGGGTTAACAGGTTCCGAAACGGTGTATGATCTCTACTGCGGTACCGGCAGTATAGGTATTTTTGTAAGCAGGCAGGCTAAAAAAGTAATCGGGATTGATGTAATCCCCGAGGCCATTGAAGATGCCCGCGAAAATGCAGCGCTGAACGGAGTTCACCATGCACAGTTTTTTGAAGGTGACGTCATTGACGTCTGCACAAATACCTTTTTTGAACAACATGGCAAGCCGGATGTTATAATCACCGACCCTCCAAGAACCGGTATGCATGAAAAATTAGTGCAACGAATACTTGATATTCAAGCTCCACGGGTGGTATATGTAAGTTGTAATACCGCCACCCAGGCAAGAGATCTGAATATGCTGGATGAGAAATATGAAGTTACCCGCATTCAACCGGTAGACATGTTTCCCCATACACATCATATAGAAAACGTGGCGCAGCTCAGGTTAAGATAAAGGCCCTGCTGTCCATCATGTACGAGGTTTTATGATTAGTTATTTAAACAGGTTATACAATAACCTTACATTCGTTTTAACGTTTATAAATTAAGTACATAATGACAAGATTCAGTGTTGGCAATGGTATGCCACCGGTAGTTAAAAACTTGCTGATCATAAACGGCCTTGTTTACCTCGCGCAGGTCGTTTTTGCACAGCAAGGCGTTGAGCTGGAGTTTTGGGGGGCATTGTGGCCCTATCAGTCACCGTATTTTGGCGTCTGGCAGTTGGTTACGCATATGTTCATGCACAGCCGGGGAACCATTTTTCATATTGTGTTCAATATGTTTGGCTTATGGATGTTCGGATCTGTATTGGAAAAGCGTTGGGGCTCCAAGCGGTTTTTGCAATTTTACCTGCTCTGTGGCATCATTGCCGGTATTGCCCATTTGTTATTTTCCGGTGGTTACGCCTCGGCGGTAGGCGCCTCAGGTGCAATTATGGGAATTTTGGCAGGGTTTGCCTATTTGTTTCCGAATAATGAATTGTACTTAATGCTGATCCCTATTCCTATTAAAGCCAAATATGCAATTCCAGCCTTAATGGCCCTTGATTTATTTGGGGCATTCTCCGGGCAAAGCAGCAATATAGCTCACTGGGCACATCTGGGGGGTGCGCTGGCCGGACTAATAATTGTGATCATCTGGAATAAAACCAATCGCAAAACGTTCTATTGACAGACTTATATCGAAAGGGGAATTTTTAAGCATCCCATAATAACCATTATATATACGTTATTTGTAAATTGCAAATAGAAACGTTTTCAACTTCATTGACATGAACGTAAGGGAGGAAAAAAGCCGAAATATTATTTCACTTGGTCAGGATGGCAATGCCCTGGTAAACTTGATTATTGTAAATGCTGTTTTGTTTGCGTTGCTGAAATTTATTTATGTTATTTACCTCCTATCGCCACTTAATATAGACGCTTATTATAAGAATATCTTTAACTGGCTTACCCTTCCGGCTGATATCTCCAAATTCGGGAGCCGTCCCTGGACGTTGCTTACTTACATGTTTACGCATGAAGGCTTTTTTCATATCGTTGCCAATATGCTCTGGCTATGGGCTTTTGGTTATATTTTGCAGGATATGGCCGGGAACCGTAAACTTGTTCCTGTATATATATACGGCGGCCTTACAGGAGCAGTGTTTTACATAATAGCTTATTATGTTTTCCCTTCTTTACAGCCTAATCTCCCCTTTGCCTTTTTTGTGGGTGCCAATACTTCCGTTATGGCAGTTGCAGTGGCTACCACTACATTATCACCGGATTACCGCATCTTTCCTATGATTAATGGAGGTATCCCTTTATGGATATTTACTCTGGTTTATGTTATTATCGATTTTGCGAGCATTGTAGGAGACCCGGGAAAGTATATTGCACATACAGCCGCAGCTACTTTGGGTTTCTTGTTCATCTATCAGCATAGAAAGGGTAACGATTGGAGTGAATGGATGAATAACCTGTTTGACTGGGTAGATAATTTGTTTAATCCCAATAAAAAAAATAAGGTAAAATCTCCCAAAGATCAATTGCATTATAAAGTACAGGCTTCCCCGCCATTTAAAAAAACTCCTAATGTTACACAAAAACGCATCGACGAAATACTGGATAAAATAAATCAAAAGGGCATACACTTCTTAACAGATGAAGAAAGGGATATTTTAAAACGGGCTGCTAACGGCGACGATTTATAAAAGGTAAACATGGCCCGATTTCTATCCACAATAACGAGGCAATTTTTTGTTATCTCAAATTTTGTTACCGTTATTATATTCCTCATTGCCTGCCTTGCAGGATATAGCAATCCGGTTACTTATTTCTACATCGCTTTACTTGGCGTGGGGTTTCTTTTTATCACTATTGCACTGGTGATCTTTTTTATCATTTTGTTGCTATACCGGTCAAAATGGGCCCTGCTGTCCCTGGCGGCATTATTGATAGGCTGGGTCCAGATACATGCCCTTTTTGCATTTAACATATCTCCTTCTTTTTCAAAAAAAAAACCGGCCGGATCTTTTCGTGTATTAACCTGGAACGTATCGCGGTGGGATGAAATGAATAAACAATCCAAGGGCGGAACCAGTGACCGTCTGAAAATGTTTGAATACATAAAAAGTCAGGATCCCGATATTGTATGCATACAGGAATTTTTTGAGTCAAGGATGCCTGAATTATTCGATGTGAATATTCCGTATTTTACCCGGCAGCTTAACTATCCTTATTATATATTCGCCAATGACTTTGCAACCTTTAACGGGGCTTATGAACATGGAGTGGCCTTATTTTCCCGCTATCCCATTGTCGATACATTTCGTTTGCAATATCAAGGTTCCGATCCTGGAAAACCTGGGGAAAGCCTGATCCGGGCTACCATAGATGTCAACGGAAAACGCATAAACGTATATACTACCCACCTGCAGTCTTTCAGGTTTACAGATGACGATTATCGCAATATCAGCCATATCAAAAGAGCTGATGATACGGATAGCATCGTTGAAGTTAGTAAAGGAATCATCGCTAAATTTAAACGGTCTTACAGTGTAAGAAGCCGCCAGGCAGTAATTGTCAAAGAGCAGTTGGATAAAAGTCCCTACCCGGAAATCATCTGTGGCGATTTTAACGATGTCCCAAATTCGTATACGTATTTTACCATCAAGGCTGACAGGCAGGACGTTTTCGTTAAAAAAGGCTTTGGCCTGGGCAGAACCTTTGTAGGCATTTCACCGACCCTACGCATTGACTATATCCTGGCTGACAAAGGCCTGGCCTTATTGCAATATAATAAAACCAGGCTTCCTTACTCTGACCATTTACCGCTAATTGCAGACTTTGCCTTTCCCTGAATCCATTCTTCTTTCCTCGTTATCTGCATGCGGATTCTCTTCCGCTATGAAAATCTATATTTGCATTCCTGCGGGGTAAGTTACAGCCGCCCATCATATAAGTATATGCAAGAATAATTTATAGTTATGAACGATCTACACGTTTTCAATTCCTACACGCGAAAAAAAGAAATATTCAGCTCTATAACACCGGGGCATGTGGGTTTGTATGTTTGCGGACCAACGGTTAGCGGTGAAAGTCATCTGGGCCATGCCCGTCCCTACATTACTTTTGATTTTATAAACCGGTACCTCCGGCATTTGGGTTATAAGGTAAGGTATGTCCGCAATATTACCGATGCAGGTCATTTTGAAGAAGAAGGAAGAGAGGCAGAGGACAAGATCTCTAAAAAAGCGGTGATTGAAAAGTTAGAGCCTATGGAACTGGTTCAGAAATACACCAACCTGTTTCATTGGGCCATGCGTCAATTTAATAACCTTGATCCTAACATTGAACCTACAGCTACAGGGCATATTGTTGAGCAGCTTGATATGATCAATACCATTATTGGTGAAGGATATGCCTATGAGGTCGATGGCTCCGTATACTTTGACGTCAGGAGATATGCGGAAAAATATCCCTATGGAAAACTAAGTGGAAGAATCATGGATGAGATGCGTGAAACTACACGGGATCTGGAGGGGCAGGAAGAAAAAAGGAACAAGCAGGATTTCGCTCTCTGGAAGGCCGCGCCTCCTGAACACATCATGCGCTGGAACAGTCCGTGGGGGGAAGGATTTCCGGGCTGGCATATTGAATGCTCTGCCATGGCCACTAAATACCTGGGAAAGCAATTTGATATTCATGGGGGTGGAATGGACCTGCAGTTCCCTCATCATGAAAGCGAGATCGCTCAAAGCACGATCTGCAACCAGGAAATCCCGGCCCGTTACTGGATCTACAATAATATGATCACGGTGAATGGAAAGAAAATGGGCAAGAGCTATAATAACCAGATCAAACTAACTGAAATGTTCAGCGGTAATCATCCTCTTCTGAAACAGCCCTATTCGCCCATGACCATCCGTTTCTTTATTTTACAAACGCATTATAGCAGCACGCTGGATTTCAGTAATGAGGCGTTGCAAGCCGCGGAAAAAGGCCTGAAGCGCTTATGGGAATCTTATGAAATAGTAAAGAAATTAATTTATCCCGACAAAACAATGGACCTGAACCGGGAGCTGGATGATAAACTCAAAAAAGGTTTGTTGCAGCTTGATGAATTTATGAACGATGATTTTAATACGGCAAAAGTGCTGGCAAACCTCTTCGAGATAGTACCTGTTATCAATTCCATCAAAAACGGGCAGTTGAATGCAGGCGAATTGAACAAAGACACATTTGTGTTGCTGCAAAAATATTTTAGTGATTACCTGGAAAACATACTGGGACTGCGCAGTGAAAATTTTTATGAAAACGGTGTACTGGATGGAGTGCTTGAACTGGTAATTGACATGCGGAAGGAAGCAAAAACCCGGAAGGACTATGCCACATCAGATGAGATACGTAACCGGTTGCAGCATTTGGGAATATTGGTAAAGGATGAAAAGGATGGTGGTATGAGCTATACGTTTGAATGAAATTTTGTTTGAAAAAGCCCACCATGCCGGGTTTGAGGTTTAAAGTTCTTAGATTGTACGCCATAGACAGCGAAATCACCTGTTTGAGAAAGCCTTAAACTTTAAACTTTAAACGATTAACCCGCAACTAATCCATGACCAGCTCTTATCTTCTCCATTTATCAAAAGATAAAAAACTAATAAAGATCATAGATCAGCAGCAACCGCTCCAACTGGTTCAGCATTCGAAAATTTATCTCCGTTTGTGCCGGGCTATCATGGGCCAGCAATTGTCTACCAAGGTAGCAACGGTGATCTACCAGCGCTTTTTAAACCTGTATGAAGGAGAGGAGCCTACCCCTAAACAAATCGCAGCCACACCATTCGATACACTCCGGGCCATCGGGCTCTCCAATGCAAAAACGAATTATGTGCTTAATGTGTCAACGTATGCCCTGGAGCAGGGCATGGAGGTGGAAAGGCTGGAAAAGATGAGTAATGAAGAGATCACTGAATCGCTTACCCGGATAAAAGGCGTTGGAAAATGGACGGTGGAAATGTTGCTGATGTTTACACTGGGAAGGGAAGATGTATTTGCCGTTGATGACCTCGGTATCCAGAACGCCATGATCCGGTTATATAAGCTGGACAGGTCTGACAAACAAGCTTTCAGGGAAAACATGTTGCGGATATCAAAAAAGTGGAAACCTTACCGTACGTATGCCTGTATGCATTTATGGCAATGGAAGGATAACGTTCCGGCTGAGTAATTGAGAAGGTTTCCTCCGATTTTGAGGTAACAAAGTTTGTGACTATCTTATATAATAGATCATTTCACCTTCATCTAGTTTTCACATGAAAACCGGCATTCGCAGGTTGCTTCGCCTTTTCATCGTACTGACTGCCTTGGCAACAAGCCTGCATTCAAGAGCACAAATAGATAGTGCTTTAATGAAGGCGATAAAAACTTGCGATCTAGTTTCAGTACAGAAATGGGAAAAAAGCACGGCTGACATTAACGCAGTAGACAGCAATGGAGCCAATGCCTTAATGTGGGCGGTTTTTCATTGCGATCTTCCTATTGTAAGGGCCTTGGTATATAAAGGCGCATTAGCTCCAGATTCCGGAGTGATTTATGGAAAAAGGGATCAGTATGGCAACATGTTGTCCGTTGCGGCCAGAGGTGGAAAACTAAAAGTGTTTACTTACCTGGTTGATCGATTAAAACTACCACTTAACGCCATGGAGTATAATCCCCGGACAAGAAAAAATGATGGGAGATTAGTTTTATCCTGTGCATTACGCTTTTGGCAAAAAGATATTGTTTTATATCTTTTGAAGAGAGGTGTAAATGTGAATACTATTGATGAACAAGGCAATGGCACTGCATTAATCAATGCTGCCGAGCTAAGACAATGGGACATGTTTGATCTGTTACTTAAAGCAGGCGCTAAAGAAGGATTGGGAAATAGAGCCCGCTATTTCATCAATGCTGCAACTGCCGCCATCAACACCACTGCTTTCAGTGGCAGCGCGGCCACGGAGCAAGGCTTCAAGGCTTTGGATGGTAAAAGTCCGAAGTTGCTGCACCTGGCCACCCATGGTTTTTTCCTGCCTGTAGCCAAAAGTAATCCTTCAAACGTTGATTTAAATAAAGGCGGCAATGCATTCACTGTCCAGCAGAATCCCATGTTCAGAAGCGGGCTGGTGCTTGCCGGGGGCAACCAAACCTGGAAGGGAGGCGAGACGATCAAGGGCACAGAGGATGGCATCCTAACTGCCTACGAGATTGCCCAGCTGGACCTGAGTAATACGGACCTGGTGGTATTAAGCGCGTGCGAAACGGCGCTGGGAGACCTGCAGGGCAATGAAGGCGTAATAGGCCTGCAGCGAGCCTTCAAGCTGGCAGGCGTAAAACAGATGATCATCAGTTTGTGGAAGGTGCCGGATGAAGCAACGGTAGAATTAATGACCGTGTTTTACAGCAACTGGCTTGATGGGCAAACAACCAGAGAGGCCTTGCGCAGGGCTCAACTAAAAATGAAAGAAAAATACCCGCCTTATTTCTGGGCAGCTTTTATTCTGGTGGAGTAATTACATTCATGTAAGCTCATCACTGCGATTTGCGTTTTAGAACCGGGTGATTCCTTCCGTTTACAAGATTGTCTACCAGTTCAAATCCGCGAAGGTTAGCGAACAAGCTGGTAAGCGTTTTATAACCGTATGTCCTGCTATCGAAACTTGGGTCGAGTTTACGAAGGTTAAGTCCTAAGGTTGAGATATTAACTTCATTACTTTCGTTGGCAGACATGTCAAAAGCCCTGTTGATCAGGTTCAGGTCAACAGGAACCCTCGCCTTTTCGTTCGGACCCGACTTCTTAGCAGGTTTGTCCCTCCTTACCGGTGAAACCTCAGGCACATCGGGTACTTCAACGATGTCCAGGTTCTCGCTGTAGGTGAAAATCTCACATGATTTTACAAAGGCGTTTGGCGTCTTCTTTTCGCCGATACCCATAACGAATATTCCTTCTTCCCTAATTCTCTTGGCCAGTCCAGTATAGTCGCTGTCACTGGAAACGATACAAAAACCGTCAACCAGGTTATCATGCAGGATGTCCATGGCATCTATGATGAGCGCACTGTCGGTGGAATTTTTACCAGTAGTATAAGAAAATTTCTGAATAGGGTTAAATGCCATCTCATTAAGCAGGCTTTTCCAGGTATTCATCTGAGGGGTCGTCCAGTCACCGTATACACGTCTGACGGTTACCTTGCCGTATTTTGAAGCCTCTTCCAAAATCAGGCTGAGTAATTTAGGCTGGGCGTTGTCGCCATCTACCAGTAAAGCGATCTTATTTGTTTTGTTCATAGATGAGCAAATTCGGGGTTGGAGGTTCGGGGTTCGGAGTCGGAAGTCGGGAGTCGAGGTTCGGAGTCGTGAGTCAGGAGTCGGAATTGGGAGTTGATTTATGCTAAGGCCACTTCCGACTTCCAATTCCCGACTGCTTATTTCACCAGTTTCAATTCGGTAATGATATTCGTTGCCCCTCCCAGCTTATCAATGCACCACAATACATACCTGACGTCCACACAAATGGTGCGGTTAAGGTCTTTATCAAAAGCAAGTTTATGGCTTAGGGCCTCATAATTTCCGTCGAAGGCGAGTCCGATGAGCTCACCGTTGCCGTTAATGACCGGTGATCCGGAGTTGCCGCCTGTAATGTCATTGGTTGTAATAAAAGAGATCACGAGGTCATTGCGTTGCTTGTCCAGGTATTGACCAAAGTCTTTTTTAGCTGCCAGGTCGAGTAGTTTGGAAGGCAGGTCAAATTCATAATCGCCAGGAATATATTTTTCAAGCATGCCCTTCATGGCACATACGTAGTCGTACTTCACAGCATCACGGGGTTGATAACTTTTGACACTGCCGTAGCTTACGCGCATGGTGAAGTTAGCATCCGGGTACATGATCTTGCCTGGGTTCATCTGCATGATGCCTTTCAGGTATAACCTTCCCAATTCATTATTGCGTGCGTTGAATTGCTGGTAAAGCGGAAGATATTTGGTAGAATAATTTTTAATAAAGGCGCTGGCGTATGTAAACGCCATGTCATTCTGCAACACGATGCCGTTTGGATTGGCGATGAAAGCATTCCATTTTGCATCATCCAGTATCATGGTTGTTTTAAATACATCTGCTGCCCATTTAGTATAGGTAGCCGGGTCTTTAAGGTCGCCGTAATTGTTTTTTATGCTTTGATAAAATCCGATGGGCCACTGACTGTTGTCGATATCATTGTTAAACATCATGGCGGTAGCTGCCAGGATACGCTGATCAGACACTTTGTTTTCGGATTCCAGGAAAGACTTGCGGCGGGCGTTGGCATCGTCGAGGGCTTTTTTGGCATCTTCGGGTTTTACGCCGGTGCTGATCAAAACTCTTTCCACCTGGAGTAAAGAGGCGGCAAAAGCCGCCAGGGGAGATCCCAGGATGCCTTCGTTTATATATTGCCGATGTTTGGCATAAGGCCTCCATGTCTCATATACTTTGGCCCATTCTGTAAAGAGATTTTCATACTCCGGCTTGCCTTTGGCCCATTGCTGAAAGACCTGTTCTTCTTTTTGCTTCCGGTCGTAGATACGGTATTTAAGCAGCTGTTTGGTTTCCCCATCGAAAAATTTCCAGTAGTTGGCCACACTGGCGTAATCCGGGGCCAACTGTAATTTTACTGAAGGGTCTTTTTTCATTTCCTCGAACATGGATTTTAACCTTACGTCACGAAGGTTTACCAGTGCAGGATTACTGATATCGGTGGCTAATTTCACCCCGTACGATGTTTCATACCGGTTGGTTCCTCCGGGATAACCGTAGATCATGGCATAGTCGCCGTCTTTGATTCCCCTGATTGAAACGGGTAAAAAGTATTTAGGCTTTAAGGGTATATTCTCTGTATTGTAATCCGCCGGTTTACCTTCTTTAGAGGCATATACCCTGAATACGGAAAAGTCGCCTGTATGCCGGGGCCATTCCCAATTATCCGTGTCTGCGCCAAATTTTCCAATGCTTTCAGGCGGGGCGCCAACCAGGCGAACATCATTATACCGCTGGTAAATAAATACCAAAAACTGGTTCGCTTTAAACATGGCACTTACCCTGGCTTCAATGCGTTGCAGGGAATCTGAATATTTCTGATTGATGGCTACAACCGTCTCAGACAACTTCTTCGATCTTTCATCCCCGTTCAGGCCTGTCAACGCTGAATCAATTTCCCGGGTAACATCTTCAATTCTCAGCAAAAATTGTACGCTTAGGGTCCGGGAGGGAATTTCATCAGTCTTTCTAGGGGCGTAAAAGCCGTCTTTCAAATAATTATGTTCTACTGAACTGGCAGTTGTTATAGCGCCATAGCCACAATGGTGATTGGTGAAGATTAAGCCCTCATTGCTCACCATTTCGCCGGTACAACCGCCGCCAAATATCACGATCGCATCTTTCAGTGATGCCTTGTTCATGCTGTATAGTTGTTCCTTTGTTAGCTTCAGGCCTTTTTTTACCATGTCGTTATACACCTGCTGACCCAGTAAGGTCGGAAGCCACATGCCTTCATCCGCAAATCCCTTAAACAGGGTTATGGTTAACAACACCGTTACGATCAGGTGTTTAGCCGGATATCTTTTTGCAGTGACAGTTTGCGGGGCTAGGCGTTCCATGGATGGTGCTAAACACGCATTCATTGTTTTCATATTCAAAAATTTGGTACAACAAACCTAAGGAAATTGGAGGTATTAATGATGAGTTATGGTGATGAGTGATGAGTTGATCAGGTGTCATAACTCATAACTCATATCTAATCACTCATCACTAAACTCACCTCACCATCTTTTTTACTGCGTCAAATCCCTCTCCCTGGACCCGAAGCAAGTACAGGCCTTTCGCCAGGTAAGATGATGGAACACTGATCATTTCATTTCTTCCATTTAATTCAAAAGCCTTGCTGTATAATAGCTGACCTTCAGTATTCCATAATTGGACTACCAGCTTTTTACCCGTGGGATTTGCCACAGAAACGACGAAATGATCTCCGACTGGATTTGGATATATTGTTATATTGTTTGAATTAATTTCTGACAAGGTCTTTGTTACTGTGTTGTTGCCGGATAACAGCCAGAGTTCCGGATCGAATATTATCGAGTCAACCTGGAATACGGGACCGATCCAGAATTCTTCCCCGATCCGACTGTGTTTCAAAATAATGGTCGTATCCCTGCCGGCGCCTTTTAACTGAACAGGCACAGGCATCTCAAAAAACGGGACAGAGCGATGGGAGGTGGTTTGATTCAACCTGATGTTAACCCATTTATTGTTGTTTTGCGTCCATTCAACCCGGTAGCTGGGATAACCCTCGCCTTCATACCAGTTTTTAAAAAAAAGTGTGAAGTCCTGTCCGCTTACCTGTTCAAGGTTTTTTTTGAGATCAGCCGTTCGTGCTGATCCATAGGAGAGCAGCGGGTCGTTCAGGTATTGGCGGATAGCTTTGAAAAACAGGGAATCGCCCAGTTTCCACCGGATCATATGCACAATGAAAGACCCTTTGGCATATGTGAGGCGGAAATCAAAGATCCGGTTAACGTTGGTTGTATCATTCACTTTTACAGAACCACCCGGTTCACTGGTAATGAGTTTCAGGTTATCATTCAAGTGCTCCCATTTCCGGAGAGGTTCAATGTTTTCAACATACAAAAACTGCATGTAAGAGGCAAAGCCCTCGTTAAGCCATATATCTTCCCAGCTTTCACAGGTTACCTGGTCTCCAAACCATTGATGGCCCAACTCATGAACGGCAAGTTGATTCTGATTGTTCCCAATAAAGCTGTTTGTCTGATGTTCTATTCCGCCGCCCAGGTTAAATTGGGTTTGGCTGTAACTTTCCCTGCTAAACGGGTAAGGCCCGAAGAGGGAGGAAAAGATCTCCAGGAACCGGCTGGCTATCCGTGTCGATTCCCTGAAATAATCCGCATGAGAAGGATAGGCATACATCACGACCGGCAGGAGAATATTTCCTATCCTGGCCGTTTCCGTATAAGTTACATAGTTGGTAATGGCAAACGCGACCAAGTAGGAAGCAATAGGATAACGATGTTTCCAGTATGCGGTGGACCTGCCGTTTGAATTCCATTTACTCACCAGCAGGCCGTTAGAGGAGGAATGGTAGATCTCGGGGTAAGTAAGCACGATATCAATAGAATCAGCCTTGTCATCAAGCCCATTCCTGCAGGGCCACCAGTCTTTTGCGCCATAAGGTTCAGACAAGGTCCACATAACCGGAATGCCACTTTGCAATGAAGTGGAGAAAGAGTTGTTGCCAGGCGGTACACCCTGGTAACAGATCGTTATTGAATCTTTCTGGTTAACGGCAAGTGCCTGCTGCAGAGAAATGATCAGGCCGTGATCGGAACTATGCTGGAAAACCGTGTTTGCGCCTCTGAAAATGACGCTATCCACCTTCAGCGCCGAATGCATATCGAAAGAAATGCTGTTGGTAGCGGAAGTAATGGAAAAGTGTGCGGTAACCTTGCCGGAGATGAACCGGACTCCAGGGTCGACTGCCCACTCGCACCGGTAATAATGCACATTAAAATTAGCGGAGGCTACAGATTCATTTGAAGCTGCAGCGTGCTGATACTGCTGCCATGCATTTTTCTCTGAGCGTGCAACCTCGGCAGGTTTAAATAATGCTTTTCCTTCCAGGCCGGCCTGCGAAAAAGCAAGAGCTGCAAGGGACATAAACAGGAGTGTTGGAATGATCTTTTTCATGGATAATGTTTAATTATAAGGTCTTAAAATGTACTGCGTTTAATCCGGTTACCTTCGAAAAATGAAATAACTTGAGTATTGAAGGCAGGCCACTACTTTTACATATATTATGGCAAGATGGAACAGGAATGATAGTGTCAATTTAATATCAAAACTTACCCTTCGAAGACTATCAAATATTATCAGGGTATTAAGCAGCTATTATCTCAGTAAATGGACAGGCAGGCCTATACAATGGGGATACCCGATTTCCATTTCTTTTGAGCCGACCACCTCCTGCAACCTTCGTTGTCCGGAATGCCCAAGCGGATTACGGGCCTTTACCCGCCCAACCGGCATGCTTCAAAAAGATTTTTTTAAAGATACGATCGATCAGTTGCACAAAGATTTGCTTTACCTGGTTTTTTATTTCCAAGGCGAACCCTATTTAAATCCTTCGTTTGTAGACATGGTTAAATATGCTTCGGATAAAGGGATTTATACCGCTACTTCTACAAATGCACACTACCTGAACGATGTTAATGCCAGGAAAACCATTGAAAGCGGACTGGACAGGCTGATCATTTCAATTGACGGCACTACCCAGAATGTATATGAGCAATACCGGATAGGTGGAAAGCTGAATAAGGTAATAGAGGGTGCGAGAAACATTGTTAAGTGGAAAAGGGAACTAAATAGTAAAACGCCATTTATCATTTTTCAATTTCTCGTGGTTAAGCCGAACGAACACCAGATCGATGAAGTAAAACGCCTGGCCGTTGATATCGGGGTAGATGATTTATGGCTGAAAACTGCCCAGGTGTATGATTATGAAAACGACCCAAACCAGTTAATACCTTCCATAGAAAAATATAGCCGGTATAAAAAAAAGAATAACGGAGCCATTGAAATAAAAAATAATTTAGAGAATCATTGCTGGAGGCTATGGCATGCTACCGTTATAACCTGGGATGGCTTGGTGGTGCCCTGTTGTTTTGATAAAGATGCACAGCATAACCTGGGTGACCTGAAAGGCAAATCCTTTACTGAAATATGGCATAATGAAAAATACATTAATTTCAGAAAGCAGATCCTGCTCAGCCGTAAGAATATTGATATATGTGCTAACTGCAGCGAAGGAACCCGGGTGTGGAGCTGATCGAAAGCCTTGGCGGTAAGCAAGGCAGGAAGGGATGACAAAGCATATTATCGCAAGTCTATGAGCATAGAGGTTGAAATTAACCAAAAACAGTTCCGTAACGAGTATCAGAAGTCTGTAATCAACCTTATTTACACGTATAACTGGATGACCGAAAAGTCTAAATCCATACTCGACAGGTTTGACGTTACGGCACAGCAGTTTAATATCCTCCGTATTCTCAGAGGAGCAGGGGAGCCGCTTTCCACTCTCCAGATCAGGCAGCGTATGCTCGATAGAATGAGCGACACCAGCCGGATCGTGGATCGCATGGTAAAAAAGGGACTGGTAAAAAAAGTGGTTTGCAGAACGGATAAACGTTTAGTTGACGTGACCATTTCCGACAAGGGAAAATCATTGCTGGAAAAGATGGACGAATACCAGGAGGAATTGGATGGGATACTGAAGAACCTGTCAGAATCCGAGGCGCAGATGCTGAATAAACTGCTGGATAAAATCAGGAAGGTAGAATGATGTAAGATCTAAGATGGGAGATAATGAATCCTGTGCAGGAGGGTTCGGTTAGTCCCACTGTCAAAATCAGTTCTCCATGAAATTTATTTTAATTGTATTTTTATTTCTCTTTCATATAGCATCGGCACAGCCGAAATACGAGTTTCGTGGGGCCTGGGTTGCAACCGTAGACAATATTGACTGGCCATCACGTGGTAATTATGATGCCGGAAGTCAGAAGCTTGAGTTTATCCAATTGTTGGAGATGCACCGGCGCAACGGTATGAATGCGGTTATTGTACAGGTAAGGCCTGCTGCCGATGCATTTTACCCATCACCTTATGAACCCTGGAGTGAATGGCTCACCGGAACGCAGGGAACACCTCCGGTACCCTTTTACGACCCGTTGGAGTTCATGATAGATGAAACGCATAAGCGCGGGATGGAATTTCACGCATGGTGCAATCCTTACCGGGCAGAATTCAACCTGGGGACATCTTCAATCTCGCCAACACATATTACCAGGATCCACCCTGAATGGTTTTTAACCTACGGCAATAAGCGTTACTTTGATCCGGGAAACAAGGAAGCACAACGGCATGTAGCCAACGTGATCAGGGACATGGTGCGGCGATACGCTGTTGATGCCGTTCACTTTGATGATTACTTCTATCCCTACCGCATAGCAGGCAGAAAATTTCCAGATGCCCCTTCCTTCGCTAAATACGGCAGTGGCATGAATGAAGGCGATTGGCGGCGGAGCAATGTCGACTCCATCATTGTGCTGTTAAGCAGGGTCATTAAAGAGGAGAACAGGTTCTGTAAGTTTGGCATCAGTCCTTTCGGTGTCTGGCGAAACAAAAGCCAGGATCCGGAAGGAAGTGATACCCGTGGCGGGCAAACCAATTATGACGACCTGTATGCCGATATCCTGCTTTGGTTAAAAAACGGATGGATAGACTATGTAACACCGCAGTTATACTGGGAATCAGGGCATCCCCTGGTTGCATATGAAACCTTGATAGATTGGTGGAGCAGGCACGCCTATGGCAAACACTTGTATATTGGTCATGGCATCTACCGGGCACTGGAAAGGGCCAATGCAGCATGGCGAAATAAGAACGAACTGCCTAACCAGATCAGGAAGCTGCGCGAATATCCTTCGGTGCATGGAAGCGTTTACTATAACAGCACGTCGTTTTTATCCAATCCAAATGGATGGAACGACAGTTTGCAGCAGCATTATTACCGTAAGCCTGCCCTGGTGCCGCCAATGCATTGGATTGATTCACTCAAGCCCGGAAAACCGCTTGTAGAAAGGTTATCTGACACGGAATGGAAGATCATTGCTACGGATCCTCGTAATTCCCGGCATTTTATCTTGTATTGCCTGCCTGGGAGTGAAGATGCTGATGCGCAGGAACCGGAATTTCAAGTAATACCTTTTCCCGGTAATGAAGCGGGGTTGATTCTTTCTAAGCAGCATTTTACCTGCGCGAAACAATTGGCCGTTACCATCGTTAGCCGCAACAATCTTGAAAGTGAGTATGTATTGATTAAACCCGATTTTCCCTGACAGCAGGGCGCCGTTGACCAGCGTCCGGAATGCATTCCCGGCAAAATCCGATTTTATTCCTACCCCTTCCTTTCCTAATTTCGCAGCACAATTATCGAACATGACGCGTAAAGAAGAAATCCTGCAGGATGTGGTGATTAAATTTGCAGGGGATAGCGGTGATGGCATGCAGCTTACGGGAAGCCAGTTTACGAATAGTACAGCACTTTTGGGTATCGACCTTGCCACCTTTCCCGATTTCCCTGCCGAAATAAGGGCCCCGCAGGGTACCTTGCCCGGGGTAAGCGGGTATCAACTGCGTTTTTCCAGTGACCGCGTATTTACACCTGGAGATGAATGTGATGTACTGGTGGCCATGAATGCGGCTGCCCTCAAAACGAATTTAAAAAGTTTAAAAAAAGGCGGAAAGATAATCGTTAATACCGATGGTTTTGATACTAAGAACCTTCGATTGGCCAATTACCCGGAAGGATTGAATCCGCTAGATAATGAAAGCTTGCAAAGCTATGAGGTGATAAAAATTGATGTGACCAAAATGACGAGGGAGGCACTGAAGGAATTTGAAATGGGCACCAAGGAAAAAGACCGTGCCAAGAATATGTTTGTGTTGGGATTTTTGTATTTTATGTTCGGCCGAAGCATTGAGCATACCAGGCAGTTCCTGCTGGAAAAATTCGGAAAGAATGATGTAATACTTCAAAGTAATGTAAGAGCCTTACAAGCCGGTTATAATTTCGGGGATACTACTGAAACGTTTACTACTACTTATCGTGTTGAAAGGGCAAAAATGGAGCCCGGTGTTTACCGCTCCATTATGGGTAACCAGGCAACATCTTATGGATTAATTGCCGCTTCGCAAATGAGCGGTTTGCCCCTATACCTTGGATCTTATCCCATTACACCCGCATCGGATATCCTGCATGAACTCAGCAAACATAAAGCTTTCGGTGTAAAGGTATTTCAGGCTGAAGATGAGATTGCTGCAATCACATCCGCTATTGGCGCCAGTTACGGCGGTTCGTTCGGAGTAACAACTACTTCTGGTCCGGGCATGGCGCTGAAAGGTGAGGCAATTGGCCTGGCCGTAATGCTTGAAATCCCTTTGTTAATCTGCAACATTCAGCGGGGAGGCCCTTCAACAGGGTTGCCTACCAAAACCGAACAAAGCGATCTGTTGCAGGCTTATTACGGCAGAAACGGCGAATGCCCCATGCCGATAGTGTCTGCTTCTACACCGAGTGATTGTTTCTCGGCGGTGTACGAAGCCTTCCGGATTGCAGTGCAGCACATGACGCCGGTTATCTTTTTAAGTGATGGGTATATTGCCAATGGGGCCGAGCCCTGGAAGTTCCCCCAGACACAGGATCTGCCTCCCATCCAGGTAAATTTTAAAACCGATCTTAGTCAGGACGAAGAACAGTTCATGCCTTATTTAAGGGATGAAAGGCTGGTTCGCCCCTGGGCCTTGCCGGGAACGCCCGGACTGGAACACCGCATTGGCGGCATTGAAAAACAGAATATCACCGGTAATGTCAGCTATGACCCCGATAATCACCAGTTAATGGTAAAGATCAGGCAGGAGAAAGTGGATAAGATTGCCGACTACGTTCCCGAACAAAAATTAGACAGTGGCCCGGAGAAGGGAAGGATCCTGGTTCTTGGATGGGGAAGCACATACGGTGCGATCAAGAGCGCGGTAGCTGAATTATTAATGCAAGGTCATGCCATCGCGCATGCCCATATACGTTATCTCCGCCCGTTACCCAAAAACCTGGGTAACCTTTTAAGAAATTACGAGCAGGTTTTGATACCGGAAATCAACAACGGTCAGCTTATAAAGATCATTCGTGACCACTACCTGATAGATGCCAAAGGTTATAATAAAATAATGGGTACGCCGATTACAAAAGGTGAGCTGTTGATAAAGCTTAAGGAAATGCTGGCCTGAGTGGTGATTGCTGTCTGTTCGCTGTACGAAGTCTTCAGACTTCGTACAGCCCAGCAAGTCAGGAGTAAAAAATGTCGGTAGAAACAAATCAGATTTAGGTTTGCGGGCCATAGGTACGCAACGTAGCTGCACTCACTCCACATCAACCATACCGCTTACCTTATCGATATCTGCTGCGATTTTGTAAATAAAATTAAACTGGTCAACAAAAGATTTCAGTTCAGATAGCGCTTTCTTGGTGGATGTTTCCAGCTGCCCCTGCTGCAGCTCACTTTTTCGTTTTTCCAGTAAGCTATCCGCAGACAGGTTCAGTTGCCTTAAAGCATCTTTATCAAAAGGCAAAATGCTATCTGCAGGCCCTCCCTGAAGGATCAATATGTCATGATCTAAATAAACGGAAATCTGATGGATCACCTTCTCAAGGAAAACTGTAGTATCCGGCGGGTTTACTATATGCTGGTAATTAGATAAGGTGGCAATGTGGGAGGCCAGCCTGTGATTCAACACGACGAACTGGCTTATTTCTTTTATGCCTTTCTGCTTTAATTTAGGTTCAGACAACATTCGGTTAAAGGCATTGGAAAGGTTGGCGAGGGCAACAAAGGCATTTTTCCGGGCCACCTGGTGCCTTTCCGCAGATACAGGTTGTTTGCGGGTGAACGCCTCTGTAATGACGGAAAAATAAAGCCGGTTTTCTTCCAGCGTTTTTATCATCAGGGGTTTAATGGTTGTATGTTCCCAGCCTGGAATCAGGAGGATGCTGGCAACAAAGGATATAACCGAGCCGATGGCGGTATCTAAAACGCGGTCGGTCAATATGGTCGTGAAATTACCCGGGTTTAGGAGGTAAAAAAAAATAACGATGTAGGGCGTCATGAGCAAAACACCAATAAAGTATTGTTTGCGTATAAAACTATAAGTGCCTGTCATCAGCAGGATCATGATGATCAGCAGGGCGGTATTATTTTTTATGAAGTAAAGAATCAGGACCCCTATTAAAGCGCCGCATACCGTGCCGATAAGCCTGTCCCTGTTCCTTTGCTTGGTTAAACTATAAGCTGGTTTAAGAATCACTATTATTGTAAGCAGTATCCAATAGCTATGACCAAAGGTGAATAATTCCGAGGTCACGTAACCGGCTATAACGGCAATACTCACGCGCAACGAATGTCGGAATATCGTTGATTTAAGGCTCAGGTTATCGATGAATATGGCAGGTGTGATCTCCTGGTGTGAAACCAGTTCGCCAAAATCAAATGTCCGTTTGCGGTGTTTTTTAATCTTACGGTCATAGGTAGTGTAATAATGAAGCGTTCTGATCCGTTCTGACAAATCTTCTATATTGTCAAGGATATAACGCAGGCTGATAAAGCCCTCAATATTTTCCGGCTTCATAAAATCTACCCTGAGCTCGCTGAAAATATGGCGTGTTTCGCGGATATGCGTTACCAGGCTGGTATTTTCTACTGAAGCTTTTCCACTTTTGAGGGCAATACCTATACTATCAAGCTCGATCGATAGTCCGTTGGCCAGCGAATGATACCGTTGCAATATGGAGGTTGCGTCGAAGTATTCATGAAGTGTTTTATAATCCTGATAGGAGGTCATCACTTTTTCAAAGAGATTGGCAGCTTCCAGGTAGATCATCACCAGTATCCGTCCGGTATGCGTTGATTCCTGTACAATATCACTTGTCTTGAACAGCAGCTCATTTACAAGGTCTTGTTTTTCCTGAACATCTACCTGCTGATGCAGCAGCTTTGTATAAATGGCCTCATAGTCAAACTGCCGGTCATAAAATGACGCTCTGGTGCGCAGGTAATCAGCCATGCTTTGTATACAGTCGCCTATTGCCTGCTGAATCAGTTTGTGAGGCCGGATCCTGTAAAGCGCCAGGCTGAACAGCATATACCAGACTCCACCGCCCAGAATGTATAATGCATTCCAAACGATTTCCTTATCCTGTCGTGGTTCGTAAATATTAAGTATCATAACAAGCAGGGCCCCTATTCCAATGGAACCGGCCCTGGCGCCGTAAACGCCGAGCATGGAAAAGAAAAAGCAAAATACAAAAAGGGTGATTCCCAGCAATAAGGGAGAATGAGCCACCCACCCTGTGATGAGGGCAACCAGAAAGATGGCTATGTTGCTGACCAGCATACCGTTGCGGCGGTGCAGAATAGGTCCGGCGTAATCTGAAATGCTTACACACATAGCTCCTACTGAAAACACAATACCTACAGTCAGCAAATCAAAATAGATCATTACGAAAGCCGGTAAGAGAATTCCGGCAGTCATGCGCAGGCCTTCACTTAAATAGTGGCTGTTGACAAAACTTTTATATGATTGCAGATAGTTCATTCCTGAAATATCAGTAAGGATGCTAACTCCGCATCCTTTATCATGGATAGCAGGCGAACCGTTGAACCGGCATCCTTATCAATACCACTACAATACTACAAACCAGCTGCAGCATTAGTGAAAACCGGGTTAAAGAATGACGCAATGACAAATGCCAGCACTGCAATAATGAGTCCGTACATAAAAATGTTGTAGGCTATTCGCAGGTATTTGTATTTCCGGGCAAGTACTACGCCCAGGAAATAAATATCTTTGATCATGCTGCCGTACAGGTACTCGCGGCTGTTCATCATTTCATTCATTCCCCAATCATAATCTTCCAGGGTCATCTGGTGAAAATTACCAAAAAAAAGAAGGTTTGCCTTCTTTTGCTGAATATCTTCTTTTGTGAAGGTGCCGGAGGTAACGTTAGGCCTTGTGGCTAATACCGCGAATATAATGGTAACTACGCACATCAATAATAATATACTGGTAGGTATGATAAAATTGGAATAAGTTTCCAGCTTCTCCAGCAAAACCGAAATAATTATGGAAATGATAATCGAGTTGACAGAGATCATGATGTGCGCCTTACTGTCTGCCATTTCACTTAATTTAAGATGGTTAGCCGCAGTAGTCCTGAACATAGTTTCTATACCTCTCTCGGGCCTTTCAACCCTTACTTTTCGTTCTCTCCTTTCTTCTTCTTTTTTATCTTCCTCTTTTTTCAGTTCCGGCAAAGGCTCATTGGTAATCTTAACCAGGCGGCTAGCTTCTTTAATCATGGTATTGTCTGCTTTGAAATTTAGTTTCTTCCTGAGCCTTCGTACGTGTTCCTGTTTTACCGGTTCCAGCCTTTCTTTGCAGTAAGCGGTAAAGTAAGTATGGGTTTCCAGGAATTTTATATTACTTACTGCCCATTCTTCCTTGCTCATGTGTTTGGCTCCGGTGTCATTCAACTCTTGCCGTAAAGATTTGCTTTTTTCCCAGAACTCATTTGACCCTAGATGGAAAAGATCGGCATCGCAGATGATTTGCTGTTGCAGGTTAACCGGTTTCTGCGGTATCCGGGTAGCTCCTATGCAGGCAACCGCTTTATCTCTGACTACTTCCGGTAACTGGTGACGTTCCAAAAATTCCCGGGCAATCGCTATGCTGGATTCTTCATGGTTGGTACCCTGTCCGTTTCTGTAACCCGTATCATGGAACCAGGCAGCCAGCATCAATGAAAATCGATCTTCCTCAATAAGCTGGTAATGATCTGCCATTTCAATGCAGGCCCTAACCACACCCTGTGTATGCGCAAGATTATGAAAATGAAAAGCCGGACTTGCCTTTTCAAAGATAGTAATCACATAATCCTTAGCTGCAAGCAGGATATTGTTATCGGGCAGGTTCATGTGTTAAGCTTTGGCATTAAATTTAGCATAAAAAGATTGTAAATTGTAATGCGGTGGGGCTGGTTACACCAAATTTAATTTAATCAACAGCATGCGGCGATTTAAATCTTGTTTTGTTTTTATTTTGTCCCTGCTGTCAGCTTTACTTTCATGCAACGAAGTTAACAGGAAAGATCCCTTGCAAGCCAACTCAGTAGAAGTTAGTGCCAAAGGGCCGCAGTCATACGATCTTGTTAGTGTGGATAAACAGTTCTTCAAGAAAAAGTTGAAAGAAATCTCCGGAATCCATTTCCTCGCTGAGCCGGATCAGTTTGTTGCCATTCAGGACGAGCAAGGCATCATTTATACAATCAATTATCAGAATGGTGAAGTTGTTGCTGAACTTCCTTTTGCCGGAAGCGGAGATTATGAAGATATTACGATGGATGCCAACTATTATTATGTGTTGGAAAGCAGGGGACGGATCTATCAGGTTCCCAAAAACGGTAGCGGAGCGGGAACCAGGGTCTTTAACCTGCCAGGTGGCAGAAACAATTTTGAAAGTATTTATTTGGATGCAAAGGCGGAGAACCTGATTCTCATCTGCAAAGAATGTGCTGACGAAGCTAAAGCTAACGCCTATACGTTTAACATCAGCAAACAACAATTTAACGAAGCTCCGCTATTTAAGATCAGCAACCCCGGTTTAATAAAGGCAGCCGGTGACAAAAGTAACGTCTTCAGGCCTTCTGCGGCTGCCATACATCCAATAGAGAAAAAGCTTTATGTGCTTTGTTCTGTTGGAAGGTTATTGCTGATTTGTGATTTACAGGGAAATGTTGAACACCTGTTTCACCTTGATCCCACATTATACAAACAACCTGAAGGCATTGCATTCAAGCCGAACGGTGACCTGTTCATTGCCAACGAAGCGGCGGGTGATAAGGCAAATATCTTGAAGCTGAAATACCTTCCGAAGTAATGTGCAAATGTGCAACGAGAAGTATGGAAGGGATGGAGGTGGTCATCATGGATGTAAAGAGGTGGTTATTAAAATGCATAAATGATGGGCTAACGGAAAACACCATTCATAGTCGCATTAATGCATTAAAATTTTTCTATGAGCAGGTGCTTGGAAGGGACAAGTTCTTTATCGACATCCCGAGGCCCAAAAAAGCACAACAGCTGCCAAATGTACTTGGTGAAAGAGAAATAACGCGATTATTCAATGCCCTGGCAAACAAAAAGCATAAGGCAATCTTGTTTACGGCGTATAGTGCCGGCTTAAGGGTTAGTGAAGTAGTGAATTTGAAATTAAAAGACATAGATAGTGACAGGATGCAATTATTTATAGAACGATCGAAAGGCAAAAAAGACAGGTATGTAAATTTGAGCCCTGTATTGCTAGACGTGTTAAGAAACTACATTAAAATATGCAATCCACGCCCATTAACTTATTTATTTGAAGGCCAGGAACCTGGTTCCATTTTCAGCGCCCGGAGTGCGCAGAAAATCTTCCAGATGGCAAGGCAAAAGGCTGTCATAAAGAAAGAGGTAAGTTTTCACAGCCTGAGGCATTCGTTTGCTACACATGTCCTGGAAAAAGGAATTGACATCAGGTATATCAAAGACATTTTGGGTCACTTTAACATAAGGACTACCGAGCGATACCTCCATGTAAAACGTGATCAGCTGATTAATATAGTAAGTCCGTTAGATGATATCTGGAAGAAGGGAGACGTGGAATGGTAAGCGCATTAGCGCCCCATATAATTTGCAAGGACAATGATGACATAATGATCTTCAAGGTCTCTGTAAAGTGGTATATTCGTATAATACACTAATACAAACGTTAACACGACATTGACGCTGCTGGCAGTCACCCTGTGAATGATCGCAGTTGTGTTCAGTCCGGACGCCGAAGTGAAGCCTACTGGCATAAAAATATTCACAGAGTAAAATGAGAGAGCATAAGAAAAGGATAGTTCAGGTGAGCCGGGCGCGGAGGCGAGGGAAACTTGTTTATCAAAGCCGAAGCGCCCGGCTCACCCGGTGAAGTTACCCACTATTTTTTGCAAATTCAATTTTTCGAGTACCGTATTAACCTCGTAAAAGAAAGGTGATTTAACCCGTAGTCAACCCAACGGCAACATAGTTATGTGCAAGATGAAGTGGTCCGTCCTGACCAGGAAAAATAACTTCGCCAATCGGAAATTAGCGAAATTATTTTTCCTTACACAACCGCTTGCACCCTGATCAGCAGCGTCAACGTCGGTTAACATGGTATTACCGAAAGCGGCGTATCACGCTGATATTTTAAATAACTTTAGGCCGCCTTCGGTAATACCCGACACGTTATGCGCCATAAATCTGGCAGGCTTTCTTTAGTGGTAAGGTTAAAGGTTAAGATAAAGAAGGTTACTTACTCCGGTGCAGTGATATTTCATTGGGCATGAGCAAGAGAATAATCATGGACGTTTAATTGCAGGCATGATGCGGACAGGCCCATTCCGATGCAGGTGGCACTTTGATAATCGGCATAGATGACAACAAAAACATTTTGGGTTTAGAACTAGACTTAAAGTCCTTCAATAAAGCTAATAACATAGATGAGTTTCAGAAACATTTTGATAATCTAATACAGTGCCATCTTGGTGATCGACTTCAACGCTACCTAAAAATTTCTCTTCCTAAAATTGAGAAGAAATTAATTTGTGTAGTTATAATTAAAGGAAAGTCGTCAGAACCTGTTTTCTTTAGAGACGAGAAAGGCCATGAAATGTTTTACATTCGCCGGTTTGCATCAACCATTGATTTAAAGCCAAGCGAGGCACATACATATATTAAGGAACATTGGAGTTAATTGTTTCATAAAACAAATCTTACACTTAGATGATGGGGTAGTGCTCGTAGGTCATTTTACGGCGCATAACCTGGGTTTGCAGCAATCGGGGCAGGACGGAATTACAATCATCTTCAAATCGCTATTATACATTGGTTAGGCGGACATTATAAATTTGGCTTTGGAATAAACAATCAGCAATTAACTAATAATTTAGCAGCGATTTTCAGCAGACGGAACACGGAACTCCCCACCTGCTGCAAGCCCTAACCGTTGTGCGTCATTTAAAATCTTCAATATGAAATACTTTTTGTTTTCATTGATGGTATTGATATATACATCGGCTAATTCACAAGATGGAAAGATTATTGAACGCACCCTATATGACGTACCTGATTCCACTTTGAAAAATATTCAAAAAATTATTCCTGATATTAAATCTATTATAGATTCTGTCAATTTTTACCATATTGCCTACCTTTCAGACGGGCTTAAGGTAAAAGGATATTTGGCAGTTCCTAAGAAAGAAGGTAAATACTCTTGCATTATTTACAACAGAGGTGGGTTCGGGGAGTTTGGTAAAATTACTGATGAAAGCTTTTTAAGAGATCTTGGTCAGGTTAGCAGTAAAGGGTATGTGATTATAGCCAGTCAATACAGAGGTAATGATAGTGGTGAAGGAAAAGACGAATTTGGAGGTAAGGATCTAAATGATGTGCTTAATCTAATACCTCTGCTTAATCACATCACCCGGGCAGATACTTCAAGAATAGGCATGTTTGGATCGAGCCGTGGTGGAATGATGACATATAGAACACTAACAAGAACGACAAAAATAAAAGCGGCCGTAGTAAAAAGTGGTTTAGCGGACTTAATAAAATGGCTAGAAACAAGACCGGAAATGGATACAACAATATATGCTCCATTGATACCTGGTTATGCCAAAAACAAAACCGCGACCTTAAAAGAGCGTTCTGCAGTTTATTTTGCTGAAAATATAAATAGAACGACACCTATTCTAATTCTTCAGGGAACTGCTGATTGGCGTGTTCCTACAAATCAGGTCTTGGACCTTGTAAATAAACTTTATCAACTAAAACAGCCAGTTAGATTTATACTCTACGAAGGAGGGCAACATTCACTTATAGAACATAGAGACAACTACTATACTCAAATCATTAATTGGTTTGATACTTATTTAAGGGACAAGAAACGCTGGCCTAGTATCGAACTGCATGGTAATTAAACGAACGCACAACAATGCATTTATAAAATTGGGGCGGACGTAATCCGTGCTTAAACTGTAGATCATCTTTCAACAATAGTTCCAGCAGACGGAACAAATATTGAGCATTTCAAAATATATTTGAACAGTGGATCATCATCCAGCATGTGTTAGCCAGGGCGCACGAATATCCATGCCCCCACTTTCTAAATGCTTCAACGTTAGCGGAAATTTTTGAACGACACTATACAATTGAAACAGGTTGCAAGAAATTTACTTTGATAAAACAAAAAATTAAAACGGGTAAGCCGAAAACCGATTAGAGTAGGCACAAACAATCTAAATTAAAAAAAAATGGCAACAGTAATAACCCGTCACAAAGTTGGCGACATTAATGCCTGGATAAAAGGTCATCAGGAACGGTTAGAAATATTTGCTCCTGCCATGACAAGTTACAAAGCTTTTCAGGATGTGGATGACCCCAATTCAGTAGTTTTGGTAATTGAAACTACCAATTTAGAATTGCTTGGTGCTATTATAAATGACCCAAAAAATCAAGCATTAAAAGACAAGCACACCGTATTGGAGCCAATTACCATGTCAATGGAAATAAATTTTTAGATAAATTTTCATAGGTCTATCAATCGATAGCCTATAAAATTACTTTATAATTTATTTTTGAAAGTGCAGTCATTGCATATAAATAAAACTTCCGCTAACCTCGGTTTGCTAAAGGTGGGGCTTGACGAGTAACAATCAGCTATAATTGCTATTGTACATTGGTTCGCGCGGGACGTTATAATTCAGCAATAGAATAAACAATGAGCTATTAATTATAAATTTGGCTTCGGCCCCGGGCGGGACTTCATAAATTCCCCACCTGCTGCAAGCCGTCAACGTTAGCAGCAACTTTGCTGGACACACCCTAAATTTCAAATCATTAGCTCAATGGACAGACCATTTGATCAATTCAGAGATATTTTTCGAAAATCAAACGAGCAAGATATAGAACTTCTTAAATATGTGTTTGAGAAATCTGACAATATATCTCTTTGGATAATCGGACTTGCTATAGGTGGAATTTCAATTTTTGCAAATAACATAGGTGACATAACGAAGGTAATTGCCCCACACTTTCTAAAACCAATACTTTTATTACTTGCAATTTCAGTTTCAAGTGGCATAATTTATCGAGGACTTTATTTATATTTTTTTGTTATACTCAATCATAATCTTCGTGGGATCGACATTTCTTTTTCCAGAGAGAAAACTATGGATACTGAATCACTTCTAGACGGTAATGAATCTTTTGAAAAGACTATTAATGCGATAAGAAGCGGCTTCGAGGAAGACCAATCACATTTAATCCCTTTGTACTATCAAGCCAATGACGAGGGAAGAAAGAAGTTACATCAAGATATGGTGACACATTACAACAGACTAGTTGCTTTTGCTCAAAAAGACACAGAATTAGCGATTGACTTTATTGCTGACACATACTCAAAATTTACAGGAACAAAAAAGGAAAAATATCTTAAAAGTTTTCAAGGGGAAAATTCTGCAAAACAATATAAATGGACACTTTGGACCACTGTATCTTTTTATTTTATTTATTTACTATCCTTTATTATAGCATTGTTCTTGTTTGTTTTTGCAACATAAAAGCTGCTGCTAACGGGCGGCTTTGGGCAAGCGGGGCGGAAAGCAATTCCCCGCCTGCCCAAAGCCGTACTCGTTGTGTGCTATACTTTTGAAGCTGTATTCAGTTGAACGTTTGTTTTCGGAATTAGTATTTTTTTAAGGTGACGAAACAATCGTATTATAGCAGAAACGCAATGCTATTTTGCCTTGTTACATAACTATTTTCGAAAATATTTTCTAAGTTTAATATATCCAATATTTGCAGTAGAACAGATATTGGCTTAAAATAAGTAGGTACTATGTCATTTTCAGAAACAGAAATTAGAGTTTCATCATGGGCTCAACTTCTTTCGGAGGTTCATTCACGTCAGCTAGTTCAATTACGCTCAGAAGAAGGCGATCATATACGCTCACCTTATGTTTTTCGTGGAATGGATGTAGCTACTTGGGAGCTTGCAACGAGCCTCCAAAGACTCCCAAAGAAACTGAACACAAATACAAACCTTATTGAAAGATCGCTTATCCGAAGTTTCAGAAAATATGCGAACTCAGGGGCATTTGATGAAAAATCAGAGTGGTATGTCCTTGCCGTGGCTCAACATAATGGTTTACCTACAAGAGTTCTCGATTGGACTACTTCGCCCCTTGTAGCTGCGCATTTTGCTTGCGGTGATGAGAGGTACAAAAAAGATGATGGTGTAATATGGTGCTTGCACGCAGGAATGTTACGTGACCTTAACGAACAAAACAATCAGGGAGCAGGAAGTTTACGTGGTATTGCCTGGGTTTATGACACACGGCTGCTTGAAAAAAGCTTTTCCGATTTGGCCGCACTAGATTCAAGCTTGGTTAATAACCCACTTATGTTGCTCTGGGAGCCGCCATCATTGGATTCCCGGATAGCGAATCAGTCCGGTCTTCTTTCAATAATGAATGGTCCTGATGAATCACACAATAACTTTCTTTCTATGCAATCGACTGTTAACCCCGGATTAATATTAAGAATTGTCATCGAGGCGAGTGCAAAGTCTGAAGTCCGGGATATGCTAGACCAAAATGGCATTGCAGAAAGAACAATATATCCGGGTTTACCTGGCTTATGCAGTTGGCTCAAGCGTTATTATGGAAAGGCCTGGTGAACAACTGTAAATAATGAATGGAAATTTAGTTTTAAAAACACAAAATAGATGTACAGCACACAACAAAAGTATTGGCATAAGCTGGGCAGACGGAAGATCAATCAACTAAAAATCGCTACTATACAGCATCCAGGCTTAGCGGAATTCTACTGAACATTTACTTGTTAATTTGTACTTTTATTACTTTACTCAGCGGCAGTTCCGGGCTGGACAAGCAACGAATATCCAGCCTTCGCCAATACTCGTCCGTTAGCGGCAACCTTAGAAGACGTTTCCTAAGTGTGAAACGATATAGACATCACCAATATTAAATCTACTATGAACTGGAAAAAAATCGGATTATTTTTATTGCTTTCATTAGCTATCGTTTTTCCTTTATTGGTTTATGTAAATAAATTTTATGCAAATAGTCTTTCTCCTAACTTAAATATTTGGTACTTATTTAGTCAATATGTTAGTGGGACAATTGGTCCCATCATAGCACTATTGACGTTGTGTGTTACAGGATGGATAGCTTTTGAATTTAACAGTTATCAAAAAAGACAAACCACAATTCAGCTTTTTAAAGAATTCCGGACTGAAGAACTTCGCAAATCAAGAAGTAAAGCATGGGAAGTAAAAGCAAATTGGAATGACAATACAAAGTCCACTTATAGACAAGGTTTTATCAATTCAATGATTGAAGAAACTGAAAGTTGTATTTCTGGTACACCCATAGACAAAGAACAAATACAAGCAGTATTTGATTTACTAGCGTTTTATACGATGCTTAGTACATATAAACACGAGGGCAAGACAATTAGACATTTAAATTATTTTTATTATGCATGGTGGAGAAAGTTTTTAGTTGAAGTAGCAACAATGTATGACACCGAAAGGGAAAAAAACTTCAACGAAGAAATTATAACTCACAAAAAGAAAGGCTTTGACAGTAAATGTTTCTTGCAAAGCATCAAGTATGTGCCGAAACTTAAAAAACTTGATAATATTTGTGGATTGACAAAATTAGACAACATAACAAGCACTTATGATATTTACATTCACAATAGTTAAAAGGTATGCCGCTAACATAAGTATTGCTGCAAGTGTGGCTGGACGTTGAAACTTCGGCTGTTTGCATCGCTGTACTTTTGTTCCGGCAGACGAATATCTATTTGGCTTTTTGTTGTTAACTTCAACTTTATATTTTCAATTGGGCAGCGGTTCCGGGCTGGACGAACAATGAATTCCACACCTGCAGCAATACCTGTACGTTAGCTGCCACCGTGTAGCGACAGTCACTCTAAATTTTTAGCAGCACTTAGCGAAAATAATTTTCCGCATCTTTATTTCTTAACGCAGGCTTCGAGGGATACAACGCAATTAGTGCAGCATATCTTTCACGCAGCACTTACTGAAAACTCGTTTGCTTCTTTGCTTCGCAACCACTTACTGTTGGACACTTAGACCATTCTTTAAACAAGAATATCAAATAGACTATGAACTTTGATTATTTTTAGCTATGATTATTCTATTCCTGTCGTTCGAAAATATACTTCACCGGTGTAACGAATTTATTAAAGACCAGCCCTTCTTATCATTAGTAATTTTTGGAATTATCACAAACCTCTTTACAGATGTTTTTAAATATGGTGTTTTCAAATCTATTGCAGCTTTAAAATTTTTAACGAGAGTATGGTCAAAACGGCTGATAAAGTCTGCTCTAAAAGGATACGAGTTGGAATATAATGAGGTATTGCAACTACGAAACAATCCTAGTGCTGAATTGGTGAAGTACGTGTATAGTTTATACACAGCTCTTGTTATGATAGGAATAATAGTGTTTACTTATTTTTTGTTTTCAATGATAAATAAGCATTTGCTTTTTGTGCTTTATGGAGCTTCAGCTAATCAATTTTTTAAAATCTTTTTTACTTCACTTTATAAAATTAGAGTGATAGAAAATTACTTGAACTTTGATAAGTACGAACGAAAAGTTTTAGGTAAGATAACTAACTTAAAAACTTATCTTTCGAGAGAGAACGGCGGCAGCTAACAAACCGTTTGCCGCCATGTGGGCTGGATGTTGTTGCGTCATCAGCAGTTCATTATTCAGCTTCAGTCCCGGCAGAAATTACGCTGTTCAGCTTTTGTTCTTTACATTTGGCATCCGTTCGCGGTTGTGCGGAAGTTCGGACAGATGAACTTTGAAAACCCACACGTCGGCAAGCGGGCACTCGTTGGCTGCTATACGACTAAACCTGCCTTATGGAAAGAGATTTAAAAAGTGACATTTGGGCAATCTGGAAAATTTTAATTAATTGCAAAGAAAACTTCCTTTATTCAAAGTATCTACATAAGCCAGATACAAAAGAAGAAGCTGAATATTTAAGTCATTCCCGACATTTTCAATTTTTACAACACTCGCTTTGGAGACTTTGCGTAATAGAGATAAATAAACTGCTCAGTAAGTCGGACAAAGACTTTTACAATCTGTGGACATTTATAAAAAATCTTGAAAACAATATTTACAAGGGACACCATGTTCCTGCCGACGCAATCATAGATTGGCGCAATACATTATCTTCTAAGAAAAGTTTAACCAAGAAAATATTGCTTCTTCGTAACAAGTTATATGCACATACAGACAGGGACGTAGGTAAACTTTCTGTTGATATTACATTTGAAGAAGTTTATGATTTAATAGTAATTGTTGAGAAAGTAATTAGAGGAATTTACATTCATTCTTTTGACTCTGACATCTTAACTGAAACTCCAATTTTTGAAAGAGGAAGATTTGATATAATTAAAGTACTTGCGAAAGAAAAAAATGACAGAATTAACGCGATACAAAATTGGGGTAAATCAAAAGAATGAAAGTACAGCAGCCAACCTCGGCTTTGCAATAGCAGGGCTTGACGCGGTAACAATCGACTTCAGCAGCATGGGATCAGTTGTTCGGGCAGGACTTCTACTATTGAGCTTTTGTAGGTATCTTCAACAATATATTTTTAATCAGCAGTGGTCCCAGGCGGGACATTATAAAATGCCCTGCCATCCGCAAAGCCGTAGCCGTAAGCTGCCATTTAAGACACAGACCGTTTATGAAGACTTGTATTCACATATTGACACTTATCACCTTACTTTCAAGTTGTCAGCAGAGACAGAAAAGTTTTCAAGACCAACTTCAAGATATTAGGCAAGATTTTTCTAAGCAAGCAGAGACAGACAATGCTAAAATATTAGCATGGGAAAAGGTCATTGACAGCATTTATAAATTAGCCGAAACCGACAAGCTTTTAAGCATTCGAGCAATTAATGACATAATGGTTAGTGACACCAACCTTAACAGTGGAAACTTGTTTGACCTCTATTTTATCAGAGGCGACCTTTATTATCAAATTGACAGCCTGCAAAGAGCCTTACAAGATTTCTCAGCATTTGACGAAGGACAAAATTATAGTTCACCAAAAATGCTTGCTGCAAGAGCAGGCGTTTATATTAAATTGAAACAATTTGACAATGCTTTTAAAGATTTGACAAGCGCAGCAGAAGTCAATCACGGCTACAATTGGAACGTTGGAAATTACTATGAAATAATTGGACGAAAAGACTCTGCAATATTGAGTTATCAAAAATTATATCACCTAGACACAGTAGTTTATAAAAAGTGTTTGGACAGAATAATGGAATTAGAAAAGGACAAGCCAAAATTATTCAAAGAACTAATTTACGATGACAGAGAAAGAATGGTGTTACTTATGCACGGCGTGGACTAAACGGCAGCTTACATGGGGTTTGGCAATAGGCTGGCTGACGGAAGAGCAATCGGCTACAAATCAATATCAGCAGTAGTTCCAGCTTGACTTTCTTTAATCAGCTTTTGTTGTTATCTTCATCTTTGGTAATTCTATTGGGCAACAGTTCCGGGCTTGACATTATAAATTTCCAGCCCATCGCCAAGCCCTAACGTTACCGGCAAGCTTTAGGCAAGCAGCATGAAGTACATTGCAGTGTAAATGAGTGACATTTTCTGTAAATTTGACCTATGAAATTTTATCTTGACACATCCGTTTGGGGGTGGCTATTACGACAAGGAATTTTCTGAATGGACGATTTCTTTTATTGATCAGGCAAGACAAGGTAAATTCACTATTCTTCTTTCAGACGTAACTATTGGAGAACTTCAAGATGCACCTGAGAAAGTAAGAGATTTACCTGAAGCCATACCCTCTTCAAATCTTGAACTTGTCAATATTACGGAAGAACAACTCAATCTTGCTGACAAATATGTTATGGAAGGTGCTCTGACACAAAAGTATCATTCAGATGCTCAGCATATCAGCATGTCGACTATTTTGAAAGTGGACAGTTTGGTAAGTTGGAATTTTAAACATATGGTAAATTGTTTTCGTATCAAACAGTACAACTTGATAAATGTAAAATTTGGATATTCAATTATAGATATTAGAACACCTAAAGAAGTGACATATGAAGACACAGTGAGGTGCACCAATAAATCCGGACAGTAAAGTTGCTTAAATTTGAGCAACAATGAGTTTATCTAAAAAGAGAACAAACAGGAAATATGATTTAGCTTTTAAAGAAGATGTTATTAAAATGATTGCTGCCGGACGCCCTGTTTCGGAGTTGTCAATAGCCCTGGGTGTTAGTGGATCTTTGTTACGCCGTTGGTATAAAGCTTCTCAATTCACTTCCAGCAATTCAAATCAAAAGGGAACAAAATCATTTACATTCGATCACTCTTTGGAGGAAATTGAGCGTTTAAAAACCGAACTGCGGCGCACCGAACAGGAGCGTGATATTTTAAAAAAAGCCTTGGGAATTTTCAGCCGCGGGATATGACAATAGTGTACGCTTTTGTCAATAGCATCCGCGATGAGCATCCGCTTCGGTTAATATGCGAAGTGATGCAAATCAGCCGCAGCAGTTTCTACGAATGGAACAATAAAAGCACCTATCAAATCAAAGCCACAAACAGTTTTATGGAACAGAAGGTGATTGCCGTTTTCAAGGAACATAAGCGTCGATATGGCGTTAGGAGAATAGTGGCTGAACTTAGCCATCAAAAAGTGCATGTAAGCCGCTATAAGGTCCGCAAATATCTTGTCGGCAATGCGCTCAAAGCTATACAGCCGCGATCTTTTGTTCCCAAGACCACCGACAGCAGGCATCCTTATGCCATCAGCCCAAACCTTTTCAAGGACTTGGTCTTTCCTGAGGCAATCAACCAGGCGTGGGTAGGCGATATTACCTACATCCCCATGGTCGAAGGTGGCTTTCGTTATCTGTCTGTCCGGATGGATATCTGTTCCAGGAAAATAGTGGGGTGGGATTTGCAGGACCATATGCGTGAAGCATTGGTTACCGCCTCTTTGAGCAAGGCATTAAGGTCACGTAAAGTATTTCCCGGTTTAATGATTCATTCCGATCGTGGCGGCCAGTATGCAGGAAACAAGTTTAGAAAAATACTGGAAGACCGTACCCTTGCACAAAGCATGAGTGATGCCGATAATCCTTATGACAACGCGCATATGGAATCCTTTTTCAGCAGGTTTAAAGCAGAGCTTTTAGAGGGCGGCGCGTTCCTGAACGCTGATGATTCCCATAGCAAAATTTTTGAGTTTATTGAAATGTACTATAACCCCTCCAGGTTACATTCTTCAATTGGTTATTTATCTCCTAACAATTATGAAAAACAATTAGCTTCAACATGAAAGCAAAACAAGTAAAAAAATTTGCGCTTCCCGATCAGCTCATTGACCGCTGCCTGTCGGCCAACCTGAGTCCACCTGAACAGAAGATGTCAAAGAGCTGATGTATGCGTCGATGTCCGGAATTATTCCTGGCAGGTTGCACCTCTGCAGAGCCTGTTTCCGCTTGGTTCCGGCAAAACAAATATAGCCAGATTAATTTCAAAAACAGATATAATAAATACTGCTGAAAGCCAATGTGGATAAGTATTTCAAGGAATCGATTAATCAAAAACTAAAGAAAAAAAGAACCAAAAAAAGAAAGAAGAAATGGAATGGGCTATCGCCCATTAATCTTATGATTAGGTTTTATGAGGCATGGCATCAATGCATATACTTTGATAACAATAAACAATAATACTACATTTGAAACATTATTATTAACCTATGACACTTTACTGTCCGGCAAAATCAACACACCTCACAGAGTAATGAATTAGAAAAAGACTTTCATGCCGTTGACTACATGAGGCAAACACGAAACAAATTATCTGAACTGTATTTGACCGACAAACAGAAATACTTAGAGTATATACAAAAAGCAATGGCAGACTTTAAACTTCGGCAGACGCAAGCCAGCCGGTAACAGTGCATTGGCAATAGCAGGGCTTGACGTTGTAATCATCAGCTATAGATCCGCATCGACATATGTTCCAGCTGACGTTAATAATTTAGCTTTTAGTTATCATCTTCAGCAATATATTTAAATCAGCAGCGGTTCCAGGTGGGACATCATCAATGCCCTGCCATCGCCAATGCGCCATCGTTGGCTGCAAGCACGCTATATGGTACTTGATTTCAACTCTTACAGAGAATTTTTATTTTTGTCGAAATCAATTACCTTTAAACTCCTTATTATGCGGCGTTCGTCTAGTGGTTAGGACCTAAGACATTTTTTGCAAGGAGTCAACTTTTTTAATCTTATGACACGGGTTCGAATCCCGTACGCCGTACAACAAACTCCTTGCAATTTTTAAGACCAGTTAATCTGGTCTTATTTTGTAATATCTTCTTAACCGAAAGTGACTTTTTCAAAATGGAACTAAAAGAAATTCAAATAAAAAATTTCCGATCTATAAAAGATGAAAAAATATCTTTCAATCACAATTGTTTAGTTCTAATAGGTAAAAATGAAGCCGGTAAAACTAAGGTTCTAAAAGCTATCGCTTCATTGTTTGGTTTATATGAAGTTTCTGATAGGGATAAAAGAAAAAGAATTGATAATGAAAAAATATCAGAATTTCTAATTTGGGCAGTTTATATATTAGATTCCAAAGATTTTAAAACCGTCGAGGAAAGAATTATTGAAAAATATGAAGGTGTTGAAAACATTAAATTTAAGAGCGGCATTTCTTTAGAAGATTATTTAAAAAAAGTATTTTATAATATCAACAACAAAATACTCATTGGCGATGATGAAAAACCAGCTTTAGTCCATTGGACTTTTCCTAACAAAAAAGAAATAGAGTTAGAAAGTCAACTTTTTATCACTGGAACAATTATTTCTACTACAGGTACAATCAAGTTTGATTTGGATAAGATAGCTCTCGAAATAGTAAGCACTCTTTATAAGGAAAGCAATTTCAAATGTCACTATTGGCAATATAGCGACAGCTATCTTTTGCCAAGCAGTGTAGATATCGATGAATTTATTGCTACACCTTCAAAATTTAAAGCTTTTGAAAATGTGTTCGCCTTATGCGGTCGGGGAGATATTAAAAAAGAATTTCAGGTTGCAAAGTCTGAAGATGGAGATTACTCAAATCTGTTGGAGCAAGTATCAAAAAAAGTTACAACCACCTTTCAGAGAATCTGGAAAGATTTCAAAGGCACATCAATCCAATTATTGCCTAATGGAGATGAAATATTAATTAAAGTTGTTGACAAGGCAAAATATAGTTTCGAAGACAGAAGTGATGGATTTAAGAAGTTTATTTGCATTTTATTGATGCTTTCAACTGAATCACGGTCAAATAAAATCTTGGAATATGATATCATCCTGATTGATGAACCTGATCAAAGCCTTTATCCTACCAGTGCACAATATTTACGAGATGAGCTGCTTGAAATCGCAAAAAAATCAAAAGTGATATATTCAACTCATTCACAATATATGATTGATTCGACTTGCCTTGATCGACATATTGTAGTCGAAAAAGCTGACGATATTACAGTTTTAAAAAAAGAAGATGCTAATGCCCCATACACAACGGATGAACTCCTTCGAAGAGCAATAGGCTCAAGTATCTTCGAATGTCTGAAACCAAAGAATATAATCTTTGAAGGATATCTTGATAAAGAATTGTTTAATAAATATTGCAAATTTCATAAAGTCGAAAAAGAATTCAGCAATTACGGAACAGTATATCTAAGCGGCATATCAGGCGTTGAAACGCTAGTTCAAATACTAACTTTGGCAAATAAGCAATTTGTTATTGTGGCAGATTCTGATGAAACCTCTAAAAACAAAAGAATTGATTTTGAAAGAAATTTTCCTGAATATAAAAAATCTTGGTTAGCATATGGAGATGTTTGCAAAAATGTTTCAACAATGGAAGATTTTTCGACGGTACTTCATATAGAAGATCAACTAAAAAAAAATAGCTATGAATATGTTTATGACCCAACCAAAAACGCAAACAGTAATATAGAAAAAGCTGTGAATCGAGATAAAGAATTAAAGCAACAATTTAAAAACTTATTGATTGAAACACTAAAAAGGGAGTGCATTGTTACAGAATATGTTGATTATATCCAGAAGTTAAAAGAAAAACTAGAAGCCCTGTAAATTCCTATAATTTTTAAGCCTGCAGCCAACAAAAGTATTCGCAAAAGCAGGGCTGGACAATGTAACATCAACTATTTGCAGGCATCAGCAGCGGTTCCTACAGACGAGTTTCAATTTGACTTTTCGTTGTTAACTTCAACTTTATATTTTCAATTTGGCATTTGTACCGGGCAGGACGAGCAATGAATTCCCTGCCTTCCTTTGGACTTTTCTTTGAATAATTCATATACTATTACTACTATTATAATGGGGGTTGCAAGGGGGTGTTAATAATTCCCAATTATGTTAATAATTTTGAAAGTACAAAGCAGGGTGAACTTACCTGCCTTCTAGTCTTCGAGGACTTGTTTGCGTATTAGTCCCTGCTTTTACTTTTCTTGCTCCGGGTCCAGCTAGAATTATCTCTTTGAACTATCAAAGGTTTTTGACAAGAGCAAGTTTTTTTTATAACATTTAATCATCATATAATTATGAAGGCATGGGATTTTACATTAGGGGTTGATGTATCAAAAAATACGCTGGATATTAGTTGCTCTGAACTTAATGAGCACATTAAAATTCGCAATGGAACAGAGGGCTTTGTATTATTTTTAAAATGGTGCAGGAACTTAAAAATCGATCTGCGAAGGAGTTTTCTGGTAATGGAATATACCGGTGGTTACGAGTATAAACTGCTGCAATTTTGCGAAGCACAAAAGATTCTGTATACAAGAATACCCGGTCTGGCAATCAAAAAGTCTTTAGGCATTACAAGAGGTAAAAATGATAAAGTGGATTCCGCCAGGATAGCTCAGTATGGAGAAGAGAAACATAAGTTGTTGAAAGCTTCAAAGCCGGTAAATGCAGCGATAGTAAGCCTTAAGGAGTTACTTAGCTTTAGAAAAAGATTGGTCAGGGAGAATGCCGGGTATCAATCCTCTATTAAAGAACGTGAGCATATGTACGGTGCAAACAAAAAAGATATCGTTGTAAAAACCCTGGAACAAAAACAAAAAGCGAATATAAAAAGTATTGAAGTTGTGGAAGTGGCAATGATGAAAATTGTGGCAAAGGATGAAAAGATTAGTACCAACTATATGCTCATAACGAGTATAAGGGGTATCGGGAAAGTGAACGGATTGATGACAATAGCATATACGGAAAACTTCACTAGTTTTGATAATCCGAGAAGTTATGCTGTCTATGCTGGTGTAGTTCCATTTGACTTTAGTTCCGGAACGAGCATAAAGGGAAGGAAAAGAGTGAGTCACATAGCTAATAAAGAATTGAAGCAGGAGCTAAACCAGGCCGCACGCAGTGCAATGCAATGGGATAAAGAAATCAGCAGCTACGGGCAAAGGAAGCTGCAAACAAAATGCTACAAGATAGTACTCAACAACATCAAATTCAAATTAATATTAAGAATGTTTGCGGTAGTTAAAAAAGGGGAAATGTATGTGGATAACTATAAAAAAGCATGTTGATTTTAAAACAAATTTGGTAATTTAAGTATCCTAGATTACGCAAATACTCAACGTTGTGCGTCATGAAATCGAAATGCCCAAATTGAAAGGAAAGAAGTTGATAAAAATATTTAATGTAGTTTACAATCCAGAGACACTTTATTTCATTAGTAATAAGTATTAAAATGAAAAATAAAATTTCCATCTATCTATTTTCTTGTGTAATTCTAATGTCTTGCAATAATAAGAATCAATCAGATAGTCAGCAACAAGAAAATCAACAAGCCACCGAAGTAATTGCCGACACCTTTTCTGTTGACTCTCAGATTTCAGACACAAACAATACAGCATTGCCTGCCGTCGACACAAGCACAACTATATATTGTGATTTTATAGAAGGAAGATGGACGGTAACTGCGACTTCTGTTGAAGAAAATACTACTTTTACTGAGACAGCAGATTTTGAATGTTACGATTATAGTAAACTAAGAATGAAAGGATATTTGACAAATCAGCTTATGCTACAAGGGGAAGCTGTTGGATCTTTGTATAACTTGAGAAGTAAAAATATTCGTAATGACATATTTGTAATTCAATTAGAAAGAGATGTAAATGGAATGCGTGGTAGTCTGAAAAAATCCTTTGGTGGGGGTAGCACCTATTTTTATTCTTTAGTTTTAAGACGGTAGATTTAAAAACTTCCTTCAGCAGCGCAAAATATAACATTACTACTAAAGGCAAATAGTTGAACAACTCACCTTTTCAAATTTAAGTCAATTTAAGTATGTAATGCAGGTCTTTGCCTACTATATTTGAATACTTCCAATGTAAATTATAATGGCAATAAATGTTTTTATTTCATACTCACACAAAGATGAGAATTATAAGGACGACTTAGAAACCCATTTAAAAATTCATGAAAGAAATGGTTTAATATTTTCTTGGCATGACAGGAAAATAAACGCAAGTCAAGATTGGAGCTTCGAAATAGATAATGCACTACAAAATTCTCAATTAATTCTTCTCTTAATCAGCCCCGATTTTATCGCATCAGATTATTGTTATGAAAAAGAAATGATGGAGGCAATAAAAATGCATAAAAGTAATAAAGCAAAAGTCATTCCTCTCATTCTACGTCCTTGTAATTTTACTAATACACCATTCGCTAAACTGCAAGCCTTGCCAAAAAATGCTAAACCAATATCATTATGGGAAAATAAAGATGAAGCATATCTTGATATATCGAGAGGAATTGAGAAGCTTATAAAACCTAAGCTTAAAAATACTGAAAATGGAGTTTCTGAAATTATAGTTGAATTAATTAACAAACCAAAAAAAATTGATATTGTTATTTTTATAACTACTATTTTATCTGCTGGCTATTTGACTTTTTGGGTAATTTCAGGATTAGACACTCAACTAAATCTTCCAATTATTTTCTGGGATATTGAGCTTGCATTTCTAATTATAAGTTTTATTTTGATTTTCTATTTACTATATAAATGTGTAAAAGTAAGATTTAGAGAATCATTAAACCTTTACTCATTAATTTTTTGTTTTATAACAATTTTATTTTCTTTCATCTCAAGAATATAAATTTGACAATCCTTATTGCAAGCCACGAACGCACAACATCGCATTAGCAATAGCAGGGCGTGACGCCAAAAATTCAGCTATGGATGAGCATCGGCATATGTTCCAGCGGGACGTTATCGATTGAGCTTTTAGTTGTTATCTTAAGCAATATATTTTCAATCAGCAGCGGTTCCTGGCGGGACATTATCAATTGCCCTGCCATCGCCAATGCTTCAACGTTAGCCGCAAATTATAGCGACACATCAAACTAACAAATGACATCCAGAACTGACAAAATTGTATAAGAAATGAAAGTTAAGTTACTATTTCTCACAATTTCTTTAATAATTGCAAAATCAAGCTTTGCCAACGAATTAAATTTTCAATTCCAAAGATTATCTCAAGAATTGAGAAAATTGAAATTTAAGGTAGAATATCAATCATATGACAGGACATACAAATTGGATTCGATGCAAAGGCTAATATTACGTCAAAAAATTAATACAAGTATTCAAAATACATTATCATTAGACAGTTTAGCTAATACAAAATTATTCAAAATAAATTCTGATTATTTATCTGACATTGCTGATGCTGCTGATGTAATTGAGCAAGTAAATGCAGCTAATATAATTGCCGATACTGAATTTATTAAAGTGAGCTCTGTCAATGAAGAATTAAGAGCGAAAAAAAGTTATGCCGATAAAAAACCCAGTGACCCATTTAGTTCAATCTATATTGTAGTAAGTACACGAGGTCGGGATAATAAAATTATTCCTGGTTATGAGGTTTGGTATGTTAAAAAATTATTTGTTAATGATTCAACGCATTATAACAACTTTCTAAAAAATAGTAGTCCAGTGGCAAAAGACTTGCCTCCAGGCAGATACTTCTTTTGGTCAAGATTGAAAAAAGAAAAAAAGTAAAATTAAGTTCAAAACAGTTTAAAGAATTTACAGACGAAAAATATTTGCAAGAAGTAGATGTTTCAATTTTTTAGACATTCTCTTATGAAAAAATTGGGGTTGCTCATATTAATTGCAATTTATCTAATCTGTATTTTTTTGATTGGAAACTATAAACCACTTTTACTAACGCAAGAGGATGAAAAGAGTACTGTTCTGTTATCTCATGTGAGTATTCCACACTATAAAAGCCACTATTCCGCAAGATAAGAGCCATCGTTCCACCGGATAAGATACCAAAAATTCCACGCCATAAGAGCCACCTGTTCCACAGGATAAGAGCCACCATTCCGCAGATAAGAGCCACTTAATTTTCCGGTATATAAATTCGGACATTCCGCAGATATGATACCAAAAATTCCACAGGATAAGAGCCAGGTCTTTGGCTTTGCTTGAATGAGCTGTTTGTTATAAATCATCCTTTTTCAGATCGTCAATTTATAAAACCAATTGACATTGCTTCGTGGGTTTAATACTACACTAAACTTCATAAGGCATGTCCAAAAAATTGATTGAAATGAAAGTGGTACGTAAAATGATCCTGCTCTTACAGCGGGGGCTATCGGAAAGACAGATAGCCCGGGAATTAAAAATAGCAAGGGCAACAGTAAACCGATACAAGGAAAGACTGGCTAGCTGCCCTAAAAGCCTGGAAGAGTTGTTGAATATGGACGATGCGGTCCTGGCCGAGATTGCTCATTTCCCCTTCAGAAACGTCCAGCAGAATACGCGTAATGCGTTTATAGTGAACCGTAGGGAGTATTATTTTGCGGAACTGCAGCGTCCGGGTGTAACCCGGATGTTGTTATGGCAGGAATACATAAGGGAACATCCTGAAGGTTATCAATACTCGAAATTCTGTGAGTTGCTGGCAGAGTTAATGTTACCACAGCAGGCCAGTTTTCATGTGCAATATGAGCCGGCAGCGATGATGATGGTGGATTTTGCCGGGGACAAAATAAGCTACATCGACAGATCTACAGGAGCACTGGTTGAGTGCTGCGTTTTTGTGAGCATACTGCCATATAGCGGTTATAGCTACGCGATTGCTCTTGCAAATGAAACGATGCCAAGCGTTATTAAAGCCCTTAACGCAAGCCTTGCTTATTTTGGAGGGGCGCCTTTTAGTATCAAATGCGATAATATGCGTACAGCTGTAATAAAGAGCTGCAGGTATGAGCCGATATTCACAGAAGTGTTTGAGCAATGGGCCCTTCATAATAACATGGCACTGTTCGCTGCAAGGCCATACAAGCCTAAGGATAAAGCGCCAGTAGAGAAGGAAGTCTTGCTCACTTATCAACGTCTGTATGCCCCCTTACGCGACACAGAGTTCTTTAGCCTCGAACAGATCAATGCCGCTTTCCAAAAGCAATTGGAACTACATCATCAAGCCGATTTTCAAAAAAAGGCGATCAGTCGCCTGGAACAGTTCCTGGAACTGGAAAAAGGGTTATTGCAACCCCTTCCATCAACTCCTTTTGTTATTCGCTATAAAGCCGAGTGCAAGGTTAAAATGGACTATCATATCACACTCTGCGAAGACGGTCACCATTACAGCGTTCCCTGCAAGTATATTGGTAAAAAGGTAGCGGTAAACTATGATACCGATACGGTGGAGGTTTTCTTTGAACTGAACCGTATTGCTATGCATAGAAGGAGTTATAAAAAAGGTGGTTTTACTACCGTTATAGAACACATGCCCATTCATCATCAAAAGGTGGCCGAACAGAATGGATGGGATCAGGATTACTTCCTTGGGCAAGCTGCCAAAATAGGCACCCACACACACCAGTATGTGGGGAAGGTATTGAAGAGTAGGCCCGTTATCCAACAAGCCTTTAATGCCTGCAAGGGTATACTTCGCCTTGGGCACAAATACGGCCCTGAACGCCTGGAAGCAGCTTGTAAAAGAGGGTTAAACGGAGACCGTTATAACTACAGCACACTTGATAATATCCTGAAAAACCACCTCGATAAACTCATCACCGACGAGCAGCCTGAACTCTTCCGGATGCCTGACCATCCCAATGTCCGGGGAGGAGATGCTTACCAGTAACTCCAGAACCTTTTTCTTTTTTCAAAAGCAATCATTATTATAAAAAAACAAATCAACAAACAATGAACACCCAAAACACCTTGGAACAGATGCAAAAGCTAAACCTCTATGGAATGATTAAACAATATGAAGCCATACTGGGCCACCCCATCCACGAGCATCCTGAATCACACACACTGCTGGGTATGCTTACTGAAGCCGAAACGCAGTATCGATCCCACAAGCGTACAACCCGTAATCTTAGCCGGTCCAAGTTGCGCTACAATGCTCTTCCTGAACAGATCCATTGTGGCTCGGAACGTGGAATAAGCAAAGAACAACTTCTCCAATTATGTGACGGCACCTATATTGAAAAAGGAGAAACGGTACTTATTAGCGGATCGACTGGAACCGGTAAAAGTTTTTTAGCCTGCGCCCTAGGACGCCAGGCGTGCCTGAATGACTACAGTACCCTGTATTTTTCTATGAGTCGTTTTATTGAAACCATATCCGCTGCGCGCCTCGATGGCACTTATGTTAAATTGGTCAATCAAATAGCAAGGGCTCCCTTACTCATCCTGGACGATTTTGGTTTAAACCCTCTCGATCATAAGATAAGACTTACCTTGCTTGACATTCTTGAGGATAGATATGGAAAGCATGCTACAATTATCACCTCACAATTACCGGTTAACAAATGGTATGAATACATTGGAGAGCCTACCCTTGCCGATGCGATTATGGATAGACTTACGGCTCATGCACATAAAATTAGTTTACTGGGAACTTCTTTGAGAAAAAAGAAATGAGATGTTGTAATAGTACTTTGTGCATTAACCTAAATCTCATTGTTTAACACGCTCTTTGAAAGGATGAATTATAACAAGTGTCGACAGGAAAGGAATGAACTGTAACCTCTTTCAGGAAAAAAACAGAAAATTCCTCCTTCGGAAAGAATGAAAAACATCTCCTCCGGAATAAAACAAATCATCTCCCCGGAAAGAAAATGCTGCCTTCTCAAAACGGTGGCTCTTATCCTGTGGAATGGTGGCTCTTATTCTGTGGAATGCTTGGTATCTTATCACGTGGAACGGTGGTAAACTCCTTGTGGAATACTTACTTAGTAATGGATAATTTTAATACTCATGTGGCTTCATCTTTTTATGAAACCTTTGAACCGGCAGAAGCTAAAAGGATTTGGGATAGATTCGAATTCGTATATACTCCGAAACATGGTAGTTGGCTCAATATGGCTGAGATAGAACTCCATGTTTTGAATGGGCAATGCTTAAACAGACATTTACCGACAACGAAAAAAATCAAAGATGAAGTTATGGCATGGCAAACCAATAGAAACAATAAGAATAGTAAAATAAATTGGCAGTTTACTAATAAAGAAGCAAGAATAAAATTGAAAAGACTTTATCCGTCAATTCACGATTAACATAACACTAGTGATAAGCATATAGTTAGTAGCGATCTTTTCATTCTCATTTACAATTTTCATCATTTGAACTTCTATAGCCGCTATACTTTTTAGATTCGCTTTTTGTTTTTGTTCTAATGTTTTAATAACAATGTCTTTTTTACTTACACTGTACATATGTTCACGCTCCTTGATAGTGGATTGGTACCCTGCGTTTTCTCTAACCAATCTTTTTCTAAAGCTTAATAGTTCTTTGAGGCTTATTATTGCTGAATTTAAAGGCTTTGAAGCTTTTAAGGACTTGTGTTTTTCTTCTCCATATTGGGCTATCCGTGCCGAATCAACTTTATCGTTTTTGCCTCTTGTAATTCCTAAAGATTTTTTAATTGCTAATCCCGGGATTCTCGTGTATAAAATATTTTGTGTTTCACAAAATTGCAAAAGTTTATACTCATATCCACCGGTGTACTCCATAACCACAAAGCTTTTTTGAAGATTAATCCCATAATTCCTACACCATTTTAAAAATAATACAAAACCTTCTGTTCCGTTATTGATTTTAATATGTTCATTGAGTTCTGAACAACTAATATCCAGGGTGTTCTTGGATACATCAACCCCCAAAGTAAATTCCCAATTCTTCATTCCTTAATATATTAATGTTATAAAAAACTTGCTCTTGTCAATAACCTTTGATAGTTCAAAGACATAATTCTAGCTGGACCCGGAGCAAGGAAAGAAAAGGCGGGGACTAATACTAAATAAAGTCCTTAAGACTAAAAGTTGGGTAAGTTCACCCTGCCTCTTACTTTCAAAATTATCCACATTTTTTAACTTATTAACACCCCCTAGAACCCCCAATATAATAGTAGTAATAATCTATATTCTAAAGAAAGAAAAATCCAAAGGAAAGTTGGGGCCATAGCATTACAATCAGCCCGGTGCTATTGCCAAATATACAACCAATTGTTCATTGGTCATACCACCGCTCATGCCATGAAGTCAAGCCAACCGCTGCTGAGTAGCGACCTGTCGTTCATTGCTCCAACGTCCTACCCCAATTGCTTGAATGCACCTGTTAGCGGCTGTTCACTTAGCTTGATCAAGAGGGTAAGCTTTATTCATAAATTTTGAATATTCGTCTTGATGCAAATAGAATGAAACAATGTGAAGCATCATTTTGTCTCTGTCTGTCAATTTAGTTTCGTCCAGCTCACCATTGCCCCTTGTGTCTGTAAAATTGGAAATAAATAAATATTTGTGATACGTATATGCAGGTCCATTAGCTGATTTCACTACATCACGGTAATGAAGCCCAGAAGATATTTTTGCAGTGAAAGGAAGAATATAGAAGAATATTATGGAGGATAAAATACAAACAAATGGTATGAGTATTACCGAAGCTATTAGTGTCCATTTTTTTTGAGAGGTTTCGTATTGTGAAACAGCAAGCATATACAAATATATGGGCAGTCCTGTGCTAACTGCTAAATGTATAAAAAAGATGATAGGCACATAAAGAACAAGGACTATTGAATTGAAAAATGCAGATAAACTCTGCCAAGGATAGGAAGTAGCGAGAATCATTTGAAAAAGATTATACCTATATGGACTTAGGTATAAAAAACAAATTAAAAACCAAATTGTGAAAATTAAAGAAACTCTTGAGTTCTTAGCCATTGCAAAGAACTTTGTCATTTCTCCTACTTGCCAAAATAATATTCCAAAGCAAGAAATCCAACTAAGAATCAATGCAAATGTTGAAGGCGAAAAGTCTGTCATTTAATTTGTGTTTTGAATTGCCGCTAACGTCAGACTGTGAAAATACTTTCAAAAGTTGATAAATCGGCTATTATAGCTGCGTTTAAAAGCGATAGCGATTCGTTTAAGCCGCCCTGATAGACAACAACGGGTATGATCTTTCAAAAAGCGGTTGCTTGTTTAGGCAGTAAATGGATGTTATAGCAGCTTTTTTAAGTGAGCCAGTTACTTTATTATAGTCCGGTAACCAGTTTTGAATAGCCTGAAGCATTTTTTCAAAGCCCAGGATATTTTTGGTACGCATAAAGTTATAGCAGAACATAATCAGGTTCATTTCTCCATTTACTTTTTGTAAACCTTTTAGTAAGGTGAAGGTGTAACCCCATTGCCGCTTGATGCTTCCAAAAGGATGCTCACAGATAGCCTGCCTTCTTTTGTAATACTGGGGGCTTTGTTTGATGTTGTTATCATTAATGTCAACCGCATCCTGGTATTCAGTTCGCTGTATGATACGTTTAGGAAGCACGGTGCATTGATTTCTTAACGGGCAGGTTTTGCAAGCTTCGGTACGATAACTTTTAAACCGGTAAACTATTTCCCCTGATTCAGTTTTTTTACTATGCCATGTGCCCGTTGACGTTAGCATGGCGCCCGTTGGGCATTTATAACTATCGGTAGGTTTATCGTAGCTGAAGCTTTCTGCTAAAAATTCATTAGCTATGTGTTTAACACTAGGCTGTTCTTTACAGGCCACGTGCGTTATCATATTATCGTCCTGGCATTGCTGTAGCTCGACGCCGGTATGGTAGCCTTTGTCTGCCAGTATCATCAGCGAATCTCCTTTTTTTAATTGTAAATTTTGTTTGGCTTGCGCAGCTGCATTATACAATGCCCTCCCGTCATTAGTATTGGTGGCCCGCGTGTGCACAATCAGATTATGCTTGTCATCTACCACATTCTGTGTATTGTATGCTACTTCTACAGTATTTTTTACAGTCAGAATACTGCGGCTGTCGCAATCCGTGGTGCTGACTTGTTTGTCTGTTGTATTATTTAACTGCTGCTGAAGGGAATCATATTTAATAGCGCGCTCCTTTAGTTGAACAAGCCCTTGTGCTATCTTTTCTTTCTTAACCTGGAGTTCATCAGCGGCTGTAGTATTTTCCTGTTTGTCCAGTTCATCAAGCTCCTGTAAATATGTATAGGTCTTGTCTTCTATAAACTGTTTGTGCTTATCTATCTTTTTCTGATTATAATTATTCTTACGGCTGTTCACGGTTTTAAACTTGCTGCCGTCTATGCCAACAGTTGTTTTGCCCAACAGGCCAGCATCGTTGAGGAATTGAACATACAGCCTGAACATAGATTCCAGAGGCACGGCATACACCTTGCGGAAGTCGGCAATAGTATGATAATTTGGTTGCAGGTTTTGAAGCAACCATTGCAGTTCGATGTTGCGGCTGCATTCTTTTTCCAGTTTTCGACTGCTGCGTATTTTGTTAAGATAACCGTATAGGTAAAGTTTTAAAAGTACTGCCGGCGCATAAGGTGGCCGGCCCTCGCTCTTATGTATGGTGTTAGTGAAACCGAGTTTTTGAAGATCCAGCTTATCACCAAATGCATCCATGAGCCTTACGATATTATCAGCGCTCACTTGTTCTTCCAGTGTGATAAAGTAAATTTGATAGCGGTTCTCTCCCTGTATGAATTGCATACTGTATGCTTACAAAGATCATACGCCCATTGGCTTATGCACATTGTGTGTATATTTGTTTAACAGCAGACGTTTTTTCACAGTCTGACGTTAGCGGAAACCGAATTCAAACTCACTTTCTAAACGAACATGACCTGAAAAGTTTTAATATTGTAAAAGTATCATGAAACAAGTATTGCCTTGTATATTATGCCTGATAAGTTTGTTTACAAACGGACAAACAAGCAATAATACTCAACCCAAGAACTTTTTGAAGAGAGACAGTATTAAGTCATCAATAGACGGCACAATTCAGATTTTTTATTACAGCAAATCAACTGACACTAAGCCTAAACCATTAATTGTTCAACTACACTCCTGGAGCTTTCCTGCCGATTCTTTGAAAACAATTGGGTTAGATATTGAAGCCAACACAAAAAACTACAACTACATATTTCCTAATTTCAGAGGCGTGAATAACCATCCAAAAGCCTGTTGTAGTGAATTTGTGATTTCAGATATAGACGAATCTATTGATTGGGCATTAAAAAATATGAATGTGGACAAGAAACGAATTTTTGTAATTGGACACAGTGGTGGCGGCTATGCAACATTGGCGATGTATATGAAATCCAGACACAATATTCGGTCTTTCTCAGCATGGGTTCCTATTTCAGATATAGTTGCATGGTATGGTCAATCAATAGAAAGAAAAAATAAATATGCTTCTGAAATCATTAAGTGTATAGGCACCTCAGAAGTATTTGATACCCTAAAGGCAAAGGAACGCTCCCCTCTATTTTGGAAAACGCCGCTTAAAAAACGAAAGAATAGTACCATACAAATTTTCGCTGGAATCCATGATGGATATTCAGGGCCTGTTCCCATTTCACAATCAGTCAATTTTTTCAACAAGCTTTTGTTTGACTTCAAGGAAACAGATACTTCTAAATATGTAAAGAAAGAAGATTTGAAATTTATGCTTGAAACACAAACATTTCCTTCAGAAAACAGCAGTAGTAAAATAAGTGATAGAGTTATTTATTATCAAGAGGCAACAAAAAATATTATGCTTACTATTTTTGAGGGCGGACATGAAATGTTAAGCAAACAAGCGGTAGAATATATCGAACAACTAATCGGCATCCGCTAACACCGCATTAGCAATAGCAGGGGCAGACGTTGTAACAATGAATATTAGTTCAGCATCGGCATATGATCAGGCAGAAGTTAGTAATGAAGCATTTGTTGTTAACTTCAGCAAATAATTTCAATCAGCAGCGGCTCCGTGCTGGACGTTATCAAATGCCCTGCCATCGCCAATGCTTTATCGTTAGCGTTAATTGTGGGCGCCTGCTCAATAACAAACTTATTTTGACAATTAGGCATTATTTGCGACAAATCTTAAAAAATGAAAATCAAGCTGCAACTCATCATGCTAATTTTTGGCACAATGAAATTATCCGGACAGCAACCTGTTACGGCGTCTTTTGTGGCCACACTTGGCACAGATACCGTTATAGTTGAAACCTACAATATGCTTCCCAATCACCTCTATGGAAAAGCTTTTCTTCGTTATCCCAGAGATCAGGTCGGCGTTTTTGATTTTCATTTCTACCCGGACGGAAGTATAAAGCACTATTCGATGTCGTATATGAATCCGGACAGCAGCTATATTACAACAGCGGGTATTGCGGGAGTATATTGTGAAAAGGATACTTGTACCTGGTTCTCCTCGACTGGGGGAAGGCAAACCGAGTATATAAATAAACGTCCGGCGAAACATATGGACTTTATAGGGGGGTGGACCCCCACTTTATCACTTATTGAATGGAATTGTATTCGGTTGATAAAATCCGGCAAACAGAGTCTGCCAATTACCATGATTAATGATTACATAGGAATTAGGAATGTGGCAATTTCAAAAGGAAAGGGCGACACGTTGATTTTTGGAGGAGATTTTCTGGAATACACAAAAATTAAAACAACGCCTGAAGGTAGAATTATAAGCTACGATGGAACTGCAACACCATGGAATTATATAGCCACAAAACTTGACCCCATAAATGTAGATGAGGTTGCAAAGCGAATGTCGAAAAAATCCAAAATTGGCATTCCCTCACCGAAAGCCGTATTGAATTTTGCAATTGCCAACGATACAATTAGATTATCATACGGAAGACCATTTAAGCGTGGCAGAAAAATTTTTGGTGGAATAGTGCCCTACGATTCAGTATGGCGGACAGGAGCAAATGATCTTACGAAATTAAATCTTCCGTATGATGTACAATTTGGGAAAGTGACAATACCGAAAGGAGAGTATGGACTATATACAATTCCCCGTGTGGACGGATGGACGCTAATATTTAATACTGATTTTAAACAATGGCCCACAGAGCCTAACCGCTCAAAAGATTTTGCGTTGGTTCCGTTGCAAGTGCGAAAAGCAGCACAGCCGACAGATCAGTTCACAATAATGATAGAGCCAGTGAAAGGTGGCGGTATTATTAAATTCATTTGGGACGAAACAGAGGCTTTTGCTCCTTTTAGCGTAATAAGAAGAAAATAATTAATTGTTCATCTTCGCCACTTTACGCAAGCAATTGAATGGCGAAATACAACAACCGCTAACATTACGCGTATTGAAGAAAGCCCCGAAATTAAAGAATGACTTAAGAAATAAAAAAGCCATGGAAACTAATACCCGGGGCTTTTTGCAATACGGTGTTCAGCGACACCCACTATAAGAGTGGCTGCGATCTTTGTAAGGTGTTTTGTAGTGTTTTTGAGGAGGTAGCAATACAAATGTGCATCTTCCAATAGCATGTTTGCTTACCCTTAGCTGCATGACGCGCAAGATGCCCCCTACCCAAAAGGAGCCTTGTTTTTAGCAAAATAAAATAATTATAAGTGTTAAGTATTCCTGTTAAGCGTAGCATTTTTTATTTTGGGAGAACCCCGGTTACGCAGCTGTGCCACATCTACCAGGCAGCCATTGTGATAAATCAGTGTTTTTATTAACTCCATGCGTCCCTGCCCACACACAGGGCAACGCGAGATGTCTTTTCCGGTTTGCAGCAGCAATCGTAATGACGCGGGCGTGCGTATCCTTTGCATAGGTGCAGGCAATCGCAGTTGGGCGCATACTGCTGCTATACGCTCCATTTTATTTTTAGCATGCAGGTAGCCTGCATGCCGGATCTTTACAAAACCTTTGGGTAAGATGTGCTGCTCAAAACGCCGCAAAAATTCTGGATGGGTAAGCGCCATTATTTTTTGCTTATTGCCATCTGCATAATCTTTGTACTTAAAACTTATGTGACTGTCATCTATCTGTAATATCCGGTGGGCGGTAATGGCTACCTTGTGAGTATAGCGGCCCAGGTATTCTATTATTTGTGCCGGGCCGCAAAAGGTTCCTTTGGCATACACATTCCACTTCTTTTGGCCTGCGGTGGTAAGTATCTTTTCCACTGCCTGGCTGTCTGTATATTTTAAACTTCCCTTAGCTATATACTTTCTTAGGGCAGTTAAAAAATAGCCCTTGTATATTTTTTCCATGGCTCTGCGGGAAAAAAAAAGGCCATTGGCTCTCCTTTCTTTTATCCATTTACCAGCGTGTAATCGGTAAATAGGAATACACAACTTTTCGTAAATAAGAATACACAATAATTGGTAACAAGAGTACAGAACTTTTGGTAACAAGGGTGCAGAGAAATTGGTAACAAGGAATGCAGAACTTTCTCTGTCCGGGGCATGCCGCGGGCAGAGAAAAGTGGAGTTTTGCCGGACAAAAAATTCCGGCAATTATGAACCCTTACTTAACAAAAGTTATGATCTATCACCAGGTACATCAGCTGACCCGAGAGGGATTTTCTATTTCTTACATAAGTAAATTTTTAGGCTTGAACTGGCGTACCGTCAAGCATCTTCTTACCATCGAAGATGACCGTGATTATGAGCGACTCTTACAAAACGCCTCCGCCAAAAACAAACTTCTACAACCTTATGAGAGCTTTGTAAAATCAAAGCTTGAACACCACAGGGATACTTCCTCATCTCAAATGCATGACTGGCTTAAGGAGCATTTTGCTGACTTCCCTTATGCTTCTCCTAAGACAGTTTTTAACTTTGTGTCATGGGTACGCCAAAAGCATCATTTGCCTAAAATTGATTCTACAAGGGACTACCAGATGGTAGAAGAGACCCCTTATGGAATGCAGGCACAGGTGGATTTTGGAGAATATAATCTCAGAGATAGCCGGGGCAAAAAGATTAAGGTTTTCTTTTTCACCAGCATTCTTTCACGTTCCCGGTATAAGTATGTCTTGTTTTCTGATCAGCGTTTTACTTCCGAGTCGGCCATTCTGGCTCATGAAAGCGCCTTTGGATTTATAGGAGGTATTCCCGATGTAATCGTTTATGATCAGGACAGAGTATTTATTGTGGATGAAAATAAGGGAGACATTATACTTACAGACTGCTTTAAGGCCTATACAAGAGAGCGCGGATTTAAGCTTCATTTCTGCCGCAAAGCTGATCCCCAGAGCAAATGGAAAATAGAGAATGTAGTGAAATACGTTAAACGGAACTTTCTGTTTAATAGACCCTTTGTAGATATTGAAGTGCTCAACGCTCAGGCCCTTTGTTGGCTTGGGCGGACAGCCAATGAAATGGTACATGGCGGCACCCGCAAACAACCGGTAAAGGAATGGGAGGTAGAAAAGCAGTTTCTGCGGGAACTATCTTTCTTGCCTGCCAGTAAAATCCAACCAGTGCTTTATACCGTCAGAAAGGATAATAGTTTTTCTTACAGGGGAAATTTTTATTCCCTTCCCTTGGGCACTTATAAAGGGAAAGCCAGCCAGGTCAATGTGGTAATAGAAAGTAAACATCTGGCTGTTTATGACCTCAAGGAAGTTATGTTATGCAGGCATATCATTGCCGTGGGCAAGGGGCACAAAATTTTTAATACCGATCACAAAAGAGATAAATCATCAGCTATTGGAGAACTGATAGATCAGGTTTGCACTTTGCTCAATGATCCGGCTAAAGGACGGCATTTTTTAAAAGCGATACACAAACATAAACCCAGGTATATACGTGACCAGATTCTTTTACTTAAGGAAACGATACAAAAATCCGAAAGATCAATTATTGATCGGGCCCTGGATTATTGCTGTGATAATCATATTACAAGCGCTTGCGACTTTAAATCCATTGCAGAACATTACACCCAACTTCAATCCACGGCGCATATAACTGACTACAAAACTTACGGGCTAAATCCTTTGAGCGGTAAAATGCCCGATCAGGCTTTAATACAGCCTGAGACCAGCTCTATCAACGACTATGATATGTTTTAAACTCAAAAAAAGTAAATCCAAAAAAAGTAAATCAATGAGCGAACAAAAACAACTTATCCGCCACTACTGTCAGCAATTTAAATTAGGAGGTATCCAGCCTTGCATTGACAACCTTATTATTGATGCAGAAGCTAATGGGCTTGGCTACATGGATTACACCGTTAGTCTTCTAGGTGCTGAGGCAGTACACCGCGAGCAAAACGATCTTACCAAAAGGCTTAAGACGGCCAGGTTACCCAGATCTTGCGATCTGGGCACCTATGATGAGAGCTTTGATAACGGGCTTCAAAGAACCAGGTTAAATCAACTTAAAGAACTCCATTGGCTTGACCAGGTCTACAACATTATTTTCATGGGTCCATCGGGTACAGGAAAAACTTTCCTTTCGGCAGGCCTCTGCTCAGAAGCGGTGCGCAAAGGATATAAGGCTTATTTCCGTACCATGGAAGAACTGATGGGTATGCTTAAAATGAAAGACTTCGCCAGATCAGCCAAAGGCGAATATGGCAGATTATTAAAAGCAAATCTTATAGTAATCGATGACATCATGCTTTTTCCAATGGAAAAAAATGAAGCAGTAAGTCTTTTTAATTTTGTTAACCAGCTTTATGAAAAAACATCCTTTATCATAACAACCAATAAAAAACCGGCAGAGTGGGCTCTTATGTTAAACGATGAAGTGCTGGCAACGGCACTCCTTGACCGATTATTATATCAATGCGAGGTGATAAACCTATCAGGAAAAAGTTACCGGCTTCAGAATCGGAAAACAATTTTTGAAGAATAAAACAACTGAATTATTTTTGAAATTAACTCTGCAGTCCTGTTACCATTTTCTCTGCAGTCTTGTTACCAAAAACTCTGCACTTCTAATTACGAAAAACTCTGCATTATCGCTTACCGGCTACACAGCGCCATCCATACCTCCGCCGCTTACTATGTTATGCGTGTGTGGGTGAAAGCTGAGGTCTTGTCCATGAGTATGCAGTATGCTTACGATGCCCGGTGTACCACCTAGGTATTTTTTGTCTTTAGACAGTGTGGTAATGGTATGCTGTGCAGCTTCAAAGAGTAAACCAAACAGCAGCTTCCTGTTGCCCATGCACAACCTGCGTAGTTCCTGTGGCAGGGTAAATACCAGGTGAAAATAAGTAGTGGGGAGCAACTCGCCCATTCTGTCTTCTATCCACTGTGCACGCCTTGTACCGCCACAACTGGGGCAATGCCTGTTGCCACAGCTATGGTATTGGTAATGCAAGTGAGAGCAGCTTGCATTGCTGCATTGATAATGGTGCACACCAATAGCAGCCGTGTGACAGCGACTTAGTTTGCTTAATACAGCCTGGCTGTAACTATTAAAACTTGTGGTGATGGGGTGGGCAAATATTTTTGATTGCAGCAGTTGCCTTCTCTCATTTAGCGGCTGCTCCATACACTACTGCATCTAAGGGAGAAACAATGCCAAGCTGCGTATGTTTTTGCAAATGCAAGTACACCATGGTAGTTTCGATCTTGCTGTGGCCCAGCAAGGTTTTTATCACGTGGATATTGTTGCCACAATTAAGCATGTGCGTGGCAAAGCTGTGCCGCAGCGTGTGGGCTGTAAAGGGCTTTGTTTTAAATCCTGCTTTGTCCATAGCGCTGTTTACCACCAATTGCAAACTGCGCACATGCATGGCTCTTTTGGTTTGCTTGCTGGTAAATAAATATTGCTTCGGCCGCCCTTCCTGCACGTACAGCAGGCGCAATTGCTCCAGCAACTTTACAGGCAGCAGGGTGTAGCGGTCTTTGGCTCCCTTTCCCTGAAAAACTTTTAGCCGTTGATTAGCGCTCTCTATGTCTTGTAAGCGCAGCAGGCATACTTCGCTTATGCGCAGGCCGCAACCATAGAGTAAACCGATTACACAATACTCTTTTACACTTAGTGGCGCTGCAAAGAGATGAACTATCTCCTCTTCCGTCATAATGTTGGGTAGGATAAACTGCTTTTTAGGATAGAGGTTAGAGGGCACAATGTAAGGCGCTGGCAGGATACGTTTAAAGAAAAAGCTGCAGGCTTGTGCCACGCTGCGGCATTTTGCACGGCCTACTTTATGCACTTCTTTTATGTACTGCATATACTGTTCTATATCTGACTGCTGAATGTCTGCAACTGCTTTATGGTTGTAGTACTTAAAGAGAAGCGTCATCTCCTGACAGTAATTGCGTACGCTTCCCTTACCATACGACTTTATTTGCATGGTTTGGTGCAGTTTGGCCAGCCACGCTACAGCATCTGCCCGAAGTTCCTTTGCTGAAATCTCATTACCTTTCATTTTTAATGTTTTTGATGAAAGGCAAAGGTGGCAGAATCTTATTAGAAGGTTCTCACCGAAGGTGTTGCTTGAACCTGGGTTTGGCAAAAGTTGGGCAGAGGAATAAAGCCTTAAGAGCATTGGTAATTCTAATCGGCTTTTGTAACTTGGCCGTGATAAAATAAACTTACGGCCAAGCGGGCAGACGGAACACGGACGTCCCAACCTTCGCCAAGCCCTGATCCGTTATGCGCAATTATATGATACCCTACCAGATAATCATCGCTCTCCTAATATTTAGTTGTCAGGCAACTGGGCAGACAAAAATTCAATTGATACTAAGGGCAGACGCACAAATTGAGAAAATTGATGTCGAAGATTTTAGTTTTAAGGAGACGTTTAGTTCCAAATACAAAGACACAATCGATTTTTATTTTGCCAAAACAAATATTGACTTATACAATATTGGTTGTTACGTAAATGGGAAAAAATTATGGAAGCAGATTTGGTTAGACACTGGCAACATAAAAATTCATGCTCATGTAGACTCAACTAAATTAATAATTGACACTATTATTAATTCACCCATGTATTATTATGTGAGCAACTTTAACAGGGAATTCTCGAGTTACTTCAAAACAAAAGACACAGTTCAAATCAACAAATTCCTTCTCTCTAAAATACAAAGTAATTTAGAGAACCCATTTTCTTTGTGGGCAGGCATGCTGTATCTAAATCAAAATCAAAATGACAAAAATAAACTTATAGAGCTCAAAGAAACATTTACAAAACAAGGAGAAATGTTTTCTTGGTTTCGGCTATATCCTGATGTCATTGAACGTATGAAAAATATTTTATCCGTAAATAATTTAAACGTTTTAGATTTTAAGTTTATAAACAAACAGAATAAGGTCACGTCTCTATCATTAAAGAATGCAGATTTCTATATTTTAGACTTTTGGTTTTTAGCCTGTGTTCCATGTCGGAAGGAACATAAAATAATACAAGCGAACCTTCAACGAATCACACAAAATAAAATTTCAGTTATTGGTATATCAACTGATGAGTATAGTAAAGAATGGAAAGATTATCTTTTTAAAAATCATTATTCCTGGCCTAACTATTTGCAGCCAGCAATTAAAAAACTTACGGAAAGCCTAAGCATTAATGCATTCCCTTCTTATATAGTTGTAAATAAAGCTGGTGAAATAATTGGCAGATACAACACATTCTCTGAAATTTTGAGAAAATTCAACATATCTGAATAAAAGCGCATAAAACATTTAACATTTAGCAGTATTGCCGATAAGCCCCGAGGAAAATAAAGCTGTTTAAAATAAAAACACAAAAGCCCTGAAGATTAGACTTCGGGGCTTTTGGCTATACGCTGTTCAGCGACACCGGTCGGGTTTAGGAGTATTTGTAGACTTTATGCGTCTTCACTTTTTCTTTTATGTGAGTTTTTGCTAGTGGTTAGTTTGTTTTTGTTTACACTTTCCCTTACCCAATCCAGTTGGTTTTTGTCGGTTTTTTGTGGCCATAATTTTTTGGGTTTGTCAATAGGCTTGTAGGATTTTATATAATTTTTTTAGGGCGATGCTTTGTTTTTTATCCGCTGCCTTTGTAAATCTTTTACGTTTACCAATGTGCCATTATGGTTTAAGTAACTGGCTGTTATTTCCATTTTACCTTCCTTGCATTTTGGGCATACACTGTAATCTGTTCCGGTTCGCTGCAGCATTTGCAGGCTAAAAATGGTATGATTATTTTAGGCATGGGTTTGGGCAAATTTAATTGTTGGTGTATAGCTGCTATCCTTGTGTTTTTGCCATTGTGTGCCAGGTATCCGCCATGCCTTATTTTTACAAACCGCCTGGGTAGTATATGCTGTTCAAAGCGGCGGACAAACTCCTGGTGGCTTAGTGTCATTGGTTTTTGCTTTTTTCCATCCGCATAATCCTTATAATTAAAGGTTATTTCCGTATCTGTTATTTCCGTTATTCTATGCGCTGTTATGGCTGTTTTGTGGGTGTATCGGCCTAAGTATTCCAGTATTTGTGCTGGCCCGCCAAAGGGTGCATTGGCATGCACATTCCATCTTAAGCCAGCTAACTGATCTATTGTTTTTTCTGGAACTCCTGGATCTTCTATTTTTAACGCCTGCTGTGTTAGTAACTTTCGCAGCATTTTTATAAAATAGGCTTTGTATATTTTTTGCATGGCATCTTTTGGAAACAGGTATGCGCCATTGGCTCTTTTTTCTTTTACCCATTTGCCTGCAGCATTGATGCGGCCACCACTTACTATGCAATGTATATGTGGATGAAAACTTAAATCTTGCCCATTGGTGTGCAGGATGGATACTATACCCGGTTTTGCACCCAGCCATTTCACATCGGCACTCAACGTGTTGATGGTGTAATGCCCGGCATCAAATAACAAATTAAACAGCGCTGTTCTATTGCCCATTACTAAACTGCGAAGCTCTTGCGGCAGTGTAAATACTATATGGTAATAAGTAGTTGGTAGCAGTTCACACATTCTATCCTGCAGCCATTGTTCTTTTTTTAATCCGCCACAATTAGGGCAATGCCTGTCATTACAACTATGGTATTGGTAAAGCTGGTTACCACAACTTGTTTTATTACATTTTAAATGGTGTACGCCTATTGCTGCTGTGTGGCATTTATTCAGCCTGCTGAGTATTGCCTGGCTGCAGATATTAAAATTGCTGATGCTTTTATGACCAAATATTTTTTGTTGTAATAATTGCCTTATTTCGCTAAGCTGCTGTGCCATGGGTGCCTCCAGATAATTTATCCAAGGGCGATACGATGCCAAATTGTGTATGTTGCTGTAAATGCAAATACACCATGGTGGTTTCTAATTTACTATGGCCCAGTAAGGTTTTTATTACGTGTATGTTGCTGCCATTATCCAACATGTGGGTGGCAAAGCTGTGGCGCAGCGTATGCGATGTAAATCCGTTTTCTGCAAAACCTGCTTTTTTCATAGCCCCGGTTTATTATCTTATATTGAGCAGGAAATATTATTCAGCATTTGTTCCGACCTGGACGAACATAAATTCCTCACCTGCTGCAATGCGAACTCGTTAGCCGCCACTTAACATCTTGAAGAGCTGCGTTAAAAATAGATTGCTTCAGTGACGCTTTGATTAACCATTTGTTTGTTCTATCTTTCATTTTGTTGACCTTAAACATCCGGTTGAAAAATTAACTTTTTAAGCATGAAAATAATTATAGTATTTGTTTCCAGCATTTTCTTTATGATAGGTTATGGTTTCAGTCAATCTGTTAAAGTTGACACTATTTATTCAGGCATTCTTAAAAAAAAGATACCGACAACCGTTATTCTTCCATCAAACTACGATGTTGCCAAACAATATCCAATATTTTATTTATTGCATTGGTGGTCCGCGGACAATAACAGTTTTTTGAAAACTAATTTACTATTGGAAATTAAAGACAAGGAACTTATAATTGTTACTCCTTATGCAGACACTTCCTGGTATGTGAACTCATATTCCAATCCTAACAATAGGTACGAAGATTTTATGTCCCTTGAATTATTCAAATATATAGACAAAAAATATAATATCGATGCTAAACGACAGGCAATAGGCGGGTTTTCAATGGGAGGTTACGGAGCATTATTAATTGGACTTAAACATCCCGAAAGGTTTAAATTCGTTGCGGATATAAGTGGACTTATCAATGCTCCGTCTTATGATATTCCGTTAACACCTCAGTCTCCATTAAACTATGTAATAAATAGTCTAAGAATTTCATTTGGTGATGAAAATTCTGTTGTGCCTGATAGTACAAATATCTTTTCATTGATAAAGCATATAACTCCTTCTGAAAATACTTTCATTTATATGGCTGTCGGAAAGCATGATCAATTTGATTTTATAGTGCCACAACACAAAAGATTTATTCAACAACTTGATAGACAAAAACTAAAGTATCAATATCTGGAGTTTGATGGTGGCCATTTTGATGGAAAGGTGTTGGCGGCTTCTATGCCTTCACTATTTAAGAAATTGACAGAAACATTGAAATAACTACAACTTACTCTTCATAATACATTTTCGTTTCACCCTTTGCGTTGTTCAATCTTTGCTGTGATGTAAAGTTAGTTTTTGTGTTTAATTACACTTTGTACTTGATTGACAGAACGGCTAACACTGCATTAGCAATAGCAGGGCTGGACGTTGTAATCCTGAACATTATTTCTGCATCGGCAACATAAGTTCCAGCGGACGTTATTAACTTAGCTTTTGTTTGCTAACTTATGCATCATATTTTCTATCAGCAGCCGAAGCGCCCGGCTCACCCGGTGAAGTTACCCACTATTTTTTGCAAAGTCAATTTTTCCAGTACCGTATTTACCTCGTAAAAGAAAGGTGATTTAACCCGTAGTCAACCCAACGGCAACATAGTTATGTGCAAGATGAAGTGGTCCGTCCTGACCAGGAAAAATAACTTCGCCAATCGGAAATTAGCGAAATTATTTTTCCTTACACAACCGCTTGCACCCTGATCAGCAGCGTCAACGTCGGTTAACATGGTATTACCGAAAGCGGCGTATCACGCTGATATTTTAAATAACTTTAGGCCGCCTTCGGTAATACCCGACACGTTATGGGGCATACTATTGAACAGTATTCGCTAATTTATATATTATGGAAATCACAGACAATGACTTAAGTGAAGTTACTGAGGTGACAGTACTGGCAAATAAAATTGATAATATCGATGCAGAATATGTGAATTCAACTTCCGATGAAATTTTTCAAAGGCAACCATTTTTTTTAACGGTTTTATTAGGATACCGACTTGACACGACACCGATAGAATTGGAAGAAATTATGAAAATATACTTTTTAATCTGGGAATATTTTAGACCTTATTCCAATGTCCAGACTAAAAAGGTGACAGAGGACTATTTTGAAACAATTCAAAGTAAGCATATTGATATGCTTCAGTACGCCGAAGGAGAGATTGAAGACAAAAAAAACAAATTTATGGTTCCGACCTCAAAAATTTAAAATCTAAAGCGCTTTTAGCGGCTGTGTTTTACCGATTTAATAGTAGAGAAGTATTATTAAAAATGGACGCAACCAAAAGAGGAATTATTCTTATAGGAATAAAGGGTTTTATAATTTGTTTTGAAACAATCTAGCAAACTGGAAGTACGCCCCATAACAATGCATTTAAAAAATTGGGGCTGACGTAAGCCGTGGTTGAACTGTGGATCATTATTGGGCAATTGTTCCGGCGGACGGAACAATGTTGAGCATTTGGAATATATTTGAACAATAAATCAATGTTGAGCATTTGTTAGCCGGGCGAATTTCAAATGCCCCAACTTTCTAAATGCTTCCACGTAAGCGACATGCTACAGAGAGATCCCCGGAGGCAACAGTAGTCCTAATTTTTATTATCTTTGCATCGATAAATATTTTAAATATTTTATTATGTTATACGCACAAGTGAGCATCGATCTCGAAGTAATGAGTGGCGCCCCAGTTTTCGCTGGGACGAGGGTACCCATACAAAATCTCTTTGATTATATAGAAGGTGGTGAAGATCTTCCAGAGTTTTTAGATGATTTCCCTTCCGTATCCAAAGAATCCGCATTAGCTGTTTTGGAAATGGCAAAAAAATCGCTGACTTCGGAAAAAATGTTGCATGAAAATTTTGCTTGACGAAAGTTTGCCTCGCAAATTACGCAACGACTTTGGATTTGGGCATGAAGTCTGGGCTGTTCGTGACATGGGTTGGTTAGGTAAGAAAAATGGCGAGTTGCTGAAACTTGTGAAGGAAAATAACTTCGAAATATTTATAACTGTTGACCAAAATCTTCCTTATCAACAAAACATTGAACATTTGGTTGATGACGGTTCAGCTGAACCTTGATAGTCATCTGTAAAGAAGCCGTTGTAGAGAAAAACACCAACCACGTCAGGAACTAAGGGCCTCAAATTTCCTCCAATTCGCACATCCGCACATTATCTATTGCTTCACCAGTTGTGCCTCTTCTTCACTGCTTTTTTCTTCTTCCAGCATTTCCATATTAACCGAAACGCGAAGTGCTTTTAAGCCACTGACACCCTGCAGTTCTTCCAGATCGAATTTTTCAACCTTGCCGGTCAGGAGGCCCTGCTTTTCCAGGTATTCTATATATGTTATGTATTCATTTGCTTCATTAGGCTGTGAGTAGACAATCGCAATTTTATAAGGTTGGGTTAACCGTTCATTCGTATCCCTGATCCTGACCTTGTCAATCCGTTTTTTTATGATCTCATAACGAATGTTATAAGCGCCGTCAACATCAAACTTTCTTTCTGCCGTACGGAAACTAATAGAAATAGGACTACTATGTGATAAAATGAGTTGAGTGGTAGCCAACGGCAAGGATAATTTTTCTTCTAACCGGTGCATCATTTGAGCGGCCCTGGCTAAAGTGGACAGTTGCCAAAGCTTCAGGTTTTTCAAATAAAAACTATTGAACGCTTTTTCGGGTGTGACTGACTGGCCGATATAAATGTTGAAGTCTACCCCGTCGGTAGCAAAACGTTCAAAATAGTGAGGGTAGATCTCCTGGGCGCTCTGCTGTTCCTTATCAATAAACTTAGCCAGTTCATGGTTTATGCGGGTAATGCTTTCCTCAAAGGCTGCCCGGTGCTGGTAGCGCATGTGGACCGTATCGTCTATTGAAGAAAAGTAATTAACAATATCATTACGTATTTCCGGAATGACCGTTTTGAGGTGATTAAACAACTGAACCACTTCCTCTTTCAAAAATTTGTGGATGCTTATTTCTTCGCCTGAAAACAGGATGTTCGAAACAGTATAAATGTATTTGTCTATCCGGTAGTTGATTACCTTTAATAGCGGAAAGTCTATCGTAACCTGTGCTTTTCGTATGATAGACTGTGCCAAACCCAACTGCTCCAGCAGATCCTGCTGTATAGCCCGGCTACGTTCGGTGGATGAATTCCTTATATCGATTGCTCCCGTATAACGGGTATACATCTTCGAAGACAATATTTTCTATTTTACTGTCATCGCCTTTACTTTTTTTTGTAAGGAAACTCAATGCGGCTTCAGTAAATTTCCATTCGACTGATGATTGGACAGCGGTAAATTGTTCTTTGATCACCCTGTCGATCTGGTTATTTAAAATTTCAGCGCTTTTTTCAAGTGCAAGCACAAACAAGGGTATAGCCGGTTCAATTTTCTGTATATGGGAATAACCCAACATACCCGGCGTGTTAGACAGGAAAGACAACACACCGATCAGTTCCTTACCCGAACGCAGCGGACATATGATAAGGCTTTTCCCTCCTTCTTCCAGGATTGTCCTAAGAAAGGGATAATCTCTGACTACCTCCGGCGTAATAGAGGAAATAACCAGGAAATCATCATGTTTCTGAAATAACTGAATGAGCTTAAGGCATATTCTTGTTTTTTCTTCCTGGGAGTGGATGTGTTTTAATATAAAGCTGTTCTGGCTGAATTGATCGGAGAAAACATAATGATTATTAATCTTAAAGAAAGGCGCAATGCCAATGCGCACATCCGACAAGCCGATCAGCTTCTGCATTTGCTCCTGCAGGCTCGCAAACGCATGAATATCCGCGAAGGAATGGACGGTCAGTAAACGGTTTTTGATATCTGAAATAACTTCGCGCTCCGTAACATCTTTAATGTTTATGATTACGAAACCTTCAAACTCAAAAAGGTCGAGGGGTAATAATACTTGTAATCGGGGTATCTTCAAGAGGTCCTTTAAGCGGATACAGGTCTGGTTTTGTCCCAGGTCAGGTAATTTACCCTTTGCTTTAACTTCAATAAACCTGGAATTAAGTTCAAGCTGTAGGTATTTCTGCAAACCTGTTACCGGATCTAAAAACGGGTGCACCGTGGTAGTATCGCCCCGCAACTCAAACCCGTAGAATTTAGTCAGGATCATCTGATAAGACATAATGATCTTCTGCTCCGAGATCACTCTTTCCGTTTCAGGATCAGGCACCATGATCATATCGCCGGACTCGTTCAGAAAGATGCTTTTGAACAGGGCGGAAGAATAAATTGTTTTATAGGTAAAGGGAATTGAAATGGCATAGAGGTCTTTTTTGTCAGAGAGCGTAACCGGGAAGATGGAGGTCATCATTTTTTCAATTAACGGCTGGCGATCCTTCAATATGGAAAGGTCGTTAATCGGCTCCAGCACTTCCGGATATGCAGAAAGGCTTTCTAATAAATCACCGTAAAATTCACGAAGGCCGTCCTTGTCTTCCGCGATTTTTTCTTTCCAACTTTCGATAAGAAGCTTGAAAGAAAGCCGTGAATTAATGGTGAAAGATGTGCCCTCATACCTGACATTCGTGTGCTGCATATAAAACAATTTAAACAGACTTGTAAAGATACTATGTTTTGAACCCGGAAGCAAACAGCCAGTACCGGGTATTGTATCGAAAAACTATTGATAATTAATTTGACTTTCTACAATGAAGATATTGAGAAGTTTAAAAAATGCTGCAAGGCAAGTGCTTTGATTGGTAAAAAATGGATATGAATTGCTTAATTAAGCAAGCAGCTGTATCTTTTAGTTAACAAAAAGCAAAGTCGGAGATTAGGTATCTTCATCAGGGGGTGCGATAAGCAGAGAGACCCTGATTAGTTTCTGATAAAATCTACAAACCGGCCTCAGGCCGCACTGATTGCATTTTGGGTTCCGGGCAACACATATATATCTGCCGTGCAAAATAATCCAGTGATGCGTTTTGTGAATAAGCTCTTTAGGGATATACTTTACCAACTGCCTTTCCGTAGCCAGCGGCGTTTTGGCATTAACTGTCAGGCCGATTCGCGCGGAAACACGAAAAACGTGGGTGTCTACGGCCATATTAGGTTGATGGTCTATCACAGAAGTTACTACATGAGCCGTTTTCCGTCCTACCCCCGGTAGCAAAACAAGTTCTTCCATAGTCATGGGTACAACACCGTTAAATTTTTCAACCAGCATTTTTGCCATGCCAATCAGATGCCTCGTCTTGTTTCCAGGGTACGAAACACTTTTCACCAAAGAAAACAGATCCTCGTAACTTGCTCCCGACAATGCCAGGGCATCAGGATATTTTTCAAAAATGAATGGAGTGGTAACATTAATCCGTTTGTCGGTACACTGGGCGGATAAGATAACAGCCACCAGTAATTGATAGGGAGTATCAAACACCAACTCCGTTTCAGCATCCGGATTGTGCTGCTGAAAGTAATGTATTACAAATTGAAAACGTTCTTTTCGTGTCATTGACTGTGCATCGTTAATCAACGAACACGAAATTAAATGAATATGGTAATATCGGGTAATTATGCCGGTTCAACCATGGTTTCGCGTGCATAATTCAATATGCGCAGAATCCCTTCGGTCCGGGGCATTTCAATTGTCGTATTTAAGTGATTGATTGAAGATTGCAATACTTCCAATTTCTCACGAAGCGCCCAATCGTCTTTTAAGGCAAGTTCAATCGCGGCATTTTCTGAAGGCGAAGTTTCTTTATACAAATATTGTAAAAGATCCTCTGGTGTGTAGAGTGTCATAGGCAAAACCATTTTGTCCATTAAAAATTTCCGAAAATGTCCTGTTTTCGGAACGTCCAATTCAAAAACGAGAGCGGTTATCTAGTTATTGTATTAAAATAAAATAATTGTTATCAATTACGGTCATGCGATCAGGTTGAAGCGATGTGTTCTTAAAAAATCCGGGTGCCGGCAGTAGGGTATTCATTCATGTACGATGATAAACAGGTCTTCATTTTCTCGCTTCATCAAATATTTTTCGCGGGCGTATTTTTCAATAGTGGCGGCGTTCGATTTTAGCTGAACGAGTTCTTTTTTCGTAGAAGCGATCTGTTCTTCGTAATAGGTTTTGCTTTGCTGAAGTTCTTTTAATTCACTCGTATGCCGGAAATGAGTCGTAATGATATCGCGATCATCAAAGAAAAACATCCATATCAGAAAAACGGTTATAGCAAGCAGGTATTTATTTTTTAGCCAGGAGGGTATACGGGAAAGAAGGTTCATAGTAAGTAGTTCGGAGTTTGAAGTTAATAAAAAGCAGCGATATTCAAAGTTTGACTTCAAAGAGCTCCACCTATTTTCAAGGAAGGGGCAGGTTTTGCGCAGCAAAACCGGGGTGGTTAACCCCGAACATCCCATCACAACCACCCCTAACTCCTCCATGAAAAAGGAAGGGAACCTGGATTTCTATTTCCCAAACTTCAACCCTTTCGGAAACACGGCACTATCGCCAAGCATTTCTTCTATCCTGATCAATTGGTTGTATTTGGCAATGCGGTCTGTCCGGCTGGCAGACCCTGTTTTGATCTGGCCGCAATTTAAAGCCACCGCCAGGTCGGCTATGGTAGTATCCTCAGTTTCACCGCTCCTGTGGCTCATAATGGTATTATAACCATTATGCTGAGCCAGGGTCACTGCATTGATCGTTTCTGTGATGGTACCAATCTGGTTTACCTTTACCAATAAGCCGTTAGCCACCCCTTTGTCAATGCCTTGTTGCAGCCTTTCTACATTGGTGACAAACAGATCGTCCCCGACCAACTGAATTTTGCTGCCTAACGTGTCAGTAAGCAGCTTCCATCCATCCCAGTCGTCTTCTGCCATTCCATCTTCGATTGAAATGATGGGATAATTCTTAACCCAGTTTGCCCAGTAGTCTACCATCTTCTCTACAGCCAGTTTTTTTCCGTCTGACTTGTGAAAATGATATTCTGCCGATTTGCTGTTAAACATTTCACTAACGGCCGGGTCAAGCGCGATAAACACTTCCGTTCCTGCTTTAAAACCCGATGTACCTATGGCCGTCATTACAGTATCGATGGCCTCTTCATTACTTTGAATATCAGGAGCAAAGCCGCCTTCATCGCCTACATTTGTGGAATAGCCTTTTTTCTTCAACACAGACTTAAGTGCATGAAAGATCTCCACGCCCCAACGGAGGCCTTCGCTGAATGATCCCGCGCCAACAGGCATTACCATAAATTCCTGGAAATCAATTTTGTTATCGGCATGTGCCCCCCCGTTCAAAATATTCATCATGGGAACAGGTAAGGTTTTGGCGTTTGTTCCTCCAATATACCGGAACAAGGGTAGTTTGGCCTCCGCGGCTGCAGCTTTCGCTACTGCCATACTTACTGCAAGCATGGCATTGGCTCCCAATTTTCCTTTGTTGCTTGTACCATCCAGTAAGATCATCGCATGGTCAATCCCCGGCTGATCGGCCACTTCCCAGTCCGCCAATTTATCCGCAATCAGGGTGTTGACATTTTCAACGGCTTTCAACACGCCCTTGCCAACATATAATTTCTTGTCATTATCCCTTAGTTCTACCGCTTCATGAACGCCCGTGCTGGCGCCGCTAGGCACGGCAGCACGTCCTAATATTCCTTCATCGGTAATAACATCTACTTCAATGGTGGGGTTACCCCGGCTGTCTAATATTTGCCTGGCATGGATTTCAGCTATGTAGCTCATAGTTAATTGGTGGTTTGAAGATTAAAAATAGATGATTCTCTTATTGATCAATACCTTGTTCATTTTGACGTACAAAGAAACAGTTGTTTAGCGTTTTGCCGTGGCGTTTGCTGCTGGACTATTAGCCGCTCTTGTTCGAGGTCAGTATACGGAAAACGTCCTCCAGGCTATGGCTTTCACTTTGTAAAGAAACGATATTTAGATTATGCTGCAAGGCCAGCTGCAATAACTGTTTATGCACCTGTTCAGGGCTGGAGGTGTACAGTTTAAAGTAGAAAGCCTGAAGCTGCTCCAGCTTTTGTACGCCATGCAGCATTTCAAGCATCGCCCTGTCTACCGGTTCTTTGAATTGTACCAGGACCGCATGGGCCTGATCAGTGCCCTGCTGAAGTTTACTTAACTGGTCGTCAGCAACCAGTTTACCCTGGTGAATGATGAGTACCCGGTCGCAAATGGCCTGAACTTCCTGCAAAATATGAGATGAAAACAGCACGGTTTTGTCCTTTCCAAGTTGTTTGATCACTTCCCTGATCTCAACGATCTGGTTTGGGTCAAGGCCACTGGTCGGCTCATCCAGGATCAATACTTCGGGGTCGTGGATCAGGGCTGCAGCCAGGCCAACTCTTTGTTTGTAACCCTTAGAAAGCTCTCCGGTTCTTTTTTTGCTTTCCGGCATAAGGCCGGTTAAATGGATCACTTTCTCAATTTTTTCTTTTTTATGCAAAAGTTTATGAATGCCTGCAATGAATTCCAGGTATTCTCTTACATACATATCATAATACAGGGGATTGGCTTCAGGAAGGTATCCTATCTTCTTTTTAATTTCAATGGGGTGATCCTTTACATTAATATTACATACCAGGGCCTTGCCTTTATCCGGCTGCAAATAGCCGGTAATAATCTTCATAGTGGTGGATTTACCTGCTCCGTTCGGTCCAAGAAAACCGACGATCTCACCCTTGACTAATTTGAAAGACAGCTGATCAATGGCTTTCTGATCTCCGTATATTTTCGTTAATTCGCTTACTTCGATTGACATACTTTAACTTATAGATACTGGCTTTGCAGGCTGCGTTTCAGGTTTTGATCTCGCCATCGTACTCTCCCTTCCAGGCATACCAGCCAAAAATCATAAGCCCGACGGCAATCGGTGCGAAAATAGAAATTACAATGATCCACGGTACGGGTTTATTGATGTCATTTGTTCCGGCAGGATCAATATTGTCAGCCGCGCTTTTTATCAGTATAATGATGATTACAGGGCCTATCAACATCCATAATACGCCCAACCATCTTTTTAATGTATCCATACTCAGTTCATTTAAAAATTAATCCTCAGCATCTTTATCCAGTTTATTAGATAAGTACAACCCGCCAATGACCAGGCAAAGGGCGGCAACCATGATCGGATACCACAATCCGGAAAGATAATTGGTATTTGGCAAAGTAGTAATGAGGGTGGCGATGAAAGGAACCAATCCGCCGAATACGCCATTGCCGATGTGATAGGGTAAAGACATGGAGGTGTAGCGGATCCGGCTCGGGAATAGTTCCACCAGGAAGGCGGCCACGGGTCCGTAAACCATGGTTACAAATAAAACCATCACAGTTATCAAAGCGATCATTTTCCACTTGCCGGCTTCTCCCAGCCTGACTTCTTTTACCAGTTGCGGCTTGTGTATTTCTCCGGATAAAACTGTTTTCTGTTTGATCGTCTCGGTATATACGGTGCCATCTTCAAATACACTGGTTTGTATACTGGTGGAAACATAATCACCATTAGCGCCGGGCGGAGATTGAGTGGGCACGGTGCGATTTGTGGAGCTTACCGTTTTTAAAGCAGGGTCTGCAATGCGGTGAAGCTGTTCAAATATAGGCCTGTACAATAACACGCCGAGCAGCATTCCGACCATCATGATATTTTTCCGGCCCCACCTGTCTGACAGGCTTCCGAAGACAATAAAAAAAGGAGTAGCAAATACCAGGGCAATCAAAATAATGGTATTGGCCTGTTCGTATTCAACAAAACATTTGGTAAGAATGAAGTTTTGCGCATAGAACTGGCTGGTGTACCAGATCACTCCCTGTCCCATTGTAGCGCCGAATAAAGCCATGAGAACCATCTTAAAATTTTCTTTCCTGCCAAAACTTTCTTTCAACGGATTGCTTGACGTTTTGCCTTCCGATTTAAGTTTCGCAAATACCGGCGATTCATTCATTTTCAACCTGATAAAAATGGAAACTATTACCAGAACGATAGATAAAAGAAACGGATAACGCCAGCCGTTTCCCGTGCTAAATTCTTCCACGCCCACTATTCTTCTGATGGACAGAATAACGATCAGGGAAAGAAACAAACCCAGCGTTGCCGTCGTTTGTATGTAACTGGTGTAATATCCACGCCTGTTTATAGGGGCATGTTCTGCAACATAGGTAGCTGCACCGCCATATTCGCCGCCTAAAGCCAGGCCCTGCAATAACCGTAACAACAAAACCAAAATCGGCGCCCAGCTTCCTATGGTTGCGTACCCGGGCACACAACCGATGAGGAATGTAGATCCTCCCATCAGTACCAGGGTCAGCAGAAAGGTATATTTTCTTCCCAGGATATCGCCCAGCCTGCCAAAAACCAAAGCACCAAAGGGGCGGACTATAAATCCAGCCGCAAAAGTAGCCAGGGTGGAGAGCAAGGCAGCAGTAGGATTGGTATCAGGGAAAAATTTTTGAGAAATGATTGTAGAGAGGCTGCCGAAAATATAGAAATCGTACCATTCAATTAACGTTCCGACTGAAGAAGCCGTGATGACTTTCCAGATCCCTTTTGTTGATTGCATAAGGATTATTTCATTTTGGCCATGCAATATAATGTTATGTCAAGTGAAAAAAGGCCACAGTTAACCTGCTCATGGTTTATTTCTTTCCGCCACTGCAATTTTAGAATCTGCCGTGCCGTAATATAGCAGCCACTTGTTACCGAACTCCACCAGCCCTTCTACAAAACAGACTTGGTTTACCTGGCCCTTGATCTCAAAGTCCCGGTCCGGTTTCATGAAATAGTTATCCATACGATGCAAAACCCGGGTAGGATCGGTTTTGTCAAGTAATACCTGAGACGCCGTATACGTCCCTTCCACCAGGGCCGTGTCGCCGATGGATGGGATGTTTCGGCTGTTGTAAATGAGCAGAATGCCGTTATCGGTAAGCATGGCTGGCGGACCGGGTTCTAGAATATCGCTATCAAACTTACCTTTTCTGGTGGCCAGTATTATTTTAAGATCAGGTATGGTAGCAGCCTGGTACTTCAGTTCACCGGCGGGCTTTTCGCCTGTCTCCATTTCAACGGGTGTCCACTTCACCAGGTCTTCGGAGGTTGCGACCCAGATATGCACATCTCCCCAATACATCCAATATTTTCCATTTATTTTGGTGGCCGTTATTTTTCCGTTTTGATAGGTTGAAATGATAGATCCGGATTTCGACCATTTATCCAGGTATTTGCCACCCTGGCTTGTTGCAAAAGCGGGTCCGTGTTTTTTCCATTTCCTAATGTCATTTGAAGAGGCAACCATCAGCCTGGCCAGCTTACCATCGTAAGAGGTATATGTCATATAGTATGTTCCGTTGGAATCCTGTACCACACGCGGGTCTTCACAACCGCCTTCCCATTCGTATTTTTTCTGGGCATCGTTATCCGGAAAAAAAACCGGTTCAGGGTGTCGTGTAAAATGCAGACCATCCGTGCTTTCCGCCAGGCCTATCCGCGAAGTGCCTGCAAATTTTCCTATCTTATCTTCGGCCCGGTAAAGCATAAACACTTTGCCATCCCTTACAATTACTGCCGGGTTAAACACGTCTTTGTCTTCCCAATATATTTTTTTCTTTAAGATGGGACAGAAGAATGTCCCCTTTCCCGGACCCATAATCGGATTTACTAAATCCACTTTTGTAAAAGGTAGCAGCGCCCAGTCGTTCTCATCTGTCTGCAAGCTGTCGCCGGCTTTTTCAATCTCGGCAACCTTTTGCGTGACCTCATTGCAGGAAAAGATGCAACCGGCAGCGCCAACCAGAAATACAAGGTGAAAGCTAAGCGCCCTGACTTGATTTTTCATTTTATGAATGATTAGCAGATTTTAAATTAAGCTAATTCCGTTATAAACGACAGGATTCATTGCTATCTCCGTTAAGAAACTGAATTAAATCCGTGTTTTGCTATATCTGCGTAATTGTCATTAATTTTAGTTTGTTAACCGCACATATCCTTTAACAACGATCCTGTTATATGAGCTATCCAAACCAAATCGGGTCTTTTGAAGAATACAAGTCAGCATACCGGAACAGCATCGATAATCCTGAAGAATTTTGGGGCCGGATAGCTGGTGATTTTTACTGGAAGAAGAAGTGGGACAAAGTGCTGGAATGGAATTTCAGGGAACCGGATATAAAGTGGTTTATTGGCGGAAAATTGAACATCACCGAGAACTGCCTTGACCGGCACCTGGAAAAAATGGGTAACACGCCGGCCATTGTCTGGGAGCCTAACGATCCCGAAGAGCATCACCGCTCTATTACCTATGCCGATCTATATCAAAAGGTAAATCAGTTTGGCAACGTCTTAAAAAACAACGGCGTCGGGAAAGGCGACCGGGTATGTATATATATGGGAATGATCCCGGAGCTGGCCATTGCCGTCCTGGCCTGTGCCAGAATAGGGGCGGTGCACTCGGTTATTTTCGGCGGGTTTTCCGCTCAAAGTATTGCCGATAGGCTGCTCGATGCAAAAGCGGAATATATAATTACCTGCGATGGAGCTTTTCGGGGTAACAAGGATATCCCGTTAAAAGCCGTTATTGACGACGCACTGATTGCCTGCCGGTTTGTAAAGAAAGTTATTGTGTGTACGCGAACCCGCACACCTGTGAGCATGATAAAAGGCAGGGATGTCTGGTGGGAAGATGAGATAAAGAAAGTGGAGACACAGGGAAACCCGGAATGTAAAGCAGAACAAATGGATGCGGAAGACATGCTCTTCATCCTATACACTTCAGGGTCAACGGGTAAACCAAAGGGAGTTGTTCATTCCACTGCCGGTTATATGGTCTGGACCCATTACACTTTTATGAATGTATTTCAATACCGCCCGGGTGATATTCACTTCTGCACTGCTGACATCGGTTGGATCACGGGGCATAGTTACATTGTATACGGGCCGCTTCTTGCAGGGGCAACCACACTGCTCTTTGAAGGTACACCTACCTGGCCCGATGCCTCCCGGTTCTGGAATATCGTTGACAAGTATAAAGTAAATATCATTTATACAGCGCCTACGGCAATCCGTTCGCTTATGGGTTTTGGATTGCAACCCCTGGAAGGAAAAGATCTTGGCAGCCTTAGAGTCCTGGGCACAGTGGGCGAACCTATTAACGAAGAGGCCTGGCACTGGTATAAAGAAAATATCGGGAAGAACAGATGCCCGGTTGTAGACACGTGGTGGCAGACTGAAACAGCCGGAGTATTGATATCCAACCTTGCAGGGGTCACTCCCGAAAAACCGGTATTTGCCACCTTGCCTATGCCTGGCGTTGAGCCATTACTGGTAGATGAAAATGGAATAGAAGTGAAAGGTAACAACGTGAGTGGAAACCTATGCATCAGAAGCCCCTGGCCGGGAATAATCCGGACGACCTACGGTGATCACGAACGGTGCAGGACAAACTATTTTGCTACTTATGAAAATTTGTACTTCACCGGTGACGGAGCAATGCGCGATGAGCAGGGCAATTACCGCATAACCGGGCGCGTGGATGACGTATTGAACGTGAGTGGCCACCGTATAGGGACGGCAGAGGTGGAAAACGCCATTAACATGCATGCCGGCGTGGTGGAAAGTGCCGTAGTCGGATATCCCCATGATATCAAGGGACAGGGCATATATGCTTACGTGATTTCCGACGCTACGCATGGAGATGCAGAGTTGAGGAAAAAAGACCTTATTGCCACGGTAAGTCGTATTATAGGTCCGATAGCGAAACCGGATAAAATTCAGTTTGTCATCGGGCTTCCGAAAACCAGAAGTGGTAAGATCATGCGAAGGATCCTGCGGAAGATTGCTGAAGGCGATCTGGGTAATTTGGGAGATACTTCCACCTTGCTGGACCCGGCCGTGGTGGATGAAATTAAAAGCGGGCGGTTGTAAACTTTCCTGTTACAGGCCACTTAAATAAACTGACTGCAGGCCCTTAATGCTTTACCGTAACCTGGGTTCCAACAGGAATCATACTGTAGATCTCATTCATTTCTTCCCTCTTCAGCGAAACGCAGCCATTGGTCCAGTTCTGGAAATAGTCAACAACCATTTCATCCCTTGGCCAGGTTCCATGAATGCCGATCCCGCCACCGATCTTTGCATTAGCGGGGATCAATCCCTTTGCTTTCCGTTGATTGAATTTCTGTATATCGGCTTTTGTAGGATAATCAAACAACATGATTTTCCCCCATTTTTCATGTGGTCGTTTTGCGATAACCCGGAAGGTTCCTTCGGGTGTTTTGCGGTCACCTTCCATCATTTTATCTGCAAGGTTTTTACTTCCGAAAACCACGGGATATGTGGCGTACCAGCCTTCATCATCATATATGTTAAGCTCATAATCCGATTTATCGATGATGATCCGGGGAGTGCCGCTCAATGTAGTATAAAAGAAACGTTTGGAGGTAATCCTTTTTTCCAATGACTTAAAAGAAAAAAAACTTACTGGCAGAAAAATTAAAAAAAGATAAGTCTTGATTTTCATACCACTCATGTTTGCGAAGATAATGGGAAAACGAAGTCTCATGATAGAAAGTATGGATGTAAAGATGTTTTAAGATTTCTTTAATAAGAATAGATCAGGATTACCCAGTTTAACGGGTTTTCGGGCTTTAGCAATTGTTTGGCGTTAATGAATTTGCGTGGATGCAGTTACTTACTCTCCCTTGTCATCTCGAATGAGCCCGAAATATTTTCCCATAGATTCCGTTACGGGCGAAATGAGAGATCTCTGAATAGTTTTGCAGACTGATTTTTTAGCAAGCCTTACTGCGGCGACCTTCGAAATGACAAACTACCAGTTGCTTAATCTTATCCCAATATTATACGGAACCTGGTCCAATCCTTTTTCAAACATGCTTTGGGTAGCCAGGGATCCATATAATTTAACCGGCCCTAATTGCAATTCGCCTATATAGGATAATTTATAGGGGCGCAGATCGAAGTCATCTTTGATTTTCTGCTTCCCCGTTTCACCGCTAATAATTTTTTGACGGGAAGAATAGAGGTATCCTGCGCTTGCGCCTACACTGAGCCCGAATGATTTGAGGTTTTCTTTTCCCGGGGTAAAATTAAAGTTAAGCATGAAGGGAACGGTTACATAATTGGCGGCCAATTTATTTTTGCTGTATATTATCTGCGGGTCCTTATATACCAGGGCAGGATTTTCCCGGAATCGGATGTGCTCTTCATAACGGTAGTTGTTAAACTCCACGCCTAGCCCGTATTTCAGGTTAACAACATGTTTGATTACGTTGAGCCGCTGCATAAAGATCCAGACGTTTACATTGATGGATTTCCCGTTACGCAGCTTGAACCAGTCCTTATTTGAACCGGGCGCAAATTGTTGGGCTTCGGCAGAAGCATAATCTGTATTATCGGTGTAATTGTTAAAGCCCAGGTCTATTATTCCCCAGTTAGTGCTGATATTCGAAGGACGGCCTCTTTTCCGTTCAATACGTACAGATGTAGAGTCGCTGTCTTTTTGCTTGCCGGCTTTTTTGATGATAATAATATTTCCGATCCGGATAGTGTCATTATTTTCGGAAGGTGACTTGCCAGTGGTATCTGTTTGGGCAAGGCTAGTAAGGTGCAGGCATACGACGGCCAGCAGGATATACATTGTCTTCATAATCTGTTTTTTCTTTTTCTGATTGATTTACTGAAAGGCTATTTCTATATTTCCGATAAGAATTCCCTGTTTTTGACCAGATTTAAGGGAAGAACCTTTATTGATCAGGCGCGAAGCCTTTCTGAATAGTACCCTAAGTGAATGTTTGCTATCTGTGTTAATATTGGATAAGATAACATTTTCATCATTATCGTTCGATGCGAACCCAATGTCTTCGGGACTTGCGGTGCTATTATTATCGTCTGTTTTTAAAGCTGGCTGATCGATGGGCGTTTTACCTGTATGGTTTGCAATTGAGGCATCGATGCTGTCAACCAGCGACTCCGTGTCTGCATTACGGCCGGTACTAGTTGCAAGAGAACCGATCTCTTTTTTTTCAAGCCGCGCAAGCCTGTCTTGTTGCTTCGGGTGATCCTGCCTGTTATCTTCTTCCTGACTTGTTTCTATTGATGCGATAGCCGGGTTAACAGTATGGTCCTTTTTGAATTTTTCAACCGGCCGTGTAGTTTGTTGAAGAACGGATGGAGCATCTCCCTTAATACCTGCCTTGTCCGTTAACGGTAGACCCTTATCACTACCTTGCTTAATGTTATGGTTTGCAGAAGGTGATTTTTGCGTTATGACTTTTATTTTTCCATCGGATGGCTGACCGTTCCGGTTGTTGTTGAGCCATACAATACCGCCAAAAAGTACCACTATCGCGGCTGCAGCCACTTTCCACCAACCCAAGGCCATGGGCCGGCCTTGTTCATGGCGGTGTAAAGATTCTTTATCAGGGAACAGCGCACTGCTATCCGGTGTCATCCTTATTTCCTGAAGAAACTCAAATGCCGACTGGTACTGGGGATGATTATATACGAACTGTTCAACCTGGGCTTTTTGACGGTTGGTTAATTCATTATCGGCATACAGTAAAAAGAACTCCTCGTAATTGGCAGTATGAATGACATCATCAAATTGTATTAAAGATTCCTTGTTCCGGAAAACTACGTCTTCCTCAGGCCTCAGCCTGGATAGCTGCAACGTCATTAATTCATCGGCAAGGTCAGGATTCTGCTGAACAAATTCTTCTATAACCTGGCGCTCCGCTGCATTTAATTCGTTATCGTTATATAAAAGAAAGTATTCTTCGTAATTAGTTCTATTGATATTAATCATGTTCATAATTCTACTTCTTAAACAAGGTTTCAAATAACATTTTCCGGCTTAACCAGGTATTCCCTTAGTTGAATTCTTGCCCTGTGCAGGTAAACCTTTACCTGGCTTTCGTTGAGTCCGGTTATTTTTCCTATTTCTTCATAAGAATATCCCTCATAGTCTTTTAATAATACCAGTGAGCGCTGTGTTTCATTTAGTGTAGCCAATGCCCGTTCGAGCACTTTTTTTATATTATTAAAAGGCTTGTGAAGAATATGTGTTGTTTCATTAAAGCCTTCTTTTAACTGTATCCGCTTTGTTTTGCGCAGGTGGTCAATCATCTGGTGATAAGCCACCGTAAACAAATATGATTTACTGCTGCCAAATTCAATGTCATTCCGGTTGCGCCACATTTTTTCAAAGGCCATCTGCACCACATCACGTGCGTCTTCTTCATGACGAAGGTTTTTTACAATAAATCGATATACATTGTCTGCGTATGTTCTGACACATTCATTATATTCTTTTTCAGTCATGAGCAGTTATGTTCTAGGGGATCAGTTATCGTCTTTTATAGTGTTACGCACAGCGCTCCCAAATGTTACAATACGAACAGTTTATTTACAAATCCAGGTTAAACAGAATAATAAGCATGAAATTAAGACGGGAAAGCGATGCATACAAGCTATTGATACAATTGAAACCAGCATAAAGCTGTTGAAGGCTGAATTATTGAACTTATATACCTTTGATTTATGAATGAAGCACTTATTAGCCGGCTATCCAACGAACTGCAAGAGATCAAAGCAGCAGGTTTGTATAAATTTGAAAGGGTGATTACCAGCGAGCAAGGTGCTGAAATTGAAGTGAATGGCAAAAAGGTATTAAACTTCTGCGCAAATAATTACCTGGGTCTTTCGGCTCATCCTGGAGTAATCGAAGCGGCTCACCGGGCTATAGACAGCCATGGGTATGGACTAAGCAGTGTACGGTTTATTTGCGGCACACAGGATATCCATAAGGAACTGGAGGAAAAGATTGCGCAATTTCTGGGAACTGAAGACACTATCCTGTATGCAGCCGCTTTTGATGCAAACGGAGGGCTCTTCGAACCCCTATTCAACGAACAGGACGCCATTATTTCGGATGCATTAAATCATGCCTCTATTATTGACGGTGTTCGCTTGTGCAAGGCCCAGCGGTTTCGCTTTGAGCATAACAATATGCATAATCTCGAGGAGAAACTGAAAGAGAGCCGGTCATGCAGAAACCGGGTGATTGTCACCGATGGTTCTTTCAGCATGGATGGCACTATAGCGCAGTTAGATCAGATCTGTAACCTGGCTGATACTTACCAGGCCATAGTCATGATCGATGAATCACATTCCTCCGGATTCCTGGGCAAGACAGGTCGGGGCACACATGAATACAGGGGTGTAATGGGAAGAATTGATATTATAACAGGCACGTTGGGCAAAGCCTTAGGCGGAGCCAGCGGAGGATTTACCAGCGGAAGAAAGGAAATAATAGAAATGCTCCGCCAGCGCTCAAGGCCTTATTTATTTTCCAATACGCTTGCTCCGGCAATCGCAGGGGCTTCCATTGCCATATTGGATATGCTGACACAAACCACTGCCTTGCGCGACAAATTAGAACGGAATACCCGCTATTTCCGGGAGAAAATGACAGAAGCCGGCTTTGCTATTAAACCCGGAGACCATCCTATTGTTCCGATCATGTTATACGATGCAGTAGTAGCACAGCAATTTGCCGCCAGGCTGCTGGAGGAAGGTATTTATGTGATTGGATTCTTTTATCCGGTAGTACCCCAGGGACAGGCAAGAATAAGGGTGCAGTTAAGTGCATCTCATGAAAAACATCATCTTGACAAAGCTATTGAGGCATTTGTTAAGGTAGGGAAGGAGCGTGAGCTATCATACTGATTTCCACATTTACGTTTTTGGGCAGGCCTTTAACGGCTACTGTTTCCCTGGCCGGAAAATCAGTGGTAAAATATCCGCCATATACTTCATTCACTGCAGAAAATAACGACATATCACTCAAAAAGATAGTTGTTTTAACCACATGACTGAAATCCAACCCTGCTTCTGCCAGCACAGCTTTCAGGTTTTGCATCACCTGTTGTGTTTCACCGGCTACATCTGTCGCCTCAATAGAACCGGTCAATGGATTAACAGGTATCTGACCGGCCATATAGAGCATGTCTCCAAATAGTACGGCCTGGCTGTACGGACCAATTGGATCAGGGGCATTCGGCGTTTTGATTATTTTCTTTTCCATCGCGCTAATGTAGGTAAAGTTCTGTATGTCTTGCTCAGTACAGTTTTCAGGAGGGCAACCTATTATACAATCAAGTTCTACGGCGGACTATACGGTTTTTATGTTTCTTTGTAACAAAAAATGAAACGGATGGCTGTGCTTAGTAATGATAGTTTAAAGAACGAGTTACTTAATAAAGGAATACCAGCCGGAGTAGATATAACATGGGTAAATCATTTTGAAGCACTGATTGCAATAGACGCGGACTTATATATGGATCTTTTATTTGTAAAATCAGATGAGCGGGTTACCGGCCTGGAAAAGTTGTTACCTAAGCCCGTAATTATTCATGCCGTCACAAACACCCTGGCTGATCTTGGACGGCCATTCATCAGAATAAATGCCTGGCCTGGCTTTTTAAGCCGACAAACTATTGAGACAGCAGTGGCCGGTCAAACTTATACCGGTATGGCTTTCGCTGTTTTCGAAATGCTTGACTGGCCATTCAGGATCGTGCCGGACGAACCCGGTTTTATCGCAGCAAGAGTGATATCCATGATCGTTAATGAAGCGTATTTGGCAGTGGATGAAGGCGTTTGTACAAAAAACGATATTGACATCGCCATGAAACTGGGCACGAATTATCCCCTTGGTCCTTTCGAATGGTGCGAAAAAATTGGATTGAAAAATATCTACGAACTATTAATTAATTTAAGCAAAGATGATGAACGATACCTGCCGGCAAAAGGAATGATAAAAGAAATAGGTGATTAATGTGTGCAAATGAACAGCCAACAAGGGTATTAACCCACAATTCATCACTCATAAAAATGTATGTCATTAATTCTAAGCATGGATCTGTCTACTGAATCCGCCAGCATTTGTCTGGCAGAAAACGAAGATTGTCTTTGCCTGTTAACGAATAACCGGCAAAAAGATCATGCTTCATGGCTTCATACATCGATTAAGCAGGCATTTACAGACACTGGCAAAAACCTGATCGAGCTGGACGCCGTAGGATTGACGGCAGGTCCGGGATCTTATACAGGCTTAAGAGTAGGCATGGCTACTGCCAAAGGGCTATGTTATGCACTAAAAATTCCATTAGTGCTTCTCAACACTCTTGAGGTTATGGCCCGTATGGCTGTTTCGGCAGGAACAGATTATATATGCCCTATGATCGATGCCCGGAGAATGGAAGTGTATACCGCAGTTTATGATAACGAGATGAATCAGCTTGTTGCTCCATGCGCCATGGTGCTGGATAAACATTCGTTCTCAGATTACGTGGAGCATCACTCGATGGTGTTTTTTGGAAATGGGAAAGATAAGTTCGAGCCGCTGCTAAGGCATGACCGGGCCTTGTTTATTGATCTGCCGTTTGACGCCTCGCATTTAGCCAGAGATATATATGCAAAATACAATAGAGTCGAATTTGCCGATCTGGCATATGTAGAGCCCATCTACTTAAAAAATTAGTTTAACCATAATAGAATCATTAAATTTATAGTTGGTGATAAATGTGCATCGGCGGCGGCCTTACGCACTAAGGGTTTCTATATATTTTGAACCATAATATAAAACCTCAATGACGAATACTTCAAACAATTATTTAATGGTTAAAACAAGTGAAGGAGTCGCTGTAAGGATTGATTTTCTTCAGGTAAAAAAATCTTCATTAATACTTCGCGCGCTTAATCATAAACTTCGCCAACACATCCTTAAATTGCTGGAAGAGCAAACTAGCCTGACTGTTACCGAAATCTACGTACAGCTACGCCTCGAACAATCTGTAGCCTCACAACACCTTGCCATCTTAAGGCGCGCCGGAATTGTAAAAACGGAGAGGGAAGGTAAATTTATTTTTTATGCGCTGAATCACCAGCGGATAACTGAAATCAACAAGTGCGTCGTTGAACTTCTTACCTGATAGTTTACGGTCTTCATACATAGAAAAAAGCGGCAAATTTTATCCCGGGTTTTTTAAATAGTACCTTTGTACAAAACGGTAGTATGTACATAGAGCAACTATATACCAATTGTTTAAGTGAGGCTGCTTACTATATTGAAAGTATGGGTGAAGCGGCTGTAATTGATCCCTTACGTGACATAGAAGTTTACCTGTTGCTGGCTAAAAAGCGTAACGCATCAATTAAATACATATTTGAAACACATTTTCATGCTGATTTCATAAGTGGACATTTAGACCTGGCTAAAGCAACAGGTGCCACTATTGTTTTTGGTCCCGGTACGGAAACCAATTTTACTATTCACCTTGCAAAAGACAATGAAGTATTTGTGCTTGGCAACATTTCGTTGACAGTGCTACATACGCCTGGTCATACCCTTGAGTCAACCTGTTATTTATTAAAAGATGAAAATGAAAAGCAGCATGCTGTTTTTACCGGTGACACCTTGTTCGTAGATGATGTAGGCAGGCCCGACCTGAGTAGCGGCAATCTGAGTAAAGAAGATCTTGCGTCGCTGATGTTCACTTCGTTACAAGCTAAAATTCTGACCCTGGAGGACCATGTAATTGTTTACCCGGCTCATGGTGCGGGAAGCAGCTGTGGAAAAAATCTTGGACCGGCCCAATCAAGTACTATTGGTGAGCAAAGGCAATCGAATTATGCGTTGAAAATGCCAACAAGGGAGGAATTTATTAAAGCTGTAACGGACGGCCTGGACGAACCTCCACATTATTTTCCCCTTAATGCAAAAATGAATAAGGAGGGATATGAAAGTCTAGATGAAGTGCTGGTAAAGGGGTTAAAACCATTAAGCGTTCCAGAATTTAAACATTTTATGGAAAATGATGCACTTATTTTAGATACCCGGCAATCGACCGGCTTTACTAGTGGGTTCGTGCCTGGGTCCATCAGTATTGGATTGGATGGACGCTTTGCCGAATGGGCAGGCAGTCTTCTACCCTTTGAAAAAACGATTATATTAATCACTGATCCGGAAAAGGAAAAAGAAACGCTGGTCAGGCTTGCAAGAGTTGGGCTCAATAAAGTGGAAGGTTACCTTGATGGCGGATACGAGGCCTGGAAAAAAGCTGGTGAGCATAGTGATATGATCATTGACATTGAACCGGGTGAGCTGGCCATGGATCTGCCCTTTGATGATAACCTGGTGGTTTTGGATGTAAGAAGAGAAGCTGAGTTTGCGGATGGTCATATAAAAGATGCTATAAACCTGCCCCTGACGGACCTTTCCGATCCGGGAAGTATGGCCCTTCTTGATGACCATCATAACATTTATGTTCATTGCGGGGGAGGTTACCGAAGCGTAATCGCTTCTTCCTTGTTGAAACGGCAGGGTTTTAATAACCTGCGTAATGTGTTGGGTGGATGGGAAAAGATCAAACAAGAGAAAGTTGAGGTAGCCAAAGAGGCGAGTGTGCTGAATTAGTGTGAGATGCCAGACGCGAGATGTAAGAAATAATTACTCCTTCGCACATCCGCACATCTGCACATTTATCTCCCCTCATCTATCCATAACTTCGCATAATCTTCTTTCCAGGAATGCTTCCAGCGCTTGTGGCTCCAGAGCCACATATCCGGTTGTTTGCGGATCACCTCCTCCAGGTAGCGTACATACCTTACCGTAAGCGCTCCTTCAGTCAGTTGCTGTGGATTTTCTTCACCCAGAGAAAAGGTGAGGTGGTAAAATCCGCGTTTACGCTTTTCTATATTACAAAAAAATACCGGAAAGTTTTGCCCTCTTGCGCCTTTTTCAGGGCCCGTGACAAAAGGCGCAGGTCTGCCGAAAAAATTCAGCCAGTAAGCGTTTTCTGCACTGCCCGGGTTCTGATCTGCAGCTAAAGCCAGTGCATACTGCATCCTGCGGTACGGCATCAGCTCCTTACGCATGTTTGTCGCCGCTAGTAATACCGTTTTACCCTTTGAACGAAGTTTATAAAACAAGCGGTTGATCAGTGTATTGCCTATGGGCATGTAAACTACCAGGAAGGTATAATGCAGATGTGCTGATGCTGAATGATTGCCCCACTCCCAGTTAAAAGTATGTCCCAGCAGCAAGTGACAGCTTCTGCCGGTTTTATACATCTCATTTACAACGTCCCAGTTGCCGGTAAAACGCCGGTAGATATAATCGTCACTTGCCGAGAGCATTTTAATGGTCTCTATAAAGTTGTCGATAAAATTATGATAAAACCGCCTGGCAATGTTTATTTTTTCCTTTTTGGTTTTATCAGGAAAAGCGATGCCCAGATTATGCATAACCACTTCTTTCCTGTAGCCGATCACATAATAAGTCAGTATATAGAACCCGTCTGATAAAATATACAGCATACGGATAGGTAGAAGCGAAAGCAGGTAGAGAAATCCGTATACTAAGTGATACATCAGAATTTGTCGATTTTGATTTGAAACCAGGATCGGTGTTCGGCGTTCTGAATTCGCAGTTCAAAGTCAGATATCTTTGCCGGCCGTCCGGAAGGCAAATGTAGGTTTTAAGCGTTCAGATTAAAGGATGGTATTCTGCACCAGGCTAGTTTTATTTGGGTAGTCTGTATTAAAATGCAGGCCACGGCTTTCTTTCCGGAAGAAGGCGCCTTTTACCACCAGGTAACCGACGGTAATCAGGTTTCGCAATTCGCAAAGCTGTGGGGACAATGTGCTCTCCTGGTACAACTGTTCTGTTTCTTCATGCAGAAGGTCAAGGCGTTTTAAGGCCCGTTGCAAACGGATGTTCGTACGAACAATACCGACATAATCGCTCATCAGCAGTTGCAACTCTTTTAAACTTTGCGTGATGAGGATCATCTCTTTCGGAACATTGGTTCCTTCTGCGTTCCAGTCGGGAATGTTTTCTTTAAATGGAACAGAAGAAATGATCTTAACAGCGTTCTGATAACACCGGTGACCAAATACCATTGCTTCGAGCAATGAATTGCTGGCTAAACGGTTTGCGCCGTGCAACCCGGTGGATGCACATTCGCCGGCCACATATAGTTGATTGATAGATGTCCTTCCCCATTCGTCTGACTTTATACCTCCGCAACTGTAATGTGCAGCCGGGGCCACGGGTATCATATGTTTTGAAACGTCTATACCTATGGACAGGCATTTTTCGTAGATATTAGGGAAATGATTGACAAATTTCTGCTGGTTCATGTGCGTGCAATCAAGGTACACGTTTTCCGTACCGTTGATCTTCATTTCACTATCAATAGCCCTGGCAACAATATCACGGGGAGCAAGGTCTTCTCTTTCATCGTAACGGGACATAAACGCGTCACCATTTTTATTCCGGAGAATGCCGCCATCTCCCCGAACCGCTTCTGTAATCAGAAATGCCTGTCCCCCTACACCTGCTTCATATAAGGCCGTAGGGTGAAACTGGATAAATTCCATATTTTCAATTCTTCCTTTAGCTCTATACATCATGGCTACCCCATCGCCCGTGGCAATGGAAGGATTAGTTGTTGTCCGGTAGATCTGTCCGTTACCACCTGTTGCAAGCAGCGTTATTCTGGCAATAATTTTTTCAATCTGATTGGTTTCAAGATTAAGCGCGTATACACCGTAACACTCAATATCAGGGGTCGACTTGGTTACCAGGTAACCCAGGTGATGTTGGGTTATAAGGTCCACTACAAAACAATGTTTGATGATCCGGATGTTGTTCTGCCGGGTAACCATGTCTACCAATGCCCTTTCCATTTCCATTCCGGTTACATCTTTATGATGCAGTATACGGAATTCGCTGTGTCCGCCTTCCTTGCCCAGTTGATAATCCCCATCAGGGTCCTTGTCGAACTTGGCTCCCCATTCAATCAGTTCTCTAATCCGGTCTACCCCTTCTTTTACGACGATGTCCACCACTTGTTCATTGCATAAGCCATCCCCTGCAATAATGGTGTCATTAATGTGTTTTTCAAAGCTGTCGTTTTCAACATCGATCACCCCTGCAATGCCGCCTTGTGCATACTTGGTATTTGTTTCATCCGTATGTGCTTTGGTAATAACGGTGACCGTTCTATCCGGAAAATGGTTTGCCACTTTAAGAGCATAGGTTAATCCTGCAATACCTGAACCGATTACCAGAAAGTCAGTTTGTATCATATGGGAAAGTTCGGAGTTCGAGGTTCGAGTATTAGTGTGTAGTCGGTAGTCTTAAGTTTGACGCCTGACTACTGACTCCAGACTCCGGGTGTTTTTTAGTATTCAACGGTAAATTCAAACACTTCCGGGTGCTCGAATACATCGAGTAAATTGTTTTTGAGTAATATACTTTTTTTATCTGCGGACAATTCAGCTTTTGCGCCCGTAATTTTTTTTGCCGCTGCAGGAAGTTTGATCATAGTATTCATTTTTACAGCTTCCAATCCACCACCCATTGAAGCCATTTGTTTGATTTGCTGCATGGTGTTATCACTGCTCAGTTTGGCGTATTTTTCTTTATTCAATTTACGGGTGAGCGAACCTTTTGTAGCAATGAGGTCGAAGTAAGCACTAAGCTGTTTAAGATCGGGTTCATCACCCGATGGGCCGGCTCCCTTGGGGTTCAGGTTTTTTAATATATTACTCATGCTGATAGCTCCCTCTCCCATGTTATCATACAATTTTTGCAGATTTTCGGGGTTGCTGAAAGGATACTTCATATCCACTTTAAACAACTTGTCTTTCAGGCTCATCTGCAAATGCATGCTGCCATCCCGTAACACCGCTTTTTTTTCTGACGAAATGTTTGTCGCCGTATCAATCAGTTCTTTCATTTGTATTGTAGTATCCTTTGATTCTTCCAGCTTTGCCTTTTCCAGTTCCGCAGCAGGTATGAAGGCCTGCATCATGTCTACCATCTGGCTCATGTCCATCTTCACGGCAAAATTACCGCTGCCATTAGCATTTACTTCCAGCTCTTCATTCATTTCAAAACATCCCGACAAGCAGCTGGCGGTTAATAATATTACTAGTAGGGTAAACGTTCTCATATATCTTATGATTTTATTTTAGTGGCTTATAGTTTGCCATATCTGCAACAAACAATAACAGAAAGATGTTCAGGTCTTTTATTATCGGAGGTGCAGCTAACAAAGTAACTGATTATTCTTTAATAATTTTATAGTGTACGGTAAATGTTTTACTATGGCGTGGAGCTAACAGAATGGTTCCCATATAGTTATTCAAATGATCCGGTGGAGCGCTGAGGCTTTCAACTGCAATGCTTTCCCGGTGCGGGGCGGTAAAAACCAGGAGATAAGGATATGATTCGTCAGGGAAAACGCTTACCGATAATCCCGTGATAGGATTATACAACGTACATGCGGCGTACTGGTCTGTAGTCTTTACAATGAAGCAGTGATTCAATTCGGCGCCGTGTAGTGATGTTTCTTCCATAAAATCAGTATAGGAAATTACTCTTCCTGTTGGAATACCTTTTATATCAAGCTCCACGACAGATTCCGCCTTGACGCGCATAAGCCAATCGTCAAGTCTGCCGCCAAGTTTAAAATAGGGATGCCAGCCATCTGCCAGCGGGATCGTGATATCATCTAAATTAATAATCGTCGTCTCAACGCTTACCAGGTTTTCAGGAAGTAGGGTGTAATACACTTCGCACCTGTACGTAAATGGGTAACCCGCATCATCAGAATTGTAAATGTACTTTAACCGAACTGCTGCCTGGTGATCGTCGCAAAACACATCCACAACTTTAAAAGCCTTATTATACAGTAATCCATGAATTGCAGAGCCGTCACGCTGTTTGTGTTCAAACTCGTACTGATTGAGGTTATAGGTATACCTGCCATTGTTGGTTTTGCAGGGGAAAGGTGAAAGTTTGCTGCCTTTAAAACTTATACCGGATTCTATTTTTAAAGTTTCGCCGTCTTCATACTGATCAACCAGGTTAACATCACCATCAGGAGTTTGAATGATAATAGCATGCAATGCCGCACCATGCCGGGGCAGAATAATTACCCGGGTAAGATCATTTTTATTTTCCAGGATAACTTGTTCCAGTCTGTTAAGTTCCTGTGTAAAAACGGCAAATGACATACATGAATCTTTATCGAAACTAAAATACCGTTTCCTGATTACATTCTATAAATTTGTTTGATAACGATTTGCCATGGATACCATACGAAAAAAATTCTACGAGATTTATCATCAGGAGCCCTTGCTGGTAGCATCGCCCGGAAGGGTGAATCTGATCGGGGAACATACCGATTATAACGAAGGTTACGTATTGCCCGGAGCGGTCGATAAAAGGATGTATGTGGCTATAGCCGCTAATGGAACAAATACCGTAACTCTGTATGCCAATGAATACTCGCAATATTACTCTTTTTCAATCCATGGCATTCAACCGGCCATCCAATGGGAGTGGCACGGCTACCTGACCGGAGTTGTTTATTTCCTGCAGCAGAAAGGATGTCACGTAAAAGGTGTAGATGTATTGGTAGACGGCGATATACCGGTGGGCGCGGGGATGAGTTCATCGGCCGCATTGTGTTCTGCCTTTGGTTTTGCATTAAATGAGTTGTTTGGATTTGGACTGGGCAGGATGGATCTTGCCTATATCGGTCAAAAAACGGAGCACGCTTTTGCAGGCGTACGTGTTGGCATTATGGATCAGTTCGCCAGTCTTCATGGGAAATCAGACCATGTTATAAAATTAGATTGTCGCAGCATGGAGTATGAGTATATTCCCTTTCAGTTTCACGATCATAAAATCGTGATGGTAAATTCCATGGTAAAACATTCTTTAGGAGAAACGGAATATAATGTGCGCAGGCAGCAATGCGAGGAAGGGGTTTCGGTCTTGAAAAAGTTTAAACCGGATATTGTATCCCTGCGGGACTTATCCCTGGCTGACCTGCAGGCACATAAGGAAGAACTGAATGAAATAGTGTATAAACGTTGCCTTTACGTTATCGAAGAAAAAGAAAGATTACTAAAAGGATGCGAATTATTGGTGCATGGGGACCTGAACAGCTTTGGACGGTTAATGTACGAAACCCACCAGGGATTAAGTAAGTTATATGAAGTCAGTTGTGAGGAACTTGATTTTCTGGCAGATAAGGCTCATTCCTTTCCGGGTGTTACCGGTACACGTATGATGGGCGGCGGCTTCGGCGGCTGCACCATTAACCTGGTTAAACAGGAAGCCGTTGATGCCTTTATCAGTGCTATCAAAGAAAATTATGTAAAGCAATTCGCCAGGGAGAATGAAGTATATATTACTCAAATTGAAGATGGCACTAAAGTGTTAAGCTGAAAGGTTAACGGAATATGGTCGGGATATCAAATCTCGTACGGCTCCAGGAAAATTTCATTGGAACGGTAATTGAGAAGTATAGAAAAAAAGTATCATGCAACAAACTGAAAAATTGCTTAAGGACTATACTGACGAAGAAAAGGGTGCCTATCTGGGTGCGATAGCATCTATTGCAACAGCCGATCATTCGGCTACAGAAGAAGAAACGGAATATATAGGTGAACTCGCAGATGCCGCGGAGCTTTCGGCAGCCCAGAAACAGGCAGTAATTGCGGCAGCTACGGAATTATCAGGTGATGAATTAAAAAATTGTTTGGATATTTTGAAAACGAGCGAACTGCGGTTTTCGCTGATCACGGATCTCATCAGCTTTGCAGAATCAGACCAGCACTATTCTGCGGAAGAAAAGAATAATGTAGAGAAAATTGCTCAGTATCTGAATATCGACCAACAGCAATTTTCTTTGCTTGACCAGTTTGCAAAGAAAACGGCGGCATCTGGTGCCAGTGGTGAAGAGGTATCAAAACCAGGCTTTCTGTCTTCTCTCGGGTTGCAAGAAAAATTTCAAAGTGCTGGTATTAATATGGGCGGACTTACAAAAGGATTACTCGGTATAGCAGGTCCGATGATACTGGCAAAACTGTTAAGCGGTGGAATGCGCGGTGGACGCGGAATGAATCCATTTGGTAGTTCCCGACGTTCTTCGGGCGGATTTGGTTCACTTATTTCGATGCTGAATGGAGGCCGTGGATTTGGCAGCGCCGGTGGTTTGCTTTCATCAATCTTTGGCAGGTAACATACTACTGACATGAATATAATTATTGAATTATTAATTAATGCCGGAGTGCTGTTATTACTGGCTTACCTATTGCCTTCAGTAAATATTAAAAATTATGGTACGGCAATAGGAGTGGCGCTGGTTATAGGAATATTAAATGCCACTATCGGATTTCTATTAAGGTTACCACTCAATATCATTACCCTCGGTTTACTTTCTTTTTTTGTGCGTTTGATCGTTACTGCTATAGTTATAAAAATTGCAGATAAATTTTTCTCCGGATTCGAAGTTAAAACATTTTCAGCGGCAGTAATCCTTGCATGCTGTATGGCTGTTGCCGGATCGCTGCTGTCTTATTACTTTTGAAGTGAAAGAATTAAGCTCAGGTTAGGGCTGTGAATAACAAATCCTCCCGTATGGGGGGATTTTTCTTTCAACACAATAAGCTAATAATGGTGCACAGAAATGTTATCTGGGAATAATAATAGTAAAGCTGGCACCCTCGTTTAGCGTACCGCTTGCCGAAATAACGCCGCCATGATTTTCAACAATTTTTTTGCAGATAGCCAACCCTATTCCAGTTCCTTCGTATTCGCTTTTAGAATGCAGACGCTGGAAGATGACAAAAATCTTATCTGCAAATATTTTATTAAACCCTATGCCATTGTCAGAAAAAATTATCTTAAGGTATTCAGGTGCCTTAGACACTTGAAATTGGTTTACTTCAGCGGGTTTATGTATGGATGAAACGATAGAGACCCGCAGTTTCGTGTCAGCCCTTGCGAACTTCAAGGAGTTGCTAAGCAGGTTTTGAAAAAGCTGCCTGAACTGGGATGGGACGACATTAGCTTCAGGAAGGGGCCCCGAGTCAATAATTACCTTGTTTTCTTCAATCTGGTATTCAAGCGTTTGCAAGACTTCCGCCAGTATTTTTTCAAGGCTGTACGGCTGGAATGACTTGTCCCCTGAAATCATGGAAATCGAAAGGAGGTCGTGGATCATTTGCTGCATCCGTAATGATGATAAGATGATCTTTTCAAGATAGGTCTTACCATCTTCATTCAGGTATTCCTTTTGGGTAGTTAGAAGCCTGTCGCCAAAAGTGGAAATTTTCCGCAGTGGTTCCTGGAGGTCGTGACTGGCTACAGAAGCGAATTCTTCCAGGCTTGCATTTGACTGCTGCAGCTCCAGATTTTTTTCGAACAATACCTGTTCAGCTTCCATTCTTTCGGTAATATCTATTGAAATGTTCAGTACATGTTCAACCTGTGCCTCAGCGTTGCGGTCAAAGACGGTTCCATAGGTATGAAACCACCTGTAGTTGCCGTTCTTATGCCGCATGCGGTATTGAAATTCTACGATCATTTCATTACTTTCTGCAGATGAGGACCTGTTGGCCAGTTCTAAAGCCTTGCTGTTTTTTTCCATCAGCATAGCAGCGTCTTCGGGATGGATAAGGTCTGCAAAAAAGGGGACGCCCTGTTTAAATACCATTTCCGGACCATACCCCAGCAATTTTTCAATGCCCTGGTTTATAAAAACATATTTGCCGGTATGTATATTATAAGAAGCAATGATGGAAGGCGTAGCGTCCGCAATTTTCTGAATGAAGATTTGATTTTCCCGAAGTTGTTTTTCTATTAGTTTTTCTTCTGTAACATCCTGTGATGTGCCGATCACTTTGCAGGGAACGCCATTACGATCATATAAAAGTTCTCCTTTACCATGGATAAATTTTATGGTTCCATCCGGCAATTTAACCCTGTAATGAAGATCGTGCTGTTTGTGTATGTTTTGAAGAATCAGGTTCCTGTCTTTCGGATGAATAACAGACATGAATTTTTTCAAGCTGATCTCCCTTGATCCTTCATCCAGTCCATAGATGTGGTATAGTTCATCAGACCAGGTGATCTTATCCAAAATCAGGTCCCAGGACCAGTTGCCAATATGGGTAAGAGCCTGGGCCTGCTTATACAGATCTTCACTCTGTTGCAGGCGTCCTATCAGTTGCTGTCTTTCGGTCACATCCTGTGCAGTTCCCAGCAGCATGGATGCTTTGCCCGATTCATCAACCAGCACTTCGCCCCTGGCTTGCAATATTTTGATCTTGTCAGGCAATACGATACGATAATGAAAATTAAAAGGCTCGAGGGTTGAAATAGCATATCCAATACTATCGCTCACCAAAGCGCGATCATCAGGATGATTGTATTGAAAGATTCTTTCCCTGTCGATCTCTTTTATTTTCGGATCCAGTTCATAGATACGGTATAATTCATCCGACCATACCAGGCTGTTATTGGAAAGGTCAAGTGTATAATTACCGATATGGGTAATGGCCTGCGCCTGTGTATGTAGTTCTTCGCTGCGTTGAAGCCGCTGAACTATATCGTTGATCCGATCTTGAAGCAGCTGAATATAGGTATGATTTAGTGCCGTTTCAGATTTCAGAATGAAGCGGTCTATTTCTTGTATTGTAGCAATCAATTTCTCAGGATCCTTTGTATACGCCTGCAAAAATGCCAGAAACGCCTGTTTGCGAATAAAACTTACCAGGGTAATATCTTCAGCAACAACTTGTTCGCGCGTTACTTTAGGCAACTGGTCGGACAGCCATTTTTCCAGTGAATCAGCTATTTGTTCCTTTGCTCTGTTGTCTGTCAAATACGTTAAAAATTCCTGTGATGCCTGTTTGGAGATTTCAATGATCTGCTCTTCTGAGAGCGATTCAAAGTATTGAAGAAGCGGCAGTTTCACTTCTCTCGACAATCTCAATTGTTCTTTAACAAAGTCGTCAAGCCGGCAGTCCCGTAAATACCGGGCAAAATCTGGAAGATAAATAAATTTCAGCTCAGTCAATCTTTCAACAGGGTTCATCTGAAACGTTGGTTCTTTTTTAAGAGACATTAGACGGGGGAGCTTATGCGTAAATCCGCTCAATAGAATCCCTGTATTTCTCCAGCACCACTTTGCGTTTCAGGCTTAGCTTTGGTGTCATCTCACCGCTTTCAACACTCCAGTCATCAGACAATAGTTCAAAACGCTTGATTTGTTCAACATGATTGAAATATTTATTGAAGCTTTCTACCAGGTCTTTAAACAGGTTCTGCACTTTTACATTGTGAATAATTTCTTCATTGGTGGTAAATGGTATATTTTGCTGGCGCAACCAATCTTTTACGTTCGGGAAGGAAGGAACGATGAGCGCACCAACGTACTTTTTTTCTGCCCCGACTACCATCACCTGTTCGACGTACCTGGATTCTTTCAGTTTATTTTCAATGGGAAGGGGAGCAACGTATTTTCCGCCGCTAGTTTTAAATAATTCTTTTTTACGGTCCGTGATCTTTAAAAAGGTATTGTCTACGATCATCCCGATGTCTCCTGTATGATACCAGCCGTTTATAATGCTTTCATCGGTAAGTTCAGGCCTTTTATAATAACCCATCATCACATTAGGCCCCATGCATAAAATTTCCCCATCTTCCGCAATTTTTACTTTTACGCCATCGATAAGTGGTCCAACGGTTCCAAACATTCTGCCACTGACCTCGTAACGGTTTACACTGATCACCGGAGATGTCTCTGTTAAACCGTAACCTTCCATGATAATAATTTTGGCGGCGGTAAAAATACGGATCAGCCTGACCTGGCATGCCGCGCCTCCTGTTACAATGCACTTCACTTCATTACCAAGTGCCTCTCGCCACTTATTGAAGATGAGCTTGTTTGCCAAAGCAAGCTGAAGATTATAACCAACGCCGAGATCTTTGTTAATATCGTACTTAGCAGCTAGCTCATGCGCCCAGAAAAATAACTTTCGTTTCATGCCTGTAAGTTCCAAACCTTTTGACATGATCCGGTCATACACTTTTTCCAGCAGGCGGGGCACCGTGGTAAATATATGTGGGTTTACTTCTTTCAGATTTTCGCCGATTGTTTCCAGTCCTTCGGCGTAATAGATGGAAGTTCCTTTAAAAAGAAAGAGGTAGCTCACCATGCGCTCGAAAATATGATTCAGCGGGAGAAAACTCAGGGCCCGCAGATTGTCGCCGGGAGGGAAACAGGGTATGGAAGCCAGAACGTTACTTAAAATATTACGGTGGCTTAACATAACACCCTTAGGGACGCCGGTCGTTCCCGAAGTATATATAATGGTTGCCAGGTCTTCATAGGTTATCCGGTCGGAAACAGTCTTGATCGTTTCTATGGCTTCCGGCGAGCTTTTGTCCAGCACTTCTTTCCAATGCCTGGCATTGGTTACGTGCTCAAATGTGTAGATCTCTTTGAGCGATGGTATCCTATCTTTTATGCTGACCACTTTATGGTACAGGTCTTCATCATTTACAAATACCACCTTTACCTGCGCATCCTTTAACACAAATTCCAATTCGTTTACATTAATGGTAGGGTAAACCGGCGTTAATACGGCGCCGATCTGCTGTACGGCCAGGTCGAGCATGATCCACTCGGGGCGATTTTTAGCCAGAATAGCAATTTTATCCCTCCCTTCTTCACTCATGTCTCCACAGCCATAACCAAGATTTATTAAGCCTGCGCTTAATTTGTTTACAATATCACTTACCTCACGTGTACTGTATTTTTTCCATTGGCCGTTTTCTTTTGCAACCAGCATGTCATCTAAAGGTTTTCTCTCAAGGTGATACCTGATGCAATCAAACAATCGTTTGGGTTCGGTCATAATGAATGAGTTATTCTATCAAATTAAGTAAAAAGGAACAAACAAAAAAGCCGGTGCTTTATTGTTTAGTTTGGTAGTTCTGTCCGGCAGGCAATTTAAAAACGCGGCCCCGATAAAAATTATTGAATTCGTTATAAACCTGGGCGTGTGTGTTAGTCCAATTTTGAAAGGCAGTAAGATTTTGTATGGATCCGAATAGCCACTGGTTGTAGGCATCAAACAGACCTTCTCTCAGGAGCTGGCGATGGTATTCAAACAGTCGGAAGGGAAATTTTGACGCATACTTGTCATCCCAGTCAAGCACGAATCGTGTTCTGATCATGGTCAGCGATTCAGGGGTCATGCCGATAGAAGCAATACCAGATTGACGGTTCACCGTGTTAAGGTATGCGTTGGTGAATTCGTTCTTGCTGTTTTGGTTCTTCATGATGTCAGGATCGGTAAACATTTTTTTATAGCTATCCAGCAGGAGATTTTTTATTTCGATGCTGCGGCGGCTGTAACTTTCCATGTTGATAAAAATCTCGCCATAGATGATGCTCCATACTTTATCTACTGTGAAATAGTAATATTTGGACGCGTTGTAATAATTGCCTGAATGGTTGGGATCTATTTCAATGCCTTTTTCCCACTGTTTGATCGCATTAAAATCTTGTTTGGCCCATAAGAATTCACCATACTCATTATATAATACACCGCTTTCGGGAAATTTTTTTAACCCCTTTTTATACAGCTTTTCAATTTCATTTTTGTCCTCATTTGCCTTATATATCAGACCGGCTATTTGGTAGGCCTGCACATCCACATCTTTCCTGTCCAATAATGGCTTAATGGTTTCAAGGGCCCTGGGAAAGTCTCTTTGCAGGTATTGGGCAAAAGCAAGGTCTTTCAGCATTTCAATATTTTCCGGATCCTGTTGCAGGGCGCGGTTAAGAACCAATACCGCATTGGAATAGTCGCCCTGCTTTACAAAGCCCTTAGCCGTTTCATGTAAAGTATTGGCATCCGGTTGCTGGGCAAACCCATTGACAGACAACACCAGGTACGTGAATATGATTATATATTTCATTTGCGGAAAATTAAGACTCCTGAACAACCTGAAAATCAAAGCCGATGGGGCTTAATCTTTATGGAGTCAGTTACTTAACGGACAAAGGTAAAATAAAGGGTTTGTAAAGTCGAGGATGATATTCGCACACCCGGACTTAATTAAAGATCTCTTTTGGCACCATAGTTCCGTAGCTGTCATCCACCGCAAATGTTTTATTATCGTCCACCCGGTAGGCATACAGGAATTCGTAAGCCGTTTCGCTCTCTTTATGTTCAACAAAAACACCGATGGCATCAGCGGTCTCCCCGGTTTGGCCGTCTTTTGAGATAGCCTCGTAAAATACGGCCACTACCAGGTATTGGTCACTTCCGGATTGAGCAGTATGCTTTAATTGGTTGATTGCCTTCCTGGAGTCAGGATGGTCAGTGGTCTTGTGCGAACCAACTGAAACGAATTCACCGGTTATCGTTGTTGCGCCTGCATAAGGATGAAATTCACCATACTTAACCAACAGTTCTTCGGCAAAAGGTAAAAAGATTTGTAACAAGGCCTGGATGTCTTCCTGTTCCTGCGTGTCCATAAAGCTTTGCTATGTTAATCTATCAAATGGGTAAATAAACCATCCCGCAATTTAGGTTCAAACCAGGTGCTTTTTGGCGGCATTACATTGTTGCTGTCGGCAATGTCAAATAATTGCTGTATGCTGACAGGGTATAAACTGAAGGCCACTTTCATCTCTCCGCTGTTTACCCTCTTTTCCAGTTCGCCCAATCCACGTATCCCTCCCACAAAATCGATACGCTTATCTGTTCGCTGATCTTTAATATTCAGGATCTTGTCAAGCAGATTATTCTGCAAAATGCTTACATCCAGCACGCCAATCGGATCTTCTGTATACGAACCTTCACGGGCTGTTAATTTGTGCCATCCCGAACTCAGGTACATGCCAAAATCATGTAAGTGTGCCGGCGCATGCTGAACGGTAGATTTTTCTACCTCGAATTGTTGTGCTACGAGATCGAGGAATGCGTCTTCTTCCAAACCGTTCAAATCTCTAACTACCCGGTTATAATCCATGATTTGCAACTGATTAGAAGGGAACAGGGTAGTCAGGAAATAACCTGCATTTACCGTGACCTTATCACCCAGGGCTTTTCTTACTTTGGCAGCGCTTGCCGCTCGATGATGGCCGTCGGCGATATAGGTTTCATCTACAGCGGTGGCAAATAACTGTGAAATTTGTTGAATGATTGAATCGTTGTTTACTACCCAGATGGAATGGCGGATTCCATCTTCCGTGCTGAAATCATACACCGCGGTATAACGCTGCTTCCATTGGTCGATAATCGAATCAACTTGTTGATTATTCCGGTAAGCGAGGAATACATTGCCTGTCTGTGCACCGGATATCTGAATATGGTTGATGCGGTCCTGCTCCTTATCGGGGCGCGTAAATTCATGCTTTTTTATTATATTATTTTCATAGTCGTCAACAGCAGAGACGCATACCAAACCAGTCTGGCTTCTGTTATTCATGATAAGCTGATATATATAATAACAGGGTTTATTTTCGCGGAAAAGTACATCCCGTTGCAGGAAAGCCTTTAAATTTTCAGTGGCTTTTTGATAAACGGCCGGGGAATACACGTCGGTATTTTCAGGAAGATCAATTTCCGGCTTGGTGATGTGCAAAAAAGAGTATGGGTTGCCCTGCGCTTCTATCTTTGCCTCTTGGCTGTTAAGCACATCGTAGGGGCGGGATGCAACCTGCCTTGCGAACTGGGCCTGCGGCCTCAATGCTTTAAAAGGTGTTATTGTTGCCATTAAAATATAAAAGAATTTAGAGGTTAAGCTTTTGTTTGAGCAAAGTGTTCCATCATTCCGGTTAGTTCGGTCACGCTGGATATGTCGAGGGCGTTGTATAAACTAACCCTGAACCCTCCGACGTTCCTATGTCCTTTAATTCCTATCATACCTTCTTTTTTGCAGATGTCAAGAAATTCTTGTTCCAGCGCCGCATCTTCTATGATAAATACCACGTTCATCTTGCTCCGGTCTTCTTTTGCCACCGTTGGTTTAAACACCGGCAGCCTGTCAAGCGTATTATAAAGCAGGTTGGCCTTTGCATTATTTAACTTTTCAATCCCGGCAATGCCTCCCCGGCTCTTCAGCCACCTGAGCGTAAGCAGGCATACGTATACGGCAAACACCGGTGGAGTATTTAACATGGAACCATTCTCTATATGCATGCGGTAATCCATCATGGAGGGCAACTTGCGTTGCACCTTGCCTAAGATTTGCTTGTCGACGATCACCAGGTTTACACCTGCTGCACCGATATTTTTCTGGGCACCGGCATAGATGAGCGCATACCGGTTAAAATCCATTGCCCTGCTCAATATATCACTGCTCATGTCAGCTATCAGCGGAATGTTTGCATCAGGCACGAAATGCATTTGCGTTCCTTCGATTGTGTTGTTCGTTGTGTAGTGATAATATTTCACGTCTGACGGAACAATGACGTCTTTAGGTATATAAGTATAATTTTTATCTTTCGAACTGGCTACTACATCTACCTGGCCAAACGTCTTTGCCTCCTTGATGGCTTTTGTTCCCCATACGCCACAGTCAAGGTAAGCTGCGGTTTCATCATCATTTAATATGTTCATCGGAACCTGAAAAAACTGGGTGGAGGCTCCTCCGTGAAGGAACAATACTTCCCTGGTGTTTTCCAGTTGCATAAGTTCTTTCACCAATGCGATGGCTTCGTCCATAACCGATTGAAAAAGGCTGGTACGGTGGCCAATCTCTAAAATAGACAAGCCGGTATTGTTGAAATCGATGATAGCGCGTGATGCTTCTTCAAAAACGGACTTAGGTAAAATACTGGGGCCTGCATTAAAGTTATGTATAGCCATGCTTGTGCAACTTTTTTTTAAAGCAGCAAAGTAACGAAAAGTTCGGCGTTTTGGGGTTTGGGGGTGCGAGTATGCGGCCTTGGCCTTGTGCAGAGGAGTACTCGTGCCTTGATGGGAGGCTGATGGGATCGTTATGCTATTGGAAATTTAATTTGGGTCAGGACCGTAAACCTCCCTGGAAAATTTGTCAATAATACTTTCAAGCATTATTCCAAAATCATTGGGTTCGCCATTTTCACGAATTCCTGCTCGCATTAACTCATTACCTAAATAATCTAGGATGAGCTCAGCAATAGGTTTTTCTATATTTAAATAAACCGTATCGAATTTTTTGAAATGATTATGTTTAAGGCTATCAATGATAGTTTTCTCAAAGTTACTTTCAATCAAGTAACATAAATCAGCACTAGCAATTTTTATACTTAACATTTTACCTTATTTTTTTGGAATCATACTCCAAATCCATTGATTTAGCTCGGCGGAGTGCAGCATTCCCTTTACCGGTATTGTGTATTTGTGGCCCTCTACTTTTACCAAAAACAGATATCACCTTACCGTTACTATTTAAAACTACCTGGGCACTTTTCCCAACATACTTTGTTTTGTCCCCATACTGTACGACTACTTTTAATGGATTTCTTAATGCATCTAATTTTGAGGCAGCATTTACACCCCGTCCCCATCTCTGCCAATAGATTGATTTAAACCATGCTTCGTATGTCCTGTAATTAGCCCTGCGCTTTTAGACGAAGCATTCTCAAAATTAGAAGCGGTATTCAGTTTTGAACCAATTGGCAGCAGAACCTGCACCTGCAGTTAATGCAATACTAATTCCAGCATCAGTATAACCAGCAATCGTATTAGAAGTTGCTATCGAAACGCCGGTTGCCTGTAAGCATTTACTTATTCCTTGCTCTGTAAATGTTTTTGTTTCTGTACCGCTAAATATTTGAGAAAGTCCTGATGATACAACATCAGCACCATGCACAACTGCAGCACCTCCTAAAACTGCACCTACACCAGTCCATGATGTTGCAGCTCCACCAACAGCACCAACAGCCATTTCAGCAAGACCACCAACGGCCTTTACTCCTCCCCAAATTTGTGTTGCTAATCTCGATGGATCACCTGGGCCACCATCATTCGGCTCATCACCTAAAGGATCACTATATCTTATCGGATTATCATAATTGGAAGCATACGGACTCCAGCCCTCCATGTTCTCCGTCTTTGGGTCTATCTGCCACCATCTTCCAGTTTGCGGGTCTAGTTCCCGGAAGTTGGCATCATAAACACCTAAATCCAAATCATTTTCAAATTCAATCCCATTATACTTCTTCCTATTCTCCACCCCACCCGCCGCCTTACTACTTATCCCCTCCATCGTCCGAAAGGATAGTAATGCGTTTCTTCAAGCAGCGGGCCCCTCACATGGGTGACCTGCAGATTGTCAAAGAGCACCTTGAGCTCACTTTCATTGCTCACATAAATATACAAATATCCGTTCTTAGTTATTTTTACCGGGCTGCCGGTAAACCTGTCGTGGTTCCGGTAGCCCGTGTTGTCATAATCGTTGACCCTCTCAAAGCCGCCGTCAACATAGTTCAGCTGCCCGTCAAAATGGATATAGTTCAGGTATGCCCTGGGAACAGCTGCCGGTGTCGACCGACGGGGATCATGGATAAAAGCGTTCAGGGGACCTGCCACCGCACTGCCAGCCAGTATGTCCGCACCAGGGCCTCCCTTGACGGCTGCCCCTGCTGAACTTAAGAACCCGCTCAGCAGCTCCCCCAGGACCACCGCCCCGGTACTTCCCGCACCGGCCTGTTCCACCGGCGGCATGTACACAGACTCAGCCCTGATCATCACCTCATCGCCGGCCATCACCTTTAGCACCATGCCCAGGCCTGTCTTCTCTCCCGCAGCGTTCACAACCCGGTAGGCACGGTCCTGCAGACCGGGATGACGCTCCTTGACATCGGCAGCAAGATCTTCTACCTGACCCTCTTTGATATCATACACCTGTTGCTCCCGGGCCAGGTTCGCCTTTTCCAGACCAGCAGCCGGATAACAGTCCACTGCTTTTTGCTCCGTCAGCACCATCCTTATGTTGCCCAGGTGGTCCCTGATAAAATAGTCATACTCCAACCTGGCCCCTTGTGTGCTGCAGGAACCCCCGCCAGCCTTCTCAAAGCGTATCCTGCCTTCTTCATGGCTGATGAACTGCAGCTCATCATCCTGGTAGACCATCGCTCCCAGGTAAAGGGTCGTGGTTGTCTTCTGCGGGGTGACGGTCCTGTCCAGGGTTTCTTTGCTTAGCTTGTTGCCCAGGGCGTCATAGGTGTAGGTGATCCTTCCTTTTTCCCTTAGGACATCCTGCTGCAAGATGGTTATCTGCCCGGGCAGGTTCAGGTGGTTGTAGCTGATACGGCTGATCGCTTTGTTGCGGTCACCGGTAAGGTTGCCGTTATCATCATAGCTGTAGTCATCACTGCCATCATGGTTCCCATCCCTGAAGTCGCTGCCGCCACTGCCCAGCGCTGAGCCATCCTTGACCTCCCGGAGTTTATTGCTCAAGCCACCGAGCAGGTAACTATACTCCAGCTTGTCCAGCTCTGCTCCTGGGTTTGCTGCCCTCCACCCCTGCTGGCTCATCGCTTTGATATTGCCATTGGCGTCATAAGCCGTCGTGGGATCTATCCCGTCGCCCATCCTCATGCTGAAGTTCATGGTGGCACTGCCCCAGCTGCCATTAGCTTCCCTTTGCTGGTAGTCCCCTTTGAGCAGGCGGTTGGCCTCATCATAGGCAAAATCATATTGCCTCTTCACCCCGTCACCCCTGCTCTGCCAGACCGCCCGGCTGATGTTGCCATTGAACTGCGGTTTGCCAGGGCCGCCGCCGGCTCCCGCGATCCCTTTGTCATAGCCCAGCTCCATCCCAAACCAGTGATGACTACTACTACCCTCCCTGAGGGAATGGCTGTTGACACCCCGCAGCCAGCCGCGGATGTTGTAGCCATAACTTAGTTTCTCCAGGCCATCATCGCTATGGGAAGAATGGCCCAGGGTCTTATCGCTGAGGCGCCCCAGGGCGTCATAGCCGTTTCTGACGATGACCTGTCGGGGTTTGGTAACCGTCTCTCCCCCACGGGTGCTGATCACCGTCTTTGACAGGGTCGCTACCCTCCACAGCTCATCATAGGCCGTCTCGGTGATCACCGTATGCTCCTGGGGGTCAGTACCCCCTTTTTGTCCAACGGCGATCTGAAGCAGCACCATGCCGCTATGGCTGTACTGGGTGGTGGTCACGTCCACACCACCGGAAAGGTTAGTGCTCCCAGCCTGTATCACCCTCCCCTTATCATCATAGTAAGTGATGCTGTACAGATAATCATCCCTTCCCAGCACCTTTGTCCTTGTGCCGGTGACCAGGCCCCGAACCGAGCCGCTTTGTACCACACCTTCAGCATAAGGAAAGCTGGTGGGGGATGACGGCAGTAAATACCCCTCATGGCTGGTTGCTCTCCAGCTCCCAAAAGGGGTCGGGTACTTACCCAGCCACTCATAACCATCATAAAAACTGCGGCTCAGCTCCACGGTGGTGTAGCTGCCCGGGTAGGGATAGGATGAGCTGGCCCTGGCATGCTGCAGGTGATAGGCATGATCCTCAAAGTGCACAGGGTCGCTCAGCAGTCCTGTAGCCAGGGGCCGGTTAAGATCATCATAGTGCGTGTACAGCCACTGGTGATCCTTTCTCAGGTTAGCGTCCTGGGTCATCACCAGCCGGTCCCGGGAGTCATGGACCATCCTTATCTGCCCTGCGCCGGGAACCTTTTTGGTGATCATGAGCCTGCGGGAGTCGTAGCTGTACTGAAAACACTGCTCCTCAAGCAGCAGCGTGGACAGCTGCCAGTTCACGGCCGGCCTGGCCAGCTCCTCCACTGCCCGCGGCTGGATCACCAGACGCAGCAGTCCCAGCTCATCATAGACGTAATAGGTGCAAAGCCACCCCTCATGGCCCGGGGAAGGGTGCCCGGAGAGCTGCACCTTCTTGAGTACCATCTTTCCTTCCTGGTCCTTATACTCGACCACCTTTTTGCGGTCTTCATCCAGGGTGAGGGTTTCGGATAACTGTCCGGGGGCATAATCGCCCTGGGCGTAGATGCTGTTCCCTGCTACCTTCCAGGACTTCACCTGGTCGGAGCCCTCCTGGACAAGATATGACATCTCCACCCCATGGCGGTCGGCCGCCAGGGCTTCGGGCTCAGAGCCGGCCCAGCTGTTGCCGGCAGCATAGGTGCTCAGGACCCGGTTCAGGGGTGAGGCTTCGTAAGTGGTCCTGCCGTAATAATACCTCTCGCCCTGGTCGTGTAGCTGGCGGTCGTAAAACGCCGCCTGCTCCCAGAAAGGATCCGTTTTGAAACCGCCCTGGTCGCTGCCGGAGGCAAAGGGCAGGTAGTGGTAGGTCTGCCTGCCCATCGGGTCATGGACCACCGCTGTCACCAGGTCGGTGGCAGCACCGCTGCCGGCCCTGGAGGCCTGTCTTAACACCGTCTGCAGCGGCCTTCCCAGCCCGTCGACATAAGTGGTCGACTGGCGAAGGGCGCCAACAGGCAGGGAGCCCACCAACACCGGATCCTGCAGCGGGGCCAGCACCTCAAAACTCCTGACATAACCGGGCTTTAAATCATACCTCCCCGGGGAGCGACCTGAGAATAGCTCACCAGGGCAGCCAGAAGGGCCCCAGACAAAAAGGGTAGCCTTAGAAGATCTTTCGTGGTCATCGTTGACAATGAATTAATGATTTAAAAACGCCCTTGTTCCGCACCTACGGAGCGGTGTTAATAAGGGGACCTTTCTTGCTACCGACCTTTAACCTCTGACGAGGTTAGGGGCTTTCTTGCTACCCAGAACCTCTGGCGCGAGTATGCCGCCTGGCCCTGTGCGGTTGGGTACTCGTGCCTCTTGCCCATCGGACTGATCATGCTGTGTGCGCGGCACGAGAACGCCAGCCACACACGCTGCGCTGAACTCCGCCCGCCAACTTGAAAGTAATACCGCTAATTTCAAACACTAAATCAAAATAACACCAGTGCTTTCACCCTAAAAAAAGGGTGAAATAACGGTAACGATCATGACAATGATGAATGAAAGTTTTTGACTTAAAGTGCTAATGAAAATATAAGACGAGAAGCTAAACCCAACCTACAAACGAAAACGATTTTTGCAAACCGAAAAACGCAAGTGCATCAGTAGCCGGAATGATAAATGGCGCTTATTGAACACTGCTAGTCCTGGTTGAAAAGTTTGATGCCCGACTTCGACCCTAGCGGTCAATAGCAATCATGTTCCGGTGAAGTAGCCTTTTGCCAGCTTGCATTTAATACGTCAAAATCATTTAATTCCTCGGGTGAAAATGTCTTATTGGATAAGTTAGTCAGGTCGGGCTGCCCGGCATTCACCCAGGCCGTATACCAAAACGATGCTATGGCAAAAACCGACTGACGCATCCGGCGTTCTATCATCCCCTTCAACATCTTATTGTAGGCGATCGAATACGCGGCGGAGTACTGGCGAACTATCAGGTCTTTTCGTGTTTCAAAAGCATATTTCTGATCTGGCGAAAATCGGTTACTCAATATTGATTCCATGAGCAGTACGGTGTCAGCAGCGGCTGCACTTTCCAACACCCTGGTCCAGATAAAATCTGAAGGATTGTAAATATATCTTGCTGTCCCGATAAAGAAGTCCCATTCTTTGTCTGCAAGCAATTCAGGTACCCGGCTTTCCCATAAACCATGGATCCCTTTCTGGTTTGTAAACTGACCATTGTGATTATGGCAGGCATGAAGGGGAACATGGGCATCTGAAACATAATGCCCGATCTCTGCGGAGAGTTTTAGGATCGATTTCTGATCTTTTTTTTTAAACGCATTGGTAAGCCGCTGTAGCATGATCAGCGTCCACCAGGGAACAATGCCATTTGCTGTAATGGTATCCTTGCCAAAAACGGCCACTGCAGAGTCCCAGTTCCGGGGTAATTCGCTGAACGGGTATTTGCCATAATTATCTATATCGATAAAATGCCGTGGTCCTTCATCTGGTACAACATATCGCCGTTTGTCAGGATCAACAGCGTGTTCGCTAAGGAAACCGATGTTCGGCTTATACAATACCATCATCTTCGGCGGTAATAAGAATACCGCATAATAATTTATCTTCTGGTGTCCGAAAAAGCCCCAGCAAAAGCAATAGTTAAAAATGAATAGGTTTAAAGAAAGCAGGAGCGCTTTTTTCATGGTTGTTATTTAATGTCTATGATGTATTTTCCCCTTCTCTTCTTCATCTTCCAGTTCGGCTATGCCCCCGGAGACAGTATATTTCAAGGCTTCCCCTGCACTTATGTGTTCAATCTTTCTGACCTTGCTCTTTGGAACAATATAGGTGGTGCCGGCAAAGGAGTACGACAAAGGAACATAAACGGTAATATAATCTTTCAAACCAAGTTCGCCTGCGTCATCATCGGTGATGAACCCGATCTGCCATACCTCAGCACTATGCACGTTTATCAGTACGGCTTTATTGAATTTCCTTTTGTTGCCGGCAAAAGCTTCGAAGAAGTCCCTTATGGATGAGTAAATAAATTTTATCCCCGGGGTGCGTTCCAGCCAGGTATCAAACAGACTGAATATCTTGCTCGTAATGAAATTAGAACTAAGGTAACCCATGATGGTCAGTGCAACGATGATGATAACAAATCCAAGTCCGTAGTTCCGGTTGATGACATTTCCTGCTTCATCCTTCATGGGAAAAATGGGTATCCAGCTATCTACCGTGGAGACGAACCAGTAAATCAGGTAAATGGTTATAGCCAGGGGAGCCGTAACAAGCACTCCCTGCAAGAAATATTGAAAGATCCGGTTCCATTTCCACCTGCTTTCGTAAGCGTTATCGGTATTCATAGTATTATGGTTAGGCCACAAACCTACTAACAAATTGCCTACTACTGGACGTATGTGGTTAATTGAACCCATTCTGTTGCAATGTATGGGTTGAAGCGAAAGGATTATGGTGGTTTTCACGGTATTTGTTTGATAAAATTATTTTCTGCAAGGCGGTCTCGATGAAGTATGATGTCCAGACTATTGGACTTTTTGGTTCTTTGGTTCACGAGGATTTATCTGCTACCAGTGACATTGATATTCTCGTTGACTTCGATCGATCTATTGGCATTGAATTATAGATTTGCAGATTACAAATATTAAAATCTTCTTTGTTTACCACTCTTTATTTAGTATTTTGGATCGTTGCTTTTATTGCATTTATGCCTTTAATGAATTTTGATACCCAATCCCAACAAAGATCAAGTGTTTTCATTTCATATGCCCGTGAAGATGAAAAATTCGTAGGAGAATTGTGCCAAGGCCTGTTAAAGAACAACATTGAAGCAAAAGGTGATTGGTTACTTGTTCCCGGCGAAAACTATCAGCAAAGGCTACGCGAATTTAATTTAGGGACACAGGCATTCCTTTTCATCATCACTCCGGATTCGATAAAATCAGACGCCTGTCTCTATGAGCTTGCCCTCGCAGTCGAACATAAAAAACAAATTCTGCCTATCTCCAGGCGTGATCACATTGATGACAATCTTCTGGATTCGGCATTGCGTGCACCACAATGGACCTTTCTTCGGCCAGGGGATGATTTTGAAGGCGGCCTGAGAAATTTAGGTAGTGCTATCAAGACGGACTTCATTTTAATGGAAATGCATGGCAGGCTGCTTTTGGATGCCGACAACTGGAATAGTAATCATCGTAACTACAGCTATCTTTTACGGAAAGACGGATTAAAAGAAGCTGAAGATTGGCTTAAGAAGACAAGTGTCCAGCCGGATAAATTGCCTCAGCCAACTCCACTGCAAGTGGATTACATCTTCGCCAGTCAACGTGCCCGGACACGTGGATCCAGAATAGCACTTGGCATTGCAGTCGGTGTTATAATGGGACTGATGATTCTTGCTATAGTTGCTTGGACCCAAAGCAAAGAGGCGAACTTTCAAAGAAATATAGCAGATGCCAATGCAGCAAGGGCCCGTAAAAGTGCTGATGAGGCTAATAGAGAAAAAGAGACTGCTTTAAAGGCGCAACGGGCTGAAGAAAAGCAGCGTCAAATTGCAGAACAGCGCCGAAAGGATGCTGTTGAACAAACTAAGATTGCAGTTAAACAGCGTCAAATAGCTGATGCCCAAAGAAAAGAAGCTGAACTACAGACCAGGATTGCCCTGGCGCGCCAGCTGGCTACTCAGTCGTTACTTCCTGGAAAACAAAGCGATGACAGGGTAATCCTCAGCTTCTTGCTTGCTTTGGAGTCCTTACGCCGTTCCCTGACATATGAGGGAGCAGATGCTTTGAACCGGTCGGTATCCTTAACACAAGATATAGAGTATGACGGTATGGTAAAAGCCCTGGCTTTAAGCCAGGATGGTAAAACCTTGGTTGCAGCAACCGGAAAGGGACAGATATGGCATTCGGAAGCGCCAAAGTGGATATGGGATTATGAAGCACAACAAAATTATACTCCGGCGAAAATATTAATAATAAATGCCGGCATGCTAGATAAGGTCACACTCAGTCCTGATGGTAAAACAGGGGCAGTAGCAAGCTTAAACGATTCAACATGGATTTTTGATGCACTAACCGGAACAAATCTGGTAACCTTAAAATATAAGGCCTCAATAAGCCAGTTGGCATTTAGCGGAAACAGCAGGCGGTTAGCAACGTTAAGTGAGATCGATAGGACAATCAGATTATGGAATATACATACAGGTGCACAAGAAGGATCGAAGATAGCATATGAGGCTTATAACCCTGTCGTCAAAATTGCCCTCAGTTTTGACGGGAAGTTATTGGCAACATACAATGCTGATGGTATGATGCGTGTACAATCTTTGACAGACCTTAAAGAACTTTTAAACTGGAAACAAGGAGTTATTGCGAGTGATATCATGTTTAGTCCTGATGGCAAATATATTGCAACCACCGGCCATTTTTCATGCTGGATAAGAAATATTAAAACCAAAGCTGAAGTGGCTGCGATAAAGTTAGGCTATCCGGCTTACACCTTGGCCTTTAGCGGCGATAGCAGGTATGTTGCAATAGGTTATCATGACGGAGCAGGGATCTGGTGCATACCGGCTAAGCAGATGGTAGCCACAATCGAGCATCTGACTCCAAGAGGAATAGAATTAGTCGCTTTCAGTACTAAGAATAAAAACAAAAGTCTTATCACTGCAGGTACCGATTCACAAGGTAACGGCATCGTTAAACATTGGCTTTGGTCTCCGGCCGATGTTTACAAGGCGGGCCGGAAATACCAAAGGACGGTTATGGGTAACCGAAAACTGACCATTCAGGAATCACATCAATATATTGGAGAAGCCCCACCAAAAGAACACTGATGAGTGTGATCAGACCGCTAAACAACATGCGCAGGTTTTCTAGCAGCTTGATGGCTATGCGCAAATAGAATGCCGGACCCCTATTTTGTGTAAATGCTAGAGCAAAATAGTTAAAGATGTTCCCCGCGTCATCCCATTCGCCAATTTCCACAATTCATCACCTGAAAATCGCAATTCAGCGTATTTATCTAAAATTAATATAGGAAACTTTGGTTACATTAAAAGTTTCCATAGTTTTGCCTCCATTTATGGAAGTTCAAGAGAGAATATTACAGAAGGCTACTGATCTATTTATGCACTTTGGTATCCGTTCCATTACAATGGATGAAATAGCCCTTCAGCTGGGAATGTCGAAAAAGACCATCTACCATTTTTTTGCTGATAAAAACGAATTGGCAGACGCGGTAACTATGAAAATGCTGGACCACAACCGCGATTGCTGTGAGGCGCAGCGGTCAGAAGCAAAGAATGCCATTCACCAGATATTTATGGCCATGGAAATGATGCAGGATATGTTTGAGAACATGAACTCATCCATGTTATATGATCTGAAAAGATATCATCCGAAAGCCTATGAAAGGTTCCTGGAGCATAAGTACAAATATTTGCACCGGATCACCAAAGAGAACCTGGAAAGGGGCATTAAGGAAGAATTATACAGGCCTGACATAAGTATAAATATAATTACACTGCTCCGCCTGGAAAGTATGATGCTCCCGTTCAGCCCTAATGTATTCTCAAGAAGCAAGTTTAGTCTTGCGGAAGTGCACCGGCATATCATGGAGCATTTTCTTTTTGGAATTGCTTCATTAAAAGGATATAAACTGATTCAAAAGTATAAAGAAGAAGGCAAGAAAAAAACACTACTATCATGAACATGATTCGGTTAAATAAAGCAGCAATTGTCATCCTCGTTACTTTATTGACGGCAGGTCAGTTGCGTGCGCAGCGGATATTAGGGCTATCTGCCAGACAGGCCGTGGACACAGCATTGAAAAACGTCACGGCCATAAAAAATCTTCAGCTCGACAGGAAGATCCAACTGGCTCAAAACCGTGAGATCACCGGACGTGCCTATCCGCAATTGAATGGTAACCTCTCGTTATCGCATTACTTCAGCATCCCGGTGACCTCATTACCTGATTTCATTTCTCCCAGCGTATATGATGTGCTGACAAAAAACAACGTAAACGGCGGCAATGGAATTCCGATCGTAGCACCCAATTCCTATGCTGTCATCCCTGCCCAGTTCGGCGTTCCCTGGACGGCATCGGCTGGCTTTGCCTTTGAACAGCTCATTTTTCAGTCAGATGTGTTCGTCGGACTGAAAGCCCGCTCCGCTTCTCTCCAGTATGCTGATTATAATATTAAAATTATGGAAGACAGCATCAGGGGCAATGTATACCGTTCTTATTACAGTGTGCTTATCGTCGCCAAAAGACTGGTGTTTGTAAATGAAAGCCTCTTAAGACTGGAAAAATTACTGCACGATCAAAACGAAATGTATAAAAACGGATTTGCTGAAAGGCTTGACATTGATAGAACCCAGGTAAATCTGAATAACCTGAAAACCACCCAGTCCCAACTTTCCAACCTGGTACAACTGGGAACTGAAGCGTTGAAATTTGCTATGGCCGTACCGGTAAAAGACTCTCTGGTGCTGACTGATACGCTTTCGACCGACCAGGTTAAGTCTGACCTCCTGGAAGACGGTGGCTTCAGGTATGAAGACAGGGAAGAGTATAACCTGCTCAGTACGGTTCAACGCCTGCAGCAACTTGATGTAAAGCGGAATAAGCTCGCGTATGTCCCAACAATGTCGGCTTTCTGGAATTACAGTAGAAATGCCCAACGTCAGAAATTCAATTTTTTCAATACGAACGAGCAGTGGTTTCCCGCTTCCGTAGTAGGCCTGAACATAAGTATTCCCATATTCGACGGTTTTCAGAAACAAAGCCGCATTCAACAGGCCAGACTAAACGTGGAAAAGACAACTAACACTATTGAAAATCTGCAGCGGGCAGTTGATTTCGAACGGAAGGCGGCCCGGATCCAGGTAACCAATGCACTGGCTTCACTGGATGTTCAGGAACGAAACCTGGAACTTGCGGAAAGTGTATACAACAAAACAAAAATCAAATTTGAGCAGGGCGTAGGCTCAAGTTTTGAAATCATACAGGCGGAAATCAGCCTGGAAGAGTCACAATCAAATTATTTTCAGTCTTTATACGATGCGGTGATCGCCAAACTTGATTATACAAAGGCCTTGGGAAGGTTGTAAGGCGGGTAGGGGTAACAGCATCAACAATTCTAACATTCAAATAACAAACAGATGAAAAATACCATTCAATTGATCCTCGTCGCAGTAGTTATGCTGGCAGCTCTATCCTGCGGTTCCTCGGCATCAGAGAAGAACGATATTGTGGCCAAAAAGCAATCCGAACTGAAGAGCCGCAAAGATGAAGTTGGCAAACTCAACCAGGAAATAACAAAGCTCGAACAGGAGATTGCCAGGTTGGACCCTTCTACGGTGAAAGAAGAAAAGGCAAAGCTGGTAGCGGTAACACCTTTGGCCAGGCAGAGTTTTGTGCACTACATTGATCTGCAGGGAAGGGTAGACGCTGAAAACATTTCTTATGTCGCTCCCCGCGGACAGGGTGGACAGGTTAGGTCGATACACGTCAAAAAGGGCAGTTATGTTAAGAAGGGCCAGTTGCTGCTCCGGCTTGATGATGCCATTACCCGTCAGAACATGGAGACGGCAAAGACCCAGCTTGCTTATGCTCAAAACCTGTATCAGCGGCAAAAGAATCTGTGGGATCAGAACATCGGGACCGAAGTACAACTGATCACCGCAAAGAATAGCGTAGACCAGGCACAGAGAAACATTGCTACTCTTCAGGAACAGCTGGCTTATTCCAATGTATACGCCCAGGTAAGCGGGGTAGCAGATGAAGTGAATGTGCGGGTGGGTGAATTTTTCCAGGGAGCTTCGCCCCAGGGCCAGCCACAGATCAGCATCGTAAATACGGGCAGCCTGAAAGCGGTTACAAACATCCCGGAAAATTACCTGAGCCGGGTAAAAAAAGGAACTCCGGTAGTGATCTCCATTCCGGATGCGAACAGGACATTTAATTCATCGATCAATTTTATCGGCCAGTCAATAGGGCTCACTTCAAGGGGTTTCACCGTCGAAAGCAGGATACCAAACAGCGCAGGACTTAAGCCTAACCAGGTGGCGTTGTTTAAGATCCAGGATTATACCTCTCCCAACGCATTGTCTATTCCCATCAACACCTTGCAGACGGACGAAAAAGGAAAGTATGTGCTGGTAGCGGTAACAGAAGGAAAAAAGATGATCACCCGGAAAAAACCGGTTGTAATCGGCGAACTATACGGCGACCGTATAGAAATTAAATCGGGATTGGAAGAAGGAGAAGTATTAATTACAGAAGGTTTCCAGGGCCTGTATGAAGGACAGTCAATCACTACGACGGTCTGACCTTGCGGTTAAAAACTAGCTCTTCATAATAAGCCAATATCGTAGAAAAAAACTTACAAAATTGAACTTATGAGCGTTATAGATAATATCAAAGAAAGATTTAAGGAATTCAAGCCCACCAGCTGGTCCATCACCAACAAGACGTCCATTTACCTGCTGATCATTTTTTTATCGCTGGCCGGCGTATACCAGTTTGTAACATTGCCCAAGGAGTCGTTTCCCGACATTGTGATACCTACCATCTATGTACAAACGCTGTATGTGGGTAACTCCCCGCAGGATATTGAAAACCTCGTCAGCAGGCCGATAGAAAAACAGATCAAGGGGATCACGGGCGCCAAGATCAACAAAGTAACCAGCACTTCCCTCCAGGATTTTTCTGCCATTATCGTCGAGTTTGATACCGACATTAAAACAGACATTGCCCTGCAAAAAGTAAAGGATGCGGTGGATAAGGCAAAGACAGACCTTCCCACAGACCTTACTGAGGAACCCAATGTGCTCGAAGTGAGTTTTTCAGACTTTCCCATCATGTTTGTAAACGTAAGCGGTAATTACGACATGGTACGCTTGAAAGAATATGCCGATGACTTGCAGGACAAGCTGGAAGAGATGCCGCAGGTAAACAGGGTGGATATTGTAGGTGCCCCGGAACGTGAATTTCAGATCAATATCGACAACTACAAAATGCAGAGTTCCAATGTCACCTTCGATGATATTGCCGGGGCAGTAGCCCGCGAGAACAACGATATAACCGGAGGATTGCTCGAAGTAGGCAACATGAAGCGGACGCTGCAGGTGAGGGGGCAGTTTAAGAACGCATTTGATATTGAAAAGATCATCGTCAGAAACACAGCCGGAGAATCCATCTACCTGAAAGATATCGCTGAAGTTAAAGACACCGTGAAAGAAAGCGAGAGTTATGCCCGCCTGAACGGAAAAAACGTAATTACACTTAATGTAATAAAACGTACCGGCGAGAACCTTATCGAAACTTCCAATGATGTGAAAGGAATTGTGGATGAGTTGAAGGCCTCTCAATTTCCAAAAGACCTTGAAGTGGTCATCACCGGTGATCAGAGCATCCGCACCCGCACCTCCTTTAATGACCTGGTAAACTCGATAGTGATCGGCTTTATCCTTGTGTTGCTGATCCTGATGTTTTTTATGGGAGTTACCAACGCCTTCTTTGTGGCTTTGTCTGTTCCGCTCAGTATGTTCGTTGCCTTCATGTTTATGCCGTTGGCGGATGTGATCATCGGCGCCAACGTTACCCTTAATTTTATGGTGTTGTTTGCCCTGCTGTTCGGTTTAGGCATCATTGTGGATGATGCCATTGTCGTTATAGAAAATACACACCGCATTTTTGCTCAGGGCCAGGGAACGTTGTCCTCCACTTTAGCGGCCAAAATCGCTGCCGGTGAAGTTTTTGTTCCTGTACTGGCAGGTACCCTTACTACACTGGCTCCGTTTTTCCCGCTCATGTTCTGGCCGGGACTTATCGGCAAATTTATGATCTACCTGCCCACTATGCTGATCTTTACCCTTACGGCTTCGCTGATCGTGGCCTTCATCATGAACCCGGTTTTTGCGGTGGATTTTATGAATCATGAAGAACACGGCACACACAGGAAATCGGCGATTTTCCGCAAGCCCATTTTCTGGGTGATCATCGGTTTTGGGTTATTCTTTGATCTGATCGGTTATACAAGAGACGAGGTATTTCTATGGATTTTCGAGCCGATGATTCTCCGGTTTTTTGGAAACTTCTTATTGTTCTTCAGCGTACTTATGATATTTCATTCCTATGCGCTCAAAGGCATAATTCATGGATTCCAGGCCAGGGCGCTCCCGTGGATTATGAGCCATTATGAAACGTTGTTGCGCTGGGTATTGAAAGGATGGAGGCCGGTCTGGTTGCTGATTGCAACGATCGCATTATTTTTCATATCGGCCGTTTTTTTTGTTGCCCGGGTTTCGTCCGGGGCAGTGGATATTGTATTCTTCCCCCAGTCCGATCCCAATTATGTGTATGTATATTTAAAATTGCCGGTAGGTACCAATGTTGATTATACCGATTCGGTAACCAATCAACTGGAGAAAAAGGTTTACCAGGTGTTGCGAATGGAAAACGGTAAAACCAATGAATTGGTAGAGAGTGTTATTTCCAACGTAGCCGTAGGAGCCGCCGATCCTGCCAGCGGAGATCGGAGTACAAGGGCCGAAATGGGAAGGGTACAGGTATCTTTTGTAGAGTTTGAAAAAAGGCATGGCAAATCAACCAAACCCTACCTGGATTCCATCAGGAACGCGATGAAAGGTATTCCGGGTGCTGAGGTTTCAGTAACCCAGGAGCAGGGCGGCCCACCCACAGATCCTCCGATCAACATAGAGGTGTCGAGTGAGAATTTCGATGCTCTTACCAAAACCGCGGTGGGACTTAAAAATTATCTCGACTCGGTACAGGTTTCAGGAGTGGAGGAGTTGAAAATGGACGTTGACCTGACCAACCCGGAGATCTCCCTTACCATCGACAGGGAAAGGGCCATGATCGAAGGCGTTTCAACTGCCCAGATCGGAATGCAGATACGTACCGCCTTATTTGGCAGGGAAGTGTCCAAGATAAAGGATGGCGAAGATGAATACAAGATCCAGTTGAGAAACATGGAAACCCAGCGCCAGAGCCTTGCAGACCTGTTGAATACCAGAATCGTTTTCCGCGACTTCGCCTCCGGGGGGCAGGTTAAACAAATTCCGATCAGCTCACTTACGAAGGTGGATTATACAAGTACCTACGGAAGCATTAAACATAAGGATTTTAAAAGGGTTATCACACTGAGGTCCAACGTGCTGTCCGGCTTTACGCCTACTGGCGTAAACACTGAAATTAAAAATGCCATTGATAATTTTCCCCAGCTTTCCGATGATGTGACCATCTCGCAAACGGGTGAAGGGGAGCAACAGGCAGAAACCGGGGCCTTCCTATTTCAGGCTCTCATCATTGCTTTGGCACTGATCCTGTTCATCCTCGTGCTGCAGTTTAACTCGGTAAGTAAATCCGTTATCATCCTGACCGAAATCATTTTTAGTATCATCGGCGTGATGCTTGGATTTGGAATTACCGGCATGGAAGTATCTGTGGTGATGACCGGTGTAGGGATTGTGGGCCTTGCCGGTATTGTGATCAAGAACGGCATCCTGGTAATTGAATTTGCCGATGAGTTGCGTGCCCGTGGCTTAAAGACTAGAGAAGCAGTTATACAGGCCGGTAAAACTAGGATCATTCCGGTAATGCTTACGGCCCTAGCGGCCATACTGGCTTTGATTCCATTGGCCATTGGTTTCAATATTAATTTCGTTACCATGTTCTCTGACCTCGATCCGAATATTTTCTTTGGCGGTGATAGCGCTTCTTTCTGGAAACCCTTGTCGTGGACAATTATATATGGTTTATCCTTTGCTTTTTTTATGACCCTGTTTATGGTACCAAGTATGTACCTGATTGCGGAGAGATTGAGAAGGCCTATGCGCAGACAGTTTGGTGGTAAATGGATATCCATGATGGGCATTCCTCCATTGACCATCGTGTTTATGCTCTTTATGATCTTTACTGCCATTGTTCATCGTTCTGACATACCGAGAAGGGTAAGAAAGTTACAGGGCCAGAAGGTTAACAAGGCATTTGTGGGAAGCTGGTTTTAACAATCTGCAAATCTGCGGCTAAATCGTTGCCGCAGATCCGTTGATTTGAATCCCATTGTTTCCTATCTTCATCAAAACATTTTATACATGAGAAGTAATCATGATATTGATTATAAGATCTATGGAGAAGAGCTGCAATTCGTTGAAATAGAGCTTGATCCCGATGAAACAGCTATTGCAGAAAGCGGCGCCTTTATGATGATGCAGGATAACATCATCATGCAAAGCATTTTTGGCGACGGATCACAGCAACAGCAAAGCGGCATCTTTGGCAAGTTGCTCTCTGCGGGTAAGCGGATCCTCACCGGTGAAAGCCTGTTCATGACAGCATTTACCAATACCGGAGCAGGTAAACGAAAGGTTAGTTTCGGGGCACCTTATACCGGTAAGATCATTGCCATGGATTTGCACCAGTTGGGAGGTCGGATCATCGCCCAGAAAGATGCCTTTCTTTGTGCGGCAAAAGGGGTAAGTATCGGAATACATTTTCAACGGCGGCTTGGAACTGGAATTTTCGGAGGAGAAGGGTTCATCATGCAGAAAATTGAGGGTGATGGAATGGCTTTCATGCATGCCGGCGGATTTGTAGTGGAAAAGGAACTGGCAGCCGGTGAGTTGTTAAGGGTAGATACAGGTTGTGTGGTTGCTTATGCCGGCTCTATAGATTTTGACATTGAGATGGTGCGTGGTGTGCGGAACTGGATATTTGGAGGAGAAGGCCTATTTTTTGCCGTGCTTCGCGGACCGGGTAAAATATGGCTGCAATCCCTGCCTATCAGCCGGTTGGCCAGTAAGATCCTTTCTTATGGAATTGGCCGGCGCAAGGAGGAAGGAAGCCTTCTTGGCGGATTTGGCAACCTGCTTGATGGGGATGGGAGATAACGTATTGCATTGGCGTTAAACACATTTGTGCAAAAGACTAGTTTGGAGGGAAATTCCGGTATTAGCTTGTGGAATAATTATCAGGCCGAATAAGGGTAAATTGTTTTGAAGGCATTCCCACTTTTAGCGTGATTATCTCGGGAAAAATTGTACTTTGAAGGTAGATCTGTAATTTAAACGTAAATCGTACATACTTTATAATTACAGGTATCATACAGGGTATGACTAGATATGCTTTCATCATAATTCTGCTTGGTTGTTTCACTTCAGCAAGGGCAAGCCATATCACGGGTGGTGAAATGTATTATAGTTTTATAGGAGTCGTAAATGGCGAATATCAGTATACCGTCACCTTAAAGTTATTAATGCGATGTAATAGCGGCAGGCAGTTTAATGATCCCTCCATAATGTCTGTTTTTAGCAAATCAACCAGTTCCAGGGTAAAAGACATACCGGTTAACATTTCCAGAAGAGAAACCATCCAGCTTACTAATCCTGACAAATGTATAACCAATCCGCCGATAGTCTGTTATGAAGTGGCTTATTACGAATTTACCGTTTCTTTGCCCGCATCATCAGATGGTTATGTTGTTGCCTGCCAGGTTGTTTACCGTGTTGCCGGCATAAACAATCTCATGAACGGTTATGGTAACGTAGGAGCGACATACACAGCGGAAATCCCCGGGTCAGGACTGGTTGGGAACGGTCTTCAGAACAAAAGTGCAAGGTTCATTGGCAGTGACCTGGTGGTTACCTGTGCCAACAGTTCTTTCACGTACAGCTTTGCCGCAACTGACGACGATGGAGATAAATTGAAGTATTCATTTTGTAATGCTTATGAGGGAGGTTCTAACTCCGGGGCAAACACTGGAAATCCGGCAGCGCCGCCCCCTTATCATTCTGTTCCTTATGCATCAGAATATGGAAGTTCTTCTCCGTTGGGAAGCACTGTGCAGATTGATCCGAATACCGGCTTGATTACAGGCCTTGCTCCCAAATACGCAGGTATTTATGTAGTGACAGTGTGTGTTGAGGAGATCCGCAATAACGTAGTTATTGCCACACAACGCAAAGATATCCAGTTAAATATTGCTCCGTGTACTATTGCTGGTGCTATACTCAAGCCCGAGTATATGTTATGCCGTGACACCAAAACAATCAACCTTTCAAACCTATCTACCAGTCCGCTGATTGCTTCTCAGTATTGGGAATTAAGCGATGCGCAGCGTGTCGTTTTATTTACCTCAACAAGTGCTACTGTGTCGTATGCTTTTCCCGATACGGGCATTTATAATATTAAGCTGGTGATTAATCGTGGACGCGACTGTTCTGATTCCACTACGTCGATAGCCAGGGTCTACCCCGGATTTGTTCCTGGTTATACTGTTAACGGTATCTGTTTTACAAAGCCTACCCGGTTTACTGATATCTCGTCGACTGTTTATGGCCAGGTAAATTATTGGAATTGGGAACTTGGTGAAAGCAGTACGTTGGGTAATTCTTCAAATCAGCAGAACCCGGTGATTACGTATTCGAGAATGGGTGTAAAACCAGTCCGCCTGATTGCAGGAAACAGCGTAGGGTGCCGCGATACCGTAAGTAAACAGGTTGCCATTTTCGATAAGCCGCCGATAACGCTTCGCTTTCGGGATACACTGATCTGCGTGAATGATGAAGTTCAACTGCTGGCTAACGGCAATGGCAATTTCAGCTGGACTCCCAATTCGGCCATCACTAATTCAAATACCGCTAGTCCGGTTGTTTCTCCCTCGTTAACCACGACTTATTTTGTAAACCTTGACGACGACGGCTGCCTGAATCGTGACTCAGTAAAGGTGCGTGTTACCGACCATGTTACCTTGCAGGCTATGAATGATACTACCATTTGCCAGGGAGATGCTATTCAACTTAGAATCGCTTCAGATGGATTCAAATATACCTGGACACCTGCCTTGACATTAAACAATCCCCTGGTAAAAAATCCAATTGCAACCACAAATATCACCACCACTTATGAAGTGACTGCCATCATCGGCGGTTGCTTGGCTCAGGACCAGTTGATGGTAACAACGATCTCTTATCCTCTGGCCAATGCCGGACCAGATACGACCATCTGCCATAATACCGTTGCACGCCTCCACGCTGGCATGGACGGAAAATCATTTACATGGTCACCCGCTTCCACGTTGAATAACAGAAACATCTTAAATCCTGAAGCCAGACCGGGAAAAACAACCGCTTATATTTTCAGTGCGTATGATATCAGGGGTTGTCCTAAAGCTGGCAGTGATACGGTGACCGTTACCGTTCTTCCAAACATACTGCCATTTGCAGGAAACGACACAAGTGTAGTAATTGGACAGGCTTTGCAATTAAAAGCCACGGGGGGAGTGGGGTATCTGTGGTCTCCCAATACCGGGTTAACTGCTGCGAACATTGCCAGTCCGGTAGCGCTTTACAATGAGTCTTCCGAAGGTTTGAAGTACAAGGTTCTTATATATAATGAGGCCGGATGTGTAGATTCCGCTTTTTTGCGGGTAAGGGTATTTCAGGGCGAGCCGGCAGTTTTTGTTCCCAACGCGTTTACGCCGGATGGTGATGGAAGGAACGATGTTCTGCGACCTATAGCTGCGGGCATTCAACGGATGGACTACTTGACCGTTTACAACCGCTGGGGACAGTTGGTTTTTGGGGGCAACGCAAACACGGGATGGGATGGCAGGCTCAGCGGACGTCCGCAGGATTCGGGTGTTTATGTTTGGGTAGTGAAAGCACTGGATTATAAAGGAAACCCCTATCTTATAAGAGGTACGGTAATGTTAATACGATAACCCTGTTTGCCTTAAGTATAAAATTCAGATAACCCGGATAAAGAAGGTTCAGTTGCTTAACTGCCAAATTGGTTCTTCATAAAGCTTTCAATCTGGCTACAACTTATAAACATCGGTTTATTACTGATCTCAATATTCATTCGCTGGCCGGAAATAGTATACGAACCTGCTATGCTTCCAAGTACCTGCACGGTAAATGTGCCGGAGGCTATGTCTCCGTCAAACGCGCCTCCCTGGTTGTCAATGGCGGTCCGGGTTTTGTTAATCAAAAGTTCTGGCGGTATCCTGAAATCGATGGTGAAACTGCATGTTGACATAAATAAATGTTGAATTTAGCTTTAGTGAATTGCGGGAGATGTGTCATCGGTAAGTGTATAATGCATGGCATGAGGCAAAGGCATTATGGGTTTATCGTGGTACATCCCCCAGATTTTTGTGAACGCCGCTCCATAATACAGAATCAGCGAAGAGTAAAATACAAAAAGCAGTAACAATACTATCGATGCTGACGGGCCGTAAAGGGCAATAATATTACTTTTATTCAATAGCCAGTGTAATGCAAGCTTTCCTGTGTTGAATAAAATACTTGTTAGTAATGCACCGGTCAAAGCAACGTTCCAAACGGGGCGACCATCGGGCAGGTAGCGAAACACAATGGCAAACCATAACATTACCATAATTATAGAAACAATATAGTTTAGTCCACTGGTAAAATAAAAGGAAAGCTGCGGAGATAAAGCAAAAATATATTTTCCCAGGAAAGCCTGTGCCGCTGCTGTTAACAGACCGATGACGAAAAGGAAAGCTGCCACCAGTATAACCAGTACAGATTGAATACGTGTACGCAGATTTACCCAAAGACTTCTGTTACCGGATTCTTTGATTCGCCATACCTGGTTCAACGAACCTTTGATCACCTTAAAAAGGGTAGTTGCTACGAAAGCAAGAAATATGAAGCCGGTAATGGTCACAAACCAATTATAAGCAAGCTTTCGAAAGGCTGTAAGCGTCTCAACGATCTGGTGCACACTGGATGTTCCAACTATGTCACTAAGTTTTTCGAATAATTTCTGGCTGATCTTATCAGGATTGAATACCAGGCCAAGTACCTGGATGATAATAATAAGTATAGGTGGAAGGGCAAACGTGGTAAAAAAGGCGGTAGCACCAGCCATGCGAAGAGGATCATTTTTGATCAGTTCTTTGAAGGCATCTTTTAACATGCGGCTCAGGATAATCAGTGAAATTTTATGGTTGGATTTACTCATTGTATTTCAGTTCACCTTTTCGGGCACGCATGCAATTATCGGATCAGCCCGCCTCGCCGTCAGTTATTTCACTTCCCACATCATCCGTTCTTTCAGCTGACTCAGGCGAGGCATCTGCATTATTGTCAGAATCTGAGATGTTTTCATTAGCCCTGGGGTTAGGATTTTTATTCATTTTCTGCAAACCCGGATGATCGGTAAGATCAATATTCTGGCTGTTTTCGCCACTATTTTCCGCAGGATTTTTTTTGTTATCCGGCTCGTTTCTGTCTATAGACATACAAAAGGTTTACACGGACTACTTAAAATGTTATGCCAGGCTTATACAGGAACTAAAAAAGCCGGAAAGATTCCGGCTTCAAAAGATTTGAAAAAGCATTTCAATCAGGCTAATTAATTTCTGCTGTTGAGTTTTCCAAGCAATCGAAGAATTTCGAGATATAACCACACGATAGTCACGATCAAACCAAATGCACCATACCATTCCATATATTTTGGTGCACCCCTGGCAACGCCTGTTTCAATGTTATCAAAATCGAGAATGAGATTTAAAGCAGCAACACCAACAACAACCAGCGAAAATATAATCCCTAATGTGCTGCCTTCGTGTATGAAACCAATATTTATATTAAACATGCGCAATACTATCGACAGGAGGTAAAAGATACCTATTCCCATAGTGGCCGTGATAACTACCGATTTCAACCTTTCTGTAGCCTGAATTATCTTAAACCGGTATAAAAAGAACATAGCCAGCACCGTGCCAAAGGTGAGGGCCACGGCCTGCATAATTATACCAGGAGCAAGCTTATCAAAAGCATGGTTATACATCACGGAAATACCCCCCACAAAAACCCCTTCCAGCAACGCGTAAATGGGCGCCAGAAAGGAAGCCCACATAGGTTTAAACATGGTTACAAGGGCAACAACAAAGCCTCCTATAGCTCCTATCCACATCCACGATGTAATATCTTTGCCCTGGGAAGCAGCGCTCCATGTAAAAGAAGCGGAGGCGATCACCAATAAACACAATAAAAAGAACTTATTAAGGGTACCCCTTTCTGTCATTACTTCGGTGTCAGTAAAGACTATCGATTTCTCGAAGGTTTTTTCGTTGAAAGTAGGATTACCCGATTTAAGAATGGCCATAGTAAAAATTTTATGTAAGCAAAATTATATAAGTATTTGGTTTGAGATAGTTAATTTTTTTGAATTTCTACCCTCTCCAAAATCACTGTTATTGAATATTGATTTAACCATTGTTACTGAAACTACATGGCCATGTCAGGTTCTTAAGTCGATATCGGGATAGTTACGGCCTGCGCCTGCCCCTGTCAGGGGGTTTTTGGTTTTTCGTATCCCTGGGGCCCTTTGGAGCAACATTTTTTTGTTCGTGACCCTTCTCATTGTTTCTTCTTCTACGGTCCGACTTTTCCAGGCTGCGTAGACTGATCTGGCCCACGACATCAACAAATTCCGGTTCCACTTCCTTTTGTTTACCCGTTGTTACTTCTACCGTTTCGAGTTCCTCCGGAATAATACCCTGCACATTTAATTGCTTGATTTTTTTTACGCGTTCAATACTTACAGGATAATGCTTGTTGCTTTCCTGAAGAACATACCACATCAGATTTTTGAAGATGTCTTTCTTTATAAGGATGGCTGTTCCCCTGGCTACCTGAAGAGTGTCTGCGTTTTCAGGAAAATGTTGTAATGCATCCAGGTAAGTATCCAACTCATAGTTCAAACAGCATTTCAGGCGTCCGCATTGACCGCTGAGCTTGGTTTGGTTAATAGACAGGTTCTGATAACGCGCTGCTGTAGTGTTAACACTTCTAAATTCAGTCAGCCAGGTACTGCAGCACAATTCCCGGCCGCAACTCCCGATACCGCCTACTTTACCCGCTTCCTGGCGTGCACCAATCTGTCGCATCTCCACTTTCACCTTAAATTCAGAAGCCAAAATCTTAATCAGTTCCCGGAAGTCAACCCGGTCGTCAGCAATATAAAAGAATGTAGCTTTTCGTCCATCGGCCTGTATTTCCACTTCAGACATTTTCATATTCAGGTTCAGCTGACGGGTAATGGCTCTTGCACGGATCACGGCCTGTTTTTCCCTGTCCTTATTAAACCTCATGATCTCAATGTCTTTATCCGTCGAACGTCTTAAAACCCTTTTCATTTCCGGGTTAAATTCGTCGATCCCTTTCTTTTTCATTTGCAAACGAACCATTTCACCGGTTAAGGTTATTTCGCCAACATCGAAGCCGCTTACTCCCTCAATACTCACTATGTCGCCTTTTTCAAACCATTGCAACGTATTATTGCGGTAAAAATCTTTACGGCTGCCATGATTAAACGATATCTCTACTACCTTACAATCGCTTTCAGGGTCAGAAAAAGGAAGATTCAATAACCAGTCATGAACGTTTAAACGGTTACAGCCCCCGGTACTGCAACCTCCGTTGCTTTTACATCCATTCGGTTTTCCAGTACCGCAACTATCGCATCCCATATTTTTTGAGAAAGTTTATTTTAAAAAATAACTGGTAACAAAGAGGATGGTATATGGGCAGTTGCAAGGAAGAAGTAGAACCAATGCTGCGTTCTATTATCGGGCATCCGAATTAGAGCAGTACGGTAAAACCCTGCTTTAATAGAAAACCCGTTTGTATGCCACCATTTTGAAACAATTTACCGGAATTAGAGCCGGGATGGCAACAATGTGCTTATATATAACAATCAATAAAAAATTTGATGCTTCCTGCCTGAACACCTGTCAACCTCAAATTACCAGGATCCCTGGTTCAGATATCTATCCGCAAATATACTGTTTATTAACAGATAGTTAAACAATTGTGGCCTTTGCTGTTCAACTTCGATCGGGACAATTGACGGAAGGACGGTGCACTTTATAAACGCTTAATGTTACCATGCCTTGATTAGTGCATTATCTCTTATTATGTGATACAATTTGATGGTAAGCGCGTGAAACAGCATTTTAGCGTGTGCATTGCGCTCGATATACCAGGTGGCCTTGTCGAGTTCTTCTATAATGGCTTTTTGTTGGGAAATACCGGCAAGCTTATTAAGCCTTAGCATAAAATCTGATTCTTTCTCCGCAGCATTTACCATATGTTCTTCTCCCAGGATTCTCAAACGAATGCTTTGCTCCAGGAGGTGATTAAAATATCGCAGGAATTGTTTTTGCTTTTCCCTGCCTAATTTGCTTATCTCGTCTATCCATTTTACTTGAGCCGTGGGCCCTGTTTTTAACACTGCATTGAGCCATTCACGCAGCAGATCCTGCCAATCTTCATCCGCGTGTTGCATCAATTGCAATGCCTCCCTGTAACTCCCTTCACTTATTCCGGCAATCTGCCTGGCCAGAGGAACTGCCAGATTGCACCGGTTGATCAAAGCCAATTCTATCTCGGTCGCTGGTAACAAGGGTATTTTAACCAGTTGGCAGCGTGACAAAACAGTAGGTAGTACCAGGAATTCGTTTTCCGCTACCAGAATGAACAATGTATTTGCCGGAGGCTCTTCTATTAGTTTAAGCAGTTTATTTCCTTCATTTCCCAGGTATTCGGGCATCCACATTATGAGAATCTTGAACTCGCTTTCAAAACTCTTCAGGTTAAGTTTCCGGATAATATCATTACACTCGTGCACCGTAATATTACCCTGTTTGTTTTCTGCTCCTATAAATTGCAGCCAGTCGTACACATTCCCGTAAGGATATAACTGTAAAAAATCCCTCCATTCTCGGATATAATCGGAGCTTAGTGGTTTATCACCTGTTTTTCTCGGAATTACAGGATATGAAAAGTGGATATCCGGGTGAATATACAATTGTGCTTTCTGGCAGGCACCGCAGACACCACAGGAATCTGTTCTCAACCTGTCCTCTGTTGAAGAACCCGATTCATCAAAAAAAGTAGCCTGTATCTGGGCAGTATACTTTCCGTTCACTTTCTCACAAACAACGTACTGGGCAAAAGCAAGTGCTGTTGCCAGGGAGCCGTTACCTTCTTTGCCCAGAAACAATAGAGCATGGCTTAACCGGTTGTGCCTCACCAGGTCTGCAAGGCGATTATGCAATTCAGTTTGCCCAATAACTTCTTTAAACTGCATTCAAAATTAGATAAGCAAAGGAAAATAAAAAAGCGATGAGTAGGCTCACCGCTATAGGTAATTGGTTTTTATAGGAGTATCTTAATTCAGGTACTTTGTAATCTCTTCGCTCGTAGGCTTGACTTTACTGGGGAAAACAGCCAATAACTTACCATTTTCATCTACCAGGAATTTAGTAAAGTTCCATTTGATCGGATCTTCTACACCCATTTTCGATGCTTCCCCCGTAAGGTATTTAAATAATGGATGGATATCATCGCCTTTTACTGAAACTTTTTCAGCCATTGGAAAACTTACGCCATAATTCTTTTTGCAAAATTCAGCTATTTCGGCATTTGTACCTGATTCCTGCTCTTTGAAATTATTTGCCGGAAAACCTACAATGACGAGTTTATCTTTATACATTTCGTGCATTTTCTGAAGGTCTTCATACTGAACAGTGTAACCACATTTGGAAGCCGTATTGACGATCAGTATCTTTTTACCTTTGTACTGGGAGAAATCAATCGTCTTTCCGTCCAGACCGGTAACTTTAAAATCATAAATGGTCATAGCAGCCGTAAAGAACAACGATAAAATTGCGAGACGTAGCATTTTATAAAGTTTAATGAATGAACAACAATATAGTCATTACAAAGAATATGCGAAAAAGTTATTTTAATGTAATATTATGTAAACGGGTCATTACTGCTGCCTTTCATACGCTCCGATGTCCGGAAGGCCTACCGGTCTGTTCAAGCCATCAAGGTCCTTCGAAAGTCCGGTGACAATACCTTTATTCACTGCGGGTGAATGTTGTTTTAAACGGAAGTTAAAGTAACGTTTTTGTGTATTTATGCTGTCGAAAACGGGTTCCTGGTTTAGAATCAGATTTAAGGCAGTTATATTAGGCGCAAGTGTTTTTGATCTTAACAGGCAACTTTCAAACCCGACAGCGAAGGGGTCGTTGCCCTGCTTTGATGTTACTACCTCATCAGGTACTCCATCATCTCCCCAGAAAATGCAATTGCTGAAAGAAGCGCTGAGGGGCTTTGTCAAATAAGTATTCTCCTGCTTTACAAAGTTACTGATGAACAACACGGGTTCCTTGTGTAAAAGGTAACTGCTGGAAAAACTGACCAGCGTGCAATGATTGAACCGGTAATCGCCGCCATATACAAGCTGTACATTTTTTCCGCAATTAGTAATCAGGCAGTTGTTGGCTTGTATGGAAGTTTGAACCGCAAGAACTCCGGCATCGTAAATATTATCTATAATACATTCGTTCATGATCAATTTCGGATTGCCGTTAACCGATTTCTGTTCAATGACAATGCCCTGATAGGCATTTTGTATCACCGCATGGTGCAGCACATTGTCCTTACTATTACCCCTGAAATAAATACCTGGCCAGCCGGCAGGATAGCTATTATAGGGATCGTCCAAACGGTCGGCCCTGAAATAAACTCGGGTGCTGTCATATCGTTCCCCGTTTATTTTTAAAGTGCCGTCTACTATAAGGGGAGCATCTGCATGAAGGTAGATCCTGCAGCCTTTTTCAATAGTTAAGGTAGCGTTGGTATCTATCTGCAATCCTCCAAGAATAACATATGGAAGGTTGTTCGGCCAGGTAACGTTACCGGTAATCTTTCGGGCTCGTAAAAAGTTTGCATTTTGTCCCCAGCTCTCCAGTTGAACATATCGTGAAGCGCCGTTATACCTTATCTCAATACTGTCTTTCACAATAAAAGGCAAATTAGCTAAAGTTGAATGGAGAGAAACCGATACGAACACGTAGATGCTATCGTTTGCTTCTACAGTAATGTTTCCGGACTCAGGCCCTTCAATTCCATCAACATTCATTTTAAAAGGCGAGGCAGCTCCTCCTTTAAGCGTTATGTTACTGAATTTTAATTTTTGGTTGTTACTGTTTTTAATTTTGAAATATTGTGTGATAGAACCTACAGATGTAAACAGTGTATCAAAACGAAGCGTGTCGGCAGAAAGTGTAATTCTTGCATCACTACTGGTAATGAAGCTTTCCTTTTTGCAGGAAAAGATCATCAGGCTAAAAAAGCAGATAGTAATGAAGGGTTTCATGTATTATCAAAAGTACTAACTCCGGGGTGACCTGGAATAAGCGCTATACATTATTTTGTTAAATAATGGAAGAACTTTTATTTGAGTGTGTAAGCCAGCGATACAATACTGAGTCGCAGGCCCTGCGCCGATAGCAATGCCTGGCCGCAGGCTTCGAGCGTTGCTCCTGTAGTTATCACATCATCTACCAGTAATACATGTTTGTTTTTGATGGCCTCAGGGGTTACCAGATGAAACCTGCCTTCCATGTTCTGCCATCTCTCAAGCCGGTTCTTATGGGTTTGTGTTTCGGTACGAATTGATCTGATGACCACCTCTTCCATTACAGGAATATTCATTGCCGCCGAGATGCCTTCACATAATACCGTGGCCTGATTATATCCTCTTCTTCTTTGTCTGGCCATAAATAACGGAAGAGGTATTAACGCATCTATCTCATTGAACCGGTTCGATTGTTTTAATGTCTCTCCCATCATTCTCCCCATAAAGTGCCCTATTTCTTTGTTGCCCTTATATTTCAATTCATGCAGTAAACGTTGAATCAGGGAGCCTTTGGCGAAATAGCAAAAACTGCTTGCATGGGTTACGGGTATCCGTCCCCAGAAAATTTTTTCCACCTGGTTGCCTGCATGAAGATGAAAATTGGTTACCGGGAGCTGACTAAGGCATTGAATACATAGAACCGCATCGGGACTAATGCCATCGCTTCCGCAACCGGCACAGATATGCGGAAAGAAGAGATGTAAAAAATCGTGGATCAGGGTATGAAGCATTGAGTTCGGAGTTCAAAAAGTTTGAAGTTCAAAAGTTCGGAGTTCGGAGTCTGGTGCCGTTTGGCAGATAATAATAACCACCGGTTCGCAACGCAAAAGCTTCTCCGGTTTTTTATCCGCACACCGCACATTTGCAAATTGTTCTCAGTCTCCAAAAAGTAATTTATATACTTCTTCCACCCTGCCTACCGGTACCACTTCAATATTAAAAGACTGTTTATCCATACCCTTTTGATTATACTTTGAAACAATGATCTTTTCGAAACCTAGTTTTTCAGCTTCCGCAATTCGTTGTTCGATTCGGTTAACAGCACGGATCTCTCCACTCAAGCCTACTTCGCCTGCGAAACAAAAATGCATGGGTAAAGGATTGTCTTCATAAGAGCTGAGGAGGGCACATAGAACGGCAAGGTCGGTTGAAGGGTCTTCTATTTTCAACCCTCCTGCTATGTTAAGAAATACGTCTTTTATGCCAAAGTGAAAACCACCCCTTTTTTCCAAAACGGCTAACAATAGTTGGAGACGTCGCAGGTCGAATCCGCTTACGGTACGCTGAGGGGTTCCGTAAACAGATTGGGTTACCAGTGCCTGTGCTTCAATCAGCAGAGGACGAAGTCCTTCAATAGTGGCAGCTATGGCTATGCCGCTTAATTGGTCTTCTTTCTGGGTGATGAGTATTTCACTGGGATTAATAACCGGTTTCATCCCTTCCCCGGTCATTTCATAAATACCCAGTTCTGCCGTACTTCCAAACCTGTTTTTAAGGGTGCGTAAGATGCGGTAAGCGTAATGCCGGTCACCTTCAAATTGTAAAACAGTATCAACCATGTGTTCAAGGATTTTTGGTCCGGCTATGGCTCCATCTTTGGTGATATGTCCAATCAAAAATACCGGGGTACCGGTTTCCTTGGCGAAGCGTTGAAATTCAGCCGCTGATTCACGGATCTGCGATACACTCCCCGGAGAGGATTCAATGAACGGCGTATATAAGGTTTGAATAGAATCTACAATCACCAGTTGAGGCCGCAATTTTTTTATTTCCTGAAAAATAATCTGGGTAGATGTTTCCGTTAGCAGATAGAAGTTTGCGTTACTGATTTTTAGCCGGTCGGCACGCATTTTTATCTGCTGTTCGCTTTCCTCACCACTGATATATAGTGTGATGCTGTTTTTTAGTAACAGACCGTTTTGCAGGAATAAGGTTGATTTTCCTATTCCCGGCTCCCCGGCCACCAATACAATGCTTCCTGGTACAAGGCCTCCACCCAGGGCCCTGTTAAGTTCAGCATCAAAATCGGTAATCCTTTTTTCTTCATTGCTTGTAATATCGTTAAGGGAAATGGTTTTGTTTGGTCTCTTCTGGTGGTAATCTTTCCAACCTGATTCTTTTGATGGTTCTTCCTTTTGAATCCGTTCTTCCACAAAAGTGTTCCACTGATCACACGAAGGACATTTGCCAACCCACTTGGTGCTTTCATACCCGCAATTCTGGCAAAAGAAAGCCGTTCTTATTTTGCTCATAAGATAAAGATAGAAGGAATCAAAGAATGGAAAGGGGTGAAAAAACCACTTGGCAGGCTTAAGTCAAGAATACTAGTTTTAAACAAGCCACAGATTGCAGGTATTTAAACTGTCACGGAACAACCAAAATTTCACCCGTGCGAGCTAAATTTCGTATGTCAATGAGGCTCAAATCGATTAAAGTAAAAGGGCCAATCTTTCGATTGACCCCTTACTTACTAACCCATTAAATTCTGGCACTAAATTACAAATAACCGCCACATAACAAAATTATTTTTTTCGACTGTGAATAACTTTAATTGAGTTTTCAGTAAATATTATAGAAGTAGTATATTGATAACCAGTTTGTTATCAATGTTCAAAACGATGGTGCTGGAAGAATCCGCAAAGTTGACAGCCCGAAATAAGATTTTTTTGGTGATACTGTCAAAAGGACAAAAACAATCCTTAAAACCTTGAATTACAATTTAATCTCCTCATCGCGGTTGTCGAAAAAGTGAAATTCGGTGAGGTGGTAATTGGTATTCGCTTTAATCCTGATAAGCTGTTTATACTTCCAGCTCCATTTGAACCGTTGCGAAACTAACCCTTTAGTAAGATAAGCCTGCATGATAGGATGGACCACCAGGTGAAGATGATCATGTTTGTGCGTAATGAGATAGTTAAGGTTTTTATCGATTTCATCTTCTAAAACCAGGGTGGACGAAATCTTGCCGGTGCCGCTACAGCTTGGACAAACCTCCATGGTGTTTATGCTTAGCTCAGGTTTCATGCGTTGCCTGGTGATCTGCATCAATCCGAATTTTGAAATGGGCAGCACTGCGTGTTTAGCCCTGTCCTGGCGCATGAATTCTTCCATTGATTCAATAAGTCTCCGTTTATTCTCCGGCAATTTCATATCGATGAAATCAACGACGATGATTCCGCCAAGGTCTCGCAACCTCAGCTGTCGGGAAATTTCTTCAGCGGCTTCCAGGTTTGTCTCCATTGCGTTTTGTTCCTGGTTGTTGCTAACGCTTTTGTAGCCACTATTGACATCAATGACATGCAAAGCTTCAGTATGCTCTATGATCAGGTATGCGCCGCTCGGTAAATTGACGGTTTTGCCGAAAGCAGCCTTGACCTGTTTGGTTACGCCAAACTGGTCAAAAATCGGAGAGCCATTATGGTGAAATGAAACGATGTCTGCCTTTTCCGGTGCAATGCGCTGAATATAATTTTTGGCATCGTTAAAGATGTTTCTGTCATTGACCACGATCCGGTTAAAATCCTCATTTAACAGGTCACGCAGGATGCTGGTCGTTTTGGTTTGTTCACTGAGAATCTTGGCAGGCGCTACTGCACGTCGCAGATTACGCTGTATGAGATTCCACGTTTCAACAAGGGCCAGCAGGTCTTCATGAAGTTCGGCAGTATTTTTCCCTTCTGCCGCAGTTCTCACAATAACACCAAAATTTTTGGCTTTTAACGCTTCAATGATTTTTTGAAGCCGTTTACGTTCTTCAGATGAATGAATCTTTCGTGAAACCGCAACTATATCATTGAAGGGGGTAATAACTACAAAGCGACCGGGCAGAGATATTTCACAACTCAGGCGGGGACCCTTTGCAGCGATCGGTTCTTTAAGAATTTGAACCAGGACATTGGGTTTTCCCCCCAACACTTCATTGATCTTTCCGGTTTTGATGATTTCCGGCTCTACCTCAAATCTGGAAAAATTAAAACCCGGTTCCTTGTCTTCATTAATGGCCAGGTGAGTGAATTTCAACAGTGATTTAGCGTAAGGGCTCAAGTCTGTATAATGGAGAAAAGCATCTTTTTCAAAACCTACATCCACAAATGCAGCATTCAGGCCGGGAATCAGTTTTTTAACCTTTCCAAGGTATAGATCACCCACAGCAAAACTGGCATCTGTTTTTTCATTATGCAATTCAACCAGTTTTTTATTTTCCAAAAGGGCAATCTCAACACCCTGTGGGACCGCGTTTATAATTAATTCCTTATTCAAGCATAATCACTTTTAGAAGTAAACCTAATCTCAAAAAAATTTAATGAAGAAATTGTCAGTTAATATTTACGGTAATATTACAACAAAGCCAGTTCAGCGGGATCAGCAATTCAGGAGGGTTAGCTTTAGGAAGCAATGCCGGAATAAGATGTTCTTATTCCGGCTTTTTATATGAATACAAGTGTCAGCTTGTTACTTTCTTTTTTTGTGGCGATTCTTTCTTAATCTCTTCTTCCGCTTGTGTGTCGCAATTTTATGACGCTTTCTTTTTTTTCCGCAAGGCATGTAGTAATAATTTAATTTAATAAATGATTTATTCTAATGATTTAATTCGTTGATCTAATTCCTGAATCACTTCCGGATGTGATATCAGCCTTTTGCTGGTTTCATACCATTTAACGGCGTTTGCTTTGTCGCCCTGCCTTTCATACGCTTCGGCAAGTGTAAGCATAGCCTCCAGATTTTCAGGTTGATTAGCGATCACCCGTAATAAGCGTTCTATGGCTTTATCCAGTTGTCCGGATATCACCCCACCTATGCCCAGCATTAACTGTGCGTACATATTGGCAGAGTCGCGTCGCGTAACTTCAAGTATCTGTTGGATACCCTTCATAACTTGTTGCGGGTCGTCAGCATAACTTCCAAAAAAATAAGAACTTCCCAAACCGATTTTTGCTGAATCGTTCAAAGGGTTTATCTGTAAAGACCTTTCAAACAGTTCCTTAGCCTGATTAGCCATCCACCCTTTTGAGGCGGGATCGGAGACTCCCCTGAGGTTATCCAAAAATAATCGGGCTGCAAAGTTGAGGCTTTTTTCAGAATTTTCCAATTTAGATGCTTCGGCTGTGTAAAAGGCGTAGGGATAAAAACTATTTACAGAGTCTTTCCAGAAAGTGGCCAGCTGGTGATAAACATGCAGCTGCTGGTTTTTTACATCACCGCGGACTACAGATATCTCCAGGGCATTAACGTATACTTGTTGTGAGGGACTCAGCCTTGCTTTCGCATCACGGATCGAAGAATCAATACTAAACTGGCCTGTTTCTGAAGCGTTTGAAACGGGTTTAGGACCTGCCTGTGTAGACGGAACAGTTCTACCGAAAATAAATAATAGGAAAACCAATAAAACGCCACTGCCGACAAGAATGATCTGCTGTTTTCTCACATTGTAGTTTTTGAGCAGCAAAATTACATTTCTTCTTCGGGGTTTGTCTGGTCTTGTTTGACCGTTTTTAGCTTTTTAACTTCCTGAACAAATTCTTTTGCAGGTTTAAAAGCAGGAATGAAGTGCTCCGGGATATCTACCGCAACATTCTTTTTTATGTTTCTGCCAATTTTAGCAGCTCTTTTCTTGGTAATAAAACTTCCGAAACCTCTTATATATATATTTTCTCCCTGCGCCAAAGTGTCTTTCACTTCCTTGAACATAGTTTCAAGTGTAACTAATACATCTACTTTTGGGATACCGGTTTTTTCAGAAATTTGGTTTATCAGATCGGCTTTTCTCATGAGTTAAAAGCTTAAAAGTAATTGAATTGGCAGTGAAATCACAATGTTTAATAAAAATACTACAACTTACACAAACTCAGAACTTTAAAGTAAACGAACTTTTTAGTAATAGCAAGTTTAATCATAAAAACTAACAAAATTGATAATTGGTGAGGGCTTTTAGCCATTCTCAATAATTCACGGTTAATTCCGTTATATTAAAAGCATTTATATTTATGTATTACGTGAACGTTTTTCGGCTTATCTGTTTAAGGTTTAATAAAACCTTTCCATCCTACTGACTGACAGACGTTCAATGGAATATACCCATGAAACCCAGGTTTACCAAATACTTGTTGAAATGGAATGCAAAATCCAATTCCAGAGCCATGCCCTGGAAACAGGAAAAAGATCCATATAAAATCTGGATCAGCGAAGTCATTTTACAACAGACCCGTGTTGATCAGGGCCTGCATTATTATAACCGTTTCATAAGTGCCTATCCTGGTGTACACGATCTGGCTAAGGCACCGGAGCAGGAGATTTTTAAATTATGGGAAGGTTTGGGTTATTATAATCGCTGTAAAAGCCTTATCACAACCGCCAAACGGATATCTGGGCAAATGGAAGGGAGATTTCCGGATAATTATGACGATATCAGGTCTTTAAAAGGTATAGGACCGTATACCGCTGCTGCTATCGCATCCTTTGCCTTTAACCTGCCATACGCTGTTGTTGATGGAAATGTCATCAGAGTGCTTTCCCGGTATTTTGGCATTTCGACCCCTTCGTCGTCCAGCGATGGTAAAAACCTGTACACGCAGTTAGCGGCCGGCTTGTTAGATAAAAAGCAACCTGGTATATTTAACCAGGCGATTATGGACTTTGGTGCGGTTATCTGTAAACCCCGGTTACCATTGTGTCCGATATGTGTGCAAAAGAAAGACTGCCAGGCCCTAAAACACGGGTGGGTAAATGATCTTCCCGTTAAAGACAAGTCAGCCAAAAGAAAAACACGATGGTTTTATTACTTCCTGATCGAATACAATAACCGGTTTTATGTGAGGAAAAGAAGCCGTAGCGATATCTGGGAAAATCTGTATGAATTCGTATTAAAAGAAAATGACAAGCCTCTACCCTGCAATGATGCCGCAGCTATGCAAATGGAACTTGAAGACATTGTAGGAAATAAACAAATTGAACTCAAACAAATATCGAAAGAATACCGCCAACACCTGACGCATCAAACCATTGCCGGACGATTTATAATGGCTAAAACAACAGAACCCGCTGCAATACCCGGAGGCTATGAAGCCTTGCCAGGAAAGGATCTTATACGATATCCCTTCCCTAAATTTATTAACGCATACTTATCGGATATCTTGTTTGTTGAGGGTGATTCGAGCGCTTTTATAGACCGGCCCTCGTAATTATTTTGTACTAAAAATAGCAAGGAATTGTTCGAAAAAAAATTAACTTTAAACACTAATCAGGCGCGAGGGGTTATTTTTCATCAAACTCTATCTTTATGAGAGGCGTAAACAGAGTAATGCTCATCGGGAATCTGGGAAAGGATCCGGACGTTCAATATCTGGAAGGTAATATTGCTGTCGCCAAATTTTCATTAGCTACTACTGAAACGTATAAGGACAGAGCAGGCAAGCTGATTTCACAAACAGAATGGCATACCGTGGTTCTATGGCGGGGTTTGGCAGAACTGGCTCAAAAGTACCTTCATAAAGGAAGCCTCGTCTACATAGAAGGCAGGCTGCGAACCAGAAGCTGGGAAGATAAAGAAGGAAATAAAAAATTTGCCACGGAAGTAGTAGGAGATAACCTGATCATGCTGGATAAGCGTTCCGATTCTGGAGCTCATCATTCTTTGCCTCATGAGAACATAGAAGGTGTGGGGGGAGCGGATGTTCCGCCTATCGGCGAATCATCGGAAGATTTGCCTTTTTAGATAGTATAAATCATTTTTTTCCTAATTTTCATGGCAGGCCTTTGACCTGCCATTCTGATTAATGACAAAAGTGCTGAAACTTAATTTACTGTTCACCAAAACACGCAAAATTTGGATCACTCACCGACCTGTTTCCTTCTGAATAGTTTGCTGTCGCCCATTCTTTTTGCTGCAAATCTTCAGGGTTCCACATTGCTGGTTATCGTTATCATATTTCTCCTGGTAGTTTCCTTTTTCGTATCCGGGGCTGAAGTGGCCTTTTTTTCGTTAACCTATAAAGACATCAATACGCTGAAAACCAAGCAGGATTCAGGTTGGAAGCGTATTGTAAATTTATTGGAAGAGCCGAAGATCCTGCTTGCCTCGCTGCTTATTGCCAACACGTTTGTCAACATTGCCATAATCATTCTATCCAATTTTCTGATAGACCAGCTGTTGCCGTTTAAGAATAACTGGTGGTTTTTTGATTTTCTGATCAAGATTGTCATTGTAACGGTCTTTCTCACTTTATTCGGCGCGGTCTTGCCTAAAGTATGGGCAATCCAAAATAATTTCCGGTTTGCTTACAATTCATCCTTCATTGTAGAGATCATTCATTACCTCTTCAGGCGGATCAGCATCTGGCTGGTGGGATTATCCGACCAGGTGGAGCGCTTCCTTGGACGGCGCGCTGCTTCTTACAGCCTCGAAGAACTGGATCATGCCATCGACCTCAGTACCAACAGCGATACAAGCGTAGAGGAGAAAAATATATTGAAGGGTATTGTGAACTTCGGAAACATTGCCGTTAAACAGGTTATGCGCACCCGTTTGGATGTAAGCGGCGTGGATTACAACCTCTCGTTTCATGAACTGATCAGGCAGGTGGAAGAGTTACACTATTCAAGGCTTCCGGTTTACAAAGGAAGTCTGGATGATGTAGTGGGGATTATCCAGACGAAAGACCTGATTCCCTATCTTAATGAAACGAAAGACTATGACTGGCACTCCTTTTTTCACCCGCCTTATTTTGTTCATGAACAAAAATTAATAGTGGACCTGTTGCATGATTTTCAAAATAAACGCATTCATTTTGCAGTAGTTGTAGATGAATTCGGCGGCACCAGCGGTATTGTTACGCTGGAAGATATACTCGAAGAGATCATTGGTGAAATCAAAGACGAGTTTGATGATGAGGAAAGTATAAACAAAAAGATTGACGATAACAGCTATGTATTTGAAGGGAGAACCATGATAAATGATATGTGTAAGATGCTGGTTCTGCCTGTTGATACCTTTGATAAGATAAGAGGCGACAGTGATTCCATTGGCGGCATGTTGCTTGAACTGGCTGGTGATTTTCCTAAAGCGAACGACATTATTCCGTGTGGTGATTTTCAATTTACGGTACTGGAAGTGGGTCGCAACCGCATACTGAAAGTAAAAGTAGATATCATACGACAGGTAAATGCAAAGGCATCAAGCAAATAGTATGAATAAACGGGAAAAGCCAGGGCGTTTGTTTACCGCGTTAATGCTGCTATGGATCCTTGCCGGATGTAACAATACCTATTTACCCAAACCACGCGGATATTTTAATATACCGTTTCCCCAAAGGGCCTACCAGAATTTTGACCGGCCCGAATTTCCTTATTCGTTTGAATACCCGGTTTATGGGGTTGTGATCAAGGATACCACCTTCTTTGAAGAAAATCCGGAAAATGACTACTGGATAAATGTTGACTTTCCCCGGTTCCAGGGGCGGATTTATATCAGTTACAATCGCATCGGAGGCAAAACCCATTTCAAGGTAAAAAACAGGCAGGGTGTTTACATTGACTCTGCAGGGGTGAACAATTTTGAACGCCTTATCAGGGGGTCTTATGAGCTTACTTTTAAACATTCGTATAAAGCCACTTCGATCAATGACAGTGTGTTCCGCACAAAAAACGGTGTAGAGGGCATTTATTTTAAAATCGGTGGTAACACGGCAACATCAAATCAGTTCCTGGTAACCGATTCTGTCAAACACTTCCTCCGCGGCGCTCTTTATTTTGATGCTACCCCGAACGAAGATTCACTCAGTGTGGTAAACCGGTTTTTGGAGAAAGATATGAAGCACCTGATCAATAGTTTGAAGTGGAAGTGAGAAGTTCTGTGTTCGGGAGTTCAAAGGTTCAGGCTTCGGGAGGCTTCAGGGCTTGATCACTAACTCCGAACTTTTGAACCTTGAACTTTTGAACTTCTCCTATCTTTACAAAAACATATCTTGATAGCAATAGACAAAGTGCTGGTAAGTGACCAAATCGTAGAGGAACAATTTGTTTGTGATCTTATCAAATGCAAGGGTGGATGTTGCGAAGACGGAGATGCCGGCGCACCCCTCGAAAAGAATGAACTGGATCAACTAAAAAAAGTATACGATAAGGTAAAGCCTTACTTAACCAAGGAAGGCATTGCAGTCATAGAACAGCAGGGTAAGTATACGTATGACCAGGAGTTTGGTTGGGTAACACCAACCATTCAGGGCAAAATGTGTGCATATGGATCGCGTGATGAAAAGGGTATTATTAAATGCGGCCTCGAGCAGGCTTACAATGCCGGTAAGACGGATTGGAAAAAACCGGTCAGCTGTCACCTGTTCCCAATCAGAATACAAAAAACCAGGAGTAACGATCTGGTTAACTATGAGCCACGCGAGGGCTTGTGCAACCCAGCATGCGCCTTAGGCAAAAAACTCAGGATGCCTGTGTATGTGTTTCTCAAAGAGCCGCTGATACGCAAGTATGGACAGGATTTTTATAATGCACTGCATCAGGTTGCCAGGGAACATTTCGAATCAAAAAAACCTGTAAAGGCAGTCAGGCAGCCCTGAACTGCAGACGCTTACCAGAAGTGATTGAAATAACCATATCTTAGACTGATATCATAACAAAATCATCATCAGGCCATGACGGATACTGCAGCATCATTTCTAGCAAAAAGCACCATTAAAGCTGTTGACATAGAGCATCGCAGGAAGATAAATTTCAATATCAGCAGGTATAATAAATCCGTTCCTGCGGGCAAGCTGCAGTTCCAGGATATAAACCTGGCGAGAGAAAGAGCAAAGAATGTTAAGTGGAGGGCAATTGAAACCCTCGATGAGCGGCTGGAAGAATTCGAAGCTGCATTTACTAAACGCGGAGGAAAGGTATTGTGGGCGGAGAATACCCAACAAGCCCTGGACGAAATACTGAAGATCTGTAAGCAGAAGGGCTGCAAGACGATTGTGAAAAGTAAAAGCATGGTTACAGAAGAAATCAAGCTTAATTCATTTCTGCAAAAACATGATATCGAAAGTGTTGAAACAGACCTGGGCGAATACATTCAGCAACTTGACGGGGAAGCACCTTATCATATAGTTACTCCGGCTATGCATAAGAGTAAGGAAGACATTGCCAAACTGTTCCACGAAAAGCTTCATACCGCGCCTCATCTTACACCGGAGCAGATGACGGCGGTTGCCCGGGAAAATCTTCGCCAAAAGTATGTCGATGCCGAAATAGGTATAACGGGTGCTAATTTTATTTTAGCAGACGTTGGAGCAATTGCCATTAGTGAAAACGAGGGAAATGCAAGGTTAAGTGCGGCCTGGCCCAAAACACATATTGTCGTTGTAGGCATAGAAAAAGTAATTTCTTCGTTAACTGACCTTGGATTATTCTGGCCATTACTTTCTACCTTTGGTACTGGTCAAAACGTTACCGTGTATAATACAATAATTACCGGGCCGCGCCAGGCGAGAGAAACAGATGGCCCGGAAGAGATGGTGGTAATATTGCTGGATAACGGCCGTACCAACATCCTTGCTAATCCAAAAGCCAGGGAAAGCCTTTATTGCATCCGTTGCGGAGCCTGCCTGAATGCCTGTCCGGTATATAAAAATATTGGCGGGCATGCTTATGGAACTACCTATAGCGGCCCCATCGGGGCCGTAATTACTCCGCACCTGAATGGTATGGATGAATGGAAACATTTAAGCAATGCCTCATCGCTGTGCGGTAACTGCACGGAAGTGTGCGCAGTCAAGATCAACCTGCATGCGCTCTTGCTTGACAACAGGAATGAAGCAGTAGAAAGCGGATACAGCAGCCTCGGCGAACGGATTGCCTGGAAAGTATGGAGGCGGGCCTGCCTCAGCCGCTCATTAATGAATAAGGGAAGTAGTAAAGCAAAGAACTGGGCGGTTAACAACATGTACAAGGGCTGGACGGCACACCGGGCACCTTTACAGTTTGCCGTCAAAACATTCAATGAACAATGGAAGGAGCGTAGCCGGGAGCCGGGAGTGATGATTAAGTCAGGAGTCGGCAACTAGAACCCTTTGTGCCTTCTTTGAGACTCTTGTGGTTTATTGAACCACAAAGTTCACAAAGCAACACACAAAATATAAATAAAGATAATTCCAGGATAAACTTAACTAATTGACATTACCGGGAGGGCGGTAGTGGGTAAGCCGAAGTTTTATGAACAATTAACTAGATCATTTGCCAACTCTATGCTATTGTACGCTATTCAGGAAACACCCCGATTACAATACATTACGGCATTTATCAGCAAAGAGATTTTTCGGGAAGCCATCCGGATAACCACCAGTAAAGACCACTATATTGTTCATAAGGGCCCTAAAATAAATTATAGTCCGGCAGAGATCTCAGATGCAGAATTCTGGATAATGAGTACTGAGCTGCTGTTTCAAAAAGACATCAAAGAACAATCTGTTCAGTGCTTTAATCATAAAGACTATAAAGCCTTTTTCAAAACGACGACAGGCAGCAATTTTGCCTTCGATATACTGGCCGCTATTTTTTACCTGTTAAGCCGTTATGAAGAATACCTCCCTCACCAAAAAGATGATTATGGTCGTTTTGCCCATACAAATTCCCTGGCTTTTAAAGAAAACTTTTTACATCTTCCCATCATAAATATCTGGCTGGAAGACCTTAAAAAAGAATTGCATTACCATTACCCTGAACTGGGTTTTCGTTTCAGGCGATTTACATTTCTTCCTACCTATGATATCGACATGGCGTATTCATATCTGCACAAAGGATGGTGGAGAAATTTAGGAGGCTCAGTTCGCTCTGTGTTAGATGGCGACTGGAGGCTCCTGAAAGAACGTTTGACCGTTTTGCAAGGAAAAATGATGGACCCCTTCGATTCCTATGAATGGTTGGATGGATTACACCTGTACTGCAGAGTCAAAGCGTATTATTTTTTCCTGGTAGCCTCTAAACGGATGAAACATGATAAGAATATAGACCCGGAATCCGAAGCTATGGAAACCCTGATAAAATACCATGCATCAGGTTACCAGGTAGGCATTCACCCTTCCTGGCAAAGTGGCGATCATGAAATATTACTCAAACAGGAGATCGAATGGCTGGGATACCTGGTTAATAAAAAGGTTGATAGTAGCCGCCAGCACTATATCCGGTTAAGTTTACCCGAAACCTACCTCCGGCTGATCCGTTTAGGTATTCGGAAAGAATTCTCAATGGGTTATGGAAGCATAAACGGCTTCCGGGCATCCGTGGCGTCATCCTTTTACTGGTACGATTTAGCAAATGAAAATTCTTCAGACCTGCTCATTTACCCTTTCTGCTTTATGGATGCTAATGCATACTATGAGGAGAAGCTTACTGCCAAACAGGCGCTGGAAGAGCTCATGTGGTATTATCATCAGATCAAGAAAGTAAACGGCCTGATGGTCACTATCTGGCATAATAATTTTTTGGGCAATGATCAGCACCTTGCGGGATGGAAAAAAGTGTACGAGACCTTTTTGAAAGAAGAGGTATTTTGGGATAGAACTTAATGATGTGCGGATTTGCGAATGTGCGGATGTGCGGATGGGGATGTACTCCCAATGCAAATGAAGCTTTGAAGCGGGTGCCCTTATGCCTGATCCTGCTTAACCAGGTCAATGTTTGAAATGCCTTAATCCCGTCATTACCAGGGCCAGGTTGTTTAACCTGCAGTACTCGATCGAATCTTTATCGCGAATAGAACCGCCAGGCTGAATGAACGATGCAATGCCAGCCTGATGTCCCATTTTTACACAGTCATCGAAAGGGAAAAAAGCATCGCTGGCCATCACGGCACCCTTGATATCACCATGATATTGTTTTGCCTTTTCTATGGCCTGCCTCAATGCATCGATCCGGCTGGTTTGACCGCAACCCTTACCAATCAGTTGTTTGTCCTTCACGAGTGCAATAGCATTCGACTTCAGGTGCTTGCAAACCAGGTTTGCAAATTCGAGGTCTGTTCTCTCCAGGGCAGTCGTCAATCTTCCTCCAGTTTCTTCCCATTTGCTGAAACTACCCTCATCTGGTTTCTGGAAAAGCACCCCGTTCAACAAGGTCTTGTATTGATCGTCATTTATTTTAGACCCATTTTGACCGGCCTGGAGCAATATGCGGTTTTTCCTGGATTTCAGCACAGTCAGCGCTTCTTCGCTGTAAGAAGGAGCGATCAATACTTCAAAAAATATCTCATCGATGGCTTTTGCCGTAACTGCATCCACCTCGGTGTTGCAGGCCAGCACTCCGCCAAAGGCACTTTCAGGATCTCCTGCCAAAGCAGCGTCCCAGCATTCCGGCAGCGTATCACGTGAAGCTATGCCACACACATTGGTATGTTTGATAATGGCAAAAATGGTGACTGAAAACTCCTGCATCAATTGCAGGGCCGCATCAATATCTACCAGATTATTATAGGAAATTTCTTTCCCATGAAGCTGTTCAAACATGCTGTGGGTGTTTCCATAAAAAACGCCTTGCTGGTGCGGGTTTTCGCCATAACGCAAGATAAAGGGTTCTGCAGTAAAGGGATTAAAATGCCTGGTGTTGTTAAAGTAATTGGATATAGCAATGTCATAACCGGAACAAACATTAAAAGCTTTGGCAGCAAGCTGCCTGCGTTGTTCCAGGCTTGTCCCGGCCTCCTGGTCTTTAAGTATATGTTGCAAAACCGCATAGTCATTTTTACAGGCAATGACCACTACGTCACTGAAATTTTTGGCTGCTGCGCGAATCATTGAAGGTCCGCCGACATCAATTTTTTCAATGATGGTTTTTTCAGCCAGCACCTCGTCGCCCCCAAACGAAGAAGAAAGAACCTGCTTAAGTGTCTCTTCAAATGGGTAAAGGTCAACAATGACAAGGTCAATTTCCGGAATATTGTATTCATTCATTTCACGAACATCCTGCTCATTGTCCCTCCTTCCGAGGATACCTCCGAAAATGGAGGGATGCAGGGTTTTGACCCTTCCTCCTAAAATAGAAGGATAGGAGGTCAGTGATTCCACCGCAATACAGGGAACTTGCAGAGATTCAATGAAGGCCTGTGTTCCCCCCGTAGAGTATATGGTTATGCCCAGTCGATGAAGTTCCTTTACGATAACATCTAAACCATCTTTGTAAAACACTGAGATCAGCGCTGATTGGATCCTTTTGTTCATTTGTAATGATTTAGCCGCAGATCCGCAGATTTGTTTACCGGTTAACGTTTTACTTCATCAGGTCTGGGGCACTCAACGGCCGCAAATTAAGTTAATTCAGGTTTAGAATGAACGCTCCTTTTTCTGCTACGGAGAAGCATGGCTGACCGTATTGTTGGCATTCTAATTTCCACTTATCGATTTTCCAGCCGGGGTTGGAAGAATCAAAGACCAGTTGTTTACACTTCACCGTTTTTAGCAGCGCAGAAATACTAGTCTCCATGTTACCTGAAAGAATGACAACATCGGCAATGAATTTACCAGGCCCCTTTGCTTCCATCAATGGTTTATTGAGGATGACGACGCTGTTATTTTTAAACGTAATACGATAAGGATAGCCGGCATCCGTTATTAATGAGTCTGAACGAATACGGTGCATGATCCGCGAAGGCTTAACATGCAACTGATAAAGCGAAGTTTCTTCTATCATTGCCTTACTCGCTATAAATAAAGCTTGGCGACCCTGTATAATATCAATAGCCCGGTAATGCGTTACGTTATAAACTATGACAATGTTTTGCCGGCATGCGTGGATGAAGGATAAACTTCTTAACGCCGTAAAAATTAAGATGAAAGACAATGAAACAATCAGCGCCTTCTTATTTTTGTGTAAAGAATATATGAGGAAAGCCGCCAGGCTGAGATAAACGACTATCAGTTGAACCAAAGAAAGATGAAGCTGATCCCAAACGGAAAAGGGCATTCTTTCCATATGACCAATAAATTCATTCATAATTTGTATCAGGTGAAAGATCAGGTATCCGGTCGCTTTAGCCATCCATGTTATGCCGGAACAGGTACAAAGTAAAATTTCTCCGAGTATGATTAACCCCGACAACGGAACAGCTAAGAGGTTGGTTACGAGAAAGTAAACAGGGAACTGGTGAAACAGGTAGATACTCACAGGGGCAGTCAGAACCTGAGCGGCCAAACTTACCGCAGTTAATTTCCATAGGTGATCGAGCATTTTGTTCTGCATTATAAACCAGTTTTGCACCGGCTTCATAAATATCACGATGCTTAATACTGCTGAATAAGATAACTGGAAACCGGCATCCCATAACCAGAAAGGATTGTAACAGAGCAGTAAAAAGGCAGAAGCCGCCAGCGAGTTATATATAAACGTTTTCTTGCCGATGCCTTCTCCCAGGGCAATAAAGCTGAACATTACTGAGGAGCGTAGTATGGACGCCGATCCGCCCGCAAGGAGGCTGAAGAGCCACAGGCCACTGATGATAAAAACAGGTATTACCCATTTTGAGTAACGTTTCTTTTTAAACGGCCGGGTTACCAGGATCAGTAAGCCATAGATCAGTCCCAGGTGTAATCCGGATATGGCAATCACGTGTACTACGCCGGTATTTGAATACGATTGCACCAGGGTTTTGTCAAGGTCATTTTTATAGCCGATGAGCAGGGCTTCCGCTAACCCCGATTCTTTCTTTCCCGGAATATTGTCCTGAAGAATGTGAACAATATTTTCTCTAACCCCGAATAGCATCTTTCCCAATCTATTGTTATTTGGGGAAGGAAGGATGGTAAATTCTCCCGTTTGCAGAAAAACCTGGTGATGTATATTTTGCAGGGCACAATACCGTCTGAAGTCGAAAGCTCCGGGGTTACCTGTGTTTGGTATAGCCTGCAGGGGTTTGCTGAAAGCGATGCGCGTTTGGTAAGCAAGCTTGTTTAGGGATGGATGTTTCTTAAAATATATCAGAATATCCCCGGTCAGGGATCTGCAGGAATCATTGTTGTATGCATATTCAACGGAGGCCCTTGCTTTAAACGATATTTTCTTTTCCGATAACGGCTCCTGCAATTTCACAATCAGGGCAGATTGTCTGTAAGAATAATGATCAACCCAGGAAGAATCGTGGCGGATGTCTTTATAATACGTGATCATGCAGCCACAGGTGGCGACTAAAAGATGAATAATAATGCCATTCATCCGGTAATTCGTGAATTGCCTAAACAGGTTGAGACCCCTATAAAGCACCAGCATTCCCGCACATCCACCTGCAAGCCCCCACAAAACCGTAACGGGAAGGTCCGAATACTTTTGTATTATTATTCCGGAAATCAACGGGATAATCAGTCGCAGGAAAGGGGCTTCTTTCCAAATCGGTATGAAACGGGTTGTCATACCAGAAGGTACTTCAACCCACAGCTATATAAAAGGGTGAAAAAGCGTATTGATCTTGCTATACGGGATGTTATATACCCGAAGAGAAAGTTTACCAGGAATGATGCCGACAGGCTCGTACGATCAGGATAGCAGCTTATTTACATAGGCGATCTGTCCCAGGTGGTAGATATTGTGTTGCATAAGCCCGTTTAATAAATACCTGAAATTATACTCCCTGTAATCCACCTTTTCTTCCAGTAATTGACCTGAAGCCTTCTTCAGCAGTTCGATAATCTTGTTTGTGCCCGCTTTAACATTCGATATGCCCGTATTCCAGGTGTGATCAGTTGAATTGGTCGCTCTCCAATCCAGTGCATTAAAGGCCGCCGTATCGGTTTGCTGAACTTTTTCCAGACGGTGTTGTGTGAATTCGATCCAGGTAACCATATGATACAATAGTTCAATCATGGAATGTGCATTTTCTTTTGGTTTTTTATGCACTATATCAGGATTGATGTCGTCAAGAATGGTCAATACTGACTTTCCAAACCAGGGACTACCTGACAATATTTCCTGCATGGTGCTGATGATGGATTCGGTTTCTTTATTCATATCAACAAGATTTTATCTCTTTTGGTCGTAATAAGTTTCAATCGAAAATTAATCTTTTCAAGTCCCATAATCTGCGGCAACAAACCAGCCGCAGATTCGCAGATTACATCATTTACTCAAATACATACTTCTATCTTTATACAGCTGGCGGAAGTATGGGTCTCTCAGATCCTTGATAAACCTGATAGCTTCACCGGTAGATTTCATTTCAGGCCCTAACTCCTTATTTACACCTGGAAATTTTTCAAAAGAAAATACCGGCTCCTTGATAGCAAACCCCTTGAGTTTTTTTTCAAAGGTAAAATCCTTTAGTTTATGCGTTCCTATCATTACTTTGGTAGCGATGTTAAGGTAAGGGATCTGGTATGCTTTTGCAATAAAGGGAGTAGTTCTGGATGCTCTTGGGTTAGCCTCAATAACATAGACCTTACCGCCTTTAATGGCAAACTGGATATTGATGAGTCCTAAAATTTTTAGTTCCCGGGCGATCTTTTCTGCGTAGTGCTCCATGGTAGTAACAATGAGTGGGGTAAGATTAAAGGCAGGCAATACGGCATTGCTGTCACCACTATGGATACCTGCCGGTTCAATGTGCTCCATTACGCCCATTACATGAAAGTCTTCCCCGTCAAAAATGGCATCTATTTCCGCTTCCTGGCATCGATCCAAAAAATGATCGATCAGGATCTTATTACCGGGAATGTGTTTGAGCAGACTAACCACGGCCTTTTCAACTTCATCATCATTGATAACTATTCTCATTCGCTGGCCACCTAATACATAACTGGGCCTTACGAGTACCGGATATCCGACCATATTGGCCACTTCTACGGCCTGGTCAACGCTATAAGCCGTGCCATAATCCGGATAGGGGATCCCCAGTTCCTTCAGGCGATCACTGAAACGGCCCCTGTCTTCGGCAATGTCCATGCTGTCATAAGAGGTCCCAATGATTTTTATTCCTTTATTGTGTAATCGCTCGGCAAGTTTCAAGGCTGTTTGACCGCCAAGCTGCACAATAACCCCTTCCGGCTTCTCGTGTTCAACAATTTCCCAAAGGTGTTCCCAGTAAACGGGTTCGAAATATAATTTATCGGCCATATCGAAATCGGTGGACACTGTTTCGGGATTGCAGTTCACCATGATAGCTTCATAGCCGCATTCTTTAATGGCCAGCAGCCCATGTACGCAGCAGTAATCAAATTCAATTCCCTGGCCGATCCTGTTAGGCCCTGAGCCCAGGACAATAATCTTTTTCCTGGGGGATGTGTGGCTTTCGTTTGACGGTTGACTTAGTCCGTTTTCGCTGAATTGTATCGGTGTTTCAAAGGTGGAGTAAAAATAAGGTGTCTTCGCTTCAAATTCTGCCGAGCAGGTGTCAACCATTTTAAAAACCCTGGTGATACCGGCCTGTTTTCGCATCTCATACACTTCATCTTCCGTCCCGTCATTCATGATACGGCAAAGCTGTTCGTCACTAAAGCCTAACCGTTTAGATTCAGTTAACAGTTCCATGGGCAACGTGTCTAATTTATACCTCGAAAGTTCTTTTTCAAGATTGCAGATTTTTTGTATCTCATAAAGAAACCATCGGTCTATTCCGTTGGTTGCCTTGGAAATGGTATTAACGGAAACTCCGGCCATTAAAGCGTCTTTGATCCTGAACACGCGGTCCCACTTGGGCACTTTGATATATTCCAGTAACTCTTCTGCGTGCATCAGGCTCTTGCCGTAATAGCCTAAACCAACGGCATTATTCTCGAGGCTCTGACAAGCTTTTTGAATAGCCTCTGTGAAGCTTCTGCCGATGGCCATTACTTCACCGACACTTTTCATTTGCAGTCCCAGCGTATCATTGGCGCCCTTGAATTTATCGAAGTTCCAACGCGGCATTTTTACAATGACGTAATCAAGGGCCGGTTCAAAGTAAGCAGAAGTATTTTTTGTTATCTGGTTCACCAATTCATCCAGGTAATATCCTATGGCCAGCTTTGCAGCAATCTTCGCAATGGGGTATCCTGTTGCTTTGGAAGCCAGGGCCGAAGAACGGCTTACCCTTGGATTGATCTCTATGGCAATGATTTCTTCAGTGGCCGGGTTAAGGGCAAATTGAACATTACAGCCGCCGGAGAAATTTCCAAGGTCCCTCATCATGCGAATGGCCGTGTTACGCATAAGCTGAAACGCCGTATCGCTTAGTGTCATTGCTGGTGCTACTGTGATGGAGTCACCGGTGTGTATGCCCATCGGGTCAAAATTTTCTACCGTACAAATAATGACCACGTTATCATTCGAGTCGCGCAACAATTCCAGTTCAAATTCTTTCCAGCCAAGCACTGCTTTTTCTACCAGTACTTCGTGGATGGGAGATGCCTGCAGTCCCCGGTTTAATGCTTCGTCTAATTCGTCTTTACTATGTACAAAACCGCCACCGGTTCCGCCAAGGGTAAACGAAGGGCGTATCACCAGCGGGAAACCGATATCCTGTGCAAATTCTTTTCCTTCCAGGTAAGAGTTGGCAGTCTTTGAAGGGGCTACCGAAACACCAAGTTCGATCATCCAGTTGCGGAATTTTTCACGGTCTTCCGCTTTATCGATTGCTTTGATGTCAACACCGATCAATCTGACGCCGAATTTTTCCCAGATGCCAAGGTCTTCCGCCTCTTTAGCAAGATTTAATGCGGTTTGTCCGCCCATGGTAGGCAAAACAGCGTCGATGCTATTTTCTTCAAGTATCTGTTCAATGCTTTCTGCGGTCAGGGGCAGCAGGTATACTTTATCCGCCATCATGGGGTCAGTCATGATGGTGGCCGGGTTACTGTTGATAAGGATCACCTCAACGCCTTCTTCCCGCAAGCTGGTTGCGGCCTGGGTGCCAGCATAGTCAAATTCACAAGCTTGTCCTATTACGATCGGGCCCGAACCAATGATAAGTACGGATTTAATTGAATTATCTTTTGGCATCTTTAAAACAAATTGCGCAAAAGTAAGGGAGTAAGTTGGTTTGTGAAGAAAATTTTGTGAGATGTAAGATGTGAGATGTGAGAGGTAGTTTCTAAGGTAAGTGTAAATACATAAACGCATTTAACCTAAAAACACATCTTTTTACATCTTACATCTCCCTATGATAGGATGCCAATTCAATTTCGTCCAGTAATACGTCACCGCTGCGCTCAGGGGAACTTTGATCCGCGACCTGCCTGCGGTTATCATATTTGTTGCGGATTTTCAGGATCCATTTATGTTTTGCTTCGGATCCTTTAAAGATTCCTACCAGGGAACTGATCAGTACGACAAAGAAGAGAGCCATAACCATTTTAAACGCTTTCATGATACCGATGTTGTTGTTGTAGTGCTTTATTTTAAGACAATGCAGGCGCGCCAAATGCTGTACCAGGAAAAAAAAAATTTGGCACACTGCACGTCGATTTATCTTATTTTCCAGCCTGAATGCTGTTTTGAGGAAATATTAATTTTCAGTTAATGATATACCGGGACGCTGGAAACGCCTGTCATTCAGTCATTCCCTATTGTATACCTATTCAAATTAAGAATGAGCCGTAGCCCAATAGTGTTTTGTTTTATAATTACATGGTGCCTGAATTTTAAGATGATTATAGTAGCTCAGACAACACCAGAAAAAAAATATCCCCGCAACTATTTTAGAAATCCGCTGAATATTCCGCTCAGCCTGAGTGGTAATTTTGGTGAACTGCGCCCCAACCATTACCATATGGGTGTTGACATGAAAACCATGGCAAAGGAGAATTTGCCGGTCTATGCAGCCGCAGACGGGTATATTGCCCGGGTAAAAATTGAACCGGCCGGTTTTGGAAGGGCGATCTATATTAATCATCCCAATGGATTTACCAGTTTGTACGCCCATCTCAATGATTTTTTCCCTGCTTTGGAATATTATGTAAAAGAACAACAGTATGTACAGGAGGCCTGGAAGGTTTTTCTAGATATTCCGCCCGGGCTCTTTCCTTTAAAAAAAGGTGATTTTATTGCCAACAGCGGCAATACTGGCGGATCGCAGGCACCCCACCTGCATTTCGAGATACGGTCTACGGATGACGATGTAAATCTGAATCCTATGTTGTTTGGGCTGCCGGTGGCCGATAATATCAAACCGGCTATCTTACGGATGTCTGTTTACGATCGAAGCAGAAGCACCTATGAACAAATTCCACGATTTATCGCCGTAAAAAAAACGGCATACGGTTATACCACGATGCCTTACCTCATCACCGTGCCGGCTGACAAGGTAAGTTTTGCCATCGGTGCTTTTGATACCCATACTGCATCAACCAACCCTAACGGCATTTATGAAGCGTCGCTGTATGAGGATGAACGGTTTATCACTGGTTTTCAGATGGATCATATAAGTTATGACGACACGAGGTATATCAATGCCCATATCGATTACAGAACCCGCGCTTTTGGCGGATCTTACCTGCAGCATTTGTCTGAACTGCCAGGTTATGTGAATTCTATCTATTATACAGGGGAGGGCGATGGCGTAATCAACCTTAGCGATGGAGAGGTGCATTCCATTCTGATCCTGGTAAAAGACGCAAACGGAAACGCCGCTGAACTGCGATGCTCCATCCAGTCGGGCGGGACTACTGTGGTAACTCCTGAACCAGTGGGACTTAAATGTTATCCGAGGATGCTCAATGCTTTTGAAAGTGAGGATTGCGAGTTCTATATTTGGGAAAGGGGCGTTTACGATACGGTGATCGTCGGTCATACCGGTACTGTTTCCTCAAACCCGTCGGTTGTTTCTGCCGTTCATACTATCGGAAGAACCCACATACCGGTGCAGGATTCATTTTTGATACGTGTGAAGCCATCCCGTTCGCTTACCCCGGAAAAACGGAACCGGGTAGTGATGCAACATTTTGCCGGTTCCGGGAATGAGGTTCAAAAAGTAGAATGGAATCAGGACTGGGCATCCGCAAGATTTAGGGATTTTGGAAGCTTTCAGCTTCTGGTTGATGAGTCACCTCCAGTAATTGTTCCGGCAGGAATATATGATGGAGCTGATTTGAGCAAAGCAGTCCGGATAACATTTGCCGTTACAGACAACCTGGGAAAATCGAGAAATTTCAGGGCCGAATTAGACGGTAAATGGTTACGTTTCACCAATGATAAAACCAGAAACCATGTTTACCGGTTTGACGAAATGTGTCCTCCCGGTCAACACGAATTGAAAATAATTGCAGAAGATGAAGCGGGAAATGTTACGACAAAATTATATCAGTTCCGAAGATAATTTTAGAACTCCAAACTTCCATCCATGACACATTTACATCCAGGTGATAAAGCACCTTCTTTCTCCGGACCTGATCAGCAGGGAAATAAAGTCTCACTAAGCCAGTTTAAAGGGCAGAAGCTTGTTTTGTTTTTTTATCCCCAGGATGATACTCCTACCTGTACGGTGCAGGCCTGCAACCTTCGCGACAACTATAGCTTATTAAAAAAGCATGGCTTCGAGGTGGTGGGTATTAGTCCGGATGACATAAAAAGCCACCAGCAGTTCAAAGAAAAATTTAACCTGCCATTTCAATTGATTGCCGACCCGGCTCATCATATCATAAACAGTTACGGTGTCTGGGGAGAAAAATTGTTGTACGGCAGAAGATATATGGGGCTATTCCGGACTACTTTTTTGATCGATGAAAAAGGAGTGATTCAAAAGATATTCTTAAAGCCAAGAAATAAGCAGCATGCTGAAGATATAGTAAAAGCAGGCTGAGGTTGGGAGTCCCGACTCGTTGACTTCCAGCTCCCGGGCCCCCGAAATATAGTGATCTCAAACAAGTTTTCATAAACCACTTACATTTTTCCCGCGAGAAAAGCCTGGGAAAGTATTATGTTCCGCAACAAAAGGCGGGGGAGAAATTGTCCTTCTTCGGAGTATACTTTGAAAATGAAAAGATCACCAAAGTGCAGATCCGCCATGGCAATGGTTTGATAACGCCCGGCCAGAAGGATATTACAAACGGAGGAGTGAAGGATGTTGTGACCATGGATGATTTTTTATATAATGAACCCAGATAATGTGCAGATGTGCATGCGAATGTGAGAACCAAAATGTAAGATGTGAGATGTAAGAGATTAATTACTGGCCGTTTGCACATTCCTCCGCACATTCGCACATTTGCATTCCCTACCTTTGATGTCTCATATTGAAACGATATGCGGAAATGTATTTTCCTTAGTTTGTTCATATACGTTACGATTAATTCGAAGGCCCAACCCGGTAATCTTTACTTTAAAAATCTCACTCAAGACAATGGCCTGTCCAACAACAAGGTAAAGTGCATACTGCAGGATAAGCGCGGTTTTATCTGGATGGGAACCGAAGATGGATTAAACCGGTTCGATGGAAACCAGTTCGTCGTGTTTCGTAATCAACCCACCAGTTCTTCAGGCATCTCTGGAAATATCATTACCGATCTGCTGGAGGATAAAGAGGGTATCCTTTGGATTGCCACTGAGGACGGTGGTTTGAACAGGTACGATTACCGTTTGCCGCCTAAAGAACAGTTCAGGCAGTTTAAACATGTTCCGGGTGATTCGAATTCCATTCCGGTTAATGTCATCAACGGGATACTTGAAGATAAATACGGAAACTTGTGGCTGGCGACAAGCGGCGCGTCCGTAATCCGGTTGAATAAAAAAACGGGAAACTTTGATTTCAGGGTTAAGGCAGGCAAAAAAGTCTACGATCTGTGCATGGATGAAAAAGGAGTGATTTGGGGAGGCCGTGAAGGGGGAAGCATATTAAAGATTGATCCGGTAACCTGTTATGTAGAAGTGCAGGAAAAATATGAAAACTATTACTTAAAGCTTCCTCATGTAGTAGTGACCACATTGTTCAGGGATAGCGATAATAACATGTGGTTCGGTTCCTGGGATAAAGCCTTATACCGTTATAACGCATCAACCAGGCAGGAAGACGTTTTCTCTTATAATTCGTCAACATATTCTTTCCAGGCCGATGAAGCCATTTCCTTTAATGAAGATACCCAGGGCCGGCTCTGGATAGGAGGCAAATACAATGGCTTATATGTATACGATAAAAATCTGCACCGCTTTTATAATTACAAACACGACCCAGCAAAAGAAGGCTCCCTGGTGAATAATACCGTGCATTGTATATTTATAGACCAGCTATCCAATATCTGGATTGGAACCAATAGTGGCATAAGTATTTACCGTCCGTTCGAGCAGCAATTCAGCCAGCAATTTCTTGAACCGGAGAAGGAACAGGCATCATCAGTTCCAACCATTATCTATGATTTTTATAAAGACAGTCAAAACGTGGTCTGGATCGGAACAAGCGAGGGCATTTATATGCAAGATCCGGTAAAAGGACTTTCGCATTACCCGGTTTTTTTTAACGATACCCCCCTGCATGTAACCCGGTTTTTTAAAGATTATGATGGTAGCATGTATCTCGGCACCAACTATAGTTTCTTTGCCTTCAACCCGCAAACAAAAAGGGTTAGTCCTTTGGCTAATATGAGTAAAGATGTGGTTATGCGCAGGTTGGTTGAATCCCGGATTGTATCTGCAGTGAGAGATACCATCGGTACCCATCCTGCTTTGGTGGTCTCTCCCTACGGCCATTATGTTGCTTATTATGACCTGGTTGAAAAAAGATGGATATCCCGTAAGGACAGTACGCAGTGGTTACAGCAGAAATTTAATATAGCCGATAATCTTGTTCGTAAACTGATGCGGTCGAAGTCGGGCAAAATATGGATGGCAAATGTAAAAGAAGGATTAGGCGAATGGCCAGCTTCCCAAGGTGAACCAATCCGCTATTACCGTAACGATCCGCAAAAGCGTGAAACTATCAGTAATAACAGTGTTTATGATATAGTGGAAGACAATCGTTCAAACCTGTGGATAAGCACCTATGGAGGTGGATTAAATTATTTTAATACCCATAGTGGGAAATTTTTTCATATCAGGGCCACCAACAACCTGCTTGAAGGATTACAAACAGATGATCATGGAAATGTATGGATGATAAGCAACGGCGATCTGCATAAATATGATATAAGGTCTCAGTCATACACCTCATTTCACCTCCCTGACATCGAAAACAGCGGAGGGGTAAAAGGATATATTTATAAAGCAAGCGACGGCATTATGTACCTGGCCGGTATTAATTACTTCATAAGCTTTCATCCGGATTCCATAAAAATGATGAAAGCAAAACCTGAAGTAATATTCACAGACTTCAAGATATTCAATACTTCCAATAGTCATTTAATATTTCAAAACAAGATCATATTGCAATATGATCAGAACTTTTTCTCGGTGGATTTCTCAGCGCCGTATTTTTCGGGTGGCGGCACTGTAAGATATTCGTATATGCTGGAAGCGGTGGATAAAGACTGGGTAGATGCGGGTACAAAAAATTCAATTCCGTATTCCAATATTTCCGGCGGGCATTACCGTTTTAAAGTGCGGGCAACCGCAAACCCGGGAACATGGAGTAATAGTTATGCTGCCATGGAAATAGTCATTGTTCCCCCATTCTGGGAACGCTGGTGGTTTTATGCCCTTTGTGCGGTACTGACCGGGTTAATTATATATGCCGTATACCGCTACCGGATCAATGAGCTTGTTAAACGCCAGGCCATGCGAAATAAGATTGCACAGGACCTCCATGATAATGTCGGGTCTACCTTAAGTAGTATATCTATTTATAGCCAGGTTGCCAAAATACAAAGCGAAAAACATAACGAGCCCGAACTAAACAGCGTTCTGGACAAGATCGGTTTGACTTCCAATGAAATGATTTCGGAAATGAATGATATAGTATGGACGATTAATCCGCGTAACGACAACATGGAAAAGATTCTGCAACGCATGGAATCGTTTGCCAGGCCATTGCTCGCGGCCAAAGGTATCCATTTTCAATTTGAGTATGTTCCCGGTATCTTAAGCATAAACCTGGACATGGAAAAAAGGAAAAATTTTTATCTCATATTTAAAGAGTCCATCAGTAATATGATCAAATATTCGGGCGGTAAAAACGGATCAGTACACATACGGGCAAAACACAACTCCATCGAAATGGTCATTCGGGATGATGGCGCCGGATTCGATAAATTAAGGCTTGAGCGCAAGCTGTCTAATTCCCTGTCAGGGAACGGACTGCGAAACATGGAACTGAGGGCTAAAGAAATGAAAGGCCTATGCCTCATTACCTCTGAGCCTTTGAAAGGAACAACCGTAATGCTGACATTTCCCCTCACCTAATTTGGTGATTGTGCAAAGCAGATATTATATTCATCTTTGAGTCAGAAGAGCATTTTTTATAAGGTAAACATTGCATATGAACTTAAGAATAGCCGTATTTGACGACAATAGAAATATCAGGGAAAGTATCAGCCTGCTGTTGTCCACTTCCAAAGACCTGCAGGTGGTGGGATCTTTTGCACACGTGCTGGATTGCGTGGAGGATGTAAAAGATTGCAAACCGGATATCATCCTTATGGATATAGAAATGCCTGCCATGACTGGAATTGAAGCAGTGAAAGCTATAAAAAAAGAGTTTCCGCATATTCAGGTATTGATGCAGACTGTATTTGAAGACGACGACCGGGTTTTTGATTCTATATGCGCAGGGGCATCCGGGTATATTCTTAAAAATTATCTCAATACCAAATTAATCGAGTCTATAATGGAGCTGCAACATGGCGGTTCTCCTATGTCACCGTCTATTGCACGCAAAGTGCTCGGTAAAATGCAACAGCATGCCGCTTCCATTCGACCGGAAGAAGCCCCTGATTACCGCCTTACTTCCAGGGAAAAAGAAGTGTTGGCCTGCGTGGTAAACGGATTAAGTTATAAAATGATTGCCAGCCAGTTAAATATCAGTTACGAAACCGTTCGTTCTCATATTAAAAAAATCTATGAAAAACTGCATGTTGCCTCTTTAACCGAAGTAGTGGCTAAAGCCATTAATCAGCGCATAGTCTGATCGGGAACTGTACAGACAAAATAATTATAACCCTTGAGCCGTAAAATTCCCTGGTCTTTGTGACGGGGAATTTTTGTTTCCCGGCACCGACATGATAAAGGGACGGCCGTAATAAAATCTCTCTCTGTCTTCAACCCTGCTCCTTATTGCCGGATTCTTTTCCAAGCGATTTTTTGCCGGATTCGGACCTGAGCCCGGCATTATCCTCTTCTTTTTCTTGGGGTCCTTCGTCAAGGCCTGTTTCCGTGGTCTCCAAACGACCGTTTTCCTTATCGTCCCGATCACTGCGAACTTCTGTATTTTCATACCCGATGTTGTCCTGGCCGCCACCAGCACTATCCTTTTGTTCTGAATTTTGCATATAGTAAATATAAAGGACTAAATTAGTCACTGTATATCGAAAAAAATCAGGTTCCACCGAAATTGTTCATTATCCATTCGCCATCTGAAATGAATCTGGCTGAAAACACGGAATGTTACATCAAAGAGAACTCTTTCATAGCTAAATGGGCTGCCTGGAAATTAGGTTCTACCCGTGTGGCCATTGTTGTTGGAAGAACTATTCACCTGCACAATACCAGCCGGCAGGAATTCATTGCAAATAACCGGTGGGTAAGGCATGAGGTTGCCCATATCAAGCAATTTCGCGAGCATGGATACCTGGCTTTTATCATGAAATACTTATGGGAAAGCATACGGAAAGGTTATACAAATAATAAATATGAAATTGAAGCAAGAAGGGCCGAAGGTGATGAAGACATCTTTAAAGGAATTGTCTTGGTATAAAGCTGCACATTTACGATCGATGTTTTTCCCTTATTGCAACCATTCCACCTCACCTGCATCAAATTCCTGTTCAACCTGATTTTCTGTAATTAACCGCCCTTGCCGGCTTACTCCCTTTATCCTGGTTTCGAACACGGCGGAGTTGCGCTTTAGCTTCACCAATTCATTGCGCTTGTATAGGACGGAACGGTATTCATCGAGCAAAACTTCTTGTTCACCGTTACATAACTGGTTGAATTTAGCATCTGCATTAGTGCATAGTTCTTTGGCTAACTGAGCCGGGTCATGGGTTTTACCGGTAATTTGTTTTAGGGAAACAGGATTAGTTAAACTTGAATATTCGGTTTGATTGACGTTAAGGCCAATGCCTGCAATAGCAAATTGCCACACTGTTCCCCGAACTACATTTTCTATTAGTATGCCCCCTGCCTTTCTGTCACGCCAGTAAATATCGTTGGGCCACTTAATGCAGGTGTCTGATCCCGCACATTCCTTAACTAAATTATAACAGGCCAGGGCTATCGAAACGCTTAATAAAAATTGCTGCGACAGTAAAAGCCGGCGAGGTTCAATGACAAGGCTAAGGGCCATATTCAGCCCTTCTGCACTGTGCCAGGTTTTACCCCGCTGGCCTTTACCCCCCGTCTGATTAACTGTAAAATAAGCGTTTCCATGTAGTGCTGATCCAGCATGAACCTGTGCCATGGCATAGTTGTTGGTACTGTCAACTGTTTTAAGAATGGTGAAGGAATGGCCTATAGTAGGCATAGTAGTGAAATGACAAAAGATTTGTACTTTTGGCAGGTATGAATATAGGATTTCTTATATTTCAAGAATTAAATAAATAACAATCCTCCTGGAAGATCGTTATTATGAAAATCCCTGAAGTTCTTCATGATTATACCTGACGGTCAGGGAAAATAGATCATAAACAACTTTTTGCTACTTTATTAAAACATTGTAACTATTAAAACGATTTGATTATTGGAACAATTGACTATGTTAGCCGCACGTAATAGTCATCGTGTGGCCAGATTAACAAGGAATTCTAAGATATTTAAAACCATCATTCACGCTATCCAGGAAAAGAAAGGAGATAATATAGTTTCACTGGACCTGCGTAAAATACCCGAAGCAGTATCTGATTTTTTTATCATTTGTTCTGCAGCAAGTACTACTCAGGTTAAAGCCATAGCTGAATATGTGGAAGAAAAAGTAACAAAAGCGTGTGGCGAAATTCCCTATAAACATGAAGGTTACCAGGCGGCTCAATGGGTGCTGATAGATTATGTGGATGTGGTTGTACATGTTATGCAAACAGAACCCAGAAAGTTTTATCGCCTGGAAGAGATGTGGAGTGATGCTGCCCTGATAGAACATGCAGGTTAGTTCAAGGCTCAGGAAGTTGTTATTGATATGTTTATTAACCGACAATCATCCTGTTTCTTTGAACAATTTACCATTAATTAAATTTAACAGAAATAAGGAGAGTTTCTTTATATGTCACAAGAAGATATGAAACAGAATGATAGAGGATTTCCGCGAATGAGGCCGAGGGAGGATAACAACAGTAATACCCCACGCAAGGGGCCTAGATTCAGTATTTATTGGGTATGGGGTATCATTGCAGCAATCCTGATCGGGTTTCAATTTATTGGTTCCTTTGCTCCGGATGCCATAGTCATTGATAAATTGGTGTTTACCAGAGATATGCTTTCAACCGGAGATGTTGAAAGTTTCGAGGTTGTGCCTAATAAAAACCTGGTAAGGGTAACCATAAAAAAAGAAAGTCTGGAAAAGCCGTATGTCAAGGAGCTTTTGAAGGGGAAAAGGGGTGTATTATCGACACCGACGGATAAGGGCCCTCAGTTTCAATTCACAGTTACTAAAGCGGAAGAATTCGAAAAGGAATTGAGAGATTTTTATGCTACCCATCCAACTGTGGCGGAAGTGCCTTACCGTTCCAAACCGGAAGGAGACTGGCTGGCTCCAATCGTCAACTTTGTTCTCCCTTTATTGATCCTGGTACTGATATGGGTGTTGTTAATGCGAAAAATGGGAGGAGGAGCAGGAGGAGGCGCAGGACCCGGAGGGATTTTTAATATAGGGAAATCAAAAGCTACATTATTTGATAAGGGTACAAAAGTAACCATCACTTTTAACGACGTTGCCGGACTTGATGAAGCCAAAGTGGAAGTAATGGAGATCGTCGATTTTTTAAAGAACCCCAAAAAATATACCGCGCTGGGAGGAAAGATCCCAAAAGGGGCCTTGCTTATCGGACCTCCTGGTACGGGTAAAACCCTGCTCGCAAAAGCTATGGCCGGTGAAGCCCAGGTTCCGTTTTTCAGTATGAGCGGTTCAGATTTTGTTGAATTGTTTGTCGGCGTTGGTGCCAGCCGTGTTCGCGACCTGTTTAAACAGGCCAGGGAAAAGTCACCCTGTATTATTTTTATTGATGAAATCGATGCTATCGGCCGCGCCAGGGGAAAAAACGCCATCATGAGCAATGATGAACGCGAAAGCACACTTAACCAGTTACTGGTAGAAATGGATGGCTTCAGCGGTGAAACCGGCATTATTGTATTGGCAGCTACCAATCGCCCGGATGTACTGGATACGGCCCTACTTCGTCCTGGGCGTTTCGACAGGCAGATCTCTATTGATAAACCTGACCTTAAAGGTCGCGAGCATATATTTAAAGTACATCTTAAACCGATCAAGACTTCAACAAAAGTAGACATTCATAAGCTGGCTGAACAAACACCGGGTTTTGCCGGTGCAGATATTGCCAATATCTGTAATGAAGCTGCCCTGATCGCTGCGCGTAAAGGAAAGGAACACGTAGAGATGGAAGACTTTCAGGATGCGGTTGATAGAGTGATCGGGGGATTGGAAAAGAAAAACAAGATCATTTCACCGGAAGAAAAAAAGATCATTGCCTACCATGAGGCGGGTCATGCTATCTGCGGCTGGTATCTTGAGCATGCATATCCATTATTGAAAGTGACCATTGTGCCTAGGGGAGTAGCCGCGCTGGGATATGCCCAATATACCCCGAAGGAACAATATCTCTATAATACTGATCAGTTGTTTGACCAGATCTGCATGAGCTTGGGTGGCAGGGCAAGTGAAGATTTGAACTTTGGTAAGATCTCTACCGGTGCCCAAAACGACCTTCAACAGATCACACGCATGGCTTATGCCATGGTTACCGTTTATGGCATGAATGACAAAATTGGCAATGTAAGTTTCTATGATCCTGCGGCAGAAAATTCTTTTACCAAACCATATTCTGAAGAAACCTCTAAGCTAATTGACGAAGAGGTGAGAAAGCTCATAGAAAAGGCTTACGAGAGCACTAAGCTTTTGCTGACTCAAAAAAGAGAACAGGTAAGAAAGCTGGCAGAAGCATTATTGAATAGGGAAGTTCTGTTCCAGAGTGATGTGGAAGCGTTGATCGGTAAGCGCCCGTATGAAGAAAAGAAAACACTTGATGTGAGTGAAGAAGAGGGTAGTAATCACACGGAACACGGCGTGATAAGTGAAGGAGTACCTCCTTATGACAGCAGTGCTACTAACCATTCGTTAAGTTGAAGTGATGAGTGATGAGTGAGTGGTGTTACATTCGCACATTTGCAAATCGCACATTAACACCATGTCTTCTTCTAAAGAAAATATTCTTAAAAAAATACGAAAGGCGTTGAGTGAATCAACGCCTATTCCTTTTCCGTTAAGTGAGGGAAATAGTTCTGTATTCCGGCCTTCATCTGAAGAACTTGAAATAATATTTGCCGAAGAATTCACAAAACTGCAGGGAAAATTTGTGTTTTGTCTGGATGAGGCAGAACTGGCAGCCCGGCTTGTTCACCTCTTTCAGCATAAGGAGTGGACAAAGATCTATTGTATGGAAAAGGCATTAAAGAAAATACTCCATATAGGTTCATTACCCCTGCTGCCCGAACTGCAATTAAAAGATTCAGATGTAAGCCTCACTTCCTGTGAATGCCTGGTGGCCAGGACGGGCACTATTGTATTAAGCGCTGCTCAGCAAAACGGACGGACAGCCAGTGTTTATGCACCTATACATATCTGCATCGCCTATACCAACCAGTTGGTATATGATATAAAAGATGCGCTGCTACTGCTCCGGGAAAAATATCAGTCGAATCTACCATCGCTGATCACTTTCGCTTCGGGTCCCAGCCGCACGGCAGACATTGAGAAAACGCTGGTGGTTGGTGTTCACGGACCCAAAGAAGTATATGTGTTTCTTATGGATGAAGGTTCTATTAAAGCCTGAGCAGTTCAAGCAATCCCTCTTATCTTTTCAAGTACATTTGTCCATATTAATATTAATGACCCTGGCACCCGGCAAAAAAATATATTTACTCTCCGACTTTCACCTGGGCGCGCCTAATTATGCCGAGAGCCTGGTCAGAGAAAAACGGATCGCGGCTTTCCTGAAACAGGCCGGAAAAGACGCTGAACACATTTTTATCGTAGGTGACCTGTTCGACTTCTGGTATGAATATAAGACCGTTGTTCCAAAGGGGTATACCCGGATCCTGGGAGAACTAGCTGATCTTACCGATAGCGGCGTAGCGGTTTCTTTTTTTGTAGGTAACCATGACATGTGGATGAAGGGCTATTTTGAAAAAGAACTGAACATTCCCGTTTATTTTGAGCCTACACAGTTTACCTTTAATAATAAAATATTTTTGGTCGGCCATGGCGACGGGTTAGGTCCACAGGATCATGGATATAAGTTCATAAAAAAGATCTTTCGCAGTAAAACATGTCAGTGGTTGTTCGGGATATTACACCCTTCATGGGGCATAGGGTTAGCCAATTACTTCAGCCGCAGAAGTCGCAAGGCTACAGGCCAGAACGATGAACATTTTCTTGGAGAAGACAAAGAATGGCTCATCATTTATAGCAAAGAACAACTGAAGAAACAACATTATGATTACCTCATCTTCGGCCATCGCCACCTGCCGATCGACTTTAGGATTAACGAAAATAGCCGCTATATTAATTTAGGCGACTGGATCCGCTATAACAGCTATGCAGTATTTGACGGAGAGAACCTGGAATTAAAATATCACACAGCTTGAAAGGGACATGGATAACGATATTGATTTTATACCTGGCAATACCTTGCTTAGCGCAACAGGATAGCTTACAACTGGTAAAGATCATCAAAGGGGATATTGTTGATTTTACCGTCGATAATCTTGGCAACGTTTATACGCTTAGCCGGAGCAATCAACTAAAAAAATTAAATGCCAATGGTGATTCCACCGGAGTATTTAACGATGTGCGGCAATACGGAAGGGTTGCTTCCATAGATGCCGGCAACCCGTTGAAGTTATTATTATTCTATAAGGATTTTGGAACCATCGTCGTGCTGGACAGGTTCCTCAACGTACGAAACACCATCAACCTGCGTAACAGGAACATCTTTATGGCCAGGGCAATCAGCCAATCATATGATAACGGCATCTGGGTTTATGATGAGCAGGAAGCCCGTTTAAAGCGAATGAACGATGAAGGAGAAATCATTGATCAGTCAGGCGATTTCAGGTTATTCATGGAAGCTGCACCTTCGCCTGTTCAGATCGTCGACCACGACAGGATAGTTTATTTATATGATCCTGAAAAAGGAGTTTTCATGTTTGACTATTTTGGGTCGCTTAGGAACAAAGTGGCTCTTCTGGGATGGCAGGATTTCCAGGTTGTTGACGGTAAGGTATTCGGGCGAAAACAAACAATAATAGAGCAGTACCAGCCAGGCTCCCTGTCCCTGAAAGTAAAGGCCCTCGATCGATATCTTGCCGGTGTAACGAGGATAAAAATTTCCGTTACGCAGTTATACTGCCTGAAAGACGGTGAGATAAAAGTGTATGCGTTTTAACCCCTATTTTTGTTTCTTACCCAATGGCATACCCATATGCAATCCCTGTTGCAAAGAGTGTTTTTTGATAATACCGTGCAGGATTACCTGATTTTGATTCTGGTCATTATATTGGTATTATTGTTTAAGCGCTATTTGTCAAGGTATATTGCGAGCTTTTTTTTCCGGATATTTCGTAAAGCTTCCTGGAACCTGGAAAAAGAAATTTTCGTCACCCTCCTGAGGGGACCTATTCATGTGTTCCTGATGCTGCTTGCTATTTTCCTGGCTCTGGGTAAATTAAATTTCCCGTCTGCCCTGGCCTTTAAGATCCATCATATCCAGTTTAGGTACATTGTCGATTCAATCTCCAGTGCCGTTCTGATCATCGCGTTTATTTGGCTTCTCCTCCGGCTGATCGATTTCATTGCTATAATTCTGGAACAGAAAGCCAATATCACTCCCGGAATGCAGGATAATCAGCTGGTTGTTTTCTTTAAGGATTTTTTTAAAGTGATTTTTATATTCATCGGGTTGCTCTTATTGATCCGTTTTGCTTTTCATAAAGATATAGCAGCTTTACTCGCAGGTTTCGGGATTGTAGGTGCCGCGCTCGCCTTATCCGCCCGTGAAAGCCTGGAGAATTTAATTGCATCATTCATCATCTTTTTTGATAAGCCTTTTTCACCCGGAGACCTGGTAAAAGTGCAAAACGTTCTTGGTACAGTTGAAAGAATCGGCTTGCGCAGTACCCGCATCCGAACGGATCAGAAAACCTATGTCACTGTTCCTAATAAACAAATGGTAGATAGTATTTTAGACAACTGGACCCTGCGTACCCAGCGGAGAGGGTTTCTACTGCTGGAATTGAGCTCAAACGCCTCTTATAAATCCATTCAACAATTTATTACCCGCATCGATCAATTTATTGCCGGTGGACAGGAGCACATCCAAAACCACAGCGTAGCACTGACAGACATCAGTAAGAACAGCTTTGTGGTGCATGTTGAATTTTTTACTGGAGATATTGCCCTGGAAATATTTAATAGCGTGAGGCAGGAAGTGAACCTGCATATTATCCAGCTCATGGAAGAAATGAACATCAGGCTTGCTCTCCGGGAATCAGAAGTCATCATCAGCAACGCCCCGAATGTTACCTAGGGCATGCCCCCGTTGGGGCTGCCGGTTTGTAGCCTCGCTAGAGGGTTGATTTGATCTCCAGCAGAAAATGCCGGATCTTTTGTAAAACCTGTATGGTTTCAAATTTCTTATCCGCACGCGTGCTGTTATTTTTCAGATATTCCTTCGCTCCTTCCATGGTATATTTGCGCTGACGCAGGAGGTGGTAGATCAGGTGAAGGTTTTTTATGTCAACCGGCCTGAAGAACCGGTCGCCTTTTTTATTTTTTTTTGGTTGAAGGATATCAAATTCATTCTCCCAGAAGCGCAGTAACGAATGGTTGATCCTGAACATGCCGGCAACTTCACTCATTGTATAATACTGCTTCAGGAATAATACTTCGTCCTCAGGGATTTCGATCAGGTCTGCCTCCGATTCAGCTTCTTTTAGTGATTTACGTCCCCGTTTAGAAGGAAGTTTTTTGATAATGGTCGAAGGATCTTTTGGTTTTCTGCCTCTCTTCTTTGGCCGGATTTCGTTTACGTCAAGGTCTTTCTTAACCGCTGATTCGTTTTCAGATTCCTGTGCATTGGTGAAATCAAATGTTATTTGCTGGACTGACTTCAAATGTGATGGGAAATTTTGGTGTATAAAGATACTAATGAGATTCGAGTTTTCCGTTTTGTGTTTCTGGCCTGAATTATCTTCAAAATTGCTGCCTCATTAAAGTAACCAGCCGAGACATTTTTTTAGTCCAGGCTTTGATTGCTTGCTGCTGCCGACTTTAGTAGCCTGTCAAACTGTTCCGGTGTGAGGTCGTTATAAAAAAAATACACAGGGTCCAAAGGACGATCATTTTTGTGCACTTCATAATGAAGATGGGGCCCTGTTGACTTTCCGGTGTTGCCTACGTAGCCAATAATTTCCGCCCGCTTAATCCGCTGGCCGCGGCGCGCTTTGATCCTGAACATGTGACCATATAACGTAGAGTAGCCATAGCCATGGTTGATGACCACATGGTTGCCATATCCATCGCCCGTATTGCCTGAGGTGGTTACCATACCATTGGCTGTAGCATATACCGGTGTTCCCTGGGGTGCGGCAAAATCAAGCCCTGCATGCATCTTAACCGTTTTGTAAACGGGATCGATGCGATATCCAAAACCAGAAGCAATACGATTCAGGTTTTTGTTGCTGACTGGCTGAATAGCCGGAGTACTGGCCAGCAAAACCTCTTTGTTTTTAATAAAATCTTCTATCTCGTTAAAAGACCTGTCCTGGAATGCCAGTCGTTTTGAAAGATGATTAATGGTGGATGCTACCGAAACGGTCAGATCATCCTCATCCATTCCCTGAATCAGCAAAATCTCCTTTTGTTTTTGCATGGCCCTTGCCCGGGCGCTGTCCGGTATCGGATTGGCTTCAAAAATAGCCCGGTAAACTTCGTTATCCCTTTTTTCCAGTTCCGACATCTGGTGTTGTAGTTTTCTAAGGTTACCGTTTAATACCCCATAATTTTCATGTATAAATTCATATTGCTGCCGTAACAGTTTTTCTTTGGGAGAATCCAGGTAACGGAAAGCTATGGAAACAATAATCAGGGCGGTGACCATCGATGTGGCCATAAAGCCAAGTACCCGTAAAAGTTTTACACGTAATGGCGTTTCCAACTTTTCATATCGAAGTGTATTGGTATTATAAAAATATTTTATTTTTTTCATAACCAATCGTGACTAAAAGTTCCCTTTGTGTTTTCTTTGTGTAAACATAGTTCTCTTTGTGGTTAATAAAACCACAAAGATCCACAAAAGAAAGCCACACAGCATGCACAAAGCAGTAAGCCAGCAAGCAGTTCCAACTGATTACTAATGCGTACATTTGCACCACTTTATCAACCCCTGTTTACAAACCTACGCCAAAATGAGCATTGGGCAATGGTTCATCGTGAGCGTGTTATTTAAATGCATTTGACGAAGTAAATCAATATAAAGAGCGTTAACCAATAAGTTGTGTTATGATGACAAGTGCTGAGATACGTGAAGCATTTTTGACATTTTTCAGCGAAAAGGGCCATGACATTGTTCCCTCTTCATCCATCGTGGTAAAAAATGATCCTACACTTATGTTTACCAACGCAGGCATGAACCAGTTTAAAGATTATTTCCTGGGAAATAAAAAGTCACCCTCGCAGAGAGTGGCCGATACGCAGAAATGCCTGCGGGTGAGTGGTAAACATAATGACCTGGAGGAAGTTGGCGTTGATACCTATCACCATACCATGTTCGAGATGCTGGGCAACTGGAGTTTCGGTGATTATTTTAAGCAGGAAGCCATAGCCTGGAGCTGGCAGTTGCTGACCGAGGTATACAGGATCCCAAAGGATCGCTTATACGTGACCGTTTTTCAAGGAGATGAAAATGAAAATTTGCCGAAGGACGAAGAAGCTATGGCAGAGTGGAAAAAATGGATCGGAGAAGACCGCATCGTATTGGGAAATAAAAAGGATAATTTCTGGGAGATGGGTGATACTGGCCCCTGCGGCCCGTGTACCGAGATACATGTAGATATGAGAAGGGATGAATCACGGCATCAACAGCAGGGAAGCGAGCTGGTAAATAAAGACGATCCCCAGGTAATCGAAATATGGAACAATGTTTTTATCCAGTTTAACCGCCTCAAAGATGGCAGCCTTGAACCGCTGCCTGATAAACACGTGGATACCGGGATGGGGCTCGAGCGGCTGGTTCGTGTGCTGCAGCAAAAACAAAGTAATTACGACACGGATGTTTTTGGAGGCATTATTTCCGCTACCGAACGTATCACCGGGAAAAAATACACCGGACGAATTGGGAAGAAGGATGTTGCTTTCCGTGTCATTGCCGATCATATTCGTGCGATTGCCTTTACCATTGCCGATGGCCAGCTTCCTTCGAATACCGGTGCGGGTTATGTGATCAGGCGAATTCTACGGCGGGCGGCAAGGTACTATTTTTCTTACCTGGATTATAAGTTACCCCTGCTTCATCAGTTACTTCCGTTATTGGGGGAGCAATTTAAGCATGTATTCCCTGAATTATTCGCGCAGATTGATTTTATCAGCAGGGTGATCAAAGAAGAAGAAAATGCTTTTTTGAAAACCATCGATGCAGGGCTTTACCGGTTTGGTGTATATGCGACGCAGGGACTTGGTTTTACATATGATGGCGGAGAAGAAATTGCTCAGAAAAATAGCAGTCTACAATTTAAATATGAATCCTCAAGAAGGAAAAAAATTGTATCTGGTGAATTCGCCTTTGAACTCTATGATACTTTTGGCTTCCCTATAGATCTCACCCAATTACTTGCATCGGAGAAAGGATGGACGGTAGATATGGAAGGCTATGAAAAGGCCTTGCAACAACAAAAAGGCCGTTCGCGTGCAGCCGCAGCAACCGACACCGAAGACTGGATCCTGTTAAGCGAGGATCCAACCAATGAATTTGTCGGGTATGACAGCCTGGAAATTAAAACCCGGATCACCAGGTATCGGAAAATAAATGCAAAGGGCAAATCGGGATTTCAGCTCGTATTAAGTACTACGCCGTTCTACCCTGAAAGCGGAGGGCAGGTAGGCGACACCGGTAGATTACTCCTTGATACCGGCGAAATTATCATCAGCGATACAAAGAAGGAAAATGACCTGATCATTCACTACGCAGATACGCTTCCAGATGATCTTTCCGGTGAAGTATCGGCCTGCGTAGATGCCGCAAAAAGGAAGGCAACAGAAATACATCATTCCGCTACCCATTTACTGCATGCGGCGCTAAGGCAGGTAGTGGGTAAACACGTGGCGCAAAAAGGCTCCCTGGTGAACCAGGATCATTTACGCTTTGACTTCTCCCATTTTTCCAAACTGGCACCTGAAGAAATAGTTCGGATAGAAGCATTGGTCAACCAAAAGATCAGAGACAATATCCCGGTTGTCATCAAACAAATGCCCAAAGACGAAGCGCTAACACAAGGGGCGATGGCCCTGTTTGGTGAAAAATACGGCTATACGGTAAGGGTAGTAATCATTGACCCGGCTTATTCGTTAGAACTATGTGGCGGAACTCATGTAGGGTCGACAGGCACACTGGGCACGTTCAGGATCAGGCAGGAAACCGCCGTTGCGGCCGGAGTTCGCAGGATAGAAGCTGTCAGCGGTAAAGCAGCAGAAGATTACATTAACGAACATCTGCGTCAGCTGCAAACTATAAAGGAACGATTGAAACACCCCAAAGATCCCCTTAAAGCGCTGGAACTTCTGCTGACTGAAATCGCGGTACAACAGAAAAAAATAGAGAAACAAGAAACCAGGCAACTGAATACCTTACGCAATGAGTTGATTAATAAGATTCAGCCGGTTAACGGAACACAGTTTATCGGCGAGATCGTTGAAGTGAGCACTGCTGATGCACTAAAGAAATTGTGTATTCACCTTAAATCGGAATTAAAGAATGCAGTCATTATCCTGGTAGCAAATATTGAAGGCAAGGCCAACGTTGTGCTGGGTATTGACGAAGACATCGTGTCTGCAAAAAATCTGGAAGCGCCCGGCATTATCAAGGAACATATTGCTCCGCTGATCAAAGGCGGAGGAGGTGGCCAAAAAACCTTGGCTACCGCAGGAGGACAAGACGCCAGCCAGCTGCCTGCCGTCATTGAAACAGTCAAAAGCCTTTTGTAGCTTTCAGAGTTGGTTGCCGCAGATTCGCAGGTTTAACTGCGAATCTGCGGCTTTTTTTTTAACAATTCCGAAATTTTTCGTAATTCAAAAAAGAATGTATATTTGAACTACGAAAATTGACGTAGTTCATCATTCATCTTTAAAAATAATTTTATGAGGACATACTTTTTAAAAGCAATTTGCTTGATGGGTTGTGTTGGCATACTAAGCGCCAATGCACTTTCCCAGGAAAAAACAGAAAGATGGAATGACAATGACGAGATCATCATTAAAAGGAAAGGCGATAAGAACACCAAAGTGACCGTTGAGATTAATGACGATGAAGTAAAAGTAAACGGTAAACCGCTGTCTGAATATGATGATGAGAATGTGGTTGTCCGTAAAAGAAGATCTGTGGATGCGGTCAGGGCTTATTCGAATTCCCGTTCGCCATTCCGTGGTGGCAACTGGAATGTTGATGGTAATGACTTCGGCCTTGCGCTGAAAGACATGTCAAACAAGGCAATGCTTGGCGTAGTAACGCAGAAAGATGACAACGGCGCTAAAATTAGCAGTGTATCAAAGGGTAGTGCCGCAGAAAAGGCCGGCTTAAAAGAAGGTGACGTCATCACCAGGTTAAACGACGCCGACATTAAAGCGCCTGAAGACCTGATCAAGGCTGTCGATAGTTATAAACCGGATGAAAAAGTGACGTTAACTTACAAAAGAGACAAGAAAGAACAAAAAACCTCAGTTACTCTCGGCAAAAGAACCGGAGCTTATGGTCAGGAACTTTTTGAGTTTAACAAGGATTTTGATTTTAACCTCGCCACCCCTGGCCGCGATGGTTTCAACATGAACCTTAACGCCGGTAACCCAAGGCTTGGTATCAGAGCACAGGACACCGATGACGGCAAAGGAGTGAAAGTGCTTGATGTGGACGACGGATCCAATGCGGGAAAAGCAGGCATTAAAGAAGGAGATATCATAATGGAATTCGACGGCCAGGCCGTAAACAATGCGAGCGAGCTGGTTAGAGGAGCAAAGGAAGCCAGGGAAAAAAGCAGCGTAAAAGTCAAACTACAACGTAATGGTAAATCCCAGGAGGTTGAAATAAAAGTCCCTAAAAAATTAAAAACAGCCACGCTGTAAATTTTCTAAGGCATTTGATAAACCGCAGTCGTAAGATTGCGGTTTTTTTGTGCCTGGTATTCGAGGGCTGGTCAGGCAAGGTTTTGCTTTCGTACTTAAAATTATGTTGAAAAAACTATTTTTGCTGTTGGCGTAGCCGTACATTACAGCCGCCAGGGACAATTCATTATGGCAGAAACAGATTTTAATAAATATGAAGCAGTGATCGGGCTCGAAGTGCATGCCCAATTATTGACGAGAAGTAAGCTATTTTCAGGGGATAGTGCTGCTTTCGGTGCAAATCCGAATACACATATCAGTCCGATAACGCTAGGTTACCCGGGAACGCTACCGAAACTGAATAAACAGGCGGTTGATTTTGCCATTATGATGGGAATCGCCTGCAACTGTGAGATCGAAAAAGTAAACTATTTTGCCCGGAAAAATTATTTCTACCCGGATCTGCCCAAGGGTTACCAGATAACGCAACACACAACGCCGATCTGTAAGAATGGTGTAGTATCTATCCGCACGGCAAACAAGCAAAGAACGGTAAAGCTGAACAGGATACACCTGGAAGAAGATGCAGGCAAGAGCCTGCATGATCTTGATGGTCGGTTTACCTGTATTGATTATAACCGTGCCGGGGTTCCTTTGATAGAAATTGTAAGCGAACCGGACCTTTTTAGTGGCGAGGAAGCCTATGCATACGTAACGGAATTACGTAAGCTGGTTCGTTATCTCCAGATCTGCGATGGTAATATGGAAGAAGGCAGCATGCGCTGTGACGCCAATATTTCAATCCGTTTAAAAGGAGAAAAAAAGTTGGGAACAAAAGTAGAAGTGAAAAATCTCAATTCGATCCGGAATGTTAAAAAGGCAATTGAATATGAAGTCAGACGAATGATCGCGTTAGCGGAAATGGGTGAAACGATTGTTCAGCAGACGCGTAGCTATGATGCCTCGAGTGATTCAACATTTGCCTTGCGTACCAAGGAGGAAGCAAATGACTATCGCTATTTTCCCGATCCCGACCTGCCGCCATTTGTGGTCACGGAAGAAATGGTCCGTACGATAAAAAAAGCCTTGCCGCCACTTCCTGAAGAGTTGATAGCCAAGTACATAACCGAATTTTACTTATCCGAATACGATGCAAGGGTGATTGGGGATGACAAGGAAACGATAGACTATTTCGAGGAGTTGATCACCCATACCAGCCACGCCAAAGCCGCAGCCAACTGGTTACTGGGGCCCGTTCGTTCTTACCTGAACGACCAGGCTATCAGCCAGAAAAACTTCCGGGTGAGTCCGGCTGCCCTGGCAAAATTGATCGTGCTGGTGAACGAAGGAAAAATCAGCTTTTCTGTTGCATCATCCCGCCTGTTTCCTGTATTGATCAACGATCCTTCAAAGGAGCCACTGCAAATAGCCACTGAATTGAATCTCTTACAGGATTCCAATGCTGATGCCATAGAAGCCTGGGTAGATGAAGTTCTTGCTAAATTACCGGATAAAGTGCAGGAGTATAAAAGGGGAAAAAAGGGTTTGATCGGCTTATTTATGGGAGAAGTAAGGAAAGTTTCCCAAGGTAAGGCAGATCCAAAAATGGCAACAGCGTTGTTAACCCAAAAACTATCGAACTGATTGAACAACGAACCTGTTATAAAAGCAATACTATTTATATGAAGATGATATTAATAAGATTCACTGGTTTTCTATTTCTTGGCCTGGTGCTCATACATTGTAAGCCTAAGAACCAGGAGTCTTTTACCGTAACGGTTAATTACAGTCATTTAAATAAGATGATACCTGGTAACCCCCAAGGCGATTCAGAAGCGTCTAAACCGCCGCTCATGCTTTTGGAAGAGATTCCTTATGGCGGGGATGCCAATCCAATTATTTTAGATTCTGCTGCAATGACTGCCGATAAGGGGAAAATTGTGTTACAGGGAAATGGCAAAGAAGAAGCTATATATCAGCTTGCCGTGCAAAACGGACCGATCGTGTTATTGATCAATGATGAAGATAACATAACGGTTGATATAGATCTTGGTAAAAAAGATGATTTCTACACTGTCAAGGGGTCAAAAGCAAGTAACGAGCTAAAGGATTTTATCCGGTTATACGGTGAAAGGACTTCTGCAGTAAATAAAACCTTTGCACATTTGGATAGCTTAAAACAGCTGGCTGCTTCTGACAGCGCCATAATACTTGCAACGGAAAATAAAAACAATGCTGTCAAAGGGTTAAACGATTATCTGCTGGGTTTGATCAATCGCTCGGAACATCCTTCCATCAGTTTGTTTGCGCTGGGACTGTCATCGCGTTCTTTTCAGCAAGCTGATTTCGAAAAGTCGCTAAATGATGTCGTAAAAAGATTTCCTGATCATGCCGTTTTAGAAAATCTGAAAAGCAATTATGAGTTACAAAAAGCGCAGGTAGCTGAACAGGAAAAAAAGAAGGCGGGCAATTCCTGGGTCGGTAAAAAAGCCCCGGATCTTGCCCTGGCCACTGCTGAAGGAAAAACGGTGTCCATTACCTCTTTCAAGGGAAAATATCTTCTGGTTGATTTCTGGGCAAGCTGGTGTGGTCCGTGCAGGCAGGAAAACCCGAACGTAGTTAAGGCGTACAACCAGTATAAGGATAAAAATTTCACCATACTGGGCGTATCACTGGATAAAGAGAAAGACCCCTGGCTGAAAGCCATTAAAGACGATCAGCTTGCGTGGACCCATGTAAGTGATTTGAAATATTGGAACAGTAAAGCTGTGGATGTCTATAAATTTGAAGGAATTCCATTTAATGTACTGATCGATCCCCAGGGTAACATAGTTGCCGAAAACTTAAGAGGGTTTGACCTGGAGAAAAGACTGGAGGAAGTACTTCAATAATGTAAGATCCCCCCGCGACTGCGGGGGATCTTGCTGTTAGGTTACCGTCTAAGAATTCCTGAGTGCATTATAAACCATCGTTCTATTAAAGCGGATTCTGAACTGCAGCTTTGTTGGCATCCAGCTCGGCCTGGGGTAATAAAAATTCCCATTGGTTATCACCAGCAGGCATGGTTAAAATGCGTGCAAGAGCCGGGTCGTGATTAGCGCCGGTTCTGTCAAGACTACTATTGGTACGCTTCAAATCCAGAAAACGAAAACCTTCTCCCCACAATTCTACTCTGCGGTGGACGAAGATCTCATCTATCAGGGCTTGCCCTGTACTGGCAGATTTAACATAAGCCGGATCGCGATTCAGCAGTAGTGTAGACAGCACGTCAGCGGCCGCTCCATCCTGACCCAAACGTGCTCTGGCTTCCGCCTCGATCAGATACATTTCTGCAGCGCGCATATTCGGAACATCACCGGCGCTGCTGCTTGTGTTGGCGACAAGAAATTTTTTATTGATATAGGGCCTTTTTAGACCATTCGGAGGCACAGGAACAGACGCCCCGGTTACATCCCAAAGCTTCTTCCTGACATCAGTTGCCGAGATCTGGTTGTATAACGTTGAGTTGATCGCCTTTGGGTTAGTTCTGATGGCACCTGAGTTATAATTAGCAGACATGAAAGCATAGAAAGAATAGAAGAAGGTTGTTTGTTCCGGAACCTGGTGGCTGCCCCACATCCATTCAGGGTTCGAGTAATCATTAAACCCTGTCACATATTGTTCATTATTCATTAGGGAATACCCCTGTTTAGCTTCGGAGGCAAACTTGGCAGCGTCTGCCCAATTCTGCTGCGTAAGGGCTACGCGGGCCTTTACTCCTTTTGCCACGCTGAGGTTGAAATGAGATTTATTTGCCCTGCTGTAGCCAGCCAGGTTAGTAATGGCATCATCCAGGTCTTTATTTATCTGGGCGTAGACTTCCTCAACTGTAACGCGCGGCTGACCTTCGGTTGTAGACGCAAGCTTTAGCGGAACGCCTAATTGTGCATTGGGTTTCGTAGTGGCATCGTACCGTTTTCCATACAATTGAACCAGCATGAAATGAGCCCATGCCCGGTAAGTAAGTGCTTCGCCCTTAATGGCTTTTTTCTCAGCATCCGGGCCTTCAGCCTTATCAATATTATTGATGATGTTATTGGCGTTGATAATGATCCTGTAATAGAAATAATAAGCAAAATAAGTAGGCTGGGTGTTTGCGCTTGCGTTGCGGTGCGCCTCCCACCTATAGGTTGCATTAAACCAGCCGGTGCCCTGTGCGGTCATTACCAGGTCGTCGCCCAGCATATCCATATATATCATAATTGAACCCTGCCCTCCCTGATCCTGGTTGCTCAGGTATTGGTTATACAGGGCTTTGTGTATTCCGTTTAGTGCCGCCATGGCATTTGCGGTACTGGTAAAAACGCTTTCTGAATTGACAGCGTCCGTAGGCAGTGTTTCCAGGTAATCCTTTTTGCATGAAGTAATCAGCAAAAAAATAGCCGCCAGATAATAGGTATACTTGATATTCTTCATCTTTTTAATTTTAAAGTGTAATATTCAAACCGGCGCTAAGGATACGCGCAGGCATATAAACATTAGTAAGCACTCCGTAATTGGAAAAAACACCGGCATAGTTTTGACCCGTATTCATTCCTTTACGTTTGGAATGAAAATACAGATTTTCGCCGCTTAAATAAAATCTTGCGTTTTGGATACGGACCTTTGATGTATATGCCTTCGGTAGATTATATCCAATATTTACGGTTCTGACATTCATGAAAGAAGCATCGGTCAACCACCGGTCGGAAGCTGCCCCGAACGCAGCAGTCTGGCTGACATCCATTCTCGGTATCTCTGCAACATCTCCCGGTTTTTGCCAGCGGCCCAATATATCCTTATGTAAAGCCGCGCCGTATGAACCGGAACTCATCAAGCCTGCATAGGTAGCATCGTACACTTTACCACCTATCTGGTAGGTAATGAGAAAAGAAACGTCGAAACTTTTAAAAGTGAGTGTGTTTGTAATACCCCCGGTAACTTCAGGTATGGCACTTCCGGCATAATGGAACCGGGCATTGTTCTGGCTCGTGCTAACACTGTCACCGGATTTGGTGATCCGGGAATTACCGGCGCTCCATGCATTTGCCCGATATAATGCCACACCATCCTGAGGGTCTACTCCCATCCATTCACGTAACCAGAATTCGTATACAGACTCACCCACCTTTAGCTTTTTCGTTCCGGAAATAATCTCGGTCTGAGGTAATTTTGTTATTCTATTCGTATAGGTTGTAGCGTTTGCATTGATGTTCCAGTTGAAATGTCTGGTCCTGACAATATCCACGCCCAGCTGAAATTCAAAACCACGGTTATACATGGTTCCTATGTTCCGGGTAGTACTCAATACTCCGGTAGAAATCGGGAGCGGCACACTGAACAACAGGTTGTCTGACTGCCGGTGAAAGAATTCAAAGGTGCCGTTTATCCTATTGTTTAAAATAGCAAACTCGATGGCTGCGCCAAATGTTTTGTTGGTTTCCCAAAGCAGGTTCTGGTTGGCCAGGTTTTGCAAAATAAAGCCGGGTTCCGAAGCATTGTTAGACCCCAGTGTGTACAAACCCTGTGCAGGATAATAATCGTTTGCAGCAGTAGAAGTAAGGATGGCATCATTGCCCACCAAACCATAGGATGCCCTCACCTTCAATAAATTAACCCAGTTCACATTCTGCATAAAGTTTTCGCCATCCAAACGCCATCCGCCACTCACCGACCAAAAATCACCCCAGCGGAAGTCCTTTGAAAACTTGGAAGAGCCATCACGCCGGTAGGTAAATTCTGCATAATATTTGTCTGCATAACCATACCTGATACGAGACAGGTAACTTTCGATTTTGTGCTTATCGGTCCTTGACTCGGGCAAGCTGTTGGCAATGGTAAAATTTACCAGTTCCGTATTGCCTTCTACGATCTGTTGAGAAACCGAACCTTCGAGCGTGTTAAACGTCCAGTCAAAATTTTCGTGGCCTGCCAGTACATCCAGGTTGTGATTGCCGAATGATTTGTTGAAGTTCAATAACTGGTTAAATGTATAACTGGTTGTGATCTCATTCGTACGTGAAGCCCTTCCGGCCGGAGCACCATCTCCTACGATATTGTTATCATATGTCGATTCCAGGAAGTTGCTAATGTCTATACTGACATTGGTCGTAAACTTAAAATTCTTTAAGAAGGTCATTTCACCATATGTTCTACCGCTTAGGACGTTTCTTTTGAAAAGGTTGTCGTTGTAATTGGTTTCAGCTACACCATGCCTGCCTGGGCTGCCACCACTTGAACGGTTGGGAAGTCCCAAGGAAGTCATATTTCCCAAATCGTAGATTTTTTCGCCATTCCGATCCAGAATGAATTGGCCGGTAAGGGTATCATGTGCGTACACCGGGTAAATGGGTCCCATGTTCCTGCTGAAGTTAAAAGGATTTACAAATGCGGTACTGCTTCCGGTGTTTGCCTGATTGGATTTTGTTACAGTTCCTGACAGATTTAATCCTGTTTTAAACCAGGTTGTAGGCTGGGTATTGAGGTTAATGCGGCCTGTAAATCGCTCATAGTCGGATTTAATAGTGAACCCTTTTTCGTTTACGTAGCCCAGAGATATATAATAATCACTTTTTTCTGCTCCCCCATTAAAAGACATCGTGTAATTGGATCTGTTGCCATTGCGCATTAATGGTTTGGCCCAGTCAAGGTCATCCGGATACAGCAGGCTTGCATTCGGATTTATGGTTCCGTCAGTACGTACGATATCATTACTGCGTACATTAAAGGGATTATATCCTAGCAGGCCCTTGATCCTAGTTGTAGCAGTTTGGCTGGCCTGTTCTATCGGCGTGGTGCTGGAATAAGCCAGGCTGTTGCGGTAAGCTTCCCAAAGTACCGGGTAATACTCAAAAGCATTGACCTTGTCATATTCGGGAAGGGCCCTTGAACTTACCCCTTTCATTACATTGACATGCATTTGGTTGCGGCCGTTCCTGCCTCTTTTGGTTGTAATCATTACTACACCATTGGCTGCGCGTGAACCATACAGTGAAGAAGCAGAAGCGTCCTTTGCTACCGTAATGGATTGAACGTCATCCGGATTCAAATTGGCAATAGTACCGCTGTAAGGAACGCCGTCCACCACGTATAACGGGTTATTCGATGCATTGATGGAACCAATTCCCCGAATGCGGATGGTAGGCGCAGCTCCGGGCTGGCCACTCCCTGAATTTACCTGCACACCAGGTGCTGCCCCTGCCAGGGCATTTATTACATTCGTAATAGGTCTTCTTTCAAAAGCTTTATTGTCAATCTGGGCCACAGACCCGGTATAAGTGCTTTTTTTTGCAGTTCCATAGGCTACCACCACTACTTCCTCCATGTCGCGTTGCCGCGAACTAAGTGAAATGGTAATGGCCGTTCTGTTATTGATATTTACCTCTTCATCTGCAAAGCCTACCGATGAAAATACCAGCGTTTTTGCATTAGGTGAAGCATTGAGACTAAAGGATCCATCAGTTTGTGTTGAAACGCCTGCATTTTCGCCTTTGACTATCACCGATACATTAGGAAGTGGATTGCCGTTGGCATCTGTTACCCTGCCTGTGATGGTACGATTTTGTGCTAACAACTGAGCTGTAAAAATAAGGCTCAGAAAAAGTAATAATTTTCTCATGTGTCCTGATTTTGATTCAAAAAACGATTCCAAAAATTTTATAAACAAGTGGTTATGGTTTCGCAGTATTAAAATAAGTAAGCCAGCGGAGTGATATATGTTAGCACCTCCTCCTTTTATTTTATCAACGATGTATGGCAAGTTATTGTGAACAGGTTGTGAGATACTTACCTCAACCATTAAATATCCCTAAACTTAAGACATTGTTAAATATTAAAAGCTGCATTTCTTAAATAATTCAGCTGGATTTTTCCTGTTTACTCCGAAGCATCGAGATCAACAGGGCCGGCAGCAAAGTCAAATTGGTGAGGGTTGCTACGATCAGTGTCAGGGAAGTAAGCCAGCCAAGAGACTGGGTTCCGCCAAAACCGCTAAAGCAGAAAATGACAAAGCCGGCAATTAAAACCAGGGAGGTGTATATGATACTTATTCCTGTTGAGTGTATCGTATTGATCACCACATCTTTGACCGGTTTATTACTGCCCTGTTGTTCCTGCTTGAAGTTAACAAGAAACCGTATGGTAATGTCTATGGCAATACCCAACGCTACACTGAAAACAAGTACAGTAGAAGGCTTTAAGCGAACTCCCGTCCACCCCATGACACCGGCGGTTATGATCAGGGGAATCAAGTTGGGCACCAGGGAACAGATCAGTATGCGGAAAGACCTGAATAAATAAAGCATGCATAAAGCGATCAGGATAAAAGCGTAGAGAATGCTTTCTTTTAACCCGTTGATTATAAAGGCGCTCCCTTCAAGAAAGGTAACACTGGTTCCGGTAAATTGAATGCGGTATGTGGAACTGTCGAAAAATACCCTGGCTTTTTCTTCCACCAATTTTAATATTTCCGGTAATCGCTTACTACCCACGTCCGCCATGCTTACACTGATGCGCGCATACTGCCTGGTGGTATCCATAAAAGAGCTGGTCAGTTTAGACATGGTCGTGTTGGCAGCGGTGGTATCGGCTTTTGTATTCAGATAACCTGCCAAAAAGCTTATGTCAAAACTGTTTGGTATGCCATAGTTAGCACTGTCTCCATCATAATAGGCCTGCCTCGCAAACTTCATTCCTTCAACTACTGACATCGGTCTGGCCATTTCAGGCTGGGCCGCAATAAACTGCGACAAAGAATCTATACGCTCGAAGGTCTGCAGCGGATTAATTCGAAGACCATTTTTCCGTTTGGTATCCACTACTATTTCCAATGGCATGACCCCTTTGAAGTGATGCTCGAAAAATTTCATATCGGTATATATGCGGTCGGTTTTGGGCAGATCATCAACAATAAAACCTTCCGATCTTAACCTCAGTATTCCTGCTACTGCAACCGCAACAGCTACAGCCGTGGCAACATAAATGAGCTTACGATGATTTATTGACCATATCTCCAATTTGTCAAGGATCGTTGTCAGTAACTTGTTGTTCAGGTATCGGGTTTCCTTTTTACCGGGGGGAGGAAGATAACTTAATACTGATGGGATAAGAATGAAGGATATAAAAAAGATCACCATGATATTAATGCCCGCCACCACGCCGAATTCTTGCAGGATGGCGCTTTTGGTTAACGCAAATACAGCAAAACCGATAGCAGCAGAAATATTGCAGAACAAGGTCACTATTCCCATCTTGCCGACCATGTTGATCAAGGCTTCCCGTTTATCACCGCTTTCTAAAAAAGAGATATGATACTTATTCAGGAAATAAATGCAGTTAGGAATGCCGATCACCACGATTAGCGGAGGGATCAGCGCAGTTAATAGTGTAATCTTATAGCCTACTAATTGCAGGGTGCCAAAACTCCAGATCACGCCAAGGATCACCACTGCTAAGGACAGCAGCATGGTGCTTATGCTACGGAAAAATAAGAGCAGTATCACTGCGGACAACATCAGTGAACCCAGCAAAAACCATTTCATTTCATTGGCAATCCTGATGGCTATATTTGTCCGGATTAACGGGAGACCGCTATAATGCATTTCTATGTTATGCTTTTTTCCAAAAGCATCGCCCGCTCTGGTAATATCATTGACGACAATGTTGCGGCCGGCTGAATTCAGCACCATTTTATTGATCCGTATAGCTGAAACATAACTGCGTGTGGTTGGATTATATAGTAGGCCAACATAAAAGGGAAGGTTATGAAATGAGCGCGCACCACTGTCGATACCTGGCTGGTCGAGCGTGCCTCCCGGAAATAGCGGAACTGCAAGTAATTTTTCTGAACTGTCATTCTTTACAAGGTTTACGGCAGTAGTTACACTTAACACATCCTCAACACCAGCAATACGTTTAATATCCTGCTGTAAAATGCTATAGTCGTTAAATAATGTTGCGGTAAATAGCTTGTCAGACTGAATACCGATGACCAGTAAATTTCCGTCTTCGCCGAATTGTTTTTTGAACGACTGGTATTGCAGGTATTTTGGATTATCAACAGGTATTGCTCTTGAAAATTCATAGCTTAATTCAACCTTGCTGGCGTGCCAGCCCATGAAAGCGGTAGCGGCCATTAATAAAAATAGCAGAGCCAGTCTGTACTTTAAAACGAATCTTCCGGTAATTTCCCACATGCTGTCTGTATTCATAATAACAAGATGAACGAATGTTTAATGCGTAGCAAAGAAACTACTTTTACATGGTGAAGGTATTTAATCAATTCTTATTCCAGTTAACTTTGAAACCATGTTTCTGAAAGAATATGTGTTTATACCTGTTTCTTTTATTGCTGTTTCCGTTTTTTCCCAGCCATCGATTGGTAACTGGAGAGATCATTTGTCGTACTACCAGGCTTTACAGGTCGTAGCAGCAGCGGGCACTATCTATTGTGCAACACCCCAAAGCCTGTACACCGTTGACCTTGCAGATAACAGTATAAACCGGTTAAGTAAAACAAACGGGTTGAGTGAAGTAGGCATCAGCACAATACAACTTGATGAGCAGACGGGCAAATTACTGGTAGCTTACAACAATAGTAATATCGACATTATATATAAAAAGGATATTATAAATGTCGATGCTATAAAAAGAAAAAACACTACAGGCAGTAAAGCTATCCATAATATTTACTTTTACCGGAACAACGCTTATCTCTGTACCGGACTAGGTGTTGTAGTTATCGATGCGGAGAAGTATGAAGTTAAGGACACCTATGTGATTGGTAACGGAGGCGGAAACACGAAGGTTAACGGTTTTGCTACCGATGGCCAGTTTTTTTATGCTGCATCTGACGAAGGATTAAAAAAGGCAAATGCCACTGCCATCAACCTATCTGATTTCCGCAACTGGCAACTGCTAAGCGGAACGGCAGGATTGCCTGAAGGAGTCAGCCAGCAGGTCTTACATGTGCAAAACAGGATCATTGTTCAGAAAGGCGATTCACTGTTTGTTTCAGGCGGAAATGCATGGAGTTTGCTTTATACCAGTGATTGGGAAATCATACAGGCAAATTCTTCGTCCGGAAAAATTGTCATTACACAGCAAAAACCCGGAGCCGGAAGCCGGGTGGTTTTGTTAAACGCCGATGGTTTTGTTGAAAGGACAATTAAACAACCGGGTACGATTATAAATCCCAGGCAGGGAGTGATTGTGCAAAATGAGGTCTGGATCGCCGATGCGGCCAGCGGTTTATTACGATCATCAGGAAATGGGTTCCTGCAATATCAGCCTAATTCTCCCCGTGCTGTTCTAACCGGAGAAATGATCTTCTCAGGAAATTCTTTGTTGGTTGCCGGTGGTTATATAACGACGAACTGGAATAATACCTTTAGTAAAAACGGATATTACCGATTTACGGATAACGAGTGGATTAACAACTATGGGCTGGCAACTGCTGCCGATAGTTTGTATGACGTTGTTACAATAACCCGGGATGCCCGCGACAATTCTGTATGGGCGGGCTCTTTCGGCGGAGGATTGGTGCAGCTTAAAGCTGATCTGCCACCTCAGGTTTTCAAGCATAATTCCCCAATCAGCCCATCTCTATTCGATCCGGAAAGTTATCGTGTTGCCGGACTTGCTTTTGACAGTGACCATCATTTATGGATTTCTAATTATGGGGCCGCACAATCTTTAGCCGTTCGTAAGGCAGACGGCAATTGGCAAAAATTTACTATTCCATTTTCGTATGGAGACAATGCCGTGACGCAGATCGTCATTGATGATTACAATCAGAAGTGGATCGTTTCGCCAAACGGAAACGGTTTATTTTGCTTTAATCATGGAAATTCAGTAGAGAACACAGGAGATGACAGGTGGGCCTTTTTTCGCGCAGGCAAGGGCGCTGGAAATTTACCAGACAATAATGTATTGAGTATAGCCAAAGACAAGAACAGTTTTATCTGGGTAGGCACCACTAAGGGTATCGGCATAATCCGGTGTACCCAACAGGTATTTACCGTTTCGGGATGCGAAGCGGTGCTGCCGGTGGTGCAACAGGATAATTTTGCCGGCTACCTGTTCCGGGACGAGGAAGTGCAGTGTATCGCCGTGGACGGAGGAGACCGCAAATGGATAGGCACAAAAAACGGCACCTGGCTGATCAGCGCCGATGCAGAAAAAACGATTTATCATTTCCGGGATGATAATAGTCCGCTACTGGATAATGATGTAAGGAAAATCGCTATCGATCCGGGAACGGGTGAAGTTTTTTTTGCCACAGCTAAAGGTATCTGTTCTTTCCGCAGTACATCTACTGAAGGAGGATCTGCCAATGAAAATGTTTTGGTTTTCCCTAATCCGGTTCCTCCCGGATACACCGGCGCCATCGCCATCAGGGGGCTTGTAAGTAACGCCATTGTAAAAATTACGGAGCTGGATGGAAGGCTGGTATATCAGGCAAGGGCTATCGGCGGGCAGGCTACCTGGAACGGCCGTGATTACAAAGGAAGAAAGAGATCAACCGGCGTTTACCTGGTATTGATTAGTGATGAAACCAGGAAAGAAAAGCTGGCGACAAAAATTGTTTTTGTAAACTAAAGGTTTTGAAGATATGGTATTGCCAATTATTCAATCACCCTAAAGTAAAGCCGCAAATTTACTATTCGCACATTAACTTATGATCTTCAAAACCAAGGGCATTGTTCTTCGCGCCATAAAATACGGCGAAACAAGCCTTGTGGTAAGCATGTATACCGAATTGTTCGGCTTACAATCGTATATGGTGAACGGAGTGAGAACCTATACAAAGAAGGGCCCGGGTAAGGCTAACCTGTTTCAATCCGCAGCCATACTTGACCTGGTCATCTATCACAACGATTTAAAGAATCTGCAGCGGTTGCGGGAATTTAAATGGAGTTACCTGTATAAAAATATCCTGTCTGATGTCAGAAAAAATGCCGTCGCATTGTTCATGGTTGAACTATTACAGAAATCCATCAAACAACCTGAAACCAATGCCAGCCTGTTTTATTTTGTAGAGGACGCTTTCATACATTTAGATCAGGCTAACGAAATGGTAATGGCGAATTTTCCATTGTTCTTCGCCTTGCACCTTACTTCGTTTTTAGGATTGCAGATGAATGATAACTATTCAAAAAAGAATGCCATTCTTGACTTACAGGAAGGAAATTTTGTTCCGGAGATTACGGCACACCCGCATTACCTGGAAGGTCAATTCAGTGATTTCACATCACAGTTGTTAAAGGTAAGGCAGCCTTCAGAACTTGACCAGTTGAAACTTAACCATACCATACGCCGGACCTTATTACACGCATACCTGACCTTTTATGCACTGCACATTGAAGATTTCGGCTCCCTGAAAAGCTTGCCTGTTTTGCAGGAAGTGTTGCGTTGACGGGTTCATAAACAAAGTGGCCGTGAAATTGAAGAGGCTGTCCTGAGGCATCAGAGTATTTTTCTTGCGGTTGAATCGGGTGAAACGTGAAGGTTGTCTATATTATTGATCAATACGATGCCCGGTTGTTTTCCCTGGTCGAAACTTCCCAGGATGCCGCTCATGCCCAATGCCCTGGCTCCGTTGATCGTCGCCCATTGCAATATTTCAGGTAATGGAACAAGTGGAAATTGCTCATGGATGACCTTAATTTCTTCCAGCATGTTTAACTGCCGGTTACTTGCATAACTGTCAGTGCCTATCGTAATAGTACATTTGTTACGTCTTAACAGATCCAGGGGCGGATTCCTTGATTCAATATACCTGTTAGCATTGATGCAAATGCAAAAATAGAGGTTGGCCAGGGGGCCGTTATGAGCATCTGCAAATAAAATATCGGCCTCCTGTGTGTAGGTGTTGTGTACCAAAATAACACCGGACGGCTTATTCAGCCAGGGTAAAATGGTTTGCAGGCTTGACCTGCCGCTTGCTTTAAAGTTGGAAGCATCTATATGCAGGTTCCTGTATAACTGGAACAAGGGCCCGCTACCGTTAGCATACAGTTGATTTTCGGCATCTGTTTCCTGGTTGTGTATGGTAATGACCTTTCCTTCAGATGATACGTTGATTAGGTGAAACAAGGGTAACGATACCGAATAGGGTGCATGTGGTGTAAGCGATGGGCACAAGAAAGAGGGCCAGTGATCCGGGCCCGGTAATAAAGACTCATTCCTTTGATAACGTCCATGCTCAGCCGTAGCTGTCGGTGAAAATGCATTGGCTATTTTTTCCGCGGCAGCAAAACGTGCTGCTGCCTCCTCTTCCCTGAATCCCATCACTTCGATAAAATTTTTATAATGGATGGTGCTTGTTTTTTTCATATGCAGGGAATCAGTCGTATTGCAGATATCTCCCACGGCTACCGTTCCCGAAGCCAGCAGCTCCCGTTCCGCCTGGTTCATGGCTTCATCAAGCTGTATGGGGTCGGTTTGTCTTTCCTGTATAACCCTTGTAAGAAATTGTACAAGTCCTGAGCCGGGAGCTATCTTTCCCTTCATATGGCTTAGCTCCAGGTGGCAATGCGAATTAACAAACCCCGGAGTAAGTAGTCCTTCAAACGTTTCAACCCCATCTCCTGCATCCCTGACGTTCACCCTGTTTACAATGATCCCATTTTCTTCCGTGATCAGTACAGTATCTGCAGGCAGCACATCTTCACCCGTATATATATGTTCTCCCTTAAATTTTCGGTAGCCCATGTAATGCCTGAATGAATTAATTTTGCGCCTTAGTCCCAGGTATCTGCCTGACGTATAAACAACCAAAGTTGAATAGATCCAAAGAACCATCTATTCATCAGGCGTATTGTTTGATACACTGTGCAGACTGCATAAATATACAGTAAACATGTTAGACCGATTAGAAGCCATTAAGGCTAAATATCAGGACATTGGTGTAGCCTTGTCTAACCCGGAAATAGTAAACGATAACCGGAGGTACGGGCAGATGAGCAAAGAGTATCGCGGCCTTGAAAATATTGTACACGCCTACGAAAAATATAAGCGTTTGCTTGACGATATGGAATTTAACCGTGAGGCACTAATGGGAGAAGATGAGGAGTTGCGCGACCTCGCCAAATTGGAAACATCAGCGCAGGAAGCAAAAAAAGAGAAGCTTGAAGCAGAGATCCGGAAAATGTTGATTCCAAAAGATCCTCAGGATGAAAAAAATGCCATTTTGGAGATCAGGGCCGGAACTGGAGGAGATGAGGCCAGCCTGTTTGCCGGAGATTTATTGGACATGTATCTGCGTTATTGTGCCCGAAAGGGGTGGAAAACTGCAATTCTAAGCGAAAATGAAGGAACAGTCGGAGGATATAAAGAGGTTCAGGTAGAAGTAACCGGTGATGATGTTTATGGCACCCTGAAATTTGAAAGCGGGGTGCACCGAGTACAACGCGTTCCAGACACGGAAGCAAGCGGCCGGGTGCATACTTCCGCCGCAACAGTGGCTGTAATGCCAGAAGCTGAAGAGGTGGACGTGGAAGTAAAAGATAGCGATGTAAAAATGGAAACGGCACGGAGCGGGGGTGCAGGCGGCCAAAACGTAAACAAGGTTGAAACCAAGGTGATGTTAACGCATATTGCAACAGGTGTAGTAGTAATATGCCAAACAGAGCGAAGTCAGCTGGGCAACAGGGAAAAAGCCATGCAGATGCTTAGAACGAAATTGTATGAGGAACAGGTCCGTAAGCAGGAAGAAGAAATCTCAAGGCACCGCAAAAGTCTGGTAAGTACCGGAGACCGGAGTGCCAAGATTAGAACGTATAACTATCCGCAAGCGCGTGTTACTGATCACCGGATCGGACTAACGATTTATAACCTTGACGCCGTGCTTAACGGGGAAATCGATGAGTTCATTGATGCGCTGCAATTTGCAGAGAATTCTGAGAAGATGTCCAAACAAGATTAATGTTTAACCTTTGAGCCTCAGGAAGATACAGCGAGATTTATTTTTATAGCCTTTAAAGGATTATTAACAATCAGGTGCCAATTATTGGCACCTGATTTGCGTTATATAAATTATTATTACGTTTTTCTTTGACTCACTCAAGCAGTCAATTTTCTCATAAGCAGTTAGTTTTGGTTACGGCCCCTGTTTCCACAGGGGCTTTTTTTTTCCTACTATTCCGCGTGTAAAAGCAAAGAGAACATGCATCATTTGGGAGGTACGTTTTTCCACTCATCCCTGATTAATCTGACATTGCAAATGCCATAAGAAATTCCTGCACTTATTAAATCGGCAATAATATCTCCCTGGTCAAAGTCGCGGTTGGGTATGAAATACAATTGAATGTATTCGATGGCGATTCCGTTAACCATTGCTATCAGAAATACGAAAAAGAAGATAACCCGGCATTGCCGGGAAGTCAAGTTTTGTGCGCTGAAGTACAAACACCAGAGTGCGACAAACACACCAAAGATGATGATATGGGCAATTTTATCAATATGCGGTGTCTCGAAAGTTCCCGACATGGGTAAGGCCGGTAAGGGAAGGCACAATATAATCTGGATGAAGATCGTCCACACTAAAGGCGTTATTACTGTTCCAAAAATTTTTTTCAAAAGGTTTGTTGATTAACCCGCAAAACTAATGATAAAGAGGAAGCTCTGCAATTCAAGTTTCTACATTTCCGATAACATACATCTGATTCATGGTTGGAGTAAGACTGCCCCCTGCATTTTCGAGCGTGATAGCGAAGGCCTGCGCTTTAGGAATGTTTTTCATCTTAACGAGGGTTAAAGCCGTTTGGGTATCAAACACACCGGCATCCACGGGCTTACCATCAACAATTGCCCATAACTGGTACTGTTTACCACTTTGCGGATTAGGAAGGTTGTTTACCATCAGGTATACATCTTTTGTGCGGTTGTTCCAGTATACTGTAGCAAGGCTGCCAGGTACAGGACTTGTGGGAGCCCCGGGCATTTTGACAATGTCCGTGTTGGGATCCTTTATCATGGCAATGGCTGATTCGAAAGATTGTAACCGGGCCTCAAGGCTGTTATTGTTTGACGCCAGTTGTTCTTGTTTTGCCAGCAGGTTGGCGTATTGAGATCTGTAGTTATTTACCTGACTGAAAAAATAAACATTTAGTGCTGTGCTTGCTATTAATAGTAATACAGCAGCAGCAGCAAGATATCGCATCCAGTTTATTTTGGCTACCGGTGCCTGAATGGAACCGGGCTCAGACATAGTAATTACCCGGGAGGATGATAAAGATTCGTTTTTTATAATGGCAAAAATATTGTCTTTAACCTTATCCGGTGGTTGAACAGTGCTTGCCATTGCCTGTTTTTCCAGTAATAGTTCAAAAGAATCACGTGCAGCTTTTATCTCCGGATGCAATAAGCACATCTTTTCAAATTCAGCCCTTTCATCCTTTTCCGTCAGGCCCAACACATAGCTTTCAACTATGCCACTTGATATGTATTCCTCTATATTCACTTTATATGTTCTCTTAATTGTATCAATGCGCTACGGATTCTTGTTTTAACAGTCCCTAATGGTATTTTTTCCAGCTCAGCGATCTCTTCATGCGTATAACCTTTAAAATAGGCCAGATCTATCAACACCCTTGATTCGGCCTTAAGCTTATAAACTATTTTTTTTAATCCGATGTTATCGATATTCATTTGCGTCATTTGGTCGCCGTTGCCTACATGCAATACTTCCGGGAACTCCTGATTTTTTTTACTGTTCTGATATGCCTTGGACCTAAGAAAATCGATGGCAGCATTCCTGGAAATATTTAGCATCCATGTAAACAACCTGCCCTTTGACTGATCGTAACTATCTATTTTCCGCCAAATATTTATAAATACTTCCTGTAAAACATCGTTTGCCAGGTCATGGTCGGCGACAATCTGTAAAATAATGCTGTATAATGCTCCCGAGTAATTGCTATATAGGTAGCTAAAGGATTGTTCATCCCTAGCTTTCAACATTTTTACCAATTCCGGTTCGGTGTATGATGGAGTGGTTCCCAAAAATCTGTTTGATTGTGGTCACAATATAGCAATAAAAAAGAGTGATATAAAAAACCACTCTAATATATACGCAGTTTATTTAATACTGGTTTTCCCGGGAATGAAAAGATATCTTAGTCCTGACCGATGAGAGACTGATATGATTGGGCATCATGCAATTGTTCTACGTCGGCAGGTTCTTCAACAGTCATTTTGATCATCCATCCTTCCCCGTAGGGATCGGTATTTACGAGTGCGGGTGAATCGCCCAATAAAGGGTTAACTTCATTTATGGTTCCTGCAACAGGCAGGTAGAGATCACTTACGGTCTTCACTGCTTCAACGGTTCCGAATACAGCTTCAGCCTCCAGAGACCTGCCAGTCGATTCAATCTCCACATAAATAATATCACCCAATTCTCTCTGGGCAAAGTCTGTAATGCCAATGGTAGCCGTATTTCCTTCCAGCATTACCCATTCATGTTCTTTAGTATAACGTAAATTATTAGGTATCATAACGACTTTTTTTAAGATAGCAAAGATTGGAAATTATTAATAATTATAATGAATTACCGGGTATTAATTCTAGTTATTGATTGCCATTGTTTCAGAATTCATGCCGTTCAAAATAAAGCAGGATATGATCCTTCAAAAAATTTTCCTGCTCTATCATGTTCATGTCAGGCATAGATTTAAGTTGCTTAAAATGCGGCCATCCATCTTTATCCGCTACCTCAAATTCGTAATAGCCACTTTGCGCCAAAAGCGAACATACTGCCACATGCATAAGGTCCTGCTTTTGTTCTTTGCTGAATTTGCTGGCAATGTCGCCAAATTCCTGTATTCCAATCAGGAAGAGTATTGTCTCGAGATCTGGCTTTTTGCCGAAGCGGTCAACCAGTTTGGCTTCCAGTTTCCACCAGCGGGTCTGAAGGTCATCATGTGCATCCATTGAGCAAAGTTAAGCGTTGGTGGCAGCAATACTCAGAGGTTGCCTTAATGAACATGTTGCCTGATAAGAAGCGGGGCAATTTATTCACCTACAACAACTAATTTCGCAGCAAATCAAAGCAGATGTTACAGGTATCATTTCTTCGTCAGCATACGGAACTGGTTAAACAAAGACTTGGCGTAAAAAACTTTCCTGCAATTGAACTTATTGATCAGGTCATCGAGCTGGATGATCATCGCAAAAAACTGCAGTATGAAAAAGACGAGTTTCTGGCACAGGTAAATAGTATTTCCAAAGAGATCGGCGTAATGATAAAAAGCGGAAATAAAAAAGAAGCTGAACAAAAAAAGAATGAAGTAGCTGCCATACGGCAGAAGCTGACTGACGCGGACAAACTTGATGAAATAGAAAATTCCATTCATTCCATACTCGTTCAGATACCTAATTTGCCGGCTGAAACTGTTCCGGTTGGAAGGACACCTGAAGATAACGTTATCGTACGCGAGGGTGGTGAACGGCCTGTTCTTCATTCAAAAGCCCTTCCTCACTGGGACCTCACAAAAAAATACGACCTGGTTAATTTTGAACTGGGCAACAAGATTACCGGAAGCGGCTTCCCGGTTTATAAGAATAAAGGCGCCAGGCTGCAAAGAGCATTGATCCAATACTTTCTTGAATACAACATTAAAGCAGGTTACATGGAATACCTGCCACCTTTGCTTGTAAATGAGGCCTCCGCTTACGGTACCGGACAATTGCCCGATAAAGAAGGACAAATGTATCATGCTGTTCAAGACAACTTGTTTCTCATCCCTACCTCGGAAGTGCCTATTACCAATCTTTACCGTGACGAGATCGTGAAGGAAACTGAATTACCGGTAAAATTAACCGCATATACACCCTGTTTCAGAAGGGAAGCCGGCAGCTACGGAAAAGATGTACGGGGGCTCAATCGCCTTCACCAGTTTGACAAGGTAGAGATTGTTCAGTTGGTACACCCGGATATGAGTTATCCGGCGTTGGAAGAGATGGTACTTCATGTAGAAGAATTGTTGAGATCTCTTCAATTACCTTACCGTATTTTGAAATTATGCGGTGGAGATATGGGTTTCACTTCAGCCCTCACTTATGATTTTGAAGTGTACAGTGCCGCACAGGATAAATGGCTCGAAGTTAGTTCTGTTTCTAATTTTGAAAGCTATCAGACAAACAGAATGAAGATCCGCTTTAAAGATGAAAGTGGTAAAATCAGGCTTGTGCATTCATTGAATGGAAGTTCCCTGGCATTACCAAGAATAGTGGCGAGTTTGCTGGAAAATAATCAAACCGAATCAGGTATAAACCTGCCTCCTGTGTTGCATACCTATTTCAGCGGAACAGGTATCGAATAATAAAATTTCTCTTCCAATTGCCGCTCATTGATGGGCTTTATCTGAGATCCGAAATTCTATATGTGTTAAACCATTCCTCCAGGAATAGGTCTGAGATAATTATAAGCTTGATAGCCTTATCATTTGCGGACTATCATAAAGTGATTGTCTTTAATTATTTCTAGTACTTTTACGCGTATTTATTACGGCACATTCTTTGTTTCTATATGTTATAAATACTTCGTAAATTTAACGCAGATTTAAAAGTGATCACAAATAAATACTGAAGAGAACTAAATTATTATCTGAAAATATACAGTGATCCGTGCCCTCTGCGCTTGTTTTTTATCCGTACTGTTTCAATAAAAAAAGCCCTTTCTTTTAAAACAGAAGGGCTTTTTTATTGCCGTACATTCAGATTAATCTTTCCATCCCTGTTTGGCATTGCCTTCTTTAATAGCTGCCATAGCTTTTGCTTCACTAAGCATTGTGGTCAGCTTGTTGCCCTTGCCGTCATTGCCCTGTGCCATAAAGCCACCCCTGGAAGTTTTAGTGATAACTGCATCTTTCATAGGAACATTTTTTTCCTTTGTTTTGACATTATATGCGGTGATCGTTGAGTCGTTAGACATGATTATAGATTTAATGATTAGTAATTTTATTGAGTGATTTGCACATGGCCCATGTTCTTTGATTTATGCAACCGGCTTAAAATTAAACATTTTATTAATTATTAGGCCAAAAAGGTTAAATGGGGCTCATATACATCTAACGGATCACAATAGTTGAACCTTTCAGATCGGACATTTTTCAAGGTGATCCAATTAGTTCAATGAGGTTCGCTTATGCCATATCGTTAGCATACCCATGCTGCTTTTGCATCTCGACTGCTTTAACGATAGTTCGGTACTTAACGCAGTATAATCATGAAGTATTAGGTGGAATAATTTGATGATTGAGGGAAATCCGAATAACCTAAACATCCAGCCTGGCATATTTCGCATGGCTTTCAATGAACTCTCGCCGGGGAGCCACTTCATCACCCATTAACATACTAAAAACAAGATCTGCTTCGGCTGCACTTTCAATAGAAACCTGTTTAAGGGTTCGGGTATCGGGATTCATAGTCGTTTCCCATAGTTGGACAGAATTCATTTCACCCAAACCTTTATAGCGCTGAACGGTTACACTGTCTTCCCTGCCGCCGCCTAATTTTTCCACCAAAGCTTTTCGTTGATCTTCGTTCCAGGCGTACGATTGTTCTTTGCCTTTTTTTACGAGATACAATGGTGGCTGGGCAATAAAAACATATCCCTGCTGAACCAGTTCCTTCATATAACGGTAGATAAAGGTCAATATCAGGGTGGCGATATGACTTCCATCTACATCGGCATCCGTCATGATGATCAGCTTATGATAACGCAATTTCTGGATATTAAGGGCTTTAGGATCTTCGGCTGTGCCAACGGTTACCCCTAAGGCCGTATACATGTTACGGATCTCCTCGTTTTCGTAGATCTTATGCTCCAGTGCTTTTTCAACATTGAGAATTTTACCTCTTAAAGGCAGAATGGCCTGAAAACTCCGGTCACGTCCCTGTTTGGCCGTACCACCTGCAGAGTCTCCCTCTACCAGGTAAAGTTCGCACCGCTCAGGATCCCTTTCCGAACAGTCAGCCAGTTTCCCCGGCAAGCCTCCGCCACTCAGTACGGTTTTACGTTGAACCAGTTCCCTGGCTTTTTTGGCCGCAACACGGGCCTGTGCAGCAAGTATTACTTTCGAAATAATATTTTTAGATTCCCTTGGATTTTCTTCCAGGTATGCTTCCAAAGCCCGGGCAACGGTAGTTTCCACTACGCCACTTACTTCGTTGTTTCCCAGTTTTGTTTTGGTCTGGCCTTCAAACTGGGGCTCTGGAACCTTAACCGAGATGATGGCACTGAGGCCCTCACGGAAATCATCACCCTCAATCTCCACCTTGGCCTTTTCAAACAGCCCTTGCTTCTCGCCATAATTCTTAAAGACTCTAGTCAGCGCCCTTCTGAAGCCGGTAACATGGGTGCCGCCTTCAATGGTATTGATATTATTTACATAAGAAAATATGTGTTCCTTAAAATCGTCATTGTACGTCAATGCAACCTCTACAGCTACATTACTGGCTTCATCATGTCCTTCAACGAACAGCGTATTTGGAATAAGGGGATTACGCTTGCCGTTTTTATCCAGCATTTCTACAAACTCAACGATACCACCTTCACTGTAAAATAACTTGGAATAACTATTTTCATTTTCATCCTGTTCCCGTTTATCATTAAGCACGATGCTGATGCGGCGGTTCAGGTAGGCCAGTTCACGTATCCGACCCTCTAAAATATCCCGGCTATATTCACTGACAATAAAAATGGAGTAGTCGGGCCAGAAATGGACATGTGTTCCGGTTTTGTCACTTATCCCAATTTCCCTGACCGGGTACTGGGGAACACCTATGCGGTATTCCTGCTCAAATATTTTCCCTTCCCGCTGTACCGTCACCTGTAATTTAGAGCTTAATGCGTTCACACAGCTTACACCTACGCCATGCAATCCGCCCGAAACCTTATAGGTATTCTTATCAAATTTACCGCCTGCATGTAAAACGGTCATAACTACCTCAAGGGCCGAACGCTGTTCTTTCTGGTGCATCCCGGTAGGTATGCCACGCCCGTCGTCCTGCACGCTAACCGAATTATCAGCATGTATATTAACGGTTATATTGGAGCAATACCCTGCCAGGGCTTCGTCAATCGAATTATCAATGACCTCGTATACCAGGTGGTGCAGTCCCTTAACACCCACATCGCCGATGTACATGGCGGGACGTTTCCGAACTGCTTCAAGGCCTTCTAAAACCTGGATACTATCTGCCCCATATCCATTAACGGCCGGTACTAAAACTTCCTGGGTGGTTGTGCTCATTTTTTTAACAAATCTTCAATGTTTACAATTAATCCTTAAATTCTGCAAATGTACTACAATTCAGGCTTTTAGCCAAGGGAGTTATACCCAGATTATACCCTTTTCGAAGAACTTCGGCACTCAAAAAACAAAATATATTTAGTTACATTTTCGAAGCAGGAATTTCCGTCATTAAGTAATCATTTTATGATAAACAGGTAGTGAAAAAATTATTCCTATTTTAGATTATTTATTCCAACTAATGTTTTCCTGTTATGAACATGATAAGTGCTTCTCCGCAAGCCGCTGCGGTTTCTGAAAAGATTAATCGTTTTTGGGAGCTTTCCGCAAAAAAAATAACGCAGATAGAAAAGAAGTATGATGGGTCCAAAGGTTCACCGGTTTTCACGGTTGAGGGAAATTATACCACCCGCGGCTGGACGGAGTGGACCCAGGGCTTTCAGTTTGGTTCATCTATTCTGCAATATGATGCCACCGGGGAAACCAACTTCTTTGATATTGGCCGAGACAAGACAATGGAGCTGATGGCTCCACATATTAGCCATACCGGGGTTCATGATCACGGGTTTAACAACGTGAGTACTTATGGTAATCTGCTCAGGCTGATGAAGGAAGGAAAAACGCCGTTTAATGAGTGGGAAAAGAAAACCTATGAACTGGCTCTGAAAATTTCCGGGGCCGTACAGGCAGCACGCTGGACGCAGATCAGGAATGGCGGTTTTATTCATTCTTTCAACGGTGCCCACTCACTTTTTGTCGACACCATCCGCTCCTGCCGCGCACTGGTTTTAAGTTACAGCCTCGGACATGTTTTTCAGGGGGAAGGTGATACCCCGATCAACCTGCTTGAACGCGCCCTGCAACACATTAAAGCGACCGCGGACTTTTCTGTCTATTACGGTGAGGGGCGGGATAGTTACGATGTGTGGGGGCGCACCGCGCACGAAAGTATCTTCAATGTAAAAGATGGCCATTTCCGCTGCCCGAATTCACAACAGGGTTTTTCTGGCTTCACCACCTGGACCCGCGGGCTTGCCTGGGCCATGTGTGGTTTTGCCGAAGAACTGGAATGGCTGGCTACACGAAACGATGATGAATTGGAACCCTACGGCGGACGCAACCATATTGAGGCGTATATGCTGAAGGCAGCAAGTGCAAGCTGCGATTTTTATATTGAGAATACCCCCGCTGACGGTATTCCCTATTGGGACACAGGGGCCCCCAACCTGCACAAGCTGGGGGATTGGCGCAACCGACCGGCTGATCCGTATAACCCTTTTGAACCGGTAGACAGTTCAGCGGCGGCCATCGGTTCGCAGGGTTTGCTCAGGTTAGGCCATTACCTGATGGGCAAAGATGCCGAATCAGGGATACGCTATTGGCAGGCAGGCCTGACCATAGTTAATTCATTGTTCCAGGAACCATACCTGAGCACGGATGACAGCCACCAGGGGCTCATCCTGCATTCAATCTATCACCGGCCTAACGGTTGGGATTATACGTCCAAGGGAAGCAGTATACCCAACGGCGAATCCAGCATGTGGGGCGACTACCATGCACGGGAGGTCGCGTTGTACCTGCAAAGGGCCATTAACAGGGAAACCTATTATACATTTTACAATGCAATCTAGATGAATAAAAAAAAACCGGATGATCTTTCGCGGTTGTGCGTGCATACGATTACCACGAAACCCTGGGACATAGAAAAAGCAGCGCTTGAATATTCACGGGAAGGCATACACGGAATTACCGTTTGGCGAGATACTTTGGAAGGCAGGGATATAAAAAAAACCGGCCAGATGCTGCGCGACCACCAATTAACCATAGTCTCCCTGTGCCGCGGCGGGTTCTTCACGCACCCCGGCGCACGGGAAAGGCAATTAGCTATTGACGATAACCGGAAAGCTGTTGACGAAGCTGCAGCCCTGGGAGCACCCCTGATTGTACTGGTTTGCGGTGCTGTACCGGGTCAGCCCCTTACCGAATCGCGTAAACAAATAAGTGACGGTATCGCAGCCGTTCTTCCCCATGCAGAGGCTAACGGGGTGAAACTGGCCATTGAGCCCCTGCACCCGATGTATGCTGACAGCCGCTCCGCAGTTACTACAATCGGCCAGGCAAATAATATGGCAGAAGAGCTTAACTCTCCCTGGGTAGGTGTGGCTGTTGATGTGTACCATCTCTGGTGGGACCCTGACCTGGAAAATGAAATCGCACGATGTGGTCGGCATGAAAACCTGCTCGCTTTCCATATCTGCGATTGGAAAACGCCTACGGAAGACTTACTGCTCGACCGCGGACTGATGGGGGAAGGCTGTATCAACATACAACAGATCAGGGCTTGGGTGGAGCATACGGGCTTTGACGGCTTTAACGAAGTAGAGATATTTTCAAAAAAATACTGGTCGGAAGATCAATCCGTTTTCCTGAAAAAGATTAAACGGGCGTATCTTGAATAATGTGCAAATGTGCAGATGTGCAAATGTGAGATGTGAGAGTTACGGTTGTAAAATGTCTAAAAGTTCAACCCTCAAATAACGTTATGAAAGAACATAAAGTCGGTATCATCATGAATGGCGTGACCGGCAGGATGGGAACCAACCAGCACCTGTTAAGGTCGTTGGCTGAAATTATCAAACACGGTGGTGTAAAACTGGCCTCAGGTGAAATCATCATGCCTGATCCGGTTTTGGTAGGACGTGATCTGCACAAACTGGAAAAACTTTGCACCTTGTCCGGCGTTCAGCGCATGACCACCAACGTTGACGAGGCACTGGCCGACTCTGCTAACCTGATTTATTTCGATTCACAAACAACGGGCCGGAGGGCTGAAGGGGTGCGTAAGGCGGTTAAGGCAGGAAAACATGTGTACTGTGAAAAGCCGGTTGCCGTGAGTACCCAAACGGCACTCGAATTACACCGGCTATGCACCGATGCGGGCTTAAAAAACGGCGTGGTGCAGGACAAACTTTGGCTCCCGGGCATAATGAAATTAAAACGCCTGATACAAAATGACTTTTTTGGGAAGATCCTTTCCGTACGAGGTGAGTTCGGGTACTGGGTTTTTGAAGGCCATTCGATACCGGCCCAACGGCCTTCCTGGAATTACCGTAAAGAGGACGACGGGGGGATCATTGTTGACATGCTCTGCCATTGGCGTTATGTCTTAGACAATTTATTCGGTAAGGTCAGGTCAGTTTCCTGCCTTGGTGCTACGCATATACCTGAACGTATCGATGAACAGGGTAATCCCTACGCATGTACGGCCGATGACGCGGCCTATGCCAGCTTTGAGTTGGAGGGAGGCATCGTGGCCCAGTTTAATTCCTCCTGGACGGTACGTGTCAGGCGTGATGATTTACTTACGCTACAGGTTGATGGCACCCGGGGGTCGGCCGTTGCAGGATTACGGGAATGTTATACCCAGCACTATGGCAATACACCAAAGCCGGTCTGGAATCCCGATATAGCACAATCCATTCCTTTTTTTGAAGGCTGGTCGAAGGTGCCTGAACAGGAAATCTATGATAACGCCTTTAAAGTGCAATGGGAGCTTTTTCTGAAACACGTGGTTAAAGACGAACCTTTCCCCTGGAACCTGCTGGAAGGGGCCAAAGGCGTACAACTGGCCGAAAAGGGCATTGAAAGTTGGGAGAAAAGGTGCTGGGTTGATATTCCTGATTTAACAACAACGTCATGAACAGATGTGCCTTGATAACCGGTGGCAGCCGGGGCATCGGCTTTGGTATTGCCGTAGAAATGGCCCGTCAGGGCTTTGACCTGGCTATCAACGGGGTGCGTCCGGAACCGGAAGTGCAAACCGCAGTCAATACCTTGAAAGCCGAAGGAGGTGGTGTAATTTATTGTCAGGGTGATATAGGTTCAGCTGAAGCAAGGTCTCGTATACTCAACCAGGTAAGAACCCATTACGGGCGTTTGAACGTGCTGGTTAATAATGCCGGCGTTGCGCCAAAGGAAAGAAAAGATATCCTGGAAGCATCTGAAGAAAGTTTCATCCGCCTGATCACCACCAACCTTCAGGGCCCCTATTTCCTTACCCAGGCCGTGGCTAACTGGATGATTGAACAGCGTCGGAACAGCATTGATTTTGCTGCTTGTATCATTAACATTTCATCCATTTCAGCAACGGTTGCTTCAGTAAACAGGGGCGAATATTGCGTTGCAAAAGCAGGGCTCAGCATGGCAACACAGCTTTTTGCCGTGCGCCTGGGCGAGTTTAACATCCCGGTATATGAAGTCAGGCCAGGCGTGATCCGGACTAACATGACGGCTGGAGTAACAGAGAAATATGATGCACTGATTGCGGGGGGCCTATGTGTTCAACAGCGATGGGGTGAAGCAGCAGACGTAGGTAAAGCCGTATCAGCTTTAGCCCTGGGACATTTTCCGTATTCAACGGGTCAGGTAATCATGGTAGATGGAGGGCTGACGCTTTCGCGGTTGTGAGATGTGAGATGTAAGATGTAAGATGTAAAATGTGAGATCCATTACTTGAACAACCAATTACTAAAAGTCGTTATATGACAATAACACCAGTCACGGGGAAAGTCAATATCCTAAAGCAACTTTTACAAGTTCCGGTAGTGGTGGCAGCACTCGGTTACCTGGTTGATATGTACGACCTGTTCTTATTTACAGTGGTACGGGTGCCAAGTCTGAAATCTTTGGGAGCAAGCGGTGACCAATTGCTGAATGATGGAATCATCCTGTTGAATATGCAGATGGCCGGGTTACTCATAGGCGGTGTATTATGGGGTATCCTGGGAGATAAAAAAGGAAGGCTGTCCGTGCTCTTTGGATCAATCATAATTTATTCGCTGGCAAACATCGCAAATGGATTTGTTACGTCATTCGGACAATACGCCGTCCTGCGTTTTGTCGCCGGAGTTGGCCTGGCTGGTGAACTGGGTGCTGGCATTACCCTGGTGGCAGAAATACTTCCTAAACAGATAAGGGGTTACGGAACTACCCTTGTCGCCACTATGGGAGTAATGGGGGCTATTCTTGCCTACTTCGTAGCCGACCTTTTTGAATGGAGATTGTCTTATATAGTCGGCGGAGGTTTAGGTTTGTTGTTGCTCATCCTGCGGGTAAGGGTTTTTGAATCGGGCATTTTTGAACAGGCAAAAAAGATACAAATAAGCCGGGGTAATATTTTCATGCTTTTTAATAACCGGGCCCGATTTTTAAAATACCTGAAATGTATACTTATCGGCCTGCCCATCTGGTTCGTGGTAGGAATACTGATCACTTTCTCCCCTGAATTTGGTAAGGCAATGGGTTTGTCTGAACCAGTGGAAGCAGGCAAGGCAGTCATGTTTGCCTTTTCAGGGCAGGTGATTGGTGATATTTTTAGCGGATTACTAAGCCAGTATTTTAAAAGCAGGAAAAAAATCATTCTGGTTTTCATCCTCGTTTCATTCCTGTTTGTATTGGTCTACCTCCTTTATCCAACGGAAAAGATAGCTGCCTTTTATGCCGTCTGCGCCTGTCTGGGATTCGCTAACGGCTACTGGGCCCTGTTTGTGACCATAGCAGCTGAACTTTTTGGTACCAACCTGCGTGCAACAGTAGCTACCAGTGTACCGAATTTTGTAAGGGGAGCCGTTATCCCGTTATCGGCGCTGTTTGTACAAGCGAAGTATCATTTTGGTATCATCTACGGGGCGGTTGCTATAGGGGTATTTACATTTGCACTGGCTTTGATTGCCCTTACCTTTTTAGATGAAACTTTTCTTAAAGATCTCAATTATGTAGAAACGGAATGACCAGCCGGCACTTGCTGCCAGCCGCACATTATGAATAACCCAAAAACATTTAAGACATGAGTGCCGGACCAACAAGAAAAGAATTTCTGATAAAATCAATGCTTGCCGCTTCTGCCATCTATCCCGGATTGCCCCAATGGGTTGAAAAAGGCAGGCAGGATGCAGTCAATAATAACCGGATACTCCCGGGACAGGCTAACGATAATGCTCAAGGTAAGATTTGCGTATTTTCGAAACACCTGCACTGGGCGGATTACCCCGAAATGGCAAAAATTGCTGCCGCGATCGGCTTTGACGGGATCGATCTGACCGTACGGCCCGAAGGACATGTATTACCCGAAAAAGTCGCCGAAGATCTGCCAAGAGCAGTGGATGCCGTGCGCAAAGCGGGTCTTGACGTGTATATGCTTACCACTGCCATTAATGATCCGGGGCATCCGCATACCGAAGCAATACTGCGGACAGCCGGTAAACTTGGAATTGGTTACTACCGTACCGGATGGTTTGCTTACCAGGACAATATGAGCATCGATAAAAACCTGGAAAAGTTTAAAACAACGCTTGATCAGCTAGCCGTTCTCAATAAAAAGTACAACATTCACGGGGCTTACCAAAATCACTCGGGCACTAATTTAGGTGCCTCACTCTGGGATCTCTGGATGGTACTTAAGCATTCAGATCCGCGATGGCTCGGCTGTCAGTACGATATCAGGCATGCTACGGTAGAAGGTGCAAATGCATGGCCCATCGGATTAAAATTGCTGCAATCACATATCAGAACAATAGACATAAAAGACTTTCACTGGGTAAAAAAAGAAGGTAAATGGCAGATAGAAAATGTTCCATTGGGCGAAGGCATGGTCGATTTTAAATTGTATTTTGAATTGATCAGAAAGTATAAAATTGCCGGTCCGATATCACTTCATTTTGAATACCCTCTTGGCGGAGCCGGTGCTGGCAGTAAAACATTGACTATAAGCAAAGAAGAAATAATGACGGCCATGCGTAAAGATCTTACCACCCTTAGAACATGGTTGAAACAGACTGTATAGGGAATGCCATTTGTGGCTTCTTAGTGAATCTTTTGCAACTGCTGGTTATTTTTTAACCACGAAGCACACGAAGCATAACACAAAACTTTCACGAAGATAAACTTGATCCGGGGTTGAAAACAATATCATTCACTTATCAAAATAACAAATCATGAGCATTACATTAGAACAGGCAGAAATGGCCATTAAAGCAGCAAAACTTAAAGCAAAAGAGTTAAGTGTAAAAATGAATATAGCCATTGTTGATGAAGGCGCTAACTTAAAGGCCTTTTCAAGAATGGATGGGGCCTGGCTGGGATCGGTGGATATTTCCATCAGGAAGGCCAAAACCGCCAGATACTTCGATATGGAAACCGGAGAAATTGGAAAATTATCACAACCCGGAGGCTCGTTGTATAACATTGAACACTCTAATGGAGGACTGATCAGTTTTCCAGGTGGCATCCCCATAAAAAACGAACATGGCGCGGTCATCGGTGGAATAGGCGTATCCGGCAGTATCGTAGAAAATGATCACCTGGTGGCAAAAGCGGGAGCAGATGCTATAGGTTAAAGATATACTGAAGGACTATTTAATCATGCTGGTCTTCGAACCTGTGGTTACAAACCAGCTGCAGATTCGAGGATTTGTATTTATTGCGTTAGATGTCTGCCTGAAGCACTCACCGGATTTATTCATCAGATCACAAATATGGTTATTTTCCATCAATTGCGGTTTTAATAACATTGCAGTATCCTACATATCTGCTGATTAAGGAGAGCAAACTAAAATATATTTACGAACACGCAAGACTTTGAATCATGATGAAGTTATTTACATTTCTGTTGGGTATTTTGATAACGGGTTGTACCAACAAAAAGGCTGTAGTATTCCAATCTGATTTTGGATTAAAAGATGGTGCAGTAAGCGCCATGAAGGGCGTTGCCCACCAGGTAAACGGAGACTTATCCCTGTTCGATATTACCCATGATATTACTGCTTACGATACCTGGGAGGCTGCCTACAGGCTATACCAGGTTGCCGGTTATTGGCCTAAAGGCACTGTATTTGTTTCTGTAGTTGACCCAGGAGTTGGTACAGGCCGGAGATCTATTGTTATGAAATCGACGTCGGGGCATTATTTCGTTACCCCTGATAATGGTAGTTTAACGCTCGTGGCAGAATCACTAGGAATCGAAGCTGTTAGACAAATCAATGAATCCGTTAACAGACGAAGGTATTCTGACAGTTCTTACACTTTTCATGGCCGTGATCTCTATTCGTATACTGCTGCCCGTTTAGCGTCCGGCCTTATCTCCTTTGAAGAACTAGGCAATCTTTTGTCGGACTCTATAGTTAAACTGCCTTATCAAAAGCCAATCCTTGAAAATGATTTGATCAAAGGCAATATCCCGGTTTTGGATATACAATTTGGTAATGTATGGACTAACATACCCGATAGCCTGTTCAAAAAACTAACGATCTCTTACGGTCAACGAGTCAATATTAAAGTGAAACAGGAAGATTCTGTTGTTTACCAGGGAGATTTGCCTTACGTAAGAACATTTGGCGATGTTCAGGAAGGAGCGGGCCTGGTGTATGTGAACAGCCTGATGAATATTTCACTTGCTGTTAATATGGGCAGTTTTTCTAATCATTTTAAAGTAAAGAGTGGGAAAGACTGGACAATTTTAATTAAACGGGGTGACTGAAGATTCAGGGCCATTGAAATGTCATAGCAATCCATCCAGGTCGATGGTATCTAAATAGGGTTTAAGCTCATCCATACTGGTAAAACATCTAACCACAATTTTTCCATGATCGTTGGTAAAATAAAAAAACTCTACATAAAAACTATTCATTTTGTATAGGTCGAAAATAAATCCGTCTTCTTCACGTGTGGCCAGAAAAGTTCCATGTTTATCTATAAAAATTTCCTGATCCTCCTTTTCTAAAATACTAAACTCCCATATTGTCATTCACAGAAGATAAACCTAAATATCTACAAGGAGCAATATCATTTTTTAATATGTTTAACCATCTAACTGTGGGCGTATTATATTACATTTTTTTTTATGTTTTTTGGTTGACTCTAACGCAAATGCATAATTTTACGCATTTGGCTGAGCGTTTAAACTGAATTTTCAATTCAGATCTTAATAAAATTATAACTAAATTTCCTTCATGGACTATATTGCAGCCTTAACTGGCTCAAGCTTTAAATACAACTATGAACAATGGCTTATCTTATATAATACCTTGCTTTAATTGTGCAGATACAATTGATGACTCCATAAATTCTATTATTGAAACTAACCTTGAAGCCGATGACGAAATCATTTTAGTCGATGACGGCTCCACTGATGGAACTCCTGATAAATTGAAATCTTATAAAAATGATTATAGTTTTATTAAGGTGTTCAAACATAATATCAATAAAGGAAATGCAGCTGCAGGCAGGAATACGGGAATAGATCACGCAAACAATGATCTGATATTTTGCCTTGATGCGGATAATATCCTTTATCCGAACAGTATCAAAGGCCTTAAAAATTTCATGGCAGTTAATAATTTAGACATAGCTGCATTCGGAGAAATTGATTACTTCAAAGGCCCTGTGTCGAACGTGGTGGAAACATGGATACTTAATGAAAAACTGACCTTCATTGACGCCTTGAATTATCCGATGCGAACACCATGTGGGGGTGGAAACTTTTTGTATACGAAGGCTGTGTGGAAAAAAGTAGGGCGGTACAATGAGTTCCTGGGAGGGGCATATGACTCCGAGTTGTTTGGATTGAAGTTGCTTGCTGAAGGTGCAAAATTCTGGACATGCCCGGGAACATCCTACCTGCACAGGCAAGGATATGAATCGACATTTATAAAGGAGTATAAAAAGAAAAATACTTCGCTCTTGTTTTTAGCCGGGTTAATTGAGTATTGGGATCAGCTGCACGAAGATGATATCAAATATATTTTCGGCAAAGGAAGGTTAACCTGGAGAGATGACATAGCTCATCGACCTTTAAGGGCTAAAACTATGCAACCTGCCGGTTTACTTAACAGAATACTTAGTAAATCCAGGTAAAATTTATTTGGTGCAGGAGCCATCCTGATAGGTGTTACCAGTTTCCCATCTGTTCAGGAACAATTCTTTCCAGGAATTCTTTACTGATGTCGCGTTCTTTCCAATAGTGGTCATATTTAACAAACCAGGAGAGCCATAAGGTGCGTGACATGCGCATCAATACCGGTTGCAGTGCTAAAAGTAGTACGGCATTGAAACCGAGCCACCAAAAAAACCTTGAGTCTTTTAAAGAAAATCCAATGATCAGCCACCAGGCTATAAAAGATGCCACGCATAAGGCTATCGCAAGCGCATAACTTACATAACTTGTTCCATAATAAAATCCTACCTCTATTTCCGTGGGCTGTCCGCATACCGGGCATCGATCATGCATTTTTACAATTGAATTAAACTTGTAAGGATTTTTCTCCACGTAAATATTTCCCTGCCTGCATCGGGGACATTTACTGGTTAGTACGCTTAGTAGATAGCCCGGGTTTTTCTCTGTGGTTGCCATCAGCTTCAGATTTACCCTCAAAGTTAGCGGATACCGGAGAATATATCGTTTCGAATTATTAAAACCAGGCTCCAGATCTATTCAAGAATTTTTTCCATTTCAACACTGCGGGAGCCCTTGATCAATTGGAAACTATGCGTGAATTTCTGTTGCTTGTACCATTCATGTGCTTCCGAAGAACTGGAAAATGAAATGTACGGATGCGCGATCTTTGTAAAGTCTCCGCCTACAAGTACAACATAGTACCAGGTGTATCTCGAAATCAGCTCAATAATTAGTTCGTGTTCCTTCAAGCTTTCTTTCCCCAGTTCGGCCATTGACCCCAGGATGAGCACCTTTTTATCTGCATGCAAATGGGCAAAGTTCTCGATAGCTAATCTCATACTTGTCGGATTTGCGTTATAAGCATCCAGTATAATCTTATTGTAGTCTTTTTCAATCATCTGCGACCTGCTATTGGACGGCCGGTATCCTTCGATGGAAGATTTGATCAGGGCGTCCGCAACATTGAAGCAACGGCCCGCAGATACTGCAGCCAGTACATTAGGCAAATTGTATCCCCCTACCAATTGTGTTTGAATAGTGCCGATGTTTACACCTTTCGTCATGTTCACTTCAAGAAAAAGCTCGCTTTGTCCACTGATGCCGGTTACTTCAGCCTCTGTTGTTCCATATGTTATCAGGTTTGGAATACCCTTACTCATATCTCTCAGGTAATCGTAGTCCCACATAATAAAAGCCGTACCGTTGTTTTGCCTGAGAAAAACGAAAAGTTCACCTTTTGCTTTTTTTACACCTTCTATTCCGCCAAATCCTTCGAGGTGCGCCTTTCCGCAATTTGTGATCAGCCCATGCGTTGGAAGTGTATACCGGCAATAGCTTTCTATTTCTTTTATATGATTGGCCCCCATTTCGATTACTGCAATCTCGGCGTCTTTTTTTATACCAAGTATCGTAAGAGGTATGCCGATCTGGTTATTCAGATTGCCTTTGGTAGTATAGGTTTTATAAGTGCTGGCCAAAACCTCATGGATCAGCTCCTTCGTGGTGGTTTTACCGTTAGTTCCTGTTATGGCCAGAAAAGGGATGTTAAAGGTTTGACGATGATGCTTTGCCAGTTGTTGCAGGGTTTCAAGCACATCTTCTACCACGATGATCCTATCATTTCCAGAGAATTCTTTTTCATCGATAACAGCATAGGATGCCCCGGCTTTTAACGCCTGACTGGCAAAACCGTTGGCGTTGAACCGTGGTCCCTTCAATGCAAAAAAGAGATCACCCGCCTCAAGTTTGCGGCTGTCTGTTTTCACAACAGGATTACGAAGATAAATTTCATATAACTGTTCGATGTTCATGTTTCAAAAATAAGATAGAAGGAGGAAGAGATCAGTGAAATTGTTTCCGCAACTATTTAGCCGCAGATTCGCAGATTAATGTAAAGATGAGTATCCCAAATAGGAAAAGCCACCCGTTTCGGCGGATGGCTTTTATTAAGCTTATAGAAAAGGCTATTTCTTTCTTGAATTTTGCCTTCTTGCCTTGTAATTGATGCCGGTTTTTCTTCCGTTTCCTTCAGGGCTTCCTACACGGTCCATAGCACAACGGAATCCAACAGTGCTACTGGAAATATCTTCCTCAAGAAACCGGCGCGTACCCGGACTCAACCAATACGCCCTGTCATCCCAGCTTCCGCCTTTTATCACCCGTGATTTATCGCTGATCAGCGTGGTAAGGCCGTAACCATAACTAACTCCGGGAAATGTCGAATCTCCATCAAGGTAGTTGATCACATTGCCTTTCTGGTAATTCCTGCGCGTCATGCTTTCTTCGTCAGTAATATCCCTCATTTTTATTCTACCTAAGCTATCTCTTTCAGCCTTACCGGTGGAAAGATCAATAGCGGTAAATTTGTTACCGCGAAAAGGGGCAACATCATTCACATCTATTGGCGATAATGGACGATAAACATCTCCGACCCACTCGCTTACGTTACCCGACATATTATAAAGACCAAAACCGTTTGGATAAAATGTGCCAACAGGAGACGTATACACCGCCCTGTCGTTTAAACCACCTGCAACACCCATATTATCACCTGCACCCCGTTTGAAGTTGGCCAGGAAAGTACCCTGCCAGCTTCCACGCCTGGCATCTCTTAAGCCATTTACGTTTTGTCCCCATGAATACACCTGTTTGTTAGTAACAAGTTCTTCACCGCGTTTACCTTCTTTTTTTGTTGGCTGAGGATTCTGATTAACATATCCAAGCGCTGCATATTCCCATTCTGCTTCTGAAGGAAGGCGGTAATTCGGAAAAATAAAGCCATCTTCCAGGGTTACCTGTGCGCGTGGGCTGCCGTTAGGATTTCTAAGCGGATTGTTTTTTGAACGCACTCCCTTTCCTGGTGTAGCCTGATATTCGCCTAACAGATAAGACTTGGTTTCAAAATGTTCGGCTCCCAGTCCGGTAATATTCTTTAACGATTTGTCATTGATAAAGCCTTTCTTGATCAGTTCGAGTTCGTTAACACGATCTGTTCTCCATAAACAAAAATCATTAGCTTGTCTCCAGGTAACACCAACAACAGGATAATAATTATAAGACGGATGGCGGAAATAATATTCCACCAAAGGTTCGTTGTTTGCCAGCTCACTTCTCCATACCAGGGTATCAGGTAGCGCTGCATTACGAACAGGTAAATATTCATCTCCGTCAAAAACGGTATTCAACCAATACATATATTCTCGGTAATGGATATTCGCGACTTCTGACCGATCAATATAAAATGAGTTGACCGTCACCCGGCGGGGAATGTTGTTCCAATCACTCATTACATCTTCCTGGGTAGATCCCTGGGTAAATGTACCACCCTGTACAAAGACAAGCCCGGGCCCTGTACGTTGCTCTCTCTCACGTGCTACCTGGTAACCACCCTGGTCCTTATCATTATAATTCCAGCCGGTGGCATCGGAACTGGCCTTCTTTTTCGCGAATAATTTGAAATTTTTACACGATGCTACCGTTGAGGCAGCAAGAACAATGAATAGTAACGACTTCCAATTCATTTTATATAACATTTGAGCCGGTTTTTAGAATCAAATAACGAAGAATTGTAACAATTATTGTATACTAATTTTATTTAATACCTACATGATCCGGAGGGGCGAAGATAGATACTTCACCCCTATTTCAGCTATCTTATTGAAGGTGCCTGCAAAAATCCGGTATAAGATTTGGCTTTTTAACTTTTTCTTTTCTATTGGCAATCGGTCTGCTTATTCTATTTTTGAAAGATGAGTAATGAGTTTTAGCATTAGTTAAACTCATATCTCATCACTCATAACTCATAATGTTCAGATTCTCTTGCATCTTGATAGGCCTTTTATGCACCGTTTCCCTTCAAGGACAAAGAAGTTACAAGACCTCGTCTGTTCTTTCAACAGGAAACTGGTATAAAATAGCCGTGAAAGATCCCGGAATATACAAAGGCGACCTTGCATTATTAAATGAACTGGGAATCACCGGAAATATTCCGTCAGCCTCCATTCGGTTATTTGGGAATGGCGGCCAGATGTTACCTGAAAGCTGCTCCGGACCTGTTTTCGATGATCTGTACGAAAATGCCATACAGATGATGGACGGAGGAGATGGAGTCTTTAACGGAGCAGATTATTTTTTATTTTATGCGCAGGGACCCGAGGGATGGACAACAGATGTTTCAAGTAAACAATTCAGGCACCAAAAAAATGAATATAGTGCCCGATCCTACTTTTATATTACTATCGGTGGCACCGGAAAAAGGATAAAAATCGCTGATAGTCTGCTTATCCCGACGGTACAGGTGACCGCTTTTAACGAGCGCTATTATTATGAACTGGATTCAGTTAACTTCCTAAGTAGCGGGAAAGGCTGGTATGGAGAAGAATTTAGCAGTACGCCCGGAAAGTCCAGCCGGACATTTGCCGTTCCAATAAGCAACCTTCTTGTTTCGGAGCCTGCGACCCTGGTATCCAGTTGCCTTTCACGTTCTATCAATGCCGGCGCCCGGTTTATGGTTAAGATCAATAACAAATCCGTCCTTCAGCACGAAATCCCGGGAGTAGGTTCAGGCAATTTTGATCCCTTTGCCCGGATTTCTTTATTAAACGCTGCCTTTTCACCGGCAGGTCCTTTGTCGGTAATGTATGAATATCAGCCAACTGCTTCTGGAGCCCAGGGTTGGCTAGACTGGTTTGAATTACATGCGCGGCGTAACCTGACCATGACCGGGTTGAATCAAATCATGTTCAGGGACTGGAACAGCGTACACGCCGGCGAAACGGGCGAATTTACGATACTGGAGACTACTTCAGCTACACAGGTGTGGGATATAACGAATGCTCTTGTACCGGAACAGATGAAAACGGTAAACACTGCTTCCCACACCAGGTTCAAAAATAATTGCAGCGAGCTCCGGGAATATATTGCCTTTAATCATACTGGTTTTTTAATTCCGGCTTTGATAGGAAAGATCAGCAACCAGGATCTTCATAACTCCCAGCCCGCGGATCTGCTCATCATCACACACTCCCTTTTTGCAGACGAGGCAAGGCGATTGGCCGCCTTCCATACCATTAAAGATCGAATGAAGGTGGAAACCGTAACTATTGACCAGGTGTATAATGAATTTTCCTCAGGGTCGCCTGATCCCACGGCAATCCGAAATTTTGTAAAGATGCATTTCGACAAAGCTGGAAACGATACTTTAAAGCGACCGGCTTACCTCCTGTTGTTTGGTGATGCATCGTATGATTATAAAGACAGAAACCGGAACAATACTAATCTGGTACCTGCATATCAAAGCCCGGTTTCCCTGGATCCTCTTGCCACCTATACATCGGATGACTATTACGGATTTCTCGATGACACGGATGATATCAATTCACCTGCCGTCAATAATTTACTGGATATTGGCATTGGTAGAATCCCTGCTGCCACGAGGCAGGAAGCAAAAGCATATGTTGATAAGGTCATTGCTTATTCGAGGCCGGAAACATTGGGCCCCTGGAGAAACCAGTTAACTTTTATAGCAGATGATGAGGATTTTAACCTCCATGTTCACGATGCAGAAATCATAACTGCATCCGCTGCTTCCGCCAATCCTGTTTTTATTCAGGATAAGATCTACTTCGATACCTACAGGCAGGAAAGTAGCCCTTCAGGCAGTCGATACCCCGAAGTAAACAAGGCAGTCAACGATCAGATTCGGAAAGGCACCCTGATCTACAATTATAACGGTCATGGAAGCTTCCGGAGACTGGCCGAAGAGGTAGTGCTTGACCAGGATGTGGTAAATTCCTGGGATAACCCGGATAAATTACCCTTATTCGTTACCGCAACCTGCGATTTTGCGCCCTTTGATAATCCCAATATTCATTCTTTGGGAGAAAACATATTGTTGCGACCGAAAACAGGTGCTATTGCCCTTATGACCACGACCAGACTGGTATTTGCATATAGTAACCGGATTATGAACAGCAATTATCTTCAGGTAGCCCTTAAGCAACAGTCAGACGGTAGCTTTCTAAGCCTTGGCCAGGCGGTGAAAAATGCCAAGAATATTACTTATCAAAATTCGGCGGATGTTATCAATAACAGAAAATTTACCTTATTGGGCGATCCTGCCCTGACATTAGCGTTTCCCGTATACCAGGTTAAAACCAACACCATTAACAACACACCGGTTTCCCTTCTACCAGATACGTTAAAGGCATTAAATCAGTACACGATAACCGGCTCAGTGACAGATCAACAGGGTAATATTTTAAATAACTACAATGGCACAGTTTATCCGGTAGTTTATGATAAGGCGCAAAATATAATGACACGCTCCAATGACCCGGAGAGCCTGAAAGAGGGCTTTAAGATGCAGCAAAACATTTTATTTAAAGGCCGGTCGGAGGTTAAAAACGGTATCTTTTCTTTCCGTTTCGTTATGCCTAAAGACATAAACTATCAATTCGGTAACGGTAAGATCAGCTATTATACGGATAACGGCCTGTCAGACGGCCACGGCAGTTTTACTAACTTTATCATAGGCGGTTCCGGTGCAATGAGTACCGATAATCAGGGACCGTTAATTCAGGCGTACCTGAAAGAATTGCCTTTCACTGATGGAAGTATTACCGGAGAATCGCCGGTTATTCAATTCATATTACAGGATAGTTCAGGGATTAATATTGTCAATACAGGTATTGATCATGATATCACCGCTATGTTGGATGGAGACCCTAAAAAACGATTTGTTTTAAATGGTGAGTATGAAACTGTATTGAATAGTTATCAAAAAGGAAGGGTTTTTTTACAGCTTCCACAACTTGAAGAAGGCGATCATACGATCAGGATTAAGGCCTGGGATGTTGCAAGCAACTCCAGTGAACTGCTTATTCGCTTTCGGGTTGTAAAAAATAAACAACTTCGCCTGATCCGTGTAATGAATTATCCCAATCCGTTTAGTTCGAAAACAACATTCCGGTTTGAATATGACCGGGATATCAGGCAAATGGAATGTGTGCTCAATATCTTTACCGTTTCAGGCCAATTGGTTAAATCCATTCACAGGGCAATAAATTCAGGCAGAAATCGTTCAGTTGACATTGAATGGGATGGTAACACTGATAAAGGCAACCGGATATTAAAAGGTATCTATCAATACAGGATAACTATTACTACGCCGGATGGCATTAAAGCTGGAAAAAGCGGAACATTAATGGTATTGTAGCCAATGTTATCAAATTCTTATTTTAGCCATACCTAATGAATAACGTAATAACATAGAAACATTTTAAGCATTTAGTTAGTTTACGTTATCTATGTATTGACATCATAAAACCGGTGTTCAATAATAACCTTAAAGACAATTTATACAGATGAGAAAAATGACCATTAAAACAACTGCTGTTTTATTAATTATTCTAAGTGCAACCGTATCAAAAGGCCAACAAACAATCAACGTGGTGACTACGGCAGTGCCCTTTTTGCGAATTTCGCCCGATGCAAGGGCTGGGGGAATGGGTGAAACAGCACTAGCCACTGCTCCTGACGCCAATTCAGGCTTCTGGAACCTTGCAAAAACACCTTTCAATGAAAGCAAGGGGGCTCTTGGAATTACCTATACTCCCTGGTTGAAAAAATTGGGTTTGAACGATGTGTATATGGCAACCGTGGCCGGTTATTATAAATTAGATGATCAGCAGGCCATTTCCGGTTCACTGCGGTATTTTAGTCTTGGTAACATCCAGTTCACTAACGACCGGGGAGAAGATCTTTACGCCTACAGACCCAGAGAGTTTTCTATCGATGCGGGCTACTCACGTAAGCTATCGGAAAATATCGGCTTGGGCATAGCTTTACGGTATATAAATTCCAGTCTCGCAAAAGGTGATCCTACAGGCACGGGAACCACCTACAAAGCTGGAAGCTCCGTCGCGGGAGATATCAGTTTCTTTTATACTAACCCAAATGAAAGCGGCCAAGGCTGGAATTTCGGGGCCGCGCTGACAAACCTGGGTGGCAAAATCGGGTATACTACAGATGCACGGCAGAAAGACTTTATTCCGGCTAACATTGGTCTGGGAGCAGCATATACCAGGGTTTTTGATGAAAATAACAAAATGACCTTTGGACTTGACGTGCATAAATTACTGGTACCTACGCCTCCAACCCTAACCGGAGACTATTCTACGGATTCGAGCAGGCAGGCTTCTTACCGTAATAAAACGGTTGTTAACAGCTGGTTCAGCTCTTTTAACGATGCTCCGAATGGTTTTAGCGAAGAACTGAAAGAATTTCAGGTTTCAGCCGGGGCGGAGTATTGGTATAATAACCAGTTTGCCGTGCGTGCCGGTTATTTTTATGAAGACAAGACAAAAGGCAACCGGAAATATTTTACGGTTGGGGCGGGTTTAAAATACAATGTATTCGGCTTGAATTTTTCTTACATCGTGCCTTCCGGCAGCGGTATCAATCAAAACCCCTTATCAAATACACTGAGGTTTGGATTGATCTTTGACTTTGACGGAGAAGGCGCAGAAGGTACTGGTGTAATCCAGTAACGTAAAATAAACTCATTCTGAAACGTTCCGGTACCGGAGCGTTTTTTTTTATGCGTCGGCTGCTATTCGGACAAAAGCCGACTAATAAAATAATGGTTAATTCAAATAAAATAATATATAATGCCATACAGAACGGGTTTCGGAATAGATTTCCACCAATTGGCAGCTGGCAGGGACTTATTCCTGGGAGGAGTTAAGATACCTCATACCAAAGGCAGTGTCGGACACAGCGATGCGGATGTACTGCTCCATGCTATTTGCGACGCATTGCTGGGTGCCCTATGCCTTGGAGATATCGGTATGCACTTCCCGGACACCTCTGCGGAATACAAAAATATCGACAGCAAGATCTTGTTGAGGAAAACGTTTGCACTGATCCGGGAAAGAAGTTATTTGGTGGTGAACGTTGATTCAACGGTATGCCTGGAGGTACCAAAAATTAAAAATTACAATGCGGCCATGAGGGAGGTGATCGCTGAAATCCTGGAGCTAACCATTGAAGATGTTTCCGTTAAAGCTACGACCGCCGAGCGCATGGGTTTTGTAGGGAGGGAAGAAGGTTTGATGGCCTATGCGACGGTGTTGTTAAAGAAAAGAAAATAATGCAAATGTGCGGATGTGCGAATTCCATACTTTTGCAAACATGTCGAAGGTAGAAGTTAAGATCGTCAATCAATCTTCTAATCCATTACCCGGTTACGCTACTGCAGGTTCGGCTGGTATGGATATTATGGCGGATTTGATCGAACCACTAACAATAGGTCCGATGGAACGGATAATTATTTCTACGGGCTTGTACATTGAACTGCCAGGCGGTTATGAGGCCCAGTTAAGACCACGAAGCGGCCTGGCGATCAAACACGGCATTACTTGTCTGAATTCACCCGGTACAATAGATTCGGACTATCGGGGAGAACTTAAAGTAATCCTCATCAATTTTTCTAAAGAACAGCATATCATACATCATGGTGACCGGATAGCTCAAATGATCGTGCAGAAGGTTGAAACGGTAAAATGGAAACCGGTCATGGAAATGGCTATTACAAAGCGCGATCAGGGCGGGTTCGGTCACACAGGAAAATAATTACGATTATGAAGTACATCATGCCATTTCTGATTGCGCTAAATGTTATACTTGCTATTGGCTGCCGTCCTACAAAGAAGATACAAACGGCCATTGCAAAAAAAGATACTGCGCAAGTGGTTATTGTCGACGACTCAAAGGCTGATTCTATAAAATTTATACACGAGGTTTTAGGCCAGGTAAGAAGCAGTAAGATCGACTTTAAAACATTTTCTGCCAAGATCAAAGTAGATTACTCGGATAAGGATGGAAAGGGACCTGATCTTACCGTTTTTGTAAGGATGTTGAAAGACAGCGCCATCTGGCTTTCCATCAACGCTACCGTTTTCAGTTACGAAGCTTTCCGGGTGATCATCACTCCCGATAGTGTTAAGGTATTAAATAAAAAAGATAAGCAAGTGCAACTCCGGTCAGTGAATTATTTGCAGGAGTTGGTGCAGATACCATTTGATTTCAAAACACTGCAAGACCTGATCATTGGTAATCCCATTTACTTAGACAGCAATATTGTTTCTTTCAAAAAAACCGAATCGTCTTTGTTGTTCTTAAGTATGGGAAATTTGTTTAAAAACCTGCTTACGTTAAGCAACGAGGGTTATGTGCTTGAACATAGTAAGCTGGACGATGTCAACACCAAGCGTAATAGAACCTGCGACCTTACTTACAGTAATTATGAAAATAAATCGGGTGTTTCCTTTTCAACGCTACGTAAAATTACCGTAGCTGAAAAATCAAAAGTTGACGTTGATATGGACTTCAAGCAATATAGCTTTAACGAAATATTAAGCCTTCCTTTTACTATCCCGAAAAATTATAAGCGCAGTTAAGCGTTTAAATTTTATTTTTGAATACCCCGTTAATTGCAGCATAATTTTCAGGCAGGTTATTGATGCCGGTATGCCTGCATCCTCATTTATGTTAAACGATAACAGATGACAAAATGTATTTTTTTTCTAGCCATATTACTTTTTATTGGAAATGCAGCATTGCCGCAATCAAATAAATCAGACCTCGAGCGTCAACGTGCAGCTATACAGAAAGAGATCGATGAGGTGAAAAATTCGCTGAGTGAAACGAAAAAAAATAAAAAGGAAACCCTCGGGCAGTTGAGCCTTATTCAAAAGCGGCTTCGCCTACGACAGGCTGAGATTGAAAACATCAATCAGCAGATAAACCTGATACAGCGGGACATGCTTCAATTTTACAGAGATATTGGTAAACTAAAAAAGGAACTGGACACCTTAAAAATGCAATATCAGAAAAGCGTTGTTTATGCGTACAAAAACAGAAGCAATTACGACTTTGTAAATTTTATTTTCTCAGCCAGGAACTTTAATGATGCGTTAAAAAGAGTGGCATATCTGCGCTCATACCGTAACTACCGCGAACAGCAGGCATCAAATATTGAAAATACGCAGGACCAATTACAACAGAAGATCAACAGCCTCAATGAGAATAAAGAAATAAAATCAGTAGTACTTAAGGAACAGAATAAGCAAAAACAGGTGCTGGAGGTGGAAAAGAAAGAAAAGGATGCTGTAGTGTCGAAACTGAAATCCAGAGAGAAGGATTTGATGAAAGAAATGGCCGCCAAAAGAAAACAAGACCAGAAGTTAAGTGCTGCCATTAACGCGGCGATCAGGAGGGCCCGCGAAGAAGCTGCCAGAGAAGCTGCTGCAGCAGCAGCGAAGAAAAGACAGGCAGAAGATGTTGCAAATGCAAACAAACCTAAAGCCTCGAATGCGCCAAAAGTCACGGGCTCGGCGCCGGTGGTCAGGAATGAAACCAAGGTGAATAAAACAACAAGTGTGTTTGATGCTGATCCTGCGTCAAAAGCGTTGTCTGATGATTTTGAAAAAAATAGAGGTAGCCTGCCCTGGCCGATTGAGTCTGGACGGGTATCCATGCATTTCAGCCGGCAAAAAGTTGAAGGATTGAATATTGATTATGACAATCCGGGCATTACTATTGAAACGGAGGCGGGGAAATCGGTAAAAGCCGTTTTTGACGGTCAGGTGACATATATTTTTTACATTGGAGAAGTTCAGGGTATTGTTATCAAACACGGAAAATATTTCAGCACCTACAGTAATTTGTCATCTGCTTCGGTTTCAAAAGGGCAGCAGGTCAACAGGGGGCAGGTCATCGGACAAGTCGCAGACAAAGGAGATGGCCAGGGCGAATTGGAGTTTCTCATCTCCAATGAAAAAAATCAAAATTTCAATCCTGAATCCTGGTTGAGACGATAAAATGATTTACAGAAAACGGTTGTACAAGGCTTCATATTTAGGAATGATATGATGTATATCGAATTGCCTGGCCTGTTGCAGCGCGCGCGCCTTAAACTGCCTTAGTGTGTCCGGGTCGCTCAGGATTTCAATAGCATGGCCTGTCATGTCTTGTATATCTCCCACGTTGCTGAGAAAACCTGTTTCACCGGGTAAATTAATTTCGGGCAATCCACCTGCGTTGGTACTCACCACCGGTACACCGGCTGCCATGGCTTCCAATGCTGCAAGTCCGAAACTCTCATATTCCGATGTCAGCAGGAAAAGGTCTGCAATGGCCAGGATGTCTTCCATTTGTTCCTGTTTTCCAACGAAACGCATATCATTACATATGCCCAGATCCCGGGCCAGGCTTTCTGCAGCGGGACGCTCGGGACCATCACCCACAAATAAAAATTTACTTGGAATCTGCTTGTTAACGGCGGCAAAGATCCGTACTACATCTTCCACCCGTTTAATTTTTCTGAAGTTGGATGCATGCAGCAGTATGCACTCTCCGTCAGGCGCAATCACTTTGCGGAAGGCATCGATAGGTTTTTTCTGAAATCGTTCTACATCTACAAAATTGTGAATAACCTCAATGTCCTTTTCAATTTTAAATGAACGAAAGGTTTCATCGCGGAGGTTATAGGAAACTGCTGTAATGGCATCGCTTTCGTTTATGGAAAACGCCACAACCGGAGCATAGGTTTTGTCTCTGCCAACCAGCGTGATATCTGTGCCATGTAAGGTTGTAATTACCGGAATTTTCTTTCCCTGTTTTTCAAGAATTCTTTTTGCCATGTATGCGGCCGATGCATGGGGAATGGCATAATGTACATGCAGCAGGTCGAGGTTATTGTTTGCAATAACGTCTACCATAGTGCTTGCCAATGCGGTTTCATAAGGAGGATAATCAAACAGCGGATATGTTGGCACCCTTACTTCGTGATAAAAAATATTTGCATTGAATACATTTAGTCGGACCGGTTGCTGATAAGTAATAAAATGAACTTCGTGCCCTTTAGTCGCCAATGCCTTACCCAGCTCGGTAGCTAACACACCGCTGCCCCCAAATGTAGGATAACAAACAATCCCGATTTTCATAAGCCGTATTGGTTATAAGTATTTAAAGGTGGTCATAATAACTTCAATGAAATCATTTACATCACTTGATAACTAGCTTCTGCAACCACCATCATGTGCATTAAAGGTAAATTAATTTTTATTCAATGATCTTCACTTATGCTAAACTACTTTAAGCATAAGAATGTTTAACTACCTTTAAAAAAAGATCACAATATGCAGCGGTTGTTATTCTTTGTTTTGCTTTTTGTCCACCTTGCAAGCCATGCCCAAAACGAAGATGCGTTATTTATCCGTAAGCTGGCTGATGAAATATTAACGGGTGGAAAGGCATATGAGAACCTTCGTGTTTTATGTAAAACCATCGGCGGCCGCTTAGCGGGTTCTCTACAAATGTATAAGGCAGAAAAATGGGGAATTGCTGCCTTGCAGGCAGCCGGGGCTGAAAACGTGTACCTGCAACAATGCCTGGTGCCGCGTTGGTTGCGCGGAGGTAAGGACAGAGCGTTTTTAAGTTATATAGATAAAAATGGAAAACGGGTTCAAACAAATCTGGATGTACTGGCCCTAGGTAATTCAATGGGAACGGGCAACAAAGGTGTTCGGGCTTCGCTTATGCTTATCAATAATTTTGACGAGCTTGAAAAACGTAGAGAAGAGGTAAAAGGTAAGATTGTATTTTTTAACCACCCGTTCAATCCAAAATACCTTGAACCCGGTCAGGCCTATGGCGAGTCGGGTGTTTACAGGAGGTCAGGACCGGGCCGTGCATCCAGGTACGGAGCCGTTGCTGTTTTGATCAGGTCGCTTACCGGTTCCGTAGATAACAATCCCCATACAGGTTCAACTGTCTATGATAGTCTGTATGCAAAAATCCCTTGTGCAGCCATGGGCCTTCAGGATGCCGACAACCTGGCCCGGTTAATAAATGCAGGCATTAAACCAGTCGCTTACCTGAAAACGATGGCACAGTTTTTACCGGATACGATTGGGCACAATGTCATTGGTGAATGGAAGGGATCTGTCTTTCCTGAAGAAATTATTACCGTTGGCGGCCATTTGGATTCCTGGGACCCGGCCGAAGGAGCACATGATGATGGCGCAGGTTGCGTTCAGTCGATTGAAGTATTACATGTTCTGAAAAAGTTGGGTTATAATCCGAAACGAACGATCAGAGTGGTACTGTTTGCCAATGAGGAAAATGGATTACGGGGAGCGTTGAAATATGCAGAGCAGGCAAAAACCAAAAACGAAAAACATTTGTTTGCGCTGGAAAGCGATGCCGGTGGTTTCACACCCAGGGGGTTTGATATAAGTCTGAATGGCGAAAGATTAGAGAAGGTGAGGCTTTGGCTCCCCCTGTTCAAGCCATATGGAGTCAGTGAGTTTACAGAAGGGAACGGAGGTGCTGATGTTACTCCGCTAAACAGGTCACTGGGTACCGTTGTAGCTGACCTGCATCCCGACTCGCAACGATATTTTGATGTTCACCATGCAAGGAATGATGTTTTTGAGAATGTACACAAACGAGAATTGGAACTGGGGGCCGTAAATATGTCTGCATTGATTTACCTGGTTGATAAATACGGATTATAGTAGTTCTGTAATACGTTAATTTAATAAGGTTGATTTCTATAGCTAGATGTTAAGGCTAATGGGTCAACATGTAAAAAATAAATTATGAGAAAGTTTCTGGGAATTGTTGTTTTGATAGTGGTTCTTATATTGGCAGGGTTTATTTACTGGAGGTATTTTTATGTATTTGCTGAAGGGGTTAAGTCGGGAGAACTGAATTACCTTACTAAAAAAGGGTATATTTTTAAAACCTATGAGGGTAAATTAATTCAGTCGGGACTTCGCAGCCGCCAACCGGGTTCTGTTCAATCTTATGAATTCGAGTTTTCGGTGCAACGCCCGGATATTGCCAACATGCTGATGACAAACAGCGGAAAAGAATTTGAACTGCACTATAAAGAATATATTGGAAGACTTCCCTGGAGAGGACATACTGAATTTGTTGTAGACAGCATTGTAGCCATGCGCGAACTAAATAGATAGTTTAAAGTTTAAGGTCCTGCCCGTGGTTGGGTGTTTTTCACCAACCACCACCGGTGAGTCTACCTTAAACCTTGAACTTCAAACCTTCTTCAAATCCCCCGCTAATCAGAAAAATCGCCGGCCGTTTATGTATATCAGGACAGTTTTTTTTCCACTCCGCAATTGTTTTAGTCACAATGGTTTCTTGTTTTCCGGTAATATCAACGGCAAGGCACAACCGGGTGGAGGGCTGGCATGTTTTAATCAACGTTTCAAGTAGCTGATTGTTACGGTAAGGGGTTTCTATAAAGATCTGTGTGCAACGTTGCTTTAACGACCTGACCTCCAGTTCCTTGATCGCAGTCACGCGTTGCAGATGATCAATGGGCAGATAACCGTTAAACCTGAATTGCTGTCCGTTCATACCGCTTCCCATTAACGCCAGCAAGATCGAGCTTGGTCCAACCAATGGTTTAACCACCGCTCCCATCTCATGGGCCGTACTTATCAACAATTGACCGGGATCTGCTATACCCGGGCAGCCAGCTTCACTGACGATGCCGATATGCATACCTCTTTGCAATAGTCTTTTAAACGTTTCCGTGCTCTCTTCTTCTGCTTTGTGAATGCTGTGCCACTCGTAATCATTTATGACCATCTCTTTCCATAATAACTTCATGAACCGCCTGGCACTGCGTTCATTTTCCACGAAAAATACCTGGCAGTCTTTTATGGCATCGAGAACGTAAGCTGGTAACACCTGCAGATTTTCTTCATCCAGAAAGGTGGGGATAAGGTATACAAATCCTAAGGCTGCACTTGCCATTACAATTTTTTTTGTTGATAGTATAAACTAAGCGTTGCGGCAACCACTGCGTAGGCTGGTGCAAGCACCCAACCGGCCAGCGGAACAATATGCATTAGATAAAACAGCAGTCCGTTCCCGATAGCAAGGCCCCTGTGTTTACCAATAAAGGATACACTCTGAGACGGCGTCAATTTATGGCGTTCGCAACTATAGTCAAGCATGGAGAATCCGTAGTAATAGCATTCTATGAATAAGGCGATTACCGGTGTTATCCAGCCGATGAGGGGAAAGAAGGACAAAATCAAAATGGAAACGGTATAAACAGTTTGCCACAAGGCATTTCGCAAGGCCAGGTTCACACCACGAAGAATATCCTTCAGCAATTGGGTAAAGCTGAACGAGTAATCCTTGCCTTCCAGCAACGCTTCTGTTTTTTCGCTCAGGTATGCAAATAAGGGCGAGCCTATAATTAGAAACATATATTTGAAAAGGGAAAAATAAAAAAAAACCAGGATTAGCCTGACCATAACTCCGCCCATCAGGAACAGGAAGCTTAACGCAGCACTTCGTTGTTGTTGCAGCCATCTGTCTAAGCCGGTAAGTGCAGTAAGATAAGAAACAGCCTCGTTAGAAGAAAGAATAAAGAAATAAAGGCCCAGGCAAAACATAACCATATATAACACGCCGGGCAATATGATCCATTTCCATAAGCGATGCTCACTAATGAATTGATGAGCCCTGAAATAAGATTCAAACGCAGTTACAATTTCTTTCAGCAAACGGATTTTATTTTTGCGTGTATAAAAGTATTACTTTGAGTGCAGACCCTTTGAATTCTTTTTATTATGGAAAAACTGCCGCTTGCCTTTTATCAGCGCCTGAACGTGCTAACGATCTCGAAAGAATTACTTGGAAAATTGCTCGTTACGCAATTCAATGGCCGGTTAACCAGTGGCCGCATTGTTGAAACGGAAGCGTATAATGGTGTCATTGACAGGGCCTCGCATGCCTTTGGTGGAAGAAGGACGTTGCGCACTGAAGTCATGTATTCAGCAGGCGGACTGGCATATGTTTACCTGTGTTACGGCATCCATAACCTGTTTAACGTGGTAACAAATGCGAATGGTATTCCCCACGCAGTTTTGATCAGGGGCGTAGAGCCCGTAGCTGGTGTTGAACTGATGGTTGAGAGAATGAATAAAACAGCGTTTGATACCACAATAGGCAGAGGCCCTGGTAATGTGTCTAAAGCTTTGGGTATCTTAAAACAACATACCGGCTATTCTTTACTGGGAGATGATTTGTTCATTGCTGATGATCGAAATGAGTTACAAGAGTCGCAAATCATTTCTTCTCCCCGGATCGGAGTGGATTATGCCGGTGAAGATGCGAAGCTGCATTACCGGTTTCATGTAAAGGGTAACCCGTTTGTCAGTAAAAGTAAATAATGCAAATGTGCGAATTTGCAAATGTGCGGTTGTGCGGTTGTGCGAATAAAGGGAGGTGCGGATGAGGTAAGCGGAAATCTAGTGTTCCCTTCCTTTTCAAGGAGGGGTTAGGGGTGGTAAATCAGAACTGGGGACACGGAATATTTTTTCTTCCCTCAGCAGGGCGTTTAATATAGATAAGCGAAATCTCAATGCCACCCCGGCTTTGGGAAGCCGTTTTCAGATCTGAAATATTCACATCATAAGTAGCTCCCAGGCGGAAATCGGCAAATTCAAGTCCGACATAAGGGATAACGGCGTCGCCTAAACGAAGCCAGGAACCGGCATAAAACCGGGTTGGGTTTTCCTCATCGTCGTTCACATCAAGCGCCACTGCGCCTCCTACAATCGTATTAAAAGCCCCGGCTTGCCGGCTATGGGCTCCACTAAGGTGAATGGTAGCATTTTCAGCCACCGGAAAGTATCCGCCGCTATGTATAGTCAACCGCGGATTCAACAAATAATAGCCGTCGTTAAAACTTTCCTTTGGCCTGTTGATATGATAGAAGGAAGTTCCCAGGTAAAAATTGTTATAGCCGTCGGTTGAGCCGTTGTACAGCATGCCGGCATTAAAATCCATATAGTTTACATTAACCGATCTTCCGTTAAGGGGTTCGCTTGTGGGATTTGTCCACCCTCCTAACTGGTCAAGTTCGTCTTCAAAATTCAGCTTACCTCCATCGAGGCGTTTGCCTGCATAAGTTCCCTGGAATCCCACCCCAATCTGGTGCAGGCCATTCTCATCAAGGCCTTTATGGTAGGCCGTGGAGATAGAAAAATAATTGCTGGTTAACACTCCACTGGCTGTTTTGTCTGTCATGGCCATAAAACCAATTCCCCAGTTATCCGATTCAGCCAGGCGGTTACGCAGAATATTTATATCGGCAGATACGGTAGATGTTATAAACGCTTTGCTGATCGCAGGCCATTGGTCGCGATAGTTACCGGCAATCCGGAATACTCCGTCAAACTTGCCCGTGAGTGCCGGATTGAGCGTTAACGGAGATGCGAAAAATTGGGAAAAGCCCGGATCTTGTGCCTTAACGTGTAAACTAACCAGGAATACGAAAATAAATATAGAGACGTTTTTAATCATTTTCTTGATAAGGAATTCTCAAAGTACGAAAAAAGCAGTTATCTGATATTTATATCCTTGTCTATAACCATCACATTTGCACTTTAGTACCAAATGCGAGGTCACCGGCGTCTCCCAGGCCTGGTACAATAAAACCCTTTGCCGTTAGTTCGTCGTCTATGGAACCGCACCAGATCTTTACGGCCGGTTCGCTCCGGTGAACGTATTCTATACCTACTGTGCAAGCGATAGCAGAAACGATATGAATGGAAGAAGGCCGGCCTTCTTCGCGTAAATACCGGATGGTTTTTACCATCGAAGCGCCCGTTGCCAGCATGGGGTCTGAAATGATCACCACCCTGTCTTCTAACTCCGGACAGGAAACGTAATCTAAACTAATATCGAAGCTGCCATCCTTATTATGCTTTCGATAGGCCGAAATAAATGCGTTGTCCGCTTTGTCGAAATAGTTCAATAAGCCCTGGTGCAGCGGTAGTCCGGCGCGAAGGATGGTTGCCAGCACCGGCTGGGATTTCAGTACTTTACATATCGAAATGCCTAACGGTGTCTGGATTTCTTTTTCTTCAAATTCCAGTTGCTTACTGATCTCATACGCTGCCATTTCTCCAATGCGTTCGAGGTTGCGGCGAAAGCGCATCCGGTTGGTTTGTATTACTTCATCACGTAATTCACCTACCCAATCACTTATCAGGGAATACTGCTCACTCAGATTGATAACCATAAGCGGAGTTTTGATATGACAAATTATGATTAAAATACGAGATGGAGGGGAGATAGTTCGGAGTTCAAGGTTCGTAGTTCGAAGTTCAGGTAAACTGTCGTTTAATTTGGTAACAAGGATAATATTGGTATTTTTAAATGTAATATCTGGTTCAGCATTCTTTTGTCTTGTATATCCAATTGAACCTCGAACTTTTGAACCCTGAACTTTAAAATATGATCTATAAAGCCATAGGCCTGATGAGCGGCAGTTCTCTTGACGGGTTGGATATCGCCTACGCGCATTTCCAGGAAACGGGTGGCAAGTGGAGCTTTGAGATCAAATATGCAGATTGCTTTTCCTATCCGGACGATTGGATCAATCAATTAAGCCAGGCAACCGCTTTACCGGCAGTGGACTATCATTTACTCCATACATCTTACGGACATTATACAGGTGAACTGGTAAACCGGTTTATTGATAAGCATGATCTTCATCATAAGGTAGACCTTGTTTCATCCCATGGCCACACCACCTTTCATATTCCCTCCCGGAAAATGACGGCCCAGTTAGGCGATGGTGCTGCTATTGCAGCTGTTACCGGATTGCCGGTCATTTCAGATCTGAGGGCAATGGATATAGCACTGGGAGGCCAGGGAGCGCCGATCGTTCCGATCGGCGAGAAGTTATTGCTTCCCGAATTCGACCTCTTGCTTAACCTGGGCGGAATCGCCAATATATCCGCCAAATCAGGTGGTGATTATGTTGCGTTTGATATTTGTTCAGCCAACCGTATTTTAAATATGTTGTCGGGTCAGCAAGGTGTTCCATTCGACGAAGATGGCCTGATGGCCGCCTCGGGAAAAGCCAATGAAGCTTTATTGTATGAACTCGGTAGACTTGAATACTATAAACTTCCCTATCCGAAGTCGTTGGCAAATGCATTTGGTGTGGAAATGGTGTATCCGTTAATTATCAATTATGGTCTCGAAACGCCGGATGCCCTAAGAACCTACGTGGAACATATTGTTGACCAAATCAGATTGGCAATTGTCAATTTAATGCCAAAGGCCGAAGGCCATCAGTCACCGGCCGAAGGTCAACGCTTACTGGTAACCGGTGGAGGAGCGAAGAACAAATTTGTGATCAGCCGTTTGCAGCAGGTTTTAGAAGAGCCAGGGATTAAAGTGGTTGTCCCAGAGGACAATCTTATTAATTTTAAGGAAGCTGTAATTATGGGACTAATGGGTGTGTTGAGATGGAGGGAAGAAAATAACACACTGGCCTCGGTTACGGGTGCAAAACGCAACAGCATCGGAGGTGCCATCTGGATGGGAGCGGAAGCATGATGTTCCTGATGAGTGTTTCTAACGTTGACAGGTAGTGTTAATTTCCTGCTTCAGTGTTTTCAGCTTTTGAATATCAGCATTTCTTAACAGGTTGACTGTGTACCGGACGCTGTCCTGCTTTTTCCATTGCTGGTGTTGAGTTGTCTCCTTTTCTAACTGATTTATCTGAGCCTGAAGCTGATCTATTTTTTGTTGCTGTTCGTTCCTTAAAAGCGGAAAAAATATGCCGGCCGCAATCAATATACCGACAATAATGAGCAGCATGGGCCACTTAAACAACCAATAGGGAAAATACACCCCAAGCCGCTGCAACAGTAAAACGCTGCCTACAATAAGCAGCAGAAGTCCGCTCCATATCCTTCCGTTCCAACTCCTGTACTTCTGATCCTCCATGGGTTTTTTTTCAAATTTATAGTTGATGGGCTGTCTACACAAGAGTGAACAGGCCATAAGAATAAATAACCCGGTGAACTGCATTTTTATTTCGGTGAATGGTGCGTCAACCCCCAATAGCCACGCCCGATTGCTACCCTTCATCAAGCTCAATCAGGTTTACTATCTGCTCCAGGTAAAGTTGATCGGTAAGGTCAAATTGATCATAGTGTTCACTATCAACATCCAATACACCAAAAACAGTATGATGCCTGATCAGTGGAACTACGATCTCCGAACGTGATATACTGCTGCAGGCAATATGGCCGGGAAATTTGTCCACATCCGGCACTATCAGCGTCTGCGCTTTTTCCCAGCTGGTACCACAAACTCCCCTTCCTTTAAAAATGCGTGTACAGGCTACAGGTCCCTGAAAAGGGCCTAAAACCAGTTGGTCTTTTTTAACCAGGTAAAATCCTACCCACAGCCAGCCAAATTGCTCTTTTAAAGCTGCAGATATATTGGCCAGGTTAGCAACAAGTTCCGGTTCCCCGGTAAGTAAGCCTTTAATCTGGGGGATCAACGCCAAATACTGTTCTTTTTTGGATCCTTTAATAATTGTCAGGTCTTCTGCCATATTAATAACAATTAAAGCGTTTCAAGTTCAGGCTTTACGCCTGGCCCTTTCGTATTGAACCGGCCATTTTGTATCGTATTCCAATTCCCTTGCGGCTCGTAAAGGGAAATACGGGTCTCTTAAAAATTCCCTTGCAAGAAGCACCAGATCCGCTTTTTCACTGGCAATGATCTCTTCTGCCTGCAAAGGCGTAATGATAATACCGACAGCGGCTGTAGGCATACCTGTTTCTCTACGGATAGCTTCGGCGAATTGCACCTGATATCCCGGAGCTGCAGGGATCGGTAAGTTAGGAACGATTCCGCCGGAGGAGCAGTCAACCAGGTCGACTCCTTTTGTTTTGAGGATGGCCGCCAGGGCAACGGAATCCCGGATGGTCCATCCTTCTTTGATCCAGTCAGAAGCAGATATCCGCACAAATAAGGGATACCCGTTTGGCCATTCTTCTCTTACTGCTGCTATTATCTGCAGCAGGAAGCGGATCCTGTTGTTAAACTCACCGCCGTATTCATCGGTTCTTTGATTGCTCAGCGGAGACAAAAACGCATTAATGAGGTATCCATGGGCAGCATGTATTTCAATGACGGTAAATCCGGCCTGATGGGCCCTTTTTGCTGCAGCTTTAAAGTCAGCAACTATTTGGTTTATCTCTTCCGGAGTAAGGGCCACCGGCAATTCATCACCTGAAGAGAACGCAAGGGCACTGGGCGCAACAGCTTGCCATCCTCCCTTAGTGATTCCCACCTGAACATTTCCATTCCATGGTTCAGTATGACTTGCCTTCCTGCCTGCATGAGCCAGCTGAATACCGGCATGCGCATTTTGCTGATGGATAAAGCGGGTAATCTTTTTTAACGGTTCTATGTGTTCGTCTTTCCAGATGCCCAGGTCCGCGGCTGAAATGCGCCCTTCCGGGGAAACGGCCGAAGCTTCTGCCATAACAAGCGCCGCACCGCCCACAGCCCTGCTGCCAAGATGCACAAAATGCCAGTCGTTGGCGAAGCCATCTTCACTTGAATACTGGCACATAGGCGAAACTACTATCCTGTTCTTAAGTTCAATGTTCCTGAAAGTTATCGGGCTGAAAAGATTGGCCATAGCTGCTGTTTTTTAGTTAACACAATTCAACCTGATTAGTTTATGCTGACTGACTCGAGCGTAACGACCACCGGGATCAGGTAAGCAATCATGACAGAGGCAGAAACAATTATGGCAACAGCCTGAAGTCATCTCCATCAAACAATCCCTTATCGCTTAATTTGAGATGAGGTATTACCAGCAGGGCCATAAACGACAAGGTCATGAAAGGCGCCGACAGCCCGGAGCCTAGCTTTTTTGCCCGCTTGTCTATTTCAGTATAAGCCTGTGCTATCTCGAATCCATTTGCTGCACTCATCAAACCGGCAATGGGTAAAGAAAGTACCGACTCTTCATAATCTGTCAGCATGCTTTCCTCTCCGGATAAAACGGAAGGGCCTACACAACTTATTCCGCCTTTGTGCCTGATAACCAGGTTTACGGCTTTACACAAGCTATCATCATCAACACCAACCGCTACAATATTATGAGAGTCGTGGGCAACCGAAGAAGCAATGGCCCCGGCTTTCAATCCTACATTTTTAATTAACGCCTTGGATATGGGCGCGTTATGGTAACGGTTAACCACTACCATTTTTAAAATGTCTTGTTGCGGATCACTGACTACATTGTTGTTCACGACTTTGGGCGCATATTCCAGCCTGTTAGTGATAAGCTGTCCGTCGATAGCTTCTATGACAGGTAATAAAGCGCCATGCTCCAAAGACGAAACAGGAAATACGAAATCTTTAATTTGTTTGCTGCTGCAGGAAAATTGATTTATCGTGAATGGCTCCTGTGTTTTTATGTAGGATCTGCCGTTTTCAGCCACCAGTTCCCCATCAATAAAGGTTTGCAGCACTTTAAAAGATGTAAGGTCTTCTACGATAATAAAATCAGCAGCATCATCTTCGCGCAGCAAACCAATATCGAGATCATAATGTAACACGGGATTAACGCAGGCAGCCCTTAACACGTTAAAAATATTTATTCCTTTTGCCACAGCCCTTTCACATAACTGGTTGATATGTCCATCCAACAGACTGTCAGGATGCTTGTCATCACTGCAAAACATCATCCGGTCGGGATAGTCGTGTAACAGTTCTATCAATGCTTCGAAATTTCTTGCTGCACTTCCTTCACGTATGATAATCTTCATGCCAAGTTCCAGTTTTTCTAACGCTTCGTCCCTGGTAAAACATTCATGGTCAGTGGTAATCCCGGCATTGATATATAACCGCGCCTGTTCGCCCCTTAGTCCCGGAGCATGCCCATCAACCGGTTTGCCATTCCGGTGTGCGGCTTTAATCTTCTCCATCACATCTTTTTCGCCGGAAACGACGCCCGGAAAATTCATCATTTCGCTTAAATACTTTATTTCCGGCCTTTGCAATAAATGGGACACTTCAGTAACATCAAGGCTTGCTCCTGCAGTTTCGAACCCCGTGGCAGGCACACAACTTGGTGCGCCAAAATTGAATTTGAATGGAACGGTATTTCCATTGTCGATCATATATTGAACACCATCAACTCCGCATACATTGGCAATTTCATGGGGGTCGCTGACTGTTCCTACTGTTCCGTGTATAACAGCTAACCGGGCAAATTCGGAAGGCACTAACATAGAACTTTCAATGTGCACATGGGCGTCGATAAAACCAGGGAGAATAAAGTGGGAGGGTGGGCTTAGATCTTCTCCTGCCAGGGTTCGCGATAAAAACGGATCGATCCGTGCAATTTTTCCATTTTCTATTGAAACGATTGCAGGGTAAATCCTTTTCTCAAATGTGTCAACCAGTTGGCCGGTAATCGAATGCATGATTTAATTTTTGCAATTTTCAGTGTTTAAATGTAGTATTCTTTTCTTAACGTGTGTCTGTGTTACAGCGAGATCAGCCCTTTTATATTATGCCGGGCGATATGTTAAATAGTTAACATGTCTCTATTCTGGTACATTTTTCGTTGCAAAATATATCCGTTTGAAATTTAATTAAATCATCATTATTAAACCAGATACATAAATGAAACTACTACAATTTGCATGGGTAGCCGCTACCCTATTTATCAGTGTAACTACAGTAAAAGCACAATCTGCTGATGAAATTATAGCCAAACATATAGAAGCCATTGGTGGAAAAGAAAAAATCAGCCAGATCAATTCCCTTCACCTGGAAAGTTCTATTGAGGTAATGGGAAATGAAGCTACAAGTACAACGGTCATTCTGCACGGTAAAGGTTTTAAAAACGAAGTGGACATTAGTGGCCAGAAAATAATACAGGTTATAACGGACCAAGGCGGATGGTCTGTCAACCCGATGACCGGTCAGGCTTCAGCAACCGAAATGACTGAGGATATGGTTAAAGCAGGCCAGCATCAGATCTATATAGGGGGGCCTTTATTCAACTATGCTGAGAAAGGAAACAAAGTAGAATTAGCAGGAAACGAGGACATTCAGGGCGTTAAAGCGATAAAATTAAAACTGACCACAAAGGGCAATCTAGAACTAACTTATTTTATCGATCCGGCGAAATACTATGTGATCAGAAGCATTAGCAAGTCAACTGTGAATGGCCAGGATGTTGAAACCATGGTAAACTACTCAAACTATCAGAAGACGGAACATGGATACGTGGTTCCTTTTTCCGCAGAAATTAATTTGCCGCAGGGAATAATAATTAAAAGCACTACAAAAAAAGTGGAAATAAATAAACCTGTGGAAGAAAGTATTTTCAAAGCAGGATAATAAAGCGAACAATAGCGAGTTATAAGCCCGGTTCAACAGACCGGGCTTTAATTTTGCCCCTCATAGCAGGATAAATTCGACAATGAAAAGGATCATTTAAAACACAAACAAGACTAACCCTTTAAATAATAACTATGAGAATTTTTTTTCCCGTTTATGGAATAATTTCTGATGAAAGTCCGTTTTTTATGTTTAAACATCAATAGGCGTGATTTTTGAAACTGTAATGCGTTGCTGGTTTAGACGATATATAATTTCGCCGTATGTTATCTCTTTTTCCGTTACCCTCTTTCCGATCTGTACTTAACACAAAAGTTCCCAAAGGTTTTTCAACAAAGGGAAGTAAGGTTTTCCGTAAAATGCAGAACGGCGAGTGGTCGTTCGAGTTATATGGAGATCATACTATAAAAACCACTTTCCGGCCTCTTGGCTATACGAGGGGAGAACAGGTTACTGATGCGGTTATAAAAAAGCCAGTTTCGGAAATTTTAGTTGCTGTAAATGAGGAAGAGCAATTAATTGACTTCGGAAATGTGGCCAGAGTGCTGATGAAGGAAACGAAATATTCTTACCAGTTTGGCCAGGAGGAAAGAGACGTGCTGGCAGAATATTTTTCCGAATATGAATATAAAGGATTTAAATTCCGGTTACAGAAGGGTGAACAGGTCTTTGGGGGTGGAGAACGGGCTTTGCCTCTAAACCGCAGGGGTTATGGATTTGCTTTATATAATGTTCCGGCTTTTGGTTATGGCGAGAATACCGAGAACTTAAATTTTTCAGTTCCATTTATCTTATCCAGCAAGGGGTATGGTATTTTTTTCGATAACGGCTCCAAAGGTTATCTGGATATTGGCAAAAAAGATCCCAAGGTTCTGGAAGCCGGCTTTACCAGTGGCGAGCTGACCTTTTACATTATTAACGGTAAAAATACTGGTGAAGTGTTAAGGCACTATACAGAGCTTGTTGGTAGACAGCCGTTGCCGCCGCGATGGGTGTTTGGAAACCTGATGAGTCGATTTGGTTACCGTAGCGAGGAACAATTGAAAGCAATAACCGCAATGATGAAAGAGGAAAATTTTCCTCTTGATGCTGTTATTCTTGACCTGTTCTGGTTCGGCGATAGTATCAGGAACACATTGGGAAACCTGGACTGGGTAAATAGTGAAAGGTGGCCCGATCCGGACAGGATGATCAGTGATTTGAAAGGGGAAGGCATTAAAACAATTTTGATTACCGAACCTTACGTGCTGATGGGCACAAAAAATTACAGCGAATCAAAAAACTATCATGCTGTGGATAGTGAGGGTAATCCATTCACATTAACAAACTTCTATTTTGGATTTGGAGGCTTGTTGGATCTTTTTCGTAAAAGGGCACAAAACTGGTTTTGGACAAAATATAAAAAGCAGGTTGAGAAAGGCATAGCCGGCTGGTGGGGTGATTTGGGAGAGCCGGAAACGCATCCGGCGGAGATGCATCATAACCTGAAGGACCTCGGTTTTGACAGGTTGTTCAGTGCAGATGAAGTGCACAATCTTTTTGGACATTACTGGAACAAAATGTTATTCAAAAAGTACCAGTCCGATTATCCCGAAGTCCGGTTGTTCAATTTAAATCGTTCCGGTTTTGCAGGCAGTCAGCGGTACTCTATATTTCCGTGGAGTGGTGACGTAGGAAGAAACTGGAGCGGCCTTCGTGCACAGTTACCCGTTATGCTGGGCATGAGCCTGAGTGGTGTTCCTTATATTCATTCGGATGCCGGTGGTTTTACTATGGGCGAAAAGGATCCCGAATTATACACCAGGTGGTTACAATTTGCCAGTTTTACACCTGTTTTTCGCCCACATGGCACAGCACTCGGCGATATCGACGCGCATAGTGCACATGTTGAAAGTGAGCCCGTTTTTTATCCTGATCCCTATAAGTCTATTGTGCGCAGGTATATTCAGCTGAGATATGATCTGTTGCCTTATAATTACACCCTTGCCTACCAGCAGTCAAAAGAAGGGAAACCACTGACCCGCCCGATGTTCTATGACAATGCAGCAGATCCTGAATTGTTTAAGGCAGAAGATCAGTTTATGTGGGGAGAAAGTATTCTTGTTGCACCGGTACTTCATAAAGACGCAACCGAAAGAAAACTGTACTTGCCGGAGGGATACTGGTACCGGTTTTTTACTAATGAAAAGATCAAAGGAGGGCAGTGGATAACCGAGAATGTAGGCATTGACGATATTCCATTATATGTGAAGGAGGGTGCTTTTATTCCGGCGAAAGCGGGAATGCGGAACACAGAAACCTTTACATCAGATTCCTTGGAGGTTACTTACTATCCCTGCAACGGAGCTTCATCTTATGCCATGTATGATGATGATGGAAAAACAAACTCGTCTTTTGACAAGCGCAAATTTGAATTACTGCATTTTGAGGCTGGTAATAGCAACGAATATTGTACGTTGCACATGTCTTCTAATGGAGGGATGTTTGCAGACAGGCCCGATCTTCGCAAAATTGACCTTATGATACCCGGTTTATCTGCCAGGCCTTCCTATATTGCGATAAATGATCAATGGATAGAAGTTACTTCCCTTGAAAATGGATCAGCTCAGACGCAATCTACCAAAGCTTTCTGGGATACTGCTCGTGCCATTCTACATATTCAATTTTCGTTTACAGGTGCTACCCAGGTAATAAAAATACCAAGATGATCTGATACACACCTTCAGGGATGATCGTGGCTGTATTCTTTATTAAGTTCCTCAATATATTGCAGCATTTTATCTCTTCCGAGTTTCTTCACAGCGCTGGTTATAAAATGTTGAGGCAGAAATTGCCAGGTGGCGCGCAGGCTGGTAAGAAAATCTTTTACATTCCTGCTAATGACCAGTTGGGTTTCTTTGTCGGCTTTGGTAAATACCAGGCAGAATGGTATTTGCCATTTACCCAGTTGATTAACAAATTCAAGGTCAATTTTCTGGGGTGAATGCCTTCCGTCAATTAAGATAAATACATTCACCAGGTTTTCCCTTTTACGCAGGTAATCTTCAATCATTTTTTCCCATTTTTTGCGTTGCGATATAGACACTTTTGCAAAGCCGTAGCCTGGCAGATCTGCCAGATACCACTGTGTTGTGGGTCCTTCACTCTTTGGGATACTTTCCACTTTGAAGTGATTGATCAGTTTAGTTTTGCCAGGAGAGTTCGAAATCTTGGCCAGCTTCTGATTATTACACAATATATTGATCAGGGATGATTTGCCCACATTGCTACGGCCTATAAATGCATACTCGGGTCTGTCCGGGGGTGGACATGATGTAAAATCCGGACTGCTGATAAGATAAGTGGCAGAAGTGATAATCATTTATGTGGCCCCTGTTACGAGGCCTTGTAAATATACAAGAATAAGCGTTTGAGGTGGAAGTAAGAAGGAAGTAAGGCAGTCGCCGGCGTGACATTGGCCATCACGATTTGAGGGCAGTTGATGAGCACTGCTGATATAAACTGCCTGCCAAATGTTACCTTTGATGCATGCACGATCCATTGCCGCACGATACCATAGTTCCATTTAAAGACTCGAGCTTAAACAAGAAGCAGCAGGTTGCCCAGATGTTTGACAGGGTTGCTTTCCGTTATGATTTTATCAACCGGTTTCTGAGTGGTGGGCTGGATGTATACTGGCGCAAAAGGGCTATCCGTGAGCTCAGGGAATTAAGGCCGAAAATAGTGTTGGATGTTGCTACGGGAACTGCGGATGTAGCCATATTGACCTGCAAATATTTACATACCGATCGAATAACCGGCATAGATATCTCCGAAGGTATGCTTGAGCTGGGACGAAAAAAGATCGCTAAGCTCCGTTTGGAAGATCGCATCGTTTTACAAAAGGGTGACAGCGAGACGATCCAGTTTCCAGACGACAGCTTCGATGCGGTTACGGTAGCATTTGGCGTGCGTAATTACGAGAACCTGCACAAAGGGCTAAGAGATATGTTACGCGTGCTTAGGCCCGGAGGAAAATTAGTTGTGCTTGAATTTTCCCGGCCCCAATCTTCGTTAAAGGGTTTGTATAACTGGTATATGAAAACGGTTACGCCGGGCATCGGAAGCCTGATCTCAAACAACCGCGATGCTTACCAATACCTTCACGAATCGGTAAAGGCTTTCCCGGAAGGAACTGCATTTGTTGCCATTTTAAATGAAGCAGGATATACAAATACCTATCTCAAGAAGCTCACACTCGGCATCTGTACCATTTATTGTGGTACAAAAGCATTGTAAAAGCTGGCCCGGGGGATAAAAAGATACTGCGAGGCAAACTTTAAATCACTGGAAGAGGTATCTGCCTTTATTGAGCCATTTCGGGTATTCTGGACAACCAAGCTAGACGCACTGGAACAATTTTTAGCGAAAGAAAACAAGCCACCCCATAAAAATAAATCAATAAAAAAAACAAAAAAATGAAAAACGAACAATTTACTATTGAAAGGACTTTTAATGCACCCGTTGAAAAAGTTTGGAAAGCAATTACTGATAAAGACCAAATGAAGCTATGGTATTTCGATATTGCTGATTTCAAGGCCGAATCTGGTTTTGAATTTAAGTTTGAAGCGAAAAGCGAAGACAAGTCTTATCTTCATTTATGTAAGATAACTGAAGTGATACCAGGCGAAAAGCCCAGTTACAGCTGGCGGTATGAAGGGTACGAGGGTAACTCTTTTGTAAGTTTTGAATTGTTCCCCGAAGGTGACCAAACCAGGTTACTGCTGACCCACGACGGCCTTGAAACATTTCCTGCTGACGTCCCTGATTTTGCAAGAGAATGTTTTGCTACTGGCTGGACAGAGATTATTGGGTTGAACCTGAAGAATTTCGTAGAAACAGGCATGGTTATCAAATCTATGGAAGTCAGCGCCTGAAAAATGCATACGAGTAGCTTAAGGTTGATCAGGCAATCTCCGCCTCAGACGGTTTTTTGTCACTCACGGAAATAGTACGTAGTCCTGTTATAGTTTTGCGTTTGCGTTTCTTCTTTAACTTGTTGATCCAGATTAAGGTTCCTGTGACCGGCAAGGTGGTAGCCATCAGGGAGACAAGAAAATATATAATTTTGGAGAATGCGCCATAGATCTCACCGGTATGCAGCGGCTTAATCAAGTCGGCAATCTTTTCATTAAAGCGCTTATCGGCAAAACGTTCTCTCTTCAACATTTTTCCGGTAAACTGGTCAAATTGAACTTTGTCTGGTCCGGCAAAAGCAAAAAAACCGGTTTTGTTCTTGGTTATTGATACCGAACTTCGGGTTTCAGCAGGCAGGTTCACCCGCAAATCACCACGGTAAGGAAACAGGATATTTGCTTTGACAATATGATTGCTTAGTGGAATGATGGCTGTTGTATCTGCCGGAAGCATGGATTGCATCGGCTTTTCTCCCCGGCCTCTGAAAACTTTTGCGCCGAGCAGCTTGCCCAGTCCGTCGCGGTACCATTCGAACGACCAGCACAAGCCGGTCAGTGCCATTACCAGTAAAAGAACACAGGCGTAAAATCCAAAGGCATTGTGCAGATCATGATTTATCCTTTTCCAATTCGAACTGAATTTTATTGCCAGTCCCTTCTTCCAGTTTTTTAAACGGGCCGGAAGCCAAATAATCAGGCCGCTCAGTATCAGAAAAACAAATATTATCGTAGCGGAACCTACAATCAATCTGCCTGTAGCATTGTCAAGCAACAACCAGCGGTGCATTTTCATGACGTTGGCAAAAAAATCAGAAAGGCCTGATTCCTGTGGCACCAGGTTTCCGGTATAGGGGTTTACAAAATAGTTTTTGGGTCGTGATTCGGTAGCTTTTGCGCTATCGTGGTCAGTTTGCCCCAGTCCCGGCCTGACGCTCAACTGGTAAGTCATCATCGAGTCTGCCGGTATCTGCATGGATGTTACTTTTCCGGTTAGTTGCTTTTCCAGGCGTGTTATGATGGTATCAACAGGCAATATAACAGACCGGGAATCTGTCTTGACGTAGAACTGCGACTGATTGGCCAGATGTTCAATTTCAGTCCTGAAGGTATATATCGTGCCGGTCAGGCAAACAATAAACAAAATCAATCCGCTTGCTATTCCCAGCCATAAATGAACGTCATTAAAAAACTTTCTCAACCGGTTTTTTTTCTTCATGTCTTGTCAGGTAATTGTTTAAATACCTTGATCCTAATAAATCCGGCTAAAACCGGTACGATAGGGTTCCGATGACCTGTCTTGGTGCAATTGGGTTTATGCTGTAATTTTCGTGTACGTAATAGTTAAAGGTATTGGTGAGGTTGGAAACTTTTGCCAACACGCTGACCTTCCGGAAAGTGTATCCGGCAGAAATATCCATAGTGCTAAATCCGGGTACCGCGATCAGTCGCGAGTACTGCTGAACCTGCCTGATGGTGTTATTCCATCCGCCGAAACGGTCGCCGACATAAAAAGCCGCGGCGCCAATCTTCAGCCCTTTTATCTTTCCTGAACCGAATGTATAAAACATACTGGCATTTGCAGTATGTGCAGGGGTATTAACCAGCCTTTCACCTTCTATATAGTTGCCCTTTGCGTCAGGCGTTTTTGAATAGCGCATATAATTATAACTGTAACCGGCCATAATATCGAGGCAGTTAACAGGGCGACTTGTAAGGTCTAGCTCAAAACCATCACTGGTGGTCTGCCCGGTAAGTTCCTTGACGTTAGTATTATTATTAGGCGTGATACCGTCGGAAGTAAACCGGGCTGTCTGGGCGAGGTTGTTGTTGATGATGCGGTAAAAAGTTAGATTTGCAGAAAGCATTCCCTTAAAAAAATCATTTTTCACCCCTATTTCAAACTGATCGATAATGGAAGGAGCAAGGGCATTACCAGATACGTCTGTTCCGCTGTTTACTGAGAACGAATTGGCATAACTGGAAAACAGGGCGGTCATTGGAATCGGTTTATAGATCAGTCCTATACGTGGTGAAAAGGCCTTATCCACTTTAGAAACGCCTTTAGTTTGGACATGGGTGACCAGGTTAGTTATTTTTGCAGGCTCAGATTCCTGGTACGACCAACGAACTCCTGCAAGCAATTTAAATTTTGCGGAAAGGTTGACCAGGTCCTGCACATAGGCACCCATACGAACAACCGGAGTTTTTACCACCCTGATCCGTGAAGCCTCCGGAATATCAGTACGCGGCTTATAGCGGTTAATGTTCAAGATATTTATCGTATCATAAATGGCAGGTTGATTAAAGGTATAGTTAGACGTATAATACCGGTCTGCATCAACGCCGGTTAAGAGGGTGTGTTCTAATATACCGGTTTTAAATTTCCCGGTGACGTCAACCTGCCCGATCACATAATCTTCTGCAGTATTGGTTCTTCCGAGCGGGCGTGCCCAGGTACCATCTGCTGAGGCCTGAATTCTTTCCGTAGAATAATAATCTCTTTTATATTGCTGATAAGAAGCTGAATAATTAATCTGCCAGTTTTCGCCCAGCCGGTGTTTCAACAAAGCGGAAGCCGTTGTTTGCCGGGTGTTGGCTTTTGACCACGAAGCTCCCAGGAAGGTTGAACGGGACAAAGGTGCAATGTTTACATTGTCAAGTGAACCGATACCAAAGTCAGGAGTAAATTTATGTTTCAGGTAATCAGCCTGCACAAGTAGTTCTACATGTTTACTTAATTTAAATAACAGCGAAGGGTTAACGTAAAACCGTTCGGAGCTAACACCGTTCCTGAAACTCTCCGAGTTTTCATAGCTGCCATTAACCCGATAGGCAACCTTCGAATTTATGGGCCCATAAATATCCATAGAAGGTTTAATCAGATTGTAACTTCCCAAACGCACAGCTAATTCACCACCTCTCTCAAACTTTGGTTGCTTGGTTATCATATTGATTATGCCGCCGGGAGCTACATTGCCATACAAAATGGCGGCACTTCCTTTAAGGATCTCCACTCTTTCCAATGAACTAACTTCAGGCATGGCGCCCGAGTTGACCCGTGAACCATTTTTGAACATATTGCTGCTGGAAAAGCCATACCCGCGGGCGGAAAAACTTTCCTGTGTACTTCCCCTGGTCGTTGCCAGGTAAACACCGTTTACATTTTTTATGACATCGCTTAAACGCATGACCTGCTGATCCCTGATCACACTTTGTCCGATGACGCTTACGCTCTGGGGCAGATCCATCGGTGCTATGGATATTTTTCCTGATGATAATGCCCTGGCGTTAGCACTCTTTCTACCGTTTATCACCAGTTCGGCTAACTGGTCAGCGGTTTCCCGGAGTACAAAGTTTAGTGCAAAGGTTTGATTAGCGCTTACCCAAACCTGCTTTTCCTGTGATTGTAAGCCGGCATGAGATACGGCCAGGGTATAATTTCCGTGTTTTATATTTTTTAACATGAAACGGCCGTCTTCAGCTGAAGTAGTTCCCTTCCTGATCTCTTTAAGCGAAATACTTACAAAAGAAGCCGGTTTCCCATCTGTACTGACTATTTTCCCTGTAATGTTTCCTGTTTGGGCATACAAAGCGTGCAATGTTGGAGACAGGATAAGCAGAGTCATGTATACATGTTTCACAATCATGAAATTTTTATGTAAAAAGACATCATCCCGGTTTAAGGATGATGCCGGATCAGGAAATCTGTTTACAACATCGGAAAAAACATTCTTGACTTATGGTAATTTTAAACCAATATTATCATTGATTTATCTGGTCGATACGTTAAAGGCAATATCTTGCAGCCGCTCCCGTTAGAGCCTAAGCTAATATTTATTTTTTCATATAAATTGTCCGTATTTGTGATTTTTTACCTAGAGATTTAATTATTTCCTGAAAAATAGATTATAGTGAATATTAGTCATGTTTTGCGGACAAAAAGGGTTCAACTAGTAATAACGGGTTTAATTGTACTTTTGCATGCTTCCCTGGCGCAGGCACAGTTGAGAGACAAAATCAACCTTCCTGAAAGCGACGAAAAGCCTTATCATATAGGTATAGTAATCATGGGAACCCAAAGCCGCTTGCAGGTAAGTCAGCACCCTCAATTTCTAAGGAGTGATAGTGTGCTCGTTACCAGTCCGGAAAATACCATGGGCTTGGGGATAGGGGGCATTCATACCTTCCGCCTAAGCAATCGTTTCCAGGCAAGAGTTGTGTTTCCACAGTTGTTATTCGTCAATAAGACCATTACTTATAATTTAAAATTCCCGGATCCGTATTATGAGGAACAAAAGGTAATGACCAAGAATATAGAATCTATCCTGTTGGGTTTTCCAGTACAGTTAAAGTTCAGAAGTGATCGCATAAATAATTTCCGGGTATATATGATGGGAGGGCTTAAGCTTGAATATGACCTTTCCAGTAAGGCACGCGCAAAAAATGCGGAGGACCTTGTAAAATTAAAATCCTTTGATTATGGCATGGAGGCGGGGATAGGTTTTAATTTTTACATGCGGTATTTTATTCTTTCCCCTGAGATCAAGATCAGTAACGGGCTTGGCAATGCACATAGTCGTGACATCAACCTGAAGTTTTCTAACGTAATAGATAAGCTCCAGTCAAGGATGATCGTTTTTTCGTTGATCTTTGAAGGATAGCCTTCCCATGCTCAACCCATAGAATGCAAGGCCACCCGGTTACTTTCACAATCTAAAATCAGAGCCCAGAAACCGAGGTTTTGCTCGGGTGAGATCAATGTCTTTACGGTAACTATTTTTCCTCCGGCAGGTTCCACTTTATCCTATACCACTTGCAGGTCAGGCTGACAGTTCAGGTAGATGAGGGATCCGGTTCCGGAAGGTGTATGAAAGCCGGGATGATGAACAATAGCACCTCCTACTTTACCGGCCTTGAAATCGTACAGGAAAAATCCCATTTTTGCCGGCCCCATACTGCTCTCAGGCATCTGGAAAGTAAAGATGGCTTCATAAAATTTTTTGGCCCTTTCAAAATTTTCTACCGGAATTTCAAACCAGTTGAGCGCATTTCCCAATTCCATGCTAATTAATTTACGTGTAAAAATAACCCAATTAGTAGTATAGCCGCAGATTCGCAGATTTAATATATCGCGACGAATTCGCCGCAAAAAAGCAATTAGTTCTTTACTAGTTCAATTTCAATTTTTTCCTTCTCATTGAATCCCCTGATAAGCCCGGGGTCTTTCTCGTCATTATATAAAAAAAACGGCCCTGCATCATCAATGTAAGTCACCTCCAGGCCAGGGTATTGTATTAATATGAGCGTAGTATTGAGTTGTCCATAAAGCGAATGAGCCGTATTATCCAGCAATTGAATAATGGTACCCTCTAGCTGTTCCTTACAGTAAAAGCAACATACCTGGTTTTCAAGTGCCGGAATCGCAGGGATGGCTTTTACTCGATATAAACAGGTTTGTTCCCGGTATACCTCTCTGTTCCACTCTTCATTTAGGCTAAAGAGCACAGCGTCGTACTCATCTTCAACCAAAGATAATTTCAGGTGATCATTTTTTATTAATTCCAGTTCCAGATGATAGGGCTCATCTGCTGTTTCCGACTCAGTGATCCATAGTGATCTCGTCCAAAGAAAAACGAAGTAAACCAGTATGCAAACAGATGCTATGATAGTCACCGGCACAGCCAGTAAAATAATCAACACATTAAGCAACCGCTGCAAAGGCAATTTATTTTTGGGAGTAATATTTTTTACAAGTGAATACGCCATGCGGCCTTTTAACAAGCTGAACTTCCGGTCTAGATTCGCAGATTTTTGTATTGGATCAATGACAGATTTAGGTCATCGAGCATCTAAAATCCCCCAATCTGCGGCAACACTACGCTAAAATCCCGCCGGTAGGCGGGATTAATGTCATTATAAGCATTCGCACCTGGAAATTATATCAGCATTCGCAATGGTTCTTCAAGCAGTGATTTAACCGTTTGCAGAAAGGCTGAACCTGTCGCCCCGTCTACTACCCGGTGATCGCAGCTTAACGTTACTTTCATTACATTGCCGGGAACAATAGCGCCATTTTTCACCACCGGCACCTGGGCTATACCACCAATAGCCAGTATACAGGCATCGGGCGGGTTAATAATAGCGGTAAAATCTTCAATGCCAAACATTCCCAAGTTGGATATAGTAAATGTGCTTCCTTCCCATTCTGACGGCTGCAGTTTCTTGTCCTTCGCCTTCTGCGCATATTCTTTCACTTCGGTGGCAATCTGTGAAAGAGATTTAGTATCCGCAAAACGGACCACCGGAACCAACAGACCTTCTTCAACAGCCACTGCAACACCAATATTCACGTGGTGATTGATTCGGATCTTGTCGCCAAGCCAACTACTATTCACCTTAGGGTGTTGCTTTAACGAAACGGCTACGGCCTTCAGCACAATATCATTGAAGGAAATTTTAACTTTAGAGATTTCATTCAGCTTAGCCCTGCTTGCCACTGCGCTGTCCATGTCAATGCTCATGGTTAGGTAAAAATGCGGCGCAGAAAATTTGCTTTCAGCCAGGCGTTTTGCAATAACCTTTCGCATCTGAGATACCGGAACTTCTTCAAAGCTCACCTGTCCGGCCGCCGTCTGAACGGGGGGAGCGGGGGCCCTTGATTCCGTTTCTTTGTCAGCAGGAACGAAATTATCTACGTCTTTTTTAATTATCCTTCCACTATCCCCGCTGCCGGGTACCTGGGCAATATCTATTCCCTTTTCCGCGGCCAGTCTTTTGGCCAGCGGAGAGGCTTTGATCCGGCCATCCCCGTTTTGTGAAGGTTCAGGGCTTTGCCCCGTAGGCACGCTTTGGGTTGATCGGTCCTTAGCAACAGCCAATTGTTCTGCACCGGATTCAGCAGGGGTCACCACTTCTTTATCGGCAGTGGTTTGCGTATGCTCTTCCGCTCCTCCTCCTTTGGCTGCAGCCACTATCTTTTCCACGTCCACCCCATCTTCTCCAACAATACAAAGCAGTGCGTTTACCTGAACTTTTTCCCCCTTCTGTGCTCCTATATACAACAATTTGCCATTCTTATAGCTTTCCAGATCCATCGTTGCTTTGTCGGTTTCTACTTCGGCAAGCAGGTCCCCTTTCTTAACCACATCACCTACCTTTTTATGCCATTCGGCTATTACCCCTTCCGTCATGGTATCGCTTAACCGGGGCATTAAAATAACTTCTTCTATCTTCGAAATGTCTACCTTTTCACTCTTTGTTGCAGAGGCTGGTTTTTCAGCCTGGGTAACGGTTTCTTTACTTTGTTTTTGTTCGGTTGCGGCAACAGCATCACCTCCTTTAATCAAGGTTGAAATATCTTCCCCCGGTTTACCGATTATGGCTAACAGGTCGTTCACCTGAATTTTGGTGCCGTTGTCTCCCCCGATATGCAATAAAGTGCCGTCTTTATAACTTTCCAGTTCCATGGTTGCCTTGTCGGTCTCCACTTCAGCCAGCAGATCACCTTTACTGACATTATCACCTATTTTCTTGTGCCATGTTGCAATTACCCCTTCCGTCATGGTGTCACTCAATCGGGGCATTAGTATTACTTCGGCCATATCTGGTTAATCATTTAAGAAGTCCGAAATTAAGGCAAAAAAGTGAGTTATGAAATATGAGTTATGAGTTTTGAATTTTGACTTCTTACTGCCCGTGGTTGGCTGTTTACGACAGGCACCAGCAGGATGGAAATCTTAAACCTTAAACAAATGATCCGATTAAACAACTTGACCACTAATAGTCCAATTCAAGTCTTAACCTGTCTTTTAATTCCTTCACTAACGGGTACTGCTCAATCAGTTTTTGAAATTGTTCTCTTGCGTTCAGGGGTATATTAACCTGTTCAGCTGAAACATGTTTTTCACGGACCACTAGATGATAGGTAAGTGCTTTATTATTAAACCAGGTTTGCAGATGTTCGCATAACGGTATCCGTTGCTGCTCAATAAATTTTTGTTCAAGATTATTGCCGGTAATAATCTCGAACAGGTTATTGTCCATAACCATTAACCCAGCCCTTTCAAAGCTTTTATCAGCGGGATTTTTATGTTCTTTCAACTTCTGTGTGAAAGTATCCCATGCCGATTGAAGTTCGTCTGCCGTAAGTAGTTTTGCAGCCGTACCTGTGCCAGCTGCATTGTTGTTAGAATACTTCTGGCGTATTTTGTTCAGGGCGCCCAGTCTGGCTGAACCGGCCTTGGTTTTCACCGGCCCGGTATCTTTGGACTCGAGAGAATCAGTTATGGGTTCGCTTTGAACAGAGTTATTTTCAACCGGTTCAGTAGTTGGAACCAACACCTCTTTTTCGCTAGTCGTTTCTATGAGGAGTTTTGCCTCACCTGGGTTATTTGCCGGTTGCCGCTCAAACGCGGGAAGCCGGTTTTCTGTGTTTTGATCATTCCGGGTAGGTGTCTTTCTGGCTTCTACAACAGGCAGGTTTCTGAACGCCAGCGGTGTTACCGAATCAAGTTGTTTTTTTTTCACTATTCCCGGTTCATTCATGGTGAGCTCGAGCGCCTGTTGCAGGTAACAAAGTTTTATCAGTGCCATCTCAACATGAAGTCGCTTATTACGGGTTGACTTATAATTGATTTCTGTATCATTCAACACATTCAGGGCACTAATCATATAGGGCACCGTTAGCCTTTTGGCCGTGGCTACATATTTATCTTTAAAACTGTCTACCACTTCAAGCAGTGAGGCCACCTTTTCATCCGTTGATACCAAAAGATTTCTTATAAATTCCGAAAATCCATTCAGGACCAGATCTCCTTCAAAGCCCTTGCGGTTGATGTCATCATATAGTAATAACATCCCCGCCAGGTCCTGCTCCAGCATATGATGTATAAGTTGGAAATAATAATCGGCATCCAGGATGTTCAGGTGTTCCAGCGTGTTCTGGTAAGACAGTTCGCCGTTTGAAAAGCTTACGATCTTATCAAGAATGCTCAGTGCATCCCTTAAACAACCTTCGCTCTTCTGAGCGATCACCTGCAAGGCCGGCTTTTCAGCACTGATTTCCTCCTTATTACAGATTTCCTGCAGGTGGATGACCGTATCATTGGTGGTGATGCGTTTAAAATCAAAGATCTGGCAACGGGATAGTATGGTAGGAAGAATCTTATGTTTCTCGGTTGTAGCGAGTATGAAAATGGCATAAGCAGGAGGTTCTTCCAGGGTTTTTAGGAAAGCATTAAAAGCCGACGAAGTGAGCATATGTACCTCATCGATGATATACACTTTATACTTTCCTGCCTGCGGCGCAAAGCGCACCTGTTCAACCAGGGATCGTATATCATCCACTGAATTATTGCTGGCGGCATCAAGCTCATGGATATTCAAGGAAGCGCCATCGTTAAAGGAAACGCAGCTTTGGCATTTATTACACGCTTCACCGGCTTTTGAGATGCTTTCGCAGTTAATGGTTTTGGCCAATATCCTCGCACAGGTTGTTTTGCCTACACCTCTTGGTCCGCAAAATAAGAACGCATGCGCCAGCTGATTGTTCCTGATAGCATTTTTTAGCGTGGTGGTTATATGCTCTTGTCCCACGACTGTCGAAAAGTTCTGTGGCCTGTATTTGCGTGCGGAAACTATAAATCTATCCATACCTTGGCGAAGTTAATCAAGTTTGACCTGACACCATTACACAACAACGGGATGCCGTTTAAATTCTTTTGTGCGGTCGAATAGGTAACGGAAAGTGATCAGTTTCCGGCTCCGGTAAGGGTCCAGGCTTTCGGCAACGTTTATCATTTTTGGATTAAACTCACCGATCCATTGCATTTCGTAATCCGTATAATGCAGCTTATGCTGAATGATCTTTGCCCCTTCCATAATCATGAATGAATCAACGCCTTTACCCTGGAACTCCGGGATGATGCCAAATACTACTCCGGTAAATTTAGTGCATTTTACTGTGGCCTTAACCCAAAGAAATTTCAGTTGGGCAATCAGGTTGAAACGGCCGTTCAGGTGTTTGAACCACTGATTAAGATCAGGTATGTTTACCCACATGGCGACAGGCTGGCCCTTATAATAGGTGAACCAGATAACCTTTTCATCCATGATCGGTTTCATCTTTTTAAACATCTTGACTACCACTTCTTTATGCATTTCCTTTAAGCCGCCATGGCCGGCCCAGGCTTTATTATAAATGGTCGTGAAATCTTCAGCAAATTTATTTAATTCAGTTTTTTTAAAATAGGTGGCAGAATAATCGGGGTCCCTGGATATTAGTTCATGCCGATCATAAAATTTTTGCTGAACCTGGCCTTTCACTTTCCGGGCAAAACATACCTGTGCATAAAAATCACGGAATCCATACTCCTCAAACAATTCTTTGTAATAAGGGAGATTGAAATTCATGCAATACAACGGCGGATCAAAACCGTCGACCAGTAACCCCCACCAGCGATCACGTTCACCAAAGTTGATAGGGCCGTCCATGGCCTCCATGCCCATTTGCAACAGCCAGTGTTTGGCAACATCAAACAAGGTATCAGCTGCAGCCTGGTCGTTAATACATTCGAAAAATCCAATTCCGCCCACCGCCACATCATCCCCCTTATTTTTATACTTTTTGTTGGTAAATGCAGCTATACGCCCCAGGAGATTATTTCCTTCATCCGTCAATATCCATCTGACAGTTTTACCAAACCGGAACGCCTTATTCTTTTTCTCATCAAACACTTCATTTACGTCTTTGTCAAGAGGACGTATATAGTTTGGATGTTTACCGCTTATTTCCACATTAGCCTGTATAAACAACTTTGCAGTTGTAGCATCAGTAACTTCGACCAATTGCATAAAATAGTTTGTTGTTAATCAAATTATCAAAAATGATAAATTTAGATAAACCCAGGATATATTTTAACGTTGATCTGCAAAATAACCCAGGCTGGTGTTGCGGCACCTATTCGTTATTCCTGGAACTGTAAGGATAAACCAGAAAGATCCTTAGTTTTGGCACCGTATATGCAACAATACTTTTTAATTTAAAATACTATACAATGAAAAATGATTCAAAACTGTTGTGGATAGGAATAATAATAGGCGCTGCAGCCGGGGCGGGCCTGGCTGTTCTGGTTTCAAGCGATAAGGGAAAAGAAATAATAGACGACATCAAGGAAACCGCCGGTAAAGCGGAAGATGAAGTACGGAAGGCCATTCATAACCTGGAAGAGACCGTTTATAAGGGTAAAGAATTAGCCGGACGGCTAGAAAAGAAAGCCGGAAAGATCATTAAACAATATTCCCATTAATGGAAGCGGATAAAGCAGGGTTTTTTAAGGCAACCCAGCAACTGGCGGAGGAATATGTAAAAGAACGTTTATTATTATTGAAATTACAAACAGCAGAAAAAACAGCCAGGCTGTTTGCCGTTGTTTTTGCCGCTTTTATCTTCGGATTTTTATCTTTTTTTGTCTTACTTTTTTTAAGCCTGATGGCTGTGTTCTATATTGCCGGTTTAACAGGAAGCATTTATTATGGACTTGGGATCATGACAGCATTTTATAGTCTTTTGCTGTTCCTGTGTATATATTTTCGCAGGCAGTGGCTTTACAAATTTTTTTCGGACCTGGTGGTGCGGCTATTTTTCGAAAACACGGAAATCACTAATGGAAAACAGAAATCTTAGCATAACATCCATGGAGGACCTTAAGAAAGAACAGTACGCAGTTCGCCTGCGTATTCTTGATCAGGAAGCCGCACTGCGGCGGAAACTGAACCAGGTTCCCGGAGAGCTGTTTTATTCAGGTATGGACAGCATGATTCCTTCGATGCTTACAGGTAAAGTAAGTTCGTTTGCTTTAAATGCAGGTAAGGGGATGATTAATCATTTTTTTGTGAAGAGGGCCGTAAGCGCAGGCGGGTTAAGTTTTTTAAAACTGGTTAAGCCATCAGGCATACTCAGGAAAGCCGGAGCGGTTATCAAAGCGATAGTAAAGAGAAAACGATAGTTTCTTTCCCCCGTCTCTGGCCAGATCTTTAAATATAATCTGCGAATCTGCGGCAGATTTGTTGCCGCAGATTTGCAGATTTCCACTCCGGATACTGAAACAAAATCTGCTGATATTCCCCTGGTTTTGGTTCCTTTGAAATTATCTTCACTATTGGCGGGTTCAATTCGTTTACCTTACCTTTGCCGCAATCTAAAGATCCATTAAAAATTTCTTTTCCGTATGGCAAATACAGGCAAAATTAAACAGATTATAGGTGCAGTAGTGGATGTACATTTCGAAGGGGCGCTGCCGGAGATTCTTAACTCCCTTGAAATAAAACGTGAAAATGGCGACACCCTGGTTTTGGAAGTGCAGCAACACCTTGGCGAAGATAGTGTACGCTGCATTGCCATGGATGGTACAGAGGGTTTGGTAAGAGGAACGGCAGTGAACGATACGGGTAAGGCCATTGCCATGCCTATCGGTGAAGCTATTAGAGGAAGACTGTTTAACGTAACGGGTGACCCGATTGACGGATTACCTGCGGTGGATAAAACGAACGGTCGCCCGATCCATAATAAACCACCTTTGTTTGAGAATCTAAGTACGGCTTCAGAAATTTTGTTTACGGGCATTAAGGTAATTGATCTGATTGAACCTTATGCCAAAGGCGGCAAAATCGGTTTGTTTGGAGGTGCGGGAGTAGGTAAAACCGTATTGATCCAGGAGTTGATTAACAATATTGCCAAGGGTTACGGTGGTTTATCCGTATTTGCAGGAGTTGGAGAACGGACCCGTGAAGGAAATGACTTGATGCGTGAAATGATTGAAGCAGGCATCATGAAATATGGAGATGCTTTTAAGCACAGTATGGAGGAAGGGGGATGGGATCTCGAAAAAGTAGACCTGAACGAGCTGAAAGAGTCGAAAGCTACTTTTGTATTCGGACAAATGAATGAGCCGCCTGGTGCTCGTGCAAGAGTTGCTTTGAGTGGTTTAACCGTTGCTGAATATTATCGCGACGGAGACGGCCAGGGCCAGGGAAAGGATATCCTTTTTTTCGTAGATAATATATTTCGTTTTACACAGGCAGGATCTGAAGTTTCTGCCTTATTAGGCCGTATGCCTTCCGCTGTAGGGTATCAGCCAACGCTGGCCACAGAAATGGGGCTAATGCAGGAAAGAATTACTTCTACCAAAAACGGGTCAATTACTTCCGTTCAGGCCGTTTATGTTCCTGCAGATGACCTGACAGATCCTGCACCGGCAACGACGTTTGCCCACCTGGACGCAACAACCGTTTTAAGTCGCAAAATTGCGGATTTGGGAATTTATCCTGCTGTGGATCCGCTGGATTCTACGTCAAGGATTCTGACTCCACTTATTGTCGGCGATATACATTATGAATGTGCAAACCGGGTAAAACTTATTCTTCAACGATACAAGGAATTACAAGACATTATTGCCATCCTTGGATTAGACGAATTAAGCGATGAGGATAAAATGATAGTTGCGCGGGCCAGAAAAGTACAGCGGTTCTTGTCACAACCGTTTTTTGTAGCAGAGCAATTTACGGGATTAAAAGGAGTTTTCGTCAGCATTGAAGATACCATCCGGGGCTTTAATGCGATTATGGATGGGGAAGCTGACGAATATCCTGAAGCGGCTTTTAACCTGGTCGGCAATCTGGAAGATGCAATGGAGAAAGGAAAGAAATTACTTGCCCAGGCCCAGGGTTAATCTGCAGGTATCATACTTATCTAAACTACCTGTTTAATCTGTAATGTCATAATTTCATGAGATATTAGCACTTTTACAATTCGATAAATGAATGTAGAAATTTTAACCCCGGAAAAAAAATTATACAGTGGTGATGTATATGGAGTGCAATTACCTGGAACAGATGGTATGTTCGAGGTTCTGGAAAAGCATGCCCCATTGGTCGCTTCGTTAAAGGAAGGAAAGCTCAAGATTATAAAAGACAAGGCAGCTTCAGACATGTCTTTTTTTACCATTAAAAGTGGTTTTGTAGAAGTGTTGAACAATAAAGTAACTATCCTGGTTGAGGGTGCCCTGGCTGTTTAGGAATGTGAGATGAAAGTAAGATGTGAGATGCGATGTAAGATGAGAAATGTGTTCTTTCCAAACTTTTAGTATTGTAGATCGGTGGCGGTTATAAAAGACAATAAGTTACAGTCTAAAGAAGTGACAAGCTATGATATCAAAGTATTAGAAGCCATTAGTCTAGCCTTGTCGATCGAAATGCTTGATCTAAAGGGAGCCGCCGGTAATAGAGATACAATCAGGCCGGTATCGACTGCATTAGCCAGAGGAACAGGGGTATTTAACGAAGATAACGCACATACTCAGGTGCAGGCCTTTTCAGGGCGGCTTAATACCTACATCTTACATATTACATCTCACACCTAATTTAGCCTTGGGTCGATTGGAAAATTCACCATCATTTCATATTCACCGCCTAAACGACGGAGCGAGTCTTTCCATATCTCATCAATATTTTTGTGAAATATGATCTTGTAGGTGGCATCCACGGTAAGCCACGATTTTTCTTTCAACTCATCGTTTAACTGACCTTTGCTCCAACCAGAATAACCGATGTAAAACCTTATTTTACTAATATCCACATCGCCCGACCTGATAAGGTCGACTGCCGCTTCAAAATCACCACCCCAGTAGACATCATCAACCACCTTGAAGCCGCCGGGGATTTTGCCCGGATACTGATGAAGAAAATGAATTGTATCCATTTGTACGGGCCCACCATAAAATACGGGGATTTTGAGGTCCTCTACACCGGTTATCAATTCATCGAGGGTGTATTCATAGGTCCGGTTTAATACAAAGCCAAAACTTCCTTCTTCCTGATGCTCACAAAGGAATACTACCGACCTTTTAAAATTAGGGTCTTTTAAAAACGGGTCTGCTATCAATAGTATGCCTGGTGCTGGAGTTATCATTCTTGTAAATTCAGAGTTTTATCAGACATATACGATGCCAACTTTGATTTCAACATTTTAAAAAAACACCTGAGTATATTGCGTCGGAAAGCACATTTCTAAATTACTATATATTGGTAGATAAAAATCTTTCTTCAGTGCGGTATAATTTTTAACTGATTAAAATGTTTAATTTGTATCCAAATCTTAGTTAAATCACTTATATATTAAACGTTTGACCGGTATTTAATCTGCCGGTTGATGTAATTTTGCAGGCGTGGATTCGCTGTTTAGGCAGTTTATTAATGGGCAGTCTTCTTTTTAATCAGGTATGTTCATAATATTCTACGGTCCAATCAACACAAATTGCGTCGAGTGAAAAAAATTTTCCCCATCATTATTTTATTGATCTCACTGTCGCTTATCGGCATCATTGTAATCCAGGTTTCCTGGTTTACTTCTATCCTGGAAAATAAAGAGGAAGAGCTCCATATGCAGATGGTCAGGGCTGTCGGGGAAGTGGGGGAGCAGTTAATTTCTGAAACAAATACTCTCCCTAATTTAAATAAAACACCAGGCAGATCATCATTTAGCTGGCCATCAGATCAATTGCTGAATGAATTCATGAAGCCTTCAACCGTTGCGTCAAGATTTACTGAATATGAGGTTAACGAGCGGTTAAGGAATTCTTTAAATGCCTACGGTCTCAAGAAAACCTCTTTTGAATTTGCGATTCTGAACGAGGCCAGTTTGATGGGATACGAGATGAAGTCTAAAGGGTTTTTAAAGCTTTTTGACGATTCCGTTAGAAATAAACAGATCGCCTATATAATACAAGCGCCCAGCGGCAGTAAGTTCGAAGGGTTGATTCCTCAGGAGATCTTACTGGTAATTGTGCCAAATGTAAAACACATCATACTGGATCAATTGCAATGGATCATAGCCGGGGCCGCCTTGTTTACCCTGATATTGATAGCAGCGTTTTATGTTACCGTGAGCGCTTTATTACGTCAAAAAAAGTTAAGCGAGATCAAAAACGATTTCATTAATAATATGACGCATGAATTTAAAACGCCACTTGCCACTATTTCACTGGCAGTGGATGCTTTGCGCAACGAAAAGGTCCTGGAGAGCCGCGAAAAGCTCAGTTACTTCAGCGGTATCATCAAGGAGGAAAATAAGCGGATGAACAAACAGGTTGAGACCATTCTGCAGGCCGCATTAACCGACAGGCAGGAACTGCAACTGTCTCTAAAGCCTATCCAGGTTCATCAGGTCATTCATAAAGCATTGGAGAATTTTAACCTGCAGCTTCAGGACAAAAACGGGAAGGCTGATCTTCAGCTAGATGCGAAAAATGATGTCATTAAAGCGGACGAACTGCATTTCACCAATCTAATCAGCAATCTTGTAGACAATGCTGTAAAATATTCCAACGACAACCTGTTGTTAAAGATACAGACCTCTGCAACCAATAAGATGATCAATATCCGTATTGAAGATAATGGCATAGGCATGAGCAAGGAAACGGTTAAGCGGATATTTGAGAAGTTTTACCGTGCTCACACCGGCAACCTGCATAACGTAAAAGGTTTTGGATTAGGATTAAGTTATGTCAAAACAGTGATAGATGCGCATCATGGTAAAATCAAGGTTGATAGTATTTTAGGTAAGGGAACAACCTTCACTATTGAGATGCCTTTATTACAGCCTTAATCAATATGTAATAAACACCCATCCCCATAACTCAGGAAACGGAAGTCGTTCTGTAGTGCATAATCGTATATTCTTTTCCAGTCGTCGCCGATCAGGGCAGCAATCAGTACAAGCAAGGTTGAACAAGGCTGATGAAAATTGGTGATCAGCCCCCGGATCATTTTTGGCGTGTAGGAAGGGGCTATCATAATTTGAGTTTTGATTAAAAGCCGGTTTGTTGAGTGACCGGCCATCCAATCCAGCAAGGCCGAAAGCGCTTTTTGTGAAGGTATGTTTGGTTTGGATAACAGGTCATACACTTCCCATTGCTTTATCTCCAACTCAGGATGGGTTATGTTGCGGTTAAGAGAACACTTCATGCCTATCCAATACAAGCTCTCGATGGTACGTAATGAAGTCGTACCCACCGCAAAGATATCATGTGGGTGATCAATCAACTGCTGGATCGCAGCCGCAGATACGTCTATGACCTCTTCATGCATTTTATGGCCTTCGAGAAGTTCGCTCTTGACCGGCATAAACGTGCCCGCGCCTACATGGAGTGTAATAAATGCCGTTTCAATTTGTTTTGCCTTAAGGGTGGCGAACACCGTGTCGGTAAAATGCAATCCTGCGGTAGGTGCCGCAACCGATCCCTCCTGTTCGGCATAAATGGTCTGATAACGTTCAACGTCAGACTCACCTGCATCCCTTTTAAGATAAGGAGGAATAGGCATTTCACCCAGGCTGTGTAAAATATCGCCAAAGGCTAACGACACGGGCTGCCAGGTGAACTCCACGGTAAAGCTATCGGTTGACCTGTTTACTATCCGGGCATACAGAATGATCTCATGAGTATTGGTGACTACCCGCTTTTGCAAAATCTGACCCCGCTTCCACTTGCCGGCCCCGCCAATCAGGCATTCCCATTCTATTTTTCCCTGTTGCTTGAGCGCGGAAGGCACATCATAAAACAAGTGATTCGGCTCAAGGATGAATATTTCTATGATACCTCCTGTCGGCTTTTGAAACACTAAACGTGCTTCCACTACCCTGGTATTATTAAACACTACCAATGCGTTTTTTGGAAGATGCGCTGCGATGTTACTATAGGTATCTTCAGCCATGCTGCCACTTTTAAATACGAGCAACTTAGACTGATCGCGAAGCGATAAGGGAAACCTGGCGATCCTGTCTTCAGGAAGTTTGTAATTAAAGCTCTCGATTAGTAACGCTCCGGGATGCATGATAACAACAGTTTACATTCAGCGATAAAATCAACTGATAACCAGCAGACCTGCGAAAATAGGGAAAGAATATAGCTTATTGTAAGTGGCTCCCCTTATACACTTCGGTTGTACACATTTAATGCACACCATTTTCATGGTTCTGCACACTACTTTTCACGGTAAATATTTTCAATCGGTGCCAGGCAAGGCTTTCAAGCCGTAAATAGTTGGGGAAAAATATAAAAAAGAATAATTTTATATAGTAGTGGGAAAAAGTGTTATTTTGTGGTAATATTTTTTCCCTTCGAATAATTCTTATAAATGATTGGTTTTCTGGGCGAATACGAAGCGACGCTTGATGCAAAAGGGCGATTTCTTTTGCCTGCTGGTTTTAAAAAACAGTTGCATGAAGACAGTAGTGCCCGGTTTGTCATTAACAGGGGTTTTGAAAAATGTCTGAGCCTATATCCTATCAAAAGTTGGGAGCCTATTTTTTCAGAGATCAGCAAACTGAACGATTTTGATCCCAAAGTACGCGAATTCAGGAGGTATTTTTTAAATGGAGCTACTTTACTCGAATTAGATACGGCAAACCGTTTACTCATACCGCAAAACCTGAAAGATCATGCTGGCCTGGAGAAGGACATTGTGCTGGTTTCAGCGGTTAACAAAATAGAAATATGGGATAAGATCAACTATCAACAGTTCTTTGAATCTATGTCACCGGAATCGTTCAGCAACCTTGCACAGCAGGTAATGGGAGCCGTGGCTGGAGGGAGTTAAAAGGTCCCAAATGCGTTCAATGTCAAGTCTACAATGGTAATCTTAAACTCAGTAGATCTATGTACCATACACCGATTTTGCTGAAAGAAGTGATAGAAGGATTGGAAGTGGGCCTGAAGGCAGACGGCGTATTCGTTGATTGCACCTTTGGAGGGGGAAGTCATTCCAGGCAGATACTCAGCCTTTTACATCCTGGCGGCAAGCTGATCGGTTTTGACCAGGATGAAGATGCCAGGCAAAACCTGCCTGAAGATAACAGGTTCATCTTTGTACCGAATAACTTCAGGCATCTTCAACGCTTTTTACGATTACATAAAATCATAAAGGTGGATGGAGTACTGGCTGATTTGGGAGTTTCCAGCCACCAGTTTGATAAGGCGGAGCGGGGTTTTTCAATCCGGTTGGAAGGAGACCTCGATATGAGGATGGATAAACGACAGGTTTTATCAGCGTATGATGTAGTGACTACTTACAGTGAAGAACGATTGCACAAATTGTTTGAGCAGTATGGGGAAGTAACCAATGCGAGAACCCTGGCGCTTACCATTGTATCCTTGCGGAGAACAGTTTCGTTTAAAACGGTGAATGATTTCAAAACCGCGTTAAGTGCGTTGGTAAAAGGCAATCCGAATAAATATTTTGCGCAGGTGTTTCAGGCCCTTCGTATTGAAGTAAATGATGAATTGGGTGCTTTACGGGAAATGCTGCAACAGGTTCCTCAAGTGCTCAAACCCGGGGGACGTGTGGCCATAATCAGCTTTCATTCCCTGGAAGACAGGATAGTAAAAAATTTTTTCAGGAAAAGGAATCTTGATGAAGGACCTGAAAATCCGTTTTTACAAGAAACAGATCGGGATCCGGTATTTAAAATTATAACCAGGAAACCGATTGTACCGGGAACAGAAGAACTTGCAGTAAACTCACGGGCGCGGAGCGCAAAGTTGCGGATTGCCGAATTGATAAAGTGATAGAAGGGTTTCATACAGTAATCAGGTTAAAAAAACATGGTGAATATTACATTTAAACAATATTAGCCGTTCTCGATAATTGGAAATTTTTGTCGCTATATCAATCTTGCTATGACTATATCTGCGAATCGTAAAAAATGGAATTGGAGACGCTGGTATAATCACCAGTGGATAGTGAAAAATACTCCTTTTTTCCTTTTTCTGGCAGCCTTGGCAGTGCTTTACATCTATAATGGCCATTACTCTGATAATACTATCAAGAATATTAATAGAACAGGTAAGGAACTAAAAGAATTGCAATACGAGTATAAGACAGTGAAAAGTGAAGTGATGTTACGCAGTAAACAAAGTGAACTGGCTAAAGCGGTGGAGCCGCTGGGACTGAAAGAACTGGCATCGCCTCCTTACGTATTGAAAGATTCCGTTGAATCGCAATGACCTTAAAAAAATCGACCAAAAATATCTGCCGTACATAAACCAATGGAAGTAAAACGTGACATATTATGGAGGGTTTACCTGAGCTTTCTGGGCATTCTGCTTTTGAGCGTGATGATCATGGCAAGGGCGTTTTATATACAGCAGTTTGAGGGTGAATACTGGAAGAACAAAAGTGATAGCCTGCATCAGAGATTTATAGACCTGGCTGCTGATAGAGGAACCATTTACAGCGAAGATGGCAGCATGCTTAGTACTTCTATCCCTTATTTTGACATTTATGTAGACTTTGGTGCTGACGGGCTGCGTGAAAAAAAAGGAAAAAGTTTTACTCAGTACGTCGATTCATTGTCAGGTGCATTGTCTGCCTTTTTTAAAGACAGGACAAGAGCTGATTACAAGCGAAGATTGCAACAGGCCTATCGCAAAAAGGATCGGTATTTTTTGTTGAAGAAAAATCTATCCTTCGAACAATATAAAGTGCTGCGAAACTTTCCTCTCTTAAACCAGGGTAGAAATAAAAGCGGTTTCATTACTGAAGTAAGAAGCAGGCGGTTAAATCCATTCGGACTCCTGGCGAACAGAACAATAGGCCTTGCACGAAAAAATGCTCAGAACGTAGGCCTGGAAAGGACTTACGATTCTTTATTGAAAGGAGAAAGCGGCAGTAAACTGGTAAGATATATCGCCGGCGGCGTAGCTGTGCCTATTGAAGGCTATGAGATTGAGCCCGAAAATGGAAAAGACATTATCACTACCCTGGATGTGAATATACAGGACATCGCAGAAAACGCATTGTTGAAAATGATGATCGAGAACGAATGTGATCACGGTACCTGTATTGTGATGGAAGTGGCTACCGGTAAGATCAAAGCAATCGCAAATCTGGGAAAAGGCCCTGAAGGGAACTACTGGGAGAATCTTAATTACGCCATTCGGGCTTCTGAGCCAGGTTCTACCTTCAAACTGGCAACTATGCTTGCTGTACTGGAAGATAAACATGTTAAGCTTGACAATATGGTAAACCTGGAAGGAGGTAGATGGCAGGTTAACCGAAGAACTGTATACGACAGTGAAACGCACGGCTTGAATAACGTGACCGTTCAGGAAGCGTTTGAACACAGTTCTAATGTAGGAATGGCCAAGCTGGCTGTGGCCTACTATTCAAAAAATCCGGTACAATTCCTTAATCATCTTAAAAGGCTTCATCTTGACCAGCACTCCGGAATCGGACTTATTGGCGAAACAAACCCAATCATCAAGAATCCTAAATCAAGAACCTGGAGCGCTACTACACTTCCCTGGATGGCATTTGGCTATGAAGTGCTGATAAGTCCATTACAAACCCTCATGCTTTATAATGCTGTTGCCAACAATGGTAAATTGATGAAGCCCTATCTTGTTAATGCTGTTCAGAAGAACGGGCTCATTGTACAACAAAACGAACCCGTTGTATTGAAAGATCCTATTTGCAGCGAAGAAACCTTAACACAATTGAAGACCTGCCTGGAAGGTGTAGTTACAAATGGTACCGGCAGAACCCTGCAAAACCCATTGTATAAATTAGCCGGGAAAACAGGAACGGCACTCGTGGCGAATGGGAACCGGGGATATGCTGATCATATTTATCAATCATCGTTTGCAGGATACTTTCCTGCCAATAAACCGCAGTATTCCTGTATTGTGGTTATAAAAAACAAGCCTCATGCAAAGAAGTATTACGGTGCCGCAGTTGCCGGGCCGGTATTTAAGGAAATAGCGGATAAACTCAATGCTCTCCACGTTGAAAGAGGTGAAACAAGCAGTGTTGATAACATGAAAAAAGATAGTAGTAGTTTTTATTACGCGGGTAATACCGATGATGTAAAATATGTGCTGAATACGGTTAGCGCCAAATATATAGATTCCACGCAAAAGAGCAGGTACAGCAGCATGTATGCCAGCGAATACGGTACGGTGCTGAATAACAGGCTGGTTAAAAACAGGTCGGTTCCCAACGTGAAAGGCATGGGATTAAAAGATGCATTGTACCTCCTGGAGAGTCTGAACCTAAAGGTTGTAGCCAAAGGAAGGGGTAAGGTTGTAGCGCAATCACTTGAACCAGGAACGGGATTGATGAAGGATCAGACAATAATGATAGAATTAAATTAAATATTCAATAAGCAATGTTCAACGTTCGATATTCAGGTACTCGTTTTTTCATTAAATGTTGAACATTGCTAGTTGAGTATTGAGCACTTAACACTTATGAATTGGCATAATTGACAGGATCATCCTCATGAATGTTTTACACGACATATTATTCAGGGTAAGCATTCGCTCAGTGCGTGGCAGTACAAACCTGCCTGTTACAGACGTGCAGATCGATTCGCGTAAGGTTGGCAAGGGCTCGGCATTTATAGCGGTAAATGGCGCCGTTGTGGACGGACACCGGTTTATCGATGCTGCCATTGACAATGGTGCGGCTGCTGTGATTTGTGAAGAGTTCCCTGAAAATACTAGGGAAGGAGTCACGTATGTACAGGTTGAAGATACCGAACCGGCAGCTGGTTTTATGGCCCATAATTTTCATGGACTGCCTTCTGAAAAATTCAAATTAATCGGCATAACAGGCACAAATGGAAAGACCACTATCGCCACACTCTTATATAAGCTGTTTACAGCGCTGGGTTACCAATGCGGCTTAATAAGCACGGTGCAAAATCAAATTGGTAAAACGGTACTACCTTCAACCCATACAACGCCGGATGCCATCAGCCTGAACGCCCTGCTGAAGCAAATGGCTGACAGCGGATGTACGCATGTTTTTATGGAAGTAAGTTCTCATGCCCTTCACCAGCACCGGGTGGCAGGGTTGCAATTTGCAGGCGGCGTGTTCAGCAATATTACCCATGACCATCTGGACTATCATAAAACGTTCGATGAATATATCAGGGTGAAAAAACAACTTTTTGATAGCTTATCTTCTTCGGCTTTTGCCGTTTCCAATATGGATGATAAAAGGGGATCGGTGATGCTGCAAAATACAAATTCAAAAAAATATTTTTATAGCCTGCGCAGCCTGGCCGACTTCAAGGGAAAGCTGATGGAAAATGCGCTGACCGGGTTGATCATGACAGTGAACGAACAGGAAGTACATTTTAGGATGATCGGTGAATTCAATGCTTATAACCTGCTATCCGTTTACGCTACGGCTATTTGTCTGGGAGAAGATAAGCACGAGATCTTACGGTGCCTGAGTTTGCTGACCGGGGCTGAAGGAAGGTTCGACTTTGTCGTGTCCGGAAAGGAAAAGATTATGGGTGTGGTCGATTACGCCCATACTCCTGATGCACTGCTGAATGTGCTGATAACCATTAGGAACTTGCGTAAGGGACATGAACAAATCATAACGGTAGTAGGATGCGGCGGTGACAGAGATAAAACCAAACGTCCGGTTATGGGACAAGTGGCCTGTGAACAAAGTGATAAGGTGATATTTACGTCTGATAATCCACGAAATGAAGATGCTCAACAGATATTGATTGACATGCAGGCCGGACTGAATACGGCTGCAAAAAAAAAATCTGTTTCGATTGCAGACAGAAGGGATGCTATAAAAGCAGCTATTATTATGGCCAGGCGTGAAGATATTGTGCTGATAGCCGGTAAAGGACATGAGAAATACCAGGAGGTTAATGGAGTAAAGCATCATTTTGATGATAAGGAAGTATTACTGGAAATGTTGGAGCTGCTGGAGAAGTGAAGTAAATGTGCAGATTTTCGAATGTGCGAATTCGAATGGATAGAATTTGATTAAAATTAACATTGCCGCGTCACCCTAAATAAGCAACATGTTGTATCACCTATTTGAATGGATAAAGCAAGCCGGGGTTAAAATTCCAGGAGGCGCCTTGTTCCAGTTCATCACGTTCAGGGTTTTACTCGCGGTATTGTTGAGCCTTTTTATTACAACGGTATACGGTAAACGCCTGATCAACCTGTTACGCAACATGCAGGTGGGCGAAAGCGTGCGCGAATTGGGCCTGGCAGGAGAAGAACAAAAAAAGGGAACACCCACTATGGGAGGCATTATTATAATACTTGCTATACTGATACCTACCTTATTGTTGGCAGACCTGAACAAGGCCTATATACGCCTGATGATCTTCAGTACTGTATGGCTGGGTATGATCGGCTTTATTGATGATTATCTGAAGTTGCGGGCCAAGCGTCTGGCGAAGCAGCAGGGCATTGCTTATGTGAAAGGTGATAAAGACGGCTTAGCTGCATGGTTTAAAGTGCTGGGACAGGTAGTATTGGGATTTGTGGTGGGAGCCACCTTGTATTTTAACAGTAATACCAAGGTTTGGCGTGAATACATAGGCGTCTCTACACCTACTGATGTGGAAGGGCTTAAAATAGTCAGGCTCGACGGAAGAGAACGCTATTTCGTTGAAGCAAAAGAGCCGATAGCAACCATACCTTTTGTAAAAAATCATGAGTTTAATTATTCAAAATTACTTCCGGAAGCTATAAGAGGTTTAACCTGGATGCTATATATCATCATTGTCATTTTTATTGTAACGGCGGTTTCAAACGGGGCAAATATTACCGATGGCCTTGATGGGCTGGCTACCGGTGTAAGCGCGATCATTGGGGGATGTTTAGGCATTTTTGCATACGCCAGCGGAAATATCCGGTTTGCCGATTACCTGAACATCATGTATATCCCAAATCTTGGGGAGCTGTCTATATTTATAGGGGCCCTTATCGGGGGCTGTATCGGATTTCTATGGTACAACGCTTACCCGGCCCAGGTATTCATGGGCGATACAGGCAGCCTTATGTTGGGTGGGGTAATTGCTGCATTGGCCATCATTGTTCGCAAAGAATTGCTGATACCCATTTATTGCGGTGTATTTCTGGTAGAGAGTCTGAGTGTAATGATACAGGTTAGTTATTTTAAATATACCAAACGGAAATATGGCGAAGGCCAGCGGATCTTTTTGATGAGTCCGTTGCATCATCATTATCAGAAGTCAGGATATCATGAAAGCAAAATAGCTGTGCGCTTTTGGATAGTGACCATATTATGTGTGGTGTTCGCCATTGTAACGTTGAAGATCAGGTAACCTTATGCAATGAAATTGTGCAGCGAATAAATAGCTAGTGAAAAACCGGGCATGGAATCTCAACCTGGAAAACAGTGAAGCAACGCAGATGTGGCATTGAATTCTAATTCTCTTGAAGAACCATAATCCGTATTTCGGACGGGATAATTTATGTCAGGTATGCACATACAACTAAAATATAAATGCACGTCAATAATTATACATGTTCATGGACAAACGGTTAGTCATACTTGGCGGGGGAGAAAGTGGCGTGGGTGCTGCTATTTTGGCGAAAAAGCAGGGATTGAACGTATTTGTTTCCGATGGCGGGGTTATAAAGGAGCATTACAGGCAGGATCTGAAATCGTTGGGAATAGCCTTTGAAGAAGGTGGACATACGGAGGAAAATATCTTGGATGCAAACGAAGTGATGAAAAGTCCGGGTATAACTGAAGGTAATGAGCTGGTGAGGAAGATCCGTGCCAGAGGTATTGACATAATCAGTGAGATCGAATTTGCATACCGGTTCAAGGGAAACAGTAAGATCATAGGTATCACCGGAAGTAACGGCAAAACAACGACAACAGCTTTGCTATATCATATCTGCAGGTCTTCGGGCCTCGATTGTGCGCTAGTAGGCAATATTGGTTATTCTTTTGCTAAACAGGTATCCGAAGATCCAAAGCCGTTATATGTGGTGGAAATCAGTAGTTTCCAACTGGATGATATCAAAACCTTTAGACCGGATATAGCGGTGCTGACAAATATAACAGAGGATCACCTGGACAGGTATGAATACAATTTTGATAATTATATAAACAGCAAGTTCCGGATCGCCATGAACCAGACTTCTGCCGATTTTTTCATTTACTGTGCAGACGATAAAATAATTAAGCAACATTTAGACAGGCATTCCATTAAATCTAACCTACTACCATTTACCATGGAGCACGAACCAAACGAGGGCGCTTTTATCCGTAATGAACAAATGACAATCAGAACAGGTAACGACTTTATTTCTATGAGCATTTATGATTTTGCATTGAGGGGAAGGCACAATCAGTATAATACCATGGCCGCAGGCATCGCTGCAGTATTACTCGGGATTCGAAAAATAAGTATCCGGGAAGCTTTGCAATCCTTTGAGGCGCTGGAGCACCGCATGGAAGATGTAGCTACGGTAAGGGGTGTTGAATTTGTCAATGATAGCAAGGCTACCAATGTTAATTCAACCTGGTTCGCATTGGAGTCTATGAAAAAGCCTACTATACTTATCCTTGGCGGGATAGATAAAGGGAATGACTATGCGCTGTTGCAGGATCTGGTTAAGGAAAAAGTAAAAGCGATAGTATGTATGGGACTGGATAACCGAAAAATCCATGAGGCGTTTGATGAACATACGGACATAATCATTGATACGGCCAGCGCAAGTCAGGCCGTTCAGGTTGCATTCCGGTTGGCCGACAAGAATGATGTTGTATTGTTAAGTCCGGCCTGTGCCAGTTTCGACTTGTTTAGCAATTATGAAGATCGTGGCAAGCAGTTTAAGGAAGCGGTAAAAAATTTGTGAGATAACAAAAATAGTATGAATCAGATCCTGCATAGAACAAAGGGCGATAAAGTAATTTGGGCCATCGTGGTGGTCCTGGCTATGGCATCGATGCTGGTCATCTATAGTTCTACGGGTACGCTGGCTTACCGGATGAGCAAGAGTACAGAGTCTTACCTGTTTAAGCAGATTGCATTCATAGCCCTGGGGATTGCAGTAATTTATTTTGCACACAGAGTGAACTATACCATTTACTCAAAAATATCGCTGATACTTTTCCTGATTGTAATACCGCTGTTGATATACACGCTGTTTTTCGGGGTCAGGCTCAATGAAGGCAGCCGCTGGATAAGGTTGCCGATCATCCGGCTGACCTTCCAGACGTCCGACCTGGCTAAACTGGCCTTGTTCATTTACGTAAGCCGCCTGCTAAGTAAAAAGCAACAGGTTATTAAAGACTTTAAAAAAGGATTTGTTCCGGTCATTACTCCAATTGTTATTATTTGTGTCCTCATTGCGCCGGCCAACCTGTCAACTGCTTTGCTGATCGGTGCCACCAGCCTGTTGTTGTTGTTTATCGGGCGCGTAAATACCAGGCATCTGTTACTCGTAATTACCATCGCGCTGATCCCGGTGTTCATCCTGGTGCTGGCAGCCGTTTACCAGCATAAATCGGATGGAGGAGAAAGAGTAAGAACCGAAGAACGGTCAAAATTATTTGCAAGGGCAAGTACCTGGGTAAATCGCGTTGACAATTTTATTTATGGTGGAAAGGATATTGATAATGAAAGTAATTACCAGGTAAATCAGGCAAAAATAGCCATCGCAAAAGGCGGATGGTTGGGACTGGGTCCGGGGAACAGCGAGCAGCGCAACTTTCTTCCCCATCCCTATTCAGATTTTATTTATGCCATTATCATAGAAGAGTATGGCCTCATCGGAGGAGCATTTATATTGATGATCTACCTCACCTTTTTATTGAGGAGTATAAGATTATTCAGGAAATGCCCTTATGCTTTTGGTGCTTTTCTGGCCCTGGGATTGAGCTTCACGCTGGTAATGCAGGCAGTAACCAACATGGCAGTAAACGTCAACTTGTTTCCGGTAACAGGTGTCACATTGCCGTTGATAAGCATGGGTGGAAGTTCCTTTCTTTTTACCTGTCTGGCTATCGGTATAATCTTAAGTGTGGCCAGGAATGTAGAACAGTTGGAGGGAAACAGGAGGGAAGCGATGTGAATAAAAAACTGATCATGGCAGGAGGTGGAACAGGTGGCCATATATTTCCGGCCATAGCCATTGCTAATGCTTTAAAAAGGATGCACCCGGAGACGGATATATTATTTGTAGGGGCCAAAGGGAAAATGGAAATGGAAAGGGTGCCGCAGGCGGGGTACAGAATCATAGGGTTAGACATTATAGGATTTAACCGGAGTTCTTTGATAAAAAATATGGCGCTACCATTTAAACTTGTAAAAAGCCTGTTTCAGGTGAGAAATATCGTGAGTGAATTCAAGCCGGATGCAGTAGTAGGTGTAGGAGGATACTCAAGTTTCCCGGTATTAAAATATGCACAGCAGAAGGGCATCCCCAGTTTTATCCATGAATCAAATTCTTTTGCGGGAAGGGCCAACATACTTCTTTCAAGAGATGCTATCAGGGTATTTGTCGCCAGTGAAGGCATGGAAAGATTTTTTCCCGCAGATAAAATAGTGCTCACCGGTAATCCTGTCCGGGAAACGATATCCCAGGTCAGGGTTACACACAAGGAAGGTATTGAATTTTTTGGACTTGATCCGCAAAAAAAGACAGTGTTATCTATGGGTGGAAGCCTTGGTGCGCAGAGTATAAATGATGCTATTGCACAAAATATAGATGCGTTCCTTCAGCACGATCTTCAGCTCATCTGGCAAACAGGTAAACCATATGCAGAACGGGCAAGGGAAGTATCCAAAGGAAGGCAGCATGTCTGGGCCGGAGATTTTATCATGCAGATGGAATACGCATTTGCTGCGGCGGATGTGGTTATTTCGCGGGCGGGAGCTATGGCCATAGCAGAACTGTGTGTAATGGCAAAGCCCGTTTTATTTGTTCCTTACCCGTTTGCAGCGGAAGATCACCAGACGGTAAATGCACAGAACCTGCTAGACAAAAATGCAGGTCTTATGATACGTGATAGCGAGGCAAGAGAAACCCTTGTCCCCACAATCGTTGCACTTGCCAAAGACGAACAAAGGCAATCAGCGCTGAGTAAGAACATTGGTGCATTGGCATTTACCGATGCAGATGTACGGGTGGCAAACGAAATTTGTAAAGTGTTAAATCAATAATTACTTAAACGAATATCCATTAACGTTACATAGATTGATACAGATTGAAAACATAAAAAAGGTTTATTTCATTGGTATCGGGGGTATTGGAATGAGTGCGATAGCAAGGTACTTTCATGCAAGGGGTATAGAAGTAAGTGGCTATGACAAAACACCTACCCAGTTAACAAAAACCCTGGAACAAAGCGGAATAAACATCATTCATGAAGAGCATGTCGGGCTGATTCCTAAGGATGTTCAATTGGTGGTGTTTACTCCGGCTGTGCCTGCCGCGCATGCAGCACTGCTTTATTACCGGCAGAATGGATACCAGGTGCTGAAAAGAAGCGAGGTGCTGGAACTGATAAGTAAAAGCAGTTTTAATATCTGCGTGGCCGGTACTCATGGCAAAACGACTATAACGGCAATGATCGCACACATCCTCCGTCACAGCGGATTCGGATGCAACGCATTCCTGGGTGGTATCGCCACTAACTACAATACCAACTTCTGGAGTGATCCCAACAATGTATGTGTGATAGAAGCAGACGAGTATGACCGGAGTTTTCTGCGACTCAATCCTGACATAGCCATAATCAGCTCTATGGACCCCGATCACCTGGATATCTATGGAACCGAACAGACACTGCAGCAGGCCTTTATTGATTTTAGCAAAAAAGTAAAACAAGGCGGAATGTTGCTGACCATCTTTGGATTAAAACGCGGCAGGGAAATGAAGGCAGATGAACTGTTAACCTACAGCCTGCAAAATGAAGCTGCTGACGTGAATGCCTCCAACATACAGATAATGAGTGGCAGCTATGTTTTTAACGTAATGTTGAAGGGCAGTATACTTGACCGGGTAGTGCTGAATATGGGCGGCATGCATAACGTAGAAAATGTTGTTGCAGCAATAACCGTTGCACACCGGTTGGGAATTTCGGGCGATAAGATAAAGGCTGCAGTTGAAGCCTTTGCAGGTGTGAAAAGGAGATTTGAATATATCGTAAAAACAGGAACCGATAAGGAGGGAATCATCTATATCGACGACTATGCACACCACCCGGAAGAACTAAAGGCCCTGATAACGGGTGCCAGAACATTATTTAAACAAAGAACCTGTACTGTAGTGTTTCAACCTCATTTATTTACAAGAACCCGAGACCTTGCTTCAGCCTTTGCAGAAAGCCTTGACCTTGCTGATACGGTGATCCTCCTGCCTGTTTACCCGGCAAGAGAACTACCTATAGAAGGTATAAGCAGTAATACTATTGCAGAAAGAATGCAGAACAAACATGTGCACGTGATCACAAAAGAAGAATTATTGCCTTTTTTGCAAAACCGTTTCTTAACACGGGCAAACCAGGAGTATGGGGAGTTGCTGATAACAGCCGGTGCCGGCGATATTGACCAATTGGTAGAACCGTTAAAAAAGATCATTCAGCAGAATGAACATATAAATGATGTTCAGTAGCGCTGATTAAAAAATGGACCTTAAGAAAAAAATAAGAAAGGGGCTTTTGATGTCGGTCTGGCTGATGCTGGGTGCCGGCGTACTCATGTTGTTGATAGCAGCTATTAGGGTAAAAAATCACAAGGTTTGTAAAGCGGTGAAAATAGTTATTTCACGCCCTAAGGAAATCCTTTTTCTGGATGAACAGGATATCCTGAACATTATATCCTACAACGGGGAAAAGGATCCTCGCGGAATGGCTATCGCCGGCATTAACCTGCAACTGCTGGAAAGCAGGCTGGAAAAAAGAGTATGGGTAAAGGATGCGGAATTGTTCTTTGATAATAACCGGGTGCTTCACGCACACGTGGAAGAAAGGGAACCTGTGGCCAGGATCTTCACTGCCGTGGGCAGTTCATTTTATATGGACAGCACCGGGAAGCAACTTCCGTTAAGTAACAAAACGAGTATCCGGTTGCCTGTATTCACCGGCTTTCCTTTCAATAAAAGGCACGTCAATCATGAGGACAGCATGCTGATAGAACATATTAAAAGGATAAGCAGATTTATTGTAAAAGACAAATTCTGGATGGCCCAGATAGCGCAGATCGATATCACCGGCTCGCGGACTTTTGAACTGGTGCCAACTGTCGGCCGTCATATTATAGATTTTGGAAACGGCGAAAATTATGAAGCCAAATTCACCAGGCTGTTCCTGTTTTATAAACAAGTGTTAAGCCAGACCGGCTTTGACAAGTACAGCCGCGTAAACGTTCAGTACGATAACCAGGTAATTGGAACAAAGAAAGGAATGGTGACGAGGGTAGATTCTATTCAGGCCTTAAAAAATATGCAAAAGATGATCCAGGAAGCAAAACGGATGGCAGGCGATTCCCTGTTTGTATCTGATGAAAGCAGGTCCGCGACAGCCGATTCTTCCTTGAATACAATAAAAGGAGCCAGGTCAGGCATGACTTATAACCGGCCCAAAGCGAATAGGCCTGTGAAAGTGAAAATGAAGCCAGGCTCAAAAACACCGGGTAAAGAATCAAGACCGAAAGCGGTCATGCAGAAAGGGAATGATAGATAGAAGGTTTAAGGATAAGGCCGCCGATTTGTTGTAAACCGAATTATGAAAACATAACAACTTAAACAAAACAAATTATGAACAGTGAACAGCCCATTATTGTAGGACTTGATATTGGCACTACAAAGATAGCTGCCATAGCGGGTCGTAAAAATGAATATGGCAAACTGGATATCCTTGGATTTGGCCGTGCCAACTCCAATGGTGTTAAGCACGGCCAGGTGCTGAATATCGACGAAACCATCAAAGCCATACGTGTTGCATTGGAGAATTGCTATTCTTCCAATCCTAACCTGGAGATCAACGAAGTGTACGTAGGCATTGCAGGGCATCACATTAAAAGTCTTCAGACCAGGGGTGACATTGTGCGGCACGATAACAACGAAGAAATAACACAACGCGAGATCGATCAGTTGATTGCCGATCAGTTTAAAACCTACATTCCTGCCGGCGATCAGATTATCGATGTTATTCCGCAGGAATTTACGGTGGATAATTTCCAGAATATACCTAATCCCATAGGATATGGTGGTGTAAAGGTGGGAGCAAACTTTCACATCATAACCGGTGATAAAAATGCCATACGGAACATTAACCGTGCAGTAGAAAAAAGCGGTTTGAGCACAAAAGACCTGGTACTACAGCCACTTGCTTCTGCCAGCGCCGTTATGGGTAATGAAGATATGGAAGCCGGTGTGGCCATTGTAGACATAGGCGGAGGCACTACGGATCTGGCCGTTTTCTATGAAGGCATTTTAAAACATACGGCCGTAATTCCCTTCGGCGGTGAAAATATCACCAATGACATTAAATCCGGTTTGGGTGTGTTGAAAACACAAGCCGAGCAGATGAAGGTTCAGTTTGGTTCTGCATTGATAAACGAAGCGAAAGCAAACCACATCATTTCCATACCGGGCTTACGCGGTATGCCCGTAAAAGAAATCAGCCAAAAAAACCTGGCCAACATCATACAGGCACGTATGGCCGAAATTATGGATTTTGTGTCCTACCACCTAAAGCAGGTTGGACTGGACAATCGAATGTTGAATGGCGGCATCATATTGACAGGTGGTGGTTCTCAGTTAAAACACCTGATTCAGCTGACAGAATTCGCGACAGGCCTGAACGCCAGGATAGGTTACCCGAACGAACATCTGTCCGGGGGGCACATTGAAGAACTTGCCAAGCCAACATACTCCACCTGCATCGGCTTGATATTAAAAGGATACAGTGATTATGAGCATAACCGGAAGTTATTTGCCAATACGTTCCGTAAAGTAGACATACCGGAAAACCTCAAGAAGGCGGAGGAAATGGAAAAGGCGGTTACCGCAGAACAAAAGATCAGCCAGGAAAAGATCAGGAACAGAAAAGGACTTAAAGACTTTTGGGGAAAGTTCAAAGATGGAATCATTGATATGTTTAAAGAAGAGGAAGATCATCATTTATAGAATTGCTTCCTGCAAAGGCAGGAAATCATTTAAAACAACTATTAACCCATTTCATTCATTTGCTTCTCAACTGTCCTTTGCTCTACCGGCAAGGATGCAGGAAGCTTAAAAAATTAGAAAACTATGATACAGTTTGATCTGCCGAAAGAAAAATCGTCTATCCTTAAAGTGATAGGTGTCGGTGGTGGAGGAAGCAATGCGGTAAACCACATGTTCAATCAAAATATTGATAACGTAAACTTTATTATTTGTAACACAGATGCACAGGCAATAGCACAAAGTAATGTGCCTAACAAGATACAGCTGGGGCCTCATTTAACGCAGGGACTGGGAGCAGGAGCTAATCCCGAAATCGGCAAGCAGGCTACTGAGGAAAGCCTTGAAGAGATCAAACGTATACTGGAAGTAAATACTAAGATGGCATTCATCACGGCCGGAATGGGCGGTGGAACAGGTACGGGCGGTGCACCGATCATTGCGAAAATCTGTAAAGACCTGGATGTACTTACCGTTGGTATAGTAACCACACCCTTCGCCTACGAAGGAAAAAAGCGGCAGCAACAGGCTGAAGAAGGTATTAATCAGTTAAAGCAATATGTAGATACCCTGCTGGTGATCAGTAATGACAAGCTTCGTCATCAGTACGGTAACCTGAAAATGAAAGACGCATTTGGAAAAGCAGATAATGTGCTGGCAACAGCCGCGAAATGCATAACCGATGTAATCAATAGTACCGGCCAGATCAACGTTGACTTTGCGGATGTTTGTACGGTGATGCGCGACGGAGGCGTGGCGATACTGGGTAATGCCATGGCCGAAGGTGATAACCGGGCTCACAAAGCCATTGAGGAAGCATTGAATTCTCCACTGCTTAACGACAATGATATCCGTGGAGCAAAATGGATACTGATAAACATCAATTCTGCAGAAGGCGATCATGAGTTTACCATGGACGAAGTGGAAATTATTCAGAATTACCTGTTAAGCCATGCCGGAGACGATACTGATGTTATTTTAGGACTTGGATATGACAACAACCTGGAGAAAAAGATCGGCATTACCTTAATAGCAACTGGCTTCGAACACAAAACCCCTTTTTACAAGAAAGAAGAAAAGCTTCAAGAACCAAAGAAAGAAGAAAAAGTTTTTATAACGTTGAACATGCCTATGGAAGACCAGGGCAGTTTTAAGCAGCTGGTTATGCCATTGGAAGAAAAGAAGGAGGTTGCTCCCGAGCGCCTCAGACAACATCCCGTGGCCAAAGAAGAAATAAAAGCACCTGAACACGCCTTAATGCCGAAAATGGTGGAAGTAGAGCCTGAGAGGCCAAAGCCGCCTGTTGTTATCTATGCGCATGAACCCAGGCGTAACCCACCCGTTGAGAAAGATAATAAAATAGAAAAATTTGATCTGGTGTATTCTCAGCCAGCAGACGAACGGAATGATTCCGCTATATTTTTATCTCAGCAGTTGATGATGGAACCTGCTCATGACGCTAAACAGCATTTATCACGGAGTGAACAGCCTCAGCCCGTTCCTGAAAAGGAAAAGCTAATTCAGCAGAACAGTTCTCCTTCATCCGCCGTATCTGGAGGGTATCTTGCCAAGCCTTCAAATATTTACGCAGCTTCTCCCACTGAGCTGCCAGTTCCGCCGCCGCCGGCCGCTAATAAAGGAATAACCCCGCACAAGCCAACGTTGTTTCAGGAGGAAGAAGAAGAATCCGTTTTTGAAATGAAACTGGTTGTGCGCGAAGATGTTTCAGTTGTAGAAGAACCTGAATCGCAACCCGAGGCAGAAAGCCAGATCCCTGCACCGGAGGAAAATACTTTTACTGAAGAAACAGAAGAACAGCGTCGGCGGGCAATGGATCGCATCCAGAAATTACGTAACCTGTCATTTAATATTAATGGAACGGATGCCACTAACGAATTCGAGAACGTTCCTGCATACATACGGCGAAACCTTGAGTTGTACAATACGGTGAATAACGTTGAAAATTTTTACAGCAGTTATACCGTGAAACCGGACGACAATAATAAATCACAGATCAGCACGATTAATACCTTCCTGGATGGGAAAAAGCCTGACTAATATACAGATGTGCAAATGTGCAAATGTGAAAGGTGGTAAAGACGTTTAGTCTTATTATTATATAATAGAAACCTTTATGATTATTAATTTTATAATTAAGAATTCGCACATTTGCGCATTTGCACATTTTCGTTAATATCTTTTAACTTTCCGTATCAAATCAAAGCGCATGGCGACAGTACTTATAACCGGCGGTACAGGATTGGTTGGAAAAGCATTAAGTGGGCTATTAACGGAAAAGGGGTATTCTGTCATAATTCTGACCAGGAATCCCAGGGCCATGCAGCTTTCTTCTCCTGCAAACATTACTTATTCGCAATGGGACATTGACGCCCAAACTATTGATGCAGATGCCCTGGGAAAGGCCGACTATATCGTGCATTTAGCCGGTGAAGGAGTTGCCGACAAGCGCTGGAACGAAAAGCGAAAAAAGGAAATCAGGCAAAGCCGTACCAGCGGAAGCGCTTTACTTGTAAAAGCATTGAAAGAAATGCCCAATCGCGTAAAGGCCGTTGTTAGTGCCTCTGCCATCGGCTGGTACAGTGAAGATCCTGAAATTCCCAATGACCGGCCTTATGTTGAAACAGACCCGCCGGATTTCGGATTTATGGGCGAAACCTGCAAATTGTGGGAAGAAAGCATTCAGCCGGTCACCTTATTGGGTAAGCGGCTGGTCAAGATGCGTACCGGCATCGTATTAAGCAAAATGGGAGGCGCTTTTGCAGAATTTATCAAGCCCGTACGGTTTGGTGTTGCCGGCATTCTGGGTAATGGCAAACAGGTAATAAGCTGGATTCATATTGATGACCTTTGCCGCATGTATGTTGACGCTATCGAGAATGAATCTTTATTTGGACCATACAATGCTGTGGCTCCCAAACCGGTTAATAATAAAGCGCTTATCCTTCAAATTGCAAAAACCCTCAAAGGAAATTTTTGCCTTCCCCTGCACGTGCCTTCGTTTGCTTTGAAATTTATACTGGGCGGGATGAGCATCGAAGTATTAAGAAGTACTACCGTGAGTTGTGAAAAGATACGGATAGCAGGCTTTAACTTTGTATTCCCATCAATAGAAAGTGCAGTAAACGATCTTCTCCGGAAGCCTCAGACAGTCTGAAAACCTGGCATATTTGACATTCAGTTTTTCTTTTTTTGATCAAGCTTTGATTGAGGGCGTTTCGGATTTACAAGCGTTGTTTTCGTGTATAAGGCAGCGTCAACCTTCCCCGGATCTCCCTGATACACCCAGGTAAGATTAGTAAAATATTTTCTGAAAACGTTGTTTACGTCGGATGCCTTCAACTTCCTGAGGTCATCGTTTAATGAAATGGCCCGCCTCCAGTCATTGTGCAATACTTCGTTAGTAGCCAGTGCTATCCAGTTTTTGCCAATAATAATTCTTTGGCATCCGGGGTTGGGCAAAAAGGGTTGTGGCCATAAGGCACACGGGCACAATCAACCGTAGAATTTTCATGAAGAAAAATTTATTAGCTGAAATTAATACATTATGCAAAGAATCAACTACCGTTGATAGAATATTTATAGTGAAAGCTTAATCCTGATTAGGAGTAAATTTGGGAGGCTTTGCCGGAGGAATAACAAGGCTGGGGCTCAACTCAGGCAATGCTTTCTTAAGATCTTCCACATTATAAACGGATGTGTCTATGAAGTACCAGCTCTTCCCGCGATCTTTTGAAATAGCAATGAGCGTAGTTTCCAGCGTAAGGTTTCCAAATCCGGTTTTCATTTCAGTAGTTTGAGGTAAGGTTACCTGAAACTCTTTTTTATACTTTATAATTGGGCCCGGGTTGCCGATTAAAACCTTTTTAATCTCTGCCCCGAATTGTTTGGCAACCGCGTTCATGGTATCCATCCGTTCAAGCATCTTGTCTCTTCCACCTGCCATGGTAATCACGTGAGGATGCATGAACTTACTGAATGTGGGGAAATCTTTCTTAAGCAGTGCCTTTGCCATTTCCATAGCCTGCGTTTTAATAATACTGTTCTGGTTTTGTGCAAAACAAGAACCACAGATAAGCACTATCCATATAAGAAGGAAAGGTTTTATTTTCATGCCATTCTATTTACAAATCACTTTTTCTAAATCTCCAGTTAGTAATTATGCAATATACGAACACATAAAGGGCCGCAATAGTTAAATAAATGATCAGCTTATCTTCCCACAGCTTTACTTTGTCTGCATTGTACAATATTTTTTGCGCATAGGGTTGAGGGATGAGCATATCAGTTACTTCGTGGGGGAAAAAGTCTTCAGACTGCTGTTTATACTTGTTCCTTAAAATAACTACAATTAACTGCTCAATGATCATATAAATGAAGAATATGCCCATGGCCAGGCCAGCTCTTTTAATGAACATACTGATCAAAAAAGCGATCAGCGAATAAGAGATCATTTCGACGAAATAGAATCCGGTAAAACGAACATCCTGCCAGATAGATAATCCCGTCTGTGGTTTATTGGCCAGGTATCCGAAGCCTATACTTGTTGCAAATACAATTCCTGTCAGAATGATCGATAGTAATAAGACCTGGAATAATTTTACATTAATGAATTGATTTCTGCTCCAGCCGTCTATGATGTTCTGACGGTGTGTTTTATAGGTAAACTCATTGGTGGTTAGGGTAATGATGAGAACTGCCGGAATCAACAACAATAAACTTGAATTCCAGCTTACGGTCTGCCATACATCCGGGAAACCGAATGGGCTTCCTAAAATACTTTTCCCCTGTATTTTGGGGAAGCTGTTATCCAGGAGATCATAGATAACATAATTAAACGCCGGTACACTGACAAGGGTAATCAGCAACAGGATCCAGAAGGTTCTGTAGTTTTTTACTTTTAACCATTCTATTCTTAATAATTGTAACATGTAAGAGATATTAATGAATGAAAACCTGGGCGGGTATGCATCAATCCAGTTACGGCAATTATGTCTGTTCGTTATTGGTCAGTTCGATAAACGTCGTTTCGAGGCTTTTCTTTTTCAATCGCAAATGATTAAGCACAATACCTTTTTCAAAACAGAACCGGTTCACCTCTTCCAGGTTGGCAGAGCCGTTTTTTAAGATTACCTGAACGTGATTTTCGTTTGTTTTGATAACATCCGGGTTTACAAGGCCGGTTAGTATTGCGATCAGCTGTTGGTTATTTGCGCAGCTCAGTTCCACAATGTCTTCGTTGACCAATACATCATTTACATGACCGGATGTGATCAGATTCCCCTTTTGTAAAATGGCCACATGGGTGCACACTTTCTCCACTTCATCCAGTAAATGGCTTGCCAGAATGATCGTTTTTCCCTGCCTGGCAAGGTTGCGTATCAACGTTCTGGTTTCAGCTATCCCTGCAGGATCAAGTCCGTTAGTTGGCTCATCGAGGACAAGTACTGAAGGATTGCCCAGCAAGGCGGAGGCCAGGGCAAGTCGTTGTTTCATGCCAAGCGAATACGTACTAAACTTGGAAAACCGGCGTTGAAAAAGATTTACCTTTTCGAGCACCTCCGGAATGTCTTCTTTTCCATGTCCCTTAATTTCTGCAGCGATCCGCAGGTTTCTTTCACCTGACAGATAATGATAAAAATTAGGCGTTTCCAACAAACAACCTATTCGCTTCCGCTGGTCGGCGTGGGCATTTTGGCCAAACCACATAAAATTGCCCTTGCTGGCCTTCAACACATCCATGACAATACCCAGCAAGGTTGTCTTACCACTGCCGTTGGGCCCCAGTATGCCGTAAACGGAGCCTTCAGGCACGTCAAAGGAAACGTTATTCAACGCCTGAATGCGGCTGTAATATTTGGTAATACCCTGGATGGTTAAAATTGACAAGGTTAGTTTTTTAGATAATTTTATATCCCGTAATTTTTCAAGGACGGGCAGGTTTTGCGAAGCAAAACGGTTAGCTGTACGAAGTCTCCGAATTCGTACAGCTAACCGCATCAGATCTTTGCATCTGCTTAATTCCTGATAGGCTTACCTCCTTTCAACACGCTCTGAATTCTTTCCAGAGTTTTTTTCTCCCCTGTCAGGCTCAAAAAAGCTTCCCGTTCCAGGTCAAGCAGGTACTGTTCGCTAACCAGCGTGGGTTCGCTCAGGTCGCCTCCGCACATTACGTAAGCGAGTTTTTTGGCTACGACTACATCATGGTCAGTAGCATAATTCCCTCTCCACATGCCGTTTATGCCTGCATACAAAGCACCCAGAATAGAACGTCCAAATACCCTGATATCGCTTCGTGGTACCGGTGTAGTGTAACCGGCATCATACATTTCGATGACAGCGTTTCTGGCGTCTGCAATTCTTCTGTCCTGGTTAAGACTTACTTCGTCTGTTCCTTTGCGCAATATCCCTGTATCATAGGCTTCGAATGCAGAAGTGGCCACCTTGGCTGTGGCTATGGTCAGGAAACGGTTTTTAAGCGTTATATTTTCAGGTTCGTCTTCATGCATATCATCAGCAGCCCTTAACACAAACTCCTTTGTGCCGCCACCACCGGGAATCAGGCCGACACCAAGCTCCACCAGCCCGATATAAGTCTCTGCAGCTGCGCAGACCTTGTCGGAATGAAGGCTCAACTCGCAGGCACCTCCCAGCGTAAGGCCATGCGGTGCCACGACCACAGGTATGGAAGAATACCTGGCACGCATCATGGTATTCTGGAACATACGGATTGCCATATCCAATTCATCGTATTCCTGTTCGATGGCTAACATAAAGATCATTCCCACATTGGCGCCCGCACTGAACTGCGGGGCATCGTTTGCAATGACCAGTCCTTTATATTTTTCTTCAGCAAGTGTGATGGACCTCTGTATCCCTTCCAGCACTTCACCGCCAATGCTGCCCATCTTAGTGTACCATTCCAGACCCAGCACATCGTTTCCCAGGTGATACAAATGACAGGCGCTGTTTTTCCATATCCGTTGATTTTCAAAATTCTTCATTACAATAAAAGCATCTCCTCCGGGCAACGGTTTGTAAGAGGCTTTTTCCGGTGCAACCTTATCAGCTTTTGCAAACGCAGGTTGATAACACAAGAGTTTTCCGTTTTCCACTTTATAAAAAGAAGTACCGCCGGAAGCAATCATCTCGTCTACCCAGGATGCTACGGTATAACCTGCCTGTTTCATGGCATTAACCGTTCTTTCTACACCCAGTATGTCCCAGCTCTCGAAAGCGCCTATTTCCCAGCCAAATCCAGCCTTCATTGCATCGTCTACCCTGTAGAGTTCGTCACTGATCTCGGGAATGCGATGCGAAATGTATGAAAATAATCCATAGTGAAACTGACGGTAAAACTCGCCGGCCTTGTCAGTTCCTGCGCACAACATTCTCAACCTGGTCCTTAGGTCGTCAATGGGTTTAGCCGCTTCAATGCTGCCAAATTTCGGTTTTTGCCTGGGGCCGTAATCCATCTTCTGCAAATCCAGGGTAAGAATTTCTTTCTCTTCCCCGCTTCCCTTGAGCTTTTTGAAGAATCCCTGTCCCGTTTTATCACCAAGCCAATTATTTGAAACGATTTTTTCTAACCAGGCGGGGATCTGAAAGGTTTCCCTGGCCTCGTCATCAGGGCAATTAGCGGCAACCCCTTTAGCCACTTTTACCAATGTATCTATTCCTACCACATCTGCTGTGCGAAAGGTTGCGGATTTGGGGCGGCCGATGACCGGTCCTGTCAATGCCTCAACCTCATCAATGGTTAAACCCAACTTATCTACTAACCGGAAGATGGACATGATACCGAAAACACCTATACGATTTGCAATGAAGGCCGGGGTATCCTTGCAAAGGACAGTGGTTTTCCCAAGGTGAAGATCGCCATAGTGCATTAAAAAATCTATCACCTGCGGATCAGTATCCGGACCTGGAATAACTTCCATAAGCTTCAGATACCGGGGTGGATTAAAAAAATGCGTTCCGCAGAAATGCTTTTTAAAGTCATCGCTTCTGCCTTCTGCCATCATATGGATGGGTATGCCTGAGGTATTGGACGTGATAAGACTTCCTGGTTTCCGATATTTTTCCACCTCCGTAAAAACAGATTGTTTTATATCCAGCCTTTCAACCACCACTTCAATTACCCAATCATATCCGGCGATATCTTTCATGTTATCAACAAAGTTCCCGGTGCTGATCCTTTTAATAACGTCTTTGTGATAAACAGGAGAAGGGTTAGATTTTATTGCAGACTGCAACGCCTCGTATACAATCCTGTTCTTTACTGCAGGATGATCTGTGGTCAGCCCTTTTACCTTTTCAACATCATTCAGTTCCGCAGGTGCTATATCAAGCAGTAATACCTGCAATCCAGCTCCTGCGAAATGACAGGCGATCCGGCTCCCCATAACGCCACTGCCTAAAACGGCTACTTTTTTTATTACTCGTTTTGACATAAAAAAATAGTTAGTTAAACAACTATTGCCCGAAGTTAACGCGTTTTGCTCAAATACCTGTATTTGGAGAAGGCTAAAAAAATTTACATATGATTGGCTTTGTGTACTTGTTACTGCTTTGTGGTTATAGTTTAACTACACAGTCACCATTTTACCACAAAGAAGCCACGAAGGCGTGCACAAAGAATACACAAAGGCTGGATCTATATGCCTTTCAACAAACATCTTTGTGAGATCTTCGTGTGTACTTTGTATTCCTTTGTGGTTATAGTTTAACTACACAGTCACCATTTAACCATAAAGAAGCCACAAAGGCGTGCACAAAGAATACACAAAGGCTGGATCTATATGCGTTTCAACAAACATCTTTGTGAGATCTTCGTGTGTACTTTGTATTCCTTTGTGGTTATAGTTTAACTACACAGTCACCATTTGCGCAAAGAATACACAAAGGCTAGATCTATAAGCACAAGAGGTTGTGATCTGAGTTTCCTCAGCTGACTCCCGAGCCGTTATTGATTACTTGTTCAGGAAGTATGAAATGCAATTTGCCATGGTCATCTTCCGCCATCAATATCATACCATTGCTCTCTACACCCCTCATCTTCCGCGGTGCTAGGTTGGCTACCACAACCACTTGCCTGCCTATGATGTCTTCCGGGTTAAAATGCAGGGCTATCCCGGAAATGATTACACGTTTTTCAAAGCCAAGATCAATTTCAAGCTTTAGCAGTTTATCTGCTTTTTCCATCTTTTCGGCAGATGCGATCGTTCCGACCTTCAGGTCAAGTTTGGCGAAGTCTTCATATTCGATTTGCGGTTTAAGGTTTACGGCTTCCGGTTTTTGTTCTTCCACTGGTAAAAGGTTGCTGTTGTTTTTCAGGTTTTCTTCTTTAATGGCCTGTGCTCTGACAGCAGTTGTTTTTAATTTTTCCACCTCAACCGCAATTTCAGTATCATCGATTTTCCTGAACAATAGCTGCGGGTCTCTCAGGTTATATCCCACGCTTAACAATTTGGTTTTGCCGGCATTTTCCCAATCGAGCATTCTATTTACCACTTTCATCATGTGGCACATCTTTTTTGCGGTAAATGGCATAAAAGGATTAACCAAAATTGCCAGGTTGGCTGTCAGCTGCAGGCAAATATGCATACAATTGTCGATCAGCTTTTGCGGCATATTTTCCTGCTCTTTACCGCTATCAGCTTGGGCGGCATCAGGGTTAGTACCAAGGGACCTGGCAACAATCCAGGGTTGCTTTTCCTGCATGAACCTGTTACCTTTCCTTGAAAGGTCGATGATTTCGAACAAAGCATCCCGGAATTTATACTTTTCCAATAGTTCCTCAACCCTTTCCCTGGTTTGCTGAAACTCCGCCATCATCGTTTTGTCCGTTTCATTTAAGATGTCAGTATGCAGAACCGGTATTTTCCCTTTGCATAGCTTGTGCAATAGCACAAATGACCGGTTAACAAAATTTCCAAAGATTGAAACCAGTTCATTGTTATTGGCATCCTGAAATCCTTTCCAGGTAAACTCGCTGTCTTTTGTTTCGGGCGAAATCGTGGTGAGGTAATATCGCAGGGTATCTACCATGCTATCTCCGCCGTTATCTTTTTTTATCCAGTCGTTGATAAAATTGTCCATTTCAATGCTCCACCCACGACTGGTACTCATCTTGTCGCCTTCCAGGTTCATAAACTCGTTACTGGGTACATTGTCCGGTATAATGTTGCCATGTAATCTCAGCATGACGGGAAAGATGATGCAATGAAACACAATGTTATCTTTCCCGATAAAATGAACCAGCTTGGTGGATCTGTCTTTCCAGTATGGTTCCCAGTCTCTGTTATTGTCAATAGCCCATTGCCTGGTGGCGCTGATATATCCGATCGGCGCATCAAACCATACATACAATACTTTACCCTCCGCTTCTTTCAGGGGAACCGGAACCCCCCAGTCAAGGTCCCTGGTAACGGCCCTGGGTTGTAAGCCTGCATCGATCCAGCTTTTGCATTGTCCCAGCACATTTGTTTTCCAGTCGCCGGCGTGTTCGCCCAGTATCCATTCCCTGAGCCAGGTTTCGTGTTTATTCAGTGGCAGGTACCAATGCCTGGTCAATTTTTTAACCGGTGAGTTTCCGCTTAATGTGCTCCTGGGATTAATTAATTGATCCGGACTAAGGGAGCTGCCGCATTTTTCACACTGATCCCCAAACGCATTATCGTACCCGCATACCGGGCAGGTGCCCACGATGTAGCGGTCGGCAAGAAAAGTATTTGCTTCCTCATCGAAATATTGTTCGTTCTCCTGTTCTTCCAGCTCTCCTTTTTTATATAAGGAGGTAAAGAACTCACGAGCCGTTTCATGATGGATGGCGGCAGTGGTGCGGTGGTAAATGTCGAATGAGATGCCAAGGTCTGCCAGATTGCTCTTAAGTATTTCATGGTATTTATCTACAATAGCTCCCGGAGTTGTTCCTTCTTTCATAGCCTGGATGGTGATGGCTGCTCCATGTTCATCGCTGCCGCTAACATAAACCACATCCCGCTTCTGCGCCCTTAAATAACGGACATAAATATCCGCAGGTAGATATGCACCAGCCAGGTGGCCTATGTGTTTGAGGCCGTTGGCATAGGGCAGGGCCGATGTAACGAGGTATCTTTCTGGCTTGTTCATATGTTGTGTGATTATTTAGCTATGACGCTATCGCGCATGCACGTCAAATGATCGGATAATGATTGTATTTTTATGTAATCAGATAAATGAGTGCAAAAATACTCTATCTCAATATATTCATGAACCGGAAAAATTTTCTGTCTGCGATTGCAGCCATGGCACCGGCCATCCCGGAATTCACTCGTACAAGCAAAGAAGATAATCAATCAAAACAGTCTATCATTCCAAAATACCTGAAAACAGGCGACATCATCGGTATTACTTGTCCAGCAGGGTACATAATGCGCAACGAAATTGAAGCGGCCGTTTTACAAATGGAGAGCTGGGGATTTAAATTACGTATTGGCGATACGATTGGCAAACGGGATAGCAGTTTCGGCGGCACCGACGACGAGAGAGCGGAAGACTTTCAACAAATGCTGGATGATTTTTCCGTTAAGGCAATCATGTGTGCAAGGGGTGGCTATGGAGCTGTCCGGATCATTGATAAGTTAAATTTTTCAATCTTTCTGCATCATCCGAAATGGATAATCGGTTTCAGCGATGTTACTGTATTACATAGCCATCTCAATCGTAATTACCAGGTTGCTTCCATTCATTCAAAAATGTGTAACAGTTTTCCGGATGACCATACTACGGCAGAACCTGTGCAGATCGATACCATTAATTCGATCAGGCGTGCATTAACAGGTGAACACATGAAATACGCGGTTACCCCCCATATCATGAATAAGGCCGGGGTAGGAGAAGGATTATTAGTCGGCGGCAATTTGAAGACCCTGGAAAGCTTATCAGGTACGAGGTCGGATATTAAAACTGCGGGAAAGATCCTGTTCGTAGAAGATACCGGTGAATACCTGTACAGCATAGACCGGATGTTCTGGAATTTGAAACGCACCGCTAAGCTGGTGAACCTGAAAGGCCTCATCGTGGGCGGTTTTAAAATAAAACCAGATGATGCCGGAGAGGAGTTTGGGCGTACGTTATACGATATTGTGCTGGAAAAAGTAAAGGAATATCAATACCCGGTATGTTTTGATTTCCCTGTCGGACACCAAAGAAATAATTACGCGTTGAAGTGTGGCGTGATGCATAAATTAGTGATAACACCCAACAGCGTAATACTAAGTGGATAAGTGATTCAGGTATTCCTGAATATTGAATCAATTATGCTTTTAAAGTTTTCTTTGACGTGGATATCGGCAGTTAAGGCATTTGTATTAGAAAAAACTTCCGTTATTTCATTAATAACATTCTTAATGTCTGAATATAACCTTAGATCCTTCTGCGAGTTTTCGATGGATGAAAAATCATCAAGGCTTTTCAATGAATCATTAAGCACCTTCCACTTTTCCTGCCAGTATTTAACATATTCTACTCTTGTAACCGGATCATAAAGATTGGCATTGGGCAGTACAATAGGGAAAACGCGTTCTGCCAGATTTTTGTTTTCCTTTATCTGAAGCATCTCGTACATGCAGTTTTGCGATTTAAGGTACTTATCGCTGATAATAACTACTATACATTTTGAGCTTCCCAGAAGCGTCATAAACTCTTTAATATTTCCTTTGTATAAAACGCCATTTACAGTATCCCGTACGGTTTCAAGCGATGCCTGTCTAGCCGCACCTTCGAACATTTCGACAATTTTTTCTGTTTCATCTTCCCAGGCGTATGAAATATATACAATATTGTTTTTATGTTTTGTTAACGAGGTGCTGACCGAAGTTTCCCTGGCCGGTTCTTTCTCAATTTCCTGCAATAGTTGCAGAATCGAATGAGTGATCCGGTTAACTTCACGCCTTATATTATCAGGACTTTCTACACCCATTCTTTGCGTTCTTTCCATCGCCTTGATATCTGCCATGTATATAATCAGTTCATCAGTGTAGGCAGAATGTATATCTTCCAGGTGATTTAGCAGAATTTGAGCGGCCTTAAAAAGTTGGTTGTTTTGTATGTGTTGTCTTGCCCGACTTAAAGCTTCGCTATTCATCAATTACTTATAATAAGGTTGGATAAACGTTTTATAACCAGAGTAAATGCAAACGGGTAAGATTAAAAATGCATGTACCATCATATAAAATATAAAAATCCGCATGGTGTCATTTGAATAGTCTCCCCATAATCCGCCCATAATTTCAATTATAAGAATACACATTACCAAAATAGGTGAAATTACCGGCGCCAGTTTCCAACGCTTGTCCCTTTTTTTAACAAGATAAGCAATGACAAGCAGTGATTCTGAAAGTAAAATCAAAAATAATAAAACAGAAGAAATGCTGTCAACAATATTATAAAGCCGCAAGCCCAGAACCAGATAATAACACAAGGCAGTGCTAACAATAATTATCGAACACGAATAAGATAATTCTTTCAAAGTAAACCAGTTACTGAACTGTAAAAGAGCACATATTGACATAATGAGACAAATGTATTGAACGTGAAAAAATACCAGATTATTGAAATGGTTTTCATTTTTTATCAGATTCATGCCGTGCATAAAAAAATGAATAATCAGACAAAATAAAATGGAAGCGATCAGGAAAAAGAAGTACCGTATAAGTAAACAGTATAAAGGCATATCTGTATGCTTTTTTGTTGCATCATAGTATAACGTTTTAAAGAAAAGGACACATATTCCAAGACCTAATATCATCTCCAGGTTCACTATTTGATTAGGCTTCATCAGACTTATAAATGAAGCAGGAAGTAAATAAAAGAAATTAAAAAAGAATAGTATGATAATAAGGAAAAATACAACCCGGGAAATTCCGACAGACCATAGAATTGGTTTGTATATCAGCAATTTTCTTTCCAGCTTACTAAACATGGTTTGTTTAATCTTGTCCTATTTCGAATAATGATTTTGTAGACGTACTAATATCCCTGAATAATTTTATTTGAATTCCGGCTATTTTAAATTTATGGGTAATATCTGTCGAGGTTATGTTCAAATCAGTGTAAACAATATACGAAAAGCCATTACTTCTAATCCGGGATACGGGCAAACCCTGCAACACATTTCTCAATTCGTGGATGGATAGAGAACATTCGACTTCGTAAACGTTTTCTTTCCTGTTTTCTCCTACACATTTCATTGGCCCATTGAAATCAGCGGTTCCATTTTTGAGAAAAATAATATTGTCAGCGATATTTTCAATCATAAGTAAATGCTGAGAACTAATGATAACAGACAAAGGGTTTCGGATATTACTGGTTATTTCTCTTAAAGTCCTTAAAAAGTCGATCTGTGATTTTATGTCGAGGTTAGCAAGTGGTTCATCCAAAACAAGTAGTTTCGGTTTCCATACAAGCATATTTGCCAGTTCAAACCTCATTTGATAGCCCCCGGACAACTCATCCCATCTGCAATTTTCATATTCTTCTAACCCAAGTCGGGAGATAATGTACCCCACTTCCCGAATGTTTTCTTTGCCTCTGATCCCTTTAATACTTGCCATGAAGTGCAAATTGTCTTTAACCTTGCCATTCCATTGCGGCAAACGCTGGGGAATGTAAGCCAACTGCTGTTTCAGTTTTTCATAATTGAAAGATGTTTTGTCAAAAAGCGCCGGGTAGATAAGTTTACCGCTTTTCTGATTTAATAGCCCGGCAATTATTTTAAGTAATGTTGTTTTACCATTTCCATTTTCACCTACTACACCCGTTATTTGACCATATTTCAGATCCAGGTCAATATTTGATAATTCAAAGCTTGATTTACTTTTTCTTGAATAATAAAACGAAAGATTTTCAACCTTGGCCACAGATGTGATCGCTGGTCGTAACTCATTAAATTTTTCTAGTAGTATATTATTGCTTGCTGCTATTTTTTCCTTATCAGGATTTTGTATATAGTCTTCTCCTATTCGGATACTTAGGCTTACTATATCCTCTGATAAATTGCTTGTGTTTGAATATTCAGGCAGGTTTTCCTGTAAAGAAGCATTTATATCGTTTTGTATAAGAACGCTTTCTGTAATCAGCTTACTGTCAATGGCATATTTACACGCAAAGCCGACCAGCAAATCCGATGCTTTGGCAGGATTCGAAAAGGCGAGGTTTTTTATATGGGCCAATGCTGTTAAAATATCATCTGGTGGCATGGTTAGGCGGCTTCCCGCTGGGAATTGATTATTTCATTTAAAATATCACAAACCGTTTGTATAATTATTTTTTTTAACCTGTTCAACTCTGCTAGTTCCTGTATTCTCTGGCGTTTTTCTTTCTCATATTCGGCACTGTTGGAACAAACTATTAAAGCTTCTGTTTCAAAGTTTTTATCGCGGGAGAAATCTCTGGCAAAGTCTAATAGAAGCAATGTTGCCTGCCTGATCTCATTACTGGCAATTAGTTGATGAATTTTATCACGACGATAAAATATATTATAATTGCTACCTTCAACCATCCAAAAGCATTGGGGTGTTAATTACTTTAAAATAGAGAAAATCTTTAAGAAAGCATGGATTTATCGGTTTAAATTATGATTTAATGACGAGAATACCCGCATATCTAAAAAAAGGCGATACAATCGGTATTGTATGTCCATCCGGGTATATGTCTTTGGAAAATACGCAAACCTGCATGAACGTTTTGCATGATTGGGGTTATGCTGTAAAGACGGGTACAACGGTGGGAGGTAATTCCGGTGTTTTCTTTTCCGGAACAGATGAAGAGCGCCTTGCCGATCTTCAGCAGATGATGGATGATGATGAAGTAAAAGCGATCCTTTGCGCAAGGGGAGGGTACGGAATGGGTAGGATCATCGGGCAGATCAATTTCTCGCGGTTTAAAAAAAAACCCAAATGGATAATCGGTTTTAGCGATATCTGTATTCTGCTGGCACACCTGTATGCAAATGTTAACATTGCTTCCATACATGCACCGATGGCAGCGGCGTTTAATGACGAAGGATATAAGAACGAATATGTGCAATCCCTGCGAAATGCCTTGAATGGAAAAAAGGCGAAGTATTTTTGTTCATCACACACTTTTAACCACAAAGGCGAAGCTGTGGGTGAGCTGGTGGGCGGAAATCTTGCCTTGTTTGCTCACTGTATCGGAACTTCATCAGATGTTAAGACAAAAGGTAAAATCCTTTTTTTGGAAGATGTGGGAGAATACCTGTATAATATAGATCGAATGTTATATCAATGTAAACGAAGCGGTAAGCTGGACAGGCTAGCCGGTTTGATCATTGGAGGCTTTAGCGGCAGCAAAGATACTGAAAGGCCTTTCGGTAAAACGGCTTATGAGATCATCCATGATATTGTTAAAGAATACAGGTACCCCGTCAGTTTTAATTTTCCGGTGAGCCACGAAAAAGAAAATTATGCCTTGAAGGTAGGGGTCGGATATAAATTAAAGGTTACTAAGGATAAAGTGATATTGGAAGAATAGGGGAGGCTAATATGGAATCCAGCTTATTCCGGACAAGTGCAAAATCATAAAGATCATTATGGCTTCCCCCGGTTACCGTTAAAAATTCATCGCCTGGCTTTAATACCTCATTTAATTTTTGGGCGTTGCGGTACGGAATTACACCGTCGGCACTACCATGAAAAATAATTACAGGAGCGCTGACGTTTGCCAGGTACTCAAAGGTGGGCAGGCGATAATGGATTAACCTGCTGACGGCAAAGACGGGAAAATACCCGCCAAGGAGCGAATGCATGCTGTAATAGGGCGTTTCCAATATCAGTCTTTTGCAGTCTTTAACAGAAGCCAGGTAGGCTGCAATGCCTGTCCCCATTGACTTGCCGTAAATAATAATATGATCTTTGCCGAACCGGGTACGTGCCAGCTTGTATACCTGAATGGCAAAGTCATACAAGCGCTGCTCTGTCAGTTTGCCTGTGCTCTTGCCAAAACCCGGATAGTCGATCATCCACACTTCATATCCATGTTTGGTGAAATAAGGGGCATATTTCGCATACCAGGATATATTTTTTTTGTTGCCATGAAAATAGAGTACTACTCCCTTTTTTTTACCATCAGGAGTTAAAAACTGAACGATATTCAGGTTTGATGTTTTGTCGAAAGGAATATTTATGTCGTTATGCGGAAGCTTAAAATCATAGGGCTGATGACGGGATATCTGTACGGGACGAAATAAAATATAATCCTGAAGATAATATAAAGCAAATCCACACAGGCAATAGATGATAATACCGATTTTTAACCACCGAAACAAAGTTTTTCCGGACCATCCGGCGACAGAGCGTTCTAATAGCATGACATTTCCAATTCTTTCTCTAGCGTGCAAAGATATACAGCAATCGGAATAACCACCTATCACCTCATTAATCCTTAAGAATATCCCTGATAAAATTGTGGTATTCCGGAAAAGAGGGCAGGTTGTTGTGCCTGCCACCTTCAATACGTATCAAGGTTATTCGCCGGGGGTTAATAGCCTGTAATTTTTCACTATTACGAATAGGAATGAGCCAGTCTTTTGTGCCATGAATGATATACGTATGACAGTTTACCTGTTTTATCCACTGGTCTGTGCGAAGATGGTACCGCAGCACCCAGCGCAAAGGCATCATAGGGAGAAAGCGTTCCACCACTTTCTTAAAACTATAATACGGAGCGTCCAGTATCAGGTAACGGGGATTATTGTCTGAAGCTATTTTTGCGGCAAATCCGCTACCCATGCTTCTTCCATATACTATAACGTGGTGCTGGGTATATTGAATCGTTAGTGTATCATATACAAACTGCATATCATTCAACATATCCTTTTCACTGCGTTTACCCGTACTTTTCCCAAAGCCCCTGTAATCAACCAGTACTACGTCATAATCATACCTGTAAAAATCTTTCGCATAACGAGCCCATCCCTTTATACTACGGGTATTGCCATGAAAATACAGGATCAGCCCTTTAGGAGAGTCACGGAAGAAGTGCAATCCGTTTATCCGAACGCCCTGCTCTACATCAAAAAACAACTCCCTGAACGGCACATCGTACTGGAATTTGAAATCAGCGTGTAGTTTTTCCGGTTTAAAAATAAACCTGTCCTGGATAAGGTAAGCAACCAGGATGAGGGCTAGATAGCCGGCAATGATATAGATTATGGTCGGGTTCAATGGGTGAAATCGTTCTGCCGATCAATTTGGAGTTCCAAGATAGCGTAATATTGCGTCTGATCATTCTGTGTAATCATCCGCACGCTTTAACCGTATATTGGATACAGGAGATACGATTAAGGGGAATTTTTCAATAACGATATTAGATGGGTCAAGCCCGAAGCCTCGCTCTTCCGACAAGCTTAATTCTTTAATCCAGAAATGCAGTTTCATCACAATCCGTTCAAAGAAGGGCAGATCATTATCCTGGCTGAGGTATTTTTCCATGACGATGAATTGGAAATCACCAACTACATTATTTCGTTCCAGGCTTTCGTACCGGCTGGTAATGTTTACTTCATTGTTGTTTACCAGGTCAGCCACTACTTTGCGGAATAAAAGATTTATCCTTGGTTCCATGCGGAAACCCAGTCGGAACTCTACCCGGATAATATCATTGGGAATAATATGATACACGGAATACTCGCAGGTATAGGGGTCATCTAATGTATCCACATGCACGAACCAATAGATATCTGCGCGCTTTGGCTTCCTGTTCAATATCGAATAGATGATCTTGTGCTCAATTTCTTTGGGATTGTTGGCTGAGGTTAAATATACCAAGTGAGTGGCATATTTTGGAACGGTTTTGTCATTGCTTAACTCCTGTATTTGAGGAATGTAATGCTCCAGGCGAACAAATTCCACGTAGCGGTTCTTGATCCTGCGGCTCCGGAACCATATATACATAATAATGAACATGACGCCGCCCAATAGTAAGGTTATATATCCTCCGTGTGTAAATTTCTGTAGAAGTGCGATAAGGTAGGCCACCTCAATAGTGAAATAACCTATAAGGAATACATAGATCAATAAGGAATTTACTCTTCTGGAAACAAGATAATTGGCAAACAAAATGGTAGTGACCAGCATGGTCACGATAATGGCCAGGCCATAGGCAGCTTCCATCCTTGACGATTGGCGGAAGTACAATACCACAAAGGCGCATCCTATAAAGAGCATGAAGTTAAGGCTTGGAATAAAAAGCTGCCCCTTTTCTTCCGAAGGGTAACGAACTTTCAATTTTGGCCATAGATTTAATCGCATGGCTTCTCCGATCAGGGTAAATGAACCTGTGATCATTGCCTGGCTTGCAATGATGGCTGCTGTAGTTGCGATAATCACTCCAGGAATGATGAACCAATGCGGCATCAGGTCAAAAAATGCATTAATCCCTAGCTGTGCTTTAACCTCCGGTGTTATGCGCAGATTTTGATGATGTGCCAGCAAAGATGCGCCCTGTCCGAAATAATTGAGCAAGAGGCATGATTTAACATAGACCCAGCTGGCCCTGATATTTCCCCTTCCGCAGTGGCCCAGGTCACTGTACAAAGCTTCTGCTCCGGTGGTGCAAAGAAAAACCGCACTCAGTAGCCAGAACCCGTGAGGATAGTTAATCAGGAACTGCAGTGCATAATAGGGGCTCAACGCTTTGAATATGGAGAGGTCATCGAATATATGGTACACGCCGAGTACCGCCAGCATGGTGAACCAGATAAACATGACCGGCCCAAATAACTTACCAATCGCGCCTGTGCCGAACTGCTGAAAAAAGAAAAAAACGGCAAGTATGGAAAGTACAACATACACGATAGTATTATCTCCCAGGTTCCGGAGGGCCGGTAATTCCTTTAGTCCTTCAACAGCGGAAGTAATAGAGATAGGAGGTGTTATTATACCATCAGCCAGCAGGGCAGCACCTCCCAGCATAGCCGGCAAAACCAGCCACTTTTGCTGTCGGCGAACCAGGGCGTAAAGGGCGAATGTTCCCCCTTCTCCTTTATTATCCGCACGCAATACCAGCAAAACGTATTTGATGGTTGTTTGTAAGGTTAAGGTCCAGATGATGCAGGAAAGCGTTCCCGTGATGAGTTGGGTTGATATTATCCTGTTTCCGATTATGGCATTGAAAACGTAGAGTGGTGATGTACCTATATCTCCGTAAATAATTCCTAAAGCAACTAAAAGGCCGGCTGAAGTTACTTTGTTAAGCTTTTTGCCCACTTTTACTTGTTATATGTGTTTTACAAGGGCTGCTGCAGAGTTAACGAGCTGATCACCCTGTTCCTTTACAAAGGTATAGGTAATTAGGTTTGTTATTGTTCATAATTGAAAACAGGCTCGTTCGTTCAAAATCCTGTTAAAATTAAGCCTTTTACATTTTTGACATGATCTTCTTGAATACTATTGTGTTAGTAAAAAAGAACAATTTCTAATTTGGCATGTAACATGTACTTTTAAAAGACAATATGTAACTTTTATGAGAAGTAAGTTTTTCCATTGTATTTTTTTTGTCTGTTTCTCTCTTACCGCATTCTCTCAGGCTCCCAGGATTCTCTACTCTGAACCTGAACGTGAAGATTCCCGTAGAACTGAATTTGATATCATAGGCAAAATCGGAGGCAACTTTCTGGTCTATAAAAATAACCGCAACGATCATGATATAAGTGTGTACGACAACGAGATGAAGTTGAAAGAAAGAGTGCAGCTGGAGGGCTCGGACCGTTGGATCAATGTTGATTTCATAGCCTATCCTGATTTTTTTTATATGATCTATCAGTACCAGCGCAGAAATATCCTGTATTGTGTTGCCGTCAAATTGGATGGGAATGGAAAGAAAGTAGGTCAGGCAATAGACCTTGATACTACCCAGATCGGATTCGCTGCCAACAATAAGATCTATACCACGATCAACAGCGACGACAAGCAAAAGATCATGATCTTTAAGATTAATAACCGGAATCAGAAAAATTTCTTTTTTACCACCTTATTATTTAATGATCGCCTCGACCTGTTGGGAAGAAACAGGTTAAGTATAACCATGGAGGAGAGGAATGATTATTTTACCGACTTCCTGCTGACAAATGAGGGCGACCTGGTGTTTGGCAAGTTCCGGCGCACGTCAAACAGCGATCTCATTTCAAAGGTGATGATGGTAATAAAATCGCCTGAAGCCATTGTGTTTTCCGTGAAGGATGTAGATACCAGGAACCTCATCCTGGACGAACTGAAACTGAAGGTAGACAATTCGAATAAGCGCATTATCCTGAATGCTTTATACTATAAACAACGTCGCGGTAATATAGAAGGGTTGTATAGTCTTTTGTGGGATAAAAGCCTGAATGTTAAGCTCGAGGACAGTCTTACCGTTTTTAACGATGAGCTGCGCACAATGGCAAAAAGTTCCGATGCCAATAAGAAAATGGCTTTCAACGATTACTTCATAAAAAACATCATTACCCGAAAAGATGGAGGATTTATCGTCATCGGCGAAAGTTTGTATTCCACGTCCAGGGGTAATACCTTTAACCGGTGGAACTATCTCAACTGGGGTAATCCATGGATGTCTCCTATGGATTATTATTACTGGTCACCGATGTATAGCAGTCCCTGGTATATGCCCTGGAACAGGTATGGTAATACCGGCTTAACCAGGTATTTCGCTGAAAATATTATGGTGCTTTCCTTCAACAAAGAAGGTGGTCTTGAGTGGAGTAATATCATCAATAAAAGTCAGTATGATGATGAAACAGACAATATGATATCCTTCCAGCTTATGAATACCGGAGGAGAGGTTCATTTCCTGTTTAACCAGGCAGAGCGGAGGACTCTTTTATTGAATAATCAATCGATGGGGCCTGATGGAAAGATCATACGCAACCCCACATTGAAAAACCTTGATAAAGGATACGAATTTATGCCCCGGTTTGGAAAACAGGTAGGCTCCAGGCAAATGGTTATTCCCTGTTTGTACAGGAATTACCTTTGCTTTGCAAAAATCGAATTCTAATAAAATTATGTCCACCCGGTGATTGGTATTTTTAAACAAAAAAACCAGGGTAACGCTTTATTGTTGTTACTCTATGGGTTGTTCTTAAAGTTTCCAGTATTCTTACATCCGCTTAAGCCTTCACCGGACCAGAGGGATAGTTATTTATATAGATTGCTAACCGGTTTTCTGGATCCGCTTATCGGCGGTACGCCGGTTATTTATTCGCTCCTGGCTTTTCTGTTATTATTTACGCAAGCCACTTTGCTGAATCGTATAAGTAATTCTCTAAAGCTTTTTCCAAAGCAGCATTACCTGGTAGGTATGTCGTTCCTGCTGTTGAGTTCCCTGATGAAAGAGTGGAGCGCTTTCTCGGCTCCATTGCTGGTTAATTCACTGCTGGTATGGATTTGGTACAGGCTGATCAGCTTATATAACAACAATAATCCGAAAGCCTCAATTTTTGATGTAGCTGTCCTGATAGGACTGTTGCCCCTGATTTACAGTCCGGCCATTGCATTTGTATTTCTATTACTTCTGGCCCTGATTGTGACCCGTCCGTTGCGAGTAACGGAGTGGATAGTCGCCCTGCTTGGTTTGATCACGCCATATTATTTTCTGTTTGTGATATTATTTCTTGGAGACCAATGGAAGTGGAGCAAGATCACTCCATCGGTCGTCTTTAATATGCCAGGCCATCCTTCTATGTGGTTAACGGCAAGTATTGTTATACTGGCCTTACCTTTTTTTCCGGGTGGTTATTATGTACAGTCAAATCTTAACAAGATGATGATTAATATCAGGAAAGCCTGGAGCCTGATGCTTCTTTTTTTGATCGTATCCCTATTTGTACTTGTACTCAATTCGGGGAAAGACCATCTTAACTGGATGCTTGTTCTGATACCCTTATCAACTTTTCATAGTGCTATGTATTTTTATTTACCTTCACGATGGCTGGCTTTGCTTTTTCATTGGGTAAGTTTTATTTTTTCCATAGTGGTTAATTATTCGGTATTCAGGTAAGGAGGAATCGATAAGACCCCTTACTGTATCAGGTAAAGCAGGGTTTAATATGTATTGTTAACAAATACACGTTAGCTTATGAAAGTCGGCATAGTAGTATTTCCAGGTTCGAATTGTGACAGAGACATGCAGGATGCACTTCAATATGGCCTTAATATGGAAGTGATTATGCTATGGCATAAAGATAAAGACCTAAGCATGTTTTCCAGGGACGATGGCATCATTTTACCAGGTGGGTTTTCTTATGGTGACTATCTGCGTTGCGGCGCAATTGCACGATTCAGCCCTATGATGCAACGGGTCGTTGAGTTTGCGAAAGATGGAGGAAAGGTTTTGGGCGTTTGCAACGGGTTCCAGATCTTATGCGAATCCCATTTGCTGCCCGGCGTTCTTCTGCGTAATGCAAACCAGCAATTTGTTTGCAGGAACATTCATCTTAAAGGAATCGGATCTGAACAGACGTTGAAGATCCCGGTTGCTCATGGAGAAGGAAGATACTATGCGGATGAGAAGACCCTGGATGACCTTGAAGCCAATCAGCAGGTGATTTACCGATATTGTGATGAGGCGGGCAATATAAACCCATCAGTTAATCCAAATGGGGCCTTGCGTAACATAGCCGGTATATGTAATGCCAAACGTAACGTATTTGGCATGATGCCTCACCCGGAACGAGCCAGCTCGGAACAATTGCGGAATACAGACGGTTTATTGATCCTGAGGGGCCTCCTCCTGAATTAATGTTACCGGTGGGAACTTTATCATATTGTTTACAATCAATGGTTGACCTTTGTGCCCGATTCTGAACGACACTTTAAATGATCATAATGAAAAAAGCTGTACTTTCTCTTCTATTTGTCTTCGCCTGTCTTACGAGTTTTCCGCAGTCTGAAAAGCAGGTTAAATGGAATTACTCAGTTAAAAAACTAAACGACAAAACTTTTGAAGTTCACATGACCGCCACCATCGGAGAAAATTTTCATATGTATGCACAGAACGTTGGAGTGGACGGCCCGGTAGGCACCGCTTTTACATTTACTAAAAATCCGCTGATCGTATTGGATGGAAATGTAAAGGAAGTAGGGAAACTGGTAAAAAAGTTTGAATCGGTATGGAACGGGAACGTTAATTATTACGAAAAAACGGTCGATTTTGTGCAGGTGGTAAAGCTTAAGGCTAATGTGAAAACCAACCTTTCAGGCAAAGTGGAATTTATGGTGTGTGATGAAAAGTTGTGCCTCCCTCCCAGTGATGTTCCAATAAAAATCAATATAGGCGGATAGACGGACACAATTTCTGTTTTCACAAAGGTTCTGTGAAAGAACTTTTTTGTTTTATCCTGGTTATATGCAGTTCACAAAAATCTACTTAAATACACTGGCCGTTGTCTTATTTGTCTGCCTGTCGCTTTTAGCCCATTCTCAAAATCCGGATAATACAGTACAATGGCATTTTAGCGCCGGCAATAAATCGGGTGATATACATCAAATCATTCTGAAGGCATCCATACAAAAGGGGTGGAGGTTGTTTTCTACTACCATGAAGGATGATGAACCTAATACCAGGGTTTACCTTGACAGTACTTCAGTGTCTTTGGCCTCCATTAAGGAAATTACCGAAACCAGCCTTCTTCAGAAAAAAAAGGAACCACTATTTGATAATGCCGAAATACGGTATTTTGAAAATGAAGCCGAGCTGGTGGTTTCCTTAAGCGTTGGTACAGGTAATGCCGATATCAGGGGAACAGTCAATTACATGGCTATGAAAGGCGAAGAAGTAGTGGGGCCTGAAGAGATTCCTTTCCGCTTCGCCATTGACCAATCCGGTAAGCTTGTTTCAAGGCAGGCGGGTCTTCAGGAATCTTCGGTGGCGGCGGCAGGTTTAAAAAGGAAGTCTGTTAACCTGGATCAACCTGTTAAGGCCTGTGGCGGAACCGGTGTTGAAGATGGTCAGTCGAAGGGGCTGTTAAGTATTTTTATACTCGGCTTTCTAGGCGGTTTGATTGCGTTGCTTACACCCTGCGTGTTTCCTATGATACCGTTAACGGTTTCCTTTTTTACAAAAAAATCGCAGAGCAGGAACAAAGGCATATTTAATGCAGTGATCTATGGTTTTTTTATCTTTCTGATTTATATCCTCCTGAGTATTCCGTTTCATTTTCTGGATTCGCTGAATCCGGAAATTCTAAATACCATTTCTACAAATGTCTGGCTGAACATTCTTTTCTTTATTATATTCGTTGTCTTTGCGTTGTCATTTTTCGGCTTGTTTGAAATAACCCTGCCAAGCAGCGTAGCTAACAGTGTTGACGCAAAATCCGGTGCCGGCGGTCTGGCCGGAATCTTTTTCATGGCCCTTACCCTTGCTCTAGTGTCGTTTTCATGTACTGGCCCTATTTTAGGATCCCTTTTAGCCGGATCCCTGGCAACCAACGGTGGAGCTATGCAGCTAACGGCCGGTATGGGTGGATTCGGGTTAGCATTAGCTTTGCCTTTTGCCTTATTTGCCCTGTTTCCGGGTTGGTTAAATTCATTGCCCAGATCGGGCGGCTGGCTTACCACGGTAAAAATCGTATTGGGCTTCCTTGAACTGGCACTGGCGGTTAAGTTCCTGTCAAATGCAGACCTGGTTACTCATTGGGGTATCCTGCCAAGGGAAGTGTTCCTGGCGATCTGGATTGTGATTGGATTATGCCTGGTGTTATACCTTTTTGGAATAATACGGTTTAAACATGAGGGCCCGGTAAAACGGACTAAAGGAAGGTTAGCATTTGCATTTTTGTTTCTGGTCGTGGTAATATATCTTTTACCGGGGCTGACCAATACCAGATATGCAAACAGGGCATTGATCAGCGGCTTCCCTCCGCCTTTAACGTATAGTGTTTATGGCAAAGACGCTTTTAAAGGTGTAGAAGCCAATGTAACAAACAATTATGAAGAAGCCATGCAACTGGCCAAACAGCAGAATAAGCCATTACTTATTGATTTCACCGGATGGGCTTGTGTCAACTGCCGTAAAATGGAAGAGAATGTATGGACCGACCCGCAGATAAAAGAAATTATAGAGAAAAATTTCATATTGGTATCCCTATATGTAGATGACCGGAAATTGCTACCTCCTGATGAACAGTTTATCTTCACTTCTTCAGACAGCAGTAGAAACACCATAAAGACCATAGGAGATAAATTTGCCACCTTTCAGTCTGAAAATTTCCGGAATGTATCGCAGCCCCTTTACGTTGTGCTTAGTCCGGATGAGCGACTAATGACACTTCCCGTTGGGTACACTCCTAACATAAATGAATATGCCGAGTGGCTTAATTGCGGATTGGAAGCCTTCCGTCAAAAATAATATTCGCAAATTAACAGGCTGTACATGCCGCATTACGGCTACCGGTTTGTAGAAACAAAAAAAACGCCCCCGGAACCGGGGGCGTTTAATTAGGCGTCATTCTGTTCCAACCTTTCAACGGCAAGCGAATCAAGAAGTCGAATGGAGGACCAGAATGACAATATGTTTTATTTCTTTCAAAATTTTCTCAAAAGTAGCTTTATTGTTTCCAGTTCTTCTGCAAAGGTTGTTAAAAATTTTGAAAACTAAAAGAGCTGAACCGTAAATCAGGAAAATAGATATTTATTAAAGAGCTATACGTTTCTCAGTCATCATTTTGCGTAAGTTAATCAAGCCATACCGCATTCTTCCCAAAGCAGTGTTGATGCTGCAATTGGTTAATGAGGCAATCTCTTTGAAGCTTAGTTCTGCAAAATGGCGAAGGATGATCACTTCCCGTTGATCTTCGGGCAAAAGTTCAAGCATTTGACGAACCCTGTCATGGCTTTGACGTTTGATCAGTTTTTCATCTGCACCTTCTTCTGTAAAACTGAGCACTTCAAAAATATCGCGGTCATCGCTGGTTCTGACAACAGGTGTACGTTTAACTTTTCTAAAATGATCTACACACAGGTTATGGGCTATACGCACAGCCCACGGAAGAAATTTTCCTTCTTCGGTATAACGCCCTCCACGGATAGTGTCAATAATCTTAATCAGAACATCCTGAAAGACGTCATCCGCTAAAAATTTATCCTTTACTAAAAAAAGAATTGATGTATACAACTTATCCTTATGGCGAAGTACAAGTACTTCCAAGGCTTGTAAATCGTTATCCATAAAGTTATGGATAAGCTCATGATCAGTCTTTTTATGAAGTGATTTCATAAACTTCTACTATTTTAAATACGTGACAGGATATCTTAAAAGAAGGGATTCTCAAATAAAGTAGAAGTCTGAAGCGATAGGCAGAAAATTCAATTTATTTAATAGCGTACAAATCAGGATAAAAGTAGTATTTTTTTTTTAAAATACGTAGGTTTTTGATATTTTATTTTAACCTTTCAACATTGCAGGTATTGCTCCTATGCAGCTATCCTTACATGCGATTCGTTTGGTACGTTTTATTTGTTTAACAAATTGATAAGTATTAAGATCAACTGCAACCTCAACAGTCTTTACAGCGGCGAGAGTAATATTAATGATGAACAATAAACTAAATACAATAATTTTATCTTCTTAGATAATTATGGCAGTTGTAACAAAACGGGCTGGAAAATCAAAACACGAACCAAGTAGTGGCCCAACGAATAATAATATATTTATTAAAGGGGCAAGGGTTCATAATCTCAAAAATGTTACCGTTGAGTTTCCAAGAAATAAATTAATTGTGGTTACCGGAGTCTCTGGATCCGGAAAATCTTCGCTCACCATAGATACGTTATACGCTGAAGGTCAGCGGCGCTATGCGGAAAGTCTGAGTTCATATGCACGGCAATTTTTGATGAGAATGAATAAGCCTGATGTTGATTTCATTAAAGGTCTGTGTCCGGCTATTGCCATCGAACAAAAAGTGATTTCACGTACACCCCGGTCCACAGTAGGAAGTATGACAGAGATCTATGATTACCTTCGTTTGCTATATGCCAGGGTAGGTCAAACAATATCACCGGTGTCGGGCAGAAAGGTAAAAAAAGATGATGTTACAGATGTGGTCAAAGAGATCAGTGGATTAAACCACAATGATAAAGTTTTAATCCTTGTACCCTTCCTGCAGCATAAGAACCGTAACGTGAACGAAGACCTGAACATCCTGTTGCAGAAGGGGTTTTCCCGTATTTATCATGAGCAGCAGATCCTTCACATTGAAGATCTGCTGGAAGACAGTTCACTGATTTCCTCCCCCGCGCCAAGGGCCGGATCGGATGGGGTTGGATTTGTAACTTATCTGTTGATTGACAGGTTAGTGGTCAAAGATTTTGATGAAGACGATAAACACCGGATAGCTGATTCAGTAGGAACTGCTTTTTATGAAGGCGAAGGCCAGGTTTTTATTGAGATCAATGCAGGCAGGATGGTACATTTTTCCAATAGATTCGAACTGGACGGTATAACGTTTGAAGAGCCAGTGCCCAATTTGTTTTCATTCAATAATCCGTTTGGGGCCTGTCCCACCTGCGAAGGATTTTCGTTAGTGCTGGGAATCGACCCCGACCTGGTTATTCCCGATAAGCGGTTGAGCGTGTATGAGGGTGCAATTGCTCCCTGGAAAGGTGAAAAACTGGGTCGATGGAAAGATGAATTCATCAAGGCGTCGAGAAAGTTTGACTTTCCTGTGCATAAGGCGATACTGGATCTTACGGATGAACAATATAAGTTGTTATGGGAAGGAAACCAACATGCCAATGGCATCAATGATTTTTTTAAAGAAGTAGAACAGAACCTTTACAAAGTTCAATACCGGGTTTTGTTAAGCCGTTACCGCGGCAGAACAGTCTGTCCGGATTGCAGCGGTTACCGGTTACGTAGTGAAGCACTGTATGTAAAAATCAATGAAATGCACATTGGTCAGTTATGTGAAATGCCTGTTAAGGACTTGCAGTCATGGTTTACAGCGTTAACCATTTCCGAAGAGGAAAAACAAATTGGAAAACGCATTTTCATAGAAGTACAGACCAGGATACGGACTTTACTTGATGTGGGTCTTGGATATCTTACGCTTAACCGTTTAGCTAATTCGTTGAGTGGAGGCGAAAGCCAGCGTATACAGTTAACCAGGAGCCTGGGCAGCAATCTTACCAACTCATTATATATCCTGGATGAACCTTCGATCGGACTGCATTCCCGAGACACCGAAAGGCTCATTCGGGTCTTGGAGGCGTTGAGAGATCTAGGTAATACTGTTGTAGTGGTAGAGCACGATGAATTGATGATGAGACATGCGGATCATATCATTGACATGGGGCCTTTTGCAAGCCATTTGGGAGGGGAGATTGTAGCTGCCGGTAATTATGATGCAATTATCAGCCATCCCAAAAGTCTTACCGGTAAATATTTAAGTCATGAGCTGACTATCGAACCGCCCAAGACCTTGCGAAAAAGCAACCGGTTTATCGGTATAATGGATGCCCGTCAAAATAATCTCAAGAGTATCGACGTGAATTTTCCGTTAAACCTGCTTTGTGTGATCAGTGGGGTAAGTGGTAGCGGAAAAACTACACTGGTAAAGCAGATCTTATATCCTGCCTTGAAAAAGATTAAGGGTGAATTTGCTGAGAAGGTCGGTTTGCATAAAGCCATTACCGGGGATATAGAAAGTATAAGCCAGGTGGAGATGGTTGATCAGAACCCGATCGGTAAATCATCGCGCAGCAATCCGGTCACTTATATAAAAGCCTATGATGAGATAAGGGACCTGTTTGCCTGCCAGCCGCTCAGCAAGATGCGTGGTTTTCAACCCAAGCATTTTTCATTTAATGTGGATGGTGGACGCTGCGACGCATGCAAGGGTGAAGGCGAGCAAATTGTTGAAATGCAATTCCTTGCAGACGTGCATTTAACCTGTGAGGTATGCGGAGGAAAACGGTTTAAAGAAGAAGTGCTGGAAGTAATGTACAAAGGCAAGAATATCTACGATGTGCTGGAGCTAAGTGTGGAGGATGCCATTCAGTATTTTGCAGACGAAAAAGATGTCGTTAACAAAATCTTTCCCCTGAGCAGCGTAGGGTTAGGATATATTAAACTGGGTCAGTCGTCTGACACCTTATCCGGTGGCGAAGCGCAACGGGTTAAACTCGCCTCCTTTCTTGGCAAAGGAAAAACGCAGGGAAACATCCTGTTCATTTTTGACGAGCCTACCACCGGTCTGCATTTTCATGATATTCAAAAGTTGCTTGCTTCATTTAACGCTTTGATTAACCAGGGTCATTCCATCATTGTCATTGAGCACAATACCGATGTGATAAAGAGCGCAGATTGGGTCATTGATCTTGGTCCTGAAGCAGGTGAAGGCGGAGGAAACCTGGTTTACAGTGGCGTACCTGCAGGGCTGAAGAATGTATTGTTGAGCGAAACAGGGAAGTATGTTTAGGGTTCAAGGTTTAAAGGTCAAGGTTAAGGTTTCCTATGGCAGCTTGTCCACTAAACATTAAAACGTCTAAAAAATGAATATAACTTTAAACCTTAAACTCTTATCTCAGCCGGTCCAGGCTCTTGACCAGTCGCTCATCCTTATATATTCCCCTCGCCGCAAGAATGAAAAGAATGGTCATTGCTATGGGTAATAATCCACCCCAATAGTATGAACCCTTTACCAGCGAGTTAGCGGTTTTGAAACTCTCGATATGCCAGACTTCCAGGCCTATCATTGCCAGCGAGGCTATAACCCCGGTAACGGATAATTTGAATTGGAGAGGGCGTTTCTTAAAAAGAAAGATGCAGGCCAGAGCCAGGCAGGCTACGCTAATACTTAAGGCAAACAGCAACAGGCTTTCAGTGGCTATCACTCTTTTTATCACGTTATTCGCCAGCCTTCCTACAAATAAAGGCACCTGTGTAAGGGCAAAGCCACAGAGGGCGGATAGCAATAACCAAACAGATTGTGAACGCTGGATCATAAGCAACGGTTTCGAACCGCAATATATTTTAAAGTTGTGAATTGTTATAGAAGTGATGCGAAGAGGAGCAAGTGCTTCCGACTGCTATCTCCGGACTCCTGCCTCAGGACTCTATCTCCGGGTACAAAGGGAACTGCCTGACGTATTCGTGTATTTCCCGGCGAACGCCATCAATTCCTGCTTCGTCATCCGCATGCATCAGTACCTTGTCGAGAGCATCCACCACAAAAGGCATATGTTCTTCCTTCATGCCCCGTGTAGTGATGGCCGGCACACCTACGCGGATACCAGAGGTAACGAAGGCAGACTTATCGTCAAAGGGCACCATGTTTTTGTTAACGGTGATCTCTGCCCTACCCAAAACCTGCTCTGCTTTTTTACCACTGATGTTTTTATTACGCAGGTCGATCAGCATCAGGTGATTGTCTGTTCCGTCAGAAATAATCTTATATCCTTTTTCAATAAAAGCCTGCGACATAGACTGCGCATTTTTCACGATCTGCTGCGCGTAGACAGTAAAATCATCGCTGAGTACCTCTGCAAAAGATATTGCTTTGGCAGCAATAATATGTTCCAGCGGCCCGCCCTGCGTGCCTGGAAATACGCCCATGTCAATGAGATTACTCATCATTCGGGTATTGCCTTTGTTATCTTTCAGCCCAAGTGGATTTTCAACATCTTTATGCATCAGTATAATGCCACCGCGTGGACCCCTCAGGGTTTTATGCGTCGTAGAGGTTACGATATGACAATGTTCAAAAGGCGAGTTCAATAAGCCTTTGGCGATCAGTCCGGCAGGGTGGGCCATATCGCAAAGTACAAACGCCCCGATAGCGTCGGCGGCCTGACGGATCCTTGCATAATCCCAATCCCGGCTATAAGCTGAAGCTCCGCAAATGATCAGTTTAGGCCTTTCTTTCGCTGCTACCTGTTCAAGCATATCATAATCGACCAGACCGGTTTCTTTACTTACTCCATAAAAAAAAGGCTGATAAAGTTTACCGCTGAAATTAACCGGTGACCCATGAGTGAGATGCCCTCCCATGCTTAAATCCAGACCCAGTATCTTATCACCCGGTTGAAGAATGGCGAGCAAAACTGCTGCATTTGCCTGGGCCCCGCTATGCGGTTGTACATTAGCGTACTCGCAGTTGAAGATCTGTTTTAAACGGTCAATAGCTATTTGTTCTGTCTGATCTACGATTTCACAGCCGCCATAGTAACGGCGGCCGGGATATCCTTCAGCATATTTATTTGTCATTACATTACCCATGGCCTGTATGACCTGCAGTGATGTAAAATTTTCGGATGCGATCAGTTCGATTCCATTTCGTTGACGTTCGAGCTCCTTTTGGATAAGATCAAAAATTACCTTGTCTCTTTGCATGAAAAAGTATTAAGTTAAATGTAGGGCCACCTGCAGGAAAAGACTGACCGGCCTGCACCTGACTTTGCGCAAAAGTACTTCCCAAAGTCTTATTGGCAAGCTTTTATCAAAGGAATGTTTTAAAGTTAAACGTTGGTGTGAAGAGCAGAAGAAACAGAAGCGTCGTGAAGAAGTATATTTTTCTGCCGGGATGCTTTACACTATTTATTTAGTTAAATTCATTATTTTCACGGCGTTGATGTGAACGGAGTAATTTTATTGAAAAGTAATTTTACCAATGACAGGCTAACCAACCTTGAGCTGATGTGCTACACCCATTTTAAAAGAGAGCAACTAAATAATTTGTGGGTGATCCATCCGGCATTTAAACTAAAATATATTGGATGAAAGCTATCATTCCCGTAGCCGGTGCAGGCACAAAATTACGTCCCCATACCTATACACAGCCGAAGGCATTGATCCCGTTGGCCGGCAAAACGATTCTTAGCATTATCATGGACCAGTTGGAAAATGCCGGCATCAGGGAGTTTATCTTCATTGTTGGCTATTTAGGTGATAAAATACAGGATTATGTTCAGGAAAGGTATCCCGGACTTACAACACATTTTATTCAGCAAAGCGAACGTCACGGGATCGGGCATGCCATTTCACTTACCAGGGGCCTGGTTGGCGATGATGAAATATTTATTGTGTTGGGGGATTCCATTTGCGAGTATAATGTAAAAGAGGTGCTCGAAAATCCGCATTCGGTGATCGGCGTGAAACGTGTTGATGATCCGCGGGATTTTGGAGTGGCCGAAATGAACGAGGATGGGTTTATCAGCCGGGTGGTTGAGAAGCCCCATATTCCCAAGTCGAACATGGCTCTGGTCGGCATCTACCGGATAAAGGAAACATCCTGTTTATACGATTGCCTGGATAATAATATCCGCAATAATATAATGAGCCATGGCGAATACAATCTAACCGATGCTCTGGAGGGTATGTTACGCAAGGGCGCTAAAATTCATCCTTACAAAGTGCAAAACTGGTTCGATTGCGGTAAGAAAGAGACCTTATTGCAGACTAATGCCATCCTGCTTAAAAAATTGGGACATACCATTTCCGAAGATCACCTCTTTGCCAACACGATCATCATTCAACCTGTAAGTATTTCTGCCGGGTGCGATATAAAAAATTCTATTATCGGCCCCAACGTAGCCATTGGCGAAAAAGTAAATATCAGCTATTCCATAGTGAAGGATTCTATCATTGGCGCTTTTGCCAACCTGAACGATATTGTGCTTACTCATTCGCTCATAGGCAGCGATACGGAATTGAAAGGAGAAAGCCGGAGCCTCAACATCGGCGATAACACAGAAATCGACCTTGGAAAGTCGTAGTTATTGATTATTGCAGTAATTCATCGCCATGTTATCAAATAGGGCAAGCGGCTGGAGACTGGCTTCTGCTGTCAGTAATGCCGGTGGTTTAGGACTTATAGGCAGCGGAAGCATGCATTCCGATGTCTTGAAACAGCATATTCGTAAATGCCGGGATGCCACGGTCAAACCATTTGGTTAACGACATAGTCCCGGCAGGTAAAGTGGTTGAAGACATATGTAAAGAATTTTACAGAAGGTTACAAAATCCCATCATACAACATTTATAAAAATCTTTTATGCCTACTTTCAAACGATTGGTGTTGTTATTTGCCGCAATGTATTGCAGCCATTTGGCAAAAGCCGATAACGGAGGTAACGGCCAAAATAAGAAGCCGGAGGGCACTCTTCATGGGTACGTCATGGATGCCGTTACCCGGAAACCCGTCATTGGCGTAACAGTTTCCGTTTCTTCCCAAAAAATTCCGGGCGAAAAGGAAATGCCCTCCGATGCTACCGGCCACTTTCATTTTGCCAAGTTGCCGGCAGGCGTAGTAACGCTTATGTTTGAAAAGAAAGGATATAAGATATTTAAACGTGATGTATTGGCTGTAAATGAAGGCTTGACCACCAAAGTGTCTGTCGAAGTATATCCCATCGAAGATGAAGGCGGTGGCAACGAAATCTGGAACCCTATTTTCAAGTTATTAAACTAAAGACAGCTTAAATAAAATGGGGCTCGGGCCACATCCTTCACCACAACTGTTTCTTATTTAGTTTCAGTATTATTGTTGATACTAAAATTTCCTTTTACCTTTTTTATGGTGATGTGTTCGTTTTTAAAGTAACGCTTATACCTGGCCGCTACTTCCCGATGTTGCTTCTTTCCATTAATGAAAAGTTCATCGGCCTTGTATTCAATGGCATAATCCTCAGAAGTATTTAACAGTCCTTCGCTTTCCATTTCACTGATCATTGTTTTGTAGCCCTGCAGTTGATCTTTGGCTTGGCTGATGTCAGCTTTTGCTTTCGACAATTCGTCCTGTACGCGTACTGTGTTCTCTTTCATTTCCTTCCGGGCTTCCTGCAACTGCTTTTGAATTTCAACGCTTTCTTTTTGCCAATTGCTCTGGGCTTGCTGAATCTCTTTTTTGATTTTTTCAAAATCAATTTTCTTTGTCTCCGCTATACTTTTCTGCGCTTCGTGTAGTGCCTGCTTTAATTCTGTGTCCAGTTCTTTCCAGTTTGTTTTATCCTTTGCTTCAGCCATTGCCCTCTTTATTTCCTGGCGTATCTTTTCCATGTCTATGTTCTTTATAGCGGCATCTGCTTCAAATTTTATCTTATCCAGGTCTACCTTTTTTATAGCTGCGTCTAACTGCTGCTGAATTTTATTCATATCGACTTTGCTCAAGGAAGACTCCAGCTGATGCTGCATTTTCTCCCAGTTTTTCTCTTGTAATTGCCTCTCTATCTGTTGCATAGCCTTTTCTAATTGCTGGATACGCTGATCAATGTCTTTGTCGGGGTTGTTCTCTGCATTCTGCTGATTTGATTTTTGAGGTGGAACGGTGTCCCTGGTGTTTTGCTGCACCATTTTCACAGACGTCGAGGGTGTCCAGGCGAGGCTAGCCGTGCTAATGGCCAAAGCAAGAAATGCTGTTTGTAAGTGGTTGGGCTTAACAGTGAATACATGCATGGTAAAAAGTTTTAAATTAAAAATACGAATTTATTCGTATAAATATACGACAGATTTCGTAAATTATCCAGTCATGGATTTTCAAGCCCATTTATCTTCCAATGTCGGGTATCATGGGCAGGCTTTCATTGCCTTCTTCACTAACAGATTGAACGGCAAAGAAGTAATTATCTTTAGAATAAGGCAGACGCATTTCGGTTTGGGTAGTATAGAATTTCTTTTGCCATAATCCCTGGAAAGTTTCTCTCATCAGTACATAGTATCCTCTAGTCGTGCCGGTTTTTGGTGATTTCCAGTAGAGGAAGCTGCTGTTCGTTAAATTTTTTACGTCTATTTTCACCTCCCGGGGCATTGATGGCGACTTGGCCAGGTTGGCCAGGCTGGCAAGGTTGAGCGCCGTATTTTTCTTCAGGTATTTAAAATCCATGAAAGCTGCCAGGTCACCGTATACAATTCCTTTTTCTGTCCGCAGGTCCTGGTGCTGGTGCTCGTAATTTTCGTTCATTTCGGTTATCCGCACAGCAGAGAATCCTTTTTGTACGAAAGGGGTATGATCACCGCCGCGGAGAAAACGGTCGTTCCTGTAGATCATCACTACTTCAAGGTTTGGAACATAACGCTCACCAACTTCTTTCACGTATCTGGCGAGCTGGCGGCTGCCACCGTCATTTTCAAGTCCAAACTGCCTGATGTTTGCAGCCTTTTTATCCAGCTCCAATCCCGGGAGGCCTTCGCTAAATACCCTTACTCTTGTATTATCAAAAATATTCGTTTCGTTACTGTTATTACTTCCCATTATGTCGTTGTTTAGCAGCGCTTCGATATTCCAATTGCCCTGAACAGCCCGCTGGGCTAGCCGTTCTCCGCCCAGCAAGCCCTGTTCTTCACCGCTCAGGGCGGCAAATATGATGGTGGCCGGAAACCGCGAACCGCTCATCACACGGGCACATTCCATGACTGCTGCCGTTCCGCTGCCATCGTCGTTAGCACCAGGTGCCTCAGATTTCCGATTCATTACATCAGTCACCCGGCTGTCTAAATGACCACTGATAACAAAAATCCGTTTATCAGACGTATCGGTCCCCTGGAGGATTGCCATTGGATTGCCCATATCTGTTACGGTATCAATTCTTCTCCCGTCTTTCTGTAAGGTCCACTTATCCAGTTCTACAGTCATGCGCCCATTGCTTTGCCGGGCAAAGTCGTTGAACTTTGAAATCACCCAATTTCTGGCCGCCCCAATACCATTTTTTGGATCGGTTTTATGGCTCAATGTATGGCGCGTTTTAAAGCTTACCAGTTTGCTTACATAGCTCTTTAAGCTGTCTTCGTTTACTTCACTGACCATTCTTTCAATGGCTGGGTCTTTCTGTACAATCGTTTGTGCAGTACCTGGATAAATAAAACCGGAAACAATCAGCAGAGTTATCATTTTTTTCATGTCGTGGAGTTGATTCAATGAACAATATTCGGTGGCAGTAACAGTTGTCTTCAGGCCGCCAGGTTTAGCTTATGTTGTCAACTTCTCCGGAAAGCCCATTTTGACATTTCTTTCCAGGTAATTTTTTTGCCATACATCAAGATACCAGTGCGGTAAATTTTTGCCGTGAGCCAGGTAAATAATAAAAAAGTAAGTACAAGCAATAGCATGGACAAGCCCAGTTGCCACCAGGGCACTCCATACGTAATTCTTCCCATCATTACAATGGGAGAGGTAAGCGGAAACAAACTTCCAAAAACAGCCAGGCTGCTATCGGGGTCTGTTGCGGCTTTAGCCATGATCACGAACCCGAGTATTATTGGCATTATGATCGGAAAAACCAGTTGCTGCGCTTCCTGCTGATCTTCGCTTACCACGCTGCCAACTGCTGCAAACAGGGATGCATACATCAGATAACCGCCAATAAAATAAAATACAAAACAGGCCAGTATCAATCCGACCGGTATTGACTTAAGCCCCTCTGTTACGGTAAGCAACATGTTTTGTGTTCTGCTTTGGTTTTCAGCCTGGGCGTTCATTCCCTGTTGTGCCATTTGTTCAAACATATCAGGAATAACAAGGGGAATCAGAAACTGCAAGAGCACCATTATGATTATCCAAATGGCAAATTGCGTCAGGCCTACTCCGCCGATGCCAATGATCTTACCCATCATCAATTGAAACGGCTTGACAGAGCTTATCAGCACTTCTGCGATACGATTTGTTTTTTCTTCCATGACACCACGCATTACCATGGTTCCGTAAATCATCAGGATCATATAAATAAGTATGCCGCCAAAAAAGGAAACGCCATAAGCTACGCCGGCGACGCTCTTTTTTTCGCCATTTTCTGATTCAATGGTATTATCGATGGAAACATCTGAGCTGATCGCTTTGTACTTCTCCGGATCGATCATGGCAATACCCATTCTCTCTTCCTCTATGGCCTGATTGACCCTTCTTTCGATCTTGCTTTTTGTTGCCAGGCTTACGGCGGATTTGCTGTGTAAGCGGATACCCGAAGGTTTATTTATATCTATGGGAGGTATGTAAAGAAATGACGAATATTGTTGTTGTTTATACTTCTTCCTGAACGATTTTTCATTATCATTAGTGATAAAAGTGTATACGGTTTTATCCTTATCGCTGGTTTGTATCTTGCCATCAAATAACCCGCCTTCATCAATAACCGCTACTTTTTGAGCCTCACTGCTTCCGCTTATGGTTATGGCAATGATGGCAGCGTAAAATCCCACAAAAACGATGGGCACTAAGAGCGTGGTTATCAGAAAAGATTTCTTTTTGACGCGCGTAAAATATTCGCGTTGAATGATTATCCAAATTTTATTCATAGAATAAGGTTAAGTGTTTACTGATTCAAATTGTCTGGTCACCGGTGTTCCTTCTACAAGCTTAATAAAAATGTCGTTGAGGGATGGCAGTATTTCATGGAATGATACAATACCAGCATCCTGGCTGATAAAGTATCGTAAAACATGGTTAGGCGAATATCCCTGATTTATTCTGACAATCAGGGCGTGTTGTCTGCTTTCCACTATTTCGAATGCAGGATCATCCGATAAGGCTGGAAAATGTTCAAAACCTATTTGGAACAGGTGTCCCTTGAATTGTTGTTTTACTTCGTCTACTGCGCCATCGAGGATTTTGGTACCCTTGTTCAGCAAAATGATCTTGTTACAGATTTCCTCGACCTGTTCCATGCGATGTGTGCTGAAAATGATGGTACATCCCTTGGCGGCCAGGTTGAAGATCTCTTCCTTGATTAAATTGCTGTTAACCGGGTCCAACCCGCTAAAAGGCTCATCTAAAATAATCAATTTGGGCTCATGTAAGATAGTGGTCACAAACTGAAGCTTCTGACCCATTCCTTTACTCAAATCCTCCACCTTTTTATTCCACCAGGTTTGCATTTCAAACCTGATGAACCACTCTTTGATCCGCTTGATAGCTTCTGTTTTGCTTAGTCCCTTCAGTTGAGCCAGGTAAACGGCCTGTTCACCGATTTTCATTTTTTTATATAAGCCTCTTTCTTCGGGCATGTACCCGATTTGTTGAATGTGCTGCAGCGGGTCAAATTTTTTGCCGTCAAAAATGATCTCGCCTTCATCTGGATAAAAAATGCCGGTAAGCATACGCAGGAGTGTGGTTTTACCGGCGCCGTTCGGGCCAAGTAAACCAAAAATGGTTCCTTTTTCAATGGAGAAACTAATGTCATCTACCGCTTTTTGCGTAGCGAAATATTTCTTCAGGTGATGAACTTCCATCAAATGCATGAGTGTGATTTTATGCTTAAATATAAGGCTACCCTGGTTGCCGTCATGAAATTAGGATAAAAGGCAAGGTAGTCGTTACAGTATGACAGTAATTTTGTTACGCTCCCTGGTCACTGTCATCCGCATCAGACAGCAATGCTATCCTTTAAGCGTTTGAATAATTGCCTTCGCCACATGTTCACCATCCATCGCCGCGCTGATGATTCCACCGGCATAACCGGCTCCTTCGCCACACGGGTAGAGGTTTTTTATTTGGGGATGTTGCAGGTTATGAAGATGCCTGGGAATTCGAACGGTTGAAGAGGTTCTCGATTCGGTGGCTACAAGCACGGCTTCGTTTGTCATATAACCTTTCATCTTTTTCCCGAATCCTGTAAAAGCCTGGCGTAGCCTGTTAGAAATAAAATCAGGCAGCACGTCATTCAGGGAAGCTGGTCGCAAACCCGGGATATAAGAACTGCCCGGCAGGTTTTGCGATGCCTTACTGTTCACAAAGTCTGTCATTCGTTGCGCCGGAGCTACCAGGGCACCTCCGCCGATCGTATAAGCCCGTTGTTCGACAGACTGCTGAAAATACATGCCAGCCAGCGGACCGTGCTTCATATACAGCGGTCCAAGGTCCTGCTCATCTACAGTGACGACTATTCCACTGTTGGCGTACGGATTATTCCTTTTTGAAGGGCTCCATCCGTTCACTACGATTTCTCCAACGTTTGTAGCGGCGCACGCTATGATGCCTCCCGGGCACATGCAAAATGAAAACACCCCTTTACCATTTACCTGTTGAACCAGGCTATAGGAAGCCGCTGCCAGATGTTCTTCCCTGATGGAACAATGATACTGAATGCTGTCTATCAACTGTTGCGGATGTTCAACACGAACTCCCAGCGCAAAAGGCTTGAATTCAATTAATATGTTTTTTGTACACAACAATTGAAAAACGTCTCTCGCTGAATGGCCAGTGGCAAGTATAACCGAACCTCCCTCATGTATACTACCGCCTGCTGTCTTTACGCCCATGATGTGATTATCTTGCACCACCAGATCAACAACCCTTTCATTGAACAGGAAAACGCCGCCACAACTTAATATCTGTTGACGGATATTGGTAATGATCTGCGGAAGTTTGTTGGTTCCGATATGAGGATGCGCTTCAAACAGGATGTTTTCCTCTGCTCCGAATTGCACAAACAAATTCAGGATCTTGTTGATGTCACCTCTTTTGTTACTACGGGTATATAATTTTCCATCACTATAAGTTCCTGCTCCTCCTTCCCCAAAACAGTAATTGCTATCAGGATTAATAACGCCATCTTTGTTCAATGCCGCAAGATCCCTTCGTCTTGCACGTACGTCCTTACCTCTTTCCAGAATTACCGGTTGAATGCCTTCTTCAATCAGTTTAAGGGCAGCAAACAAGCCGGACGGCCCCCCACCGATTATAATAACTTTTTGCAAAGCTTTGTGAGTATCCCTATACACTGTCTGCTGAATGCTTCTTTCAAAAAATGGTTCTTGTATGAATACCTTAAGTGTAAGGTTGATCCACACCTGTTTGCTTCTGGCGTCTACCGATTTTTTTTCTATGTGAAATCCGGTCACATCATCAAGTGCCCGGCCTGCAGCAAGTGCCGCATACTGCCGCAGTAAAAATTCGTTCGTAGATTCTGATGGTCGAACCCTTAATGTTATAGATTGTTGCATAGTGTGTCTAAAAAGCTGCCCTGAAACTTGCTGTATGTAATATATCAAATATTTCAGGCTGACAAAATTTAAGGTGAACGGTGCGGAAAGGCGCACGCCTGTTGACATCCGGCAAACCAGCATTGCTTAGACTCATCCTTGAATACGGTCTGACTAGCTGTAATCGGACGAACTCAAGTGCTTGTAAAAATACGCCAACTGGTTGTCAAAGATCGTTTACACAACATGATGTGTAATGTTGAGTATTTTTACTCATACCCTATTGAATTTAAAAGATTAATTTGATGATTGTGGAAAAATTTATTCACATGCTAAAAGGGCATGTCGCCAGATAAAAATTACTGGTGTGAGAAAAAGGGTATTAAAATTAAAACTGTTTTTAATTGCTAATGTACCTGCTAATCAAGCAAGTTTGGGTTTTAATTTTTCGCAGTATGGAGGTTTAATTTTTTAAAAGATCGTATACGGATATGACAAAATCACACACTGTGTTTTTTAAACAGGAAACAAGCGAATAAAAAGTTTTTTATTCGATAAAAAATTTTGATATTCGTTCCCCTGCTAATAAATTTTGACTTGTTTTCCATTTTATCCCATGAAGAATTTAGCACGAAAAATTTTTCTTTAACTCAGATAAAACCAGTTACCGAATAATGCCTAAAACTTTAGATAAAGTCTGGAGTAATTGTCTCGATATTATAAAAGATATCGTAGAGTGGCAACATTTTAAAACATGGTTTGAGCCTATAAAGGCTGTTGAGCTGAAGAACGATGTTTTAGTGATCCAGGTGCCTAGCCAATTCTTTTACGAATACATGGAAGAGCATTATGTTAACTTGTTAGCGAAGACATTGCGGAGGGTTTTAGGTAAAGAAGCACAACTGGAATATCGCATTATGGTCGATAGTGGTAACCATCAAAATAAACCTTTGACAATGGATGTGCCTGCCCAGGGGTATAAAACATTTTCCAACAACGAAATGGATTTTCCTTTGGTTATCAGTAATCCGGTCAAGAATCCGTTTGTGATTCCGGGTCTTAAAAAAATGCAGATCGATCCGCAGCTGAATCCCATTTACACCTTTGATACATACATAGAAGGTGATTGTAACCGGGTTGCGCGAAGGGCAGGGAAAACGGTAGCAGAGAAACCGGGGGCCAATTCTTTTAATCCTCTTGTCATATATGGTGGCGTGGGCCTTGGTAAAACACATCTGGCACAGGCCATTGGCAATGAGGTAAAACGTGGCCAGCCTCAGCGCGTGGTCTTGTATGTAAGTTCAGAAAAGTTTATTAACCAGTTTGTAGATCATGGCCGCAATAACGCCATTAACGATTTTATTCATTTTTACCAATTGATTGATGTGCTGATCATCGATGATGTGCAATTCTTCAACCGGGCAGAACGATCACAGGATGCATTCTTTGCCATATTCAACCATTTGCATCAATCGGGAAAGCAGCTTGTTCTTACTTCCGACAAGCCGCCCAAAGATATGGAAGGAGTACAGGAAAGATTGTTAAGCCGTTTTCGCTGGGGGCTCAGTGCAGATGTACAAGTGCCTGACTACGATACCCGTATAGAGATACTGGAACGTAAAATGAAGAACGACGGCTTAGACATGCCTCGGGAAGTAATTAAATATCTGGCCTATAATATAAGCAGTAACGTACGTGAACTGGAGGGGGCGTTAATATCACTTTTGGCACAGTCTTCGCTCAATAGAAGGGAAATAGACCTGGACTTGGCAAAAAAAGTACTCCGTAATTTTGTGAAAACATCTTCAAAAGAGATCACCATCGAAACCATTCAAAAAATGGTGTGTGATTATTTTGACGTGTCTTACGACAAGCTTTTGCAGAAGACGCGTAAACGTGAGATAGTACAGGCCCGCCAAATAACGATGTATCTGGCTAAAGCGTTCACTAAAAATTCATTAAAAACTATTGGTGAACATTTTGGAGGCAGGGATCATACTACTGTTATCCACTCCTGCCAGACAGTAAAAGATTTGATGGATACCGATAATCTGTTCAAAGAAAACGTCATGGAATTACAGCAGAAAGTGCAGCTTGCTGCAATGTGATTCAATTTACGCTAACTCTGATTAACCGCTTTCTAAAGTAGACAACAGTTTAATCTTAATTTACTGGCACCTTTAATCTTCCAACATTGTTTTAGGAATGGAACGAATAAGATTTTGCGTATACTCTGATTGGGGGTGATGGTAAATTTGTTCTGCTACACCCGATTCTTCAATTCTTCCTTTATTCATGACCAGGATGCGATCGCTGACATATCGTACTACAGACAAATCATGCGAAATAAAGATAGCAGTAAATTTGAATTCACTTTTGAGGTCGTTCAGCAGGTTCAATACCTGAGCCTGAACACTAATGTCAAGCGAAGAAACCGATTCATCAAAAATAATAAATGAAGGATTAAGGGCCAATGACCTTGCAATAACAATACGTTGGCGTTGTCCTCCGCTGAATTCATGTGGATATCGGTAATAATGCTCCGCCTTGAGATTTACTTTTTCCAGCAGATCTATTACACTTTTCTTTCCGGCCATTTCGTTAATGAAGATGCCGTGGATCATAAGCGGCTCAAGTATAGCTGAGCCAACGGTCATGCTTGGATTAAGCGAAGAATAAGGATCCTGGAAAACGATCTGCATGTTTCTCCGCATAGTCCTGAGTAAAGCAGGTGAATAACCCGTCAACTCCTGCCCTTTAAAAAGTACCTTTCCCTTTGTTGGTTTGATTAATTGCAACAGCGCTCTTCCCAGGGTGGTCTTACCGCAACCGGATTCACCAACCAATCCCAGCGTTTCTCCCTCGTATACCTCAAAACTAATACCGTTCACAGCTCTTGTATATTGAAGCGGCATTCCAACCAGGTTTTTTTTTGCAGGGAACCATATGTGAAGATCCTCTACGGTTATCAGTGGCGATGAGGATTCTTTTATAGGTGTCACAGCCAGATTTTCTTTAGCGTGTTCTGTTACAACTGCATGTTTAACCTGCTTTTCTTCAATCTCACCATCATCGGTGATCCGCATAAAATCACTTACTACTGGCAAGCGTTCGCCTTTTTTGTATAACAGGGGCCGGCAGGCAAGCAGGCTTTTGGTATAAGGATTTTTTGCTGATTGAAACAGGTCAGTTACGGTACCCTGCTCAACCATTTTCCCTTTATACATCACCACTACCCGGTCAGCTAATTCAGCAACCACGCCGAGGTCATGTGTAATGAAAATTACGCCCATATTAAACTGCTGCTGCAATTCTTTGATAAGTAGCAAAATGGTTTTCTGAACCGTTACATCCAGCGCGGTGGTAGGTTCGTCCGCAATGAGCAGGGAAGGATTACAGCTCATGGCCATGGCAATCATTACACGCTGTTTTTGTCCGCCACTGAGTTGGTGCGGGTAACGGCGGAAAAGAACGGAAGGGTCAGGTAATTTCACTTTTTCAAACAATTCTTCTGCCTTTAATCTGGCAGGTTTTACTGGTATTTTTTGATGAAGCTGAATGGCTTCCATTACCTGCTGGCCACAGGTGAATACGGGGTTCAGCGATGTCATAGGTTCCTGAAAGATCATGGCAATTTCATTGCCCCGTATATTGCGCATTTCATCTGAAGACAGATTCATCAGGTTAACAGAGTGGTTTCCTTTCCTTGAAAACAATATTTCGCCGTGCCGATAAACTGCCGGGGGTGATGGCAGCAATTGAAGAATAGATAAAGCGGTGACTGATTTTCCTGATCCCGATTCACCTACTATGGCTACTATCTCGCCACGCTTAATCTCCAGATTAACATGCTGAAGTGCATTTACCACGCCTGTTTTGCCTGCAAAGTCAATACAGAGATCTTTAATATGTAAAAGGGGTTGCGGCACTTATTATAAACGTGTTAAATGAATTTATTACTGTGCATTAAAATTTCAGATGCCGAACTGTTAAGCCGTCATTTAGCAGCTGCTTTAACGAATCAATGCCGATGTGAAGATGCCTTTCAACAAAATTTCCAGTCACCTTGTTGTCGCTTTCTTCGGTCTTAACTCCTTCTGGTATCATCGGCGAATCGCTTACTAACAGTAATGCACCAGTGGGAATCCTGTTAAAGAAACCTACCGAAAATATGGTCGCCGTTTCCATGTCTATTGCATAAGCTCTGATATCCTGCAGGTACAGCTTGAACTTATCATCATGTTCCCATATTCTCCGGTTGGTGGTATAAACAGTACCCGTCCAATAATCGACACCGTAATCGCGGATGGTAGTAGAAACGGCCTTTTGAAGTGCAAAGGCAGGTAGTGCCGGTACTTCAGCCGGAAAGTAATCGTTGGAAGTGCCTTCGCCTCTGATGGCAGCTATGGGAAGGATAAGATCTCCGAGCTTGTTTCGTTTTTTTAATCCGCCACATTTCCCCAGGAATAAAACAGCCTCCGGTTTGATGGCAGACAGCAGGTCCATTATTGTGGCTGCAGTTGGGCTGCCCATCCCGAAATTGATAATGGAAATATTATTGGCTGTAGCGCATTGCATGGGTTTGTCAATCCCGACAACCTCCACGTTATTCCAGTCTGCAAACAACTTCACATAATTACTGAAATTGGTCAGTAAAATGTATTTTCCAAAATTATTCAACCGCTCACCGGTATACCTGGGCAGCCAGTTGTTTACAATGTCGGCTTTTGTCTTCATACAACGGCAATTTATAGTTAAGTGTTTCGCTGAGAAGTTATTCTGCTAATTTAGCGAATTGTTTTTCATATGATTGGGCTTCTTCACCTTGATTTTGATGACATTAATTTATTTGCATTGGGTTATATCATTGCCATTCCTGCTAATGTTGTATATGTATGATTAAAATTGACTATCCTATACATTCATTTAAAATAAGAGAGGAAGAAAACAAAAAGGTGATCTTCGATGAATTCCGGCGTCTATGGGTGAGTTTAACGGATGAAGAATGGGTCCGGCAAAATTTTCTTCAATACCTGGTGCAGGTGAGGCAATATCCCTCGACCCTGATAGCTGTTGAAAAGGAAATTCGCCTGGGGGAATTAAAGAAGCGGTTCGACATACTGGTATACAACGCCGGGCACAAGCCCTGGATGATGATTGAATGCAAGGCTATGGAAGTAGTGCTTACTGAAAATGTGCTTCATCAGGTTCTCCGGTATAATCAATCTGTTCCTGTACCGTTCCTGGTTATCACTAATGGAAAACATATGATAGGGTTTGAACGGAAAGACAGCAGCCTGATCATGTTGAACGAATTGCCCTCCTTAACATCTTAGTGTAATACATTGTTATAACGCACATAAGGCTATTTGCGTTTAAACATAACCGGTAGTATATCCTGGTGGCAGATTTATCCATTGTGATACTTCTGTCTCTATATACAATCATGACACTTACCCTGCGGTATATATTAGTGCCTGTGCTTCAGTTCGATTGGCCAATCATGTACAGATTGATGGGTAAACCTGCCCATAAAGAGTTTGTAAATAATGATTGTTAAAAAAACACCTTTGCATGCTTTTATTGTATAATTTCAATAAAACGATTCGTCATGCAAAGACTTATAAAACGCCTAATTTACATCGGTATAATACCATTGCTGATGACAGGTGTTATTGATGCCCAGAAACCAGTTAAGTTTGTTCAGAAACAAAGCGAACAGAAAGTGGATGTAATGGTTGATGGAAAATTTTTTACCTCTTACATGTATCCCGGAAATATCGATAAGCCGGTGCTTTATCCGTTGCAAACGGCTTCAGGAGTATTGGTTACCAGGGGCTTCCCCTTGAAAAACCGACCTAATGAAAGAACCGATCATCCGCATCACATAGGATTGTGGTTTAACTATGGGGACGTAAACGGGCTGGACTTCTGGAATAATTCCTATGCCATCAAAGAAGCAGAAAAATCCAAATATGGCAGCATAAGGCACAGGCAGATAGTGAAGACGGAAGACGATAAAGGGAAGCTAACCATTGCCGCTGATTGGGTTAACCAGAAAGGGAATGTGTTGTTAAAGGAACAAACGAGCTTTCTCTTCAGCGGAGATGAACGCCATAGAGTTGTTGACCGTATTACTACCCTTACCGCACAAAAGGATAAAGTAAGTATGAAAGATAACAAGGAAGGTGTGTTGGGAATACGGGTAAGCCGGGAACTGGAGATACCCGCCGACAAACCTGAAATCTTCACCGATGCCCAGGGCAATCCAACGCCGGTGGCGGTGCTGAATAACGAGGGGGTAACCGGCAATTTTCTGACCAGTGAAGGTAAAATGGGTAACGAGGTTTGGGGGACAAGAGGTAAATGGTGTTTAATGTATGGAAAGAAGAATAGTGAGGACGTATCCATTGCCATAATAGATCATCCTTCTAATCCAGGATACCCTACTTACTGGCATGCCCGGGGTTACGGCTTGTTTGCTGCAAATCCTTTAGGACAGGAAGCCCTCAGCGGCGGGAAAGAAAAACTAAACTTTGCACTTGAGCCAGGTAAATCGGTTACCTTCCGTTATCGTATAGTGATCACCAACGGGTATACACCTTCAGGTAAAGACATTAATAAATTGGCTGATGCGTTTACTACAGCTAGCAACGTTGCCAAGAAACAATAACAGTTATAATCGCGCTGTTGTGCAATGCTACCCCTTTGGGTTTTAGATTATCTCCAAAATGAATGCTGAGAGGTATTTCCCTATGGAAAAATTCCCAATTCAGCATATGAAGTACCGACCTTATTGATCGCGCAAATATATGCCGCCGTACGCATGTCAGCAATATCTGCGTTTGCGTGCCAAATATCCATAATTTCTTTCGTTGCTGCGATCATTGTTTCTTCCAAACCACTTCTTACAAGGTCTACCTCTTCGGCACCATGCATAATAAATTCCCTTTCCTGCAGCGAAACCTTCTTGCTGGTTAACTCTTCCATTTGTCCAAGGATGTGGGCATTCATATTTTCAGTAAACCGTTTCTCCATGCGCCCGTAACGGACATGGCTCAGGTTTTTAAGCCATTCAAAGTATGAAACAGTAACTCCGCCTGCATTTAAGTACATATCCGGTACTACAATGATATTACGCCTGATGAATTCTTCATCTGCTTCCGGAGTCAGGGGTCCATTGGCGGCTTCTCCAATAATCTTTGCTTTTACCCTTGGTGCATTCTGACCATTGATCACGTTTTCCAGTGCTGCCGGGATCAAAATATCACAGTCCATCTCAAGGGCATCATTGGTAGAGTTGAAGTTGTTTCCTCCTGGAAAATTAAGGATCGAGCCGCTGCTTTTGCGATGATTGAACACTGCATCCGGGTCCAGGCCATCATTGTTCCAGATCGCTCCTTCGTATTCCGCCAATCCAACAATTCTAGCTCCGGCCTGTTTAAAAAATATGGCAGTATGATAACCCACATTACCCAGCCCCTGAACTACGACGCGTTTGCCTTCTACGCCTGTTGTTAATCCACGCCTGCTCATTAATTCGGTCATATTACAGACCTCCCGTAAACCATAAAAAACGCCAAGGCCGGTTGCTTCCCTGCGACCCCTTACTCCTCCCTGGGAAACAGGCTTGCCCGTGACACAACCCATTGCATCAATTTCACCCGGGCGCATACTCATATACGTATCAAGAATCCAGGCCATTTCACGTTCACCGGTTCCGTAATCTGGTGCAGGCACATCGGTTCCCGGACCGATAAAGTTCTTTTTGATCAGTTCCGCTGTATAACGCCTGGTGATTTTTTCCAGCTCGTAGTCAGTATATTTTTTTGGGTCTATGGTTATACCACCCTTGGCACCCCCGAATGGAACATTAACTATAGCACATTTATAAGTCATCAGTGCAGCCAACGCCATTACTTCATCCAGGTTTACCGTGGTGGCAAACCGGATTCCTCCCTTGCAGGGGGTTTTGTGATGAGAATGCTGAACCCGGTATGCCTTTATTACTTCTACATGATCACCTATTTTAACAGGGAAGTGCATCCGGTAAACAGAATTGCATTGTTTTATTTGTTCCAGCACGCCGGAATCCCATTTAGTAAACGCGGCAGCCTTGTCAAAGCTTTTTTCAACGGCAGCGAAAAAACTATATTCTTCTTGTACAGACATGAGATATGATTTATGTTTGATTAGGTCATGGACAACGAGAGCCTGTTTAACTTCCCGACCTGCTTATGCCTTAGTTTCACTTGATACTGCGGAGCTTCCAGGCTCTTTCTCCAGCCTGCTGATTTTTCTGTCTAAATGGATGAGGTAAAGAACAAACCCCAGTAAAATAGTCACCACTACAACCACTACGACATATATTTTTCCGCTTGCTCTTAGTCCATTAGCCATCTGCAGGTTTTCATTCGAGGCTATTTCGTTCTGCGCAAAACAAGCTGTGCCTGGAAGCAGCCATAATAAAAGAATAAGAAAAGAATATACTTTCTTCATTAGTATAGTTAAACATTTTAAGTGTAATACGTGGCCGTTATGTGTATCGTCTTTGTACCTAACGCTAATGGTTAGGTCATAGTATGGCTCCTTTCCTCCAGCAACTTCAACCGCAGCCTTAAGCTCGTCATCCACACACCTAACAAGGTCCATCCCAATACAGCCGGCCAGAAAACCATTCTCATAACAGGGTCCAGGTCTTTGCCACTAAGCCCGGGATTGCCTTCCACTCCTTGTCCGCCCGGATGCAGTGATTCAACCAGCCTTGGCAAGACCATAACCATTGGAACATAGATACAATATGCAAAGATGTTATATACGGCTGCCACCCGTCCTCTTTTATCAATGTCTGTCATAGAATTCCGAAGCACGAAATAAGCCAGGTAAATGAGAAGGGCGATAGCGGCTCCTAATTGTTTAGGGTCATTATTCCAGGGAGCTCCCCAGGTATAATTGGCCCAGATGGCACCGGTTATTAATCCCAGAGAGCCGAATACAATGCCCGTCCTGGCAAATTCAGACGCGTAAATATCATACTTCACCTCATTTTTTTTTAGATATAAGACCGAATACACAAGGGAAATTGTGATAAGTATGAGCTGACTGAACCACATGGGAACATGAAAAAACAAATTGCGGATGGTTTCATAAAGATTACCTATGGTAGGAACCTTAATTAAAAATCCCGCTATAAATGTATATAGTAACAATAAAACACTAAATGATTTCCACCATGATTGGCGCAACATACACATAAATTAAACATGCAACTAAGAAGAAGGAGGTAGCAAGCAACCTTTCTATTAGTTCAAATGAGAAACAAAAATAGGGGAAAATAATGTGCGAATTTGCAAATATGCGAATGTGCAAATAAAGGGGGTTGCTTTGGTCACCCCTATCCTAATTCTCCATCCGCACATCCGCACATTTGCACATCCGCACATTAGTCTAGTCTTTCCATAAAAAGGGGAAAAGGATAACTGCAAGGATTATGATCAGCAGATCAAGTGCGGCCAGCAACAAAACAATCTGTACCATACCGCCAAGTACAATATCGCTGAATGCAATGTTTGACAAACGCATGAGCAATAAAATCTGCGGAATAATTAAGGGGAAGCCAAGAATAGCCATCAGCGCAGCATTTTGTTGTGCCCGGGCTGCAATTGCGGATAGAAAGGTGAAGACCAGGCTTAGGCCTGAACCGCCGAATACAGCTATGCCAATAAACTTCATCGGATGTTGAAGCGGATTGCCCAGGAGCAATTGAAACAATAACAGGCTTACCACACTCATCACCAGCATGAGCAATATATTAAACAGGAGCTTGGCTAAGATGAAATCCCTTGCTCCCGCTATAGAATAAAAGTAAAGCATTCGTGCCCTGCCTTCCTGTAGAAAACTTTTAGCGACAGCATTCACGCATACGAATAGTTGGATCATCCAGAACAGGCCATTCCAAACCATGTCGTCAGGTTGACCCATTGCCAGATATAATACAAATATGGTGGAAGCAACGTATAACAGGATACCGTAAAACGTATACTGTTGTCTTAGTTCCAGTAAAAGGTCTTTCTTAAAAAGAGCACCTATTTTGTTCATACATGGAAAGAATATCCAAATGATTAACTTGCCGGCCGCAATCTGCGTAATCTTTTAATCTACCACAAATCCTTTTGTCTTTCTTCTATCAACTTCCTGCGTTATAATAGCAATATCTGCATCTGGGTTCATAATTTTTTTTTTCGCCCAGGAATACCTGTGATTCCTGTTCGGTCTTTCGATAGGAATAGTTGGCGATGTTTCCACATTTTACACAAATGGCATGTAACTTGGTGATATAATCTGCCTTAGCTAAGAGGTAAGGCATCTGGCCAAACGGATTACCAGCAAAATCCATGTCCAGACCGGCTACGATAACCCGGGTGCCGCGCAGAGCCAGCTGATCACAAACCGTTGGTAAAAGTTCATCAAAAAACTGCGCTTCATCTATGCCTATAACATCGACATGATGAGCAAGGAGCAGTATCTTTTGTGAATTTTCAATAGGAGTCGAAAGAATGGCATTTTCATCGTGGGACACTATGTTTTGCTGATGATAACGTATGTCGATAGCTGGTTTAAATATCTCTACCCGAAGGTTCGCAATTTTTGCCCTTTTAAGCCGCCGTATCAGTTCTTCGGTTTTCCCGCTGAACATGGAACCACAAATCACTTCGATCCAGCCCCGGCGCTCACCATATAAAGTTGGTTCTATGAACATGAAAAACAGATATTATATAAGTTTTAAATATTGTTTATAACTTTAATAAATATTGAGTTGTAAATTCAAATGTACCATTTCAAATGGAAAGAATAAAAGCGCTGATACACAAACTGCACGAACAATCCGAGCAACATGCCGATGTTACGGCCATGCTGGTTACCGTGCAAATGCTTGAGGCAGAGCTGGCACAGATGGCAACAAGTTCCTCCAGGCAAATGGGAACGGCGAAAGTAGCGGTTGTGCTTCCCGGTGTTAATAAGGCCTTTTATCAGCAGGCTGAACCGGTTAGGGCATCTGTCAGGGAAGCAGACGTACAACATCATTCACCTCCTGTGTTGGAATTTTCAAGGAACAACAGTGAAAAAAATGCATTGCCTGCTCATGCAAAAAAACAGGAACAGTCTGGTTGGCTTTTTGACCCCGTGCAGGAAATACCGACATTGGCCCATCAAACTGAGTTTAAAGAGATGAATGATGTTTTTGGACAATACCCCTCCCTTAACGATAAACTCAAAACAGAGAAAAAAGAATTGGCAACTGTATTGACAGAAGGGCCTGTTAAAGACCTCAAGAAGGCAATTGGAATAAATGATCGCTTTGTGTTTGTAAGTGAATTGTTTCGCGGCGATGAGGCTATGTATGAGCGCAGCCTGAAAACGATTAATAACTTCCGCATCTACCCTGAAGCGGAATACTGGATCGAGAGGGAGCTTAAAGTAAAACTGGGATGGGACGAAAACAAACACGCGGTTAAACATTTCTGCCAGCTTGTAAAACGACGTTTTTTGTGAAGATTTATCCAGGCGGGGCTGTGCCCAAAGTTTAAAATATTCAATACTCAACTTACAATGTTCAATATGCAATGAACAAGCCGATTACTGAATATTGAGTATTGAACATTGTTTATTGAACATGGAAATATTCGTTAACCCGATAATATATTCTTTTGAATGATGTAATCCGCAATCATTTCTTTGGCTCCCTTCTTTGCATATACATAACGCCTGGAAGCATCACCCGCCTTAGTTTGCTCATCTTGACTTGTTAACAATACCCCAAATACTTCTTCCAGTTCCAGGGCATTTCCAACACTGAAAGCTCCTCCGCATTCCAGCAGTTCCTCAGCTTCAACATGTTTGTCATACACGGGTCCAAATACAACAGGCTTGCCAAATACTGCAGCTTCAAGCACGTTATGTATCCCATCTTCACCGAATCCGCCACCGACATATGTGATGGTAGCGTATTTGTACAAGCGGGAAAGCATGCCGATATTGTCTATAATTAACACATTGAACGACGGTAGGTCAGGACTAGCCTGCCTGGCTTCAGACTTAATGTTATCCGATTCGTTTTTTAGCTCTGAGTAAAGAATTGAATGCCGGAACAATCTTTTCATGACTTTAAGATGAGTAGCATTGATCTCATGCGGTGCAATGATCATTTTCACAGATGAATTTGTTTTTGCAAAATGATCCAGTTCTTCCTCATCTTCCTCCCAGGTACTGCCAGCAACAATCACCTGGCAGTCACCACAAAATTGTTCAATGAGAGCCAGCGGTTGAAACTGTTCGGAGATTTCAATTACCCGGTCGAACCGCGTGTCGCCGCTAATGCTAACGTTTTCTGAAAAGCCCAATTCTGCCAGTAATTTTTTTGAGTCGGTATTCTGGACAAACAAATGCGTAAAGCACTTCAGCATTTCCCGGTTCAGGTTACCATACCATTTAAAGAAAACCTGTTCTCTTTTGAACAGGCTCGATATTAATAACAGGCAGATCTTCCTTTTTTCTATTTCCCTGAGATAGTAGTACCAGTATTCGTATTTGATCCACAGCACTAACTTAGGCTGGATGATATTCAGGAACCGCCTGGCATTCGCAGAAGAGTCCATAGGCAAATAACAGATGTAATTGGCCCCTTTGTAATTTTTGGTAGCTTCATATCCTGAAGACGAAAAAAAAGTGACCAGAATAAAGGTATGTTGATAATGGCTTTTTATCATTTCCAATACCGGTCTGCCCTGCTCAAACTCTCCCACTGAAGCGCAATGCATCCAGACCAGCTCGGAAGAACGTTTGCTGCTGACATTAGCAACAATATCTTTAAATAATTTTTTTCTTCCCTTCACCCATAATCTTGCTTTCGGATTCCAGGGGCTAACTATGGTTATCCCGGTTTTATACAATACAAGAAAAAGTGAATAGGCTATTAAGCGCAAGATGCTGGAGGATTTATACATGCAAATCTAAAATCTATCTTCCAGCCTACCTATATTTTGTTACTTTTGCGGCTCAAATGCAGATTATGCTTCCTATTCATATGGTAGATACGGGTCGTCAATACCTGAAAATCAAAGAACAGGTAGATGCTTCCATGCAGGAAGTAGTAAACAGTTCTGTATTTATAGGAGGCAAAACGGTTCAGCAATTTTCAGAGAACCTGGCTGCATATAACGGTTCTAAACACGTGATTCCCTGTGCTAACGGTACTGATGCCTTGCAGATCGCCATGATGGCTCTTGACCTGCAACCCGGTGACGAAGTCATCACGCCTTCCTTTACTTACATAGCAACCGTAGAAGTTATTGCGTTGCTGAAATTAAAGCCGGTGTTTGTTGAAGTGGAGGCAAAATCGTTCTGCATAGATCCCCAGGCGGTTGAAAAAGCCATAACGCCCAAAACCAGGGCTATTGTTCCGGTGCATTTATTCGGTCATGCTGCAAGAATGGAACACATCATGCAGATCGCAGCGAAACATAATTTATACGTAATAGAAGATAACGCACAGGCCATAGGCTCGGATTATATCTTTAATGACAGCACCAGGAAAAAAACGGGCAGTATCGGAACTATTGGATGCACTTCTTTTTATCCTTCTAAAAATTTAGGGTGTTTTGGTGACGGGGGAGCAATATTTACGAACGATGATGCGTTAGCCCTCAAGCTGAAAATGATTGCAAACCATGGGCAAAGTAAACGGTATTACCACGATATAGTAGGATGTAACAGCCGTTTGGACGCCATTCAGGCTGCTGTGTTGAATGAAAAACTGAAACATTTGGATGAATATATAACTGCAAGGAGAAAGGCTGCTGATTACTATGATCAGGCATTTGCCGACCATGCTGGTATTATAACTCCTTTCAGGGCAGCTTACTGCAGGCACGTCTTTCACCAGTATACAGTATTGGTGGAAGGCCATAAAAGAGACGAGTTAGTGAAATATCTTTCAGAGAATAATATTCCTTCCATGATTTATTATCCCGTACCTGCACACAAGCAGAAAATGTTTCATGCTTTTGGTGGCAGCGCCTACGAGTTACCCCTTACTGATTCTCTCACGGAAAGGGTTATCTCCTTACCGATGCATACTGAATTAGCAAACGACCAGTTGAATTATATAACAAATAAAATAGTAGCATTTTTAACTCACTAAATCCCACCTACCTATGAAAATTGCAGTTGTTGGCACCGGATATGTTGGATTGGTTACCGGCACTTGTTTTGCTGAAACTGGTAACCAGGTTATCTGCGTGGATATTGATCATACGAAAGTTGATAAATTATCCAATGGCCAGATCACAATATATGAACCAGGTCTTGAAAAGTTATTTTTACGAAACCTTAAGGAGGAGCGTCTTAATTTTACAACCAACCTGGCAGAAGGTATCAAAGATGCGGCCATTATCTTTCTGGCACTTCCTACTCCACCCGGAGAAAATGGATCAGCAGATCTGAAATATGTCCTTGGTTGCTCCAAAGACATCGGCAAATTACTTACCGATTATAAGGTGATCGTTGATAAAAGTACGGTTCCGGTAGGAACGGCTGAGAAAGTGCGGGCCGCCATTGCTGAAGATTACAAAGGTGAATTCGACGTGGTATCTAACCCGGAATTTTTGCGTGAAGGTGTTGCTGTGGAAGATTTTATGAAGCCCGACCGCGTCGTCATAGGCACTGGTTCCGAAAGAGCAAAGAAAATAATGGGAGACCTGTACGCTCCGTTTGTTCGTCAGGGTAACCCGGTTATTTTTATGGACGAGAGGTCTGCAGAACTTACCAAGTATGCAGCCAATTCTTTTCTTGCCACAAAAATTTCATTTATGAATGAGATTGCCCAGCTTTGTGAGCGGCTGGACGCAGACGTGGATATGGTGCGCCGGGGAATCGGCAGCGATGAGCGTATTGGAAAGCGTTTTCTGTTTCCGGGTATAGGATACGGGGGAAGTTGCTTTCCTAAAGATGTGCAGGCCCTGATACAATCCTCCACTGAAATTCAATATGATTTTAAAATACTGAACGCCGTTATCGAGGTAAATGAAAATCAAAAACTTCACCTGATACCTAAGATAAAACGCTATTTTAAAGGAAACCTGAAAGGGAAACATTTTGCGATGTGGGGCCTGGCTTTCAAACCAAACACCGATGATATCCGGGAAGCTCCGTCTTTGTATATGATAGATGTATTATTGAAAGAAGGGGCAACGGTTACAGCATTTGATCCGGAGGCTATGGCTAATGTTAAAGCCCTGCTCGGAGACAGCATTAATTACTCGGAAAGCCAGTATGACGCGTTAAAAGGTGCTGATGCACTGATTATTGCTACGGAATGGAATGAGTTCCGGACACCGGATTTTTTAAAGATCGTTTCTACCCTGAAAAGTAAGGCCATTTTTGACGGAAGAAATCTTTTTGATACCGTTGCCATAAAAGAGCTGGGATTTTATTACGAAAGCATTGGAAGGCCTGCTACCGTACAAATGTAAAATTACTATATGGAAAGAAAACGAGTACTTATTACCGGCGCGGCAGGCTTCCTGGGTTCCCACTTGTGTGACCGTTTTATAAAAGAAGGATATCATGTAATCGGTATGGATAACCTGATTACCGGCGACCTCAAGAACATAGAACATTTGTTCAAGCTTGAGCAGTTTGAATTTTACCATCATGATGTATCCAGGTATATTCATATTTCCGGCGAGCTGCACTATATTTTACATTTTGCTTCTCCGGCTAGTCCCATTGATTACCTGAAAATCCCTATTCAAACCCTGAAAGTAAGTTCACTGGGAACGCATAATTGTCTGGGGTTGGCCAAAGCTAAACAAGCCCGCATGCTGATCGCTTCAACTTCAGAAGTCTATGGCGATCCTTTGGTTCACCCCCAGAACGAAGAATATTGGGGTAATGTAAACCCGGTCGGACCAAGAGGCGTATATGATGAGGCCAAACGTTTTCAGGAAGCCATAACGATGGCTTATCATACCTTTCACCAGCTCGAGACGAGGATAGTCCGCATATTCAATACCTATGGACCACGTATGCGCCTAAACGATGGAAGGGCGTTGCCGGCTTTCATCGGCCAGGCCCTGCGCGGAGAAGATCTGACTGTTTTCGGAGATGGAAGTCAGACCAGAAGTTTCTGCTATGTGGATGACCTGGTTGAAGGCATTTACCGGTTGCTGTTAAGTGAATACCATCTGCCGGTAAACCTGGGCAATCCGGATGAAATATCATTGAAGAATTTTGCAGAGGAAATCATCAAGCTTACGGGTACGAATCAGAAAATCGTATACCATCCACTGCCCACCGACGATCCGAAACAGCGAAAACCCGATATTTCAAAAGCAAAAGAGATCCTCAAATGGTCTCCACAGATTAACAGGGAAGAAGGCCTTAAAATAACTTATAACTATTTTAAGTCTTTACCAGGAGAGGAACTCATAAAGCAACCTAAAGAGTTTAAAAGTATACGATAATGCTGATTTACCAAGATTTAGTTGATAAAAAGTCTAAAGTGGCTGTTATTGGATTAGGGTACGTTGGACTGCCACTGGCTTTGGAATTCGCTGCAAAAATTTCAGTTATCGGCTTTGATATTAATTTGAAGCGGGTTGATTTGATGAAGCGGGGAATTGATCCAAGTAAAGAACTAGAAAAAGAAGCGTTTGACAATAAAGACATCGTTTTCACTAATGATATAAATGTACTCCGGGAGGCAACTTTCTTCATTGTGGCTGTTCCTACCCCCGTAGACGATCACAAGGTGCCTGATCTTACGCCGGTACAAAAGGCGTCTGAAACTATTGGTAAGGTATTAAAGAAAGGTGATTACGTGATTTTCGAATCAACCGTGTATCCGGGATGTACCGAGGAGGATTGCTTGCCTATAATAGAAAAGATCTCCGGTTTAAAATTCTGCGACGATTTCAAGTTAGGTTATTCTCCCGAGCGCATCAACCCGGGCGATAAGGTTCATACCCTGAGTAATACCGTGAAAATAGTATCAGGATGCGATGCCGTTTCACTGGATGAAATTGCAAAAACCTACGAACTGGTTATTACGGCTGGCGTGCACCGTGCGCCAAGTATCAAGGTTGCGGAGGCGGGAAAGATCATTGAAAATACACAGCGGGATCTTAACATTTCCTTAATGAACGAGTTGTCTATTATTTTTGACCGCATCGGGATCAATACCTATGACGTGATAGAGGCAGCCGGAACTAAATGGAATTTCTTAAAGTATTCTCCGGGACTGGTAGGCGGTCATTGTATTGGCGTTGATCCGTATTACCTTACTTACAAAGCCCAGCAACTGGGATATAATTCCAAGGTCATTTCAGCCGGTCGCTTTGTGAATGATGATATGCCCCGGTATGTTTCCCGGAAAGTAGTTCAGCATATCATCAAAAATGCAACCAATACTGCTGAGGCTAAAATTCTGGTATTGGGAGCAACCTTTAAGGAAAATGTCAGCGACATCAGAAATTCAAAAGTAGCTGATATGGTGCAAGATCTGCTCGACTATTCTCTAAAGGTAGACTTTGTAGATCCGCACGCCGACGCCGGGGAGGTTAAACATGAATACCGGTTGGAGATGACCGATAAAATAGGAAGTGGTTATGATGCCGTCATCCTGGCTGTGGCCCATGATGAGTACAAGAATCTATCGGAGGAATACCTGTTAAGTATTACAAAGCCGAATGCGCTGTTTGCAGACCTGAAAGGATTATACCGTAACAAATTTGCGCAGCTTAAATACTGGAGCCTGTGAAGCGGAGAATCGCGAGTCGGGGTCGGGAATCGTAAATCTCCCGTGGTTGGTGTTTTCACCAATCACCAGCCGGAAACCACCCTATTAAACGTTAAACATCGAACTTAAGATGAGAAAAACACTACTAATTACCGGAGGTGCAGGCTTTATCGGTTCTCATGTGGTACGTTTGTTTGTAACAAAATACCCAGCCTATAATATAATTAACCTTGATGTATTAACTTATGCCGGTAACCTGGAAAATCTGAAAGATATTCAGTCGGCTTCAAATTACGAGTTTGTCAGGAAGGACATTACCAATGAGCAGGCAATGAAGGAACTGTTCGAGGAATACAATGTTGACGGCGTTATTCATTTGGCCGCAGAAAGTCATGTGGACCGTTCCATCGTGGATCCGTTGGCGTTTGTACGGACAAATGTATTGGGGACCGCAATCCTGTTAAATTCCTGCAGGGGAGCCTGGCGGAATAATTACGAGGGAAAGTTGTTTTATCATGTGTCTACAGATGAAGTCTATGGTTCTCTTGGCAACGAAGGATTTTTTGAGGAAACAACGGCTTATGACCCACGTTCACCTTACTCTGCTTCAAAAGCTTCGTCAGACCATTTTGTAATGGCTTATTACCATACCTATAACATGCCAGTGGTTTTAAGCAACTGTTCAAATAACTATGGATCGCATCATTTTCCCGAAAAACTGATTCCGTTAATGATCAATAACATAAAAGATAATCGTCCATTGCCAGTTTACGGTAAAGGCGAAAACGTGAGAGATTGGTTATGGGTAGAGGATCATGCCAGGGCTATAGATGTCATCTTTCACAAAGGACGTAATGGAGAGAAATACAATATAGGAGGATTTAATGAATGGAAAAATATAGACCTGGTAAACTTACTCTGCCGGATAATGGACGGCAAGCTTGGCAGGTCTGAGGGCGAATCGGCCCGGTTGATTTCTTACGTAAAAGACAGGGCAGGGCATGACCTTCGCTATGCCATCGATGCCACCAAAATAAATAAAGAACTGGGATGGGCGCCTTCATTGCAATTTGAAGAAGGGCTGGAAAAAACGGTTGACTGGTACCTGGCGAATGAAGAATGGGTAAACGATGTAACCAGCGGTAATTATCAAAAATATTACGAAGACCAATATGCGGGGAGAGAGGAATAATGTGCGAATTTGCAAATGTGCGAAGGTGCGAATGAGGAATGTAGAGATGTGTGCAGACCATGGCAATGCAACCTGAAACCTGAAAAAAAAATACATAAAATGGCATTCAGCAGCACGGAATTCCCGGATTTAATTATAGTTGAACCGGTGGTTTACGGGGATGACCGCGGATATTTCTTTGAATCTTACAATGAGAACACATTTTCGATAGAAAAATTGAATATGCGATTTGTACAGGATAACCAGGCGAAATCAGTTTATGGAGTGGTTAGGGGCCTGCACTTTCAACAAAATCCATACGCCCAGACCAAACTGATCAGGGTTTTGCAGGGAGTTATACTGGATGTGGTTGTAGATCTGCGACTGAACTCACCATCTTACGGAAAAGTATTCAGCATAGAACTTTCCGAACAAAACAAAAAGCAGTTATGTGTGCCTAAAGGCTTTGCACATGGCTACTCGGTTCTTAGTGAAACAGCCGAGGTTTTTTATAAATGTGATGAATTCTATAATAAAGAATCTGAAGGCGGCCTCTCTTATAATGACCCGGTCCTGGGAATTGATTGGATGGTACCCTATGAAAAAATGATTCTTTCCGCCAAAGACATGCAATACCCCGCGTTTTCAGCGTGCACACATAATTTTACTTACGATAAGTAACAAATGAATAAGCCAATTGTACTGGTAACGGGTGCTAACGGACAGGTAGGTAAGGAACTGCAGGCCTGTTCCCCCGGTTATTCCGCTTTTGAAGTTATATTTGTTTCAAAAGAAGATCTTCCCATTGACCAGTTTGACCAGGTTGAAAATTTTTTCAGATCGGTAAAACCGCAATATTGTATTAACTGCGCCGCATATACGGCGGTAGATAAAGCCGAGATTGAGACTGATCTTGCGTTTAGAATTAATGGCGAATCACCCGGGGCGCTTGCTTCTGCTTGCAACTTATCAGGTACTAAATTCATTCACATTTCAACAGACTATGTATTCAACGGAACATCAGGTATACCCTACAGCGAACTTGATGCAGTGGATCCGGTGAACGCCTATGGAGCATCAAAATTGCATGGCGAAGTCCTGGCTTTAAAATATAATCCCAACTCCATAGTTATCCGCACTTCCTGGGTGTATTCGTCGTTTGGAAATAATTTTGTAAAAACAATGATGCGCCTTATGAAAGAAAGGGAGAATATCAATGTAGTAAGTGATCAGCATGGGTCACCAACTTACGCTGCTGACCTGGCTTTGTTGTTCCTTCATATTATCGGGTCAGGCCATTGGGTTCCTGGCATTTACCATTATAGCAATGAAGGGATAATAAGCTGGTACGATTTTGCCGTGGCTATTAAAGAATTATCAGCCAGCAACTGCATTGTTCATCCCATACCTACCAGCAGTTATCCTACTCCGGCAAAACGTCCAGTTTATTCTGCCTTCGATAAGGGGAAAATTAAATCAGTGTTTGATATCCCTATACCGGATTGGAAAGAGAGTCTTCAAAAGTGCGTTGAGAAGTTACTAATATGACGGATACAGCTGGTGAGAAATATGAACTATCGTCCAATCCTTTTCATCTGATTGGTCTTTATAAACTTAGCCTGATTGGCCCTGCTGATAAGATTAGCAGTTTTATGTTTGAGCATAGGTAGATTTCGGTATACCATTTTTATAATGGCAGCCTGAACTGCAGCCCCTATCGTTCTTTTGAAGATATTTCTTGATCTTCCAACAACAATTTTCCGCGTCACATATCCTGCAGCCATTCCAATAAAGGTATCAAAGGCCAACGAACGTATATCACGGGTAGCACCCACTTGTTTGGCTCCGGTTAATCCTACTCGTATCAAGTTTGAGGGCTTAAGGCTTCGTGCTGTCGACTTTGCGTTAAGCTTTAATTCCTGCTCCTGCTGTTTTGTTTTTAATTCCAGTTCGCGTATCGTAGCCTGCAACTCTGCTGCATTGGAAATTTTTTGCATGGAGAAACTATTTTAAAAACTTCTGTATAATAGAATTTGAGATTGGTGTTTTGATCAGTTTGTCGCGGGAAATGTGAATAATCAATCCGACGATTCCATAAAACCCAGCCATAACAAAAAAGCCATAGAAACTATTTCCAAGCCAGTATCCAATTAATAATGCCAGTGCAATATTAAGTAGTATAAAAAAGATGATTGCAATAAAAAATACAACAATCTTTTCTACAATGGATGAAATGACGCCTGCCGTTTTATCAATCAATTTGAGTTTCCATAACTGAGATTTATTCTTCAGGTATTCTCCTCCATGCTTAAACAAACTTTCTATTTGTTCTTTTGCTGTTTCCATCATCTTAAAGGTTTTATGTGAATCGCCGGAATGGAAGGGTCAAACATTAAAAATTAGAAACTTTTAGCCTCATTTTTAAAAGTATTCATTCTGGAAGCACCATCATCAGCCATATCTTCAGCGTCATCACGCACTCCTTGGTAAGTATCTCTTATTCCATCAACAAAATCATTGAACTTACTTTTTAATGAATCCGTTACATCAGTTCCGGTCTCAGTTAACTTTTTCCTGGTCTCAGTTCCTTTGTCCGGGGCAAATAAAATTCCTAATATAGATCCCACAGCCGCACCGGCTAAGAATCCTAATACCGTTTTTGAGTTACTCATGGTGTATTCGTTTTTAAAAGTTAATGATATATTTCAGTCTTAGGATATAAATTTTCTTGCCAAACATGGTCGCAATATTTTTTTTTAAAATTAAGTACTTAATCCCCTGATATAACTGGGATATTCAAGAATATTAAATGTGAACTTCTTTTACTATGACTTTTTTTTAAAGGATAATTAGAGTTACTGCGAAAATTTTTCCCCATATTGAGGATAAAAAATAGAAGTTTTCTGAATGGAACACTCTGTAACTCACTGGATGAGGCGAATATACCTGGCATGTATTTCTAAATGTATAGGAAAACCAGTTATAAAAAGATGTAGCTTGAGAAGATAATATATATTTCCAGTACATATTTGATCAGGGAAATTATATTTACAAAAAGTTACTATATACCTAACAAAATTTTATGGATATAGCACAGCACCAAAAAGAAGTTGTTAAATTCAGGGACCTCATTAATAAGATAAAATTGGCCGCTTTAGTTACGCATTCTGCAGATGGTTTGAAAGGACGGCCCATGCAAACAGTAGATGTCGACCTCCAAGGTAATTTGTGGTTCTTTACCAATGATTTTACAGAAAAGGTTGAAGAAATAGCTCAGGAAAGCGAGGTTTTCTTAAGTTATACAAATTTGGCAGATAATGCCTATGTTATGGTTAATGGCACGGGCCGTTTAGTTCATGATAAAGCTAAAATCGAATCTTTATGGAATCCTGCGCTTAAGGCCTGGTTTCCGGATGGATTAGACGATCCGAGGATAATGTTGCTCGAGGTTATTCCTGATGAAGTGGAGTACTGGAATGGAAGTTCAAACAAATTAGTTGTAGCATTTAAAATGCTGCGTGCTATAATCAAAGGCGAACAATATGAAGATGGTGACCATAAGAAAATTGCATTGCATTAGCAGTAAATGTCAGCGATGAAGAAGCATATAATCAATAAAACGTATAATATGAAACATAACTCTCTAATTCCTCAGCTAAGTATTTTAGCCGTTGTCCTGTTATTTTTAAGCAGTTGCGAACTTGCAGGAGATCTAGTTGGTTTCGGTATGTATCTCGGAATAGCTATTGTGATAGCTGTCATTGCCCTGGTGATTTTTATTATAAGGCGTATGGGAAAGTGATGTTAACGATGCCTGGCGCTCGAACAAGCATCCACATTGGCTCATAGAGTTCGGATTAATGAGCATGCATATAACATGTTAGTGTGCTAAAAAAAAGTGCCACTATAAAATATATAGTGGCAGATTAATACGTTACAAATAAACGTTACGATTTATAGACTTTCAATCCAGTTCTTGACTTCCTCCTTGGTTTTACCTATTTTCTTCTGAATTTTACCAAGTAGTTCATCATCTTTCCCTTCTTCATATAACAAATCATCATCTGTTAAATCTGCGTACTGTTGTTTGATTTTGCCTTTCGTATCATTCCAACTTCCATTAAATTTCAATTTCCAGGATTCCATAATAAAATTTTTAAGGTTAGAAAATTACTATACGCTTCCTCCGCGGATAACCCGGAGAAGTATAGCGATAACTGCAATGACCAATAGAATATGAATTAATCCACTGGATGTATAGCCGCCAAAGAAACCGATAGCCCAGGCTATAATTAAGATTACTGCAAGAACGTACAATAAATTTCCCATGCAAAAAAGTTTTAAAGGTGTATAATAATAATTGTTATAACTAAATAAAAAACTCTGCCAACTTTGAAAATTCGTAGAAAGGCCTGTCTGGTATGTATTTTTAAAATTAATTTGATCCTGTCTCTTTCTTGGACTCTTTTTTGGGAATTATATTCTACAGATTGTGTAGGTATTAAGTAAAGGTCTCCCGCATTAAATCAATTTGTCCAAAGTGGAATTGATCATTTCGCGGGTGAAAGGTTTGCTCAGAAAATAATCTACACCTTCAGTATAAGCGCGTTTCCGTTCAGCAGCGCTGTCGTGTGCAGTAATCATCACTATTTTGGTCGAAGGACAATTAATTTTTATGTGTTGAATAAAATCTAATCCAAAACCATCGGGTAAGTGATTGTCAAGAAAGAGTAAAGCAGGCGGATCATTCCTTAATTCGACCTCGGCATCCGAAAGGGTATTAACATAAGAAGTGCGTAATTTCTTTTGTTTGAGAATTCCACTCAGTAAATAACAAATATCCAATTCATCATCTATTATTAGCACTTTCAAGATAGCTATTTTTTTAAGGTTTGAACTTTTTACATATTCTGAATTGAACGGTGTCATACAAATAAATGCTTTCAAATTTTTTGCCAGAGCCTTAACTTAGGAACCATAAGTAACTTGTTAATCGAATAGCAAAATGCTAAATCATTAATGATATACATACATATTTTAGGCCTGATCCCATTTTTTTGTTTTTAATGATCTAACTTGTATGTCTGGCAAGATTTTTTACTAGTTTGGTCTATCTATTATAATTTAAAGAAAACGGAGTAGAAAAATAGGGAAATTGTCATCCGCACTTCAGGTGGCATTTAGGTATAATTCTTATTATAATCATATTTATGGCTAATTCAGGCGGATTTAAAAAAGGTTTTAAAACAGTTTTTTCTTTTTTAAAAGAGGTATTTTCAAATTTTAGTGACGATAAGGTACTTAAGTTTAGCGCTTCATTATCCTATTATACTATTTTTTCAATTGCCCCGATATTGATCATTATTATCTCACTTGCGGGGTATTTCTTTGGAAGAGAGGCAGTGCAGGGTCAAATTTTCAGCCAGATCAATGGACTGGTAGGTAACGAGGCAGCCGCACAAATTCAGGATATGATTGGTAAAACACACAAAACGGGAGAGACCCTTTTTGCCAGCATAGTCAGTATTGTAATATTGATTATAGGCGCAACCGGCGTTTTTGGGGAAATACAGGATTCTATAAATACGATTTGGGGACTTAAGAGCAAACCTAAGACGGGAATTATTAAATTAATCATTAACCGGTTAATATCCTTTTCATTAATCATCAGCCTCGGTTTTATTGCCATGGTTTCGCTTGCTTTAAACGCTGCTGTGGAGGCTATAACAAATATTCTTAGCCAGATAGTTCCTGGCGGGGGGGTAATATTTATCAGCATCCTTAATTACCTGCTCACGTTTGTCATTGTAACATTCATGTTTGCCGTAATTTTTAAAGTGTTGCCTGACGCTAAAATTAAATGGAGAGACGTCATTAAAGGCGCCATTGTGACGGCGATTCTTTTTATTATTGGACGGTCATTAATTGGCCTGTATGTAGGTAAAAGTAACATAGCAAGCGTTTACGGAGCGGCCGGTTCAATTGTTATTATATTAGTCTGGGTATATTATACGGCAGTAATTCTCTATTTTGGAGCGGAGTTTACAAAAATTTATTCGATCAAATATGGGAGTAAGATTACACCGAACGACTATGCTGTATGGGTTAAAGTTAAGGAAGAAGAGCAGCCGCATCAAGCCTTGCATGAAGTAAAGGATGAAGGTGCACCGCGTATCAGCAATTCATAGTTTTCACGTAATTTGCCTGTTTAAATCTACTATTACACAATGAAGCGGATACTTATCATAGATGATGATATGGATATGTGCGCCTTACTTAGCCGTTTTTTACAACGTAATGGGTTCGACACAGATTCAGCGCATACTGGTCATAAAGGGATTGCAAAATTCAATGAACACAAATTTGATATCGTATTATGCGATTTTAGGCTGGGAGATAAGGACGGAAAAGACGTTTTACAGGAAATAAAAACTGTAAATCCGCAAACTGTTGTCATTATCATTACTGGATATTCAGATATAAAGGTTGCCGTAGATGTAATTAAGCTTGGTGCTTTTGACTATATCACTAAACCGCTGATACCCGATGAGGTAATGAGTGTAATCAATAAAGCGCTTAAAGCAAATGCCGCAGATGCCTCAGATCAGCAAAGGGTTGATAATCAACCTACCCCTGTTTCCGGAATTAAAAGAAAACCCAACGTTGTTTCTTCGGACGGAGAATTTCTCGTCGGGCAGGCTCCTGCAACAAAAGAATTATATAAGCAGATAGAACTGGTGTCTCCTACAAATTATAGTATAATACTGTATGGCGAAAGCGGAACAGGTAAAGAAGTGGTTGCTAAAACCATTCATCAATACAGTGATCGCAGGGGAAAGCCATTCATAGCCATGGATTGTGGTACCCTTTCTAAAGAATTGGCAGGAAGTGAGCTCTTTGGCCATGTAAAAGGTGCATTTACCGGTGCCCTTAACGATAAAGAGGGCCATTTTGAAATGGCAAATGGAGGAACGTTATTCCTTGATGAAGTAACAAACCTGTCTTACGAAATACAGGCTGCTTTATTGAGAGTAGTTCAGGAAAGGAAATTCAGGCGGGTAGGGGGAAGCAAAGAAATGAGTTTAGATATACGGGTTATTGTTGCTTCCAATGAAAATCTGCAGGATGCATACCGGAAAGGAAAATTCAGAGAGGATCTCTATCACCGCTTCAATGAGTTCTCTATCATAATTCCGCCCTTACGAAACCGCAAAGATGATATTCCGTTATTTGCCGAATTTTTTTTACATAAAGCGCTTGAAGAACTTAATAAAGAGATTGAAGGATTTGAGCCGGAAGTACTGAAATTGTTTATGGATTATTCCTGGCCAGGAAACCTGCGGGAATTCAGAAATGTAATCAGAAGGGCGGCCTTGCTAACCACATCACGTTTTATTTCCTCGAAAACATTACCCTGGGAAATTACCAATGCGACAGTACTTAACCCATTGTCGGAAATCAGTCTTTCACCCGTTGCAGTTAACAAAGAATCAGACCTGAGAAATGCAGCCTCGCTGGCGGAGTACGAAACGATAATGAATGTGTTGAAACAGGTAAATTTTAACAAAACAAAAGCTGCAGAAATTTTAAAAATTGACCGCAAGACCTTGTATAACAAATTAAAGGGACATGAATTGTAAGTGTAATGGGGAAGATCTTCTACGCCGGCTTTGGCAGATATTTAAATAATTGCCGTATTAAAAGGTTTTTAATTACATTGAATACTATCATTTTTTGCGATCTGATTATTGTTCTACATTATCTATTTCTTAAAACCAATAATATATGGAGAAACCATCTGAGATGACGACTTCCAGTCATCATTTATGTAATCAAAGCGAAGGATGGTTTGATAGGTTACAGTATGGACACATACGGGGTTTACAGTAATCATGATGAAGATCGTTACGACGAATTTATCAGACGAATTACTGTTGAAGACCGTGATGAGCAACTGATTTTTGCTTAACATCCCTCCATGTCTTTTTAAGAGGCTGTTTCAAAAGAAATTGAGGCAGCCTTTTTACGTATTGAACACTGCCGGTTATGCAGCCTTGTTTATAACCTTTAACTGGGAATAAACAATTTTTTATACAAACTGTTAAGGGCACAATAGTTTTAATATCAGTATAAAAGATATGCAAAAGAATACGCAACAGGAAGAGATCCGTGAACCGCAGGAGCAGGAACTGCCGGGCTCCGAAAAGGAAATGAACCCCCGCCCAAAATTTGATAACAGTGAACACAAAGGCAGCGAAAAACTCAAAGATAAAGTGGCGTTCATTACGGGAGCTGACAGTGGTATCGGGAGGGCAGTGGCTACTTTATTTGCCAAAGAAGGAGCAAATATTGTTAATGTTTTCTTAAACGAACATGAGGATGCTGAGCTAACCAAGGAAATGGTGGAAAAATATGGCAGAAAATGTTTATCCATACCGGGCGATATTTCGAAAGAGGATTTTTGTAATACTGCAGTTGAGCAGGCGGTGAAGGAATTCGGCAGGATCGATATACTCGTAAATAACGCGGCAGTTCAGTTTGAGCAGAAAGACTTTCTTGACATCTCAACGGAACAGATGATGAAGACGTTTGCAACGAACATTTTTTCCATGTTTTGGATAACGAAGGCTGCGCTGCCTAATATGGCAAAAGGCAGTTCTATCATCAACTCCACTTCAGTTACTGCATACCGCGGAAGCAGCAGTTTGATCGACTATGCAAGTACTAAAGGGGCTATACTAGCATTTACACGAAGCCTTTCAACTAACCTGATTGAAAAAGGAATTAGGGTAAATGCTGTCGCCCCGGGGCCGATCTGGACTCCACTTATCGCTGCTACGTTTGACGAAGAAAAAGTGGCAAAACATGGCAGTGACTCCCCAATGAAGCGTTCAGGAGAACCGGTTGAAACTGCTCCGAGTTATTTATTCCTGGCATGCAATAATGACTCATCTTACATTACAGGACAGGTACTACATCCTAACGGCGGCGAAATTATTAACGGATAATTCTACAGCTTATGCAAGCATCCGGTGAGGGAATTATTGACTTACCAAAACTCAAAATAAGTAGTATCATAAAAGATGCTGTTAAATGTGCCGAAGCGGTGAATCTGGTTTATGTAAGTAATACACTTCCTGGAATTACCCGAATGAAGAAAAGCAAAAATTTTAGCTATTATTACCAGGAGAAAAAGGTTACTGATACGGAAACCTTAAAAAGGATCAAAAGCCTGGTAATCCCCCAGCCTGGGAAAATGTATGGATCTGCCCGCTTTCGAACGGGCATTTACAGGCCACTGGAGTTGATCTAATGAAAAGGAAACAATACCGCTACCACCCCTCATGGAATATACTTAGAAACCAGACGAAATTTTACCGGCTTTATGAATTTGGTAATGTTCTTTCTTCAATACGGCTTTGTTTGGAAAAAGACATTTCATTAACGGGACTTCCGATGGAGAAGGTGCTGGCAACAGTAATAAGCCTGATGGAGCGGACAAACATAAGAGTGGGAAACTGCTTTTATGAAAAACTTTACGGCTCTTTTGGGCTAACTACCTTCAAAGACAGGCATGTAACGATAAACCGCCATCAGTTGCAATTTTCCTTTAAAGGGGAAAAAGGGGTTTGTCATGATATTAGTATCAAAAGTAAGCGCTTGGCCAACATTGTAAAAAAATGCAGGGACATCCCGGGTAAGGAGTTGTTTCAATACATAAATGAAGAAGGCGACCGAAGATCAATTGATTCGGGAATGGTAAATGAATATATCAAAAAGATCAGCGGAGGCGATTTTACCGCAAAGGACTTCCGTACATGGGCCGGAACCGTACAGGCCCTTCTTGCTTTTAAGGAATTAGGATTTAGTGAAAGCCAAACAGAATCGAAAAAGAAGATAGTGGCCGCGCTGGATATTGTATCTAAACTTTTGGGAAACACCAGAACGGTTTGTAAAAAGTATTATGTTCATCCCCTCATTATTTCCCTGTATGAAAATGGAAGCCTGGAGAAGTATACGCAACAGCTGGATTCCGTTGAAAAGTTTGATTATTCAGCAGACCTGACAACAGAAGAGAAAATGTTAATGAAAATCCTGGAAAGCAAATAGCCGTAAATCACCGGAAGGGCTTATAAAACGGAACGGTGGCAATGTTAAGCATAGATTTGTCGCCTTCCGAGTCCCCGTAACAGTATATTTTCTTGTAGCTTGACAAGTCAAAATGCTCACGTATACGGCAAACCTTTTCTTCGCCATAACAGTTGTTTCCCTTTAACTTGCCGGTAATGGTGTTGCCATCGGTTGCGAGGCGTGTGCCTATAAGCTCCAACTCATTTTTAACGGCCCATTTCGTTATCCAGTTTTCAGCGGAGGCCGATACAATGACTATGGTGGTATTGAGTGCTTTCAGTTTTTTTATTTCCTGCAAGGCCTTTGGCCTGATTAGCATTGGGAGAACCTGATCCGAAAATTTATCGCAGTATTGCTGAAAAACATCAATCTTTTCTCCTTTAAAAAAGTGTTGTAATACTTTTTGCTTCGCTGTATAGTTTGGAATAATCTTAAGCTTGTAGGCTAGCAAATAAGGGATATTCAAAAGGAACCCCGTATAGAACCGGAACGAACCCTTATAAAATTTTAAAAATTCGAGTAAGGTGTCCTTAGTCGTTATTGTGCCATCGAAATCGAAAAAGGCGATTCGTTGATTCATAATTTCACCTGATTGAATTATTAACGTAACGTGTTCTGTTTAAGTATCTATCTGTTAGTTACCAGGGAAATGATAAAGCGCCATTAAACTTAATACCTAAATTACTGTCTCAAATTTTTCCACCCAACCCCCGGCACCAGAATTTGACATATCATTAACAGGCTTATTTATAACCAATGGAACAAGAATTAGTTTTAGCAAAGGATAACGGGCTGGTCATCAGGTACTCCAAACAGTAAATACAGATTATATAGGGAACTACTTAATTAATATTATATTTTGAACAAATGATCATCCTGGGAAAAAGCCTAACGTATATTTAAGCTACGGGTTATTTTACTTAGTTTATACAGAGTTTTGTAAGCTAAATTTTTAATAAAATGAAACGGTCTTGGCCGGGATCTCGTAAATAAAATATCATTGGGAGGAAATCGGTTTAATTCTGTAAATTGTAATGAAGACTTTGACAACTAAAGCGTTTATACTATCTATTTCTTGCCTTGTTTTTACGCTGCGCTTGATTGCACAGGAGAATTACAACGCTTTGGAATTTATTGAGAACAAAGGACAATGGGAAGAAAGGGTTAATTTTAAGGGAGTATTAAGCAACGGCGCTTTTTTTATCCGTAAAACCGGCCTAACCGTTGTACAGCATAATAAAGAAGACCTTGCCAGGTTGTCTGAATCCGCACATGGGAAGACTGATACTGGCAAAGTCAGTTCAAATCATCCAAAAACGGGGAAACCTGGTCCGGAAGAAAAGCAATTGCTTCGTTCCCATGCTTATACAATGGATTTTGCAGGGGCCAATCAAAATGCTGTAATTGTTCCGGATAAACCCCTTCCCACTTATAATAATTATTATATAGGAAATGACCCCTCTAAATGGATGGGGGAGTGCCGTCTCTTTCAGGCAATAACTTACAAGAATATTTATCCTGGCATCGACGTAAGATATTATAGCGAATCCGGGAATGTTAAATATGAATTTATCGTGAGTCCGGGTGCAGATCCCGGACTAATAGCCATGAAGTTTGATGGTGTCGACAAATTGAATATCTCAAATAATGAATTGATCATCACAACTTCTGTGGGACAGATAAAGGAATTGTATCCGTACACTTATCAATATGAAGGAACAGAGAGAAAAAAAGTGGATTGCCGTTACCAGCTTGATGGCAACACTGTTCGTTTCAACATAAAAAATTACTCCAGGAATCATACGTTGATCATAGACCCAATTTTAATATTTGCTTCTTTCGCCGGAAGTACTGCTGATAACTGGGGTTATACGGCGACCTATGGCAGTAATGGAACTTTTTTTGCCGGCGGAATTGTTTTTGAGACAGGATTTCCTGCTTCTCCGGGGGCATTTCAGACTAAATATGTTGCTTCCGGCACCAGCGAAACCAGTTTCTGGAATATGGGTATTATCAAATTCAGTTCTAATGGCAGTCAGCGTTTGTTTGCCACATATATTGGAGGAAGCAACAAAGATCAGCCACATAGCTTATTCGCCGATCCCCAGGGCAACCTGGTGATTGCCGGAAGAACGACTTCACCAAATTACCCGACTACGGCTAATGGATCTTTCGGTCCGCAGGGTGGCTGGGATATCGTTATCACTAAATTAAACGCCTTAGGTACGGGTCTGATAGGTTCAGTAAGGATTGGCGGAGCAGGGGATGATGGATACAATACGGCTGATAGTCACAGTTCAGGGCCAAGAGGCCTAATAACCAATTACGGTGATGACGCAAGAAGTGAGGTGATACTTGATGCCACCGGTAACATCTACGTAACGTCCTGCACCCAGTCAAATAATTTCTTCACGACATCCAATGCCGTTCAGAGAACATTTGGTGGAGTACAGGATGCGGTATTGATAAAAGCAAATGCCTCTTGCACTGGGGTAACATATAGTTCTTACCTGGGTGGATCAAACTATGACGCTGGTTTTGTGCTTGCCTTAAATCCGTCTAATGATGACATTTATATGGCTGGCGCAACTATGAGCGCTGATTTTCCCGGAAATAAGTCAGGTACTTACCAATCAACACATAACGGAAACAGCGACGGTTTTGTGGCTGTATTATCAAATGACGCAACCGTGTATAAACAGTGTACTTTTATGGGTACACCAGGGATCGACGTTGTTTTTGGTATCCAGTTCGATAGAAATAGTTTTGCTTACATTATGGGAACTACCACAGGTAGATGGCCGGTCGTAAGTATAGGAAGCAGCTTTTACAGCAATCCTAATTCCAAGCAATTTATCTCCAAACTAAAAAAAGACCTTTCAGGTTTTGAGTATTCTACCGTTTTCGGTACGGGCTCAGCCAATCCCAATATTTCTCCCGTAGCATTTCTCGTGGATCGTTGTGAAAATATTTATGTATCAGGATGGGGAAAGGACATCATTGGCAAATACCAATTAGATCCTATAGCGGCTATGCCTATTACCCCTGATGCCCTGAAAAAAATTCCAGACGAGTCTGATTTTTATTTTATAGTACTGCAGCGTAATGCTTCCAAGTTATTGTATGGCACTTTCTACGGCCAGAATGGGGGTTTGGGTGAACACGTCGATGGTGGTACAAGCCGGTTTGATCAGAATGGCGTGATCTACCAGGGAATTTGCGCTTGTAGCGGTGGCGGGAATGGTAATACAAGGCCTCAATGGCCGGTTACCCCCGGGGCTTGGTGTTGTGCAAGCGGATACTCTCCTTCTAGCACCGGTGCGCAGTGCAATCTCGCCGCCTTAAAAATCTCATTTAACTATGCCGGCGTTGCTTCAGGCGTACGCGCTTTTATCAATGGAGCATATGATAGCACCGGATGCGTTCCTCTAACAGTTACCTTACGTGACACAGTCCTAAATGCTCAAAGCTACGAATGGAATTTTGGTGATGGCACGCCTGATTTTGCCACCAATAGGTTTGACGTATCACATACTTATGTTGCTGTTGGAGACTACAGGATACGATTAATAGCCATTGATTCTACTACCTGTAATATTCGCGACACTTCCTATATTACTATTCTTGTGCGTGACGACAAAGCCACCATAGACTTTAATGCGGTTAAATTGCCCCCTTGTGAATCGTTATCATACCGCTTTGATAATATATCAGGTGCACCCGCCACGAAACCTTTTGGTGGACTGAGCTTTATCTGGGATTTTGGGGATGGCACCAGGGTAGTTAGCGGTCCCGGAAGTGTAAACCACACATTTAGGGCCGCAGGAACTTATAAGGTTAGACTTGTACTTAATGATACCAACTACTGCAATGCTCCCGATTCGCTGGAAAGAGAACTTCGCATTTCGCCTCTGGTGAAGGCACAGTTTACCACAACGCCCTCCGGTTGTGCTCCTTACAACGCTGTTTTCAGGAATACGTCATTGGCAGGGCAGACCTTTGTATGGGATTTCGGTGACGGCACCACGTCAAATGCAATAAATCCAACGCATGTGTTTGCAAACCCGGGCACTTATGTAATCAGGCTGAAAGCTTTTGACCCCGCAACCTGTAACCTGGAAGATTCAACGCAGCTGACTATATCCGTTCAATCAGGACCGACCGCTGCTTTTACGGTTAATCCAACTGTGCCTGTTGAAAATACACCTCACATTTTTATCAATAATTCTTCGCAAAATGCCATCCGGTTTAAGTGGATATTCGGTGATGGAGATACTTTACTAACAACAAGCCGCGCCAATGTAGAACATCAGTACAATGCAACGGGTACTTTCAACGCCTGCCTGGTAGCGTTTAGCCAGATAGGATGTACTGATACGGTGTGTACGCCGGTTAAAACACTTGTTGTTCCAAGGCTTGACGTGCCTAACGCTTTTACCCCGCTGGGTCCCTTACAAGCCAGCAGGATTTATATTAGAGGTTTTGCTATTGGTAAAATGAAATTTTCAATATATAACCGTCTCGGCCAAAAGGTATTTGAGAGTACTGATATCAACCAGGGCTGGGATGGAAGATTCAAAAATGTTGTTCAGCCGATGGATGTGTATGCATATACGCTTGACATTATTTTTACGGATGGAACAAAGACAACCAAAAAAGGAGATATTACGTTGATCCGGTAACAAGGATTTGCAGTTGTGTTTGTTGTAAATCAGTTAATCTGCGGCAACAGACGCCGCAGTTTCGCAGATTAAGAGGTAGAAGATTTAAGAAGTAACAATATTGATAAGACTATTTGAAATGAGGATAAGAAATAAACAATTGCCCGGAGTTACATATATATGGCCTGACAAAATTAATCGTGTTGTTAGGTTTCATTATGCAAAATGTATGTTGAGCCTGTTAATATTAGTCATGTTCGCGATGACGGCTCAATCACAGGACCTTCATTTTTCTCAGTGGTTTAATTCACCGTTAACCACCAATCCCGCCAATACAGGCTTTATTCCGGATGCAGACTATCGCATTGGAGCTAATTACCGCAATCAGTACGTAAACGTCTTGTCGGTCCCATATAAGACAATAAGTGTGTTCGGAGATGCACAACTCCTGCGCAACCGCATAGAAAACGGCTGGTTGGGTGTAGGCGGCGTAATTTTACGCGATGTGGCCGGAGCAGGCAATTTAACATCCACAAAAATTTACGGGTCACTGGCTTATCACCAGATGTTGGGGTACAGCAGCTTACTTTCAGCAGGCTTCAACCTGGGATGGGCAAATAAAAGGATCGATCCTTCACGCCTGAAACTTCCCGACCAGTTTAATAAGTCTACCGGTTTTTTTGATGCAGGAATACCAACCAGTGTAGTTTTCAATTCCACAAGTACAAGTTATGCAGACGTACAGTTAGGCTTGAACTATGCTTATTTTCCAACTGACCGGTTATACGTTAACGGAGGAATATCCGTGCATCACATTAACCGTCCCAGAGAAACTTTCTTCACCAGTTCTCCCGGCTATGATTCAGGTTACGATAATCGGCTTGCCCGGCGTTACATAGGTTTTTTTAATGCCAGCATAAAAATGAGTGAAACGGTTATTATCAATCCGATGGCCTATTATAGTAATCAGGCAAAGGCATCCGAATTAGTAGGTGGCGCAAATATTAATTACAATTTATCCGGCGACGGTGCCACCCAGCTTATAGGTGGACTGTACTATCGGGGAGGGGATGCGTTCATTCCACTCATGGGATTTCAGTGGAATAATCTGCGTATGACGTTTACCTATGATGTAACTGCTTCATCACTTAGTACCTACAATAATGGAAGGGGAGCCGTAGAATTTTCACTGGTAAAGCACGGGTTTTTCGGTCAGTTTGATGGCAACAGGCGACAATCCCTATGCCCTACTTTTTAGATACTGATCAATGCAGGTTATTTAGTTGAAGAAATCCGGCCTGTCAATTCTTTCTTAAATGACGTTTGCAGCTTTCGCAATTCGGGCAATTACCCAATTTTTGATTAAAAACATCAACGTTACAGAACCGGATAAAAAACTTTTTTATGAAAAAATATTTTTTGTTGATGCTGGTTGCGGCCCTGGCAGGTTTGAACAGCTTCGCACAAGAAGAAGAACCGGTTGAAAAAACCGGGTTTGATAAATCCAAACTTTTTTTCGGTGGAAATTTTGGTTTAAGCTTCGGAGATTATACCCTTGCCAATGTTTCACCACAGCTCGGATATCGATTTAGCCGGTATCTGGCTGCAGGAGCAGGTGTCAATTTCATATATTCCAGCATAAAATACAGGGACTATAATGGGAATTCAGATTTTAAAGCTGCCTATGGAGTAACCGGTTTAAATATTTTTGGAAGGGTTTACCCGATTGAGCAGATCTTACTGCAAGTTCAGCCGGAAATGAATTATACCTGGGGAAAATATAAATATTATGATAACAGGCCGGATGAAAAAATAGATGGAAAAATGGTTCCATCGTTGTTGCTGGGAGGTGGAGCTGCTATTCCTGCCGGACGCGGTTCCTTTATAGCTATGGTGCAGTTTGATGTATTGAATAATGCAAGAAGTCCGTATGGTAACAAACCGATTTATAACTTTGGATATAATATTGGGTTTTGAGGTTAAAGTTCAAGATTCTATCATATTAAATATCTCTATCGGGGTTTTGCAAAAATGAACCCTCTCCTTCCAGGTTTCATACAAAAATCCTTCTTTCTCCATTTGATTCAGGTGGTTGATCAGATGTGTGTAAAAGCCGCCGGTATTTAAAAAATAAATCTTCTTATTATGGATCTTTAACTGGTTCCAGGTTAACATTTCAAATAGCTCATCCATCGTACCTATACCTCCGGCCAAAACTACTGCAGCATCACATAAATTATACATCATTTTTTTTCGGCTATGCATGTCAGCGACTACCGCAAGTTCGGTTAGCCCTTCATGTTGGTGTTCCCATTCAACCAGAAATTTGGGAATTACTCCCATGACCGATCCTCCGCTTTTGAGCACTGAATCTGCCATGATGCCCATAAGACCTTTTTTACCTCCACCGTATACCAACTTGATCTCAAGCATGGCTATGAGTCGGCCAAGCGCAGCGGCATGTTCTGCAAACAAGGGGTTATTGCCCAACTTGGAACCACAGAATACGGCTAAGGAATGAATCTTAATCATAGTGTAAAATGGGAAACGTAAATGATGATTCAAGATAGTTCAATTTTTATTTTGCCATCTATGCGTCAACCCGATATAACGATTTGGTCAAAGTTGTTTTACCTTCAATCTTATTTACCCATCAGGAAATAAATTACTGAGTATGTCCCCTGTCTTACTGTTTTCGTTTGTAATAGCCTATTTTCTCCTGTTACTTGTGGTGGCTTATTATACCTCCCGAAAGGCAAATAACGAAACCTTTTTTATAGGGAACAAAAGTTCGAACTGGATGCTTGTCGCATTCGGCATGATCGGCACTTCATTATCGGGAGTCACATTTGTATCAGTACCGGGTACTGTTGGCTCTTCAGGGTTTACTTATTTCCAGGTGGTGATCGGTTATTTTATCGGTTATTTTATTATAGCCTATGTGTTGCTGCCCCTTTACTACCGGCTTAATCTTACATCCATTTATAATTACCTGCATCAGCGTTTCGGCAATATGGCCTACAAAACCGGAGCTCTTTTCTTTATCGGATCTCGTATACTGGGCGCCACCGCCAGGTTATACCTGGTTATTAATGTGCTGCAACTATTTATCCTGGATGTTATGGGAGTCCCTTTTATTGTCACTACATTCATCATTCTTCTGATGATCATACTGTATACGTTCAAGGGTGGGGTGAAAACGATAGTCTGGACAGACACCCTGCAAACCACAGGAATGCTGGTAGGCCTGGTAGTTTGTATCATTTACATTATGAACACCTTCGGTTTTTCTTTAGCCGAGACCATTCATGAATTGAGTCTGCGGTCATATACAAAGGTGTTCAATGCCGATGTAAATAGCGCCGGCTTTTTTGTAAAGCAGATCATTGGAGGGGCTTTTATTACAGTGGCCATGACAGGCCTCGACCAGGAGATGATGCAAAAGAATATCAGCGTAAAAACCCTTAAAGACTCCCAGAAAAATATGATTACATTCAGTGTGATTATGGTGGTAGTCAATTTCCTTTTTCTGTTGTTGGGCGGACTGCTGTATCTTTTTGCCGAAAAAAACGGCGTGACAATAAAAGGAGATGACCTCTTCCCTGCGCTGGCAATGAATCACCTGCCCGGCTTTATTTCTATCATCTTCATTCTGGGTTTGATATCCGCTTTGTTTCCCAGTGCGGATGGAGCAATTACGGCCCTGACCTCTTCGTTTTGCATTGATATTCTTGGTTTAAAAAACAGGAACGATCTCTCTGAAAAGCAGCGAACAAGAACCCGAATGACGGTTCATTTGGGGTTTGCGCTCATTTTCTTGTTATGTGTCATGGTTTTTAAATGGATTGATAACAAATCCATCATCAATGTGCTTCTTAAAGTCGCCGGCTTTACATACGGACCCTTATTAGGTCTTTTTTCATTTGGTATACTTACCAGAAGACGGTTACCTGAGACGTACCTGATACCTGTCGTATGCGTGCTTTCCATACTGATATGTTATTTTCTGGACAGAAATGCAGCTGCATGGTTCGGAGGTTTTCAAATTGGTATAGAATTACTAATTTTAAACGGCTTTATAACGTTTATGGGATTGTTGTTTATTTCTAAGACATCCTCTGGCGCTAATACCTAAAATTTAGTTAAGATAACAGATGGATATACGGCTGTAGTGCAAAGAGCCGTTTCTGGTTACCACATTGAAGAATAGATTGATTAAAATGCATAATTATTATATTTACAAAAACTACACTCTTGGAGCTGATCAATCCCCAGGCACTGGCTTACGCTGAGCGTTTTACATCCCCTGAAGATGTTGTATTGCGCCAAATTGCTGAAGCTACCCGCAGGTCGCATGAGGATGCACATATGTTGAGCGGCCAGTGGCAAGGGCAGTTTTTACAATTTATAAGCGGTGTTTTGAAACCGAATTATATCCTTGAGATAGGAACGTATACCGGATACAGTGCCGTTTGTCTTTCCAGGGGATTGCAGCCAGGCGGGGAACTGCATACCATCGAGTTACAGGACAAAGAAGCAGATACCGCACAAGAAAATTTTTACCTGGCCGGCGTTCAGGAAAGGGTAGTATTACACAGGGGCAATGCGTTAAAAATTATTCCGACTCTACATAAAACCTGGGACTTGGTGTTTATTGATGCCGATAAAAAAGGATATTTAGATTATTACCGGTTGGTGCTGCCTCAGTTGAGAGCAGGCGGCGTGATACTGGCAGACAACGTGTTGTTCCACGGGGAAGTATTGGAAAAGAAAATCAAGGGGCAAAATGCTCTGGCCATTCATGCTTTTAATGAATACGTTTACAGTGACGAATCTGTAGAAAAAGTATTGCTTACCATAAGAGATGGGTTATTACTGATTACTAAAAAATGAAACGTTTTTACGATGCCATCAAGATTAATTTTACTGGTAATTATGATTGCAACGAGTATACGGATGCTTGCGCAAAAAGGCGAGGATGTAGTGGCATACATCGCCAGTTATAAAGACCTTGCTATGAGTGAAATGAAGCGTACCGGTTTGCCCGCTGCCATTAAACTCGCTCAAGGCATTCATGAAACGGAGGCAGGAAAAAGTGACCTGGTGAAAAAATCGAATAATCATTTCGGTATTAAGTGTAAGTCGGCCTGGGCAGGCGGCAAAGTTTTTCATGACGACGATGCCCGGGGTGAGTGCTTCAGAAGTTATAACAGGCCCGAAGATTCGTATATGGATCATTCTGATTTTTTAAAAAATAGCCAGCGTTATGCTTTTCTATTTGACCTTGATCCTACTGATTACGAAGGTTGGGCTTTTGGCTTAAAAAAGGCAGGATATGCAACCAATGTCCGGTACTCGCAGGTGCTCATCCGGATTATTAAAGAGTATAACCTGCAGGATTATACGCTGATAGCTATGGGTAAGTTGCCGGGCTCTGATCCGCTCCTTGTTTCAGCTTCTAGTATGCTGCCTTCGCCAAAAAAATTAGATAAAGCCGTTTTTGATGATCCTGCAGGTGAAACGGTTATAGAACCAACCTATCCTTCCGGTCAGTTTATCATCAATAATACAAAGGTTATCTATGCACGGGCGAATACCGCCTGGCTATCTATAGCCGAACAATTTAATATCCCGATGAGCCGGTTGTGGGATTTTAACGACCTGGAGAACGATGACGATATCCTTCAAAAAGGTCAATTGATTTATCTTCAGCGGAAACGTAAGGTCGGGGCATCGGAATTTCACATTGTGCAGAACAAGGAAAGCCTTTACGATATTTGCCAGCTTGAAGGCATCCGTTATGAAAGCCTGCTTGAATTAAATTATTTAAAGGGAAACATGCAGCCCGCTACAGGTGAAAAATTATACCTGCAATCAAATGGACCATCAAGACCAGTGCTCATTTCAGAACAACAAAACAGGATGAAATCAGGTAGCACATATGCGGCGGTTGGTTCATTAACCCATCCTCAGGAGTACACCACTCATTTGGTTTCAACAAAAGAAACTTTGTATAGCATATCTAAAAAATATGGAGTAGACAGAGAAAAGATAATTGAATGGAACAGTCTGGATGATATGAACCTGAAGATAGGACAGTCACTAATTATATATCAGCGCTAAAGACAGATGGTGGCATAAACGGGGTATCTTGAGCGATCTTTTTTATTGTTAACCCATTTACTACATGGCAAACATACATGTGCATGATAAAACATTTGAACCATTCATAAGTGCAGCAGAAATAAACAGGAAAGTAGATGAGATTGCATTACAATTAAACCAGGATTATGCGGGGAAACGGCCCCTGTTCATTTCGATTCTTAACGGGTCTTTTATGTTTGCATCAGATCTGTTTAAACTTGTAAAAATCGAAGCTGAAATTTGTTTTATCAAGCTGGCTTCTTACAAAGGCACAAAATCTACCGGGTATGTAATTACTGCTATCGGCCTGGACGTAGACATATATAATCGCCACGTGGTTATTATAGAGGACATTGTGGATACTGGCAAAACCCTGAATGTTTTCTTACCACAGTTAAAACACCAGCAACCGGCGTCTTTAAAAATTGCGGCCCTGCTTCATAAGCCTGAAGCCATAATCTATCGTTTAGATATAGACTATCTTGGTTTTAAGATACCGAGTCATTTCGTTGTTGGGTATGGTTTGGATTATAACGGGCTGGGAAGAAATTTAGATGAGATTTATAAGGTTGTCGAATAACCACCCCGATTTTTTGCTGCGCAAAATCTGCTCCTCCTTGAAAAGGAGGGGAAAATAGTCCAAGCTCTTCTCCTTTTCAAGGAGGGGTTGGGGGTGGTTAAATAGGTCCTTGCCTTGTTAATGTACCGCCCCTGATCAGGTAAACATCTCCCTTACTTTATCGAAAAAGCTTTTATCCGTTTTCTCGGGATTTGGCTGAAAATTGGGCGACTTATTCATGTGCTCCATCATTGATTTCTCATCTGCAGAAAGAACTTGAGGGGTCCACACATTTACGTGGATCAGTTGATCGCCTTTTTCATATGAATTCACCGCAGGAAAACCCTTGCCTTTCAATCTGAAGATCTTTCCACTTTGTGTTCCAGGCGGAATTTTAATCTTAGCCCTTCCGTCAATAGTCGGAACTTCCACATTAGTACCAAACACGGCATCAGGAATGGTGATATACAGGTCATAAGCCACATTTAGTCCGTCGCGGTGTAATTCTTCATGTGTTTCTTCTTCTATCAAAATAATTAGATCACCATTACTTCCGCCACGCTCTCCGGCATTTCCTTTACCGCTCATGCTCAATTGCATGCCTTCTTGTACGCCGGCCGGTATGTCTATACTCACGGTTTCTTCACCATAAACCCGGCCTTCTCCCTTACAGTTATTACATTTTGCTGTTATTGTAGTGCCTTGTCCGCTGCATGCCGGGCAGGTCGTTACTGTTTGCATTTGTCCTAAAAAAGTATTGGTTACTTTTCTCACCTGGCCACTGCCGCCGCACGAACTACAGGTTTGAACGCTCCCCTTGTCTTTTGCGCCGCTGCCGCTACAGGTATTACACAATACGTATTTTTTTACTTTAACGCTTTTAGTAACGCCTTTGGCGATTTCTTCAAAGCTTAATTTCAACTTGATACGAAGGTTACTTCCTTTTACCCCCGTAGGCCTGCCTCCACTTCTTCCACCCCTCCCACCTCCAAAAAATGACCCGAATACATCTTCACCAAAAATATCACCGAACTGGCTGAATATGTCATCCATATTCATATTGCCGCCATGCCCGCGGCCATTGCCGCTTACCCCTGCGTGGCCATATCTGTCGTATTGTGACTTTTTATCGGAATCGCTTAATACTTCATAAGCTTCGGCGGCTTCCTTAAATTTTTCTTCAGCTGATTTATCGCCGGGATTACGGTCAGGATGGTATTGCATGGCTACCTTGCGGTATGCTTTTTTAATCTCATCTTCAGCAGCTCCTTTTGTTACACCTAATATTTCGTAATAATCTCTTTTAGACATGAGTCATGGGCATTAAGTCATTAGCAAATATGTAAAACCTGATCCGAGGGCAATGGGGACATCTATTTTCCAACTACTACTTTTGCAAATCGAATGATCTTATCGTTCAGGTAATAGCCTTTCTGCACTTCATCCACCACTTTGCCTGTTAAAGCAGGGGTAGGAGCCGGAATTTCCGTAATGGCTTCATGAATATCAGGATTAAAATCCTGGTTAATGCTTTCCATTGCCTTTACACCCTTGCTTTGAAAAGCGCTTCTAAGCTTGTTGAAAACCAGAATGATGCCTTCTCTGATTGCTGTGATGTCATCACTGTTTTCCATTTGCTTCTGGGCACGTTCACAGTCATCCAATACGTCAAGTAACGACGTAATTACATCCTTACCTGCAGTTTGCATCAACTCCAGCTTTTCTTTAGCATTTCTTTTTCTGAAATTATCAAATTCGGCCACAAGCCGCAGGTATTTATCCTTTTGTTCTGCAAGGTCAGCCTGTAACTTTTCTATTTCTGCATCATTACCGACCTCGTCGGTAAGATGAGACGTACCCGGCACATCGGAATCTGCGTTGATGTCGAAATTTATGTCATTTCCATTGCCTGTAGATCCGGTTTGATCAGGCTCTACTGCATCATTTACATTTTTTTCGTTCATATTTTGTACATATTGTCACAAAAATTAATCTTGATTTCAACTAATGAATTTACCAGTATTTAAATGGCTAAATTTTTATTCATTAGTACCTAAGAATAAGTAAAGATAAGGTTGTCAATTATTTTGCCAAGCAGTATCTAAAGACAAATTGTCGTATAAGGTTCGAAGTTCAGGGTTCAAAGTTCAAGGTTCAGGTCATTACATATTGGACTCCTAACTCCAAACTCCCGAACCCTGAACTCCGGAACCCTGAACCCCCGAACTCTTTATCTTTGCCTGTTATGATTAATATATACCTAAAAAGCAAGATCAGCAAGCGGATAGAGAACGGTCATCCATGGATATTTGCCAATGAGGTAGACCGGATAGACGGGACTTGTGAAGGAGGAGAAATTGTCGAAGTATATACACATGATAAGAAGTTTATCGGCAAGGGATATGTTAACCCGCAATCACAGATCCTGGTCCGATTGCTCAGTAGGGATCGAACAGAAGAAATCAACAATAATTTTTTTTACAACAGGATAAAGCAGGCCTGGGAGTATAAATCCAGGATTGGATATTACGAAAATTGCCGCCTTGTATTTGGGGAAGCCGATTATTTACCGGGCCTGATCGTTGATAAGTTCAACGATTATTTTGTTCTTCAAACGCTTGCGTTGGGCATGGACAGGTGGAAAGGGGCTATTGTAAAAGCCATAGAAACGCTTTTTACGCCTAAAGGCATTTATGAACGCAATGATGTTCCGGTGCGTGAGTTGGAAGGTTTACCTCAGCAAAAGGGTTTTTTATCAGCACCCTTTGATACCAACATCATTATTAATGAAAATGGATTGCAGTTCCACGTGGATGTAAAGAACGGACAGAAAACCGGGTATTTCCTGGATCAACAGGATAACCGGCGCACTCTTAAGCACATTGTGAAAGATGCTGATGTGCTCGAAGTTTTTTGTTATAGCGGAACCTTTTCTGCACATGCTGCTTATTACGGCGCAAAGAAAGTACTGGGATTGGATATTTCTGAGCAGGCCATAAACCAGGCAACAAAAAATGCTGCGTTGAATAACCTCGATAAGATCTGTTCCTTCAGGGCATTTAATGCGTTTGACGTGTTAAAAACCTGGTCGAAGGAAGGTAGACGCTATGATGTGGTGATCATGGATCCTCCTGCGTTCACGAAGAGCCGGGAAAATATTCAAAAAGCCATTGCAGGTTATAAGGAAATTAATCTACGTGGTATGAAACTGGTGAAGAAAGGCGGGTTTTTAGTCACTGCCTCCTGCACTAACCTGATCAGGCCGGAACTTTTTTTGCAGATCATTGAAGCGGCTGCCAAAGATGCAAAACGAAAATTAAGGCAGGTAACCTACCAGACCCAGTCCGGTGACCACCCGATCCTATGGGGAATGGAAAATACCCACTATTTAAAGTTCCTGATTGTAGAGGTTGAGTAAATGGGCGGATTTGCACATTAATTTTTTATTTTGCTACCTGGAATTTTCCTGACTCGATAATCTTTCCGGCTTTATCTTTTACCTGGAAAATATAAACACCACGATAAAAAGCAGAAACGTCGACAAGCGTTTGGGGAGTAATGGTTTGCAGATCATGCACTTTCTTTCCTATAAAATTGAAAATGTGTAAGGAATAATTTTTGTCAAATCTTTTTTCGAAATTGAAGGTAATCTGAATAGCCGCAGGATTGGGATAGATCCTGATAAGCCTGGCCTCAGGAACAGTCTGCGTATTAACCCGGTTCTGGCTCTTTGCTTGCAAGACAGTTAGAACAACCATGAACAGTATGTAAAAAATCTTCATTAGCTGATTAGTTTACATGAATACACAGCAATATATCATTAATAACAAATATACAAATCAATTGCCAGATTTTAAATAGCCCAATAAACAGTAACCATTACCTATTTTCACAGATTTAACTTCTCTTTATACAAAGAGTTAAGTACTGAAATGATCGCTTCAAAATTCGGTACCTCACCTGCATTTTCCAGCACTTCACTGTGCAGTATCATACCCTCTTCGTCAATGACGAATGCAGCCCGTTTTGAGACGCCTTTCATGTCATACGAAAAAAGGTCGTATAAACTATCATAGTTTGCGGATACTTCTTTGTTGAAATCACTTAACAGGTCAAAATTGAGATGCTGATCTTCCTTAAATTTTGCCAGTGTATATAATGAATCTACGCTAATACCCAGAACGGTTGCTTTTGCCTTGTTATAGGTGGCTATGTTATCTCTAACGCTGCATAATTCTTTTGTACAAACACTCGTAAAGGCTAGCGGGAAAAATAGCAGGATCACGGGTGAACCTTTGAAATCTTCCAGGGATACCTTATTTTTCCGGGTATCGTACAAACTAAAGGGGGGTGCTTTCTGTCCGGGCTGTAATTGCATAAAATAACTTTTGAATAATCTAAAACATGATGGTTTGTCATTTGTTTAAAAAATGTCATAACAGGCAACTTCCCGGCATTCATCATTTGTAATCAAAAGCGTGGGCACAGAACCTTATCCCTGGATGAGTTGCTGCGGTCAAAGAAACCAACGTAAGAAACGGATAATTCAAAACCACCGCGACCCTGACTTGCTGTTTTCAGTTGTGATACGTTTACGTCATAACTTATAGCAACCGCCAGCGGGTTATAATCTATTTTGATTACAGGTATCAGGGCGTCTTTCCAGCGTAAGAAGGCGCCGGCGTGAAATATATAGGAGGCTTCATCAGGTTCTCCCAATTTGAAAGAATACAACGCGCCTCCGATGGTTTCATTAAATGAACCCTGGGTTGAATGATCGGCCTGTAACGTAAAGAACGTATAATCGTCTATGTTATATTTTACCCCGGCAGAGACTACATATTTGGGATGCAGGGCCGCAGAAGCTGACCTGTAAAATGAATTTGCCGGGCGGTTGACATGATGATAGGCTGCTCCTAGAAAAAGGCTGTGCAATTCATTTTCCCCAAATGAAGAGTTAAAGCTAACACCGATACTGCCGTCTCCGTAATTGTAGTTGGGGGATAAAAACGTTTCCCCGTCGGCGAGTGAAGGATTAAAGGCGGCACCGTCGTATTGATTATTAGTCGTTATTTTAGAACGGTCGATTCGTTTCTGAACCAGTCCGCCCATAAACCCGACGGACAGGTACATTTGTTTCTGGCTGCTTAATGATTTGTGGTAGTTTACGGCGGGCAGAACGTGCGTTGATGTAAGCGCAGCTGTGCCTGCCTTATCGTATAAAGTCTGCAGTCCGGCTGTAATAAAGTCATCACCCCGTCCGACAGGCATTTTGTATTCTACATTAAAAGAACCCGAACGGTATGCATTGGTAAAACTGTTCCATTGGTCGCGGTAAACGCCCTGCACACGGATATCGCCGGTGAAAATTCCAGCCAGGGAAGGATTTCTAAGCAGAGGCGCTTCAAAAAACTGCGAAAAATGAATATCCTGGGAATAAGATTTTACCAGCCACAGGAAAGCTACCAGTGCCGTAATCAACCTTTTCTTCCATGCCTTCCGGCATATCGTTCTTCCCATGTAAAGATTAATTTTATAAGCGTTTTCGTCCATTATCTGATTAATGAGATGTTTCCCGTGTACGGAATGATGGTGTTATTTTCACAAATGAATTCAATAGTATAGATATAAACATCAGCCTGGGCCTGTTTGCCTTTATAAAATCCGTTCCAGCCCTCAGATGGGTTATTAGCCTGAAAATTACGCCGCTCAAATATCATTTCACCAAACCTGTTGAAGATGCGCATTGACTGTATGCGATCAATGTTGGATCCCCTAGGAAAGAAGACATCATTACTGCCATCGCCATTTGGGGTAAACGTGTTAGGAACAAAGTAATTCTTATTATTACAAACCACAGTAACGGTAAGACTTCTTGTGTTCTGACAGCCATTGCTATCACTTACGTTTACGGTGTACCGTGTAGTACGCTTCGGACTGGCGAAAGGGTTGGGGCAGTTTGTACAGCTAAGGTCCTTTACCGGAGTCCAGTTGTAATTCACTACATTTTCGCTATACCTGACCGGCAAATTAATACCCGTTCCTATCGGGATGACGGGTTCGGTTAATACTGTAACCGAGGGTAAGCCATTTACCATAATGCTTTTCACAGTAGATCGTTTACAGCCCAAAGCATTGGCTGCTTCCAGGTTGAGCGTTTCTTTTCCCTGACGGCTAAATTGAACCGACGGATTTTGCTGAGTAGAAGTTTGCCCATTAGAGTATGTCCATTTCCAGACAAGTCCCGTATCAGGTTGTACAGAGGAAGCGTTTAAAATCAGTGGTGTATTGATGCAGACCGCGTTATTGGTTAAGATAACAGGATCAGGCGTTCTATAAACGCGTATGGTATCATACAGAGTCTTGCTACAGCCGTTAAGCGTGTTGACGCTTAAAGAAGCAAGATAACGGCCGGGTTTATCATAATAATGAATGGGATCTATATCTAAGGAACTGACTCCATCTCCAAAATCCCATTTGCTGGAAACAACGGGGTCGTTTCCGATAGTGTAGTTTGTAAAGTAAATGGTACCTGAATCACACAATGCTTTCCGGTCAGGAGAGAAAAAGGGTTCGGCGCCCAATATCTTGATCTCGTCTTTGCCGGATATCTCCACCAGGCATTGAGAGTTGTCTTTCAGTACCAGCGAGGGCGTATAACTGCCCGGACTTGTATAAAGATGTTGAAATGTTGATTGTGGCGGGTAATCGGAACCTGTGTCGCCAAAATAAAACAGGTAAGGGGTAACCGTATTTGTTACGGTAAAGTCTACCAACAAAGAATTGCAGGCCGTCAGCGGGTTATAACGGATAGAAGTATTACTCGGGTCGTAAACAGTTATGATCTGCTCGCTGGAATCGACACATCCGCCATAACCGGTAACATATAATTTGGCCACGTAAGAACCATATTGATTGTAAAAATGGGCAGGATTCAGCAAAGTAGATGTAGTGCTGTCTCCAAAGGCCCAGTAAAAAGATTCGTAATCCGTACCTTTAAAAACGAACCCGGCCTCAAACGGAACACAAATAGAAACCGTATCACTGGCATTAAATGCAGATTTGGGCGCTTTGATCTGTACATAATTTATTTTAGTGGATGAGTCCATACAGCCAGCCGTGTCTTGTATGCTCAGTTTTACCGTATAGAAATTATCACCGCCTGAATAGATATGGGTTGGGTTTTGCAGGGTAGAAGATGTGCCATCGCCAAAATCCCATATATAACTTAGCCCTTTTCCACTGGAAGAATCGGTGAATTGAAGCGAACCGCCAGGGCAGAACAAGGTATTTTCTGCCTTGAAAGCGGCTTTCGGGCTGGTGATGATTACGGCATTTTTCACGACGGCTGAATCAGTACAACCAGATTGATCGGTTACCGTTAAACGAACGGTGAAGTTGCCGGTATCTTTATATAAATGCGTAAAAGGTGGCCTGGTAAAGCTTTGAGTGGTGCCATCGCCAAAATCGTAATCCCATTTTGTGATGTTACCGGTGGAAGTTGAAAGATCATTGAATGTAATCGTTCCGTTTTTACATGACAACGAAGGAACCGGAGCAAAACGGGCGGTTGGCCCTTCGATGGTAACGATTTTAGTAATTGTATCGGAACATCCGTACCGGTCGGTAACGATTAAACGAACGTTATATGGGCCCGTGGAATCAAAAATGAGTGAGGTTGTTTGAGAACCGGTAATCGGAGGCCCTCCGTTAACAGAATAAATGTATTGAATAATATTATCCGGGTTGCTGCCGACGGCTGTAAGTAATATACGCTCGTTTTTGCAAATGCTGCCCCTGGGCAGGCTGAAGTCGGCCCTTTCCTGTGAAACGGATATATTTTTTGTTATAGTATTTGAGCAGCTTCCATTGGTAACCGTAAGTGAGACCGGGTAAGTGCCCAAGGCCGGGTAGATAAAATCAGGATTAGCGAGTGTTGATGTAGTATTAGCCGGGTCTCCAAACTTCCACAGATAGGAGACAGGACCATAAGCCGGATCGACAATCGATTTGTCGGTAAAATACCGGTGCAACCTGTTTGCGCAATCTGCCGAGTCCAGGTACCGGGCAACAGGTGGAAGCACCTGAACATAGTCCGGTTTTGACAGGCTATCGGCACAACCATTATTATAAGCAACCAGTGTAATGGTAAATCTTCCGGTGTCTTTGAACACATGGGAAGGATTTCTCACCGTAGTATCATTTCCGTCTCCGAAACGCCATAACCAGGCATCAGAAGGGTTCGACAAGTTGGTGAAGCCGACTGTGTCAAAGGCACAGGTTGAGAATTTTTTTGCTGTAAAATCCACCGTCGGCCGAGTACCTGTTCTTACGCCATTTGGAACCGTTACGGAAGCACTGCACCCTCCTATAGTAGTTATGGTAAGTCTTATAGTATAACTGCCGGTATTGGGATATTGGCGTGTGGGATTCCGCAAATTGCTGGTAGTGCCGTCACCAAAATCCCATAAATAAGAAATCACAGAATCAAGTGAGCTGATATTTGCTACCGGGCTGAAAGTAAAAGGGATGCATCCTCCGGCAGAGGAAATTCTGACGGTAGGAGCCGCAATCTTTATAAACGCCGACTTTTTAAGGGTGCTCCTGCACCCTGAGGCATTGGTAATGGTAAGGGTTACATCATATTCGCCTGCACTGCTGTAAAGTTTAGCCGGATTTTTTTGCGTAGAAACGGTTCCATCTCCAAAATTCCATTGCCAGCTTACTGCATTGGGTGAAAGGTCCTGAAAGCTTACGTTAAAAGGGGCTTTGCAGGCTTGCCGGTTATTGGCAGTAAAATCTATTGCGGCTGCGGTCACAATACGTATCTGTCTCGTCACCGAATCGGTGCAAGAGGCATAGGTGTTGACCAGTTTTACCTGGTACACACCGGGCGTTGTAAAGGTTTTCACGGGGTTTATTTGTGTTGACCGGGTAGCATCGCCGAAATCCCATGCCGCTCGAACCGGCGCCGGAGCAGATGCATTCTGAAAATTTACCGGGCTGTTCAAACAGGCCGTATCCGGACTATTGAAATTTGATGCTGCATTGTTAATGGTTACAGGTTTACTTATGCTGTCCGAACAACCGAGGTCGCTCTTTGCAATCAATTGAATGTTATAAGTACCTGAAGACGCAAAGATGACCTGTGGTGAGTTAAGTGTTGAAGTAGTGCCATTACCAAAGTTCCATGCATAACTTAACGTGCCGGGGCCGCTTGTCTGATTGATGAAGGTAGTCACAAAAGGCGCCTGGCAGGCCCGGTTAAGGGAATCCTTAAAAGCCGCCTTAACGCCGTTTACAATCCGGATAAAACGGTGTTTGGTAACTTGGTTTTCACACCCGGCACTATTGGTTACCTTTAAAGTAATACTATAAAACCCCGCTGCTGAATACGTTTTTTGAGGATTTTGCAGCAATGAAGTGGTTCCATCCCCAAATTCCCATGCCCATTTTGTAATAGTACCTGTATTAGATGTAGAGATGTCTGCAAACCGAACAGTCGCCGGCGAACAGGCGAGATTTACATTTGAAGTTAAATTTGCTGTGGGTGAAGCATTGACGGTAATATATTCCCTCTTCGTTATACCGTTCGTGCCGTTGGCATTGCGTACAACAAGGATTACTGTATATTTTCCTGGCGTGTTATATGTTGTTGAAGGGTTTTGCTGATTTGACAACTGACCGTTACCCAGGTCCCAGTTCCAGAATCTTGGACTTCCTGTGGAAAGATCGGTGAAACTCACAGATAAAGGGGCGCACCCTTGCTGAGTGTTCGCTGAAAAGTTAGCAACCGGAGCCTGACTTATTGCGACAAGGCCGCAAAATAAACCCCCCGATAGCATTAAATATCGGATTAAATACATGCGTTTTTAGGTCTTTGAATTTTTCTTTTTGTGAATCCCGTTTGCGCTTCTCTTAAATGATCCTTGCCTATCGTATCAGGGTTATATTGCCTTTGAATGCCAGTACGGAACTGTTTTCACATACTACCTCTATCAGGTAAACGTACACGTCTTGCCCGGCATCTACTCCTTTATGTTTACCATTCCAGCCAGCCTCACTACTGTTAGCCTGAATATTATACCGCTCAAATACCATCTCTCCCCAACGGTTGAAAATTTTAAAACTCTTTATACCGTATATCCCTTTCCCTCTTGGGTAAAACTGATCATTGTTGCCATCACCATTCGGAGAAAAAGTGTTGGGCATATATAGATTTCCTTCCTTACAAACAACATAAACGGTTACCTCGTCTTTTACCAGGCACCCGCCCTGGTTGCTTACCTCAATAGAATAAGAAGTAGTTTGCCTGGGGCTTGCCACGGGCTCCGCGCAATTGTTACAATTCAGGCCGCTTGCAGGCAGCCATTTAATATTTTTTACATCCTCGGATATCTTGGGCTTCAGTGTCACCGAGCTCCCTACCATTACTGTTTTATTATCTCCTGCCTCGACTGAAGGATAAGGATACACTATGATCGGAACGTAAGCGGTGTCTGAAAAACAATTTTTATTATCCGAACCAATGACCCTGTACGTGGTTGTGCTTCCAGGCCTTACTCTCGGTTTGGGCGAGGTTACACTATCAAGGCCTGAAGACGGTGACCAACGGTATCCATCAGCGCCACTGGCAAATAAATTTACTGCATTGCCTATGCAAATGGTGTCACCTGCACTTGCACTCATCTTAAACGGTTGTTTCACTTCAATTATTACAGAGTCCTGCGCTTTACAGCCAAAAATACTTGTGGTACTAAGGATAAATGTAGTTGTGTTCAGTGGCCTGGCTACCGGGTTCGGGCAATTGGTACAAGAAACCTGTTGTGAAGGGCTCCATGAATAATTGTTTGCGAGGCCCTTCAGCGTATAAGACTCTTCACGGCAGATAACCACATTATTGCCTGCATCGAGCAGGGGAATCGGGTGAATGATGACTTTTTTGAAAGAAGTATCTGCACAACCGCTTGAATTTACGGCAATAGATGAAATGGTGTAGCTGCTCGCCGTAGTGTATAAAACTGAAGCAGGATTTTGGGAATCTGACCTTTGCCCGTTTCCGAAGTTCCATAACCATTGGAGTCGGGCAGTATCTGAACCCAATACTTCACCGGAAAAGGACAAGGGCGCCGGTTCACAGGCAGCTGAATCGCCGGTAATATTGATGACCGGGCTTTGTACCACCTGCACAGGGGTGGCCAAATTGGCTGTATCTGTACATCCGAATTGCGTCGTTACCGCAAGATCTATAGGGTACACGCCCGGTTTCTTATAGTAATGCACGGGTTCCCTTTGGGTAGAAGTAGCGCCGTCGCCAAAGTTCCAGGAGTAAGAAGTAATCTGATCATTAGACACTGATGAGTCTTTGAAGATAACCATTCCGGAATCGCATAATTGTTTTTTATCAACGATAAACTTACTGCTAACCCCAAGAACCTGGATAGTATCCCGCCCAAGGATCGGAACTTTGCAACCCATGGGGTCAATTAAGATCATTTTAGGAACAAAGCGACCGGTTACAGAGTAAATATGCGAAACCTCTGCATCGGATGTGGCACTTGTTGAACCGTCATTGAAGTCCCAGACAAATGAAACGTTATCCTTGGTAGTTGCTTTGAAATTCATCTTAACAGGATTACATCCTATCGTTTTATCATATGAAAAATCGCCTTGTGGGCCACGTACAACCATATCCTTTCGCAGCGAATCCTTACATCCTCCTACGCTGGTAACAATTAGATTGGCAATATACGTGCCGGGAGAATTGTAAAAATGAGTTGGGTTATCAACAGACGACCGTGTACCGTCTCCAAAATTCCATTCATAAGCAATATAATTTTCAGATTGGTTTTTAAAGCTGGTAACCAACGGAGGGCATGTTGCCACAGAGTCATTTACCGTAAATGCCGGTTTAGGGTTTCGTATCTTTATCAATTGCGGTTTAGAAACCGAATCAACACACCCGTAACGATCAATTACCTTCAGACTGATATCAAAACCGCCCTCTTCCGAATAGTTGTGGGAGGGATTGAGCAGGGCTGACGTCGGAGCACCGTCTCCGAAATTCCAGGTATAGTTAAGTGAGGTGCCGGCAGACTGGTTAAGGAAACGGATAATTTTGTTGGAACAGGAATTACTATCCGGCGAACTAAATCCAGCCAGCGGTTTTGAAATGAATAAAGATCCTGATTTAGACACGGAGTCGGTACACCCTTTACTATCTGTAATGATCAACTGAACCGTTTTTAAACCGGGAATGCCGTATTTGTGCTCAAACGGTGGACTCGTCAGCGTTTCCGAGCTGCCGTCACCGTATTTCCAGTTCCATTTCGTTATGGGATTTGTACCGTCTGATGACGAAAGGTCCGTAAAGGTTACGGAAGCTTCTATACATGCGTTCGTTGGTGTGCTAAGGAAATTGGCTTTCGGACCGCTCACCTTTATATAATTTGGCTTTGTTAAGGTATCCCTGCAACCGTTGATGTCAACAAGAACCAATTGTACGGTAAAAATACCGGAGACGTTATAGCTATGCGGCGCATTGTTCAAGGTGCCTGACGTAAAGCCATCTCCAAACAGCCATGTTTGCTGCGCGATATTGTTTGCATTGAGATTATTTACTTGAAATATAACGTTTGTCCCTTTGCATAAAACAGTATCACTTGCTGTAAAATCGGGTTTTTCAGCTACGATCACAACCTGCCTGGTAATGGTATTTTCACAGGTGTCATTTGTAACCGTTAAGCTGACCAGGTAATTTCCGGGTTTGCTGAAGGTATGCTGCGGGTGCTGCATAGTGGAGTTGGTGCCATCTCCGAAACTCCAGAACCAGGAGCTGGCCCCGATAGACAGGTCCTTGAATTTACGGTTGAATGGATCAATGCACTCCGTTGAGTCTGTAAATAGTGCAATCGGCGGTTTAATATAAATATAGTCCGGAATAACCAAAGAATCTTTGCAACCGTTATTGCTGACGATTAAAGTAACCGTAAAAGAGCCCGTATCACGGTAAAGGTGCGCAGGGTTTTTTTCCTTGGATATACCGCCATCTCCAAAGCGCCAGGTCCATTCCGTGATCGTACTGCCGGTGGACAGATCTGTAAATTTGATGGCGTGGAAAGCACACGCATTACGCGGATCGGCAATGAATTTGGCCTGCGGCTTAGTGCCGACCTTGATGCTATTCAGGTAAGTTACGGAATCCGTGCAACCTCCAGGCGTACTGAAAGTCAGTTTCACAGTATAAATGCCGGGTGTTGTATACAGGTGTGTGGGAGAAGGTGCTGTGGAGCTATTGCCATCACCGAAATCCCAGCGATAGCTCGATAACGGTTCCAGCGAAACGACCTGTACTTTTGGTGTAAACGAAAGCGGCACACAGCCTTCCAGGGGTAAATTTTCCAGTGTAACTTTTGGGGGATTGACATTGACAAAGCCGGTTTTCCGAAGCGTATCTGAACAACCGTTGGCACCGGTTATAATAAGGCTTACATCGTATTGCCCTGTTTTTTGATAGGTATGCGTTTGATTAGGGCCGGTTGCCGATGAGCCGTCTCCAAACAACCACTTGTAGCTGACGCCATCTAAAGATGTATTGGTGAATGTAACTGTCAACGGGGCCTTGCAGCTTTGGTTATTCAGGGCCGTAAAAGCAGGGGAAGGCCTGGGTGATACCTTTATTGGCTTTGAGATAGAATCTTTGCAGGCCCCAAAATCACTGACCAGCGTAATGGTATAGCTACCTGGAATGTTATATGATTTCACCGGGTTGATAGCCGTAGCCGTATTGCCATCTCCAAACCTCCATAAAGCACCTGAAGGTGCAGGAAAAGAAGTGTTGGAAATGGGAAGCATCGCACCGGCACAAATCTCCGCAGGAATGGTAAAGTTGGCATCTACGGTTCCTACAACAATGGCGTCTGGTTTTTCCAGGCTGTCGCGGCACCCAAAATTGTTTTGAACAATCAGCTTAACTGAAAAACTGCCTGAGTTATTATAATTAATAGAGGGATTAGACTGGGTTGAGGTGCTTCCGTCTCCAAAGGACCACCTGTAATTTAAAGTGCCCGTTCCACTACTCTGATTACTGAAGTTAATGTTCGTTGGCGGACGGCAACTGTTAGGAGCCGTGAAACTGAAATCCGCTTTTACACCATTGGGCAGTTTAATATACTGCTGTTTTGATAAAGTGGTAATACAGCCATTCGTGTTCTTTATGCGAAGGCTTACATTATAGTTCCCCAAAGCTGTATAAATATGCGTGGGATTAGGGTCAGTGGACGTAGATCCGTCTCCAAAATCCCATTCCCAATTAGTGATGTTCCCCGAACCTGGTATACTCAGATCTGTGAATTGTACTTTTAAAGGGAAACAACCGGTTGTATCGGACGATTTAAAGTTAACCACCGGCGTAGCATAAACCGTTATGAACTGCGTTTTTGTGATCGAATCAGCCTGGTTATTGGCATTTCTTACGACCAGTTTAACGGTATATATACCCGGATTAAAATAGGTAGTGGAAGAATTTTGATTAAAAGAAACAGTTCCGTTCCCCAGGTCCCATTTCCAGGAAACCGGGCTGCCGGTTGACCTGTCGGCAAACCTGACCACCAGCGGTGCGCATCCCTGAACAGTGTCAGAAGCGAAGCCTGCAATCACTTGGGCTGAAACAGGTGATGCAGCACTTGCAATAATTAAAACGGTGAGTATAAGCTGTATAATCCTTTGCTTCATAAAATGCGGATACCTTAAAAATTCCCATGTTATGACAATCAGTTGTACGACATACTGATATCGCTAACACGTAGCAACTTTAAAAATTAGGAAAAGATTAAATGGGAATTGAAAGGATCAAAGGATTGTCAGAAAACCCTTATATGGAAGCACGAAAGTATAAAAAGGAATTGGTAAAAGCAATCAATAAATAAAAAATAAACATTATTTCTTTCTTAAGCGCATCGTACTTAAGCCCCCGGCAGAATTACTCTCAGCCATAACAACGTCAACATAGCTGTCTCTTATTTTCCAGGCAGTATTTACCTTTTTAAGCGGATCTGCGGCTAATGGAAAATTAACGGTTATTGTTTTTGTATCTATGTCACCTGACCAGGTGCCTGATTCAGTGGCATTTACTTTTATCGCATCAACCCTGCCGTTTTCATAGAATTGGAATTCATAAATTGCAAATTCAGCCGTTTTATTATTGCCGTTTTCTATGAATTCTTCCAGATACCAATGCCCGTTTGTTACCAGGTTGACAATATAATTGTGTACTTGTTTACTGATCATTTTTTTGCATGATGCAAAGGTAATCATGCACAAAGCGGCGGCTAAAAGGATATGGTTTTTCATAGAAAGGTGGTTATTCACCGAGATCGTAAATCCCGCTAAACTTGGTAACGATGTAATATACGAAATACTTGCTATTTAAAGGTTCTCCGGTGATATTTTCGCACAATTCAGCGCTGGTAAACTTTCTCCCCTGCGCGTGTATGCCTGCTCTCAACCAGTTCAACAAGGTATTTGTACGGCCGCCGGCAATGTCTTCTTCAAGCGAAGGCAATTGTTTTTCTGCCGTACTATAAAGCTGCGCTGCGTATAAGCTTCCCAGGCTGTAGGTTGGAAAGTAGCCAAAACTTCCATGGCTCCAATGCACATCCTGTAGGCAACCGCTTTTGTCGTCCGGCACCTTCACGCCCAGGTAGCGTTGATAAAGTTCATTCCAGGCTGCAGGGATCTCCCTGGTACCAATAGTCCCTTCCAGCAACAACTTCTCCAGTTCATAACGTATGATAACATGAAAGTGATAGGTTATTTCATCGGCTTCGGTGCGTATTAGTGAAGATTGCACTTTATTGATTCCTTTGTGAAAATGGGCGGGGGTGATCCTGGCAAACTGTTGCGGAAAAAAATCATGGAGCAAGGTAAAATGGTATTTCCAGAAAGGTAAACTTCTGCCTACGTTGTTTTCCCAGAGTCTGGCCTGTGATTCATGAATACTCAGGGAGGCATATTCACCCAGGGGCAAACCGTATTCTTCTCCCGGTAATCCCTGCTCATACAGGGCGTGACCTAATTCATGCATGCAGCTCCAGGTCATATTTCCAAAATCATTTTCATTGATCCTTGTTGTGATTCGTACATCTTTATTGCTAAAACTGGTGGTAAAAGGATGTTCGGAAAGGTCCTGCCTTCCGGCCTCAAAATCAAATCCCAGTTGCCTGATCAGTTGCATACTGTAATCCCATTGCTGTTGTTTGGGGAAGTGTTGCAGCAGAAAGGTGTCATCAACCTGTTCCCGGTTTTCTATCTTATGTAACAATTCTCTTAACGGCTCTTGTAAATCAATAAAAGAACGATCTAACATGGCAACCGTACAACCCCTTTCATATTCGTTTAATAAGGCATCATAAGGATGTCCTTCAAAGCCCAGGTAATCGGTTTCCTGTTTTTTTAGGTGTATTATCCGGTCAAGGTCTTTTTCAAAAACGGCAAAGGCGTTTTCCTTTCTTGCTTTCAGCCAGGATTGAAAACTTTGAGAAATGGCTTCGCTTAATGTGTGAACGAAGGAGGAGGGCAATTTTTTTTGCCTGTTGTAGTCGTAGAGGGAAAGTTCAATATTGCTTTTTTCTTTGGGCGACAAGTCGTTTTTACTGCCCAGTTCTTTGAGCAGGTTACCCATTTTGTCCGACGTGAACATCTCGTGCGAGATTTCACTCAGGGTGGCCAATTGTCTTGCCCGGCAGGAGCTGCCTTCAAGCGGCATAACCGTTTCCTGGTCCCATTGGAGTACTGCGGCGGCATACCTGATGTCTGCAATTTTTTGTAAATAATGCCTGTACTGGCTGTATAAAGCGGCGGTTGAAGGAATAAGCGTCATGATATGTAAAAAATTAAAATGAAGAGGCAATGATACAATACTATTCATGAACTACTTTTGCACTGTTTTACCATTATATGATCTAACGAAAATTATGAACCTTTTATCGTTTCGAGTACTGCTGCCTGTCATGGTTATTTTTGTCAACATACACGTGTCTGCCCAGAAGATCGATTCTATGTTAAATGTGTACCGTGATAACTTTCCACAGGAAAAGGTACATGTACATTTCGATAAAAGTTATTATAATCCTGGTGAAACCATTTGGTTCAAGGCTTATTTGATGAGCGGCCCCTTCTTGTCCGATATCAGCAAAAGCTTTCATGCTGAATTAATTAATGAGAAAGGGGTGGTTATTCAGAAGAAGGTAGCGCCCGTCTTAAATGCTTCTGCCGCGTCTGATTTTACGATTCCTGCCGGTTATACTGATCAATCGCTTCATTTTAGGGCTTATACTACCTGGATGTTGAATTTCGATACCAGTTTTCTGTATGAAAAAATGATCCCGGTGGTCACTGCGGCTTCTGTTGCCGGTCAGTCAACTAAGAATACCACCACAATGCTGCAATTTTTTCCTGAAGGAGGCGACCTGGTTACCGGTATAGAATCAGTCGTTGCCTTTAAAGCAAATGACCGGTTTGGCATGCCTGTAAACGTAAACGGATTTATAAAAAGCGCAGATGGTAAAAAGATTTCCGATTTCACCACCTCGCACAACGGGATGGGGTCTTTAAAATTCAGTCCCGTAAACGCGGAAATGTATACGGCGGTCTGGAAAGATTCTACAGGTAAGGAGAATACCACTTTATTGCCAGTACCTAAATCGGCAGGCCTGGTTCTCAGTGCCTCCAATTCCCCCGGCTCGGTGATTTTTATCGTAAAAAGAAGTGATGGAAGTGATGCACTGAAACAAATATTCCTGGTTGCTCATATGGATCAGCAACAGGTATACAGAGCAAGCATTAATATGTCCGATAAGCTGGTGATCAGTGGCAAAATACCTGTAGACCAGTTGCCTTCAGGCATATTACAGTTAACGGTTTTCAACAGCAACTGGCAGCCGGTAGCCGAGCGGATCGTGTTTGTGAATAACAATGATTTTATTTTTGACGCTTACACCAAAACCGTTACCAAAAATCTGAATAAGCGCGGAAATAATATTGTCGAAATTGAAGTGCCTGATACGTTGATCTCTAACCTGTCCATATCCATCACGGATGCTGCGGTCAATGTGCCCCGCCAAAACGAAGACAATATCTACAGCCGCTTATTACTAACTGCCGACATAAAAGGATACGTGCATGACCCCGGATATTATTTTTCCTCATTTGCCGACAGTGTGTCTAAACAGCTTAATCTTGTAATGCTCACCCACGGTTGGCGGCGTTTGAACTGGGACAATGTAACCCATGGTAAATTGCCTGAAATAAAATACGCTGCGGAGAATTATCTTTCATTAAAAGGAAACCTGCTGGGAGTCAATCCTGCGCAGTTGACAAAAGACAACCAGTTAAACCTCATTCTTCAATTTAAAGATTCCAGTACCCAGGTATTGTTTGTACCTGTCATGGAAGGTGGCAAATTTGCCACTGATGCAATGGTCTTTTATGATACCGCAAAAGTGTATTATCAGTTAAATAATTATAAGCGTAATGCAGATAACCTGATCCTGAACGTGGAGAATACACTTTGGAAAGGGCATTATTTTGTGCAGCCGCCGAAATTTCGCGAAGGCCTGTTATTTCCGCCTGACAACACAATCGCCACTAACCGTGATATATTCGAGAAAAACATTAGCCTGGAATCGGATCGGAATAAAAAAGCCAAAATGTTACAGGAGGTAGTTGTAAAGGGAAGGGTCAGGACCGATGTTCAAAAACTGGATGACCGTTATGCCAGTGGATTATTTAAAGGTGGCGATGGTTATAATTTTGATCTGACCAACGATATCACTGCGGCAGGTTCCATGTCAATATTTAATTATCTGCAGGGCAAGGTTCCCGGACTAATGATCAGTAACGCGATGTCTGGTACGCCAAGCCTTTCATGGAGGGGCGGAAGTCCGGAATTGTTCCTGAACGAAATGCGTACCGATCCGCAGAATTTGTCTTCTATGTCTATGTCTGATATTGCTTATATAAAGGTGTTGCGTCCTCCGTTTATGGGAGCCATTGGAGGTGGTGCCGGCGGAGCCATTGCGGTATATACCAAACGTGGCGGAGATGTTAAGAGCGACAACAACTTTACAGGTATCAGGAAGGTGAATGTAAACGGGTATTCACCAGTCAGGGAATTTTATGCTCCCAATTATGCACAAAACAACCCGTTGCATACCCTGGACGATATCCGGACCACACTATACTGGAACCCGTTTGTTTTCCTCGATAAGGAGCGGAAAAAAGTCACCATTCATTTTTATAATAACGATATAAGCAAAAAGTTAAGGGTGATCATAGAAGGCGTGAACGAACTAGGCAAGTTAACCCGGGTGGATTCCATGATAGAGTAGGTTAATGTGCGAATGTGAGATGTGGGATGTGAAGCTTGCCCGTGGCAGGTGTTTTCACCAACCACCACCCCGGATATCTCCCGCTTCCTATTTCAACACATCTTTCTCAGAAAATTCTTCACCCAGCTTCGCCATTACAGGGGTGGCTGTAATTCCATGAATAATAACAGATAACATAACTGTAAAAGATACCATTGACCAGATCTCTTCGCTGTAATTAAATTTCGCTTTGTTCAGGGCAAAGGCCAGGTAAAAAAAAGATCCTATTCCTTTAATTCCAAAAAAACTGATGCCCAGTTTCTCCTTGATATGAAGTTGAATGCCTATCAAACCGATTAAACCGGTCAGAGGCCGGATAATTAGCACAAACCCAATCCCAAAAAAGGCCATTTTCCAGGTCAGGTGGTCAAGTATCCCACTGACGAGGCTGCCTCCGAACAATATCAGCACGATTGCCAGCAGGATCCGTTCAATCTGATCTGTAAAATCGTGCAGCTTTTTGTGATATTTATGATGCAATTCGTAATTCCGTAAGGTGATGGCTGTTACAAAAACCGCAATAAATCCGTAGCCATGAACCAGTTCGGTTGCCCCATACACCAGCAGTGTTGCCGACAGTGCAACAAAACCGTCTTTAGTAACGACAAATTTTCTTTGTTGGGGCAGATAAAAAATCAGGTATGCCAGGAGCCTTCCCATCAGAAAACCACAAAGAATGCCCGCCATAACCCGGTATAAGAGATCAAGCAGGAGCCATCTGCCGAAATCAAATCCTCCTGTTTGACTTCCTAATGCCAGCGCAATGGCCAGCCATGTAAATGGAAAGGCAGTGCCATCATTCATACCAGCTTCAGCCGTCAGGGAAAACTTTACGTTTTCTTCGTCTTTTTCATTGGGAGGGCCTACCTGGACATCCGAGGCTAAGACGGGGTCAGTGGGAGCAAGTACGGCACCCAGCAATATGGCGGAAGCCAGGTCAAAACCAAACGACCACCATCCCATTAGGGCCACTATTGCAATGGATAGTACCATGGTAATAATGATAAGCCGGAAGGGCACCCGCCATTTTTTAAATGAGAATGGCTGATCAATTTTCAAGCCCGTGCCCATAAGGGAAACGATAACAACCATTTCGGTAAGATGAACCGTGAATTCGTTCCTGGAGATTGGATTGGGCAGAGGAAGCAACTTGTTGAACAAGCTATATAACATGATCCCCAGCAAAACATAAATCAGGGAGTAGGAAATCTTAATTTTTTCAGATATTGATGGCATCCAGGCCATTCCTAACGCTGCTAAGCCGATGATAGTTAGAATAACGATATAAGTATCCATAATAAAGTGAAGCGGTTTCCGTACAAAAGAATGCCCGGGAGGTCATTTTTGATACGGTATGTGTTAATGATTATTTTCTCAGGTTAATGAAGCTGGTTTTAAATATTTTTGAATAAGACACCAATATATGCTTATAAAGAATATCATCGAACATCTCGAAGACATAGCACCCCCATCCTACCAGGAAACATATGATAATACCGGCCTGATCACCGGTGCCGACGACTGGTTGTGCAGTGGCGTTTTAATAAGTCTGGATGCCACGGAAGCCGTTGTCAGGGAAGCGATACACAAGAACTGCAACCTGGTTGTGGCCCATCACCCTATCTTATTCAGCTCCCTTAAAAAGCTAAACGGAAAAAATTATATTGAGCAGGCGCTGATTACAGCCATCAAGAATGATATTGCGATCTATGCGATCCATACTAACCTCGATAACGTCAAAGCAGGCGTTAACGGCAGGATAGCCGATCTTCTTGGATTACAGCACCGTTTTATTATGCAGCCAAAAGCTGGAGCCTTAAAAAAAATATATGCTTTTATACCGGTGACGCATGCCGAACAGGTAAGTAATGCCATTTTTATAGCAGGAGGCGGCCAGATAGGCAATTACAGTGAATGCAGTTTCAGCGTTGAAGGTGTTGGAAGTTTTAAGGCAGGAGCAGGCACTCATCCTTTTGCAGGTAAAGAAGGGCAAAGACATTATGAAAAAGAGCTGCGGCTTGAGGTCGTCTTTCCTGCACATCTTGAAAAAAAATTAATTGAAGCATTGATAAAAGCGCACCCATATGAGGAAGTGGCATTTGATGTCATTGAACTGGCAAACGAATATCAGGGCCTGGGCGCCGGTTTGATTGGAGAATTAGAGCAACCCATGAATGAACCTGCATTCCTGCAGCTGCTAAAGGACCGTTTCAGGCTTCAGGTGATTCGGCATACCCCACTATTATCTAAACAGGTCAAACGGATAGCAGTATGCGGCGGGTCGGGAAGTCTTCTCCTTTCCAGAGCGTTAGCATTACAGGCAGACGTGTTCATTACAGCCGACCTAAGGTACCATACCTTCTTTGACGCCAATGGCCGGATGGTGATTGCAGATATCGGGCACTATGAAAGCGAGCAGTTTACGATTGACCTTATCCATGAGGTTTTGAACGCAAAATTTCCTACCTTTGCACTCCTTAAAACGGAATGTAATACCAATCCGGTTAATTACTTTCTGGGTTAAGTCTGGGTTGTAAATTAATACACCCGGAATTATTGCAAATATTATATACCATGCCTAACGTAAAAGACTTTTCTGTTGAGGAAAAATTAACTGCCCTGGTTACACTTCAAAAAATTGAATCAAAACTAGATGAGATACAAATTCTAAAAGGCGAACTTCCTATGGAAGTAAGTGATCTGGAAGATGAGATCCAGGGATTAAATGCGAGGCAAACAAGAATAGAGGAGGAGATCAATGGCATTAAAGAGTTTACCGAGCAGAAAAAGGAAGCCATCAAAGAATCTGAAGCACTGATCAAAAAATACGAAAAGCAAAGTACTAACGTCAAAAACAACCGGGAGTTCGAGGCCATTAACAAAGAAATAGAAATGCAGCAGCTTGAGATCAAGCTTGCGGAAAAACACATTAAGGATGCCAGTGAGGAGATAGCGGAAAAAGCCGTGTTGCTTGAAAAAGCGAAAAAAAATGTAGGTGCAAAAGAAACAGTGCTCAAAGGAAAGAAAGATGAGCTTGAAAAAATTATTGGTGCAACCGAAAAAGAAGAAAAACATTTTAACAAGCTGTCAACAGATGCACGTGAAAAAGTGGATGAAAGATTGTTGCTTTCTTATGATCGTATCCGGAAAAATTACCGTAACGGCCTGGGTGTTGTACCGGTAGTCAGGGATGCCTGCGGTGGTTGCTTTAATGCTATTCCCCCTCAAAAGCAAAGCGAGATCAAGCAGCGCAAGAAAATTATCATATGTGAAAACTGTGGCCGCATACTTATTGATACGGAATTAAGTGATGGGGTAGACGTGAAGTAACGACGGCAGTCAAAAATTATTTCAGGAAAGCGTTCTGTGGAACGCTTTTTTTGTAAACGGATTGATCACTTACGCATCTACTTAAGTGATCTGGCATCACAAAAAATTTCTATGACAGGGATCGTTTGTACCATCATATTGGCTAATTTGCTTTCTGCAATCTGACCTGTATGCTTCAGCAACTTCATATTCAGAATTACGCCATCATTGATGAGATCACTATTGACTTTTCCGGCAAGCTGAATATTATTACAGGCGAAACGGGTGCGGGAAAATCCATTCTTATGGGTGCATTAAGCCTGGTATTGGGTGACAGGGCCGATACGACTGTGTTGTTAAGCCGTGACAGGAAATGTTTTGTGGAGGGAAGTTTTAAGGTGGACGACATAATACAGGTACAGCAGTTCTTAAAAGATAACGACCTGGACCCTGATGACGAATTGGTGATTCGCCGTGAAATAGGATCAAATGGAAAATCACGGGCCTTTATAAATGATACGCCGGTCAATCTCAACCAACTGCAACAGCTAAGCTCGTCATTGATCGATCTGCACCGGCAATTTGACACGGCAGAAATGGCGCAGAGCGAATTCCAGCGGGAAGTAGTGGACGCCATGGCCGGCAATGCCGAATGGCTCTCAAATTACCAGGCTATCTTCAGGCAATTGCAGACAGTAAAAAAATCGATAGCCGTCCTTCAGCTGCAAAAAAGCCAGTTCAATGCAACTTTTGATTACAACCAGTTTTTATATAACGAATTGGAAGAAGCTGGTTACAAGGAAAATGAATTGGAAGAACTCGATGCGGAACTGAAAATGCTGGATAATGCAGAAGGTATTAAAGCCGCATTAACAAAGGCCTTTTTTGCATTACATGAAACGGAAGAACCCATCGTTCAGCAATTGAAGGTGCTGGGCAATCAGTTACAGTCCTTTTCAGATTACCATCCGGAATTGCCACCTGTTATAACACGAATTCAATCGGCCCAAATTGAATTACAGGATATTGCCGATGAGATCGAACGGCTTAACAGCCACGTTCAGTTCGACCAGCAGCGCATCGAGCAGATTAATGAAAGATTATCTTCAGGATACAAACTCTTAAAAAAACACGGCGTTCAAACGACACACGAACTGCTTGCCATTCAGGAACAGCTTAAAGAAAAATTGCAGGCTGTCTTAAACATAGATGAAACCATAAGTGTGAAAGAAAAAGAACTGGAACGGTTGGTAAGGGAAGCTACTGAACAGTCCGGGCGCATTTCCATTAGCCGGCATAAACACGCGAAACCACTGGAGGGAAAAGTAAATGCACTGCTTGCACAGGTTGGTATGCCTAATGCAAGACTTAAAGTGGAGATTCAGCCGCTTGCGTCGCTGCAATTATATGGCAGCGACAATATTGAATTTTTATTTGATGCCAACAGGAGTGGTCAGTATTCATCCATTCGTAAAGTTGCCAGTGGAGGCGAGCTGAGTCGTTTAATGTTATGCATAAAATCGCTTGTAGCCCAATCTGTCAATCTGCCCACAATGATATTTGATGAAATTGATACAGGCATTTCAGGGGAAGCTGCCCGTCAGGTGGGTTTTATTATGAAAGCGCTTTCTGACAGCCGTCAGATCATCTGCATTACTCACCAACCGCAGATTGCCGGAAAGGCGGATGCTCATTTTTACGTGTATAAACAGATTGTGGGTGGTGGTGTGAAAACCAGCATCAGGTTATTACCGAAAGATGAGCGTATTACTATCATTGCCCAGATGTTAAGCGGAGAAAAGCCCACGGCTGCTGCATTAGAAAACGCCCGTGAGATGGTAATGAAATAACCTGTCAGGCCACTCCCGGTTGTATTTATGCTTACTTTTACGGCGTGAGCTTGTTTATCGGGTCATTCTATACTAATTCTAAAAGTCTTTATGGCGTACAATTTACTTAAAGGAAAAAAAGGAATCATTTTTGGCGCTCTGGATGAAAAATCGATCGCCTGGAAAACAGCTTTGCACTGTTTTGAAGAGGGTGCACAATTGGTATTATCCAATGCACCGGTAGCATTACGGATGGGAGAGATCAACAAACTGGCGGAAGCGGTAAAAGCTCCTGTCATCGGCGCCGATGTAACTAACATGGATGACCTGAAGAAGTTGTTTGAAGAGTCAATGAAACATTTTGACGGAAAGATAGATTTTGTGCTGCATTCCATCGGGATGAGCCTGAATGTTCGCAAGGGTAAACATTACACCGGAATTGATTATGCCTTCAACCAGAAATCCATGGATATATCGGCGATGAGCCTTCACAGGGTATTGCGTACGGCCTGGGATTTGGATGCTATCAACGAGTGGGGGAGTGTGGTAGCCCTTACTTATATTGCTGCACAGCGTGTGTTTCCTGATTATAATGAAATGGCCGATGCAAAAGCATTACTGGAAAGTGTTACGCGGAGTTTCGGATATCACTATGGCATCAGGAACAAAGTGCGGGTGAACACGATCTCACAATCACCAACACGTACTACCGCCGGCAGCGGTGTCAAAGGTTTCGACGGATTTATCAGTTATGCTGAAAAGATGAGCCCTTTGGGTAATGCTGATGCTGACCAGTGTGCAGATTATATCGTGACCCTTTTCAGCGATCTCACCAAAATGGTTACCATGCAAAACCTTTTTCATGATGGCGGCTTTTCTTTCACAGGAGTTACCCAACAGGTCATAGAGCAGATGGAGAAGTGAGGGGCAGGCTTGCGAAGCAAACCGGGGTGGTTAAGCTGATTATGGCGATGCTTTAAACAAAAAAGCCATCCTGATTTGAATGGCTTAGCTATTTGGTACCTGGCTAAAATTTAGTATTCATCTTCATTAAAAAAGAAGTCTTCCTGTGATGGGTAGTCGGGCCATATATCATCTATACCTTCATAGATCTCGCCTTCATCTTCCAGCTCCTGCAAATTCTCAACTACCTCAATGGGTGCACCGCTACGGATAGCGTAATCAATTAATTCATCTTTTGTAGCAGGCCAGGGTGCGTCTTCCAGATAGGATGCTAGTTCGAGTGTCCAAAACATCTTTATTCTCTTTAATTTTTAGAAAAAATGATTTAAACGCTTTCTTATATATAGGTTTTGTTTCATTCGGTATTTACTTTAATTATCCTCCCTAATTTTTCCGCAAATGTAGCTGTTAAAACGAAACCACCAAACATAAGGCGACATTTAACTTTCAAACATTATGCCCTCTGCAGGCATTGGCATTATTTTTAATCAGTAACGGTAAAATCGGTACGTTCGTATCGCAATATTTATATTTACATGTTAAGCGCCCGGAACATTCATAAAGCCTATGGCAACCTGATGGTATTGAAAGGAGTGGATCTGGATATCCGGCAGGGTGAAATTGTAAGCATTGTCGGATCTTCCGGAGCAGGGAAAAGTACCTTGCTGCACATTGTTGGTACGCTTGACAGTGCAGATACCGGGAATATTGACTTAAACGGTACCAGGCTGGGTTCTTTAAAGGGCAAAAAACTGGCTGCGTTCCGTAATGCCAATATGGGCTTTGTTTTCCAGTTTCACCATCTGTTACCGGAATTCACGGCATTGGAGAATGCCTGTATTCCCGGCTGGATTGCCGGAAGAACAAGAAAAGAGGTTGCGGAGCGTGCAACGGGTCTTTTGCAGTCCCTGGGCCTAGGTAGCCGGTTGAATAATAAACCCCAGGAACTGTCCGGAGGTGAACAGCAAAGAGTAGCTGTGGCCAGAGCCCTGATTAATAGTCCTAAGATTATTTTTGCCGACGAGCCTACCGGAAACCTTGATTCTGCGAACGCTCGTGAACTGCATGAACTATTTTTTGATCTCCGGGCACAATTCAATCAAACCTTTCTTATTGTTACGCATAACGAAGAATTGTCTAAAATGAGCGACCGGGTGCTTCATATGAAAGACGGTAAGATGATCGTTTAATGTGCGACTTTGCGGATGTGCGGAGGAGGAAATGTAAGAGGTGATCTTGGGTCAGTTAAACATCTGATAGGTATGAACGTTAATAATGAACGTCTTTTCCCTGAACCTTGAACTTTTGAACCTTGAACTTTGACTTCCGAACTCAAATCTACCAAAGGATATGCTGTAATTGCAGACTGGCTTGCAACAAAAGGCCAGCATCCATTTCTTTTTCAGGAAGAAAGCTGGCAGCATATCATTAACGGCCTATCGGGACTTGTAAACGCTCCTACCGGTTGTGGTAAAACTTTCGCTGTTTTCCTTGGGGCGGTTATTGACTTTATCAATAAGCATCCTAATAATTATACATCAAAAGAAAGAAATGGCCTTCAGCTCTTATGGATAACACCATTACGTGCGCTGGCCAAAGACATAGGCCGTGCCATGGAAGAAGTGATTTCGCAATTGAACCTGAGTTGGAAATGTGGCATTCGGAACGGTGATACGGAAATCAGTGAAAGGCAGAAACAGAAACGCCGCATGCCGGAAGTGCTGATCATCACGCCTGAGAGCCTTCATCTGTTCCTGGCGCAAAAAGGATATTCCGAAATCTTTAAATCACTTCAAATAATTGCGGTTGATGAATGGCATGAACTGTTGGGAAGTAAGCGGGGGGTACAGGTTGAACTGGCGATCTGCAGAATAGCGGGAGTGAAGAGTCCCGACTCCTTACCGACTCCCGACTCCCGATTGCAAATATGGGGCATAAGCGCTACTATTGGGAACCTCGATCAGGCTATGGAAGTACTACTGAGTACAAGGGCTAAAGAAGGGGTAATTGTAAAAGCAATCATCAACAAGCCGATAGAGGTTGAGTCGATATTTCCTGATGAAATTGAAAGATATCCCTGGGCAGGCCACCTCGGCCTTTCACTTGTAGATAAAGTGATCCCCATCATTGAATCAAGTAAAACGACGCTGATCTTTATCAATACGCGGGGAATGAGTGAGCGGTGGTACCAGGCCTTGTTAACGGCTAGTCCTGACCTTGCCGGAGCCATAGCGCTGCACCATGGAAGCATAGGGCAGGAATTGCGTTTATGGGTAGAGGATGCCTTGCATGATGGCCGGCTGAAAGCGGTGGTCTGTACAGCAAGTCTTGACCTTGGTGTAGATTTCAGGCCGGTTGAAACGGTGATCCAGGTGGGGTCGCCAAAAGGTGTCGCCCGCTTTCTGCAACGCGCGGGAAGAAGCGGCCATCAACCGGATGCCATCAGTAAAATTTATTTTCTTCCCACACATTCTCTTGAACTGGTAGAGGCAGCTGCACTAAAGTCGGCCATAAAAAAATCGTTTATAGAAAGCCGTGAGCCCAGGCTATTGTGTTTCGACGTATTGATCCAATTCCTGTGCACCCTTGCCATTTCTGATGGTTTTTATCCCGACCGGATCTTTAAGGAGGTGCAGTGCACCTATTGTTACCAGGATCTTACCAAAATTGAATGGCAGGAGATCCTGTATTTTATTTCCTCGGGAGGAGCGGCGCTGCAGCAGTATGATGAGTATAAAAAAGTGGAGGTGCTGGACGGTTTATACAAGATCAACGGCCGCCGCATTGCTATGCGTCATCGCATGCATATTGGTACTATTGTCAGTGATTCCATGCTGAAAGTCAAATTTATCTCCGGTGGATTTATAGGCCTGATAGAGGAATATTTTATTTCGCGTTTGAATGCCGGAGATGTGTTTACCCTGGCGGGCCGGGTACTCGAATTTATTATGATCAAAGACATGACCGTGCTCGTGAGAAAGTCTTCATCCACAAAGTCAAACATTCCCAGCTGGAACGGGGGGCGCATGCCCCTGTCTGCCAACCTGGGATTTATGCTCCGGAAAAAAATTACTGAAGCAAGTATCATGATCAATGCCGGCATGCCGGAAGAAACCAGCAGAAAGGAAATGGATATTGAATTAAGCGTATTGAAACCACTTTTTGCGCTTCAGGAAGCCCTGTCTCATATTCCCCGCGAACAGGAATTGCTCATTGAGCAGATCGAAACAAGAGATGGCTTTCATCTTTTTGTTTATCCGTTTGAAGGCAGACTGGTGCATGAGGCAATGGCTGCAGTGCTGGCTTACCGTATCAGCCGGATAACACCGATAACATTTTCTTTTGCCATGAATGATTATGGCTTTGAACTGTTGAGCGACAAGCCCATCCCCGTAGATGATACCAATGTGTACGACTTATTCAGCGATGTGGATTTGATGAACGATATTCAGCGAAGTGTGAATGCCGGTGAAATGGCCAAGCGAAAGTTCAGGGACATCGCAGTGATCGGGGGACTGATCTTCCAGGGTTTTCCTGGTGAACACAAAAAAGCCCGACATCTGCAATCTTCAGCCTCCCTCATATTTAAAGTATTCAGCGAATATGAATCACACAATCTTTTACTGCGCCAGGCGTATAACGAAGTGATGGAACAGCAGATGGAGGAAGAAAGGTTACGCAACATGCTGCAACGTATCCAGCAGGGAAATATCGTTATCACGTTCCCGCAGAGACTGACCCCTTTTTGCTTTCCCATCAAAGTGGATAGCATGCGTGAGAACATGTCATCTGAAAAACTGGAAGAACGGGTGAAACGCATGCAATTGCAGCTGGAGAAATAGTTCGGAGGGTTGAGGTGAGATTTGCCATACATTTGCACTCTTAAAATACGTAATGCAGGCGCCGGTAAAGCATAATATATCTCAACACATCTTCTGGGTTTCAGCCGAACGTGTTTTGTTTTGGGAAAATGAAAATACGCTGATCGTTTCCGACCTTCACTTCGGCAAGACCGGTCATTTCCGAAAGTCTGGTATTGCGGTTCCTCAAACCGTTTTTAAAGAAGACCTGCAGCGACTTATAGCTCAACTACAGCATTTTTCTCCCCGCCAATTGCTGGTCGTTGGTGATCTTTTTCATAGTGTGGCCAATAAGGAATTAAATCTTTTTCGGAAATGGCGTGATGATCTGCCTGACCTTTCTATCCGGCTGGTTAAAGGCAACCATGATATACTTAAAGAGGAATGGTATGCCAATGCAGGAATAACCGTTGACTCCGGAGGTGTGATGGTCAATGGTTTTTGTTTTACTCACGACCATGAAAGCTGCCAGGCGAACAATGACCTTACTAATAACAAAACAAAGGCATACACCATCAGCGGCCACATTCATCCCGGCATAAAGGTCAAGGGTCTGGGCAGGCAATCGCTCTGTCTTCCCTGTTTCTATTTTGGTAAAGAATATGCGATACTACCTGCGTTCAGCCATTTTACCGGAACAGCTTTGATCGAGCCAAAAGCCGGCGAAAGCATTTTTGCCATAGTGAATAACAGCATTGTAAAGGTGCGGTAATAAAATGCCCAAATTAAAGTGCAATGATCAACATTTATTGAACAAATAAGATGTTTAATCATTATACTACGAGCAGATAAAAAAATTGACATTCCCTATCATGACTAATTCTCCATGGAAGCACGCATGCTGAAAATTGCATTTGATCCAATCTATTTTCACCCGTTGCCTGAAGGTCATCGCTTTCCAATGCTGAAGTATGAATTGATCCCCGAACAACTGATTTATGAAGGAAGCATTGCAGCAGGTAATCTTTTTGCGCCGCAGCCTTGTCCTGACGAAGTAATTTTGTGGACGCATACCGCGGGCTATCTTACAAAATTGATCGATCAGACACTTTCTGTCAAAGAACAGCGGCATATTGGTTTTCCCCAATCTGCCCGGCTAACATTACGGGAGAAGATCATAACTATGGGAACCATTGAGTGCTGCCATTACGCTTTTGAGAATGGGGTGGCCATGAATGTAGCCGGAGGAACCCATCATGCATTTGCCGATCGGGGCGAAGGGTTTTGCTTATTAAATGATTTTGCAGTAGCCTCAAATTACCTGCTTAGAAAAAAACTTGCCAGTCAAATTCTAATTGTTGACCTGGATGTGCATCAGGGCAACGGTTCTGCAAAAATATTCGAATTTGAACCACGCGTATTTACCTTCAGCATGCACGGTAGCCATAACTATCCCTTTCATAAAGAAGTCTCTGACCTTGATATTGGTTTGGATGATGGCACGGACGGGGATACTTACCTGAACACACTCACTAAAACTCTTCCAGGTCTGATCAGAACGGTGAACCCCGATTTCATCTTTTTCCTGTCAGGTGTCGATATTCTTCAAACTGATAAATTCGGAAAACTGAAAGTTACCCTGGAAGGTTGCCGGAAAAGAGATGAATTTGTTTTTTCACTGCTCCATGAAGCAACCATTCCCTGTGTTGTATCCATGGGTGGAGGTTATTCAGAAGATATAAAACTTATTGTTGAAGCGCATTGCAATACGTTCAGGATGGCAAAGGACATTTATGGGCTTGAGTGAAAACAGTCCATGATCTGCAATTAAAATTCCTGACATATATTTCAGAATGCCAACGGCTGGTTGGTGAAAACACCAACCATGGGCAAGTGTTGGCTGTTGTTAAATTTGCATATTTGCACATCTTCTCATTTAATTCATCCTCTTCTTCAAAGTACTAACCTGTTCTTGCAGATTGCTTACCAGGCCGGCCAGCTGATTTACATCCCAACGTTGCTGGGTATTCGCTTTTGAGATCACCATATGAGCCTGCCATAATTCCAGAATATCATTCGCCTCTACGTTATAAGGTTGGTAAGCCGGATTATCGCTGATCAGTGTCCATTTGTTCTTGGATCGGTTGTTTTTCATGATGCGCTTATAAACAATCCCTTCCTGCCTGGAAACGATAACATAGGTATTGTTCGATTTGGCCTCTTCCAGCCGTTCAATCTTTTCACCGACAATGATAGAACCGCTTGGAGTAGGAAGCATGGAATCACCCACAATCTCAAATGCCCGGTAATTACCAGGGGCAAGCATTGGAAGTGTAAATGTATTCAACTCATCTATAAATTCCGGATCTGCATAACCGGCCAGATATCCCGCCGCGGCTTTAATAGGTACAAGGTAGATTTCATTGGTAGTAGCTTCCATCTTTTGCGCTCTCCGTTTAGCCAGATAACTTCCCTTGGTATCAGTGAGGTCTTTTAACAATAGTTCATCCAGGGAAAGCTTGAATATATGACCGGCAATCTCCAGTACTTCAATGCGCGGTTCTGCACGTTCTTCTTCGTAAGCTCCCAACAAAGACCGTTTGATCTTTAATTTGTTGGCAAATTCTTCCTGCGTCCACCCCCTAAGCTTGCGCAGGTACTTTAAATTTTGTCCGGCTATTGACATAACTAATTTATTTAGTGCAAAATACTAATATTTTTGTCATGATCAAATTTTTTAAACGTCATGGGCTTCCCGATTTAACTACAGGCATACCCTTATGAAGAGCATGCAGGTAAATGATGCCCTGGCCTGATGTTAAAATCCATCAGTTTATTTTAGCTTTGGTGCATGGCTAAAGCAGTAAAAGACCAGGATCAGGGACAGGTAATTCTGGTAACAAATGATGATGGAATTACAGCGCCGGGCATTCAGAATCTTGTTGAAGCTGTAAAAGACCTGGGCAAGGTCGTAGTAGTTGCGCCTGACAGGCCGCAATCCGGAATGGGGCATGCCATTACCATCGGGCAGCCGCTACGACTGACTAAAGTGAGTACGTTCCCAGGAGTGGAAGCCTGGCAATGTTCAGGTACGCCCGTAGATTGTGTGAAGCTTGCCGTTGACAAAGTATTACACCGTAAACCTGATCTGTGCCTGAGTGGAATCAATCACGGGGCAAATCATTCTATAAATGTCATTTATTCCGGCACTATGTCTGCAGCTGTCGAAGCAGCCATAGAAAGCATACCATCAGTGGGGTTTTCACTGTTGGATCATAGCATTGAAGCAGATTTTACCGCTTCGCGCAAATATGCCCGGATTATTGTTCAGGAGATGCTGAACAATAAGCTGGACAAGCATACGGTGTTAAATGTGAATTTTCCCGCTGTGACCGAAGATCTGATCAAAGGTATCAGAATATGCCGCCAGGCTTATGCCAAATACGAAGAAGATTTTATAGAAAGAAACGATCCGAACGGACGATTGTACTACTGGCTTACCGGACAATTTGTGAATTTTGATACGGGAACCGATACCGATGTGTGGGCGCTTGAAAATAATTACGTAAGTGTTGTACCCGTGCAATTTGATCTGACCAATTATGAACTTAAAACTAAATTGGAAGAAACCTGGAAACTATAATGCTGAAAAAAGACAATCTGATGCTGGGTATTTTTTTGGGATTTATGGCTCCTGCCTTAGGCTTGATTATATATTACTTTGCGGCCTTTTATAACCTTGGTGTTGACTTCATGCAGTATATAGGCTTATTTAAAGGAAACAAAGCCTTTCTTACCGGAGTCAGCAGCATTTCCCTCGTTGCAAATGCCGTTGTTTTTACTATCTATATTAACGGTAACAGAGATCAAACGGCCAAAGGCATATTCGTCGCCACCGTGATTTACGCCGTTACAGTATTGCTGATAAAATTTTCCTAGTTCGGAGTCCAAAGCTTTAAGTTTAATATTCAAATTAACTTCAAACTTTAGAACCCTGAACCTTGAACCCCGAACTTTTAGCTATGAAATACTATATTATAGCCGGCGAAGCATCAGGAGACCTTCACGGTAGTAATCTCATCAAAGAACTATTAAAACTTGACGGTCAGGCGGACATCCGATGCTGGGGAGGTGATCTGATGAAAGTGGCCGGGGGAAACCTGATAAAACATTACAAAGAACTGGCCTTTATGGGTTTTATAGAAGTTGCCAGGAACCTGAAAACCATCCTGCGCAATTTAAAGTTTTGTAAGCAGGATATTAGTGAATACCGACCCGACGCACTGATCCTGATCGATTACCCTGGCTTTAACCTGCGCATAGCTGAATGGGCGAAAAAACATCAACATACCGTTATCTTTTATATATCTCCCCAGGTATGGGCATGGAACGAGAAAAGGGTGATGGCCATAAAAAAATGTGTTGATAAGATGCTGGTCATCCTCCCATTTGAAAAAACATTCTACCGCAAATGGAATTATGAAGTGGAGTATGTGGGCCATCCCCTGGTAGAGGTCACAGAAAGCTGGCCATTGTCTTCAGGCAAAAAAGGTAATGGCAAGCCCATAGTTGCCCTGCTTCCGGGTAGCAGGAAACAGGAGATCCTAAAAAAGCTTCCGGTCATGCTGGAAGTAAGTAAATTGTTTTCAGATCACCTGTTTGTGGTAGCAAAAGCACCGGGACAGGAAGACGCTTTTTATAGCAGCATGCTGGCCGCCTATCCCGGGGTATCTTCCGTCCGTGAAACCTATGATCTGTTGTCGCAGTCCGAGGCGGCGCTCGTTACCTCAGGGACCGCCACCCTTGAAACGGCCTTGTTCGCAGTTCCCCAGGTGGTGTGTTACAAGGGCAGCCGGGTTTCTTACTGGATAGCACGCAGGTTGATAAAGGTTAAATATATTAGCCTGGTTAACCTGATCATGGACAGGGAAGTGGTAAAAGAACTGATCCAGGACCAACTTACAGTGGAGAATGTAAAACGTGAATTACATTTACTGCTTTACGACACAAACAAAAAGAATCAACTTCAGCATGATTACGCGAATCTAAAAAAATTGCTGAGTGAAGGTGGAAACGCATCCTCCAATGCTGCCAGAAGCATTGTCAATTTCCTCGAGCAGGATCAATGAAGCCTTCGAAAAAAAACCAGTTTGACTACCAGGATTATCAGGGCCACCAGAAACATAAAAATTGAAATCCGGTTAATACCATGCATGTATTTCATCCATTGGGTATTCGGTGCATCAGGATCCCTCTTCTTCAAATAGAGATATTCGGCGAGCTGGCGTAAGACACTCATTGTAGTCAGACAGATTTATACAAGGTAAACAACAAAATAACCCGTTTGTTGACATTTATCCGACGACGAAAAATTAATGCGCCAGTTTATCCCAAAGGTTTTAATTTGGTTGATAAAATAGCTCCTGCTATATTTGCAATCCGGTGAATTAAGGGGGTTTAGCTCAGCTGGCTAGAGCGTTTGCATGGCATGCAAAAGGTCACCGGTTCGACTCCGGTAACCTCCACCAAAGCGGGAAAGCGAATTCAAGGCTCTTCCACAGAGATATTGCCTCACTGATCTGTTTGACTAATATAAACTCTTTGATGTTTAAATTAGATGTGTTCCAACGCTGACCTTAAGAGAAAGAAATACCAATAGTCCTTTTGTTTTTTTTGATTCCTTTTTCATAATTTAGTCAGCCCGATAAGGGTTAAACCTACACTAGTCGATTGGAGCCGCAAAACGAATTACGAATTTTTAAGCATACTGTTAACGAATATCTTTTGGTCCTCATTTATGGGCTAAATGTGATGCATAGACACAGGTTTCCAGGGCGTTACTTATTGTGTGATCCGGAGAAAGTCACTCACCTATAAATCGATGTACTCTATATTGTTTAACCCAAACAGCTCAAAACTATGCGAATGCTTGCTAGTCACTGCACCTATTTCCACAGGAAGGGTGTTGTCAAATTATTACTGATCATAACGTTGACCCCTGTTTTTTTGCTTGCAATCCGGCTTAGGGCCAGCGCAACGGGAAATGGTGAGAAGTCAGGCCTTCTTGAAAATGTCCCTTTGGCAATAGAAATAAAAGGGAGGGTTGTTAATGACAAAGGCGAGCCCCTTGCCGACGTTAGCGTGTTATTAAAAGGTTCCTCCTCAGGCACAACGACAGGCAGAGCCGGCCAGTTTACTTTAGTTGCGCCCGATGCTAACGGTGTTCTTGTGTTCTCCTATATTGGCTATGCCAGCCGCGAGGTGGCTATAAACGGCCGCACAAATTTAAGTGTAACACTAAGCGAAGAAGCGACCGCTATGCAACAGGTAGTGGTTACAGCACTGGGTATAAAAAAAGAAGCGAAAAGCCTGGGCTATTCTACCGCGACCGTCGCACCGGAGCAGGTCACGGTTAACCGGACTACAAACTTCATGAATGCACTGCAGGGAAAAATGGCAGGGGTAAATATTACTACATTGGGTTCGGGCCCGGCAGGTACCAGTAAGATCCGTATTCGGGGACAATCTTCTTTTGGTGGAAATAATTCTCCCCTTATCGTAGTCAATGGCGTACCTATCGATAACACGAACTTCGGCGCCAGAGGTGACGTTTCTGCACGGGGAAGCAATCGCACTTCAGATGGTGGTGACGGACTAAGCAGTATCGACCCGGATAATATTGAGTCTATGACCGTATTAAAAGGTGCAGCAGCGTCGGCATTATACGGTTCGCGTGCCAAGGATGGAGTGATCATGATCACCACGAAAACGCGAGGCAAGGGAACAGGTATAGGAGTGGAATTCAATACAAACTTTACGGAAGAAACACCGCTTGATTATACCGATTATCAATACGAATACGGACAGGGAGAAAATGGTGTCCGCCCAAAAACCCCGAATCCTACTTCAGGCCAATGGAGTTTTGGCGAGAAGATCGTGCCGGGTATGACCCAGGTGTTATTTGATGGGGTGGAAGTTCCCTACGAAGCACAGCGGAATCAGATCGGCAAGTATTACCGCAAAGGGAATAGTCTTACGAACACCATAACGCTTTCCTCAGGCGGAGAGTTTGGCGGTTTCAACATCTCCCTTTCCAACATGGTATCGCAAGCCATACTGCCCGGCTCAAATTACAACAGGAAGAACGTCGATGTAGGCTTTACGCAAACAATGGCTAAAAAGCTGACTGTTTCAGGAAACATCAGTTATTCCAATGAACGCCGTAAAAATCCACCCAATATCGCCGAGCAGGATTATAGCCCGGTGGTTTTGTTTAGCATGGCCAACACCATGCCTATGGACTTATTAAAACAGTACGCCACCGATAAAAATGGCGACGAATTCTTGTGGTCAAGGTTCACCAATCGGACCAATCCTTATTTTGCATTGACCCGGTTTGATAATATCATCAGGGACCGTGTTTTCGGTAACCTCACCGCACGATACGAAATTACCAATTGGTTGTATGTGCAGGGAAGATTAGGCCAGGATTATTATACCCGTTCACAAGATTATAATCTTCCAACGGGAAGCCAGAGACAGGCTGCCCCTCCACCCGGTTTTGTAAATGGCGAATACGTGCAGGATATACGTCGTTTTAGGGAAATCAATGCAGACGTTCTGTTAGGCGCAAAACATACATTAGGTAAGTTCGGAGTAGATGTTAACCTGGGTGGCAACCAGATGAAACGGAAATTAGACAGGAATAACGTGCTGGTAAATGATTTTTATACCAGGGGCAAGTACACCCTGGGGAACGGAAGACAACTTAGTTCTATTTATGAAATATCGGAAAGACAGGTAAACTCTGTTTACGCTGCCGCCGAACTTTCTTACATGGGATTTATCTACGTAAACGGAACGGTGAGAAATGACTGGTTCTCTACGTTATCACCGGAAAACAGGAGCATCTTATATCCTTCGGTTACCACAAGTTTTGTGTTTTCTGAAGCCTTGCGAGGAAGTATCCCTGAATGGATCAGCTTTGGAAAAATAAGGGCCGCCTATGCCGAAGTAGGAAGCGATACGGATGTTCCTCCCTACTCCAATACGCTTTTTTATGCCATCAATCCAGCGCTGTTCCCCAATTCTTCAGGAGTGGCGCAGCCTATAGGCGGCATAAATGCCTCAACAATTCCAAACCCCGACCTTCGGCCCATGCGTGTAACGGAAAAGGAAGTGGGGTTAGAACTGAAATTATTTAACAACAAACTCGGACTTGAATTTAGTTATTACGATAAATTATCTGCGGATCAGATCCTTCAGGCTCAGACCTCGGATGCTTCCGGGTATCTGACACAGCTAATAAATGTAGGGGAAAGCAGGAACAAAGGCCTGGAAATGATGGCCAATTTTACTCCGGTTGAGACGAAAAACTTTTCCTGGAATGCCAGCATAAATGCTTCATACAACGAATCTAAAGTGCTTAGTTTAGGTTCCAGCATCAGCGATAGTATGATCACCGTCGGAACCGGCGACTTTACCGGGGAACTCAGGCAGGTAGTCGGTAAACCCATAGGTCAGTTATTCGGCTATGGCTATTTAAGAGATCAGGAAGGAAGGCAGGTTTTTGATGCTGGTAACGGACGTCCCTTGCGCACGGTCAATCAAATTGCATTCGGTAGTGCTGTTCCGGTGTGGACGGGTGGCATCACCAATACAGTAAACTACAAAGGTCTTAATCTATCATTCCTGATAGACTTTAAGCTGGGTAATAAAATGATCTCCGGTACCAATCATAACGCGTGGCGCCATGGCTTGCATAAGGCCACTTTAGTCGGAAGAGCAGAAAACTTCGTGATTGGCAATGGCGTTAATCTCAACAAGCAGGTCAATGCGGTGAAGTCCGGGGTGCAGGCCTACTATGAAACAGTGCGTGGACAGAATATTGCCGAAGAGTTTGTGTATAATGCGGGCTTGTGGCAGTTGAGACAGATCACGCTGGGCTACGATTTTACCAATTATGTAAAAGGGGTAAAATTTATAAAGGGTCTGAGAGTAAATGCCGTGGCCAACAATATTGCCGTATTAAAAAAATGGGTGCCTAATATACACCCCGAACAATTCGGCTTCCCCTCCGACAACCTCGTGGGCCTGGAGGCAACCGGCCTGCCTATAACCCGGAGCATAGGCTTTAATGTAAATGTCAAATTTTAAGGTTTTTGTCTATTCTATAACTTTCCATACATAACAAAATGAAAAAGCTCAAAAAATATATTTATAGTTTGTTCCTGGGGCTTGTATTATTCACTTCATGCGATAAAGGCTTTGATGAAATGAATGTTAACCCGGTACAACTCACCAATGTAGAAGCAAGCTTTCAACTAAATAACGCCATAGTTGGCAGCGCGCCCACCTATGGCAACCTGAGTTATGAAACCACTATTGTAAAACAGATGATTACGCCGTTCAGCGGGCAGGGCTCGGCCGCCAACTTCAACCAGGATAACCGGAGCGTGGCGGCAGGAAACTGGACAAGGTATTACCGGAATGTGATCAGGGAGTTGGTGGATGTGCTGCAGAAAACGAAGGATGACCCAAACAATACAAATCTGTATCATACGGCAAGGATATGGAAGGCTTATTCATTCATGATCCTGACAGATACTTACGGGGATGTTCCCTATATACAAGCAGGCCAGGGATACCTGGAAAAACTGGTTAAGCCTGCATACGATAGCCAGGAGTCGATTTACACGGATATCCTTAAAGAGCTGGAAACAGCTTCTGCCGCTCTGGATGCATCGAAACCAAGGGTAACCAGGGAGGTACTGTATAGTGGCGACATTTCGAAATGGAAACGGCTGGGATATGCCTTGATGCTACGGGCTGCGATGCGCCTGTCGAAAGTGAAACCCGCCATAGCTGCCGAATATGTAGCCAAAGCGGTATCCGGAGGATTGATGTTGTCCAACGACGACAATGCGATTATCCGTCACACAGCGAATTTTGTGAATGATGCGGGAAACCAGTTAAACGGTGGACAGTCTGCTTTCTTTTACCTGGCTGAAGATTTTGTGACTTATCTCAAATCAAATAACGATCCCCGGCTGGCTTCTATTGCGGTACGGTATGTCGGCGCCACAAGCGGTGCCAATCAAAATGAATCCAGGGCCAATCGTTCACCTGCTGTGCAGGTAGGAATGCCCCTCGGGTACGATAACACCACTATTCCCGCAATCGCTACCGCAAGGGGGCTAGCCACCTTATGGGATTTCAGCCAACTCGACAGAACCAGGATGGGTAACTCGCAGGCACCCAATTTTCTGGTCACCTACGCACAAACTCAATTATTACTCGCAGAAGCCGTCATCCGGGGCTGGACAACCGGTGATGCATCTGTCTTTTATGCTAACGGAGTCAGGATGCATATGAAACAGCTTGCTGGTTATGGCGCCGCTTCCGCCGTCAGCGATGCCAACATCGAAGGCTATATTCAGGCGAATCCCCTTGATATGACAAAAGGTTTGGAGCAGATCAATACCCAATACTGGGCGGCCTCATTTTTAAATGGACCCGAGGCCTTTGCCAACTTCCGGCGCAGTGGCTTTCCAGTGCTGACGCCCAACCTTTATCCGGGCAAAGACCTTAAAACAGAGCCCTTTATTCGAAGGATAACCTATCCTGATGCCGAACGGAATGTAAATAATCAAAATGTGCAGCAGGCCATTAACCGGCAGGGGCCTGATATTCTCGATACCAGAGTTTGGTGGGATGTGAAATAGTAAATCACAAACTTCAATACACTTCATGAAAAATCTAAAAAGCCGCATCAAACGCGGCGAAGCAGTAAATGGATGTTGGTTGAACCTGGGTAGTTCAGTTACCGCAGAAATTGTTGGTTTGGCCGGGTTTGACTGGGTGCTGATTGACTTGGAACATGGCGCTGGCGGCGAAAAGGATGTGCTTACACAACTGCAGGCGCTTGAGCATACCAAAACCGCTGCTATTGTAAGGGTTGAAAGTGCCGAGCGGCAAAGAATACACAGGGTTCTTGATTCGGGGGCGGAAGGTGTTATGTGCCCGCGGATAAACAATCTGGAGGAAGCAAAATCTGTGGTAAGCGGATTAAGGTATCCACCAAAAGGAAGCAGGGGTGTCGCCAAAATGATCCGTGCCAGCGCTTTCGGGAAAAACTTTGCTGAATACAGCAGTCAGGCCAATGATAACATTCTGGGCATCGTTCAGGTTGAAACCATCGAAGTACTCAATCACCTTGACCAGATAGCGGCACTTGACGGTATAGATGTTCTCTTCATCGGACCGGCAGATCTGTCTATGGCATTGGGTATTTTTGGTCAGTTTGATCATCCATTGTTTAAAGATGCGCTTAAGGCTACAATTAACGCTGCGCAAAAAGCCGGCAAAGCTACCGGCATACTTTTCTTCAATCCGGATGATTATAACAGGTATTACGAAATGGGCATCCGGATGATTGCCTGTGGTGCAGATGCGACATTTGTTGTGGATGGTTCGCGCAATATGGCTGACAGATTAGATACTTTAAGGGCTTCGTATAACAGTTAAATATTTTGAACATGTCCGTATTCATGTCCGATCCAATTTTCATTTTATTTGTTGGTGTGTTGATAGTGGTTGGCGGAATTATAGGGTTAAAGATGCACCCTTTCCTGGCTTTGTTGCTGGCCGCTTTTGTTGTGGCGTGGATGACCCCGGGCTCGGCGATAGAACAATTTGCACTGGATAAAGGGTCAACCACGGCGGCTGCACTGCAGGCGTCCAAAAAAACGATAGGCGAGAGAGTTGCGTTGGAATTTGGAAACACTGCGGGCAAACTAGGTATTCTTATTGCCATGGCGGCCATTATAGGGAAGTGCCTGCTGGAAAGCGGGGCCGCGGAACGCATCATACGTTCCATACTTTACGCGACGGGAGAGAAAAAAGCGCCGGTTGCATTTTTAACGGGCAGTTTTTTTATCGGCATCCCTGTATTTTTTGACACGGTTATTTTCCTCATGATGCCCCTGGCCAAAGTCATGTCAATACGCATCGGGAAAAATTATTTACTGCTGGTACTCTCTATACTTGCAGGCGCAGTTATGGCAAACTCGCTGGTGCCACCGGCTCCGGGCCCTTTGTTTTTAGTAAGTGCCATGCAAATAGATATAGGTCAAATGATGGTTGCAGGCTCTGTATTAGGCATCATGACCGCTTCCTCCGGCTACCTGTTTGCCCTTTGGGCCAACCGGAAATGGACTATACCCGTAAGAGATTCATTAGATGCACGTCTGGAAGACATAAAAGAAAATGCTTCAAAACAGGACGCACAACTTCCCTCTCTCTGGTTTTCTCTTCTTCCAGTGCTTATCCCACTGGTATTTATTTGTGCCGATACTTTCCTCAATCAACCATCTTCCGTTAATCCTTCACCATCTTTTATAATGGATAAGCTGAAAAAATTTGTCCATTTTTTTGGAGATAAGAATATCGCTTTGGTTACCGGGGGACTAGTTGCTTTGATTCTGCTGGCTACCCGAAAAAGAGAGAAAAAGCTGGATATGAGCAATTTTGTACAAGCAGCACTGATGAGTGCGGGAGGAATTATATTGATTACTTCAGCCGGCGGGGCTTTCGGGGGTATGCTTCAGCAAACCGGCATAAGCGCCGAAATTGCTCAAATGACGAAAAATTATCAAATGGCCTTAATTCCCCTGGCATTTATTATTTCGGCAGTGGTACGAACAGCACAAGGTTCTGCTACGGTGGCATTGATCACTGCATCCGGAATACTGGCAGGGATGGCAAATAGTGGTCATCTGCAATATAATCACTTATATATCGGATTAGCAATCGGGTGCGGCGCGAAATTAGTGCCCTGGATGAATGACGCCGGGTTCTGGATCGTATGTAAAATGAGTAACCTGACGGAGAGGGAGGCCATGAAAACATTCGCTCCGATGAATGTCATCATGGGCGTTACCGGGCTTATCATTATTCTTATTGCAGCAGCACTTTTTCCTAATTTATTTGGATAAGCTCATTCAAAATTGTTCCTCACTTTTCAATTTATTCACACATTAATTATATAATATGGATCAAAATAACAAACAAGAAACCGGCAAGAACATGGAAAGAAGGAGTTTCGTAAAAGCTATTACAGCAGGATCTGTCGGTGCTGCCGTATTAGGCACATCTGTGGCAGCTTCCGCTTTAGCTTCCGCTTCAAGATCCGGAAACCTGCCTGCCGCCAAAAAAGTGCTCATGAAAGTCGGCTGCCAATCCGGAGGCACCACTAAAGAGAACCTGGAATTTAAGGCCCGTCACGGTGTTTTTAATATTGACGGGGGTTCACCCAAATACATCAAGGGTGTTGGCTGGGATCTGCAAGACTCCATGGCCAAGAAGGAAGCTTGCGAAAAGTATGGAATCGCGCTTGACGCTTATCATTTTCCCCTCACATCTGCAGGGATCGACAAGGTTGAATTTCCAAACGTTATGCTTGCCAAAAGACCTGAGCGTGACCGTGAGATAGAGATGCTTCAGCAGATGATCTCCGTTGCAGGAAAGACGGGGGTTCATTGCATAAACTATAATACCATCATACTTCCGATACTTCGCACGGGTATGACACTGGATCCAAAAAGGGGAAATGCTTCTTACAACACCTGGAACTACCAGGAAGCGATAAAGAAAAAAGAACCACTAACCATAGCAGGAGTCGTTTCCATCGATCAGATGTATGAGCGCATCACCTACCTGCTCGACAGGTTGATTCCGGTTGCTGACGAATATAAGGTTCGCCTGGCTAATCACATTGCGGATCCCCCTACGCATGTTGGTTACCGTGGTATCACAAGATGGAACAGCCCGGATGTTTTTGAAGGTATAAAACGATTTGCCAAATTGTACGACAGTAAATATCACGGATTTAATCTTTGCCTGGGCTCTACGGCCGAGGGGTTGAAAGATCCTAAAACGGAAATTCTTCCTATCATCAAATGGGTAGGCGAAAGAAAACAAATTTTTAATATCCACCTCCGCAATATTAAAGGGGGGTGGGATAATTTTCAGGAAGTGTATCCCGATAACGGAGACATGGACTTTTACCAGGTTCTGAAAGCACTAAGGGACGTGGAATATCCTTATATGGTTATGCCTGATCATGTGCCGCATCATCCTGACCCAGGAAGCTCCCAACAGGCTTTTGCCTTTGCCTATGGGTATATCAAAGCGCTTCTGCAGGCGGTGTCGGCGGAATAATGCAAATAACCAAATGTGCAGATGTGCAATGTTCAGGTAATTAAAACATTCCTTTCCATGGATGCATTGAAGCACTTCTATATTCGCTATTATCACAATTACTTTATCCAATTTGCACTTTTGCAAATCAGCACATTAAATTCTTTTTATGGAAAATATAGGATTTATCGGCCTGGGAATCATGGGCAGGGCGATGGCCCATCATTTATTAAAAGCCGGGCATTCATTGTCAGTACTTGATAAAAACAAGGCATCCGCAGAACTTGTTGAAGCTGGTGCCCGTGCATTCCCGACAAGTAAAATAGTAGCTGAAAACGCAGATATTGTAATTACCGTGTTACCGGATTCGCCGGAAGTGGAAGAAGTTGTGCTGGGTAATGACGGCGTATTGCAGGGATTAAGCAGCGGGGCTCTTTTCATCGACATGTCTACCATAGCACCCGCAACAGCTAAAACAATATTTCAGCTGTTGCAACAGCAAGGTATAGACGCTTTGGATGCCCCGGTTTCCGGAGGGCAGGTAGGTGCGGAGGCCGCTTCTTTATCAATTATGGTGGGGGGAAGTGAAAAAGCTTTTGCAAGGGCCCTCCCGTTATTTGAGGTTATGGGTAAGAACATTGTTCATATTGGAGAGGCAGGCGCAGGGCAGACTGCAAAAGCCTGCAACCAGATGATTGTAGGTATGACGATACAGGCAGTAGCAGAAGCGTTTACCCTGGCCAGAAAAGCCGGCGTAAACCTGGATAAAATGAGAGAAGCGCTTCTGGGAGGATTCGCCCAGAGCCGTATCCTTGACCTTCATGGTAAACGGATCATTGAACAGAATTTCAAGCCTGGGTTTAAGATCAGGTTACATAGAAAAGATATGAATATTGCCCTGGAGGCTGGCAAAGAATATGCAGTGCCGCTTTATGGTTCTGCTCTTGTGGCAGCCCATATGGATGCTTTAATTGCACAAGGTAACGGCGAACTGGACCACAGTGCGATTGCTTTACTGTTTGAACAGCTTTCTAATTCCAGATAAGGAATTCAGAGGGAGTAATGAATACACATGAACCTATCAACAAAAAGGGGTTACGGTCCGCGCATTAAAGAGGTGAATATTACGCCGATTGCTATTGTTGATCCCCCTTTATTAAATGCAGCCGGCTTACACGCTCCTTATGCACTTCGTACCATTGTGGAACTTGTTACGGATGATGGTATTTCCGGTATCAGCGAGATACCGGGAAATGCAGGCATCGATGCTGCCCTGGAATCTGCAGGAAAATTAATCATTGGCAATGATCCGTTTCAATTAAATCAAATAAGGCGGATACTGGAAGATAGTTTCGGAAAGGAACAGGCCGGTGAGCGCGGACTGGCACCATGGGATCAGCGGAAACTCGTTCACATTTTCAGTGCTATTGAAGTTGCCTGTTTAGACATCATAGGAAAAATGGTTAGCCGCCCCATAGTGGATTTGCTGGGAGGGAAAATGAGAGACAGCGTGCCATTTGCGGCCTACCTGTTTTATAAGGTTAAGGGTGCAGGTGGCAAATGGGAATTTAACACCGATCAGCATGCTACAGGATGGGCAGCCGCCAGGCAGGCCCAGGCCTTGAGTCCGGAAGAAATAGTATCCCAGGCAAAGGCCATGTGCGCCGAATTCGGATTTAAATCCATTAAACTGAAAGGTGGCGTATTTGAACCGCAGCTGGAATGTGATGCTATGTATGCCCTGCGCCAGGCGTTTGGTCCTGGTGTTCCGCTTCGGATTGATCCTAATGCAATATGGGAAGTAAACACCGCCATCGAGTATGGGCGAAAGCTGGAGCCAATCCTCGAATACCTGGAAGACCCGGTGCGCGGTCAAGCCAATATGGCTCTGGTTCGCAAGGCGCTGGATGTTCCTTTGGCTACCAACATGTGCACTACGTCCCTCGATGATATTCCTAAAAGCATTGAATTACAGGCGGAAGATATTATACTGAGTGATCATCATTTCTGGGGTGGATTGCGGGCTTCCATAAATCTCGCCTCCATATGTGAAACATTTGGCAGGGACCTGTCCATGCACTCAAACAGTCATTTGGGAATTTCAATGGCAGCTATGGTTCATCTTGGTGCTGCTTTACCAGTCCTGCCCTATGCCTTGGATACACATTACCCCTGGCAGTCAGACGAGGTAATCACCGGTGGCCGTTTTCACTTTGAAAATGGTTCCGTACAAGTTCCTGAAGCGCCTGGCCTGGGTGTGGAACTTGATAAAGTGGCATTGGCAAAGCTTCATGAGAACTATCTGCTTTGTGGTTTGACCAAAAGGGATGATGAGAAAGAAATGCAAAAAATTCATCCCGGCTGGAAGTTTAAAGCGGTACGTTGGTAATGAAGGCTTAATGTTTCAGATGACCTGCCGGATGATCAGGTATGTGCTGAAACCTGTACTTACTTATATGATACTATTGTATAGCTTTATTCGGTATAAAGTGGATTTCAGCACTACACAGCGAAACTGTATTTACCAGATCATATGGTACCAAAGTTAATCTTCCATTACCTGCCGAACTGACTTATACGGAAAGCAGCTCTTTGCCTGTCAAAAAATAGTATATATTTTGAAATTGATGCACATATTTTATCGATTGCCCTATCATCCCTTTATCACAATCGATCAAAACGATCTGGTTGGTTTTTTCATCCCACTCAAATTGAGCGCCTTTGTCAGAACTTACTTTCATGTAAATGGATGTGCTTCTGACGAAGCCTAAACGAAGTACAGTTTGTTCTGTTAATTCGATCGGATGTAAATCTTCATAAATGATGGAATTCGGGCTCTTTAAATTGACCTCCATTTCAGCATCCAGCGGGTTTATAACAACATATTTATTTTCCGTGTCAATACCCCTGACCATGATCTCGGAATTTCTGGTAGTAGTATATAAGTTGCCGATTCTTAATTCCTTTTCGTTAATCATATAAGTAAGTAATAAGATAAAATTTAAACCATATCTATTACAACATGGCAGTAATGTAATTCAATTCAACAATATTCAGCAGTCTGTAAACGCACGCAATTTAACTGAAACAAATAATAAATTTTCATTTAGGCCGAAGCTTATTGCGTACTAATTATTTTTACCATCGTTAATTCCTCCTGAAAAACCCTGCTTTTCGAGGGATATGCATTTAACAGAGAATCAATATACCGGTTGTTTTTGCTGGCATGAATAGAAGCTCCTTCTGTAAAAAGATACAATTGACCACCATTGCGCAAGCAATTGTTTACTTCCCCGTTCAATAAGGCCAGCCTTTTTTGGTCAGTAGGAATCTCCCTCACGATTGATTTGGTAAAATACTCCAGAAAGTCTTTTACCAGCCACCCATCCCTCAATAGGATTACGTCCTTTTCTGTAGCCACCGCTTTGATCTTTTTGATTTTTGCATATACGATGTCATTCTTAAGATCTTTGAGCCAGTAAATACTTCCGAAAAAATTTATAATAAATAATAAAACGGCAATGGCGAGAAAAACAGTGTATCGTCGTTTTAAAAATGATACACGCTGAATTGATTTTGTAAGGCCTAATAACAGCATCCAGAAAACGGCCGTTTGCGGAATCCAAAATTCCAGGATTTCAGGCATCCAGAAAAAAAAGAATAAAGAATAAATGAGAAAAAACAACAGTAACGGAATAAGAACCGTCCGGTGCCTGGCTAATAACCCCCTGAAATGTACGATCACCCTGATCAATAAAACCATCAGTAAAAAAAACAATATAATGGTCAATAGCAACAGAGCAGTTGAGCCGGCATCAGAAAGGTTTCGTACGACATAGGGCTCATCACTGAGTGAGTGATAAAAAAACAATTTATTCAGGTAATCTGATAAAAGGCCGACTTTAAAAATAAAATGCCCTCCGATTATAGCGTGCCCAAAGCCAATAACCGCTTTCACAGCCGTACTTGCATTAAAAGGAAACCAATATCTGGTATTGGTAGTGTAACCACGTATCCAGGTGTTAAAACTTTGCAGGTCGTTATGACCCTCTATCCACCAGCCCGCTATCACATAACTTCCTGCTACCAAAAGAATTCCAATCAATGCATACTGTAAAATGGAACGCCCTAGGTTTACAGCCTTCCTCGATTGCCAAAGCTTCCATAGTACAATAGGGGTAAATAATACATTCGACTGATGAAATAATATGGCCAGGGAATGAACTATGGCCAGCAAAACAACGTCCCGTTTTGTAAGAAATTCTTTGGTGGTTATATATAAACCGCATAATAGGAAAAACAACGGCGGCATATATACTTCCACGTTCGTGCTGTAAAACCACATGCCGAATGAAAAAGCGATCACCGACGTGGCGCAAAACGCTTCTGCACGGCTAAATAAAAACCGGTTCCTGAAGAACTGGTAAGCGATAGCCAAACTAAGGCAACCCCAGACGCAATCAATGATGGCAACCAGGTAATAAGGCTGAACGTTGCTGAAAAAGATTTGAAGAAAATGCAGCAGGTGATAAGTGGTAAAATGATACAAAAGATGATGTGGCTGAAATAATCCTTTTCCCTGGCGGATTTCATTAAGATAACTCATCGAATCATGAGGTCCCGAAAAATTTTCTGTAAGATTTAAGAGATAGAATACAAAAAAAATAGAGAAAACGAAGAACGGTTCAGGGATTCTGTTTAGGGCAGCTTTCATGACGGTTTAACTGAATAATTTACTTTTTTACTATAAAGGCAAACCTGTCTTTCAAACGGAGGAATCTCTTTTCGAAAAGGTGATACGATGCCAGCGCAATGCCCGTAACTACGAAGATGGCCAGAAATCCAACCAATAAACCGGGAAGCGTTTCTTTTATGTTCAGCCCTGCCTTTGACAGACCCATTTCGGTTATGGTCATTGCGATAACATGGAGGCAATACAAACCATAAGTGTAAGTACCCATCTTGCTAATAACCTTCCATCGCGACATTTTAAAAAATGAGTTTTTACTAAAGTTCTGTTCCAGGATGATCATGCCAAAGATCGATGCTATAATTATACGTTCCACTACGGGCAAAATACCGGTAAAAACTTCTTTCCTGAAAAAAAAGACAGCCAACGCTGCCAGGTAGATACAGGCAATTGCGGGTTTGCTTAACTGAACAATAGCCTGTTTAAAAGCAGTATTGAATATACAGTAATAAGCCAGGAGACCGCCCAGTGCCATGTCGCCAATTACGGCTAAGGTATGGAACTGTAATACGCGCTCATGTTGTACATTAAATGCCCTGAAAATGATTGAACCTGCTATGATGATAAAAAAAGCATAAGAGAACTTTTTCAGGGGTAACAATCCAAGCACCAGGGGCCACATGAGGTAGAACTGCTCTTCAATAGCTACGGACCACAGGACCGATATAATGGCCGGTGCCCCGTTGTATAAGAAGTCAAAATTATTAAGGAAAACGAAGTATGTCCAGGGATTGGCAGTCACAAACAACTCGCCCCCACTGAAATTTTTTATAAACGGGTAAATGACAAATCCAAAGATCAGGCATAAATAGAACAGCGGCCAGATACGCAGAATCCGGCGGATGTAAAAGTTGCCTATATGTATTTTGCCGGTTAGTTTTTTTTCTTCAATCAGCAGATAGGTTATGAGGAAACCGCTTAGAACAAAGAAAAAATTAACGCCTATTTCCCCGTTCTGAAAAAGAAAACGCATAATACGGTGCGAACCGGTGCCTGGCTGATATTTGTCAAATAATAACAGGTATACATGAAACAGGTAAACACTGAAAAAGCTAAAAAACCGAAGTCCGTCGAGGTTGGGAAAAAATATCTTTTCCTTCCTGGAAATTACTGCCTGAGGTTTGCTGTCTAAGACGAGGGGATGATCACGTACCATTACATTTTAATCGCTTCTTCAAGTTTAATGCCAATATAAGATTCCAGTTGAATGATGACTACTTTCAGATTTCTTTCCAGGTTTTTCTGCTTTGACACTTCCAGGTTATAATCTTTGTAGGATTGGGTATAATTCTCCTGTTGTATTTTGGCTTCCCCAAATGCTTTTTCCATTTGCAGAAAATTGGTATGAGAATCCTCTGTCATCTGATTTTGCAGTTCAAGAAGGCTTTTTGTCAACAGGTAATCTTCGTATTTGGTTAACACTTCTTCCTTAATGAGCCGGAAACGTTCATTTTTTTCTGCCTGAGAAATGTACAGGTTCTCACGTGCGATTTTGATGTCATTTGACCGGGTAAAGAAGATGCCAAGCGGAATAACGGCACCGACATTATACCTGGGAAACAGATTGGCTCCACTCGCACCCGAATTGCCGGCAATAGAAAATTCATTCAGGTTACCCTGCACGGAAACATTATTAAGGATACTGGTTTTGGCCCTTTTGACATTCTCTGAGGCAATGTTTACCTGCCTGTCTGCTATTTCAAAACTAGGATTTTGAAGTGCCAGGTTTACCAGCTTTTCTCTTACATCCCGGGACGTGTTTTCGCCAAACCTGTTAACCAGCCTAGTTTTTCCTGCCGTTGTATCCTTTGCGGGTTGCTGTGTGAAAGCCTGCATGAACGCTACCATTGCCATCCATAGAAGAAGGTGAAATTTTAATTTAAGCCTGCATCTCAATTTTGCTATCATGTTCAATTTTTTTATCGATTAATAAAAGTCGGGTTAATAACGCAATTACCGGGTAAAAGTAAAAGATCATGGGAACCTGTCCTATGGCGACCTGCGAATACTGAGCCATTATAAACGCGATCAGTGTGGCTGTAATAGCTACATAAAATAAGCGTATCTGTGGATCGTGGGCTTTATAATAATAGTGGACTCCCTGGAAAAGGATCAGAAAATAATATATCATGGCAAGGGTATAACCTATCCAGCCGGTTTCTATGGCTGTTTTTAACAAGCCGCTGTCTGGCGGAAATCCGGCAAGAGGATGACCCGGGTTATAGCTCATGCCTTCCGAACTGCTTGTAGCCAAACCCCCGCCAATAGGATTTTTATAAATGTACGGTTGAATATATTTACGGTTTACATCCCTTATATTCAGTGACTCTTCCTGGCTGCCCATAAAAGTGGTCCGCATCCTGTAAATAGATGGGCTGTTTTTGAACGGTCCGAAAAAAGTAAACATGGCGATAAATATAAACATCACCAGGAAGGCCAGCGTACGGGGGTTATTAAAAGTCATGATCGTATACAGGGCCACACCAAGAGGAACCATTACACTCGCAGTACGGGTACCGGAATACCCCATGGCTAAAAACATGAAAAAAGCCATTACGTATAACGTTCTCTTTTTTCTACTGCTTGTTTGTCCTAACCCCAACAAGAGGCAGAATAAACACATAGCTCCCATAAGGATACCGTTTGCTGCCGGGTCTGAAAGGAATGAAAATTTTCGGAAACTACCCCCCTGGAAGTATAAAGCGATGAGGTGAGGATCGCTGGTTAGCCATTCGTGTTCAAAATTAAAAAATCCCAGCCATTGCTGTTTACAGGTATATATTGCGCAAAAGGATGCAATGGCAATCCAGAACTTTAGAAAGAATTTTACTTTTTTTATATCATCCAGCAGGCGGAAAGCCACGAAATAAATTAATGAAAAAATGATGTACCTGCGTACATAAAAGGCCCATCCTGCGAGTGAGTACATATTGGAATTGAAAGCCTCCACGAGGAAGAAAAGAAAAAACATAAGGATGGCAATGGAGGCTGGACTTTTAAAGAATGCACGATTGTCGGACGGTGAATTTTTTCGTTGTAAGATGATACCGACGAAGACAATAAAAACCAGCAATTCAATCCCGGTACTAATAGGAAGAGAGACACCCAGCAACCGCTCAGGAAAAAAAGCAAAACACGAAATGGAGATGATAATATAGAATCCAAGCAAAGGATAGTTAAGACATATAAATACGAGGATTAAACCTGCCAGCAATGCTACCAGCACAGGGCCTATGACAAAACTAAGATTGACCACTGCAAAGGAAATCACGATAGCTATTACCCCCAATAAAATTGCGCCGAACCGCGAATTTAATTTGCGAAGAACAAACTCTTTGTATAACCAATCTCGTGCATCATTGATCATGCCTGAACTATTTTTAGAAGAAAAGTATTTTGATATATAAATACAACAATACGCCTGTCACGAAAAGCAGCGCAAGCAATTCAATCAGCCACTGTCCTTTATTGTTATTATCCTGCATGTTGAAATTGCTTTCCAACGGTGTTCCCTAATGCCTTGTCCAGGTGCTCTACGCAGCTTTCCCAGTTATGTGAACTAGCAAAACTCTTCCTGCTATTGATTAAAACGGGTGTTTGCGGTTCAGCTAATAGTTGTTCTATGCCGTGTATATAATCAACCGGCGTTTCACACAAAAAGCTGTATTCTTCAAACATTTTCATCCCTTCTGTCCTGGTAGCTACTATGGGCTTTCCCATGGCCAGGTATTCATCCGCTTTCAACGGGTAGTTGCCAATGGTCATTTCATTAACTGCTTGCGGGTTTATACAAACGTCAAAACTGTTTATATATGCAGGTATTTCAGTCCTTTTTTTTCTTCCCAGGAAATGGATGTTCTCAAACCGGTGAAGATCGCTGTTCCTGAAGTTGTCATCTTCAGAACCAACCAGCACTACACTCCAATCCTTATTATATAGAGCAATCCGGCGAATGATGTCAATATCAAGCCTTGTAGTTAAAAGAGCTCCTGTATAACCAATGATGGGTCTTTTAAGCGGTTTTACATCTTCCGGGATGTCAAAATTGTCGGCGGTAAAGAGGGTAAGATCGCAGCCCTGGCCTACAAAATGACTATTTGGATTATATTTCAGTGCGTAGTTCATTAAATATTCCGAATTAGTACTTACCATATTCACTTTAGCAATCATCTTTGGCTCAAGCCTTTTTCCATGAGTACTAAAATAGGCCTGTGAGGGCAGGTAATCCCGGATATAGTACACCGTAGCTGAAACCTTGCTGATCATTTCGTTTAGATAGAAGGCCCGCAAGAAATCATTCTCTATGTATAATACGACATTGTCAAATTGCAAACTTTCTGCTGCCTTGTTGATCTCCGATGCCAGGCGTCGGTTATTTAACCGGTTCAACCGGTCAAAAATAAATGACCAGGGTATTCTGTTGATCGATTCCAAAACAGTTCCGGGATTCAGAACCCAGATATTTTCTTCCACTTTTTCAAGCGAATCAGTTGGCCGTTTAAGGCTTTCCAGCCTTTTTTTTATCTGTGCCTGGTTTCTAAACTTAATCAGCGAGAGTCTGTCGAGGGCACGGTTGACGAACAGCACGCGGTTATTGTTCCTGGCAAGTACTTTTGCATATTCTTTGCTGGAAGAACCAATCTCCGTATCCCAGGATTTGAGCGCAAAAATGATAACGTCTTTATTGCTTAAAAATTGGTCCGCCATTTTAATAAAAATCTATCTTTAAGAATTCCGTACATTTCCGGGTAGAAGCTCACAGCATAACCAAAGCATTTCCAGAACCGGATGCCGTAATGTTTGTTTAAATAGTACTGACTGCCGCAAAATCCTACAAAATGGGCCGCCGTTATTCCAAGGCTTGCTCCGGCCACTCCGAAGTTTCTGGCCAGAAAATAACAGAAGATAATACTCAGCACAGCCATAATAGTGATGATCAAAAAATTGATCCTTGCTTTTCCGCCCGAGTCAAGAATAGTAGCAAACTGTTTAATGAATACGGTAAATATGCTATTGACGAGCATCAAACGCAAAATGAAGGCAGCTCCAATATATTTTTTTCCAGCAAGGACTATTAGCAGTAATTCGGGGAAAGCAAAAATAAACACGATCAGCGGTATAATGACAGACAGGATGGCACCTACCGATTTCTCATACATATACCGAAGTTGTTGAGCATTTCCCTGTACGTTTACCTTTGCAGACATCGGAAACATGATATCTGCGATGATATGCGATGGCAGGTCGAGCAGGTTGATGATACGTATAGATGTACCGTACAATGCTACGGCTGTAAGGGAGATGAGGTTAGAAATAACGAACTGGTCGACATTTTTAAAAACCATGCTGCTTGCGGCTGATCCGAGTATTACCTTGCCAAAATGCCACAGTTTCATAAACCAGTCCTTCACAAAAACAAAACGGGTACCAAGATACTTCCTGGAATACATGAAAGCCGTTACTCCCCCGGCGAGAATACCCATACTATAATACAAGGAAAGCGCAGCGAGGCTGATGGATCCGTATGCGAAAAGATGGGTCATCATCAGCAAAAACCAAAATAGCTGCCTCGTAAGATGAGCCAGGAAAATCCCTTTAAAGTCGGCCCGGGCATTTTGGATCCATTCAAAGTGAGAAAACGGGATCAGCAGGATCAAACCGATGATGAAAATGTACATGATGCGTGTCAACCCGGGCGCCTTCAAAAAGCCACTGAGATAAGGCATGAACAGCAGCAGTACGATGATCATGGCAAGGGTAACGAGCACGTTCAATAGTAAGGCCGCTGTAATGATCTCATTGTGCGATTTATCGCTTGAACTCAGGTATTTGATAAAGCCGTTTTTGACAATGGAGTACCGGATGAGTTCCAGATTGGCTGTAATAGCCAGGAACAGGGCCCATGCGCCCATTTGCTCGGTAGACAAAGCCCGGGCAAGCACAAAAAAACTGGCGATGCCGAAAAGCATTACGGATAAACGTTGCAGCAAACTATACATGCCGGAATGCAACCAGTAATTATATTTTTTTTCTTCCGCCAATTTATACAGCTACTAAATTCTTCGAAGTTAATTTTTTGTTTTCCGGCTTCTGCAAGCTGAACAACCACCAGGCTCCAAAACGGGTTGCGAATGTGTAGAAGAGGATAGGAACGATCAGCCCCATGGTTATACCAAGTAGCAACAGCAGGGGTACCGAACCTATGCCAAAAACTTTAGTCAGAAATATTCGGGTGGCTGCGGAAGCCAGCACATGCATCAGGTAGATGTATAAAGAATAAAAGCCGATGAAGTGCAGCCATTTAGCCGTGTTATATTTTTGCAGAATAAATGATACTACCGTCATAAATATACATCCGGACAAAGCAATCAACAGGAAACGGAAGGGCTGATAATCCTCCACGTATGAAGTAGAATTATGCGACACGTTTACCTGGAGGAAGTACCACTGGCAGGCTGCAAAAACCGGAAGTATTATAATGAACGATTTCCAGGAAGAAAACAGTTTTACATTTTCCTTTTTCATGATGAAAGACGCAATGACGTCTCCTATGGCAATAAAAATATAGTAATGCAGGATATCATAAAAAAAGCCTCCGTGTTTTAGTCCGCCCAGGTGTATGCTGTTCTGTACGACCTGACTGGAGATAAAGAAAAATACAAGTCCCAGTATCAATTGGGCAAGACGTGAAAGTTTGAGTTTAATACTGGTGATGGCATACAGAATGGAAACGTTAAACAAGGCATACAGGTACCAGAACTGGTCGATTTCTCTTGGCAGCACAAAAATATACAGGTAATCTTTGTATGATCTTTGGGCGTTTACATAATCTCCAAGCAGCCATTGAATGCTGATTTGTATAGCCGCCCATAAGATGTAAGGGTATAATAGTAATTGCCATTTGTTTTGAATGAATTCTCTTAGTCCCCTTTTTTGCAGGCTTTTAATAATAAAGATGCCGGAGATAATAAAAAAAAGTGGCATCCTGAAACTGAAAAAAATGATATTGGCGTGTTCCAGGAATGAATAGTTTTCTGTGTTTAGTCCTGACCGCTTGATGCCTTCAAATACATGGCGGTACAACACGAGAAATATAGCTATCCCCCGCGCATAATCTATCCAGGAATGACGGTTGCTTTGCACAATACCGTTAAATGAATCAGGTTTCAAGGAAATTGGAGTTAATTATTAATATTATCGTCTTCCACCTTATTCAATACACAGCCAATAAACTGTTCCTTTACGTTGTTCAGAAATTGAATTGATTCTTTATCCATCTGGTTAAATACAGAGTCTGATGCAAAAACGCAAATAATACCCTGTGCATACCTTGACAGCTCCTTGGTGTCGGAATGGTCATTCAATGAAGCGCCTTCTAGAAAGATATAATCATAGTGCCCTGACAGGAATTCAAGATAATCCAGGACGTTGTTTTTGTCCAGTACTTCGGTAGGTGTGTAATTACCACCCTGGCTTCCGATAATATCTACATTCTTTATGGGTGAAGCGTGAATAATATTTTTGAATGCATTTAATGAAAGGCCATGACCATTCAGGGAAAATTTTTCTAAAGAACCGGTAAAGCCGAATTTTTGTGTAATGGTGTTATTTGAAAAATTGCTATCGATGATCAAAATCTTTTTATGGGCCAGGCTAACGCTGCAGGCTAGTGCCTCGATGATTGTCGTCTTTCCTTCTCCCGGTTTCGTGCTAGTGAATAATATGATCTTTTTCCCGCTTCGTTCAATTTCAAATCGTAATTTTCTAAGAAACGCCTTAAACAGTGTTTCGCTCCCCATTTTATTTCCATTGGCATCATTTTCATTTGAAATGATATCAGGTAATGCCTTATTTTTTAAGTCTACCCTGTTGACTATGCTCAGGAGTTTCAAGCCTACTGTATTAGCAAAATGCGAAGGTGTCTTTATGGAAGAATCAAAAATTTCAAGTAGGACGAACAGTAAAGAGCTTAGGGCAAGCATCGAGATGCCTGATACTCCCAGGGTTAAGATAAAGTAGGACGGCTCCGGTAGAACGGCAGGCTGGCCTACGAGGGTTTGTTTGAAATTGATGTTGGGTGTTTCTTTAGCTCCCTCAGCCTCCATATACTTGGATTTGATTTCCGAATACTCCTTGGTTGCAATATCCACCTCACTTCGCAGGGCATCTATCTTAACATCGCTTCCTGCCCCGAAGTTGCTCATTGAACTATACTTGCGAACCTCTGAATTAAGATATCTTACCGTTACTTCAGAAGCATTAAGTTGCTCTTCCAGGTCGGCCTTTTTTCCTTGCAATTCCATTCGTAAAACTTCGTTCGCTGAACCACCACTGGTATTCAGGGAGGTCTGTTTTTCTTTCAGCTCTTCCTGTAACCTGGAAATTTGTTCACTCACCTGCGGATCATCTTTACGAGCAGATAATTCCCGGATCCGGTTCTTTATTCGTACAATCTCAAAGTTATTTCCTGAAATGTTGCTGCCTGAGTTTCCCAGCTGGCTCAATTGCCTATTAACCGAAACAAGCTGGTAATATATTCTATTTTTACTAGTTTCTTCGTCTGCCAGTTTGGAGCTTAGTTCTTTTACCGTTTCCATTGCGCTTTTACTCAGGTCTGCGGGGTTCAAGGCACCCTGTGTCGATTTTTCCCTTCTTAATTTTTCAGTTATTGAATCGACCTCTCTTTTCTTTTGATCCACTACGCCTGAAATTTTTTCAACAGACTCCGATGTTCTTGTTGAACTGATTGAATTATAAAAACGCAGAAATTCTTCACCCAGCTTGTTGACTACGTATGCGGACAGCATCGCATTTTCTGAACGAAATACAATGGTTAGGTAATCAGTTCTGGGGATCCTGTTTATGAAGAGGCTCTTTTTAACGGAAATATAATCGTACTTGAAGATTTTGAGGTATTCGATCAGGTGTTTTTCTTCTTCGCTAAAGGTGGTTAGCAGCTCAAGGTTATTTACCTTACTTATCAGTATCTGCCTCGCTCTTTCGGGATTGACGATAGTATATTCCGGTGAATTCTTTTTCTTTTCATCGATCTTCCGATATGCCGTCTCAGGGCTTGTCAGATCGTGTAACATCAGATTGTAAGACAGCATACCAATAACTTTCGGAGAAGTGAATGTTTCCAGAACGTTATTGAATTTAATGTCGGTTTTGTAGGCATCCGATTCATCATTCACCAGAGACACCTGCTGAACAGTAAATCCGGTAGAGTATTGAGCTGTTGATTCGTATAGTTTCTGTTTATTGATCACAAAAATGAAAGCAGCGATCACGGCCAGCATCGTTGCCCCGATTATGATCCATTTTCTTTTTAGTAAAGCCCTGAATAGAAATAGTAAGTCCATAGTAAATCATTGATTTGGAGGTTTAATCTGGCAAGTTAGTAAAAAATCCGGCACTGTTTGGGTGCCGGATTGTACTATAAGAAGAAACGACTAGGTTAGTTTTTTATTTTAACCAATTTAAATTCTTTGACTAATAAACCATTTTGAGTTACCCTGGTAAGATAAACCCCGGGCTGGAGCCTGTTGCCTGGCATAACCACATTAACCTTATTGGCACCGGCAGACAGGTTAAAATCTTTGCGATACAACGCCTGTCCTGAAAGGTTAAACACTTCAATAGTTACTTTCTTTGCTGATTTTAAATTTTCAAAAGCCACCTGGAAGCTTTCAGCAAATGGATTTGGAAAAGCGCTAAGGTTTTGTATCATATCCTGCCCGAATACTTCCTTAACGGTGTTCTTGGTTACCAGTTCTTCCGTTTCAATCTTCTTCTGATTTAAGGTAACACTGGCCGGCAAGGGTGCAGGTACACCATTTTCTGTGTAAGCTGTATAGGCTTGCACAACGAGTGCGCCCAGATGTCCGTACGATCCGGTGGCGCTGAAACTCATCAGGATTTCACCATCGGCATTTGGACTGATATCATTAATATATACAACCTTCGATATGTTCTTGTGTGAATTCAGGTACACGGTTCGTCCATTGATTGTCAGGGTAGAAGTCAACACACCCGTCCAGTCAGTGCTACCCAGGAATCCAACCCTGTACTTTTTGGTCTGGTCCAGACCATCCAGTTTTAGCGGGGTTACCTGGCCGTTATCAACCCAATAGCTACTGAACAACACATTATCCGGGAAGATTCCAGAATTGTTGCCTGTATTCATGCCACCATAAAACTCGCCATTGAAATATCCAAGGATGCTTAATGCCATACCTGTATTATTCGATTGATCATCCACCAGGTTTGCAAAGCGATCGCCGATCTGCGGATTTGTTGCTGTATTATTCCAAGGCGCACCGGCAATATACTGCCAGGTTAAATTGATCAGCACTGTTGAGCTGGGCGTGGTAGCGCTTACTGCACTGCTGAACTCAGACTGACTAGAGCCATTGACAGCACGCACCTTATAGAAATACTTGGTATTCGGCGTAAGGCCGGTATTAGTGTAACTGGTAGTATTGACAGGCAGTGAAGCTACCAAAGCGTAAATTCCACTGGATGAAGTCGATCTCCAAACCTCCATACCAGCTTCATTAGACGACCTGTCAGCCCATTCCAGCTTCAACGTGGATTTGGAATTGTGTACCGGTTCAACAAATAATTTCTCCGGATTCTGAATGCCTGGTACGTTATCGTATGACTCAATGACCAATGCATTAAGGTAACTGTACGAAGCACTGGCGTTTTTACTGACGTTGACGGTGATCTCACCCGCTGCACTTGGATTCAGGCCGTTCAGTTGTACCGCTTTGGTACTGTTATAAGAAGCATTCAACACAACGGTTTGCGAACCTGCATTGTAGGAAGAACTGGCGTCAAAACCTGCATCTACGCTGCCCAGCAGGGCTATGTTATACAATTTAGCCGGATTTAAACCGCTCAGTGTTATCCTTTTGGAACTGGTAGAAGCGTCATAAATAGAACTCTTCAACACAACATCCGGGAAAATGCCCGAGTTGTTGCCTGAAATGAATCCAAAATCAAGTGTATTTGCCCAGCCGTCAACGTACGTGAAGCTCATACCCGTGTTGGCTCCGGTTGCATCCTTAAGATCGGGTATCACTCTACCTGCAAACGGATAGCCAAGTATGTTGTTCCATGGCGATGGAGCCACAGAAGCATCAGATCCCAGGTTTACATATACCGAGGTAGTATTGCTGGCATTGACCTGGATCTGGAATTGGTCGCTGGTTGCTCCTCCCTTATTGTCGGTCGCTGTAATTGTCGCGTTATGCGTACCGATATGTGCATTGGTTGGAGACAATACGATATTATAGGTACCGCTGCCCAGGTTCTGCAGAGTTGCGAAAGCTGGAAGGCTGGCAGTCACCGTTACAATATCGCCCTGGTCAGCGTCAGTTGCTGTGAAACCCAGGTTTGTTGTGGTATTTACTCTTATTGACTGATTTTGAACGTCTGTCAGCGCCGGATTATTATTGGCTGACGTTGGTACAATAAAGGCACTGTTCGGAATTTGTTGCCTTGTTATGTTGGCTGCTGCTGAAGACCACCAGATCTGCATGGTTTCACCACCACCTTTTTCGAAATAAGTGATAGTAATAGTATGCGGCCCTTTGGATAATGAAACAGTTCCGGTTTTGACTTCCGGTCCATGCGCATAATCATTATTCACTACTTCAACTCCATCTATGGATAACTTGCTTCCATCATCTGAAACTGTCTCAAAAGTATAACTAGCTGCAGTCGGAATATGAATGGTACCGGTCCAGAGGACGGCGAAATCGTCATTCCTGTTTCTAATGCTCAGATCAACATTTGCTGAATTTCCGGATTTAACCGGTGTCAGCGAATTAAAGTCTGGCAGCTGGTTCCAGCCTGTACCTTCATAATAATTGTAATTTAAACCGTTTGTTGGGGTTGGATCAGGTGAAGGCGTTCCGGTAAATGCACTGTTTGGAATTTGCTGCCTTGATATGCTGGCAGCTGCCGATGCCCACCAGATCTGCATGGTTTCCCCACCACCTCTTTCAAAATAACTGATGGTAATGGTATGAATGCCTTTGGCTAATGAAACAGCTCCGCTTTTTGATTCCGGACCGTGTAAGTAATCGTTATTCACGACTACATTACCGTCTATAGATAACCGGCTTCCGTCATCTGAAACTGTCTCGAAGGTATAGCTGCCAGTAACCGGGATATTAATTGATCCTGTCCAGAGCATGGCGAAATCGTCATCCCTGTTTCTTACGCTCAGATCAACGTTAGCTGAATTCCCGGATTTAACGGGTGTCATTCCATTAAAGTCAGGCAACTGATACCATCCGGTTCCTTCGTAATATTTATAAGTTAATCCCGTTACAGGTGTTGGTGTTGGATCAGGGACAGCTGTATTCGTAAAGGCGACATCAGGAATTTGCTGCCTGGAAATGCTGCCGGATGACCACCAGATTTGCATGGTTTCTCCACCTCCTGCTTCAAAGTAACTGATGGTTATTGCATGAAGTCCTTTGGTTAATGATACAGTTCCGGTCTTGGTTTCCGGTCCATGCGCATAATCATTGTTTACTACTTCAACTCCATCTATATTTAACCGGCTTCCATCATCTGAAACTGTTTCGAAGGTATAACTGCCTGCAGCCGGAATATTAATGGACCCGGTCCAGAGGACTGCGAAATTGTCATTCCTGTTCCTGATTCCCAAATCAATATTAGCTGAATTGCCAGATTTGATCGGGGTCATCGTATTAAAATCAGGGATCTGATACCATCCGGTACCTTCATAATATTGGTAATTCAGGCCATTTGCCGGCGGAGGCGGAGGCGGAGGCGTAGAATTGGTAAATGCACTTGAGGGAATCTGTTGTCTGCTAATACCGGCAACAGATGATGACCACCATACTTCCATTGTTTCACCACCACCTGCTTCAAAGTAACTGATGGTAATGGCATGAAGCCCTTTGGATAATGTTACGGTTCCGGTTCTGAATTCTTTGGCATGCGCATAGTCATTATTCACTATTTCACTTCCGTCGATATGTAGCCGGCTTCCATCATCTGAAGCTGTTTCAAAAATATAACTGCCACTGGTCGGAATATTGATAAAACCAGTCCACACAACAGCGAAATTATCACTCCTGTTTCTAATACTCAGATCAACGTTAGGAGAATTTCCGGTCTTTATGGGTGTCAGTGCAGCAAAATTAGGTACCCTATCCCACGTTCCTTCGTAATACTTATAATTTAAGCCACCGTTTGCCTGTGTCCCGGAACTGATCTGATTGCTAAACCCGGAAAGGTTACCTGCCTGATCGCGGGCCCTTACGGTAAAAACGTACGACTGGCCATCAACCAGGTTATAAACCACATAATTTGTTTTGTCAGTGCTATACGCCTTCTGCCCATTAATATAGATATCATATTTAGTAACACCCACATCATCAGTGGAAGGAGTCCATTGCAACGATACGGAAGTTTGTGAACCACCCACATTGGCGAGGTTAGAAGGTGTCGTCGGTGGTGAACTATCTACCTGGGTTTTTGCTGTTGCCTCATTGCTGTTGAGTGCTGCACCATTATTGTTAACCGCACGGACTATATAATAGTAATCGGTATTTGGTTGTAATCCCTGGTCAAGGTATGACAGGTTATTTGCAGGAGTAATGGTAATTAATGTATAAGGGCCACCTGCAGTTAAGCTTCTATAAATCTCAAATCCGGTCTCGTCTGGAGACGCATTCTGTGCCCAGGTTAGTTGTACTGTTGTTCTCGAGTTACCGGTAGCTGCGAGAGTCCTTGCTGCTTCGGGTGCATTGGCACCACTGGCGCTGATTACGGAAAAGTTCGCAGAAGAAATAGAGGAACAACCGAATTGTTCCGTAACCCTTGCATTATAAGTACCTACCGGAGCATTAAACGTCCGTTGATTACTTACCACTGCATTATCGCTTACTCTTCTCCATTCGTAAGAAGTATACCCGTTTGGCAGCTCTAACGGTGTTGTGGTACTTCCGTCCGGAGAAGGAACTACTCTACTTTTAATACCAGTGATTTGAATTGCCGGAGTTTGAGTCGGCGCTTTAATTTTTATAACAACAGGGGACGGAGAATACTCTGACCAGTTGGATGCTGCCGTTCTTTTGAACCTTGCTTTATAAGTACCTAGTGTTGATACGGTAATTTCATTAGTAGAAGCAATAGTAACATTGTCTCTCTGCCACTCATAAGCGGCAAAACCAGGTGTTAGCCCCAGCTTAACATTGATGGGATCGCCGGAACAAAATTCAGTGCGTCCAAAAAATACCAGGGGATTGGCCTTATGGCCGGCATTCATAAAAGGAACAAAACCTGGATCGGCCCAGGATGGATACCATACGGCATGCCCGATTTCGGGGTATACCGTCATTTTAATATTTCCACCTTTATTTTTAAATTCTCCTACAACATATTCTGCAGTTGACAAGGTCGGATTGGTGTCTTTTCCACCAAAAAATCCCCAAATGGGTATATGTATATAGCTAAGCTGATCCGGAACGTCTTCTGTTTGTGCGGCACAAAGTGGTGCAGTGTGGCTAATGGATTTTGGCGCATAAGCCAAAAAATCCCATACGCTTTGCCCGCCTGAAGACAAACCATGAAGAAATACGCGGTCGGGATCTACTTTAACGTGCTGAGTCAGTAAATCGATTAATTCAACAAGCCTTTGAAAATAATAACTATGATATCCGTTGTCGCTTTGGTGATAAAAAAGAAAACCATCGTATTCTCCGTTATCTACCCTGTCGCGGAACTCCTTGCCACCGGCAACAAGCTGCCATTCATTATCATAAACGTCTCCTTTATCTCCCAAACCATGGAAGAAAAAAGAAACCGGGTATTTCTTCCCGTCTGCAACATTGTGCTGATACGTTTTGGGGAATTTAAGCCGGAAGGCCATTCCCTTGTAATAATACGATTTGAAAGATGTTGAGCCGGTTCCTCCCCAGTTTAAATTCTGAGAATGTCCCCACTTTACAACAGGGCCATAAGCAGGAACAGGTGGCCTGTTCGAACTTGTGAATACCACATCCGGGTCAGCCGGATCAAATGGGCTTTGTGCATTTACCAACGTTACTTTAGCCAACAATAAAGCCAGGGTAAGTAAAATAATTTTCATTTTGTGAGGTTGAGTTTAATAAACAGATTAATAAGCGTTGGAATTAATAGGAGATCGATTAACCGAAATGATTAAAACTTTTCTTGCGAGGATTTGGAAGAACAAACTAATTTTCTAAAACAAAACGTAGTATGATGAATAATAGTATTGGAATTTCATGGAATGGATGGCACGTGTCGAAAATAATATTAAAAGGGCAAAAACTTAGTGAAAAATATATAAAAACTGATAACGATTTAAATAAAAAATATTTTCACCTATTAGTCTCAGTCGAGTTTCTTTGAATTAACAGTACAAAATAAACACTTTTTAATTGTATTGTCAATACCCTATAGCGGTAATTTTTTCCACATAAACGGTTTAACAGCAGTAAAGGGCTGGTTGGTATCCCGGATATCAGGCTCCGTTGGGTTTTTAATCCACTAGATGCCAGCCTAAAAAAAACATACGTTTACAATGATGATATAGATTGGTATAAAAAAAAGATCCGGCACTTTGAGGGTGCCGGATCTGAAATCAGTAGGAGTAATTTAGTTACTTTTTAATTTTAACAAGTTTAAATTCCCTGGCCAATCTGCCATTTTCAGAAATCCTCGCCAGATATAATCCCGGTTGAAGACTGTTGCCCGGTATTTTTACAGTCACAATTCCTAAGCCGGCAGCTACACTGTACTCGTTACGGTACAAGGCTTGTCCTGCCAGGCTAAATACTTCAACGGTCAGTTTTTTTGCAGATATAACTTTATCAAAAGTTATATTGAACTTATCCTCAAAAGGATTAGGGAAGGCTTTCAGGTTTTGCAGCTTCTCTTTGCCGCTGCCATCATTAGCTGTATTCTTATTCAGCTCTTGCGTGACCTGTACATTTTGTACCACCCTGTTTGGAGTTTGTGGGGCGGCTCCGCCATTATCGGTGTAGGGTGTATATGATTGGATGACAAGGGCACCTAAATGACCATACGTTCCTGTAGCGCTGAAACTCATCAATATTTCACCATCACCGTTCGGGCTGATATCGTTGATATAAACAACCTTCGATATGTTCTTGTGTGAATTCAGATAAACCGTTTTTCCATTGATGGTCAGCGTCGACGTTAATTCGCCTGTCCAGTCAGTACTTCCAAGGAATCCGACCCTGTACTTTTTAGTCTGATCAAGACCGTCAAGTTTAAGCGGTGATATCTGACCGTTATCAATCCAGTAACTACCGATCAACACCTGATCGGGGAAGATGCCTGAATTATTTCCCGTATTCATACCTCCGTAAAACTCGCCGTTGAAATAGCCCAATAGGTTTAAGGCCATGCCAGTATTGTTATTCTGATCGTCGAAAAGGTTGGCAAAACGATCACCTAACTGGGGATTTGTCGCCGTATTATTCCAGGGCAGTCCTGCCGGATACCTCCAGGTTAAATTGATCAGCACGGTTGTATTTGGCGTTGTAGCACTACCCACATTGCTGAACTCTGACTGGGTTGCTCCGTTTACAGCGCTGATCTTATAGAAGTACCGGGTATTTACGTTAAGTCCCACACTGGTATGGCTGGTTGAATTTGCCGGTAAAGTGGCTTCCAGCGTGTATGAACCATTTAGAGAAGTAGACCTCCACACCTGCATACTGGCTTCAGTCGCCGACCGGTCGGCCCATTGCAGTTTCAACGTGGTTCTGGAATTGTGCACTGGTTCTACAAACAGGTCCTTCGGGCTTAGAATACTTGCCGAAGCATCGTAAGACTGGATGACGATGGCATTCAGGTAACCATATGTGCTGCTTGCGTTTTTAGTTATGTTTAAGATGATCTTCCCGCCTGGGTCGGGACTGATCCCGTTCAATTGTACCGATTTGGTGCTGTTAAAGGAGGCGTTGAGAACAACGGATTGCAGGCCGACAGTATAGGTCGAACTGGCGTCAAACCCGGCATTTACGCTTCCCAGTGCTACGATATTATATAATTTCGAAGGATCTAGGCCGCTTAGTTGCATCCTTTTTGCGGTTACTGACGCTTCATAGAGTGAACTCTTAAGCACTGCATCGGGGTAGATGCCTGAATTGTTGCCTGTATTAAAGCCATAATCAAGAGAACCAGACCAGCCGTCGACGTAAGTAAGGCTTACGCCAGAGTTATTGCCTGCATCATCTTTAAGGTTTGGAACAACCCGGCCAGCAAAAGTGTAACCCAGACTGTTATTCCAGGGCAACGGAGCTGTAGCACCATCCGGACCGAAATTTATAAATATGGAACTCGTGTTGCGATCGTTCACTAAGATCTGGAAGTGATCGGTCGCAGTTCCGCCATAAGAATCTGTCGCCGTGACAGATGCGTTAAACACGCCGATATCCCCATTGGAAGGTGCCAGCACAATATTGTAGTTGCCGCCGCCAACGTTCTGCAGCGTTGCAAATGAAGGCAGGCTGGCGGTAACGATTACAACGTCACCCGGATTGTCTGTGGCCGTAAAGGGCACGTTAACCGTGTTTTGCGTTTTAACCACTACATCCTGGATAGTGGATACCTGCGGATTGTTATTGCTGGTAGTTATTCCGGCAATGGTTGAAAATTCAGAATCACCATTGGTGTTAAACGCTTTTACTTTATAGTAATATTTCGTCAATGCACCTGTTGTATTATCATTGTATGAACTGTCATTTGGATTTGTTGCTGCAGGGTTCAATAAGTCATAAGTGCCGAGAGAATCGGTTGACCTGTACACGTTATAACGGGTTTCATTAAACGCTACGTCAAGCCAGGTGAGTTTTACACCTGTGCCCTGAAGTAATGTTGCTTTCAGGTCTTTAGGAGCTGCCGGAGCCGACCCATCATCAAAGATGGTTTCGAATTCAAACGCATTCAGGTATCCCAGCGGTGTGCCCGGGGCTTTGCTCATAGTAAATACAATCTTTCCGGTGCCATCTGGCATTACGCCGCTGATGTTTGCGGTGTTTTGTGTATTATTTTGCACCGCAAGGGAAGCTGACTTGCTGCCAATAGTATATATGGTCGTGCCATTATCGGGGAACCCTGTCCAGGTACTGCTGGCAAAGAACTTGAAATTGTACACTTTTCCGGGTGTTAAACCTGAGACGGTCGCATTCACCGTCTCCGGGCCGCCGTAGATTCCGAAGTAATAATAATCCCTCATTACGGCATCCGGGTATACTCCCGAGTTATTTCCTGTTGTTGCACCAAGGTTCCAGGGTTGCCACCAGCCCGGTGTAGAGAACTGGACACCAACGGTGGTTGACTGGTTATCTGTATTCTTCAGATTGGCAATGGACGAAGCGGTCATATTATTCCATGGTGTTGGTCCTGTTGAGTTGTAAACCAGGTTAACGAGGAACCTCGTATTCGGGTTTTTATCGTTTACCGTTATGGTAAACGGCCTGGTTGCACTTCCTCCTTGCGGATCCTGGACCGTGATCTGTACGGTATATGCGCCGGAGGATGCGTAGCCGGGATTGAGCGTCACCTGTGCCGTCCCGTTGGCATTGCCTGCCAGCGTAACAAATGCAGGGAAATTTGCACCTGACCAGGTCAGGCCTGTATTGCCGTCCTGGTCACTGGCTGATAAATTAATGACTGCAGTGCTTCCTTCGTCTATTGTGGAATTCGCTATTGCATTCAGTGTAGGCGGGTTATTGTTATTTACGATTACAGTAAAGGTGCTGTTGCTGGTACCGCTATTTGCATCGGTAGCCGTTACCGTTATATTAGGATAGTTACCCTGATTTGCTATAGCCGGGCTAAACACCAGCGATGCTGTTCCGTTGCCATTATCAGTGAAACTGGCAAATGCAGGCAAGTTAGTTACAGCTAACGTGATGGGATCCCCATCATTATCCTCCGCATATACAGAAACATTCACCTGTGTGCCATATTTCATGGTGAAACTGGCTATTGGTGCAAGCACCGGGTTGCCGTTGCTTGTCTTGGACTGGCTTTCGTTACTGTATCCTGAGTTTCCGCCCAATCCGATGGCCCTTACTTTATAGTAGTACAGGACATTCGCAAACAAGCTGGAATCTGCATAATTTACTGAACCACCGGTTGAACCTGGTACTGAAGCCAGCAACCGGTAATTGTTATTGTTATTTACTGACCTATAAATTTCAAACCCGCTTTCATTATCTGAATTATCAGACCAAACCAAGTTGTTTAGATTGGAAGATGCTGCAGAAGCTACCAAACTTGTAGGATCCACAGGGATAGCGGGCAAGTTAGCTGTAACTGCGGAAGAAGTGACGAATGTACCATTTTTCAACGCTTCAACGTCAGCAGGCGACAGGGCAGAAGTAAAATAGCTAAGGTCGTCCATATAGCCTTTGAAAAACCCTGTTGGGTTGGCGTTAAAAGCGTTAGTACCGTTTTGCGTAGCCAGCCTTGAACTGCTGCTACTGGCGTTTACCTGGGTAAACGTCAGGTTTGTTTTAGAAGCTACCTGTACTCCGTCAACATACAGAAATACGGCGTTTGCGTTGTACGTTACCGTGACATGTTTCCAGGCCAGGCTGTTGAATAACGCAGAGATGGTGCTTCTCGAATTGTTACTGGCTATGCCTACCTCCAGGTTTACACCGTTCAGTCTCAGGGCAAGACCGTTATCACTGCCTCCGAGTTCAAAGATCAATCTTGTTCCCGTGTTCAGTTCTGATTTCATCCACAGTGAAACGGTTCTGGCCGTATGCAATTCCCTCGTGAAATTGCCTGTTCCGCCGCCTATATCCCTGTAATCGTTCACCCCGTCAAATAATAAGGAATGGCTGCCTTCCTGCTTGTCCGCAGCACTGAATGAAGGCGGATTGATTGAGCCCGAAAGAGTTCTGCCGTTTCCACTGAAATCGGTATAGTCATTATTCAGCTTAAAGGAAGCGTTTAAATAATTACTGGAATAAACCGATTCGCCATAGGCTCCGATTGCCCTGACCTTATAAAAATACCTGGTTTGTGCTTGTATACCCGTATTGTCTGTAAACGTTTGGATGTTTGAACCAACTGTCGTTATGGTTGAAAACACGCCTCCTGCAGTGGTAGAGCGCACAATTTCAAAACCGGTTTCGTTTGAGCTGTTATCCGTCCACTGCAAATTTATCTTGTCAAAAGAAACGGTAGTTGCCTGCAATCCGGACGGGGCGATGGGTGCCGCTTCAGGCAAGGATACCGTTTCTGTGAAGGCACTGTTCGGAATTTGCTGCCTGGGTATTCCTGCAGCAACTGAGGACCACCACACCTGCATTGCCTCACCTCCGCCTTGTTCAAAATAGGTTATGCTGATAGGGTAGACTCCGGCTTGAAGTGTAATAGTTCCCGTGCGGAACTGTGAGCCGTGCAATCCGTCATTGTTCACTAAAGCAGTAGATGTATGATTGTACGGGCCGATATACAATTTGCTTCCGTCATCAGATGTCGTTTCAAAGGTATAACTCGCTGAAGCTGGTATAATAATGAAGCCCTGCCAGAGGATAGCAAAATTATCACTTCTATTCCTTACACTGATATCCACATTAACCGAGTTTCCTGTTTTTACCGGGGTTAACGCATTGAAATCAGGCAGCGCATTCCAGGCGCCTTCATAATATTTGTATGATAATCCGCTTATTTTTGCCGTAGCTGTCACCTGGTTACTTAGTGCCGAAAGGTTGCCGGCCAAGTCCCTGGCGCGAACGGTGAAATTATAGGTTTGACGGTTGGTTAAATTATTTGCAGTAAAAGGTGACTTGTCGGTAGTATATGCCTTTTGACCATCTATATAGATATCGTATTTAGAAATGCCGATATCATCTATTGAAGCATCCCATTGCAAGGATACAGAACTGGGCGAAGCTCCAACAAATCGCAGATTAGATGGAGCGGAGGGCGGGGAGTCGTCTACATTTGTAGCAGTAGTTGCCTCGTTGCTGTTAACCGCCGCGCCGTTGCTATTTACCGATCTTACAATATACGAATAGCTGTTGTTGGATAATAATCCCTGGTCCAGGAAGGAAAGGCTGTTCGCTGGATTTATCATGATCAGCGAATAGGGACCTCCGGCCGTAGTGCTCCGGTAAATCTCAAACCCGGTTTCATTATTAGGGGCATTTGGGTTGTCGCTCCAGTCTAATTGTATGCTGGTTTTAGAGTTGGCTATGGCGACCAGGTTTTTAGCGGCATCCGGAGCATTTGCTCCGTTACTGCTGATCACTGTGAAGACAGGCGAAAACTCAGCAGAACATCCGTATTGTTCGGTTACTTTGGCTTTGTACTGCCCCGGAGCGGCATTATAAGTGCTTTGGGTACTTACTACCACATTATCACTTACTCTCCTCCATTCATACGAAGCATATCCGCCCGGTATTTCCAGGGGTGTCGTTGTACTTCCATCGGGAGACGGCAACACCTTACTTTTCAATCCTGTGATCTGGATCGCAGGTGTTTGTGTAACCGCTTTGTATTTTACTACAACAGGTGTGGGTGAATACTCCGACCAGGTTGACGTTGCCGTTCTTTTAAACCTTACTCTGTATGTGCCCAGTTGAGTAACGGTAATTTGATTCGAAGTTGCCCCAGCTATATTAACCCCGTCTTTTTGCCACTCATATGCGTTAAAACCGGAAGTTAATCCCATTTTGACGCTGATAGCATCGCCTACACAATATTCGGTGCGTCCAAAAAATACAAGCGGGTTGGCTTTATGCCCCGCATTCATAAATGGAACAAACCCGGGATCGGCCCAGGCGCTATACCAGATTCCATGACCCTGTTCCGGGTACACGGTCATTTTTATATTTCCGCCCTTATTTTTAAATTCTCCCACCACATATTCAGCATTAGATAGCGTAGGATTTGTGTCTTTTCCACCGAAAAAACCCCAGATAGGGATATGTATATATTTAATCTGGTCAGGTACGTCCTCCGTTTGCGCTGCGCAAAGCGGAGCAGTATGGCTGATCGTTTTGGGATAAGCCGCTAAAAAATCAAAAACACCCTGTCCGCCGGAAGAAAGTCCATGCAGGAAAACCCTGTCTATATCAACCTTAACGTGTTTAGAAAGGGAATCGATTAATTCGACGAGCCGTTGAAAGTAATAACTATGATACCCGTTTTCACTTTGGTGATAAAGCACGAAGCCGTCAAACTTATTATTGTCTACGTTATCGCGCCATTCCTTCCCTCCGTGATACATGGACCACTCATTGTCGTAGAGATCTCCCCTTTCGCCTAAACCATGAAAGAACAGGGAAATGGGATATTTTTTTCCATCCGCAGTATTATGCTGATAGGTTTTAGGGAATTTCAAACGGAAAACCATTCCTTTGTAATAGTACGATTTAAAGGATGTGGTAGTCCAGTTCATTCTTTGAGTATGGCCCCATTTGGCTATCGGCCCGTAAGCGGGTGCCGGTGGCCGGTTGGTCGATGTAAATACGACATCGGGGTCGGTCGGGTTAAACGGGTTAGTCTGGCCATTGGCTGTAAAAGCCTGAAAGGCAACGATGGTAAGGATAAGCAGGTACAGCTTCTTCATTTTTGTTGAGGGGTTAATGAGCATATTTAAATAATACAAGTGAAACATTTGCAGTTATTCCAGGAGATTGAAATATGAATCACTTATTGTGCGGTAGCACTATAGAATGTTTTCTTTGCGGCAGTACGTAGTATAAAAGGAATAAACGGGATTTCAACGTAGGATGGGAAGAAGAAAATACCTGGGAAATTATTTTGCTGAATAAGAGTTTTACCTTATATCAGTCTGTAAAAATAATAATTAAATTGGAAAGTCAAAATTAGTTAATTAAAAAAATGAATTCGGGTACTTTTTTAAAATTCAAACATACACCACATGTCAAGCAAACCCGGGTCTTGGTTATAATAGATAGATGATAACTTTAACAGTCATATTCTGGTTATCTCTGTTCATCATTTTTTATAGTTATGCGGGGTATGGCATGCTTGTATCTTTCATCTTATTTATTAAACGCATCTTCAGCAAAAAAAAACAGCACACTGAACTAAAGGCATTTGAGCCTGCCATTACACTTATTGTTGCCGCCTATAATGAAGAAGCATTTATTAATGCCAAAATTACGAATACCCTGTTACTGGACTACCCCCGGGACAAGTTGTCTGTAATTTTTGTTACGGATGGTTCAAATGACAAAACACCTGCTATCGTAAGCCAATATGAGAGCATCCGGCTTTACCATCAGCCTGGCCGGAGAGGAAAAGTGGCAGCCATAAATAGGGTGATGCAGTTTGTTATCACCCCTGTTGTAGTATTCAGTGATGCCAATACACTGCTCAACCGTGAATGCCTTAAGGAAATCGCAAAGCATTACCAGGATCCAAAAGTTGGAGGAGTGGCTGGTGAAAAAAAAATCCTGGAGTTGACTAACTCCAGCGCGGCCGGGGCAGGAGAAGGCATATACTGGAAATATGAATCGATACTGAAAAAGCTCGATTCCGACCTTAACACCGTTGTGGGAGCTGCCGGGGAACTGTTTTCAATCAGAACGGAACTGTTTGAAGAAACAAATGAGGATGTGCTGCTCGACGATTTCGTGATCTCGTTGAAAATTTGCATTAGGGGTTACCTGATTAAATATGAACCTAAGGCATATGCAATGGAAGCACCTTCCGCACTTATGAAAGAAGAGCAAAAAAGAAAAATCAGGATAAGCGCAGGCGGCTTTCAGTCACTTGTTATGTTGAAAGAGCTATTCAACATCATTAAATACCCGCTTCTTTCTTTCCAATTCATTTCGCACCGGGTGTTGAGATGGACATTGTGCCCTATCTGCCTGTTTGCCCTGCTGATCATTAATGTAATTTTGGTGGTAAATGGGGAGAGTATCCTATACAACCTTTTCCTGCTAATGCAAATCTTGTTTTACCTAATGGCTAGCCTTGGCTGGCTTTACGCTAACAATAACATCAAAATCAAACTATTGTATATACCTTATTACTTTTTATTTATGAATGTATCGCTTATAATAGGATTTACCAGGTATGTAAAGAATCAGCAGTCCGTCCTTTGGGAAAAGGCAACACGGCAAACTGTTTCCTGAAAAATACCACTAAATGGGTATTTTGTTATTCAAAGAATTGTTTCATCTTTGAGTCTCAAATGAGAAATTACCTGGTTTGTTTGGATTATTGATAATTGTCACATATTTTTATGTTTCCATTAAAGATAAAATCTTTCTAAATTAAGGATTCTCTCTTTTGAAAGGTTGATTTAACTACCTGCACATCCTTGAATAAACCCCTAAACTGATTTCAATCCATATAAAGCCTGAATTTCAGGATTAATATTTTTTGCTAGAAAGTCCAATTTCTATTAGAACCGTTATTCCAAAATATTCCAATGAAAAATTGAGTTGTTGAATAACTTAATTTCTAAAGGTAATGAAAAGACAAATTTTAGCAATTGATGATAGCAAAGCTATCCGTTTCTTGTTGCAGACTGTGTTTGGCAAAAGCTTCCAGGTGATCACTGCGTCTGATGGATGTTCTGCTATGTATTGGCTGACTAAAAATAAATTGCCTGACATAATTATAGCCGATCCTCAATTGCCGGATATGAAAGATTGGGAATTAGTTGACTATCTGACATCAAGTGGAATATATGGCAACGTTCCTGTAATTGTCCTTTCTGCCCTCGATAAGAAGGAGACACACCAAAAATGCAAGGAGCTAAGCGTAAAGGAATTTTTTATGAAACCTTTTAATCCGGTTGACCTTGGCGTATCTATTCAGCATTTTACTTCTTTTCATGTAAACCGGAGAGAAGCTTACCTGAAAGTTGTATAAACATTGAAATCATCTGTTAATTACTATTGTATACTAATATCATAAAGTTACCTGTATGGAACTTACATCTCTACCCACAAAATCCCCAACCGCCAAAACGTATAAGCATTTCACCATTGAAACTTACCCGGTTAATGACACTTACTCCACTCGAAAAATAGAATTTCTGTACATCGGTAAAGAATCCAGAAAGGTCGATTTTCTCATTCAGACATTTGATGGAGGATATACTTCAGAAACCATACACAATGCGATCTCTATCTTAAAGCGTATTTCTGATACGCATGCCATTCCTGATATTTTTATTATTGATGCCCAGGTAACGGAAACATCGCTTAAAGAATTTCACAAGTATGTTAGTTCCCGGGTAAGTTTATCACTGGTTCCTATGGTAATTGATGCTTCTGATTTAACTGAAGCAGAGTTAAACCGATTTACAAAATTCAGTTTCCTTGACGAGATTGTCTTTCTTGGTGAAACATCGCAAGAAAAATTTTTGTCAAAGGTGGAATTTTTGAAAAAAATAAAAAAACAGGCAAATCAGCAGTTATTAACCAAAAATATTCAAACATCCGTAAACCCGGTGTTGGGCTCTCCATGGACTTTAAAAAGAGTGTTTGACATCGTTATCTCTTTTTTGGCTATCGTAATTTTAAGTCCCGTTTTCCTGTTGATAGGCATTCTTATCATGTCTGAATCTAAAGGCCCCGTATTTTACATCTCAAAAAGGGCAGGAAGAGGATACAACATCTTTGATTTCTACAAATTCAGAACAATGATCATTGATGCGGATAAAAAGGTAAGTCAGCTTGCACACCTCAATCAGTATACTTCGAAAGTAAACGCACCGCTTTTCTTCAAAATAAGCAATGACCCACGTATCACTAAAGTTGGCGCATTTCTGAGAAACACCAGCCTGGATGAATTACCACAGTTGTTCAATGTATTATGCGGCGACATGTCTTTGGTAGGAAACCGTCCTTTGCCCTTATATGAAGCAGCTACGTTAACTACTGACGAGTGGGCTGCACGGTTTATGGCTCCCGCAGGCATTACCGGTCTCTGGCAAATAAAAAAAAGAGGTGACAAAAATATGTCTGCTGAGGAAAGAATCAGCCTGGATATAGAATATGCTGAAAAGTTCAATTTTGTTTACGATCTTTGGATCATGGCCAGTACTCCTTCGGCTTTGTTTCAGAAGGATAATGTGTAGGCCGTTCGGCTTAACCTGGTTATAGTTACCACAAAAGATCCAAATTTTATGTTGAAGGCCAACCCTTTGATATCTATCGTCACGCTCACCTGGAATCAAACCGAAGTTACTTGTCAGTTTTTAGAATCTACGCGTCTGCTGACATACCGCCATTTTGAGGTATTGGTTTGCGACATGGGTTCTGACGTAGATCCCACTGAACGAATAAACGCAGGCATCTATCCCAATACCCGGGTACTGAGAAGTGAAAAAAATCTTGGATTTACTGGCGGAAATAACTGGGGTATGCAACAGGCTACGGGCGATTATATCTTTATTGTAAATAACGATACGGAAGTGACTCCTGACCTCCTCGACCAGTTGCTGGCGCCTTTCCTTGAAGATCCGACCATCGGCGTGACCTGCCCCAAGATCAGGTTTTTTAATAATCCTTCCATTATTCAATACGCTGGTTTCAATCCCATCAATGTTTTTACCGGAAGAACCGCTGCGGTAGGTAGCCTGGAGGAAGATCGGGGGCAATACGATATGGAAGGCCCCACACATGGCGCACATGGATGTGCCATGCTAGTAAGCAGGGAAATAATCGGGAAAGTAGGCATGTTCCCTGAGAAATTTTTTATTTATTACGAAGAATGGGACTGGTCGGCCAGAATAATAAAAGCCGGTTATAAGATCTGGTATGTAGGTAAAGCTCTCATTTACCACAAGGAATCCATTACGATGGGGAAAAAAAGCGCTATAAAAGTATATTATCACACCCGCAACCGAATTCTTTATATGCGCAGGAATACTAATTTGCCACAATTTTCCGTTTTTATAATATTCTTTGTGCTTTTTGCAGCACCAAAGGCTATACTTTCTTATACTTTTAGTAAACAGTTTGAGCATTTAAAGTCTTTTATAAGAGGAGTGCTATGGAATTTGACAACATCCAGATTTTCAACAGTTTAATATAAATTAATTATGCCCACATCACTGGTTACCGGTGGAGCAGGTTTTATCGGCTCGCACGTTGCAAAGCATTGTTTGTCTTTAGGACACAAGGTGGTAGTTCTTGACGACCTGAGCGGAGGATTTGAAGATCACATCCCTGAAGGTGTTTCCTTTATTAATGGTTCTGTTATGGATGAAGCACTGGTGCGTTCAATGTTTCAGCAATACCGGTTCGACTATGTCTATCATCTTGCTGCTTATGCCGCCGAAGGCTTGTCTCATTTTATCAGGCGTTATAATTATAACACCAATTTGATCGGAAGTATTAACCTGATTAACGAATCGGTTAATCATAAGGTGAAGTGTTTTGTTTTTACGTCATCCATAGCAGTGTATGGCAAAGGCCAACTTCCCATGACTGAAGCAATGACCCCTATACCGGAAGATCCTTACGGAGTATCCAAATATGCCGTTGAACTTGATCTCAGGGCTGCTCATGAAATGTTTGGATTAAACTATGTCATTTTCAGGCCGCACAACGTTTATGGCGAAAATCAGAATATCGGGGATAAATACCGCAATGTGATCGGTATTTTTATGAACCAGATCATGCAGGGATTGCCGCTGACTATATTTGGAGATGGCACTCAAACCAGGGCTTTCAGTTATATTGATGATGTGGCCATACCTATAGCGCAGTCAGTAGTTATAAAGGAGGCTTACAACGAGATCTTTAATATTGGAGCAGATAAGCCATACTCCGTTAACGAACTTGCTCAGGTAGTAGGTAAATTTTTCGGAGTGGAACCAAACATTAAATATCTGAATGCACGAAACGAAGTGCTGCATGCTTATTCTGACCACGCCCGGGCGCAGAAGATCTTTGGTGCGGGCTCAGGCATTTCGCTGGAAGAAGGGATTGCAAGGATGGCAGGCTGGGCCAAACGGGTAGGTGCCCGTCAAAGCCAGGAATTTGCCAACATAGAAATACCGGAGAAATTACCTGATGGATGGCAGGTAAAAAAACAGAAACAGTTTGCGTGAATAGCCAATTAATATCAGTATGGAAACCGATTTAACCGCAGACAAGCATTCTTCTATAGATTATGAATTCTGGTATCATTCGACCCGCCATAGCAGTCATTTCAACGAAAATTATTATAATGCAAGGGCAAAAATTGCTCTTTCCAAATTTTTTTCCGGGATAAATCGCCAGGATAGAGTTTTGGATTATGGTTGTGGGTTAGGACAGAATATTCTTTACATGCCTAATGCTATCGGTTATGACATATCCAAATTTGGCGTTGAATTCTGCAAAAACAAAGGTATAAACGCAATCAATGACCTGGAGGATGTGCCCGACAACGCCTTTGACGTGGTTTTTTCTGCCCATGTACTGGAGCATCACCCCCATCCCAAAACCATGCTGGAAGATATATTTAACAAGTTAAAGCAAGGAAAAAAACTGATTCTGGTTATTCCCTACGAACGGCATGGCCGGGCTCAGTTTAAGTACGATCTTAATCAGCACCTGTATATCTGGAATTTTCAGGCCATAAACAATCTCCTGATGTCAGTTGGTTTCGAAATAAAAGAGAACCGTTATATAACAGGAGCCGGATATTTCCGTTTACTCCCTTTGCTCAAAATCAATTTTGGCCTATACCGGTTTGCCACCAACTTTATTTCCCGGCTGTTTGGCATTAAGGAAATGATGATAGTGGCTACCAAACCAAAGAACTAATGATTCCGGCAACAAGAATAAAGGTTCTGGAAACGATCCGCCAGGGTTTGATCGGTGGAGGTGAAAGCCACGTATTAAGCCTTGTGCAAAATCTGGAAAAATCCGTTTTTGAACCAATTGTCCTTTCCTTCACGGAAGGGCAAATGATCAACAGCCTAAACAGCCTGGGCATAAAAAATGTTGTCATCCCAACAACCAAAGCATTTGATGTATCCGTATGGAGCAAAGTAAAAAAGCTTATGATCCGTGAAAACATTCAGTTGGTTCATGCACATGGAACCCGTGCAAATACGAATGTCTTCTGGGCAGCTGCATCTCTGGGGATTCCTCTCATTTATACAGTACATGGCTGGTCTTTTCATGACGATCAGCACGTTTTGGTAAAAAGATTGCGTATCTGGTCTGAATTATACCTTACCCGTCAAATGCGGTTTAACATCTCCGTGTCTGAAACAAACCAGCGCACCGGGAAGAAGCACTTTGGAAAGTTTGAATCTATCGTTGTCAATAACGGTATCGACCTTGACAGGTTTTCACCGTCTAATGTTTCTACTGATGTACGTTCGGAACTGGGTATTTCATCATCACAATTGTTGATCGGTTTTGTTGGCAGAATGACCTGGCAAAAGCAGCCTCTTGCCCTGATACGTGCATTTAAAAAACTGCTTGAACAGGTGCAGCATGTTAAACTATTGTTTGTAGGCGAAGGTGAATTAAGGTCTGAGGCTGAAAAACTGGCCGAATCACTGAATGTAAGCGAACACATCCTGTTTGAAAATTTCCGGTTAGACATGCCTGAAGTACTCAACGCCCTTGATATATATTGTTTACCCTCTTTATGGGAAGGTTTACCTATAGGCCTGTTGGAGGCTATGTCAATGGGAAAAGCGGTAATAGCCACGGCTGTAGACGGCTCAACCGAAATCATTACTCATAACGAAAACGGTTTGCTGATACAACCAGGTGATACCGACCAGTTAGCCTCAGCCTTACTGCGCTTATGTAGTGACCGGAATTGCAGATTAAAGCTGGGTACACATGCCATAGCAACTATACAAAGCCGTTATAATGTTATAGCCATGACCAGGCAGATAGAAGAAGTGTATAAAAAAGCCCTGGACGGGCATGAAAACCTTAACCGAAAGAAAAATGAATACTACAATTAACAATAAGGGTTATGAGTTTGATAGAATTGCGGATATAAAGCGCCTCGATTTTATTTTGCAATCATTACAGCAGTCTGTTCCCCCCGGGAGCAGCGTACTTGATGTGGGATGTGGAAACGGCGTCATTAGCAGGCATCTTGGTAAACACGGATTCAATGTTTTTGGCATAGACGTCAGCGAAAAAACCATCATTCAGGCGAAAGCGCTGACCAGTTTGCCCAATGTTCAGTTTAAGGTGATCAGTGCTGAACAATTAGTGGCCGATGGAAAAAAATACGATGCGGTGATTTGCAGTGAGGTGCTCGAACATCTTAAGCAGCCTTCGTTATTGCTAAAAGTGTTGTACGATTGTCTGAAAGACAGCGGTAAGCTGATTGTAACTGTTCCCAATGGCAAAGGGCCAAGGGAAGTGTTGGTGACCAAACCCGTTCAAAAGATGCAGACGACTAACAGCCTGTTATGGCGGATGCTGTTCAAATTTAAAACCATGCTGGGTTATAGCGGCGCGACACCGCAATCAGCAGCCGATGACCTGAGCCATATCCAGTTTTTTTCTAAAAAAGACCTGGAGCAATTATCTACGAACAATCAGTTTAAGATAGTCCGGTTTGCGAAAAGCAACTTTGTAGACGATGTATTTCCATTTTCGTTATTTACCAGGCGCATCAAATGGCTGCAAAAAGTTGACAGCAAGATAGCGGACCTGCTGCCGTACCAGTTCACCGGTGGATTCTTTTCAATGTGGGCAAAAGAAAAATAGCCGCAGATTCGCAGATTTGAACGTTAACAATTTCCTTTAACTCTGCGGCAACAAACGCAATGATCATTCTAAAAACGATATTTTATTTTCTTCAGGTGTGGATAGCCATATACCTGCTGCTTCCCTTGTTTTTTCTTCTTGTTTACTGGATAAAAAAGGGTTTACGCCGGCAGTATACTATTGCCCACAAAAGGCCGGTCATTGAAAAAGACTTTGACTTTGCGGCAATCATTACGGCTCATAAAGACCTTACATTGATCCCACCGTTGGTAGACTCATTCTGCAGACAAACCTACCGGAACTTTACCGTTTACGTGGTGGCCGATGCCTGTGATATTTCCGGTCTGCATTTCGAAGATGAAAGGGTAATTATTTTGAAACCGGAAAAAGAACTAGGCGCCAAAATACGGTCAATTGATTACGCCATCAATCATTTTGTACGGCCGCACGAAGTACTGGTCATCTTTGATTCCGATAACCTGGTACATCCGGAATATATGCATGTGCTGAATTTATATTATCAGCAGGGATTCCGGGCTGTTCAAACCAACCTTCAGGCAAAAAATAAAGACAATCTTTATTCGCGACTGGATACCATCGGGAATACCTTTTATAATTTTACTGAAAGGGAAATGCGTATGGAGCTGGGATTATCCTCGGCCATTTGGGGATTGGGCATCTCCCTGGAAACGAGCCTGTACAAGGAAATTATCTATCAGCACTTCCTTGGTGGTTTCGACAAACGCATACAGGCTGATATTGTACGTAAGATACCGCAACTGGCATTTGCAAAAGAAGCTATTGTTTACGATGAGAAGATAACCGATGCAGCAGCCATGGAAAGGCAGCGCACCAGGTGGATCCATGCACAATTCAAATATTTTAACCTTGGATGGGAAGTTTTGGTGGCAGGCATACGCAAGTTAAATTTTAACGTTGCTTTCTTTGGATTCATGAATCTAAGACCGCCATTGTTCCTGGTTATGGGCATGGCATTCCTGTTTGTTTTGATCAATCTTTTTATTAATCCGCTGTCTGCACTAATTTGGTCAGCAGTAATCGTGGTATTCGTCATCTCATTTTTCCTGATCATTTCGGCAAAAACTAATGATAAAAAACTGCTTTCAACGGTTTTCTATATGCCGCTTTTTATTCTTCGCCAGGTGTTTGCTTTATTAAAGATGGGAAAAGCAAACAAATCCTTTCTTAAAACAGAGCATACAAAAATTGTCTTTATAGAAGACCTGTTAAAAAATGAGCCTGTATAAAAATATTTATTATAAAGGTTCATCCATATTACCTCATTTATTGCTAAACCAAATAACTGCAGTAAACGTTTTACTGCCTTATCATCACCTGGTATCCGATGAAAGGCTTCCTCATATTCAAAACCTGTACCCGTACAAGAATACAAACCAGTTTATCAGCGACCTCGACTTGTTGCTGACTCACTTCAAACCCATAGATCCGGTAGAGCTCATTGATTGCCTGCGTTTGCATAAACCCATTCCCAGGCGATCGTTCCTGCTTAGCTTCGATGACGGCTTACGCGAAGTGTACGATACCGTTGCGCCTATCCTTAAAAGAAAAGGGGTTACCGCACTGTTTTTTCTTAATCCTGCTTTTTTAGATAATAAAGAACTGTTTTATCGGTTTAAGCTAAGCCTGATACTTGAGAAGCTAAAGGGTAAGGAAAACAACAGATCCTTATTAAAGCCGATCAATGAAATACTTGGTTTGAGGTCGGAGCATTTTTTCGAAACCAGTGCCAAGATTCTTTCCATCAATTACCTGAATCGGTCGCTTGCTGATCAGTTGGGCTTATGCCTGGACATTGACTTTGATGAGTATCTGCAAATGCAAAAACCATTTTTAAGTGTTGAACAGGTGAAGGAGATGAAGTTACAGGGATTTTATTTTGGCGGACACAGTATAGACCATCCCCATTATAATTTGCTGCACGAGGATGAACAGCTAAGGCAAACCATTGAATCGTGCAGACAGGTGAAACAAACACTCGAGTTAACTTATACTGCATTTTCATTTCCGCATGAGGATGCGGGAATATCCAAGCACTTTTTTGAGCAGCTCGACCGGGATGAATTTAAAATAGATATATTATTCGGAACGCAGAATCAAAAATATGAACTGCATAAAAGAATGCTTCACCGGTTCAACGCCGAAAGGCCGCAGTTGCCTTTAAACCAGCTGGTAAAAGGCGTATTGTTATATAACGGCATTGCCACTGCTTTACACAGAAATTATCCAATAAGAAATTAGCACTATGAAAGACACGTTAAAAAAGATGTTACCTGATGATGTTTTTCATGCCATCAGGGATGTAAAAAAAAATTTCCAAAAGAAATTTTATAAAGGCGATGCAGTTTACTGCGTTTGTTGCCAGAGTAGTTTTAAGGCCTTTGCACCTTTCGGAGTGATCAAACTTCCCAACAGGTTGTGCCTGGAATGTGATTCATTAGAAAGAGACCGGTTATTATGGATGTACCTGGAAAAACGTACCAATCTCTATAAAGAACCGGTACGGCTTCTCCATGTGGCCCCCGAAAGATTATTCTTCAAAAAATTTTCAAGCCTGGAAACTATTGACTACCACCCGGTTGATATGTATCCAAGCCATTATCCAGAAGGAACAAAATTTCTTGACCTTTTGAATAACGATGTTCCTTCTAACTCCTATGATGCTATCATTTGCAACCATGTTTTTCAATACATAGAAGAAGACAAAAAAGCAATGAAGGCAGTATACGAGATGCTCCAACCAGGGGGCTGGGCTATTCTTCAGGTGCCGATCGACTGGAAAAGAGAAGTGACTTATGAAGACTACACTATTACGGACCCAAAAGAAAGAGAACGCGTTTACGGTTTGAGCGAGCATGTAAGGTGGTATGGCAGGGATTACCCGGCCCGGCTGGAAAGTATAGGTTTTAAGGTAAGGGCCGACGATTTTATCGAATCCTTTACCCAGGCAGAGATTGCCAGGTATGGATTCTGGAAAGGCCAACGGATCTTTTATTGTGTGAAAGACTGAACCTCTTGTTTGTAATAAGATGTATACCAGCTTACAAACCTGGCCAGTCCTTCAGAAATGTTTGTCTCCGGAGCATACCCAAAGTCACGTTCTGAAGCAGTTATATCTGCATAGGTGGTAAGCACGTCTCCGGGCTGCATATCTACAAATCGCTTATGGGCTTCTTTGCCAAGTAAGTCTTCAAGTATTTTAATGAAATCGATCAGCTTAACCGGTTTATTGTTTCCCAGGTTATAAATATTATAGGAAAATTTTGCAGGATCGCTGATCACTTTTTCCATCAGCCTGGTTATTCCATTCACGATATCGTCGATATAGGTAAAATCACGCATGAGGTTCCCGTTATTGAATACCTGTATCTCCTTTTCCTCCAGTATGTTTTTCGTAAAACTAAAATAGGCCATATCCGGTCTTCCCCAGGGTCCGTACACAGTAAAAAACCTTAATCCCGTTACATGGATCCCAAACAGGTGATGGTAAGTATAGGCCATCAACTCATTGCATTTTTTTGTGGCAGCGTATAAAGAAACAGGAAAGTCAACATTATCAGCGGGCGCAAACGGAACTTTTTGGTTCATGCCGTACACAGATGAGCTGCTGGCGTATATGAGGTGTTTTACAGGATACGTTCTACAACCTTCAAGTATGTGCAGAAATCCTTCAATATTGCTTTTTATGTAAGCATCAGGATTCTGCAGGCTATATCTTACTCCTGCCTGTGCCGCCAGGTGCATGATTATATTAAAGTCGCCTGTTTTAAAAATGTCTGTCACCTCTGCTTTGTTTTCGAGACTTACATTTGCAAATGACAGGTTTTGAAAACGGGTACTGGATAAAAGCTTGTTACTTGGCATCAGCGCTTTGTATATGCCGAGCTGTTTAAGCCTGTCGTATTTTAAGTCGGTACTGTAATAGTCATTTATATTATCAATTCCCGTGACCTCATGGCCGTCGGCTACTAATTGTTTCACCACATGAAATCCGATAAATCCGGCTGCACCTGTTACAAGTATTTTCATTGTTATCTGGCTGGTTTAGTATTATTGCACCTCTTATCCCATCCATCGTTTCCACCACATCTGGAACATTAATAGCAGCCAGATATTATTTGCTTCGTTTTCCGTTGGATTTTCAAGGTATTTCTTTTTCAGGATTTCAATATAGGGAGCATCCAGGTATTCACTTTTTCTTATGGCTTCTTTGCTTAAATATTCATCAAACAAGTCTTTTAATTCACTTTGGAACCAAACTGTAATAGGCACCCCGAAACCCATTTTTGGCTTATTTAACATTTGGGCCGGTATGTAGCGGTGAGCCAGTTTCTTAAGAAGATATTTTTTATCACCGCCCTTAATTTTTAGGTCGATCGGTAACTGGGCTGCCCATTCGATGATCCGGTGATCAACAAAAGGTTCTCTTCCTTCTAATGCAACGCTCATGGTTGCCCGGTCCACCTTAACGAGGATGTCATCCGGAAGATATGTTTTAAAATCAACGGCAAGGATCTTTGAAAGGTCATCATTACTGTCTTCGATGAAAGGCATGCTGTCGAAAAAAGTAGAGGCTACTTTCATGTTTGTATTTTTTAGCATTGCCCTGATCTCTTTCTGTGTGTACCGGGAAGAAAGAATAGTATTGTGCGCAAAAACATCCTTGGTGTGAATTACATCTGCAAGCATCTTATAACGATGCAGCATCCCCGTTTTATTTTTTAAATAAGGTAGCCGCGATACGTTGATCGAGTTTAAAGCGCCTGATGATATGCGGGACAGGAAAGAAGGAAGATACTTCAAATTACGCTGTATCTTGGTCAGGTAGCCATACCTGTTATATCCGCCAAAAATCTCATCACCAGCATCGGCAGAAAGCGCCACAGTAACCTGTTTTCTTGCAAACTGGCTAACCAGTATGGTTGGAATTGCCGAGCTGTCTCCAAAAGGCTCATCAAAGAAAAATGGAAGTTCAGGTATAATGGCTGCCGCTTCTTCATGGCTGCAATAATACTCATGATGATCCGTTCCGATGTATTCGGCTATTTTCTTTGCGTGAGGCGCTTCATTATATTCCGGCTCATGAAAACCGATAGTAAAAGTTTTAATCTTCTCAGTAGCGTCGGCCTGCAGGATGGCGGCTAAGGTAGCGCTGTCATAGCCTCCGCTGAAAAATAATCCGACAGGCACATCTGATACCATCCTGTAATTAAAGGCTGAATGCAGCAGCCTTTCCGCTTCTTCAACGGCATCTTCTTCACTGATATCCAGCTTCGGCTTATTATAATACTCGTAGACATCCCAATACTTATGTAGGTCGGTTCTGCCCGATTTGCAGTCAACAGCCAGGTAATGGCCTGGTAATAGCTTATGTGTATTTTGAAAAATAGTATGCGGGGCAGGAATATAACCGTATTGAAAGAACAGCTTTACCGCTGCAGGGTTGATTTCTTTTTTAAAAAGGGAGTATTCGTGAAACGACTTGAGTTCAGACGAAAATAAGAGGATATTCGCGTGGTGATAATAATATAAAGGTTTTACTCCTGCCCTGTCCCTGATGAGGTATAGTTGCTGCTCTTTTATATCCAGGAAAGCTATTGAGAACATGCCTATAAACCGATCGATGGCCTTCATTCCATAATGCATTAAAGCATATAATACCACCTCAGTGTCCGAATTGGACCGGAAAGAATAACCCAGTTTTTCCAGAGGCTTGCGGACCTCCAGGAAATTATAGATCTCACCGTTCAGTAATATGGCGTACTGGCCTGTCGCGTCAAACATGGGTTGATGACCTAGTGGAGAAAGATCCAGGATAGAAAGTCTTCTGTGGCCGAATCCAATATTTGCGTCGGCAAAATTAAAAACATGATAACCGCTGTCATCGGGCCCGCGGTGACCAATCACGTCTGTGGCCCTTCTAAGCTCTTTTTCCTCCAGGCGCTTTCCCATATCATAAAAGCCGGCAATACCACACATAATAGATAAATTAATGATTATATTAAATTGGCCCGGCAGGGTCTTTTATTGTTTCAATATTTTGCTTTTAAAAGCAGCTTTCACTATATCGGTAAACGCCAGAAAAGATGCCCTGGCTTCACCGCTAAGCGACCGGTGTGTAATAAATTTATCACAGAACTCCTTACCCCAGGGTTCTTTGAAATACTTCATATAATAGTCATCTTCCGGATTGACCAATACGTCTATCTTTTCTTCCCATTCAAAATTCATGGTCATGATTTCATGATGTGTTCTTTGCATAATTTTAAATCCCATCGAATGATTAGGCAAATACCGGAGAAACATATATCCCAGATCAAGGGGAGGATTGAAATCGATCAGACTTTTATCATACATTACAATTTTGTCATCTATGTCCAGCAAAACCCATTTGTGTGATTTTTTTGGGGAAAGGTAACATCCAATAAGGGAGGGTGTCTCTATATAGCCTTTGTTGGCCACCCGCATTTGTTCAGACAAAAACTGTATCGGATTTTCCACATGCTCAAGCACGTGACAGCAGATCACATAATCAAATTCCTTATCGCGGAAAGGAAGACTTTCCCCATCGGCTTGTAAAAACCGTTGATTTTTAAGCACCTTCAGATTCCCGGCCCTGTGTGTGTTGTCATCAGTGAATTTGTCTACTACAACGTTTGACCTTGGATGAGGGTTATGGCCACCTCCGACCTCTAGAACATGATCATTTTTCTTGATTGAAAGATGAAACCTTGAAGGAGGATTAGATTTTCTCATAGAATTCGAAAACTATTATGATAAAAACAGCTATTTTCTTAACTTACACCCTTATAACAGGTTTATAAGCAAATTATTGTAGTAAAAGAAAGGATTCAGCGACTTGCCCTCTTACTCCCCGCTTTACTCTATGCATAGACCAGTTCAAATTTTATCCAATCTCATACTTGTACTTGTCAAATTATGTCTTTTTGCATAATTTGTTAAAATTTTTTGTACGACGTCCGTTAAATAATTGAAAAACCTATTTTTTAATTAATTATCGGCATAGTTTTGTATCAGGCATTAAATTGTCGTTCAAGTAAACCTTCATCATTCCTATATGAATAGTTCTTTTGCTAAAAGAAAAGTAATACTGTTATTTTTTCTTTTCGGGTTATTTACCGTTCATGCTGTTTCGCAGCAGACGCTTACAAAAATTAACGGACTAAATGCCTATGTTCATCTTCCCGACGACTATTACCTCACAAACCAAAACTATCCTGTAATAATTTTCTTTCCTGGTGTTGGCGAAACGGGTAAAGACGAAACAAAGCTGCTTGAGGTCGGGCCATCCAAATTTATACATGAGGGGCATAACATGCAGTTTACCGTAAACGGCATTCAGGAGAAGCCTATTGTTATCTCCATTCAGCCTATTGACCCCTATCCCCAACCGGCTTTCCTGGATTTGATTTTCAATACAGTGGTGGCTAACTGGAGAATAGATCCGAACCGGTTTAATTTAACTGGTTTATCTATGGGTGGATTTTGTGCAGATAATTACGTAACTCATTCTGTTGCCTACGCTTCCCGGGTCACTTCTATTGTAGCCATGTCTGCCGTTATTCCGAACAATCCGATCAGCAACTTTGAATTTTACGCCCTTGGGGGTGGCAAATGGTGGGGTTTTGAGGGAACTTTCGATAATAGGTCAATGGACAAGATCCGGGATGTTATGAATGCTGCTGTACCAGGGTCGGCCCGATATACCTCTTTTATAGGAGGGCATAGCGGTTGGAATAAATGGTACGATCCGGAGTATAAGGAAGAAGGCCTAAATATATATGAATGGATGTTGCTTCAGAGTAAAGGGGCAAGAACTTTAGTTAATCAGTTGCCAATAGCTAACGCTGGTCCTGATCAAAGAATTACCTTACCCGTCGACAATTGTACGCTTAATGGCAGCGCCTCACTTGATCCGGATGGAACCATTACCGGCTATTTGTGGGAAAAGGTCAGTGGTCCTTCGCAGTTTAACCTCACAAGTAAGAATACAGAACAAACAACGGTCACTAATCTTACAGAGGGAACCTATGTATTTAAGTTAACGGTTACCGATGATATGGGCGCATCTACAAGAGACCAGGTAAGTATATTGGTAACCGCTTCCCAACCTAATCAGCCACCGGCTGCGAATGCAGGCCCGGATCTAAGCATTACCTTGCCGTCCAGCCAGGTTACATTAAATGGAAACGGATCTGATCCTGACGGGTCTATCAGCGGATTTAACTGGAAGCAAAACAGCGGACCTGTGGAAGCGGTCATTGCAAATCCTCATGCTGCTAATACCCAGGTGAACTCCCTTACCGTAGCCGGCGTGTATGAATTTGCGCTAAGCGTGACGGACAACGAAGGGGCAACGACTGTGTCACTGGCAAAAGTAACAGTGCTTGGGGCTGCTCCGCCACCAAATCAGCCGCCACCCAATCAGCCGCCGACTGTCAGCGCTGGCCCTGACCAGACCATTACCTTACTGGTCAGCGAGGTCACTTTAAGCGGAAGCGCAACTGATCCTGATGGATTGATCAGTGGGTTTAGCTGGAAACAAATTAGCGGCCCTTCACTATCAGCCATTGCAAGTCCCCATGCTGCTGTCACCCTGGTAAATTCACTTTCCCAGGCCGGCGTGTATGAATTTGCACTAACTGTGACGGATAACGAAGGTGCGACAGCTGTGTCTGTGGCAAAAGTTACAGTACATGCGGCTATCCCGCCGCCTAATCAGGCACCGTCTGCCAATGCAGGCCCCGACTTGAATATTACCTTGCCGGCTTCCGAAGCCACTTTAAGCGGAAGCGCAACTGATCCTGACGGGTCCATCAGCGGATTCAGCTGGAAGCAAAACAGCGGACCTGTTAAAGCGGTCATTACAAGTTCTAATACTGCTGTCACCCTGGTAAACGCACTTTCCCAGGCCGGCGTGTATGAATTTGCGCTAACCGTGACGGATAACGAAGGCTCAACGGCTGTTTCTGTCGTAAAAGTAACGGTACATACGGCTGTTCCGCCGCCCAATCAGCCGCCGACGGCCAATGCAGGCCCCGACTTTAGCATTACCTTGCCCGCCAGCCAGGTTACACTAAGCGGAAGCGGAAATGATCCTGATGGATCGATCAGCGGATTTAGTTGGAAGCAAATCAGCGGCCCTTCACAATCAGTCATTGTAAGTCCCAAAACAGCCGTTACCCTTGTAAAATCACTTACCGTGGCGGGTGTTTATGAGTTTCTGTTACTGGTAACGGACAACGAAGGCGCAACCGGAACCGCAATAATAAAAGTAGTAGTGAACAACGGACCTTTTTCCAACAATCAACCTCCGGTTGCCAAGGCCGGGCCGGATATAACCATAACCTTGCCAAAGGACACTTTGATGGTATTCGGAGAAGGAAAAGATACCGACGGATTTATTAATAGTTATTCCTGGACAAGAATAAAGGGATCTACTCAAATTAACATTGTGGATCCGCATTCTCCGGTTACTGTAATTAATGGAGTAGAAAAAGGTATTTATGAAATGGTTCTGACAGTGACGGATAATGATGGGCTGACAGCAAGAGATACCTTGGTGATTACTGTTAATGAAATGGATAGTTATGCTACGAAATACAGCGTTTATCCTAACCCGTTCTCAGGCATTATCAATGTGAATTTTGCTTCTCAAAGAAAGGGAAAATTCAAACTTACTATCTATCAGACAAGTGGCAGCATTGTTTATTCGGCAGATTTTGTGAAAGAAGCTGAGACCTTTACCAGGAGGCTTAACTTAGCCAACCTGCTGACTGGTGTATACATTGCAGAGCTGCGATTCCAGGATGGTAAAACATATGTTGTTCAGGTGATGAAACAGTAAGGTGCCCTCTTAAGTAAGAAAGGAGAAAATCTTTCATGGGATGGCATAGTCAAAGCTTTAATTTTTTAAACAGGAATTCGGGAATGCATTTTATAACGAACATGATCAACCGCCAAATACTTTTTACATAGATGACGTTTTTTTTGTTCTTTACACCAATAAACACCGCTTTGGCAACCTCCTGAGGAGTTGCTGTCAATAAAGCAGGCAATTTTAGGTTTTCAGTCATCCGGGTGTAAACAAATCCGGGCTTTACAGTCAGGACATGCACCTGAAACGGGAACAACGAATTTCGTAAACCTGACAAATAAGCGCTGAGCCCGGCTTTGGCACTACCGTACAGGTAATTACTTTGTCTTCCCCTTTCACCGGCTACAGAACTTATACCCACGATGATTCCTTTTTGCCTGGTAGCATAATGTTCAGCGGTTAAATTCAATATAGAAACAGCTCCAACATAATTTGCATAGAGTATCTTTTCGGTTTCTGCCCAATTCTTTTTTGCTGCATTTTCGTCATGCATATATCCGATCACAAAAATGGTAACGTCGGGAACAGGACTTAACGAAAGAAAAAATGGATTGTGTTGCGCAATGTCAACAGCGTCAAAACGGTAAATAGTACAATGAACATTGTACCTGATCATCAGGTCTGATCTTAAAGGAGGCAGGTCCTCGATTTTTCTGGCAGCCAACTGGATGTCAAAACCTTCCATAGCGAATTTTCTCGATAAAGCAATTCCTATATCTGAGGTCGCACCAAGGATCAAAGCTGTTGGCATGTTAATTTAAATAATTACTTGGTGATCAGCAAGCGGTTGGATTGTAAGGAACTGAATTTGTAATCCGGATTGTATTTTTTTACGATCTGGCTGAAACGGTCAGCGCCTGGGTAACTTTTCCAAAACACGTCTGCTTTCATCCTGGCATCTTTAGTCAGGTATATCCTTCCTCCGAATTGCAAAACGATCTCATCCAGTTCGTTTAAAAATTCAAAAAGCCCCTTCCGTATAGGGAAATCCAATGCCAATGTATATCCTTCGATAGGAAAGGAAATGGTACTATCGTGCCTGCCAAACTTTTTTAATACAGCTAGAAATGAACCCATGCCCTTTTCGCTTATACGGTTAAGGATTTGGCCTAGCCCTTGTTTTTTGTCTATCGGAACCACAAATTGATACTGAACAAACCCCTTTTTGCCATAGCCCCTGTTCCAGTGCAAAATTGCATCGAGTGGATAAAAAAATGGTTCATAGTGAACGGTGTTGTCAATTTCTCTTTTTAAGTTTTTTGAGTAATATAAAAAATTGAATGCGCTTATTGTGTATTTGTTCAGTACAAAGGATGGAAGGTTAAAAGGAAAAACGATGTGTTTTTTATCAGGTACAAAGAATGGTTCGTGCTTGCGTTTCTCCTCTAGTTCATGCAGGCCGGCATGCTCTCCCAGGATAAGGATGCTCCTTCCGAAATCCTTTCCTTTCTTCAAGCAATCGATCCATGCAACAGAATAAGTAGCATTATGATATTTATCAAACAGCTGCAATATGTCATCGAGATTTGCTGCCTTTATTTGTTTTTGAACAATATAGGAAGTTTCAATTTTTTTTAGCCTGAATTTCACCCGGGTAATTAGTCCTGTAAGTCCCATTCCACCGCAGGTACCATCAAAAAGGTCAGCATACACCCCGGGCGAGCAGGTAATAAATTCACCTTTGCCGGCCCATACATCCATGTCGACAATATGATTTGAAAATGGCCCGTCCACATGATGGTTTTTTCCATGAACATTTGATGCTACCGCACCTCCCAGCGTGATGTATTTTGTTCCGGGCGAGACTGGAAGAAACCATCCCTTTGGAACGATGATCTCCAGTATCTTGTCTAACGTAATTCCTGACTCGCTTTCAAAAATGCCCCTGGCAGTATCAAATGAAAGAACTTTATCAAATTTTAACGTAAGCACTGTTGTTGATGCAAGGGAAGCATCACCATAGCAACGGCCGTTTCCCCTGCCTATCATTTTCTGTTGCGAACGCATGATTTCCTGAAGCTGAGAATGTGATGAAAAGCTTAATACATTACTTTCTATTGACGGATAATTACCCCAATTGGCAATTTGCTTGATCATTAGTTAAAAATGTTTATGTTTTTCAGATAAAGTATGGCATAGAAGCTGGATATCCATAACAAGATGGTAAGTTGTATGAAACGGTCCTTGTACAAGATCTTGGTAGGTGAGCCTGATTTGCCCTGTACATAAGTGATCTGCAAATAACGCATTATACCAGCAATTACAAAGATACAGGTGTAATACAACCGGTAAGTTCCCAGTCGTTCAATAATGTCAGGTGACATGGTGTACATAAAATAGGCAACGATGATTACCGCACAAATTAGTGACAGCAGGGTATTCATAAATTCCAGATTATATCCCTTTATCGATTTTCTCATATCAAGCCCCATTGAAATCTTTAGAAGTATATCATCTCTTCTTTTTGCCGTTGCCATGAACAGCGCCAGCAGGAACACCATGATGATCAGCCACTCAGAAACCTGTATCATAGCTATTACGCTGCCGGCCTTTATCCGTAGCACGAAACCGATGGCCAGAATAAAAATATCCAGGATGGAAATATTTTTGAGTCCTAATGAGTAAGCCAGGTTCATAATAAAGTAAATGCCTAAAATAAAAAGGAATTTTAGTTTGGGATTAGCAAAATAAGAAAGTGCAAACCCGGCCAGCAATAACAAAATGCATGTAAAGATGGCTGTGTTTTTTTTTACAGCACCTGAGGCAAGGGGCCTTTTGGATTTCTCAGGATGTTTTTGATCATCTTCAATATCGCGGTAGTCATTTATGATATAAATACTGCTGGCAACTAAACTGAATGAAAAAAATCCGATGACCAGCAGCCATATCTTTTCGAAATCAAAAAGCTGCCCGGCAAAAAAAAGTGGAATAAATAGAAATGAATTCTTAGCCCAGTCCTTGACTCTTATTAATTGTATAATAGGCATCATAGCATAAAAAAACCAAGTTACAAACAATTGTTTACCCGGCAACATAACATCATACGTTGAATCAGACAATTGAAAACGTAATTTGACGTTTGATTTATTGTGTTGAAACAAAAAATGTTCGGGGCTTTAATAAATTTTTTAATTGAAAAGACATTTTATTACTTTGTCGCTTTCCAAGAAGCGCCTTGCATATAAGTGTTTACATCTAATTTCTAAAATTATTGATGAGCCGTTCTTAATTTGGTCAAGTTGCCCGTTATTATTATTTTGAGTAAAATGAATTAAAGTCTGATTATATGCAGAAGGAGCTTACTAATAAAGATCTGTTACACTTCCTTAAATCGAAGCACCTGAATGCAGGATTTGTAGATCGTCTAAAAATTCATTACCGTCCCCTCGTTTGCCCTTATGTGAGTTTAATAAATATGGTCAAAACGGGGGATAAGGTAGGAGACATCGGATGTGGCTCCGGTCAATTCTTCTTCTTGTTGTCTGCGTTCGCCAGACCGGCTGCGCTGTATGGAATTGAGATCAGCGACAAACTGATTCGTAACGCCAATAATTTGTTAGCTGATTCAAAAATCAGCCAGATCCGTTTTGATAAATATGATGGCATTCATTTTCCAGAACACCTGTTGCAGATGGACATCATTTTCCTGATCGATGTGCTGCATCATGTTCCTAAACCTAACCAGCAGCAGTTCCTGATAAGTCTGGCGACTAGAATCAAAAGAGGGGCTAAACTGGTCATCAAGGATATTAATGCGGCGAATATGCTCGTTTATTTCAATAAGATGCACGATCTTATATTTGCGGGCGAAATAGGAAATGAGTTGCCTGCAGAACATGTGCAGGACGTACTCAAGAGCAATGGCCTGGAAATAGCAGATCTTAAAAAACGAATCATGTATGTTTACCCGCATTATACAATTGTTGCAACGAAACCGTAAATCGAAAATTTTTTTTCTTGGTTTTTGCTTTGCATTGCTCTCCCTGTTTCCCATCTTCAGAAATTTTTATTACAGCAATGGCATATTGACCTATGAAAGGCATATTGCCATCCTGGAGAAACGGTCGGAGTTTTACAATCCATGGCAATACCGGATTTTATGCCCCGGGATTGTTGAGGGTATGATGTGGGTGTACAATAACACCATTGACAAAATTTATCCTATTGAACAGAAGTTTGCCTATACCTTCAATGCCACATCAGCCCCAACCGAAGAGACCTTGAAATTTTTTAAGCTGCTGAATACGAAAGGTGCGATCAAATACCTGATCATTTTTATATTCTTCCGCTTTGTCGAACACTTACTGATCTTCCTGTTAGCATATGTTGTATGGAGTTACTTTATCCGGAATAACTGGCTGATCTTTTTCGGCCTGATCTTTCTGACCCTGGCCATGGGTAATTCGATAGCAGCAGCAGACCTTGCCTTTAATACTTACATGGATAACATCCTGTATTTACTAACCGCGTGTATCATCCTTTACCGCAAGAGCCCGCTGTGGTTACTGGCGATCGTACCCCTTGGCGCGTTAAACAGGGAAACTTCCATCATGATCCCCTTTCTCTACTTTATATCTCAGATGGATTTCAAGAACCTGAATCTGCGGTCTTTTCGTTTTTCGCATATTTCTTTCCCACCAAAGAAGGTCTGGTTTATTACGGCCCTGGCCTATGTGATCTTTTTCGTTATCTTCTTTTCACTCAGGATTTACTTTGGCTACAGGGAACCGCAAATGTGGAAAGTTCCGTCGGGCCTGCCCATGCTAAAACTGAACCTGTTGAGTCCTGTAGCGTTTAAAGCTTATTTTGAGATGATCGGAACATTTGGTGTAATACCTTTTATTATATTATATGTCTTCAGACGTTTTCCCCACATTCTTAAACTATGGTTCATAGCGATCGTGCCGGTATGGTTTTTTGTTCATGAATATACTGTAGTGACTTACCAGACCAGGTTGTTCCTTGTTCCCATTATACTTGTTTTTTTACCCATGATGTTATGGTTGATTGAGAATGAGGCGAGAAAGAGTTTAACGTTTAAGGTTTAAGGTTTAAGGTCTCTTTTTGAGACATGCTATGGTAATGATAACATTATCTATTTGGAAAGGCAGATGATCCCGCTGGTAATAGCGTATGATCTTGAAACAACTTTAAACTTTAAGTCTTAAACCTTAAACATAATTTTGTATGTTATTTTTGCCAAAATCAACATACCCATCGCCAATTCAGTTTTATTTAATCCCATCGAATATCTTAAAGGAGTAGGACCGTTAAGGGCCGATCTTTTAAAGAAGGAACTCGGCATTTTCACCTTTAGGGACCTGCTCGAACATTTTCCCTTCCGTCATATTGACCGTACACATATTCAGCAGATTGCAGGGATAACCCCGCAAACAGAATACGTACAGGTGGCCGGCAGAATCCATAGCATTGAATTGATGGGGGAAAAGAGGGGGAAACGCCTGGTTGTTGAGATTGGGGATTCCAGCGGTGTGTTGGAGCTGGTTTGGTTTCAGGGAATTAACTGGGTGCAGAAAGCTTTGACAGTCGGCAAAGAATATATTGTGTTTGGTAAGGCCGGTTTTTTTCAGGGAATGCCGCAGATCACTCATCCTGAAATGGAAGAACTGACTCATGGCAAGCAAGATGGCAAACCTTTTCTTGAGCCTGTTTATCCAACAACAGAAAAGCTAAAGGCAAAAGGGTTAGGTGGCAGGCAGATCGCCAATCTTGTCCATGCATTATTTATAATGTTACAAGAGAGCGATATTCCCGAGAACCTGCCCGGTGACATACGCAGTTCATTACAGTTAACGTCAAGGTTCAACGCCTATACACATATCCATTTTCCTCCGGACAGCCACCTTTACGAGCAGGCCCTTAACCGGTTAAAATTTGAAGAATTTTTTTTGGCGCAGATAAGAATTGGTATGATACGGGCCCAGCGTCACCGTTATTCAAAAGGTGTTGTATTTGAGAAGGTGGGCGACCTGTTTAATATCTTCTATAAACATCACCTGCCTTTTGCCCTGACAGGAGCACAGAAAAGAGTGTTAAAAGAAATACGTAAAGACACGGCATTCGGAAAACAAATGAACCGGCTTTTACAGGGGGATGTGGGAAGCGGTAAAACAGTCGTTGCCCTGCTTTCGATTTTACTTGCCATTGATAATGGGTACCAGGGTTGCTTAATGGCTCCTACCGAGATCCTGGCGCGGCAGCATTTTAATAACATCTCGGAACTATTAACTGGTTTGCCGCTTTGTGTAAGGCTGCTCACCGGTTCAACAAAGTCAAAAGACAAAAAAGAGATCCTTCAGTCAGCGGAAGAAGGTGTTTTGCATTTGCTCATAGGAACGCATGCGCTTATTGAAGATAAAGTGCAATTCAGCAAATTGGGCATTGCTATTGTTGATGAACAGCATCGTTTTGGTGTGGCGCAACGGGCCAGATTATGGGCCAAGTCAGTTGTGCCTCCTCATGTATTGGTGATGACGGCTACTCCTATACCACGGACGCTGGCGATGACCGCTTATGGAGATCTTGATTACAGCGTTATTGATGAATTGCCTCCCGGACGGCAACAGGTGGCTACCGTTCACAGGTATGAGCAGAGCCGGGCCCAGGTAATGGATTTTATTAAAACAGAAGTGAAGGAGGGCAGGCAGGCTTATATTATCTTTCCTTTGATAGAAGAATCGCAAAAAATGGATTACGAAAACCTGATGAGGGGATATGAAAATGTCAAGGCTTATTTTCCTGAACCTGCCTATTGGATAAGCATGGTGCATGGGCGGCAGAAATCTGATGTTAAAGATACTAACATGCAAAGATTCGTTAATCACGATACCCAGATTATGGTATCTACAACGGTTGTGGAAGTTGGCGTTAATGTGCCAAATGCTACCGTGATGGTTGTAGAAAGTGCTGAGAAATTCGGGCTATCGCAATTGCACCAGTTGCGGGGAAGGGTAGGAAGGGGCAGCGATAAAAGTTATTGTATTTTATTAACTGGCAAGCAATTAACGCGTGAGGCGCGTGAACGGTTAAATATCCTTTGCGCTACCAACGATGGCTTTAAGATTGCAGAAAAAGATCTGGAGATCCGCGGGCCCGGAGATATCGAGGGAACACGCCAAAGCGGAATACTTAATTTTAAGCTGGCTAGCCTGGTACATGACAAATACTGGTTAGATCTATCCAAAGAGATGGCAGAACGCATTCTGCACGAGGATCCGGCTCTTGACCAGACTGTGCACTTACCCCTTAAACTTTTTCTTCAGTCTCAAAAGAGCAAAACGGCCTGGAGTAAGATCTCTTGAATAATGTGCGGATGTGCGGATGGAGGAATAGGGTGGTATACTAATTACCGAACAAGCAACGCACATATTCACTACTTTAATAGAACAATCCTTTCGAGCAGTACCGGGATATTCATGGCGTTATATAATCCTACCGTATATGTTCCTGAGGCCAGTTTGTTGAGTTGAACCTGAGCTGGTCCTGCAAGCTTTAGTTGCATTACCTTTCGGCCTTCTGCGTCAATGACGATGAAGGTATAATTTTGTTGAAAGGGTGCACTTATATTTAACATACCTCTTGTTGGATTGGGTGAAAAGCTGATGACCGGCCTGGTTCCCGTAACCGTAACGATATTTGAATAAGCCACGGTGCCATCTTTATCAAGCTGTCGCAGGCGGTAATAACTTGTTCCGGGATAGCTGTTGCGGTCGGACAAGGTATAATTCAGAGCCATTTTGCTGCTCCCATTGGATGCCCTGGTGCTTACAAATGTGAGATCGGAAAAGGTGAGTGCATTGTTTAATCGCCTTTCTACATAAAAGCCACGGTTATTACTTTCGGATTGTGTATTCCAGTCAAGCTTCACCTTATCTGCATTTGTTCTTGTTGCATTCAGGTCTCCCAGGGTTGACTTCAGGATTATATAAGTCATTCCAATACCAAATTGGGTGTTGTTGAAGTTGCTCATGTTATCACGCAAGGTATAACCTGAAGCTACCGTTCTTCCTGAAACACCGGCTTCCGGTATTATACTTCCCAGAGGAATCATCCAGTCTTCACCCTTTGAACTATTTAAAGGCCTGGCCACTATACTAAACTGATCATCCTCCAGTCCCCTGAATCCGTTCAGGTGAAGTCGAAGGCCATAACTGCCACCAGTAGCCGAACTCTGAGGCTGCAGGTGCCACACGCCATTTTCATTTATAGATGTATAAGTAGAAGCATTTATTTTTATACCGCCATCCGAACCACTTTTAACATCGAAAAAAGCAGTCAGGTTATCAACACCGGTAATAAAATGATTAATAAATGCGAGTAAATGTACACTGGCCTGATTGCCTACAGGAAAATCGTACGTAAAGGAGTCGACATTGATATTCCTTGTCATCGATCCGTTTATATAAGAATTGGAATATCCTTTGTTTGAGACATGAGGTTTAACTGCGTCAAAAGCCGGATTCAGGATGTGCAAGGCCGAGCCCGATCCTATGTTTATCACCCCTTTTTGAAGCAGTAGCCGGTTAGTTACGTTAAGTATACCCGGGCGCGAAAAATTGACCGGACCTCCATCTATTGTCAAATCATAAAATCTGGTAAATCCTGAATAACTTATTCCGCTTTTTCCCTGGAAAACCACCTGTCCTGTTCCGCTCAAACCATCTCCGTTTGTATTCAGGTCATACCACATAGAGGCGCCATCATTTTTGATATAAAGTTTGCCATGATGAGATAAACGTGCTCCTGAGTCAAGCGTTACATTTCCAATAACGGTAACGATAGTGCCTGTATCAATTTTAACCTGCGATCCAGGGGAAAGATAGAAGGCATCCTGAGCACTTAGCCGGCTGAAGCAAAATAAACAGAGCATCACTAGAACCGGAGATATTAGATGTTGAAGGCAATTTTTCATAGAAAGGGTTAACAACGGTGACTAAAGAAACAGGCATCATACTTAAGAAAGTGACTTAGAACCTTAATGAATACCACTTGCCGGTTGCGTTTTTATAAATTAACTTTACCTGTGCCCCTGCTGCCATCACAGATGTAGACGTTGTACTGTTTGTATATAATGGAAGGCTGAAGTTTATGATGTTGTTTGAAGTATTACTAATATATAAGGTCATGTTGTCGGGAATAAGTGCCGGCAATGTTATCGTTCCTCCGCCTGCGGGGTATTCATAAATAATATTCTGCAATACGCCGTTGGCGGGCGAAACGGTATAGTTTGCATTAGGTACCAGTATCAGTTCTTCTCCTGAAGACGCACTCATGGTTTTCCAGCCAGTTGAAGTATACTGCTGGTAAAGGGAAGTTCCGGTATTAAACAATAATTCACCTATGATGGGATTTGCAATGGCGTTTATCTCTCCCTGTGATAACCTGGGTAATAATACACCCCCTGAATTATCGGCTACATCAAGTACTTTCGTAACAAGGTCATTTCCGGGATGATCCAGGCCCTGTCCTCTTAATTGCATAAAACTACTGCGTACCTTAACAAAATTTCCTTCCGCCCAGCGGGTATTAAACCTTCCGAATTCCAGTGAATTGTCGGTTTGGGGAAGTACCTGCTGTGAAAATTCCGTAAAGTTATGGGTCGATGAAAGTGATTGAAGGTGTGTAGTATTGGGAGCATTCAAATATAATGAAGTATTTCCAGGAGCGGATAGTTGTATTCCCTGATTATCATATGACCAGGCGTAAGAAATACCGTTGTCTGCTTCAAATACTTGCTTTACGTTAGTTGGCCCCTGGTCCAAAGAATACCATATTCTTGATTTGTTTAAGGGGTCTTTAATGTAATGGCGGCTGATAGTATTGTAAAAATCAACATCTCCGGAACCATTATTTAGGGTATAAGACATTAATCGCACTTGCTCGCCGCTAGGTTTAATCCAGAAGTCGTGCATTTCCGTAAATCCCGGACCTGAATCATCAGGTTTGAAATGCTGTTCCATGGAAACACCTACTCCCGGCTGTCCTGCTGTTACTGCTCCCCCACCTGGTGCCAGGTTCCAGCCCATCATAAACACTTCATTGGGTTGCCACGAACCGTATTTGGTGGAAGTCTGGCTGAACAAAAACGGGGAAGAATCCTGATTTTTTTCAAGGGGGTTGAATTGCAGCCAGGTACGGCCAGTAGAGGTGCCAATCGGGGAAGCAAGGGTGTCATTGAACCGTAATAAGGCCCCTGCAAAATTGTTTCCGTTTCCTGATAAGTTCATATATCCCGTACCGTTCTGGCTTATGCGTAATTCATGAGAAGCCAGAGGTATTTCCCTGTCTGTCTTAAGTTCTGCTTCGTTGCTGCCTAAACTGTTACCCAGTATAATGGATGTATTATCCCTCATTAATCCGTTATCGGCAGCGCCTGAAAGGTTTCTCAATTCGTTCCAGATCTTTCCTGTAAAAAATTCAATCTGATTATTGCTGGTATTATATATGGTCAGCCCTGAGGAAGGTTTTACAATCTGGTTTCGTTGCAGTGTTGTCATCCGCGGAGGAAGAAATCCTTTAGAGGTAGAGCTTATATCCAACAGCGCAGAGGAGTCTGGTGTGGCTGTTCCAATGCCGACTTGTGCAGTGGTAAGTAATGAAATTAAATTCAGGAACAGTAAGAAAAATACTGATTGATGAAATGAAAATGGTTTCATGGACAAAGGATAAGGGGTTTAAAATTTATCGCCGGCCGGATAACCGCTTTTAAATAAGAAGCATAAGCTGAACAGAAGGATTGTTCAACTATTGCTGTATTCTTTATGTGGTTACGCGGCAGATTCATAAACGGAGAACTAATGCTTATATTTTATTGGTAAACGCTTATATTGGATTCTAACATCTTTGTTACCCCCCTTAGTATGGAAAAAGGTTAAGGTTTAGGTTTGTAAGCGTAAAAGTACAATAGAGATAATGCCTTGTCAATACCGCATTAGTAGTAGTGAAGGCCCAAAGAACAAAATTTAGAGTTCGAGCGGCAATGTACAAATGAACAGATGGAAGAAAAGAAATGTGATGGAGAGCGTTAAAATTTTATGTCCTAATTGAAGAGCGTCAATGTTAAAGCAAAAAAAAGGACAAATGGAACTGATTCCGGTTTGTCCTGTTAAGTTGCCCGACCTGGATTCGAACCAAGACAAACAGTACCAAAAACTGTCGTACTACC
>JBBJMP010000013.1:0-155856 GCA_037718865.1 Chitinophagaceae bacterium | reverse complement strand
CAGAGTGCATGTAGGGTAGATGCAGGGAGTTTCCTCCCTGCGCCCCCCGCAGAACCCGCCGTGCGGATTTCCCGCAACGGGCTCTTCAGAATGTGTGACCATTGAGCTTATCAGACGCTTTGATGAAGTGACTTGGGCGTCGGCAGCTTAAACCATTCCCTGGTTGACAAATAACTCCAATGAGTTTTACTCTTTTGACTCCTCCTTTGAAGTATGTGCCTCCAATAACGCTCCACCCATCCGTGGATCAGATAAAGTTTAGAAGTGCAGTGTGGTAAAGCGAAGTATTGATAGAAGCCGCGAAGCATGCTGGCAAGATGTGCCTGCTGATCTTTGACCTTCCAATGTATACGTCTCTCAAACCACTCCTTCACCCTGTCTTTAAACTTACGACAGCTTTTAACGCTTGGTATTCTTATCAACGCATATCGGCCTTGTCGATCGGTACCGCAAACGTGACGAAATCCGAGAAACACAAACTCCTCCAAGGGTATACCAAACTCACGGCAACGTTCTCTTGCAAACCTGCCGAAAGTGATCCTACGCGTCTTTTCTTCAGCCAGCCGCAGGTTAAACTTAGAGAACCGCTCTTCAATTAACCTGCTAAACGTTTCCGCATCAGATTTGTATTGAAAGCATACTACATAGTCATCCACATATCTAATCAGGTGCGCTTCTCCTTTACAACTTTTCTTTACCCTCTTTTCAAACCACAGGTCGAGCACATAATGCAGGTATATATTTGACAAAATGCAGGATACCGGACCTCCTTGCGGAACGCCAGATATAGATTTTAACTTTAAACCATTCTCCATTACGCCTGCTTTTAGCCATTTAAAGATTAGTCGTAGGATTACTTTGTCGCTGATCCGTTCTTTCAGCATCTTCATTAACCATTCATGGTTAACTTCATCAAAGTAGGCACGAATGTCAGCTTCAAATACTTGCATTACCTTACCTCCTATGAGGTGGCCACGTAACGCACGTAAAGCATCGTGAGCACTTCTGCCCGGTCTGAACCCATATGAGCAATTCAGGAATAGCGGTTCATAAATTGCATTCAATATCCGGGCAACCGATGCCTGGAGCAGTCTATCTTCCACGGTAGGTATACCCAATTTGCGTACCTTATTTTCACCCTTGGGAATTTCAACCCGCCTTACCGCAGGAGCTCTATAAACCCCTTTCAGTAGTCGCTCATGGAGGGTTTTGACCCGTTCATCCAGGTGCCACCCAAACGCTGTGATGGTCTCTTCATCAATGCCCGCTGCTCCTCGTTTATTCATCTTTTGCCAAGTCTCAGCCATAAAGCCGGGCGTTAGCAAGTGAGCTAAACAATTGAAGCGCAGCTTCTGATCTGATTTTGCCTTCTCGGCTACTCTTTCCAGTTTTATTGTCATGCATTCTCCTTCTCTGTGTAAGGTTCATGTTGCTCTTTAAGAGTATATTCTGCCTGCCGCTTCCCCGGGTATGTGGCTTTCCCACACTCAGAGTACTATCAGCAGGTCCGACTCCCATAGTAGCATCCACCATTCTTTGGATGTGCCTCGGTTCCGGTGTACCTTCTTGAAAGGACTACCATGGGTCTCCCAGGTTCCTGACCACTCCTTTTCTGACGTGCCGTGCTCTCAGACCCCGCCGGAGTCTCCGGTATTCATCGCCTGTTGCGAATACCTACTATAGCTTTCCAGGAGTTCGACCCTGTCAGCTTCCGGTTGTTGTTCTAACGAGGCTCAATAGCTTCACTTGCGTTACGGCCCATTCATCGCTCTGTCTACACTTAACTTGTGTCGTTACCTTCACAAGCCCAAGACTCGATTCGTGGTGAGGTGGCTACCCTCTTGCCACGGAGGGAATTTCACCCACTGAAGTTGCCAAGCTTTGCCTGGCGTACCAAACCCCTTGCGCATGTCGGTCGAACTGTTGTACCAGCAATAGGGGGTAGAACAATTTAAATGAAGCATGGGGTCAGGATAGTAACAGTTGCTTTATAAAATTGACAGACTGCTTTGTCGGTTCAAACTGTAATTTGATGCCACTTAAAGCAGTAATCGTGATTTGTTCACGTACGGCAGGTTTTTGGAGGAAGCCATACAGTAAAGACTTTAAAAGGAATAAACAGTAAAATTGATGGCATAAAAACGTACATTTTTCACAATCTTAATGTACAAGACTATAGCATCTATGCAGAAGCAATAGCCAATGCAATCTTGCATGAAGCCCAAAAACTAACAACAAAAGCCTAAATTCAACATGATGAAGGCAACATACTTTAAATCCTCATGCTCAAATTAGACGTTAAACTTCAACGATTCAAACTGTTCCATCTTACGAAATTAAAACTAATCACAAAATAAAGATAGAATATAGCCCATTTTCTCCATTTGAAAACTAGGAAAAATCTCCTATGTTTGTAGGAAAGGTTGCTGTGTTGCTGTTCAAAAAGATTATATGAAGAAAATTGTTGCAGACATACAACCTATAACAGCAAAAGGAAAAATGTATTTATAATGAGCTGTAAGCGCTGCAAATTCATACAAACCATTTTTAGATGACTAACCTGACCAATAAAGTTGCGGTCGTAACGATGCTTCTGCTCTGGTTAAGTATGCCCTTGATTTATTTATTAGAAATCCTTATATTTAAAATAGCTTATGAGTAAGCATATCCTTTGGGGTTTATTCCTGCTGACTTACGTAACTATAAACGCACAAGAGGACGTTCCCTTAGATTATCTTTCTAAAGAGTTTCATGCCGGGAGAAGAGATGCGCTAAGAAAGTTGATGCCTTCGAACTCTGTAGCGCTCATATTCGCATACCCAAGGCGTACCTTCTCGCGGGACGTTAACTATCCATACCACCAGAATCCCGACCTGTATTATTTTACCGGTTATAAAGAACCGAATGGTGTTTTAGTCATCTATAAAGAGCCTCAGCAAAGTGCTGATAAGAAATCGTACAACGAGCTATTCTTTGCCCAAAGAAAGGATTCTATTATGGAGCTCTGGACAGGCAGGCGGATGGGTGTGGATGGCGTCAAGTCCAATTTGGGTATACAGATGGTTTTTAACTGCGATCAATTTAACCAGTTCGCCTTTAACTTCGAAGCCTTCGATATAATTTTGTTTGATGCCCCACCGGAAGATCTTCCTAATGACCCTCAGGATAGTGCCGACCTCTTTGACCTGGTAAACAGTTTCAAGAAGAAAGCCTCCATCCCTGACAACTACAAAAAAGATGTAAATGAAACTCTGGCTTACCTGTGTGCCACTATCAATAGTAAAAATACAGCATGGTTTATTATCTACTTAAAAACGCTAATAAGTTCAGGTGCGTTTTTCCGGGATAATCTCTTAATCAGTGATCTGGTAACTGCTAAAGATTCAATTGCGCAGGTTAGGGCGATTAGTAAAATAAAAAATGCAAGGTTTAATGCACCCTTGTATTCAGCGCTCGTAGCTTCCTTAAGGGAGATCAAAACCCCGGAGGAGCTAGTGATACTGCGCAAATCCATTGATATATCTTCCATTGCGCATGCTGAAACCATGAAAGCAATACACGCAAAGATGTCCGAAACAGAATTGCAGGGATTACAGGAATATGTTCATAAGAAACATGGGGCTGAGTACGTCGGGTACCCCTCTATTGTGGGAGCCGGTGAAAACGGATGCGTGTTACATTACATAGAAAATAACCGTACAAAAGTTGGCGACAATCTGGTTCTTATGGATATAGGCGCCGAATACCACGGTTATTCTGCCGATGTAACCCGCACGGTACCGGCTTCCGGTAAATTCACCCCGGAGCAAAAGGCGATTTACAACCTTGTTTACCAGGCTCAGGAAGAAGTGTTTAAACTCTGCAGAGAAGACACGCCTTTTTCAGCGCTTAATAATAAAGCGACACAGATACTTGCCGAGGGGCTGTTAAGATTGGGAGTCATTAAAAATAAAGAGGATGTGGAACGCTACTATCCGCATGGATGTTCGCATCACCTTGGACTTGACGTTCATGACAAAAGTAATTATGGCAGGCTAAAGGAAAATATGGTTATTACGGTTGAGCCAGGGATTTACATCCCCGAAAACAGTCCCTGTGACAAAAAGTGGTGTGGGGTATTGCAATCAGGATTGAAGACGATGTCCTAATTGGGAAACAGAACTTTGAATTGTTGTCGATATTAGCTCCCAGGAAAGCAGAAGACGTGGAAAAAATGGTAGCTGAAAAAAGCGCCGTGGATGATTTTGTTTTGCCGCCGTTGAAGAGTAATAAAAAGGCGTTTTGATTATGATGTTTCGGAGAGAGAGGGATTCAAACACTCTTTACACGGAATACCAGGTTTTAATAGTTTAAGAAAATTGTAATAGCGAAGTAAGCTCATGCTTTACTGCAACGGAGGCTGGCGACTACGACTCTTTAGTTGTGCTCCGTGATACAAACGTATTTATAACATACTGCTTAACAAAAAATCATACGAAGACTGGCCTTCTGAATGCAAAGGAGTAAACGCTTATGAAATGTATGAATTATACCATCCGGAAAAAGATAAATTAGGATACCCACTAAATTATGATTCTGAGTTATTTACTAAAAGAGTAAAAGAATTAGCTAATGATATCTATGAATCGATGCTTTTAATTGAAAAGCAAACAGTCTCCCTTCCGGAAGACGATATAGATAAAGTAATTCCAATAATAACAAAACCAAAGGTTTTTATTGCTAAGGTTTCGGATACGCTGATCACGAAAAAAAACCAGATCGTCAAAGAATTAGAAGCTAACAATATTGAAGTTGTACAAAAAGCTTTCCCTCCACCTTACGATAAATCAAAACATGAAAAAGCAGTTGCGGAAGCGTTACATAAGGCGTGTTTGTCCATACATTTATTCGACCAAATGCCAGGAGATAAAATAGAGGAGGATATTTACACCTTTTCACAAGCCCAGACGAACATTGCAAGGCAATTGTCAAAAGACCAGTTGATTTTTATTCCGAAAGAACTGGACTTTAATGACATTCCTTCGGTTGATCATAAAAAATTCCTGCAACAATTACAGAACAATAAAACAGACAATGACAAGTATAGCCTGATAAGTGAATTTGCGCTTCCCAACATAATCCATGAAATCAAAGAAAAAATAAAAGAAAAAATAAAAGAGAGCAGCAAAAAAAGTACACGTCAGACCAACGACCAACCCTCTCATTCGGTGTTCCTAGACTTTCATGAGCAGGACAATGCTTATGCCATTGATATGGCGAATCTTTTATTTGACAATAATATTAAAACCTATTTCTCCCGGTATAAATCCAATCCAACAGAAAATATTAATGATTATGAAACGCAATTAAAAAATGTGAGCTCGTTAATTATTATTTGTGGCAGGAATATACAGGAATGGGCCCGGGAACGCCTGAATAAAGCCATACAAACCATCATGAAAGAAGATTGCCAGGTGTCTGAATGTGCTGTTTACTTAACTCCGCAGGTTCAAAATAATTCGCCACTGATCAGAAAATCATTTTTACAAATCCAATATCTGGATGATAGTAAAAGTACACGGTTTAACCCCGATACGGTTGTGCCCTTTATACGTAAGATCGCGTAAACAATACATTCTAATGGAGACAAACATGAATACTTCATTACAGGATACAAACGAAGCAAAAATTTCCGCGCTGGATACTGACAATCCCTTTGTAGGGCTACGTCCTTACGAAGCAGATGAAAGCTCGCTTTTTTTTGGAAGAGATAAGCAGGTTACGGATCTGATGCAAAAATTACATACCAGTCATTTTATAGGCGTAGTGGGCAGTTCAGGTTGCGGAAAATCTTCTTTAATCAAAGCAGGACTTATTCCCAGGTTGAAGGCCGGGTTCCTGACCGAAGAAAGAGTGAACTGGATGATTGCCTCCATGAGACCGGGTGGAAATCCGTTGCATTTTCTTGCTGAAGCGTTAAATGAGGCTCTGGGCGCATCATGCGTTCCAGAAAATCTTAGCAAGAATATCAGTGATACTGATATAACGGAAAAAAGTGTTCACGAGCTTATTGATGTTTTACATCCTATGCTGGAAAATACACGTTGTAATCTATTGTTACTGGTAGACCAGTTTGAAGAAATGTTCACTTCAAGAAGAAAAGAAGTATCAGAAGAGACCCAAAAAAATGAAAACATCGTTTTTGTAAACATCCTTTTAACATTAGCAAAGCAAAGAAAGCTGCCCATATATATAATTATGACCATGCGTTCTGATTATATTGGTCATTGTAATAAATTTTATGGACTGCCTGAGATGCTAAATGAAGGTCAATACTTAGTGCCTCGTTTGAACAGGCAACAATTACGGGAAGTTATTGAATTTCCTATAAGGCTTTACGGTCAAAAAATCAGTCAGCGTTTACTGGATTTGTTATTGAATGACAGTGACAAAGACCTGGACCAGTTGCCTGTTTTACAGCATTGCCTGATGCGCACGTATAAATGCTGGCTGGATAAAAATACAGATGGCGCTATTGACTTCGATCACTATGACGCCGCGGGTAAACTAAACAATGCCCTTTCCAAACATGCCAATGAAATATATGATGATCAGCTAAATATAAAGCAAAAGGAAATTGCCAGGCTGCTGTTTAAAACCATAACAGATGTAAACGCAGACAATGATCCGATAAGGCGGAGGCAGACTTTTAATGATTTGTCGGCGGTTTGCAGCTCGGTAGACCATGTTTCTGCTGATGAGGTAAAGGCCGTTATTGACAAGTTCCGCACACCGGAATGCGCTTTCTTAACGCCGTTTAGCAGACCAATAAACGAAAATACATTTGTTGACATCTCACATGAAAGCCTGATGCGCCAGTGGGATAAATTAAGGAACTGGATGAAAGAGGAACAGGATTCCGGCCGTAAGTACAAATGGCTTTCTGACAGCATAAAAAGGGAACCTTTAAGGGGGATAGATTTGAAAGACGCCTTAAGGTGGAGGGAAAAGCAGCAGCCCAATGCAGCATGGGCCTCCAGATACTCAGGCAACTTTACTGAGGTAGAAGATTATATTGAAATAAGCAGAAAAAAACAAAAAACAAAAAAGATAATAAGCTTTAGTATAACTGCTTTACTTATTTTCATCAGTATAGCAGCTATCGCTAAATATAATGCCTCACAAGCTGAACAGCAATATACTAATCTAATTAAAACAGAAAAAGAAAAAAAGCTAAATAACGAGATGGAATTTACAAGGGAACTGAATAGATTCATGAAAAAATCATTAAAAGAGAAGGAGGATATTACAAATACAATTGAGGCTTGCTAATAATCAGTTATCCAAAAAAACTAAAGAGCTGGAGAGCAAAACCAGGGAGCTAAATAGGAAATCCCGGGCATTACTAGCCAGGAATGTAGAGTATGATATTTTATTAACCAAAAGAAACAGGGATCTGAACAATAAAAATATTTCTGATACGCGTTTTTATGCCAGCAATAAAATTAACTTCTCTATTAAGGAAAAAGGAAAGCAATTGCTTCTGGATTATTTACAGAATAATAATGACAGTATTAGATATCCCAATGCGTTAAAGGCTTTAAACAACATAGCTGTGGCTGTGGATACTGCGGCCAGGGACCCTTTTACAGCCCTCAAAATGGTGAAAAGAATTTTTGAGATTGATAGTAATGAAATTGTTCAACAACTTGCTTTAGGGATTATAAATAAAAATCTTCTTTACAAACAGAAAATCTCCTCCATAGATGATCAAGATGTGTATAGTAATTTTTTTACCATCTCAAGAGACAAAGGCCAGTTTGTTTTTAATACAGACCTGGATATCATTCAGGGGAACTTGTCTAATAATACCGACAGTATTGAAATCACCAACATCAATAGATATAGCAATAAACGGAAAAGGGAAGATCCTATTGACACCGCATCCACCTCAGATGCATTTGTGTATCTGTCTAACTTAAGGCTTACCGACAAAAACAAAATTTTGCATATAGAGTTGGGCAAATTGTTTGAATGGACAGGAAATAAAAAAATTGAAATAGCCTCATTACCTTACCATAACAAGACTTTTTATGAAGTATCCCCGGATGGTACCTTGTTATTTACTTATAACACGCTGGCAAAACAAGGTGTACTATGGGAAATAGCAAAACTAAAAAATCGCAAAAGCGATTCTGTTGAAATCGGCACATCAGGAAAAGAGATTTATTCGGTAGCCTTTTCTCCGGATAGTAGAAAAATAGCCATTGGCTATGCTAATGCAGGCATATTGTGGGACACTGAAGGAAAGCTGATTGATACCTTAATTACTTTAAACTATACCGAGAGAAACACCAAAGAAATAAGGTCATATGGAGAAGGGAACTTGCCACAATACAATTTTTCTAAAGATGAAATTACTGCTATAAATTTTTCACCGGATGGGCAACTGGTTGTTTTAGGAACATACAGGGGAAAAGTATTAATCTGGGATATGGCAAAGCGTAAAAACTATATTGCTCCTATTGACCTGAAAGATGAGTTTAAGCCGGGAAATTATCTAACCAGGGTTTCCCTTTCTTCAGATAACACCAAGCTTCTGGCAAATACCAACTATGGCAATAAAATAGTCTATTATGATATAGATAGTAACATGGTTAAAAAAAGTTTGGTTTGTTCTGATGACAAATCCCGCTTTGACGTTAGAATCATGTTCAGTGAATTTCTTGATAATAATACTGCTATTTCTGCTGATGACATGGGATGTATCTATATATGGAAAATCAATGCCGACTATGCCAGCATCAATGAAGCATTAACGGCTCTTCCCATTTTACATAAAACTCTGGAAGAGAAGCTTGCGGAAGATTCGCTTTACATAAAGGAAATACTATCTTCCGGAGATACCAGCAAATTAGATTCTGCAGCATCTGTTTTTAGTGATTTAGCCTACAGTGAATATGAGTACAGTTATGATAAGAGCGCTTTCTATGAAAACAAGGCAAAAGAGATCTTAAAAAAACTGGTATTATTAAGTACACGTGAGATTCAAAAGAAATTTTACTTAAATAAAATAGATTCATTAAACGAAGGGTTAAATGCCGTTGAACATGATAATGAAGAGCCGGACTATTCTATAATCGTTGAAAGATTGAAGGAAAATGTCATGATCTTGAAGGGGCTGTTAAAACAAGATCCCACCGACACAACTATAAAAACCAAACTTTCTTTTACTTACTGGGATTTATCCTGGAATCAGCTTTTTGCAGATGATTATATGGGAGCCATCCACTCAGCAACGAGTGGGCTTGAACTTAATGATAAAAATAACGGCATAATCACAAATATGGCACTGGGTTATTTACTTAATGATCAATATACCGAGGCAGAAGCTCTTTACCGGAAGTATAGAAATGAAAGGTATGCCGACAAATCAGGCAGAATTTTTAAAGACGTTTTTTTAAAGGATTTTCAAGATCTGGAAGCGGCTGGTATTATTACGCCGGACAATACAGAGCTGTACGAGAAAGTTTCAAAAATAAGAGCAATGCTATTAAACTATTGATCTGGCCTTGTCATAAACTTTGTGGTACTGGTGAGATAAAAAACCACCAAGACCACGAAGTGATACACAACGGATGCTTTGCCTTTGTGCTTCTTCGGGTAAACTTTGTGATCTTCGTGGTATAAAAAACCACCAAGAACCACGAAGGGATACACACAAAGGATCGCGGAGATCCGGAAAGAACTCACCCAAATAATATTTAGTAAAGACCCTATGCTTTGCCTTTGTGCTTCTTCGGGTAAACTTTGTGATCTTCGTGGTATAAAAAACCACCAAGAACCACGAAGTGATACACACAAAAGATCGCGGAGATCCGGAAAGAACTCACCCAAATTATCCTGGTGATTAGCAATTTTTACTAAATTGTTATATGTAATCTCCTTCAAACACTGGACTTTCAACCTAATGCCACTTCTATGTTTCGCTAATGCCAAAATATAATTAAAGCCCGGACTAACTCATCAAATAAATGACACTAATTAAAATATGAGGAATGATAAAAATGTATTGTTGTTTTACAATCTGTTTTATTGGATTTATCCCCGGGATTTCTTCGCAAAGCGCGACCATCATTTCTACGAAAGACTCCCCGCAGGCGACCTATGCAGCCGCAATGATAGAAAGATCGCTTGTAAAGAAAGGATATTTCATAACGGAGGCTAAGGCTGATTATGTAATTACTCTTGCTGTAAATGCCGGCACGCTTACAAGCGAAGCTTATTCCATTGTCCCGGAAAGAAAAAAGATTACGATTACCGGGGGCGATACAAGGGGATTGATATATGGCAGCCTCTCCCTTGAAGAAGATGTGCGTAATGGCATCCCGTTACAACAGATTAAATCAGTCAGCGAGAAGCCAAAGTTACCTTTTCGCGCTATCAAGTTTGACCTGCCGTGGGATACTTACCGCCATAGTTATGCGCTGGACCTTCACGTAGAAACCTGTCGTGATACAAATTATTGGGAAGCCTTCCTCAATATGATGGTGGAAAACCGTTTCAATACTTTGACCTTATGGAACCTTCATCCTTATACTTATATGATCAGGGCGAAAAATTTTCCGGAAGCTTCTCCTTTCAATGATAGCGAAATGAAAGCATGGCAGGATTTGTTCCATAGCATCTTCCGCATGGCCGGGGAGCGTGCCATTGAAACCTACATCATCCCGTTCAACATATTTGTAAGTCCGGCGTTTGCAAAGGCCTACAACGTAAGCATGGATAACCTGGATCATCATTTTTTTGGGCAGGGGGATACTGCTGAGATCATTAAGCGTTATACACGCGAGTGCGTTACCCAAGTGCTGCAGGAATACCCCGAACTTACCGGGTTTGGGTTAACACACGGCGAATATATGGGTGGCATGACCCTCAGCAGCGCGAAGAATGGATGAAAGAAACGATCATTGAAGGTATGCGGCTCGCTAACCGTAAGTCAAAACTCGTCCATCGTATTCCTTTGTCTGCTAACACCGGGTCTGGCGGTTCTACCAGTATAGAAGCCGAAAGATTAACCCGGAAGGTGATTGAAGAGGAAGGAAAATTGGACTTTATAGACGGTCCTATACGGGCCGACCTTAAGTTCAACTGGTCGCATGCGCATTCCACCCCTAAATTAGTTAAAGTGCATGGAGGCAAGTTGTTTGATACCTATTTCAACCCTGAGCCTGTGGTGTATAAGATGACCTGGACGGCCCGGAATGAAGACTTCTTTTGCCTGCGTTGGGGAGTACCGGATTTCATCCGTGCCCATATAAAAGCCAATAGCCCCTCTACGTGGGTGGCTATTTCGTAGGATGAGAATGTTACATTCCCGCTAAGGAATATTTTACGAAAATAACCGGCCCCGTTGACTGGAAGTATGCCTTTGAACGGCAATGGTTATTCTATAAACTTTGGGGAAGGCTGCTTTACAATCCGGCGGCACCTGATGAATTATTCCAGGCTGAGTTTAACCGTCGATACGGCAGGCAGGGCGACCATCTATTAAAAGCATCAGCGATTGCCGGAGCAACTCCTCTGCGCCTGGCATCCCTGTTTGATTTTACCTGGGACTTTACGCTCTATAGCGAAGGGTTTATGGCACTGGACAGCAAGATCAAACGGGTAGAGTATATCTCCATAGACCGGCTGATCAAACAGCCACCTACAGACCCGGATTATGTATCTGTTCAGGATTATGTAAAAATCATTTCCTCAGGCGGCCAGGTGGATAAAAATAAAATTACCCCTCCGGTCCTTGCGCGGATGCTCGAACAGGATTGTCATGAAGCCCTCGAGCTTGTCAAAAAAATAAAAGTGTCTGGCAATAACACACTCATGTACGAGGTAGCAGATATAAAGATATGGGCCAACCTGGGATTACATCTGGCTGAAAAGCTGAAAGGAGCCGTTGCGCTGCAAACCTACCGTGTAAAGGGAGGAGAAGAAAACAGGCAAAGAAGCGTAAAACATCTGGAAAAAGCCCTTCAGTTTTGGGAACTGGTGGTTGATATTACCCGTCCTTTGTACAATGATATGCCCCTGGTTCATTACAGCGAACAAAACGGGGTGCGCTCCAAGGAAAATGAACACCTTCTTTTTCACTGGGAAAAGCTAAGACCTTATGTGGCTAAGGATGTGGAAACCGCAAAAAGAGCAACGATTGATATAGTTAAGTAAAGTAAAATCTCCTGGGCTTACATCATTGAGTGCATTAAAGCAAACCGGGTGCATCCCTGTCGCGTTTTTCACCAGGCGTTCCTATAGAACGGAACGCTTTACTAACAATATTATCATGGCAACAAGCGCTTATTTTCCAAACCTATACAGCAGAATACCATAACCTACACCTGCAGGATCTTTTGTATTAGCCGACTGAAAGGCCATGTATTTTCCATCGGTAGATACCACGGGATTGGAGGCCTTGCCGCCATCATAATCATTAAAATTGGTCAGCCGCACATAATCCTTTCCAGTTCCGTCCAGCTTCAGCTTCCATATGTCAATATTCCAGGGACCGCGCCTGCCGCCAAGGGAATCGCACTGGCGATCCGCCTCTACAAGTGTATATTTTCCATCGGGAAATATGCCTTCGCATTCGTTATAGGTTGCAGGGGCCTTGGAATGATTAATTACTGCATTGGTTTTCAGATCTATGGTCATAACGGATGAAAGATGGTTCGGCTCGTAACAGACAAAAGTCATTTTTGTGTCATTGTCAAAAAAATCAGCTGCTTCCAGGGTACAGTTTTTATCGGGGCTCTCATACACTGTCTTTTGGTTGAGCAATTTCGGCTTGCCTCCCGAGATATCCAGATCGGCCACTACCAGGCGGGATGCCCCTTCTGCCACGTCAGGCGCCTGCGCGTGCACCTGCGAAAAAGCGATTTTCATGCTTTTCTTTGAAATAGCCATGCCCTCGCTCATCTTTACGCCAAACTTAACCGGTTTAGAACCCCTTTCCTTATTAAGGAACCATAATTCGTTGTCCCTGGAGCGGCTGGTATTGATATCTTCAAATTTTTCGGGGCCTATCAATACATAATCGCCGGTAACCAGGTGCATCACTCGCAGGAACGCTGCTCCAGGTACGTTGCAGGTTAAACATTTAATGGTATGGGTCGCAAGATCGTACACCATTGCGTCGCCAAAGCTTTTGGTCATAAACGCAATTTGTTTATTGTCTGGTGAAAAATCCGCCCGTTCTCCAAAATGCGTCAAGAGCTGAATGTTTGCGGCCAGGTGATCAAGGGGATTCCCTTTCTTTCTTTTGTCCTGGATGGTATCTGCATATTTTACAAAAGGGTTTGTTGCCAGGCTGTTTTTAGTTGAGGGCATGTGCCCGGGTGTGGCGGCAAAAGATAATCCAAGAACAAAAAGGGCAATGAGTGTTTTCATTTTTTTAATGTTTAATTACCTGGTTAATTTTACTATTCTATATGGCGTCTCCTCATTGACATCCGGGTAGATCCTGCCACGACCTTTGTTATCCATCACCTGGATAAAGTACATAAAATCCCATTTCGGGTCAATTTGTTCAGCCGGAACAACTACCTGGAATATACCTTTTTCTCCTGCCGGTAACATCTGCATCATCTTGTATTCCTGTTCCTGGTTTACACTGCGATAGCTTAATCTAACCCATTTTATTCCGGCAGGAGCACTTGCCTGTACAATTATGGGCAGTGCTTTACCAACCGGAGCACTGGTAACAGGCTGATGAACAACCCGAAAAAGTTCCGCTTCTTTTATATCGTAATTGGTTTTACTATGCGGTGCAGTCTTTACACTGGCTTCCGTTTTAGCCTTGCTTCTTTTTAGCTCCAGTGCTGCCAGCCCTTTTTTAAGCAAGACAAGTTCATCTTTCCAATGCCCGCAAAGGTCTGCCACACGAACACCCATCATCAGATCATCAGTGTAGATATCGCCGGCTGCAGTTACCATTTTACTCCAGGCATCAATGGCCTGGCGTTCATAAACAATTGCCGTGTCAAGTGCGGATACATCTCCGGTGCGCTCGAACAACCGGTAATTAATGGCAGCAGGTATCCTGCGGGAATGATAAAGGGCCAGGCTGGATAATATCTTCAGATCCGCAACGGTGGAAAGAAATTCTTTGCCGGGTTTGTTGCCGGTAGCTTTTTCAGCTGCGGCTATTAATGTGTTTATATTACCTGAAGCCCGGGTAAACCATCGGCTATTTGCGGATGGAAGCAGTTTTGCCGTCTCGCCGCCTTCGATCTGCATCTTTGCTTCTTCATCAAAAGTTGCGAATTGCTGTAAGTCACTTAATTCGGCCTTTGCAAAAGCAGGCAAATCACCAAGCCGTTGTTTTTCTGCCCAACCTCTTGTAGTGGGAAAGCTGCTGTAAGGATAAGATGAGCTGACGATGCGGGGAAGGATCCAGCTGGCCTTGTGCAGCGCCGATTCAATAAAAGGAGCCGCCGTTTTTCCAAACCTGCGTTCAAATTCTTTTTTCCAGGTATCGGCAGATGTTTCCGGGTTATAGCCGATGCGGCCAAAAACCTGGAAAAAATGCCAGTAGCGCTCGAACTCATAGTTATAATAACGATAGGCAGGTTTCAGCAAGTCAAACGGCTTGGCATCATGGGGCTGTGCTTCCATTTTGGTAGCAAGCGGTTCATTCACTTCAAAACCATCCCCGTCGCACAGGTGCGTGCTTTCCGCAAAGCGCCGTACGTATTCCGGATCACCCCATAAGAGAATACGAGATGTGCCTCCATTCCAGAGCCTCCAGTGCATTTTATATCGTTGTGGATAACTAAGCAGGTCTGAATAACTATGGCGGCGCTCACTCTTTTCAGGATTGATCTGGGTTGGATGATAAGGCAGGCCCATCTGTTCCATCCAGTATTTGGTAGTAATTCTAAATTTTATTCCCACATCGATGGCACTTTGAATGATGGATGCCTTCAATTCTTTGGCGCGCAGGTCAAGGCGCATATCGGGGTAAGTATTTTTGATCATGTTGAAAACATCTGACCAGAAAGCTTCCTGTTCTCCATTCTTTAATCCAGACTCGTTATGCATCCGGAATTGAATGGCATCAAGCCCGGGTACCAACTTCAGGAACTTTGCAAGGGCCGTTTTTGTATAATTGGTAAGATTGGTTGAATCCAATCCCCATACAAGGCCAGGTACCGGTTTATCTGGTGAATCTTTTGTTCCGGGGATACCGCCACCCTGAACGCCGCCCCTGTAGATGTGGTCCCAGATACCCACTGTGAAGCGTATCCCACGGTCATGGGTCATTTGGATCAGCCGGTTAAAAGCGGCAAGGTTATGCTGCTGCTGTTGCGGTGTAATGCCTACCATCTCTACACCGGGAAAGCCTTCCACGTTAAAGAAGTAAGGATAACAAGGTGCCAGGAAACCGCCGTTCTCATACCCGAAAATTACTACCAGCGTGTTAAACCTGCTTTCGGCCAGCATGTCAAGATACCTGGCCCAGTAGCGTTGGTCATCTATCCTGCTTTCCCAGTATGCGCGGTTCATTGTATAGATAGATATGGCCCGGTCGCTCACTGCCGGTTTCTCCGTGATGTCTTTCACCTCGCTTAGGGGAGAGCTCTTGTTCGTACTCCAGCTTATGCGGTTGGCCACGTCCAGCAGTCCGTACATAAGGCCCCGGTCATCAAAACCACTGATCACCCAAACCGGTTTCGTTTCCCAATCCGTTTTCCAGACCGTCAAAGCCTCTGTAACTGCTGGGATGGCACGGCTTCCAGACCTCAGCATCCCGGCAGCCTCTCCTTCTCCCGAAGCCAGACCGGTAACAATGACAGACTTTCCTTTAGCTTCTTTCAATGATCCGCATTTTTCGAAGATGATATGCTTAGCACCTAAGGCATCCGTTAGTTTTGTAAGACCATTCAAAACCGCAACACCAGGTGCTTTATCGGTCACTATGGAAATGTCCGGGTTCTGACCGGCTGCATAAACGCTTAAGCCGGTTGTCATAAATAGTATGTTTATACTAACCAGCCATTCTTTACAACGAAATAGTTTCTTTATTACCATGATTAATCACAATTAAAATAGCGCATTAATTTAAATAAGCGGCCTGCTAATAGCGTCGCTGGTGACCGCTGAGATTCTTTAAACCTGGCGCACCAGGAAGTAAGGCTGGTTTGCCAGATCCGCGTTAAAACCAGGGTACAACCAGGCCGATTCGGGATCTTCCCTCATTTCAACATAATATTCAATCGGATATTTGGAATTGGTATAAGCCGAAGGAATGGTTGCCCGGAAGTTTTTCCCTACCACTTGCATCGCCGACATTTGATACCGTTCGCCCTGGTTTACGTGCCGGTAAAATAAACGTGCAGATTGGGCCATTTTCTCAGGGGAGATCTCAATATTTAGGTCCAGGCCGGCAGTAAATTTTTCAGGCTTAACATGGTGACAAGCAGTAACTGCACGATCTGGCCTCCCCAGGGCTTGCTGCACAGCTGATTTTACACGGCTTTGTTGTGCAACGGCAATGCCGGCAGCCTGGCTCAGCTTGCCGGCCATAAAGGCTATGTCAGCATCCATGGCGGGTAAACGGTCGAGCCAATGTCCTCGCAGGTGTTCTCTTTCACCAACGGTAATATCGGGCTTATAGACGTCTTTGGCACTATTAGCCAGTGTAAACCAGTAAGTCCGGGCGCGGCGATAGGCTTTAAGCGCTTCCTGCAAGGCATTCTGGTCACCGCTTTGTTCAAAGATTCCATATAACACGCCTGCCCGGAATTTAGCTCCAAAGAAACGCCCCAATCCGACTTGCAGCGCAACGTCTAAAGCCATCCGGCGGAATTCCGCTTTTGTTCTGCCTGCCGCTTTCGCGTCAGCCTGTTCCAGGTGTTTAGCGGCGGCATCTGCATAGTCTTCTATCCACTGCGCGACTTCAATGGGAGTATATTTGCCACTACGTTCACCCTTTAGCAATTCTCCTGCAAAATCATTGATCCGCAGGAAAAGTTGCGGGTCCAGCGGACTGACATTGCCAAACATTTTAGGTGAAGGACTGTCGCTATATGGATGTTTGATACCGGTATCTGCAATAGGATGGTTGGTATACATCTCCGGCCAGTAGGTGTTATTTCCCGCCGAAGTTCCATGAGCCGTGAGTACGATAGGCAAAATGCGGGTAGCGTTTGCCAGGGCTTGTTCCACGGCTGCAGCCGCGGCCCCAAATTGGTGGAGCAGGTAACGGCGCCAGACCTCCGCATCAGCGTCCGGATTGTATTGGAGTCGCCCGAACACCCTCAGCGTGTATAGATACTTTTGCCAATCCCACTGCGGCTTTAAGGAGGCATCTGCATAACCGCACCGGTCACCCGCAATACCTGAGCCTCTCCGTCCTTTGAAGGATAGCGGCTCCATGATTTCAACCCCTGAACTTCCGCTAAAGCTGAAAGCCCGTGCGTGGGCTGCTGCCGTCAGCGGATCGCCCCATAACAGCAGGCGTTGCGTGCCGGGCCATATGCGATGAATGACTCTATAGGGACGATCCTCTTTTAAAAGGTCGCCATACCCATAGCGTAAAAAACTGCGTGAGCCCTCGCTCAGATTCATCAGAACGGAAGTTTTTTTATCCGGCTTGGGAACTTCAAGCTCGCGGATATCGGCCTGGTGATAAGGCATGCCCATGTGTTCGGCCCAGTACTTTGGCGATATGACAACAGGCATCCCCGTGGCAACTGCCGAATCGATCATCGTCTGGTCCATGCCCTTGGAATGCATATCGATCTCGACCTTACGGCCGCAGGTTGCTACGCCTTCGAATACCGTCTTCCAGAACCCGTAGCTTCCCTCGTTAACTCCGCTCTCGCCGTGCACCCGAAAGGTCACACCGCTGATGGCGGGGCAGGCTTTTAAAAGAGCACGCACGGCATCGCGGCAATAAGGGCCATGATTTTCTTTGGTAAGTCCTTCGTTTGTGTAATTAGGGTTAGGACTGTCAATCCATTCGTATCCATGCATCCAAAGGCCTAATTGAAACTGCATGCCACGCGCTACAGTCTGCTCGCTAATAAATTTCAGCATGGCAAGGTTCTGGTCCCGTTCAGCGTCGGGTAACTGCGGTACCCGGACATTATACCCCGGAACAGCCAAAAAGAACGGGTAGGCAAAAACGAAGTAACCATCCGTTACATTCCGGAGGAAGTCGTAGCCGATTCCCAGGCTCAGGTTAAAGCGATTGAAACGCTGGGTGGCCAGCATAGTTAAATAGACGGGCCACATTTCCCGGTCATTGAACCAGGGTTTATCTTCTATATTACTAGTAAAGAGCCGGGTGAGGCTGCGAACCGTATTTGCCGGACGCTCAATGACCGGTTTGGAGATGTTCAAAGAAGCCAAAGGCTGCGAGCCATGCAGCACGCGGTCTGCCAGTTCAAGTAATGCGTACGTGATGCCCCGTTCGTCATAGCCACTTGCTAGCAAGACCTGTTTACCGGCAGATTTCACCTGCACCAAACCCAGCGCTTCAGGTACCCCCGGTATGTTTGCTTTCCCGGCTGTAAGAATCGGAGCGGCCAATGAAGAAGCGGAGCCCCCCACTGCAATGCATAAGTCTCCGGCCGGTGCCTGCGCCAGCTGCTGAAATCTCTTGACGGTTATACCGTGGGAGGTCAGGGATTGCTCTAGCTCCTTTATCGCCCAGACAGCAGCAGGCGAATTAACTACGGTGTCTGCCGGATCTGATATAATCGAGACCCCCTGTGCTTTAAAATCGCCGATTCCTGCAAGAGGCGCCCCGAGGGTGGTGATGCCGGTGATTTTTAAAAAATGACGTCGGCTGACTTCGTTCGTTTCTATGTCGCCTGTTTGATCCAGTTCCTTTTTTTTCATCGCAATTTTTATGTATAATAGCGCAAATGTTGTTTATTAAGGTGCCGGCCATCTGGCTGCTCCGCTGCTGTAGGAAGTCACTATCAAAGTTTTCATTTCATCATTCATATCCCGGGTTCTGTGGAAATACAGCGCGGTTATTGATGACCTCTATCTCGCTTTGAGGTATGGGAAAAACGGTCATATGCGGTTTCATTCCAAAGGGTTGCATGACTGATAAGGCACGCCCCGTTCTTACAAGGTCAAACCATCGATGGCCCTCCATATGGAGCTCCAGCCTTCTTTCCAGGTAAATTTTTTCGCGGGTATCGTCGGCAGTCAAACCAGCATATTCCGGCAGGCTGGCACGGGTGCGAACCTGGTTTACGTAACCAAGTGCCTCACTGGTTTTGCCATTTTCATTCAAGGCTTCAGCCAGCATTAATAAAACATCGGCATAGCGTATCACTTTCCAGTTTGCCCTGCTGTCATTTGCTTTAGGTATTGGTGTCAGGTATTTTTTGGTAAATGCGCCAATTCCCGTAGTTGATATGGGGGTGTACACGCCATCTCTGGTGAGCCCCGTAGCTACGGTAATATCTTTACGCAGGTCTTGCGTGACAAATGCAGCGAACAGGCCTTCTGCAGGAACTCCCTGGTCACCACCGCCTGCCGGCGGCAAACCGTACATCTGTGCCATTACAGTAGCTAATACACCGGCGCCCTGGAAGCTGAGCGAAAATTGCGAGGTAAAATTGCTTCCTTCTCCAATCCCCTGCTCGTATTCAATATCGAATATGTATTCGCTGTGGTGTTCATCCTTTGTGTAATCGAACAGGTCATTGAAATTCTTTAAAAGCGCATATCCCATTGTAGTTACTTCTTTTAATTTAGCTTCTGCTTTTGGGAAATCTTTGCGTGTTAAATAAACTTTGCCCAATAAAGACCTGGCGGCGCCTTTGGTAGCTTTGCCAAGGTCTGTTCCGGAATATTTTACAGGTAATCTGATTTCTGCATCCAACAGATCCCTGATTATGATTTCGTCATAGATCTTGTCTGTTTTTTCCCGCCCTTTTTTATATGCTTCCTCTATGGTTACAGGGGCGGTAACCAGGGGAACGTCTCCGAATATTCTAACCAGGTTGAAATAGGCAAGGGCCCTGAGAAATTTTGCTTCAGCGGTATATTGGTCCTTGTTTTTGATGATACTTACATCCGCCTTTTCAATTTTAGCAAGAATGTTATTGGCACGGTTGATCATATTATAATAATTCCGCCAGCTGCTGGTAAGGATACCGGCATCATTATTCAGAATGAATTTGTCAACATCAGATGCCGTGAGATTACTCACCAGCCCACTTTTTGTATCATCGCCGCGGAGGTCTCCGTATAACCAGAAATTATTGTATTCCGTTTGAAATACAGCGTAACAGCCGACTACGGCGTCCTGGTAATCTTTATCTGTGGCGTATAAAATATCTATGCTTACCGTTGATACGGGATTTATCCTGATAAAATCTTTACTGCATGACATCATGAGCAGGGATGACAATGCTACCAGGTTGATTATATTTTTCATATCCAGTTTTATTTATTAGTATTAAGTAACTTCAGAATGCCACATTTAGTCCCAGGGAAAGACTTTTGGGCAAAGGATAATCATTTAAGTCAACCCCCGGCGTGAGGGAACTTCCCGAGTTGCTGGAGTCCGGATTAAAAGAAGTAAACTTTGTAATAATATAAGGGTTGGTAGCGTTGATGTAAACCCTTGTTGAATTAAGTCTGAGTTTTTTAGAAACCCTGTCAGGCAACACATAACTCAGGGTGATGTTATTGACCCTCAGATACGTTCCGTTATCAAGTTCCCGTTGGCTGCTTTCTCCGCGAATGTTGCCTGTAGGAGCATCATTTGGTCTTGGCGTTTTACCATCCCCCGGATCTTCCGGGGATTTCCAGTAATTATTGGATAAAGCCAATTGGTTGGTCCGGGCTCTTGTAGACAGGTTTGACCCTACTCTTGTCCTATTAAGGACCTGGGCTCCTTTTGAACCCTGAAAGCTTACACTTAAACTCAGGCTTTGGTAAGCAAAACGGTTCGTCATCCCGTAATAGAAGTCAGGATAAGGGTTGCCCATAATCGTTTTATCAAGGCTGTTGATGATCCCATCCGGCTTACCATCCGGGCCACTGACATCTACGAAACGGGTGTCTCCCATACGTGAGCGGTTAGCGGTGCCCGGTGCAAAAATCGGTCCTTTATCCAACTCCGGCTGGTTCTTAAAAATACCATCTGTCAACCAACCATAAAACATGCCTATTGGCTTGCCAATCTGGGTGATATGGCCCGTAGATATGATCGGGTCGCCGGAAGGGCCCAACCTAACAACTTTGTTCCGGTAAGTAGAAATATTAAAGTCGGTGGACCATTCAAACTTTCCCTGTACGTTTAGTGTACTCACTACAAGCTCCCACCCGGTATTTTTAACTTCGCCTATATTTTTTAAAGCAGTATTAAATCCGGTAATAGCGGGAGTATTTACATTAAGTAGTAAGTTGGTATTGGTAGACTGAAAATAATCTACGGAAACATTCAGCCTGTTTTTCAAAAAAGTTCCATTGATACCTGCATTGAACTGCTGTTGTTGTTCCCATGTCAGAATAGGGTTTGCAAGTCGGCCCGGGGCATACCCTCCGACAGCCACTCCACCCAACACATATTTTTCGTAAATGGCTGTAGCTATATGGTCATAATTGCCTATGTTATTATTGCCGGTTTCACCATAGCTTGCCCTTAGTTTAAGGTCATTGACAAACCGAAGACCTTTTAAGAAGTTTTCATCCGAAATTCGCCACGCCACGGCTGCTGAAGGAAAAACGCCATATTTTCTTTCGCTGCCGAAACGTGAAGATCCGTCTGTTCGTATGGAAGCGGTGACATAATATTTACTGTTGAAATTATAATTGCCCCTGGCCAGGTAAGAAACCATCGCCCACTGATCTATGGTGGAAGTTCCATCAGTTATAATTCCGCTTACAGCGCTTAAGGTAGGCACCAGGTTATTCGAATACCGGTCGCTATACACATAGTTTGCCGAGTACGTATCTTTTTGGGCGGTATACCCAACTACTCCCGATACGTTATGCTTATTAAAATTTTTGTTGTAGTTCAGTGTATATTCTGTTAGCCAGTTTTTCGTCTCATACCTTCGATCGTATCCATAAGCTACCTCGTTCAGGAAAGCTGCAAGCTGTGGTTTAAATTTACTTTCATGAGTGCTCCTGAGGTCTCCGCCAATTAATATACTGAACTTTAAATCATCAAAGATTTTATATTCTGCGTTTATGTTGCCGATCAATCTCATCCCTGACCGGGGATGTTGAATTTCTTTTAAAAGAGCTATCGGATGATAAAAATTTCCGGTGGCGGCAAGGCCATTGTACGAATAGTAGTTGCCGGTTGAATCATAAACCGGATAAAAGGGGGTAACAGCCATCGCGCTTCCTATAACGTTTTCATTCGGCCCACTGGTCAACCCACTTGCCTGAACAATATTTTCATCCGTATAGGATGGATTTACATTTAGTTTCACAGTCAACCTGTTTGACACCTGAGCATCAATATTGGCTCTTACGGAGTATCTTTTGAAATCCGTATTTAAGATTATGCCCTGCTGGTTCAGGTATTCGCCGCTTAAAGCATATTTTACGTTCTGGCTTCCACCGGTAAGGGTTAACTGGTGCTGTTGCTGTGGTGCCTTTCGCATGATCAGGTCTAACCAATCAACATCAATGGTATTTTTCCCGGCCAAAACATCCATTATTATCTGGGGCACTTGTAACCTCCAGGTGTTTCCTGGTCCTGAAACACTGTTTCCGGCATCTATATTCCTGTTCCTCACGCCATCGTGAAAGTACTGAGCCTCTTGCCTGGCATTCATCATTTTAGGTTTCAACGAAACCTGTTGCAAACCAACATAGCTATCATAGGTAACATTAGTTTTGCCCGACTTTCCTCTTTTTGTTGTTATAATGATCACACCATTTGAACCACGGGATCCATAGATGGCCGTAGCTGAAGCATCTTTAAGAATATCCAGGCTTTCAATATCGTTAGGATTTAAAGTTTGGATATCTGCGACGGGAAACCCGTCCACAACATATAAAGGCTCCGACCCTGCCGAAATACTGCCAATGCCCCTGATCCGGATTTGCATGGCAGCACCAGGCTGCCCCGAAACAGGTTTAACCTGCACTCCCGCTACTTTTCCTAAGAGCGCCTGGTCGAGCCGGGTTACTGCCAGGTCTTTTATGTCCCTGCTATCTATTGATCCGACGGCACCTGTTAAATCCTTTCTTTTCAGCGTTCCATAACCAACAACAACTACCTGGTCCAAAGAAGCCGCAGACTCTGCAAGCTTGACTGCGACTGACAAAGTGCTGTTTTCTTTAATGTTGTACCCGGACAAGGTTTGTGATTCATATCCCACCGTAGAAAAAGCAAAAGAATAAAGCCCTCCGGATGGAATATGAGTCAGGTGGAAGACCCCGGCACTGTCTGTGATAGTGCCCGAGGTAAAATTGGTTTTTGTATTTCTGAGGATGACTGAAACTCCGGGAAGAGGTTGACCATTGTTGTTTTGAACAATTCCGTTTACCACGCTGGTTTTCTCCTGGGCTTTTATATCTGGTGACATCAGGATAAATATGATCGATATAATAACAAATAATAAAGCCGGGAATGTAATGTGATTCATCCTCATATGACTTGCAGTTTATATATTCGAAATGTGTAGCAATACGGTAGCAATTCTTGTCCCTGGAAAAGAATACAATCGTTATAACAAAAACTGGGAAGGACAAGCTCGGCAAACAAGCATTCTGATCACCAGGACGTCATGAACTTATGCCTGTCACCAGCAATACGGAGCGTGTAGAAACTGTTAAAAACGCAACCTGTAAAAATTGATGATGTACATGATGTCCTGGCCTGGATACTTTGCTTCCTGGCTGCGAATGTTCTTCCCTATTTACTTAATACGAGTTAGCATTTCGTTACCCTTACATCCTGAAAAAATATTTCCAGCAGACGTTCTGACTAAAAGAGCTAATGCAACTTACCTATTCGTAATTTAGATAATAGTGATAACTTCACTTAACATAATATAATGGTTAATGGTGAGAGGAAGTCAATGGTTATGTTAATAGCCTGATAAATACTTTAAATTTCCTTGTACTTAATTACATCTATACTTTCAATCAAAGTAAGCATTCCAGATGGTTTCGGAGAAGAATTTAGAGAAAAAAAATAGTGTGCCATCCTGCAATCAGGAAATGTTTGATGAGCAGGCTTTTGAGATGCTTTTTAAAGAACATTTTAAACAGCTTTGTGCTTATTGCCAATATAAATTCGGATTCGAACTGGATCCGGCTAAAGACATCGTTCAAACCGGTTTCATAAGACTCTGGGAAATCCGTCATGCAATATCTCCTGATCAGTCACTTAAAGCATATCTCTACAAAGTCGTTACGAATATTATCCTGGACATGCTCAAACACCAAAAGGTTAAACAGAAACATGAAAAATATGTTTTAAAAATAGCTTCCAAAAGTTCCTCATTAAGTGATTTTGAAAATGTTGATTTCAAGCAGTTAACTGCTGATATCAGTAAAGCCGTATCTGAATTACCGGAACAAATGCGAAACATTTTTGAACTGTGCAGGTATGATGGATTAAAATACGCACAGGTCGCTTTTCAGTTAAGCATATCTGTTAAAACCGTTGAAACACAAATGAGCCGGGCCCTGATAAAATTGAGGGAAAAATTGTCTGATCACCTGGCATTTCCTTGTGCAATCCTGGCGTTTAACGCTTATTTCAATTAATTATTTTTTTTTGATGTAGGGGTAGAACCGTTGTTACTCGTATAAAAGAATACTTACATGGAAGGTAAAAATGAAATAGTCGGGTTAATTACAAAGTATTTATTAAATGAGGTAAATGCAGAAGAAAAAATATTTATTGAAGATTGGATAAATGCGAATGAGCAAAACAGGAGATATTTTAAGGAATTGAAAACTACCTGGAGATTAATGGTCATTAAACAGGCAGTGGAAAAAGTAGATGTTGATCATGAATGGAATCTATTTAAACAAGCCACCTGCAGAACAGAGACAAAGCTGCGTTACATATTAGAACAGGAAAAGCAAGACGTTGAGATCACAACTCTAAAGAGGCCTTTTCCAAAGGCAATTGTTTACAGGATCATGATTTCAACCGCCATTGCCGCTTCAGTACTGTTTGTAATTGCATTGGGATGGCGTTTTATAACAAGCCCAGGGCCGTCTGAAAAGCAGATTGTGCAAAAGCCTGTTAAGATCAGGGATCCTGCCCCTGAAATTATAAAGCATGAGCTCAACACATCAGTAAAACGTAAACGGCTTGTATTGCCGGATGGATCGTATATAGTACTCTACGAAAATAGCGAAGTAAGCTACCCGGAACCGTTCAGGGCCAACAGTCGCGATATATCACTAAAGGGCAAGGCAGAGTTCAACGTTGCAAAGGATCTAAGAAAACCGTTTACGGTGCTGAGTAAGGATATATCAACAACGGTTACAGGCACAAAGTTCATCGTAACAGCCTTTGATAATACGAATCACGTCATCATAAGGCTTTATGAAGGTAGGGTTGTGGTCAGGTCTGCATCTCATGTAAAAAGGAAGCTTGGGAACACCTATTACATGATTCCCGGTCAGGAGTTCATTTACAATAGTAGGGCTTTTACGGCTGTTCTTAGAAATATCCAATTTAAAAAGCCTGCCATAAATCACAGCACCAGGGACGACATTTCTTACGATGATCCATCGATTCCGGAAAACAATAAAGGCTCCTGGTATATGTTTAACAACCAGTCACTGGAGCAAGTCTTCGAACAATTGCAGGAAATGTATAATGCAGATATTCAGTATTCCAGGAGAGACATTAGTAACATGTACTTCATAGGTAAGTTCGCCAAATCAGATTCTCTGGAAAGTATTTTGAAACAGATCGCTTTCATTAATAAATTGAAACTGACTAAAACAGACGATAAGTTTATTATAAGTAAATAGCAGGCATGAAGAGCTTGCATGCTTAAAATTTACATGACGATTACATTGTTCACATAGAATCTTTTTCATTAATAAATGGCATGTCATATGAGATTTATCTTTATTAAATCTAGGGCTTTGTTTGCGCTGCTGTTTCCCATTTTACTTCTTCAACTATCTGGTCTGAATGCCCAGGAAAAACCAAGCCAGGTAAAGGGAATAGTTACTAACAACAATGGTCAGCTTCTCGCAGGTGTTTCTGTTATTGTCAGAAATGCAAAGACCAATTTCACAGCCGGCACCAGTACGGATAGTGCGGGCATTTTCAGCTTTCCCGGCGTATCTTCCGGAGGCCCCTATAGTTTTACCTTTTCCACCATAGGGTACGAGAATCAAACTTTGTCCGGTTACAGTATTAAACCGGATATCGCCTTGTCATTAGTGGTCAGCATGAAGGAATCATCTGCCTCATTAGACCAGGTTGTAGTAGTTGGTTATGGAACGCAAAGAAGGAAGGATCTGACCGGCTCTGTTGCCTCAGTCGGAACGAAAGATATCAGGGATCTGCCGGTAACCCGGATTGAACAGGCATTATCCGGAAGGGTGGCAGGAGTGCAGGTTAAGTTGGCAGATGGGCAACCTGGTTCTTCACCTCAGATCAGGATCCGGGGCATTGGTAGCATCTCGGCAGGGGGAGACCCCTTGTATGTGGTAGACGGGTTTCCTACTGACAATATACAAACCCTAAACCCCAACGACATCGAGAGTTTAGATATTTTAAAGGATGCTTCAGCTACTGCTATTTACGGATCGCGGGGATCGAACGGGGTGGTCATAATAAATACCAAAAGAGGGGTTACGGGTAAAACCAGGATAACTGTAGACACTTATTATGGCCAGCAGGAAGTTACCAGGGTGCCGAAATTCCTCAATGCCATGGAACAGGCTACTTATTACTACAATTCTATCAGGAACAGGAATATCGACCTCGGCAATAATGTTTCCGGAGATCCGGCAACCTGGGCTATACGAGTGCCTCAAACTCCCCTCGACGTTATTTCAGGAAAAAATACTACTAACGTCAGCGCCCTTGATGCAGTGTTAAGAACGGCACCGCAAAAAAGCTATAATCTATCCGTTTATGGAGGCAATGAATTCGTAAAATATGCATTAAGCGGCGAATACCTGGACCAGGACGGTATCATACTGAATAGCAATTTTAAAAGATATTCGGTAAGAGCCAACATTGATGCGCAACTGACAAAGAAGCTGGCCATAAGAATGAATTTGAATCCGTCTTACATTATTAACAATAACGTGATTGCGGCCGGAGGTGGCGCGGGCGCGTCTACCAGTATCATTGGCTCCGCGACCTCTGCCCAGCCTTATTATCCGTTGTATAATCCCGATGGAAGTTATTTCGTTTATCAAACCATTGATGCTTCCACAGACCTGTTTAATCCATTGGCGCTTGCACTGGAGAAAAAGGACGTATCAACCAGGACGAGGATCCTGGGAAATGTGAATGCCGAATATAAGGTCATCGAAGGACTCAAACTGAATGTCATGTTAGGGGCCACTTCGAATAACTCCAAGGGATCTACATTCACCCCTCAACTTCCTGTGTTCTTCAATACTGCAGCTACAGGGTCAGATAATGCTTTCTCCGGTTTTAACTGGATAGCGGAATACACGGCCAATTATACCAAAAATTTTGGCAGACATAATGTAGCGGCATTAGCCGGATACACCGCTCAGGAGGATGTATTTGACGAAAACTCTCTCAGCAGCAATAATTTTCCCAACAACCTTGTTTCCACCCTGAGTGCCGTTAGTGAAATAATAACCACCGGTACTGCATCCCGGGCCGAATGGTCGATAGTTTCTGAACTGGCCAGGATTAATTACAATTATGACGGCAGGTATTTTATTACGGCTTCTTACCGCAGGGATGGCTCATCTCGTTTTGGGGCTAACAACAAGTATGGCGTCTTTCCTTCAGCAGCTGTTGCCTGGCGTGTTTCGGATGAAAAGTTTATGCAGGGCATTCCTATAATCGATCAACTAAAATTGAGGGCGAGCTATGGTAAAACGGGAAATAATAATATTGGCAACTATGCTTCCCTGTCTACCATCAATTACATCAAATACACTACGGGCGGAGTAGCAATCGGAGGCTTTGCCCCGGGGGTGATCCCTAATCCAAATCTTACCTGGGAAACCCAGGAGCAGTTCAACGGTGGCATTGATATAGGGCTTTTTAAGGGCCGGCTGAACATTACTGCAGATCATTTTATATCGAGGAATACAGATTTACTGCTGAATGTAAATATTCCGCTCGCTTCCGGCTTTGCTACTGCACTTCAGAACATTGGAGAGGTTAAAAATACGGGTTGGGAATTTGTTCTAAGCTCTATACATGCAAATGGCAAATGGCAATGGTCAACCGATTTCAATATTTCGGCTTACAAAAATAAAGTGGTCAGGTTAGGCCCGTCAGGCGACGATATTATCTCAGGGAACAATATCACACGAATCGGCCAGCCTATTGGTATGTTTTATGGATTTATAGTAGACGGCATTTTCAAAAATGCGGCAGAACTGGCCGCAGGCCCGATCTACAATAAAGGCCTGGCCGACGAAACCAGGGTAGGTGATATAAAATTCAAGGATGTAAGCGGCCCGGGAGGTAAACCGGATGGAAAAGTTGATAATGCAGACCTGACGATCATGGGTTCCCCGTATCCCGACTTTTATTTCGGACTCACCAACAGATTATCCTACGGGAACCTTGGTTTTAGTTTCAATATTGCCGGGTCGCAGGGAAGTCAGATCTATAGCAATGCCATGGTCATATACAGGTTGATCAGGTCACGAAGCAGGACGTTAACTACTGAGCGGAATTACTGGAAATCTGAAGCTGATCCGGGTGACGGTAAAACGGTCAGGCCGCACGATAATCCCAGGGGCGGCCTTCGTTTGCCCAGTACACGGTATATGGATAATGGCTCATACATCCGGATTAATAACATCACATTGAGCTACATTTTGCCTGATAAAATTTCAAGATTGCTAACCCTCCATTCCCTCCGGGTTTATGCCAGCGCAAATAATGCGTATACTTTCACAAAAAATCTTTCCTTTAATCCGGATGTCAGCAACAGTGGTAACTCCTTGAATCCGGGTATCGATGCCAATAACTATCCTTTACCAAGAAGTATTGTGGTAGGATTGAACGTATCATTCTGAAAATTTAATTACAGCAAAAAAAATGTATAAAGCAATGAAAAATATAATTAGCCTGTTTGCCCTGGCACTCGTATACCTGGTGTCTTCGTGCGGTAAAAGCTTTATTGAAAAAATACCGGTATCGTCGGTAACCATTGACGCTTTATATAAAACCGATAAAGACTTCCAGGATGCTGTGATCGGAACATACCATGGGTTGAGAAATCAATACGCAAATATGTGGCAGTTTGGCGATTTGCGTGGCGATGATGCATTTATACAAGTAACCAATCAACCCAGTTCAACGGCTGTAGACGTTTTTTCTTTAAACAGCAGTGATGCCCTGCTGAGAAACACCTGGGCGAATTATTACATTGCCATTAACCGGGCCAATACTATCTTAGCCAGGATCGCAAATGCAGACGTCGCCGTTGTAAAAAATAAAGACCGGTATATTGGAGAAGCCAGGTTCCTTCGTGCAGTGGCCTATTTTGATCTGGTCAGGATCTTCGGGGATGTTCAGATGATCACTACTGTGCCGACTATTGAGGAAACTGCAGCAACGCCGCGCACACCGGTTGCTACCGTGTATGCTGAAGTGATCATTAAAGACCTTTTAGATGCTGCCGTTAAATTACCCCGGGTTAATACGGGCACGGAGGTGGGAAGAGCTACGCGGGGTGCGGCTAAGGGTATGCTGGGAAAAGTATATTTAACCATCAAAGATTTTCCGAAAGCGGAAGCTGTATTACAGGAATTAACAGCAGCACCCTATACCTATGCCCTGCTGTCAAACTATAACGACCTGTTCGATTATTCAAAGAATGAACACCATAGCGAATATATATTCGATATTGAGTATGAGGAGGGACTGGGAGGTTTGGGGAGTATATTTACTAATAATTTTATGCCGAATGTCACGGCACTCCTGGATTACTATAATATTAAAGGCGGCTTCAACGAATCCCTTTCTCCTACTAAGCTTTTCGTGGATTTATGGCAGGCGGGAGACAAACGAAAAGACGTTGGCGTACAATGTTGTGGTTCGTGGAGAAATCCTGCGACCGGAGCGGTGACCACATTTAATTCGACTACCAGTCAGTCGTACACGATGAAATATGTAACATCGGTAGCTACCCGAAACGACAGCAGGGCAAACTGGAAAGTAATCCGTTATGCTGACGTATTACTTATGCTGGCGGAGGCATTAAATGAAAACGGTAAAACGGCGGCAGCGCTGGTTCCTTTAAACCAGGTTCGTACCAGGGCCGGCTTGCCAGCGTATGCAGGTTTGACGCAAACCGAAACCCGGGATAATGTTGCCCTGGAGAGAAGGTTTGAACTTTGTTTCGAGGGCCACCGATGGTTTGACTTGGTTAGAACGGGCAAGGCTTTATCCGCACTGGCACCTGTAGGAATGAAGGATTACATGACTGTTTTCCCTGTTCCGTTAAGCCAGGTACAAGTGATGAATAATCCGGCATTATTCTCTCAAAATCCAGGGTATAATTAGTGATTCAGAAATACCTGCCTCAAGATTCGCGGATTATTAATCCGGCTGACAGCCGCGAAATCTGCGGCAATAAACGCTATCTGATCTTCACATGAATATTTATTTAAGCGGGGTCAGCAATGTCTAAACAGCAATAAAAGTTGCACTACACATAAATTATGGACAGAAGAAATTTCATCAAAAATACGACACTTATAAGTGGAACCTGCGCCATCACAGGGCCTGCCGCGCTTGCCCACGCAATGGCACCGGCTGAAGAAACCTGGTTCGACCGGTCTATGCGCTGGGCACAGCTTGCTTTTGTAGAGAACGACCCGGAAAAATATGATCCCGATTTCTGGCTCGATTACTTTAAAAGAATCCATGCTGACGGGGTACTCTTAAGTGCAGGAGGTATTGTCGCTTTTTATCCTACTAATATTCCCTTGCATCACCGTAGCGACTGGCTGGGCAATAAGGATATTTTAGGTTACCTGGTGAAGGAATGCCGGAAAATGAATATGTCGGTCATCCTGCGTACAGACCCGCATGCTACCAGGCAAAATATGTACGATGCCCATCCGGATTATATTGCCGTTACTGCTGACGGACAAAAACGCCGCCATTGGGCAAACCCCGAGCTTTGGGTTACCTGTGCCCTGGGGCCGTACAACTTTGATTTCATGAAAAAGGTAAATCAGGAGATCATGGAGCGCTATCAGCCTGATGCCATATTTTCAAACCGCTGGCACGGCCATGGCGTGTGTTACTGCGAGCACTGTACAAAGAACTTTAAAGCCGCAACGGGCCTCGACCTGCCAAAGATAACCGAACGCCTTGACCCGACTTACCAAAAATGGGTACAATGGCAAACAGATCGCCTGAAAGAATTATGGTTTTTATGGGATGGTGAGATCCGCAAACAAAAATCCACGGCAAGGTATATACCCAACGGTTTCCCGGATAAATTACTTACCGGCAAGCATTCAGATTTCTTCTTTGCCGATCAACAGGCCCGAAGAGGCGTTATTCCACCCTGGTCTAATGCCAAGGGAGCAAAAGAGCTCAGGGCAGGACTGGGAATGAAACCGCTGGTCGGCATTTTCAGTGTAGGAATAGAAGAAGAATACCGTTGGAAAGATTCTGTACAGAACGATGCCGAAATTAGAATATGGGTGGCTGAAGGCACTGCCAATGGCATGAAGCCCTGTTTTGTAAAATTTGGAGGGAATATTTTTGACAAGCGCTGGATGGGTGCAGTGGAAAAGATGTACCAGGGCTATTACAAAAATGAACGCTACCTGAGGAATACGGCCCCTATGGCAAGGGTAGGCATGGTATATTCTGAACAAACGGATCAGAAATACGGAGGGAAGCCGTGGCAGCAACGAAGCAATGAACATGCACTGGGAATGTATCATGCATTGGTAGAAGACCGGATGCCTTTTGAAATGGTCAACGATAAACTGCTTGATGCAGAACACCTGAAAGCATTCAGGCTCCTGGTGCTTCCTAATATAGCTGCGTTGTCTGAAGCGCAGTGCGGTCAGTTGCGCCATTTTGTTGAGTCTGGCGGAAGCCTTGTTGCCAGCTTTGAAACATCCTTATATGACGAGGAAGGCAAACCCCGGTCAGACTTCGGTCTATCGGATCTTTTCGGTGTTTCTTATGACAATGGCGTGGAAGGACCCATGAGAAACAGCTACCTTCGGTTCAGGAGCGATCCTAAAACGAAACTTTTTCATCCGGTACTGAAAGGCATGGAAGATATTTACCGGATCATCAACACCGTACACAGGGTTAAAGTGACTCCTAAAACCAGTTTTCCCAGTCCTGTTACCTTAGTTCCTACCTATCCGGATTTACCCATGGAAGATGTATATCCGCGTGTACCTGAAACTGATACGCAGGAGCTTTATCTCAGGGAAGTAGGAAAAGGGCGCATAGCTTACTTTCCCGGTGATATTGACCGATCATTTTGGCAGATGCTCAGCTCCGATCAGGGGAAGCTGCTTCGTAATACCATTCGCTGGGCGCTGCATGAAGAACCTATTGTAGACGTAAAGGGCCCGGGAGTGGTAGACGTTACTGTCTGGCGGCAAAAAAGCTCGATGACGGTTCACCTGGTTAATCTGACTAACCCCATGATGATGAAAGGCCCTTTCAGAGAGCTATATCCTGTTGAAGCGCAGGTAAGCATAAGAATTCCGGATAAGGGAAAAGTAACTGGCGTGCATTTGCTGATGAGCGGCAAAAAACCAGCCTTTGAAAATAAATCCGGAGTAATCACACTCCATGTACCTGAGATACTTGATCATGAGATCGTAGCGCTGGACCTTACTTAAGAAAATGTGCAAAGGTGCAGATGTGCGGGCTTAACACATAACTCATCACTCATCATTCATCACTTATAACTAACCCATGAACTGGACACAAGTAATCGATCCGTTTAATAACATCGCTTTATCAGCATTGGTTGCCATAGTGCCTATTCTCTTTATATTCTGGGCATTGATCATAAAAAAAATGAAAGGGTATCAGGCAAGTATCATTGCCACCGCCATTGCCATACTCATAGCCATTTTTATTTACGGCATGCCTGCAAAACTGGCTCTCCTGTCAACAGCAAACGGTGCATTATACGGTTTGTTTCCCATTTGCTGGATAGTGATTACAGCGGTTTTTTTGTTTAATATCACTGTGGAAAGCGGCCAGTTCGAAATCATCAAACACTTCATGGCTTCTATCACTTCCGATAGAAGATTACAGGCTTTACTGATCGCCTTTTCTTTTGGTTCGTTTTTAGAAGGAACCGCTGGTTTCGGAGCTCCGGTGGCTATAACGGCAGCTATGCTTGTTGGTTTGGGGTTTAACCCGCTATATGCTGCCGGTATTTGTCTCATTGCCAACACTGCACCGGTTGCATTCGGCGCTATCGGTATTCCCATTACGGTGGCATCGCAGGTGACCTCCATTCCTGAAATGGCCATCTCACAAATGGTCGGAAGAACGCTTCCTATCTTATCGATCATGCTTCCGTTTTACCTGGTCATACTGATGGCCGGCTTAAAAAAGACCACCGAAGTATTACCGGCAATATTAGTATCAGGGATCTCTTTCGCTTTCCTGCAATGGTTCTCTTCCAACTACCTGGGTCCTGCCCTTCCCGATGTCATCGCAGGGATTGGTTCGATCATCATCCTCATTGCTTTGCTAAAATTCTGGAAGCCAAAAAACATCTGGAGGTTTGCCAACGAACCAGCGCCCACCCTAAACCTTGAAGAGAAGTACACAACCGGCCAGATTATTCGGGCCTGGTCGCCCTTCATCCTGCTAACGGTAATGGTTATAGCATGGGGGATGCAGCCGATTAAAGAACTTTTTAATGCGGTGGGACAGGTACAATTTGAATTCCCCGGATTGCATAATGTTATTACCGACAAAAATGGTGCAGCTATACCCCACATCTATAAATTCAATTATCTGTCAGCAGCAGGCACTGCCATTTTACTCTCGGCACTTATAGCTATTCCATTGATGGGTTTAAAATTCAAGGACGCCATCAGAATATTTATTTCAACACTTAAGCAGCTGAGATTTCCGATCCTGACCATTGCATCCGTATTGGCATTTGCCTACATCGTAAACGATTCAGGCATTACCATAACGATAGCTGAAGCGCTGGCCAGTACGGGCTTCTTATTTCCATTCTTCGCACCGGTGCTGGGATGGCTGGGTGTTTTTATCACAGGTTCCGATACGTCCGCCAATGCCTTGTTCGGTAAACTACAGGCAGCTACAGCTACATCCATCGGCGTCGATCCGGTGGTGACTGTTGCTGCAAATGTTTCCGGGGGCGTAGTCGGAAAGATGATCTCTCCGCAATCGATCGCCGTGGCTGCAGCGGCGGGTCATCTGGTAGGAAAAGAGTCCGAGCTTTTCAGGTTTACAGTCAGACATAGTTTTATCATGCTCCTGTTCATCTGCTGTATTGTTCTGGCCCAGGCTTATTTATTCAGTTGGGTCATCCCTGAATACCAGATGCTTACCGCTAAAGCAGCGTCCGCAGCTCCTGATTTTTCTAAAGGATATGCTTACCTGCTTATTTTAGCAGGCATACTGGTTGCCTTTGTTATTCTTATCATTGTCATGGTCCGCAATAAAATTTCCAACCAAAAAACACCTACTTTAAGGGTAACAAAATAAATAATTTCATGAATGAGCCTTTATACAAATACATGAAAGTTGGCCTGGTTCACTTTATGGCTTATCCTGCAACAATAAAAGGTGAAGGACCCGTATTGGAAACAATAAGAAAACTGTCGCTTGATGATTATTTTACTGCCATTGAAATAACTACCATAAAAAACGATGAAGAGCGGATGAAGGTGAAGCAGATGTTGGAAACTTCCCATATGACTGTCGCTTATGGCGCTCAACCCAGGTTATTAACTACCGGACTTAACATAAACGACCTTAAAGAGGAAGGCCGACAAAAAGCCCTTGCTAACTTAAAGGAAGGTATCAATGAAGCCTATGAGCTGGGGGCTACCGGTTTTGCTTTTTTAAGCGGGAAATACGAAGAAGATAAAAAAGAAGAAGCCTACCAGGCGCTGGTAAACTCTACAAAAGAATTATGTGCCTATAGCAGGAGCAAAGGAAATATGAAAGTGTCACTGGAGGTTTTTGATTATGATGTTGATAAAAAAAGCCTGATAGGCCCGGCCGATTTAGCTTTACGTTATGCCAAAGAGATCAGGGAAGAGTTTGACCATTTCGGATTAATGGTAGATTTGAGTCACATCCCTCTGATACATGAAACAATCGAAGAGTCCCTTTTACCGGTAAAAGATTATATCGTTCATGCTCATATCGGCAATTGCGTGGTAAAAAGTGCAGACATGCCGGGTTATGGCGACCTTCATCCCCGCTTTGGATTTCCTAACGGTGAAAATGACGTGGATCAGGTGGTTGATTATTTAAGGGTCCTCTTGCAAATCGGGTATTTAAACGAAAAAAAGCCCCCCATTGTAAGCTTTGAGATCAGGCCTTTCGGCGATGAGGATCCGGATATAGTCATTGCAAACGCTAAACGTACCTTAAACGAAGCATGGGCGAGAGTATAGCCCAGGAGGCAGGGAATGTTTAGTTGCGGAAAAAACCAGACTAAAAGTAAAATATGAAGATTGTAATATTAGATGGCTATACGTTGAACCCGGGTGATCTTAGCTGGGATGAATTAAAGAAATTGGGAGATGTAGCTATATACGATCGAACGCCTGCTGACCAGGTAGTGGAACGTGCCAGAGGGGCAGAAATCATCTTAACCAATAAAACTCCGTTAGGAGAAGAAATTATCAACCAGCTTCCTGCATTAAAATACATAGGCGTTCTGGCTACGGGATATAATGTAATACATACGGATGTTGCCAAACAAAAAGGCATAGTGGTTGCCAATGTGCCGGGATATGGCACTACCTCCGTAGTGCAATTGACGTTTGCGTTGCTGCTCGAACTGTGCCAACACGTTCAACGCCACAGCGATTCGGTTATCGAAGGCAAGTGGGCAAACTCCAAGGACTGGTGTTACTGGGATTATCCCCTGGTTGAGCTCTCAGGCAAAACAATGGGTATAATAGGGTTCGGAAGGATCGGTCAGCAAGTCGGTGATGTGGCTGCCGCTTTCGGAATGCATATCATCGGTACGAGCAGAACACGAACCGACCAATCACATAGAAAGAATTTCAGATGGGCGGAAACACCTGAACTGTTAAAAGAATCCGATGTAGTCAGTATCCATTGCCCTTTATTTCCTGAAACAAAAGGGCTGATCAACAGAGAGAGCTTGCAACAAATGAAAAGGTCTTCCTTCCTGATAAACACGTCAAGAGGGCCTATCATTGTTGATGAAGACCTTGCCGACGCACTGAACAACGATGTTATCGCAGGGGCAGGAATCGATGTGCTTTCGGCGGAACCACCACCAAAAGATAATCCGCTGTTCAGGGCAAAGAACTGCATTATTACACCTCATATTGCCTGGGCAACAAAAGAAGCGCGTGCCCGGTTAATGGATATGACTGTAAATAACCTGTCTGCCTTTTTAAGTGGGAATCCTGTTAATGTAGTGAATAAATAATCGGGCAACATCCGGGGGTTCAGGGAAATCGCAGGTCGGTTTGAGCTGCCCCGGAGGGGCTACCGGTTTGTTGAAAATAGGAGAGCATCATACAGCGTGCAAGGTACGCAACATTGGGGGCCGCACCTACAGAGCGGCAATGGGTAAAAAACATGTTTATACAAACGTTAAACCCCTGACCGGGCTTAAAAACTTTATCTAGACGATATGCAAGAGTCAACAAAAAAAAGAAATTGATCAAGCAATTTTCATATACCGATTACATAATAAATATTTCCTTTTAAGGTTTGTCATGAAAAACATGTTTCAGCTATTCATGGTTTGGATGTCGCTATTTCCCGTATCCTGCCATTCCCAGAAAACGACTATTCAGAAAAGTTTTGATCTGTCATCGATTGATCCGGGCAGATACGACACCACCTGGTGGAACCGCGCCCCTTACAGACTAGTGCAAACAAATCTTCGTGAAATTGACGCAACAATGGATGTTGACGCTTATGTACAATCTATGGTAGACGCTTATGCCAGTATTGTTTTAATCAATGTAGGCGGTATTGTTGCTAATTACCCGACAAAACTCCCCTACCATTTCAAAAATCCTTTTATGAAAGGCGACCTGGTGGGGGATCTGATAAACGGCCTGCATGCCAAGGGAATAAAAGTGATTGGACGATTTGATTTCAGCAAGATCAATGAAACGCTGGCAGCAAAAAAACCGGAATGGCTCTATGTTTCAACCGCAGGCGCCAATGTAAATTATAACGGCCAGGTGCATACCTGCCCGAACGGTGGTTACCAGCAGGAATACGGAATGGAAATATTGGAAGAGGCAATCAGCGCCTATCCCCTCGACGGCATTTTCTTTAATATGATCGGTTACACAACGTCTGATTACAGCGGTAACTATTATGGAATCTGCCAATGCCAGAATTGCAAGAAAAAGTTTCATGATTCTACCGGCCATGCCTTACCCATAAAAGCAGATATGAACGACCCGGTTTTCAGAGAGTATAACGCCTTCAAAAAGACAACTGCAGATAAACTTTTTAAGCAGATTGGAAATCACATTAAAAAACTTAATCCAACAATAATGATCAATACCTACGCCGATGCAGGTGTAGATATGATAGCCAGTGAATCGGGTGCAGAGCTGACTCCTGAGTACGAATGGAATTATTCTGCAACGGATAATGTTAAACGGATCCTGGGATCGTATAAGGACAGGTCACCAGGTAATCTCCTCATTTATTTCCAGGCAATAGGTTATCGTCATGTAGGCACTTCTCCGCACATGGCAAAAGTATGGATGCTTGAAAATATGCTGCATGGCGCCCCGTTGGGTTTTGTGGTCGTAGGCACCCTGGTTAACTATGAAGATCGCATCTTCATTCCAACGCTAAACAATTTGTACGGGTTTCACAAAACCAACGAAAAGCTGTTTACCAATCTCCAGGCTGCAAACAAAATAGCTTTAATAAGAGGCTCTGCCAGCGAGTATGAAGGCTTAATAAAATTGCTTTCCGAAGAGCATGTCATGTACGACATTATCGATCCATCCGCAATAGGAACGGACAGGATCCCCCGTAAACTGGATGACTATGAAGCCCTCATTCTTGGTGACCTTGGTAACATGGACGATCGCCTTGTTTCTATTATTGATAGTTATGTAAAGAATGGAGGCAAAATATTGTCGACCGGATTTACATCGACCAAAGATGCTTTGGGCAAGCCGATGAACAGCATCAGGTTGTCATCGTTGGGAGTTGATCCGGTTTTCGAGACTTTTCAACGTGCCAAATCAACCTATCTGAAAATATCAGATGTTGACAAAGCCTCACTCGGCCAACAACAATTTAAAGACTTCACCATCATGATGATGTATTCCGATTTTCTGAAGTGCAAACCGGCAGGCACCGCACAGGCCTATATGAAATTGTTACCTGCTACCAGGTTCGGACCTCCGGAAAAAGCTTATTACACCCAGGATAACATCACAAATTTTCCTGGCGTAATCTTCAATACTTTTGGTAAAGGGAAGTCGGTGTTCATTCCGTGGGAGCTGGGCTCGCAGTATCATTTCAAAGGGCATTATATGCACCGGGCGCTGTTTGTATCGGCACTCGAAAACCTGCTGCAGGTTGAAAGAACAATAGTGACAGATGCTTCGCCACTCATTGAAATCTCTCACCTTGCTAACCGGAACGGCATCTTTGAATGGCTTGGCCTGATCAATCACTCCGGTCAAATCGGCGGTTCCTTACGTGAGCCCGTAACCATTCATAATACCCATATCCGTTTTAAGCCTGCAAAGCCCATAAAGCAATTAAGGTTGATGAGGTCGGGTACAACCCTTAATTTTAAACAGGCAGGCGGGTGGGTTGAGTGCACGTTACCGCAGATTACTGATTTCGAAATGTTGGTTTGCTTGTACGAATAGGTGATCGGCACTGTCACCTCAAACCTATCACCTATCACCTCAATATGCATATCCTCATCTCTCCAAATGCCTTTAAACATAGCCTTACTGCTGAAGAGGCTGCCTCAGCAATCCGGGAAGGATTGCTGCAAAGTAATCTTCATTGCGAATGCGAAAGTTTTCCCATCGGTGACGGAGGAGATGGTACAGCGGAATTGATCATAACAAAATGCGCAGGCCAATGGATGAATACAACAGTACACAATCCTTCAGGCAGGAAAATCAGCGCTTCATTTGGTTTGATAGATGAAGGCAAAACGGCGGTGATCGAGATGGCCAATGCCTCAGGGTTGCGATTACTGTTGCCGGAAGAATTGGATCCTTTGCAGGTTACTTCATTTGGAACGGGCGAACAGATAAAAATAGCCCTCGATAAAGGTGCTACAAGAATTATCATCGGAATGGGAGGTTCTGCTACGGTAGATGGAGGTAGCGGAATGTTGAAAGCCCTCGGCATACGTTTCCTGGATGCTGATGGTAAAGAATTATCAACGCTGCCGGCAGGCCTTAATGAACTGGCTTCTGTTGACCTTTCCGGGCTTGATGAAAGAATAGGAAAAGCAGAAGTAATCGTGCTGTGCGATGTAGATAATATGTTATTAGGTAGCCGCGGTGCTGCCGCTGTCTTTGGTCCTCAAAAGGGAGCGTCACCCGAAGATGTACAAAAGCTGGATGCGGCCCTGTCAACATTCTCAGCCGTTGCTTTCCGACAAACAGGTAAAGATATGTCTGCGATTAAATACGGAGGTACTGCCGGAGGTGCAGCAGCAGGACTATTCGCCTTTCTGAATGCTCAACTCGTAAATGGCATAGATCATTTTCTTGAACTTACCGGTTTTGATAAGGCTTTGGAAAAGACGGACCTGGTAATTACGGGAGAAGGCAGTATCGATGAGCAGACCCTGCAGGGCAAAGGACCATTTGGCGTGGCATGCCATGCAAAGGGGAAAGGCATTCCCGTTATTGGCCTGGCCGGTAAAATTCCCCTGGAAAGAAATGCAGACCTGCAGAAATACTTTGATGTACTGATGGCAATAGGACATAAACCGTTTGACCTGCCAACTGCATTGGCCAGTACTGCTGAAAATCTGATCAGGACCTCAGGGGAATTGGGTAATTTGTTGGCTTTGAAAATAAAGAACAGGTAATTTACAATATATTCAAGGAGTGCTTTCAAAACGATTAGGCCATGATTAAAATAAATCTGCTTCGGTTATGTATCCTGCCGCTGTTCGTGCTAACGGCCAATGTGCATGCTGGTTATGCGCAGCAGGCTAAGATAAATATTCAGGTTGATCACTCAGGCAACCAGCTTGCCTATGCCGGCAATGAAATAAACAAGGCAGCCAGTGAAAAGAATTATGCGGTCCGACTTTCATCTTCATTAAACAAGACAGCTGATGATGACGTTGTCATCAGGATTATTTCAGATTCCGCTGCATCCATTAAAATGGCTGAAAATGAAAAAGTAAAATTGCCCAGTAACCTTGGATGGCAATGTTACGCTATACGGGTGGTCAATAAGAGTAAGCAAAAAAATGTTTACGTTTTAGCCGGAGAAAAAACCGGCGCCATGTATGGTGGCTTAGACATTGCTGAAGCTATACGTAACCAGCCGATAGATGCTATCACCGAATCTGACAACAAACCTTACCTTGAACGGAGGGGCATAAAATTTAATATTCCCCTGGATCTGCGTACGCCCAGCTACACTGATCCCAGTGATGCCGCACAGCAAAACATTCCTAACGTTTGGGATAAGTCGTTCTGGATAACTTATTTGGATGAAATGGCTAAAAACCGGTTTAACGTGCTGAGCCTATGGAGCCTGCATCCCTTTCCTTCCATGGTTAAGATTCCGGAGTTTCCTGAGGTGGCCCTGAATGATGTTTGGCGGACAAAAGAAAAGTTTGATGATAGCTATAGTCATACCGGTGTCAACTTTGTTCGTCCGCATCTGCTTAACAAGGTTGAAGTCGTTAAAAAAATAACCATCGATCAAAAAATCGCTTTCTGGAAAGAGGTCATGCAGATGGCCGGCGACAGGGGCATCGAAGTGTATATGTTTACCTGGAACATATTTACCAATGGTGCTGAAGGCAAACATGGCATTACAAACCGGCAGGATAATGACACGACCATTCGCTACTTCAGGGCAGCGGTGAGAGAGATGGTACAAACATACCCGCTTCTTGCCGGAATAGGTATAACTGCCGGTGAGGCTATGAACGGAAAACTGAAAGGTGACTACGCTAATGAAAAGTGGCTGTGGCGCACTTACGGAGAGGGTATCCGGGATGCACTTAAAAAAGAACCCAACCGGGCCTTTCGTCTTATTCACCGCTTCCACCAGACTTCCCTCAGCGAAATTAAAGAGGCATTTCGTGAATATCCCGGTCCGCTGGATCTGAGTTTGAAATATGCCATTGCCCATATGTATTCCATTACAAATCCGCCCTTTGTATATGCGGCCATGCCCTTGCTTTCGCAACAAACCAAAAGCTGGTTAACCATACGCAACGACGATATTTATAGTTTTCGCTGGGCCAACAATGATTTTGCCCGACAGTTTATCAAAGACATTCCCGAACCTGAAAAAATTGCGGGTTACTATATGGGCCCTGATGGTTATAACTGGGGGCGTGATTATCTGACCAAAGGATCGGAACACCAGCTGGTCATGCAAAAACAGTGGTATTCTTTCATGCTTTGGGGAAGATTAAGTTATGATCCAAACCTGCCCGACCAGGTGTTCTTCAAGGCCCTGCAAACAAGGTTTCCGGATCTGGCTGTAGATAAATTATACAAACCCTGGTCTGCCGCCTCCATGATTTTTCCCTGGATCACCCGGTTTGTGTGGGGCGATATTGACTTGAAATGGTTTCCCGAAGCTAATATAAGCCATCCGACACACAAAGGATTTTTCACTGTTGCAGACTACATTGAACGCGAGCCGATGCCTGGCAGCAACATCCGGAATATCTACCTGTGGGCCAAGTACAGGCACGAAGGAAGGGTTGATTCGCTTCAGTCGCCTTTGGCAGTTGCAGATACTATTGCCCGGCATGCGGCAGAGGCTCTTGCCGGTCTAAAGGAATTACCAACCCGCAAGGCCGGTTCATTCACACAAACCGATCAGACACTGGGTGATATAGAAGCGTTTGCCCATATTGGTAATTACTATGCAACAAAGTTAAAGGCGGCTTGCAGCCTTGCACAGTTTGATCAGTTTGGAAATGAACCCGACCGCGTCAGGGCCGTTGATTATTTAGAGATGGCGAAGAGCCACTGGGCTAAATATGCTAATGTCTACAATTCATTATATAAGCCGGCACTATACAACCGTGTAGGTTATGTAAATATATCCGAACTTATGACAAAGTGCGAAGCGGACATTACCCTGGCAAAACAATGGAAACCTGGAACGATTAAATACCAGTTTAAAACAACAACTGAAAAACCGTTTAGGATGTGAGATGTGAGATGCTTTACATATGTTTATATTCATTGCCTTTAATAAAAAAATATGAGCCGATACGAAAAAATAATAGGACATCTTACATCTCATATACCATCTTACATCTTACATCTCACATCTCACAACCATTTAAATACCTGAAATGACCGTCGGACTGTTCATACCTTGTTACGTAAACCAATTTTACCCTGGTGCTGCAAAAGCAACATTGCAATTGCTTAAGAAATTACGTGTTGATGTGGCTTATCCTCCAAATCAGACCTGTTGCGGACAGCCCATGGCCAATGCAGGGTTCGAACACCTCACCAGTGGTTGTAACCGGCTTTTTATTGATCACTTTTCCCGGTTCGATTATATCGTTGCACCATCAGCCAGTTGCGTGTTACATGTTAAGGACCATCTTCACGATGCCAATGAAGAACAGGCAACTGCGATCAGAACAAAATTGTATGAGCTGGTGGAATTTTTAACCGATATCCTTAAAGTCGAAAAACTGGAAGCCGTGTTTCCACATCGGGTGGGCATACATCATAGCTGTCATGGTTTGCGAGGGCTTCATTTGGCACAAATGAGTGAACTGAATGCTCCGCCTTTTTCCAAACCTCAACACTTGCTACATATGGTGAAGGGGTTGGAACAGGTTACACTGGATCGCGCGGATGAATGCTGTGGATTCGGCGGTAGTTTTTGTATAACGGAAGAAGCCGTATCTGTAAAAATGGGTAAAGACAGGGTAACGGATCATACAAAAAACGGGGCAGAATTTATAACGTCATCAGACCTCTCCTGCCTGATGCACCTGGAAGGGATCCTTCACCGGAACAAGAGTTCCGTTAAAATAGTACACATTGCTGAAATTTTAAATGCTACCTGATGAAACAAAGCCAACATAAAGACCATGCTGCCCTGGCGCAGGATTTTATTAAAGACGATGAGCACGTCAACTGGCATGACGGTGCTCTTTGGTACATCCGTGAAAAACGTGACATTGCTTCAAAGCAGATACCGGAGTGGGAAGCACTACGGGAAGCTGCTTCGCAGATCAAAAGCAATGTCATCTCTAACCTCCATGAATACCTGCTGCAGTTTGAAGCCAACTTGTTAAACAATGGTGTAAAGGTATACTGGGCGGCTGATGCCGAAGAACACAATGCTATTGTTTACTCGATTCTGAAGGCTAAGGACATCAGGCAGATGGTGAAAAGCAAATCCATGCTGACAGAGGAGTGCCATCTGAATGAATACCTCATTGAACGCGGCATTGACGTGATCAACTCCGACCTGGGAGAATACATCCAGCAGATAGACAACGAGCCCCCAAGCCATATCGTACTTCCCTGCATACACAAAAGGAAGGAAGAGATCGGTGAACTGTTCCATGAACACCTGGGAACGGAAAAAGGATTATCCGACCCTACACTATTAACCAGGGTTGCCCGGAAACACCTACGCAACATATTTATCACCCGCCGTGCAGCACTGACAGGAGTAAACTTTGCAGTGGCAGAAACAGGCGAATATGTAGTATGCACCAATGAAGGAAATGCCGATATGGGCGCCCACTTATCTGAAGTGCAGATTGCTTCCATGGGCCTCGAAAAAATTATTCCGCAAAAGAAACACCTCGCTGTATTTTTACGACTGCTTGCCAGAAGTGCTACCGGGCAGCCGATAACCATCTATTCAAGCCACTACAAAAAACCCCGCGAGGGGCAGGAGATGCATCTGATATTGGTAGATGCCGGCAGAACACGCCAATTGGGCCGGGCAGACTTCAGGGACTCGTTAAAATGCATTAAATGCGGTGCCTGTATGAATACCTGCCCGGTATACAGAAAAAGCGGGGGACTTAGTTATCACAATACTATTTCTGGCCCTATCGGAGCAATCCTTGCTCCTAACCTCGATATGAAAAAACACGCCGACCTTCCTTTTGCGTCTACGCTTTGCGGATCCTGTTCAAATGTTTGCCCTGTCAAGATTAACATTCATGAACAGCTCTACAAATGGCGCCAGGTGATCGTTAAAGAAGGTTATGCCGCCAATACAAAAGCCTTGGGCATGAAAGCGATGGCCTGGACCTTATCCTCGCCAGGCAATTTCACGACAGCAGGAAAAACGGGAAGATGGTTTTTGCAAAACATTCCTTTTGTGGTTAAGAACAAATTCAATCCCTGGTACAAACAGCGTGATATGCCGGAAGGCCCAAAGGAATCTTTTGCAGACTGGTACGCTAAAAACGAAGAAAATAACAATAAGGAATAAACGTGTTAATTTATATTAAATGAGTAGCCGGGAACAAATACTTCAAGCCGTCCTGAAAAATCAACCTCAGGTTATCCCTTTGCCCGATGTATCTATATTTAAGGGAGAGATTACGGACAACGTTCAAAAATACATGGACGTTTTTAAGGCGATAGGTGGTTCGCCCTTTTTGGTAGATGATATTGGTGCCGTACATACGTTGATCAACGAACATTTTGACATTACAAAACGCGTGGTAACCAGTCTGCCTGAGCTCAGCGATCGTCTTGAATTATTATCGGCTACGGTTAACCCCCTTAGTTATGAAGATGTTGAACTGGCTGTGATCAGGGCGCAGATCGGTGTTGCAGAAAATGGGGCAGTGTGGCTGACTGACGACTTGATGGTTCAGCGCATCATCCCATACATTTGCCAGCACCTTGCCGTTATTGTTTCTGTCGAATCGATTGTTCCTACCCTGCATGAAGCGTACGACATAATAGGCACGGGAGGTTATGGTTTCGGAGGTTTCATAGGGGGACCGTCTAAAACCGCAGATATTGAACAAGCGCTGGTGCTGGGGGCACACGGACCTTTATCCATGACGGTATTTATAGTGAAGTAAACTCTGATCACTTCGTGTTTTTTTGTGTAATCTTTGTTGCCCTTCGTGGTTTTAATAGGCCAAAGCTCAATTACCAAAATGAAAACCACAAAGAACCACAAAGAGGAAACACAAAGAATTACACTAAGAGAAGGTTATTATCAAACGCTTAACCTGCATTTAACATGACCCATAACATCAAGATTAACGCAAACTTACAGCAAACTTACCCTGATGTATATACGCATGAAGCACTGTCAGCGCTGTCAGCACTTGCTCCCTTTAACAAAGACATTAAAGAAGCTATGACGGCACGCATTAAACGAAGGGCAGACCGTTACCAACAGAAACAGCGGATCATGTTTCCTGATCCCGGCGTTTATATACAACGAACAAAAATTACGGTGCAGGATGCCAGGGATGGGAAATTTGAAGGAGCTGTAATTCCAGCCGATCTTCAAAGACAATGGATACAGGGAACCGGCCCGGCAGCAAAGCCAAATGCCGCCGTGGAAAGCAGTATCCGCAATGTGGCCTATGCCCTCCTCTCGGGCGCCGATGGCTGGATGTTTGACGGAGAAGACGCACTTGGACAGGTGAAAACAATGTCACTTGATAACCAGCGCAACCTTAAACTGGCTATAGCCAAAGACCCTTTGTTTATACAGGTAGCAGAGGTGGTAGCTGCGGAAATGAACAGGTGGGCGATGGGTTTCTTCGGAAACAGCATTATTACGGATTGGTTTCAACAACTTGATTTCACTACCAAAATCTTCCGTGCCCGCGGCCTTCACCTGGATGACCGTCATATGCTGGATGGAGAGGGTGTTGCTCTGGCTGCATCCATCGTTGACATGACCTTGTACGTCGTAAATAATTACCGGGAGCTGCAAAAAGCTGGTTCCTCCGTAGTGCTGTATCTGCCAAAAATTCAAACGGCCGGAGAGGCAGCGCTTTGGAATGATATGATCACTGCTCTGGAAAATCACCTCAAACTTCCTGCGGGAACGATCAAAGTGTATGTTCTGGTTGAACAGCTTGAAGCAACGCACCAATTAATGGAAATCCGGGCGGCACTGGGGAAACATTTTGTCGGATACAATACCGGACGATGGGATTATATCAATAGCGTTGCGGATGCCATGGCTTGGGACAATACATTCATCAATCCCGATATTGAAGCCATTACTATGACTTATGGGTATATGCGCCATTACGAAAACCGGGTAAGGTGCGCTGTAAACACGCCGGACATCAATGGTAATTATGCCTTATGGCAAGGTGGAATGGAGCCGAATATACCTGTAGGATCGGAGCAAGGCGTCACCGCCAGCATGAAGAAAGCCGTTGCCGGTGCAGAACGTGAACAGCGTGAAGGAGCAAGCGGTAAATGGGTAGCACATTGGAAAATGGTGAACACCATACGGCCAGTCTGGGAAAAGGCGGGGCAACCCAATCAACTGGGGAGAACATTTCCAAAGTTAAGTTATACGCAGCAGGATGCCGATGACCTTATCCTGATAGAACCTGCTCCTACAACGATTCGTGGTGCCCGTAACCTGTTAAGTGTCGCTCTTCAGTATGGGAACGCCTTTGGGCAGGGAATGCAGGCCGCGGCACTTAAACCTGCTGATTTTTTTGGCAATGACGATATTTTGTACCTGATGGAAGACATGGCAACAGGTGAGATCAGGTTGAGTATTCTTTGGGAATGGGTTCATAAAGGGGCCATCCTTACAGAAGATGATCCATTAATCGGAATGAAGTCAGGTGATCCTTTTTCTATAGCTCTTTTTGAAAGGTTATTAAAAGAAGAATACGAAAAACTGCTACAGGCAACCAACAAGGACGTATTCGATGACTCGAAGACCACTACATTGCCAATTTCCAGGGAAATAGCTGTTGCCTACATGCACAGCGAAGTAAAGCTGCCCTGGTTTATTGACCTTCTTAATATCAACCTGAATAATGATAACCTGGAAGAGGCGACACAACGAATAAACAAGTACACGGAGGCCTTCATAAAAGATCGCACCCGTATTACCGGAAACCTTGACCTGATGAAGTGAATACCTTTACCTATTAATGCCTTAAGAAAAATGGTTCTGTTTTCTGTACAACGGCTCCTAAAAAGATGATATTAATGTACAGCGCAACCGTTGTCGACCTAGATAAACAATGCTCCGTCAGGGAGCAAAATGTTTGTTTTAGTCAAATTCCTTTGGTCTTTTGCAATAAATACTTTTCCATCCATTCTAAATTAGTTTGCATCACTTTTAATAACATTTTAGGCTCTGAAGGCCCATGTGGCTGACGTGGAAGCACTAAAAACCGAACTGGTACATTTCTTCTTTTCAACGCATTATAAAACATAATACTTTGACTAAACGGTACACGGATATCTGCGTCTCCGTGTTGGAGCAACACCGGCGTTTTTACATTTTGTACATAACGAAGTGGAGAATGTGAACTGTATATATCCCAGTCCTCCCACGGTTGCTTTTTCATATATGAAGGTAGAAAGCCACCAATATCATCTGTCATATTTTGAGATGCCAGATCAACAACAGGAGCGCCAATACTTGCGGCTTTAAATCGATTTGTCTGACCAACAATCCAGCTACTCATAAATCCACCATAGCTCCATCCCATTACTCCTAACCTTTGCGTATCTGCAATTCCGAGATTTATGACATAGTCGACTCCTGCCATTAAATCCTTAAAGTCACCCCCACCCCAATCCCTTTGATTAGCAAGGCGGAAATCAACACCATAACCTGTAGAACCCCTTGGGTTAGCACGCAGAATTAAAAAGCCCTTTTCTGCAAGCGCAGCTAATGGATATATCCCGCTATTTCCAATAAATGTCTCTGAGAAAACCCCTGCCGGTCCGCCATGTATATTCAGGATCATTGGGTACTTGTTTCCCTTTTGATAGTCGAGTGGGTAAGTGAGCAACCCTTCAATGTCTTTACCATCAAAGCTTTTCCATTTAACTACTTCTGTTTTAGGTACCGGGTAATTACTGATACCGGTATTGATCATAGAAACCCTGACAGGTGAAAAGGATGATGTTGCACTTATGTAGGCATCACCAGGTTTTGACATACTTTGAAGCACCATTCCGAAGTGTGTTCCTGTGCTGTTTAGATCAACTGTGTTGATAAAATCTCCGGAGCCTGTAGTCCATTCTTTAACGGTCTTACTGTTCATACTTAGTCGGAAAATCTTTGATGAAGTATGAGCAGGCTCACTGGTGTATACATATTTGCTATCGCTGCTCCAGCCAAGCAGGCTGCCTGACTCATTTGGAGCACCGGCCAGTTGCACTGCTGACCCTCCCGCAGCAGGCAAAACGCGTATGTAACTCTTCCCACCCCAGACCACTTCCTCATCTGAAGTGATATAGGCTATGTATTTGCCATCCGGGCTGAAAAGAGGACTTGTTTCCCCAGCCTTCGTATCAGCAATATTTCTTATGGCTGCACTCGCTACATTTACCATGGCAATATCACTGTATTGATTATCATTCACTCCGGGTGAAAGGGCGTGAGCATAAACGATCCATTTGCCATCAGGGCTCCAGTTGAAAGAGCTGATATGGCGGTTGTCTTTCGTCAACTTCAACACTTTTTGATTGCCAACAGTGTCCTTTTCATTGATCCATAAAACATATAACCGTCCTTGCTTGTACTCCTCATTCATGAAATACCAGTCGTTCTTAGCCTTCTTGTTTTTCTCTTCCGTATCAGATGCTGAATCACTCATCGTATAAACGATGGTTCTTCCATCAGGTCCCCATTCGAATTCGGTCACTCCACTTTTTGCATCCGTTAGCCTTTCGGATTCTCCTCCATCGATTGGCAGGACATACAAATTGTTCTTACCTCCACGGTTACTTATAAACGCAATCAACCTGCCGTCAGGGCTCCACTTTGGATTGGTATTGTTACCGTCTCCCTTAGTTAACTGAATGGTGTTATTTCCAGAAGCATCGCTTACAAAGATCTGGTTTACATACTCACTTCGATCGTCTGTCATAACAGCTTCTCTTATAGTATAAAGGACTTTTTGTCCATTCGGCGCTACCCGAACAGCCGTAATGCTTTTCCTGTTAATTATCTGTTCAGGAGACCAATACGATTTGTTTTGTGCAAAAACAATTAAAAAAGGAACAGCTTGTATGAACAGAATTAGGTAATAATGTTTTTTCATGATTAGAAGTTTATATTTAATTATTTAAAAATCTTGCAGGAAGACTAATATGACATCGAAGTTAGAAACCGGGTATTACTTACCCGCTTAGTGAAATTCAAGAACCAAAATATTACGTCTTAAATTTAATTTTGGTGTTTAAATCTATCAACGGGGTTGGTTTAAGTTACGTACTTAATTTTAATTTAGGTAGAAATGCTGCATCATCCCTATTCACCCTTGGCCCTCTGATAGGTCGGAAACTTTTAATATCATGAATAAAGTACTTATAACCTCGGCTTTCCTGTTGCTAATCGTTTCATTGTCGTGGATAACACTCAAAAAGGAAGTGCCCGGCCAGGACTGGCCCGAGTACCTTGGCGGCCCCGACCGGAATCATTACTCTACGCTTACACAGATAAACGCCTCTACAATCAGCAGGCTAAAACTAGCCTGGGAATACCATACCCTTGATTCGGGACAGATCCAATGCAATCCTATTATTGTAAATGGTATGCTGTATGGGATGACTGCCTCTGCTCAGCCCTTTGCCATTGATGCAGCTACGGGCAGGGAGCACTGGAAAATAAATATAAAAGGCGAAGATAAGCTGAGTACCAGCCGGGGCCTGACCTACTGGGCAAGTGGTTTAGATAAACGCATCTTATACACCAAAGGCCCCTGGCTGTATGCATTGGATGCCCTCACGGGAAAATCCGTCATTTCTTTTGGTGATAGTGGACGTTCCAGCCTGAAAGCCGGCCTGGGCGGAACGGCCAAAAACAAAATGGTGATCTCAAACACACCAGGGACCGTGTATGGCGACCTCATCATCATGCCCATGCGGCTCTCCGAAGGAGCAGATGCAGCGCCGGGACACGTGCAGGCGTTCAACATCAGGACGGGTAAATTGGCCTGGGTGTTCCATACCATCCCCCAACCCGGCGAATACGGCTATAACACCTGGCCAAAAGAGGCTCATAAGAATACTGACGTCGGCGCAGCCAATAACTGGGCAGGCATGGCCATAGACCGTGAAAGAGGCATCATTTACGTTCCTACCGGATCGGCCGCTTTCGACTTCTATGGAGGGAACCGCAAAGGCAGCAACCTCTTCGCTAACTGCCTTCTTGCTCTGAACGCCAAAACCGGCAAACGTTTATGGCATTTTCAGTTTGTCCACCATGATATCCTGGACCGCGATCCTCCTGCACCGCCTAACCTGGTCACTATAACGCGAAACAATAAACGCATTGATGCTGTTGCACAGGTAACCAAGCAGGGTTATGTTTTCGTTTTTGACCGGGTAACAGGCTCTCCCCTGTTTCCGGTCACAGAAAAGCCTGTGCCGGCATCTGACGTTCCCGGCGAGTCAAGCTGGCCCACTCAGCCTCTTCCGTCAAAACCGGAACCCTATGCCCGGCAAAGCCTCACAGAAGATGACATTAACCCGCATGCTGAAAACCGGGATGAGCTACTGGCGACTTTCAGGAAGAGCAGATTTGCTGGGCCTTTTACACCGCTCAGCAGTCAGGGGACCATTGTATATCCGGGCCTGGATGGAGGAGCCGAATGGGGCGGGGCCGCAGCAGACCCGGAGGGTATTCTTTATGTAAACAGCAGCGAGATGGCCTGGCTCATTTCAATAGGTGCTAAAGCCTCCGAAGAGCAACTTAAAGGACTTACCGCCGGTCATCGCCTGTACATTACCAGCTGCGCCTCCTGTCATGGTGCCGAACTGAAAGGTAATCCGAACAGTGGGTTTCCTTCCCTGATGGGTATAGGCGGCCGGCGTCAAAAGGATTATGTCAACAATGTGATTACGCACGGAAAGGGAATGATGCCTGCTTTTGCCGGATTTTCAGCCGGTGACAAGCAAGCCCTTGTGGCGTTTCTGTACGAAGAGGAGAAAAAGGAACGGGGGTTAATTAAAGAACCGCGGCTAACAAAGCGAAATGAAGCAGGCGCTAAACTTGCTTACAAAATATCTGGATACACGAAATTTTTGGATAAGAACGGTTATCCGGCCATTCGTCCACCCTGGGGAACATTAAACGCTATTGACCTGAACACGGGTGAGTATGTTTGGAAAATACCTTTTGGGGAATATCCAGATCTGGAAGCAAAAGGAATCTCTCCGACAGGTTCAGAAAGTTATGGTGGCCCCGTGGTTACTGCAGGCAACCTGCTTTTTATTGCCGGAACCAAGGATAAGAAATTCAGGGTTTATGACAAAAAGAATGGTCAATTGCTTTGGGAGACGGAACTTCCGGCAGCCGGCTTTGCCACGCCGAGTACCTATGCAGTTAATGGAAAACAATATATAGTCATTGCCTGCGGGGGTACTAAACTGGGAGCCAAGCCCGGGGATAGTTATGTGGCGTTTGCTTTACCGTAAATTGTTACACTAAATATGTGCGTCAGTAACATAGGAATGCGAGGTTGGAAACCTAGCGGAGCCCCGGCTTATTTACGTGTTAATCACATACAGTCTGGTCACAGGAATGGCCTGCTATGACCGCCTTACAATAATTTATCAGGCGTTATCGGCAATTCCCGGATCCGTTTGCCGGTGGCGTTAAAAACGGCATTGGCAATTGCCGCTGCCACCCCAACAATAGCGACTTCGCCAATTCCCTTAATGCCTAATTTGTTGGAGATCTTGTCTTCCTCATTGATAAAAATCGTTTCCATTGTTCCAATGTCTAGGTTCGAAGGAACGTGATATTCGGCCAATGAGCGAGTCACAAAATTGCCCCAACGGGGATCGAGCACTGACTCTTCCGTCATGGCCATTCCAAGGCCCCAGACATTTCCGCCGATGATTTGAGAACGGGCTGTTTTTGGATTTAATATTTTCCCCGCCCCTGTTACAGATAAGAAACGAGGAATTTTCACCATTCCGGTAGAGATGTTCACCCAGGCTTCCGCAAAATTTGCGTTGAAGCTGTGGGACGAGTAATTATCCGCTTCGGCCGGCGGTTTCGCATCAGCCCTGGTCTGAAATTCAGAAATATTTGCAGAAATCATCAACTGGGCGGCGGTCGGACGGGCAAAGAACTGTTTGCCTGACCTAGCCATTAATTCATCAGTTATTTTTACGCAAGCGTCATTGACAGCATTTGCAAAACTTGCCGCTCCTACCGAACCAACGGAGCCCGCAGCAGGCGGCAAAGCCGAATCACCAATTCTTACGTCGATTTTATTTATGGGCAACCCTAAGGCATCGGCAGCTGTCTGTGCGAGAATCGTGTGGGTCCCGGTTCCAAGATCCGAAGCCGCAAGTTCAATACTTGCTTTAACATCGTTACGATTACGCGTCATTTTCACAATGGCGGAACTATCTCTCTGACGAGCCGGATACGTTCCGGCGGCTACGCCATAACCTATTAAATAATTTCCCTGGAGATGTTGACGCGGCTCCATTTTGCGCTTTTCCCAGCCAAACGCTTTAGCACCCTCCTTTAAACATTGAACGGTTGTACGTGACGACCAGGGCTTACCGCTTGAAGGGTCTTTCGCCGGTTCGTTTTTCAGACGAAACTCGATCGGGTCGATCCTGAGCTGAAACGCAAGTTCGTCAATAGCCGATTCGAGCGCAAAACTGCCCGTTGATTTGCCAGGACCCCTTGTGTAAGTAGGTAGAATAATATTCATCGGCACGACGCGATAGGAAATTAATAAATTTGGCACGTCATACATCAGTTTCGAGCAATCTCCGCAAGGCTCAACAAATTCTCCTTCAATTGCGCTGTGAGTAATTGTTTCGTGGGCCAGAGCAGTGAGTTTTCCATCTTTCGTCGCTGCAAGACGGATCTTTTGGCGGTTTCTCTGGCGAAGGCCGACAGAATTAAACATTTGCTGGCGCGTCAGGGCGAGTTTAACCGGACGACCAACCATCTTTGCTGCAACCGCAGCGAGAACCAGGTTTGCCCACTGACCTCCTTTGGAACCAAAACCGCCTCCAATGTGGGGGGTGACAATGCGGACATCTTCAGGCTTTATATTGAGCGTCGCGGCCGCAGCGTTCTGTGCCCCGTTAACAATTTGCGAGCCGTTGTACAATGTCAATTTTTCACCTTCCCAGACGGCAATCGTGGCGTGCGGCTCCATCGGATGATGATGCTCAATCGGCGTGTCGTAAATGGCTTCGAGCTTATACTCAGCATTTTTAAAAGCCGTTTCTACATCGCCGCGGATTGCATCTGCTTTGTCTTTTTCTTTCGGTGTAACAGCTTCTTTTTCGTGTTTATCAAAATCAGTTTTAGCATCATTTTTTTTGTAACTTACTTTCACCAGGAGTGACGCATAACGCGCCTGTTCATACGTTTCGGCAACGACAAGTCCGATGTGCTGACCGTAGAATTCGATATTCGGGCTCTGCAACAGGGCACCACCGCGAATGCCGCCTTTTACATTAAGCTTCGGCGCATTTTTATGTGTGATAACGGCTAAAACACCCGCGGATTTTTCAGCTTCGCCCGTCTCAATATCCAGGACTTCCCCCGCTGCAATTTTACTTTTAAAGATAACGGCATAAGCTGTATTTTTAATCGCGTAATCCGTCGCGTACGTTGCTGTCCCGGTTACTTTCAAAAGCCCGTCAATGCGGTTCATGGCCTGCCCGAGATTTTTACCCTGTTCGTTCATGCTAATTCATTTTAAGGAAGGGTTTGGTGGCAAGTGCTTCCATGACGCCTTGTCAATAACAACTCCCATTAGGAAGCTCACTAAAAACTTCCATCCATAAATTTAATTTATATTCCAGTAAACAGCCAATTCCTTTTAAATGCGGAATGGAGTGCCCTGCAGGGAGGTTCGATACAGTGAATTAGTTTACTACCACAGTCAAAAGCCGCCTCATATCACTTGAGGCGGCTTTTTTTGGTGAAGCCATCCATATCCTGTTACCTGATCCGCCTTTCCCTCGCTGACCTTGCATTCATTTTCCTGTTTTTCGCTTTTACCTTCGTAGCTCTGGTCACCGACCCTCCCCTTGAATGTGAAACCGGAGCCTTGCGCGCGACCCGGTAATGATTAATAGCCGCCGAATGCCTTGTTCTTACGGTAACGGAAGAGACCCTTTGCGGTGTATATACCTTATGAGCCCTGATTGCCCGGTGAGTATGTACAACCACAAAAGGCCGATGGTAGCGGTAAACACGGGGATGATAAACATGCCAGGATAATGGTCTCCAGGGCTTATACCAGACAGGATAAGAACGCCATCTCCAGGGCGACACCCAGGGCCGGTACATAGGCCCATAGACAAAACGTACAGAAGGCCAAAACCAAACGTTTACTACTACAAGTTGCTGATTGAATGACAGCTCAGGTGCATTGGGCCCCCTGCCTGTTAAACTTGCCTCTTGCTCTACCAGACTCACGTCATCGCCACGGGGCTCGATGATGACCGTTTCACCATAAATATCCTCATCACCGATTATTTGCAAAACAGCCGCAGCATCACCTGATTTCTCCAGTTCGATAACGGCCACGTCCTGGTTTTCAGTTTCAGAAACGGCTACCTGAAGCACGAATGCATGTGCATCTGTTTCCGCTTTATCCAGCACACGGATGTAATCGATCTGGCCGTCAGCATCCAGGTCAAGATTATTTATGTTATTGTCTTCCGAATTAATGAGTTTTTCAAATTCTTCCGGGGAACCGGCTTTTTTAAACATTTCAAGGGCTCCTTGCAGACTGAAATTGTCTCCGGGAAGTCCGGTTGAATCTACACCGGATTTATGTTGGGATTGTGCGGTTATGTTAAGGGCCAGGCAGCCGAATAACAATAGTAAGTAGTTTGTTGTTTTCATATTGTAGGTTATTTCGTTTAAGACCTGAGGATGTTCGTATTGTTTAATTTCCCTGTTTAAAAGACTGTTTCGTGTGAAGGATCGCCCTGCTTTCCTGTTATATGGTTCAGGCCCTTTATGTTTACACTTACCTCAGGTAGCCACTCATGCTACGCTATGTAATGCCCGGCAGCGTATCACCTTCGATCCTCTTATTCAGCAGCTCCTCCGCAAACCGTATAAACGTTTCGATATCATCCCTTGTTGTTGGTATACCCAACGATAAACGGACCGCTCCTCTCCTGCCCCCCAGCACTTGCATCATGTCCTCACTATCCCCGTGATCCCTGCCGGTAAAATAATGCTGCAGCTGATCAACTGGAATGTCATTATTCAATTCATCAATACCCGGGTTACAAAAACATCCGGTGCGCAGGGAGATGTTAATTGCATTTGCCCGTTGCTCTATGTCTTGAAACGGATACTGCTGACCCTGGCAGTCAAAAAAATTCAGCAGCAGGGTGCCGCCTCTGTTTTCGGTATTTTTCGGTCCGTAAATGTTAATTAAGGGAAGGCCATTCTGATGCCTCAGCTGAGACAGTTTGTAAAGTAACGATCCGCAAAGATCCTTTATTCTGGCACTGATGATTTCGATGTTGATGCTATTGATAAAATTCAATCCATTCGTGATAGCCGGTATATCCAAGTAGTTGACCGTTCCATTTTCAAATTTCTCATGACCCTGCTTTAAGAAATGGCTGCTGTATTTAACTGCGGATGCAGTAATCGTCCCCCCTGCAAACCAGGTGTGTCTGGGAAGAAAAGGGATAACATTCTCCCACAATCTGTAATGCCCCGGAAGTATTGTGGGTAAAGATGCAATAGTAATCCGGGGCATTAAAGAAATCCAGCACCTTTTGCCTGGCTTCGTTTACACAAGTCTCTGACAGGAGCGATGCCGGATTGGTGGAGTGGGGGTTTCCATAAACAGCATTTTGTAAATACCGGAAATGTTTATCTGCCAGGCATTTCGGATGGATGTTGCCTCCCGTGTAATCAAGGTAAACATGACCCAGTTTGTCAAGCCTGGCATACTCTTTTTTTCTCAACCTGTTAAAAAAAACGTCTCTATTGTGTTCTCCTGATTTCATTAAAAGCGGTATTGATTGTGTGAGTATCCGGGTTACCCGTTAGGATAAATTAAGTCCGTCACATGAATATATTTTTGGCCTCCGTCAGGTTAATTCATACCATCCATCATCCCCTGTAGTCACGCGGGCAAAAAAGGAGACTTCATCGCGACCGGAACCTTCGTTGTCGTATTTGATCAATGCAAGCGTATTGCAATCCAATTGGTGTATGAGACCACCGCTCCTTCCGAAACCGGTGCCTCCGGTTTTTGTTGTTGTTAAGAATTGAAGACTAAAAGAATCGCCTTTAAAGGGAGTGGCAAGCTTTGTAACAGTATAATTTCCCTCATACGTAACATTATGTTGCACCGTGTGGACTATCCCCTCCCCGCTTCCGCAAAAATTACTTAAATCAGGATCCGGAAGAGCATGTAATTCTTTCGTGAACCTTATAAAAGTGCCATTCTCAAAAAATTTAATTAACTCCTCTATATACTGGAAATAAGTTGGAAAGTGCAAGCTCTTTTGAGCAGTGGTATTACCGGAACAATTTATATTATATGAAGAAATACCATTGATGCAACATCCCTTTATATTTTGTCCTCCCGAGCCCCAGATTTTATCACGGTCATTATAAAAAAGAAGCCCATTAGTATTTTTGTCTTCGATCAAAGTGAGGTGCCAGTCCCAATAGTCACCGAAGGGAAGGACAAGTCCGCACGAACCTGAAAGGGGGCCGTTTGGTTGACTTAGTTTTACAGGTCTGGTAGTTGTGCCAAGTGGCTGGCCGTTTTTATCGTAGGGGACGATGGTAATATCAAAGGTCACTCCGCCGGCGGGAGGTACACCTGCATGATCAGTAAGACCCCCAGGATCAATGCCGATCAAAATAACAGACACCGAATCGCTACCTGCCATTTCAGGTATCTCAGGAACATTATAATAATAGGTGGAAGTACTGCCTGTAAATGAATGATGAAGTTGCATATACACGCCTGCCACATCTTTTGTGGTGTCCATATGCAGAAATTTGATGGGCCTTTTTATCTGGTCCATCAGGTAAAGGGTATCTTCGAAGGATATCTTCAATGAAATGCCTGCGGGCCCTGCAGGTATTTTTCCGGGTTTTTTAGTGGCGGTTAAAAACTTCAGGTGATTGGAGATCGTATCGGCATTAAAAAGTCCTACCTGACCAACCGGAGGCGGATTAACCGGAACTGGTGTGGTATCATTTTTTCGGCAGGTTAGTGTAAGTCCGGCACAAAGCAGTACGATGCAGGTAGGTTTGAAAAGTTGGAGAGCAGATTTCATGAAAATTAGTTTAAGTGTTAACAGACTGGTGTGAATCAAAATTGAGAAACAACAAAGCGGATTTGATTACCCCTTTGGATAGTATTTACAAAGTACCCGGTAATGGGTATGCGTATGACCGGAAATGGGGATGTTGCAATAAAGAGGGCTTTCGCCGCTTACTTCGTCATCAGCTCCAGTAGGCGGGCAATAGCTGTAGTGCGTGTAGGTACGTCGAGCTTTAAATATGCGCTGTTGATGTGCTTCTTGATAGTGTTGATAGAAATGAAGATATTTTCAGCAATCTGTTGATTTGTTTTGCCTTCGTAAATGAGTTGCAATACTTCGAATTCTCTTTCACTCAATTGGGTGATCAGGTGTTTATTAATTTTTGAGAAAGACAATATCGGTACATGCTGGATGTGACGCCGGGCATAATTTGAAATGGCAATTTCGAGGGAAGCCAGTAAGGCTTTCTCATGGAACGGTTTTAGTATATAAGCACTGGGTTCAACTTCTTTGGCCCGCTGAATAGTCTCTTTGTCTGCGTATGAAGTCAGAAATAATATGGGGACCTTATAATTTTTGTTGATGAACCTGGCCAGGTCGATGCCGTCTTCATCGCTGCCCAGGTTTATGTCCATCAGTACGGCATCCGGTGTATTAACCATCAACTGGTTCCGGGCTTCTTCACTATCGTAAGCAATGCCCGAAACCATGAAATCATTGTTGTTCAGGTAACCGGCTATATTCTCCGCTATTACCGGCTCGTCTTCAATGATCAATACCCGGACCTCACTCATAGTAAAGAATTGAATGCATGATTACCCGAACGTTTCATACTTGCTTATACGCATAGTTATGCAGGCGCCCTGGTCATTGTAAATGTCAAGGTCGGCTTTAAGTTTATCTGCAAATATTTTTATCATGCGCATGCCAAACGAAGAAGAACGGGCCGGATCTGCTGCATCCGGAAAGCCTTTTCCATTGTCTTTGACCTGCAATAAAAGAAAACCATTGCGTTTCTTAAGCGTCACTTCAATCCTGCCTGCTTCACTATGGCCAAATGCATGTTTAAGGCTGTTGCTGATGAGTTCGTTCAATATTAACCCGATCGGGATAGCGGTATCAATATCCAGGTCAAGTTTTTCTATATCCGTGCTAAGCGCTACCTGTCCGGGTTTAATGTTGTAAGAATGAAACAGGCTTTCAGTCAGGTTGTTTATGTATTCATCGGCAGCGATGCTTTTTACATTTTTCTCTCCATAAAGATTCTGGTGGATCAGGGCCATACTTTGTACCCGGTTCCGGCCTTCCTTGATAGCCTGAGCCACTTGTTTGTCCTTGATAATCATGGATTGGAGATCTAGCAGGCTGGTAATGATCTGCAGGTTGTTCTTTACCCGGTGATGTGTTTCTTTCATCAGGATCCTAAGATCATCCGCCTGCTTTTTAATAATGATGTTTTTATTTTTCTGCTTCCGGTATAAATAAAAAATGACTGCCGCCAGCAGCAGGAAGGTGGCGCCACCTGCGAGGAGAAACAAACGCAGTGTCCGTTCATTTTTCAAACGATCTTCTTTCAGCTCGTTCTCGCCACTCAGGTAAGCTACCTGATCCCTGGTCAGCGAGGTGTTGAAGATGTATTCGAGCTCCTTAATGGCGTTGACGTTCTCCGCATAATAGCCCGTCATCTGGCCATTGTATAGCTGTGAAAATTGATAGGCTTCTTTAAACCTCCCCTGGGTACTGTATGCTTCAGCCATATGTTTATACACCATGCCGTACATTTCAGGCACCCCGATTGTACCTGCGGCTGCAAGGGCGTCGCTGTACATCCTTTTCCCTTCCTCAAATTTTTGCTGTGCGGTAAGATAATTGCCTTTTTGTATGAGGTACCGTATCCTGATGTTCAAATCGGAGGTATCTCCTTGATCAGCAATATAGATGATGTCTTTCTCCGCTTCGTTCATCCTGTGGAGGCGTATCAATGTTCCTGCCCGGTCAAGGCGGGAGATGTCAGCATCGTGGGTCAGTTTCAGGGTTGATGCCAGGTCGACAGATAGATTCAAACAGTGAAGCGCGCTGTCAAAATATTCTTGCTGGTAGTAAACATCTCCCAGTTTTTCCAGCATGCGCAGTTTACCCTTCCGGTCATTTAATTTCTCCTTGATTGAATACGACTTTTTGAAAAACGCTATACTTTGTTGCGCTGTGCCCGGCATTACATGATACAATATGCCCAGGTATTCAAGGGCATCCGATTCAAGTACCTTTAATTGCAGTGTTTTGGCATCACGCATGGCATAATTTAAATGTCCGGCAGCCACTTTATAGTTACCCCGGAAGTACTGTTGCCTGCCCATGCCAAAAAGAGTGTAGGCAATTTCTCTCGTGGCGCCTGCTTTATTGAAATTCAGCCTTGCGTTAAAGAAAGCGCCAAACGACCGGTTGTGATTTTTGTGGGCAAAAAACATTTCCCCCAATTCATAATAAATTTTTCCGGTAAGGTAAACGTCATCCGCTTTTTTGGCTTTTGCAAGCGCTTCCTTAAACATCTTTTCTGCCGTGGATGTGTCTGTTTTACCCGTTTGGACTGCCATACGGATCATGCTGGCAATCGTGTCTGAGATCTGTGCAGGTTTTGTAGTCAGTATCTTCTTTCCGGTTTTATCCTGTGCTGCACCTGATGAAAGTACCAGCAGAAGAATAAAATCAACAAAGATCTTTTTCAAATCCATACAGTATAAATGAGCTGCTGCTATTTCAACATGGCGGCGGTTTGATAAATCGGCTTAGACTGGTTCATCCGGGCGTTCTGACTATCCAATTCTTTGTAAGATTTGCCAGCAAGGGCACGGTGTTTTGCTTACCGGCTTTGAACGCGTGATCGGCACCTTCAAGCTTTCCTAATTCAGCAAGCGGTAATGATGAACATACCGTTTCTATCAATTTTAATGTAGCCAGTTCATCACGCGTGCCTTGCAAAAAAAGCATGGGCACCTTCACATCCTTTAAATGTTCAGCCCGTTCTATGGATGGCTTACCCGGAGGATGTAGCGGAAACCCATAAAAAATGATTCCTTTTACCGGAGTGCTGGGGTTAACGGATAAATACTGTGAACTCATGCGTCCCCCAAAGGATTTGCCGGATATAAACAAAGGAAGTGAAGGAAACAATTGCAGCGCATTTTCGATGGCTGCCCCTATGGTTTTGTGCGCAATGGCAGGAACATCAGGCCTTCCTTTTTTGTGTTCCGCAAATGGAAAATTGAAACGAAGTGTAGCAATGCCTGCCTCGGCCAATGACTGGGCCAGCGTTACCATAAAAATATGGCTCATTCCGGCGCCCGCTCCATGTGCCAGCGTCATAATGCAATCGCTTTTTTCGGGAATGATACACTCAGCCGAAACGGAACCAATGGAAGGAGAAACTTCCAGAGAAATGGATCGCTTGTTCATTTTATACTACCAGGCTCCAGCCTTTCCTGTATTCGCGTTTTACAAATTGATTAGCTTCCTCCAGGTTAGTAACCCGCATATTTTCATTATCCCAAAGCAATTTGATGAATCTCCCGGGGTAATCAAAACCCTGTCCATTGGCCTTAGGCTTCTGAATATCATAGCCACGGATGGCCAGGTTCGCCATAAGCAACGCTTCTGTTAACGGGCCCGCTGTTTCAAACGGGGCACTAACTTCCTTTTTCCCGTATCCGGCAATGGCTGCTTCAACCCATTGTGCATAATGCCCTTCGGCCTGGCCGGGTATGCGCTCGAGAGTTTGTTTTACTTTCACTTCCTCGTTGCGGCTTATTGGCAACAACCTTGCGTTTGCACTGTACGTGCCGGCCATCATTTTTCCTTTGGTACCTATGAATAAGGTACCATTTCTGCCGTCGCCAAACACTTCATTTGCACCTAATTCCTCCGGACGTTCAGGCTGGATACCACCATCCATCCAATGTAAGACTACCTTACCTTTTGTTTTTGCGGTTTTCGGAAACGTAAGGGTGGCGTGGCTGGAAGGTGGGCAGCTTTCCGGGAAATATCCCTGCTTCATGGCATCTACATAAACGGTTCCTACCGAAGCTTGTACGTCTGTTGCGTACTTCAGGTCAAGGACCCTGAATGGAGCTTCCACCAGATGACATCCCATGTCTCCCAAGGCACCGGTCCCATAATCCCACCAGCCGCGCCAGTTGAAGGGGACTAGTTTATCTATGTAATTTTTTTCAGGTGCGGTTCCCAGCCATAGATTCCAGTCAAGTTCTTTAGGGATCTCTGCTTTTGTCGTTGGCCAGGGAATACCCTGCGGCCAGATAGGCCTGTTGGTCCAGCAATAAACGGTGTGTACATCTCCGATCACTCCTGCGTCATACCATTCTTTCAATTGCCGGGTCCCATCGTTTGATGCACCCTGGTTACCCATCTGGGTTACCACTTTGTATTTTTTAGCGGCCTGGGTAAGCATCCGGGCTTCGTAGATGTCGTGTGTTAACGGCTTTTGAACATATACGTGCTTTCCCAACTGCATCGCATTCAGGGTAATGATGGCATGGTTATGATCAGGTGTGGATACGGAAACGGCATCGAAGTTCTTTGATTCTTTATCAAACATCTCCCGCCAGTCCTTGTAGAATTTTGCCTTGGGAAATGCTTTGACTGTTTCCGCCGCACGGCGATCATCTACATCACATAAAAACGCAATTTCAGCTTTACCGCTTTTGTAAAAATTGGCAATGTCAGACTGGCCTTTACCGCCGGCTCCAACACCTGCAATCAACAGTTTGTCACTAGGGGCGGTAAACCCTTTTCCTCCTAAAACAAAACGGGGCACAATGGTAAAGCCAGCTGCTGCGATAGCCCCGTTTTTTATAAAATTTCTCCGGGAGCTTTTATTCATTTTATCCATGGTATACTTGATTTAATGTAATGTGGGTTTTTGTTTATACAAAGCCAGTTACTCTTCCAGTTTACTAGTCAAATTTAGTTGATTTTTTTCCTTATTGTTGAAGTTAACAGGAGGCGGATTTTACTACCGCGACAAATGCCTGTTTAAAAAAAACCTGCAAAAAAAGGCGTTTCAACATTTACATGATTTACTTCCCGGCGGGCAAAGCAAATGCCACATAAGAACCTCCCGGTTTCAAATTGTACCTGGTACCGCCTGCAGCAATGGCAACATACTGTTTGCCATGCACCATATATGTTACCGGAGTTGCAAATCCGCCTGCCGGTAATTTATATTCCCACAGCACCTTGCCTGTTTTCGTGTCAAAGGCCCTGAGTTTTTCATCATAGGTTGCTGCGATAAAAAGCAGGCCACCAGCCGTCACGGCAGGACCTCCATGGTTTTCCGTACCGGTAGTGGGCATTCCTTTTTGCGCTAACTCAGGATACTCCCCAAATGGCACCTGCCATACATACTCTCCCGTGTTCAGGTTGATGGCACTGAGCGTTCCCCAGGGAGGTTTCACGGCAGGGTAATTATCAGGATCACGGAACTGGTTGATGCCATTATTCACGAAGGGCGGCACATAAGGGAACGCTGCGTTATTTGCTACAGCCTTATTAGCATCCGCACCCGGAGAGACCAGAGGCGTATCAGGCTTCACACCCGGTTTGGCATCCCTCTTCAATAAAAAGTCCACGATAGCCGCACGATCTTCTTTCGCAATATGCTGGAAGGTGGGCATCCGGCCACGGCCGGTTTCTAAAATAGTATTTATTTGAACCCTGCTGAAACGCTTGCCAACATCAGTAAGATCCGGAAACTCCTGCGGTCCACTCGCAACACCCCTTGGTTTACCAGGTTCTCCATGACATACAAAACAACTGCTGTTAAAAAGTGTTTGTCCACGGGACGAAGTGGATGCTTTTGTTTGCTGCTGCATATCGCGCATATATATATACCAGAGCATGTTGTTTGCGTTCAGGTAAAGTATACCGTCAGAATCAGTAGCGTTTCCACCCCATTCAGCGCCACCACCCAGACCAAGGTACAATGACCCTTCCAGGCTTGGAGGAATAAACTTATTTCCCCGCCGGCTATTCAGGAACCTGTTCAATACATAGTTGCGCGCAGCAGGTGTTCTATCCGTAATGTCATCTTCCGTTACCTCCTGCAAAGAAAAGGGTTTTGGCAAGACAGGAACAGGCTGTGTAGGCCATGGATGTTCCCCGGGCAATGCGGGCGAAACAGGCACAGGCACTTCATTAACGGGAAATAAAGGAGTACCGTTATCCCGGTCTAACAGGAAGATTAAACCGTCTTTTGTAGCCTGGGCCAAAGCATCTACTTTTTTTCCCTTGTGCATCACCGTTACCAGGTTTGGCTGGCAGGGAATATCACGATCCCACAGATCGTGATGTATGGTTTGGTAATGCCATACCCGCCTGCCTGTAGCCGCATCCAGGGCTATGATACAATTGGCAAAAAGGTTTCGTCCCTTTCTTTCACCCCCGTAAAAATCGACAGAGGGCGACCCGGTGCCTCCATAAACAATTCCCCTTTTTTCATCCAATACCAAACCAGCCCAGCAGTTGGCGCCACCAATCTTTTTATAGGCATCCTTTGGCCAGGTCTCGTAGCCGTATTCACCCGGTAACGGGATGGTATGGAACACCCAGGCCAGTTTACCCGTTCTTACATTAAAAGCGCGTATGTAACCGGGGGGTGAATCACCAGCCTCTGATAAACTGGAACCGATGATCAGTAGATCTTTATAAACAATCCCCGGTGAAGTCATTTTTACAGAAAGGTCTTTTACTTCATGCCCTAAGATTTTTGGATCGCCCAATCCTTCGTGAAGATCCACTTCGCCATTCTCCCCAAAGCTTTTAATCCTTTCACCAGTGACTGCGTTGACAGCATACAACGTAGAGCCTACTGCATAAATAATACGTTTGTCATCTCCATCCTGCCACCACGCAATACCGCGTAGCCGGTGCGACACCGGCTTCTTACCGGGTTCGGAGAAAGGATCGAACCTCCAGATTTGATTGCCGCTGGCAGCGTTAACAGCAAAAAGCTTCAGCCGGGGAGAAATACCGTACAGAATACCCTCTATTACAAGCGGCTGGCATTGTATTTCAGCACGCTCCCCCGGGGTATTATTTTCACCCGTATTGTAAGTCCATGCCAGTTGCAGGTCTTTTACATTTGCCGTATTGATTTGAGTCAGCGGAGAATAGCGGTTACCTGCTTTATTACCTCCATAAATTTTATAATCCTCGTTTGTTGAAAAAGTATTTGAATGGATCTTTTGCCGGCACGCATAGAAACAAACTCCCGCTATTACTATTATTGTTGTCAGCCATTTCCATGTGTGTTTCATCTATTTGAATTTTTTATGAGCATTCACCAGTTTCCGGGCATAAGAAACCAGGCCGGGATTTCCCTTTTCTCGTTTAATGTCTGCCGGTAGTTTTCTTAGATACCAGGTTACCTGCCAGCGTAATGATGCGCCCGGCGGCAACTCTACGTAGGCGCCTTGCTGTTCAATTTCTACATACGACTTCTGAGGATTGGTATAAATCTCTACTTCAGCTTCCGACGGTGCGGCTTTTTCCAGCGGTATATCCGGAAATGACTTGACAAAAATGATATCGTCATTTACCTGGGCAATCCAGCCTTCGGATCCATCGGCAAAAAATTTATTTTGCTGGTCCATAATTTTATCTTTCCGGTAATTGAACCAGGTGATTCCGTTTATGTCTTCAGCTTGGTTGGCCATATTTCCCCAGCGCTCTCCATCGCCCCTGGGATAGAACGCAAGGCCATCCGGATAAACCCGGGTAACTTCCCAAGGTGCCACTTTTCTTGCCGTATCGGATTGGTTTAAGATAGCATAGGTTATCGTGAAAGAACTGTCTTGATTATTCCCCGAAATTTCTTTGGTGAAGACAAAGCCAAACCTGGAATCTTTCTGACTTACCATCTTTATGATTTGGTTCTCAATCGAAGCTGCATATGCCTCTTTATCCAATGCCAATAATTTTGGCCCACCCCAGATTTTTTGAGGGCTTGCCCAAAAAGTAGAGCCCCAATATAAAGGGTTAATGTCTTTTCCGGTAAAAAAATTTCTACCATCTATTTTTAGCGAAATTATTCTTCCGCCGGTTTGTGGGTCTGCCTCCAGTTCCTGGTTCTGCAATTTAATGCTATAGATACCGTCCTTAATTACAGGCACCGCACGTGGCATTTTTTTTTGGGCAGTGCAGTGGGCAAGAATAACAATTGCTGAAATGAATACTGTCTGTTTCATCATGATGAATTAAAGCCAACTTTTTACAACAAGCCGGTTGTCACCTGTCATACGACTTCTTGCCTTACCAATCAACCACTGAACCATCCAGAAAATTATAAGATTCCGGATTTTTCCAGTCGTGCCCGATCTTATCCGCCATCTGGGCATCGTCAAGTTCGATTCCCAGTCCTGGACCCTCAGGTATCAGTACAGTACCGTCTTTTTGCAATTTAAACGGCTTCTTTAGATATCCTTCTCCCAGGCTAACTTGTTCCTGAACCAGGAAATTAGGAATGCTTGCAGCCAAATGCAGACCAGATGCCAGGGAGATGGGCCCCATCGGGTTATGTGGTGCTATGGGGACGTAATAAGCTTCGGCCATGCCTGCTATCAACCTGGCTTCGGTAATACCTCCTGCATGACATAGATCCGGTTGTAATATACTGGCCGCCTTCTTTTCCAGAAGTTCGCGGAAACTCCATTTGGTAAATATCCTTTCACCGGCTGCTATTGGCAAATGTGTGCCATGGGCTATGTCTGCCATTATATCCACGTTTTGGACCTGGCAGGGTTCCTCAATGAACATGGGCTGATACCGTTCTAATTCTTTAATAACAACTTTGGCTGTCTGCGGGGAGATATTGCCGTGAAAATCGATTCCGATATCCATGTCAGGCCCGGCAGCATCTCTTAAGGCGGCGAAACTGTCTACCGCATGTTTAATGAATCTTGGGTTTTCGACAATGTTTGCGGGATGTTCATGGGCAAGGCCGGTTTTTATCACTGTAAATCCCTCTGCTTTTCTCTTTTTAATATCTTCAGGAGTGCTTGCGCGGCCATACACACGGACACGGTCACGCGTAGGACCTCCGAGAAGTTCATACACCGGCACATTCAGCAGTTTGCCCTTAATATCCCACAATGCCTGATCTATGCCACTTAGTGCACTCGTTAAAATGGGTCCGCCCCGGTAAAAAGCATGACGATAGATTGCCTGCCAATGATGCACAATGTGCCTGGGATCTTTTCCTAACAAGTAAGGTTCAACTTCCTGGATGGCTGTTTTTACAGTAAGCGCCCTGCCCTCCAGGAGCGGTTCACCCAAACCAATAATTCCGGCATCTGTATGTATCTTCAGAAAGAGCCACCGTGGTTTAACAAGGAGGGTTTCCAGTCTGGTAATTTTCACTTTGGTTCTATCCTGAATGACTTCAGGCTTTTGAGCATAGGAGGATAAAGGCAATGTTATTCCTGCGCCAATCGCGCCTAAAACAGACTGAATCACGGAACGTCGTGATATGCCGGATCTTTTAGATGTGGGTGTCATTGTTGATTTTTTGTGCTTTGTAAAACAATTCTACTACATTCATCAGCCTGCTCCGGGGAGATTCCTCCGGCCGCCGCGCAAACTGCTTAATGTTGCAGAAGCATCCGGCAGCGACCTGCGAAATGACAGGAATTTGCCCGGCTGGTGGTTGGTGAAAACACCCAACCACGGGATCGATTTTGAATACTTTTGAAGATGAATGTAATAAAGTACCAGGAAAAGGGTTGTTCATCAGGGCCTGATGATCGTTCCGTCATTTTTGCGTACCTGCCAGCGGGACTTTGTCCCGATGGGGTATTTGGCGGCCTCCTTTTCGTTAACGTCCACTCCGAGACCCGGCACTTCGTTTACATACATATACCCTTTCTTCATCGTCGGACAACCGGTAAAAATTGATTTTAATTTGTCTGAAAAATTAACCGCCTCCTGGATGCCAAAATTCCAAATGGCCAGATCAATATGGGCCTGTGCCGCATGACCTACCGGTGATACGTCGCCGGGGCCATGAAAAGCTGTTTTGATACCGAACCACTCGCCAAGCCTTGCAATTTTCATGGCAGGAGTGATACCGCCAATCTGTGAAACGTGTACCCTGATATAATCGAACCATTGATTCACCATCGGTAACTTAAATTCGTTGATGTTATTAAACAGTTCGCCCATCGCAATTGGCACACTGGTACTCATCCTGAGCTGTTTGAACCATTCCTGGTTTTCGGGCGAAAAGGGATCTTCAACAAAATACGGGCGGTATTGCTCGAGTTGTTTGATCATATTGATAGCGTCCATGGGTTGAACCCGTTCATGAATATCATGCAACAGTTCAACATCATCCCCGCAAACCTTACGCGCCGCTTCAAACATTTTGGGAACGGATTTCAGGTAAGCCTGGTCGTTCATAAACTGGTCGCCTTCATAACCATAACCTGCTCCCTTAAAATCCGGATTTTGGGCCACGCCCGCTAATCCATAGCCACCCTGCTGGACGCGTACATGACGAAATCCCTGTTCCATATATTTTTTAACGTCTTCAGCAACAGCCTCTGGGGTAGTTCCGTTTGCATGGGCATAACAATCTACGGCAAACCTGCTCTTGCCGCCCAAAAGCTGGTGAACCGGCATATTGGCGCGCTTGCCCTTTATGTCCCACAAAGCCTCGTCAAGTCCGCTGATTACATTGTTGAGGACCGGCCCGTTACGCCAGTAAGAGCTCACGTAAAAGGAGTTCCACATGTCCTCAATATTGTCAACATCCCTGCCTATGGCAAACTCGCCGAGGTAGCTGTTAATTGCAGTCACGACAGCTGCGGCCCGTTGTGTAAAGGTGGCACAGCCCAGGCCATATAAACCCGGTTCGGAGGTTTCCACTTTCACAACAATAAGGTTAATGCCTTCAGGGGCAGTTGCTATCGCTTTTATATTTTTGATCTTTACAGGCGCCATCGCTTTTGCATAAGAAGGGGTTTCCTGCGTTTGTGCCCGGGCGTTGGTGCTACCGGCCAGTCCAAAAAATCCGGCCGTGGAGCCAAGTGCAATCATCTTCACTAGCTCTCTCCTGCCGGGTTTGTATTCAGTTTCTTTTTTTTTCATGTGGCTTCATATTTAGATTTTTAAAAAAAATGGTTACAATAGTTCACTCAATTTTACTTTTTCAAATTTCCGGGTAAGCAAATGTATTATCGTCCAGGCAACGAGGTAGGTGAATCCGCAAATGGTGAATAAAACATTATATCCCCCCTGCAGGTTTCCGGCTGCTTTGTACGTATCGAGCAAGTTTCCTACAAGTATGGGAAACAGGATGCCTCCCAGTGCACCTGCCATGCCACCTATCCCTACTACGGAGCTTACCGCCTCTTTGGGAAACATGTCAGAAGCGGTGGTAAAAATATTTGTGGCCCAGGCCTGGTGTACGGCAACTGCAATGCTGATCAACATAACGGCTACCCATGCATTAGTGGCAAATTGCGCGAGGATAATGGATACTTCCAGTATGGCAAATATCAGCAGGGCCAGTTTCCTTGCCTTCAGCACAGGCCAGCCTCTTTTTATCAATTGGGAAGAGAAGTATCCGCCACCGATACTTCCAACCGTAGTAGCAGCATAAATGATCATTAGCTGAAGGTTTGGTTTTTTCAGGTCGAGGCTGAATGTTGTAGAAAAATAGGAAGGCAGCCAAAACAAAAAGAACCAGTAGATGGGATCGATGAGCGCTTTTCCGGTGATGTAGGCCCAGGTTTGCCGGAAAGTGAAGAGTCTTTGCCAATTAAAAGAATGGCCTTGTTTCAACACCGTCTTTTCATCATCCTGCCCTTCAGTGATAAGCGTATACTCTTCGGTTGTCAATCTCTTCTGTGCTGATGGAACCGAATAATATCTCCACCAGAACACCACCCAAATAAATCCCAAAGAGCCGGTTATCACGAACACCTCCTGCCAGCCATAGAAGTTCAGGATCAGGGGAACGATGAGCAGGGCCACTACGACGCCGACACTGGTGCCCATGTTAAAGATGCCGGTAGCCAGTGCACGCTCTTTGTTGGGGAACCATTCGGCTACCGTTTTCATGGCTGCGGGATAGTTGCCTGCTTCTCCCAACCCCAATCCGATCCTGGCCAATCCAAACCCAAAAGCACTTCGTGCAAAAGCATGAAGCATACCGGCAATGCTCCAGAATATAATTGTGATTGCGTATCCCAATTTGGTACCTATCTTGTCGATTAACCAACCGATAGATATGAGTCCAACAGCATAGGAAGCGGTAAAAGCCATAACGATATGGGCAAAATCGGTTTCGGTCCAGTTGAATTCTTTCTCTAATATCGGTTTCAACAAACCGATGATCTGGCGGTCAAGATAATTGATGGTTGTCGCAAAAAATAATAAGGTTACAATTATCCACCGGTAATTTTTTATTGGGCTAACAGGCATCAATTAAGGTTTATCCCACCATACCCGTGTATTCAAGTCATTTTTTCCCTGTATGGCGATTGCGGCATTTACATTGGCTAAATTGGTTATCGACTCACTATCGGGGTAGGGCATACGACGGATGAAAGAGCCGGTGATTTCTGCACCGGGATAAGGATTTTTTGTTAGTGCCGGGTAGCCGCTCCGACGCAAATTAGCCCAGGTTTCGTTTCCATTCATAAAAGAAGATACCCAGTATTGCGTGTTGATCTGTTCCAACGCAGCAGCCGGGTTCAATGGGTTGGCATCCAAATAGGTTTGTATGGCTGCTTCAGGAATAGTGGCGCTGACATCATATTCAGCCATTTGCTGCATGTGAGCCCTGATACCTGAATGGAAAAGGGCTGCCGCGTCACCGGTTGCCCATCCCCTTGTTACCGCTTCAGCTAACAGCAGTTGCGTTTCGGAATAGGTTACATGGTATTCGGGCGCGTCTACCTTAAGTATGGTGCCAAGATTTACCTGCGAATAATCATACAGGCTGGCCACTCCATAGGTAGCGAACGTATTCTTAATAGACACATCATCATAACCCATAGGCATGCCGATCTGTTTTGACGGGTCAGTGGTCGTGCGTGGAGCCCCCTGCTGTGCTCCGGACGTAGCGCCGACGTGCCTATAAGCAATAGATGCCAGGCGGGGGTCATTTTTATCTTTGAGAAAGTCGACAAATGGCTTGGCCAGGTAAAAATTCGCTTTTTCACGCGCAGTTAAATGAACGGCTATCCAATTGTTATATAAAGACGTATGCCTCATCACTGCGTTATCTTTATTTGACTGCATCAATCCCCCGGCAATCGCCTTGGTCACATTAGTTTGGGCCACGTCTGGCGCCACCTTGGAAAGACGCATGGCCGCTCTGAGCAACAGGGAATAGCCCAGCCGTTTCCAGTTCGCGATATTGCCGCCATACAGGATATCCGCCTGGGAAGTAGGTTTAGCCGGATCCAGGGCAGCCGAAGCCTCATCCAGTTCTTTCAATATATCCTTATAAATAAGTTCCTGCCTGTCGTACTTAGGCTTAATATTATCTGCAATAACTCCCTTACCAGCGTCGAAATAAGGTATATCGCCATAGGTGTCAGTAAGGATCATAAATATATACGCTTTCCAGATCCTGGACTCATGATATAAATTACTGCGCAGGGGAAGTTCTCTTGTTTTTTCAACGACGTCAAGGTTTCGCTTTAAGACATTCTGGTAGAAATTTATCCAAACAAGGTTCGAATTGGAAGGGTTGAATATGTTATAATTTCCTCCCGATAACGAACTTCCAAACGGCGTTACAATTTGTTGCACAATGGGAAAGTTGTAGGTAAGCATACCCAGGGTTTGAAAGTTATCCGGGTAGGTAGTGAGGATAATCGCATTGTTCATTACAAATTGCGGATCCAGAGCCGTAGGGTCAACTCTGTTAGTGTTTAACTCATCGAAATCTTTATCGCAACTTACAAGCAGGCTCATAGCCGCTGCAAACCCGATTATGTATTTTTTAAGCTGTTGCATACAATAATTTTTATAAATGATATTTAGAATTTGACATTGAGGTTGAAACCGATGCTTCTGGTGGGCGGAACTGCAGTCCAGAAATCAAGTCCTGTTTCATTGTCTGATACGTTGGCAATATTTTCAGGATCCATGTTTTCGGTCCACTTCTTTAAGATGGCCACATTGTTCGCCACAGCGCTCAGTCTTATCCCTTTTATAAACGGAAGGCTCTTCAAGTACCTGGTGAAATCATATCCCAGGGAAATCTGCCGTAATTTCCAGAAACCGGAATTGAACACAAAATCTTCATTTACACCCAGCACATTCGGTGTTTCATAAAATGGCTGGAGGTCAGCTCTGGTGACGTTTTTTCCTCCATCCTGGTTCACGCCATCCCCGATCACGTAGCCTTCAGCGCGTCCAACCAGGGTTCTTTTATGTAAGCCGTGGCGCAGCGCGTTCATGTTGGAACCGGCAATCATCTTAGCGCCCAGTTTGAAATCAACCAATACTGTTAATATGATACCGGAGTAGTTAAATGAATTGGTAATGCCTCCGAAATATTTAGGCAGCACATTTCCCACGTATTGCTGGATATCGTTACGAAGCGGCCTGCCGCTGGCTTTGTCAAACACCTGCCTTCCTTCTGCATCTCTTCTATAGGCAAATGTATATAATGCGCCGATCGGTTTACCAACCACCTGTTTAACGAAGCGGCCACCGCCGCCACCCACGGTAATTACGGTATCTGCCGGATTAGGCCCTAAGCGCAACACCTCTGACGTGTTATAAGACCCATTAAAATTGACATCCCATTTAAAATCGTCCGTCTGAACCGGTGTTAATGATAATTGCATTTCCAGGCCCTGGTTCATGCTTTTACCCACATTGATCAGTTTGTTAGTATAAGAAGATGCATCGGACACCTGTATCCCAAGGATCTGGTCCCGGGTGATTTTGTGATAATAAGATAAATCAAAACCAACCCTGTTATTAAATAATTTCAATTCAACCCCTACTTCGGTTTCTGACACGCGCAATGGCCGGAGATCCGCGTTTGGAATTTGCGATCCACTGATTCCACCAATGGGTATTGGGTTTCCTCCGGGATTTGGGAAGAGGTTGTTATTTACCGAATAATACAACACATCCGAATAAGGAGCCACGTTATCATCACCAACCTGGGCATAAGCCAGTCTCAACTTCCCGTACGACAACCAGGCGGGCATGGAAGTACTGAAGGCCTCCGAGAAGATAAAACTAGTAGTAACCGATGGATAGAAAATGCTGCGATTGGCGGGTGCCAGGGTAGAGAACCAGTCGTTCCGACCAGTAACGTTTACATACAAAAAGTTTCTAAATGAAAATTCTACCGCCCCATAGAGCGAATTCACCTTCCTTTCCTGTTTGTTATAGAGAGGGTCTTTTACCCTTCCGTTCATGACGGTGTAAAGACCGGGTTGCACAAAATCCTGGACAGTAACGCTGTTATATTCCATTGACCGGTACATCTGATTGCCGCCCAACGTAAGGTCGATGCCGATAGATTTTACTTTACGATTCGCTCCTAGCAGGAAATCATAGTTCCTTTCCCGGAAGCGGCGGATATCCTGCGTATAGGATCCGTTGGTAAAGCCGATGGGCGCGGCAGGGATTGGGGCGTACCCGTTCGGGATATTGTAATCCTGGTAACGGGTGTATATATCCTGCGCTAAACGTCCTTGCAGGTAAAGCCAGTTGGTGATCTCGTACTTTAATGAAACGTTACCGATAGTCCGGTCTCTTTTGATATTTTCAAAACGTTTGTTAACCGAATAGTACGGGTTGTTTCTCACCAAAAACCTCGACATCACAAACTCATTTCCATTGGGGAGCGTCTGGTTTTGCTCCATTGCATCAAATGGCATCGAATTAGCTAGCGTGTACAATACAGTAGGCACGGCCATATCCTGGGTATTCACCTGGGGAGGGTTTTCGTTTTTCTCATTAGAATAGTTTATGTTGCCCATTAAGGTCAATGTGCTGGTGACATTTTGGGTAAAGCCCAGGTTGACCGACCTCCGGTTAAACTTCGAATTTGGCATAATGCCCTTGTTATCCGTGTTCGCCAGGGAGAGGCTAAGACCGCCATTCTCCCCGGAGGTGGATAGTGTTATGGTGTTGGTAAGATTGGTCCCTACGTTATAAAATTTCTTATACCGGTTACGAACAGGTTCGTAGGGAAAGGTTTTCCCGTCAAATAGAACCTGGGTCATACCCGGTTGGAATTTTTCGCCAAAGCTCCACACACCCGATTGGGGGAATGGTGTGGTGGGACGGACACCTCGTTCACCCTGTCCGTACTCATATTGAAAATCGGTAAAGTCGAGGGGTGTGTCTGTCGTGAAATTGATGTTATAGTCCACCCCTACTCCTTTGGTAGTTCCCCTGCTCTTCGTGGTGATCATGATAACCCCATCCTTCGCCCTGGAACCGTACAAGGCGGAGGCGGTAGCACCTTTAAGCACAGTCATCGTTTCTATATCGTCCGGGTTAATACTGGAAAGGCCATCGCCCCCGTCCGTACTGTTTACCTGGCCCGCCCTGAAGCCCTGCGCTCCACCGAGCGCATAATTGGTATTATCCATGGGTACTCCGTTCAAGACAATAAGCGGGTTATTCTGACTGCTGAAGGAAGATTGTCCGCGAATACGAATCTTGGCCGATCCTGCAGGACCGGTGCCCATTGTCGTGATATTTACACCCGATAATTTTCCCTGCAGACCGCTGATTACGTTTGGGGTCCGGTTGGTTGCAATCTGGTCGTTGTTTACAGTTGCGGTAGCGTAACCCAGCGTGCGGAGCTCCCTCTTTATGCCGAGCGCTGTAACTACAATGGTCTGCATACTATCTGAGCTCTTGACAAGGGTAACGTTAATGACCCTGCGCCCATCTACTTCAATGGTTTGCTCAACGAAACCTATATACGAAAATATCAAAGCAGCATTTGCATTGGCGGAAATAGAATAACTACCTGCCGCATCCGTAGCTACACCTTGTTTGGATCCACTGACTTTAATACTGACTCCGGAAAGCGTTTCATTGTCCTGAGCCGTTACCTTACCGGTGACGGTTATATTTTGAGCACCAACACGAAGCTGGCACAACAGCGTTACAAAAAAGATCAATTGAAAGGGTGTTTTCATGGCAATCGTTATTTGAAGGGTTATAAATTAAAATTTTTATATGGAATGTTTAATAAATTACCAGTTATGTATTGCACCATCCGGACTTTTCAGTACTGGATGGGGAAACTTGGTTTTTGTATTGATCTCCATTACAAAAGTCGCTTTCTTAGGGTCAAATTTTACGCCCAGGCCGGGAGCCGGATTCAGGTATAGTTTTCCATTTTTAAACAGCAGATAGTCTTCATTAAAATAAGCAGGCCTTTCCGGTTCTCCTCCACCTAATTCCATCAGGCAACGGGAAGGGCTACTCGAACCCAATACATGTACAAGTGCCGCTGTAGACAATGGACCGGTGAAATGAGGGATCATGCCTACATAATGCGTTTCACACATGGAGGCGATCTTTTTAAACTCCGAGATGCCTCCTGAGTTAGGCATGGTAACGCGTGCATAATCGATCAGCCTGTTTTCTATCAGTTCGTTGTTATCCCATCTGTCACCAAACTGCTCTCCCACCGCAATCGGCACTTTGGTTAACTGACGAACTGTTTTATATACCCCCGGATTTTCTGACCTGACGATGTCTTCCACAAAATAGGGTTCTAACGATTCGAGGGCATTGCAGACCTTTAGGCCATCCGTTAAATCGAACCGGGTATGCAGATCTATGGCCCAATTTCCGCCGCCGCCTACTGCGGCATCAATTCTTTTGCAGAAATCGATGGTTTTTTTTGCATTGTCATAGAAATCAAAGGGCTCTTCCCCGTTCCCGCCGGTGGGACCTATCCTGTAAGCACGCAGTCCTGCTTTAATACAATCTTTTGCTCTTTCTTCCTGTGTCGTTGCCTTTGAAGCACTGAAACCGGTTGCATAACATTCTACAAACTCACGGGTACTGCCTCCTAGTAAATCATATACAGGCACACCCAATGCTTTGCCTTTGATATCCCAGAGTGCCATTTCCAAAGCTCCCTGGGCATGCAGTTTTTCCCGGCCGGGTGGATAAAACATGCCACGATACAGGTTCTGCCAGATGTGTTCAATCCTGAACGGATCTTCACCGATCATCATTTGAGCACATTGCTCGATCATATCTTTAGACCCGCCTTCGCCGATGCCGATGATGCCGCCATCCGTTTCGATCTCCACAATGCCACGGGCCTGATTAAATAAGGGCTTGTTGTAGCCTGGCGCGCTGTAATACCTGATCTTGGTAATTTTCAGGCGGGGCAGCGACGAACCGGCGAATGTAGTTCCTAATGGAAAGCCTGCCAACACAGCCGTTGAGCCCAGTATAGCAGATTTCAGGAAACTCCTTCTTTGCATGAGATGTTATTTAGGTATGAGGATGTTTTCAGCGTTTAAGCTTCAGGTTAAGCAGCAGTATGAACAGAGATCCGTCGACATTTGCGATGACAGACGGCATTATTACGGAAAGCCCAGTGCGGTAATATGTCAACTGTCAATAATCACTCGGAAATTATGCTAATTAATAGTAATGAGCAAAAAAAAAGCTCCGCTCCTTCATAATACTTATTACATACATAAAGAAAACTGTGTTCATTTAACGACAATGGAATTTGAACGTTTATACAATTTCAATAAAACCTAATTTATTCTCTTGAATTATACTGAAAAGACTTTTTTGCACAAAATGATTGATGCTCCAGGGCTCTACATTTCTATAGATATTTGTTTCATAAGTTTCAAGCTTATAACCAGATGATCGATTCTCATTATGGTATGGCGTGGCCTGAGCATACTGCGTAGCTTTCGTTTCAAGCCAGATGACCTGGTTTGCTCGAACTTGTTGATCTGCCAGGCAGAGATTTTTGTCTAGGATCTTGTCTTCGTGAACGAGATTATACTCCAGGCGAAGCCCGATCAGGTTATTGTAGCTAATATCTTTGGGTAGTTTAAGGTGGTGGACAATCCGGTTTATAATTACTACGATCGGCTCATGCAAATCCAGCTTAACCGGAACAGTAATGCCGAACAAATCCGAGGTGATATATACGGTTTCATTGCCGGACTCAATTTGCCCGAAGGCTTCTGAACTGGCTACCGGCTTTGAGGAAACGGCTTCGGCATTGCGATCGTCCTGCCATAGATGAATTAACTGCTGAAATCCAGGGTCATGTTCCGGAAATAATTCAACCATTAACCTGGGGCCAAGCAACGAAGGAACCGGAAAAGGTTCCAGTCTGCCAACAATGATAAAACTCCTGGATTCCTGTATAGACCGGTATAAGGCCGCTTCCCATTCAACTTGAACCCATTTTTGACGGGAAGCAGCCTTAGACCAAAGCAGCAGACAGTAGTCTGCATTCAGTAGTGCGTCTTCCATAAAAGATAGAAAGCTGTCACCCAGCTCCAGTTCTTTCCTGTCAAACCTTACGGAAATGTCTACCTGCTGTAGACGGCCGGCAATTTCTCTGGCCTTATCTGATTCAGAACCTGCATGAGAGACAAATACAGTCTTGCCCATATTGATCATTATTTTATCCCAACCCGTATATTATATAAGAGCCCCAATTATTTATATCCATTAATTGGTTTCCTAATTTTCCGGCTTTACAATCCCTCTGGGTAGCTGCCAGCGCGTATGCCGGCCGTTCACCAGCCGTTATCTTTTTGTAAAAGGCAGCTTGAAATAAAGATGCAGCATCATCATTGATCGGCCATAGACTTGCCATGACACTCCCTGCACCAATAGCCAGAAAAGAAGGAACCAGGCCGCTGCGCAGGTGATTTTTTTCGGCCCCCTGGATACCGGTGCTACATCCGGCCAAATTGACAAGGCAGCCTTCCTTTAGCGTGAGCTCAGCCAAAATCCTGTCCTCTGACAGATTTCCACTTTCTTTGCTTTGAACCTCAGGAGTCAACATCAACTGAGACCAGGCATGATCAGTACGGTCAATAGTAGCATGGCAGGCAAAATGCAAAGCATCATATTGATTTACCATTCTCTTAATCGCTGTTATAGTAGCTTCCCGCCCAACCAGAAGTTTCATTTCTTTATTGTTATCTGCAAAAATCCGACTGATTAAAGATGCCTCAGCCAGAGCTCCCGGCAAACCCAATATATCGTCTGGTCTTTTGGGGGCACACACGGTCAACATTGACTGGACAGGCCGCGATGGCTTTTTGGCACATGCTTCCAGCACACCTAAACCTTGAACGACAGAGAGTAAAACCATTTCACACAGTACGTTGTCTCCGAAGGGCAGGGCACCGAACGGTATCATGTCGAATGGCTCGTCTGGGGATACAATGAGGCGATCTGTGCGACCGAGCGATGACAGTCTTTCGGATACAGGATCCAAAATAAAATAAGAAATAACTTCTAAAAAAGACCTATCAGTAAGTAATGATGAATCATACGGTTGGTTTAATAAGATCAACAGTTCATCCGGAATTTCACGTTTAGCTGAAATTTGACCTTCATTCCAGCATGCGTAGGTCCACATGTGCTTACCTGTCTGAACAAAGCCCAAAATGGTTGTATTGTTGCCCAAATCGTTAAGTGTTCTGATGATGATTCTTTCTTCAGCTAGTTCAACGTCAGTGGAGTCTGCCCACCGGACAAAAGCTGGATCGCGTAAGCTGACCTCATGACGTAAATGTTGTATCTCAGATTCTACCTCACTTATTTTTTTCCCTAATAAATCCCTGTCATCAATATTCCAGATTGCCTGAAGCCTGTACGTTTCCCGCTGCCTTAGCAAATTGTCAAGCGATTTTTTCATACCGGCGCTCGCTCCTGATTGCATATTCGCCTGGAAGGGAATACCCCTTGATAAGGAAATCGCAGTCGAAACCGATTTAAGGCTTTCTACTGTTAAGATTGCCTCAAGAAGGTTACCCCCGAGTTCTACGGTATCCAGTATCTCATCTCCCATTAATTTAGCAAAATTATTTTCTCCGGCGGTGCCCCCCTTCCTGATCAGTTCTTTCATATGGAACCTTGAAGAATTTCTAAAATGATCCAGTGCTTCTTTGCCGTTCTTTTGATTGAATGCATGTTGTCCAAGAAATGCGTATGCACTTTTCAGCCTGATAAAATCTTCAGCTTTTGCTGCACTATGTATACAATCATGCATTGCACTGATTGCCATGGAAGTTTCGCCTTTTTCATCCAGGATCAGAGCCAGCCTGTGCGTTTGAATGGCAAGGAACTCATGTCCATTGACCTGTCTGGCCATTTCAATGGCGGTAGTGAGCTTATTGATTGCATGCTCCAGTAATAGTTCGGGGGTCAAGCCATTGGGGAAGTAGTTCTCAAGGACTGGTACGGTATCTCTAAGAATTTTAGCGTGTAATTCAGCCATTGATTCATCAGTAGCTATTTTTCTCTTTTGCTTTATATACTTGGTGGAAAGCACATCATCCGGTCCGTTCTTGGAAAGAACATTGAATAGCTCCCAATATTGTGAAATACTTATATAGGCAAAACTAAGATTTGCCATAGCACCACTATGATTATACAGCACCTCGGGATAAATATTGTCCGGATCGTTTTTCCCATGTGCTAAGCCGGCATTAAATGTTTCAAAAGAAGAAATATTCTTATTCATTGCAACAATGGCTTCTTTAAAATCTTCCTGTTGCAACTTGCCCAATGCATCTGCAGATTCAATTACCAATTTAGCGAGGTGGGTTTGCCTATCATTATCCTTACTTCCGAGGTGTTCTAATACGGTTTTCCTGATCAAAGCGGCCTCCTTATGTTGATCCTGCGACTGCAAAACTTCCGACTTAATGTTTAAAATACTTATCTCAACTTCCTTATACCCTACTTCTTCAGGTGACGCCGCAGTAAACAGATCTTCTGCCCTTGAAAGGGCGATTTGGGCAAGCGCCTTGCTGCCAATCAGCAACTGCGCAGTATTCGCGGCCAAAGAAGCGCGAAATAACAAAGTCATCTGTTTGGCTTTTGCACAAGCTTCTGAAATCAGGGACCTGATTATCGCCTCAGTAGAATTCCCAACAGTAGAAATGAGATCTACTTCCCATGATATAAGAAGCGAGTGCGGCAAAATAGTGTTAATGTAAACTTCAGCCTGATATAACGGCAAGATACCGGATTCAATCTTTTGAGTTATGTTTTGAACATGAACTTCAAGGTCATCGGAAGAGTCATGAGCGGGTTTGTTTATGTGATAGATTAGTTCATCTAGTTCATAGACGACCCGGTTTGTAATTGTTACCCTGTCTTTGCCATAAATGTCAATTGCGAGGTTACGCAAAAGCATCTCAAGTCGTACTTCAAGAATACGGTCATTTGAGTTGTTTCTTGTGGTTCCAGGTGGGGGTTGATAAATGACTACGGCGGAATCATGCAAGGTATATATACAGGAAAGAAACGCCAGCGGATCGGTATCCAAATGCCCCTCCGTTAACCAAATCCTAATTGGCCAGCAATGGGATTCACCACAAGACTCACATGAGTCGTTGTTGACTTGTTTATTTATTATTTTTTCAGCCAGCAAATTATTGACATGTACATTTACATAGTTAGCCCTAAAAACAAGCCGCCTTGACCCGCAATACGTACACTTTACAATTAAGGCCGTCCATAAAGCGCCTGCCTCCGGCTTATAACTAACCGCTGTCAACCGGGTTTCCGTTAACGCATACACTTCCTCCTGTAAACGCTGAGGGTCATCCAATAAATTGTATGTGGGCCCTTTGTCTGCCGGAATTTTGCCATTTAATTCCTTGTACAACGCTAAGAAAAAGGGTGGAGCATAAACCGATGCATTTTTTAGTGAATCCGAAGCCTGCGGTAAATTTTCTTTTCGATATATTTTATAGTGAAGTAAGGTAAAGAACAGATCATAAATTTGTAAAAAATGATGCAAGTCATTCGAATCTTTTACAAATTTCAATCTTAACTGCCTGAAGTTAGCATGAAAAATGGGTGAACTTAAAACCGGCAATGAATCAATCAGGTTTTTGATTTCATCAATGCTTCGTGCCTGGGCAAGTTTTTTTAACCCGTCATTAATCTCTTCCTGATCAAAACCGCCAAGGAGCTCAGCCATAAGGAACTTTGTACGTCAATATAAATTAAATTATTCTGTTGAACAAGAACGGCCTTAGCAGATGGGATCAATCTTCTTTAAATCCTGAAACCCCCTTCAATACCAAGGTGCATAATATTTTTTCAACCTGCATACCTATTGTTAACCAAAGGCTCCTGCTGAGGTACTAAAATCGTTTTTCGTAAGCCGGCACTTGGGGCCGCTTAAACGGTTTGTTTTTTAGCAGCTCTTTGATTTCTTTTATACTTCTCTCTAATTGTGGGTCCGTTCCTTTTGCCATCGCAGATAAGTCTTCCGGGACCTCGATATCCGGCTCAACACCATGTCCTTCTTTAAACCATGTACCATCGGGATTATACATCCGGAAAGTAGGAACGGTGATACTGCCATTGTCTATGAGTGGCGGCACACCGCTAATGCCGATTAAACCTCCCCACGTTCGTGTACCTATTACCGGCCCAAGTTTTTTTTTCTGGAAATAATCCGGAAATGCATCCCCGCCGGATCCACTCCATCCATTGACGAGCATTACCTTCGGACCGAAGTGGGCAAAAGGAGGCCATGGCCACGTTTCCCCATCACGTATGGCCCAAAAAGCCAAAGGCGTGCGGTTGAGCAATTCAATGAACCTGTCAGGAATTTGTCCGCCGCTGTTAAAGCGTTCATCGATAACCAGCGCTTTTTTGTCCCACTGCGCGTTAAACTGCCTGATCAGTTCATTTTGCCCGTCTATTCCCGTACTGCGTACATAAATGTATCCAGCATCTCCATTCGTAGCTTCTTCTACACGTTTACGATTTGCTTCTATCCAGGCCAGGTGGCGCAACCTGGATTCATCACCCAGCGTTTTTACAATAGCCGTTTTGGCACCTGTAAAAGAAGCGGAAGAATTATAGGCAAGCTCCACTGTTTTGTTGGCCAGGCCCTGGAAAGCTGCAAATGGTTCTTCCGTAGTAGTAAGTGGTATACCGTTGACCGCAAGGATGAAATCGCCCTCTTTGATATCCGTTCCACTTATGTTTAACGGAGAGCGTACTTCGGCATCCCAAACAGCGGGGCGCACAATGCTTTTTATCTTATAGTAATTGCCTGCAGCCTGAAAGTCAATCCCAAGGTATCCAACCGCAGACCTTCGTTCCTGTTCTTCATCTCCTCCGCCCTTGTAGGTATGAGAGGCATTCAGTTCGCCAATCATTTCTCCTAGTACCAGGTTTAGTTCTTCCCGCGTCATAGCACCCTTAAGCATTTTCAAATAACGCTCCTTTACCAGGTTCCAGTCAACGCCATGCATATTAGGATCATAAAAGTAGTCCCGCTCCATCCGCCAGGTGTCCATAAAAATTTGTTTCCACTCCTGCATGGGCTCCACCACCATTTGCATTTCAGCTATACGTAAGGGCTTTTCAAATTTCTGGTTTTCGTCGGGTTTTATGATGGCGAAGTTCGTAAGCCTGCGAACCAATATTTTTTTACCATCCTCAGACAATACATATCCGTTCACATCATCAAGTATTGTTTTTTCCTCGCGTTTTTCAATATCATAATATTTTAATGTTGGCTTGCCGTCTGCAACTCCGGTGTTTGGATAAGCCTGATAAATGATCCTGCCTTTTACTGCGCTCAACCTGCCAAAGTTGCCCGGTTTAATTGGAAGGATGACCATCCGTGTTTCCATTCCTTCCAGGTCAATATCCCATACACCCGGAACCGTTTTAGCCGAATCAATTACACCTGCATCTTTCAACACTTTTTTTATACTGTCTGCCTTTTGTTTTTCTTCACCGCGTTTTACGCCTACTTCGTCATTTTTAGCGTATAGCAATGATGGCGTAGTTTTTTTCAGGCTGATGGCAGCAAGCTGGGTTGAGTTGGCATAAATAAATGTATTATCTATATCGCTGTAGTTTGGCTGGAACGACTGGTTGGTACTTAAAAACAAATGTTTGCCGTCGGCATCGAAAACGGGATCCGCACAAAAATAGAAACCGCTGGTAGCCTGGTGAAGTTTCTTTGCCTTGTAATCATACAGGAAAATACCGGAATGATAATTTTCCAGGTCCCGGCTATAGGTGATCCAACGGCTGTCGGGCGACCAGTTGCATCGAAAATTTTCCAGAGCTCCCTGTGACATGCGCAGCCCTTTGTCTACCTGCGTTGTTTTCGCGGTTGTAATATCATACACCTGAATTTTCATTGCCTTGTCAATAAAGGCAAGTTTCTTACTATCGGGCGACCAGGATAGATTGTATCGAAAACCAGGTCCGTAACTGGTCAGTTTACGTGCTGCACTTTCTTTAGATGGATCCATTAACCAAAGCTCGTACTCGCCCGACTGGTCGCTCCAGTAAGCAACGCTGTTTCCATCGGGGGACCATGCAGGATACCGCTCGGCGGCTCCTGAAGTTCTGGACAGATCTTTTACATAACCAAATTCTGCAGGTACTGAAAATATTTCACCACGCGCTGCAATCAAGGCACGGTTTCCATCAGGACTAAGCGCAGCATGCTGCACGTATTTTTCTGCTGACAAAACAGCCGGTTTCAACAAGGCCCTGTCACTTACCAGTGATACTTTCACCTCCTTTAGCTGTTGCGATGACAACTGGTACAGGTACAGCTTTCCTCCTGCTTCCATCACGATGTCCTCAGGACCTAGTGAAGGAAAATGGGCATCATACTCTTTGAAGTTCGTGAGCTGGGTATACTTCTTATCAGCCAGGTCGTAACGCCATAAATTCATACGCAGTTCCGGCCCCCGGTCTGAAAGAAAATAAATGGATTTGTTATGCCACATAGGTAACTCGTCAGAAGCATCCCCAGTGGTTATTTTTTCCGACTTATAAGTAGCCAGGTCAAAGATATGGATGTCGGCGTTCCAGCCGCCGCGATAACGTTTCCAGTTACGAAAAACCTGCGATATAAATGTTACAGCCAACTCTTTTCCATCCGGTGAATAAGAACCGAATTCGGCGTAAGCCAAAGGCAGTTTCTCCGCAGGCCCGCCTTTAGCCGAGATCGTGTAAAACTGGTTATACCGTTCCCTGCCGCTTTCCCTGCCTGAGGCAAACAGTACGCGTTTGCCATCAGGCGTCCAGTCAACTACCCTGTCCGGCATACCATGCTGGGTAAGGCGTGCAGGAACACCACCACCAACGGGAATCACGTATACATCCTGGTTTCCATCATAATTACCAGAGTAAGCAATACTGCTACCATCCTGTGAAAATTTAGGAAAGCTTTCCACTCCCGGCGGAGAACTTAGTTTGATGCCGGCGCCTCCTTCTTTAGGGACTACCCACAGGTCGTTGGCATAAGTAAAAACGATTTGTGTTTTGGAAACGTCGGGAAAGCGGAAGAGGCCTGCATCAACCTGGGCAGATACGGATTGGAAGATAAATGAAGCGACCAAAAAGGAAAAAATAAACTTTATCATAATTTAATGTTGAATGATAGAAAATGTGCCTGGAGCGTTTGCAAAAATACGATGATATGCTATTTGCGATTGTGCTTCTTAACCTTTTTGATGAAAGGTATTATTGGTTGAATGAAATACACCATCACCCGTAAAAAACATAGAGGTAAAAGGGAACTGCAGCTTGTACCAATGTGCAGTCAACTATGTCAACGCTTTATTCTCTTGCAAACGCATTACATTTACCGTCATTATGAAAAACATACAGGCTTTGTTCTTTGGGCTCCTGGCAATGCTGTTTACGGCTTGCAATAACATTTCAGATAACAGTGACAAAACATCCAATACGCGGGATTCAATTCATAACACAAACAATTCCCTCGTTTTCAAACTTGAAAAGGTAGCCGATAGCCTATACGCCCCGTTGGCTTTGGAAAATGCGCACGATGGTTCAGGGCGTCTATTCATTGCCGAGCAGGCTGGCAGGATCGTGGTGTTGAAAAACGGCAAGATCGCAAAAGAACCATTTCTAGACATCCGGTCCTCGCTGGTGCCAATGGAAAATAAATATATGGATGTTGGCATCCTGGGGTTTGCTTTTCACCCGGATTATAAAAACAACGGTCGATTTTTTGTTCATTACAGCGCTCCTTCAAAAAAAGGCTTTGACAACACCTCTGTATTAGCCGAATTCCACGTAAATGCCACTGATCCTGATAGAGCTGATCCCGGAAAGAAGATCATACTCGAAGTCGAACAGCCTGAACAGAATCATAATGGCGGCAATATGGTATTTGATAAACAAGGGTATCTGTACCTGGGCTTTGGTGACGGCGGCGGACAGGGAGACGCCCATGGCACTATCGGCAACGGGCAGGATCTGAACCAGTTATTAGGCAAGATCATCCGTATTGATGTTGATCACGGAAATCCCTATAGTATTCCGACGGATAATCCTTTTGTAGGCAAGGAAGGAAGGGATGAGATCTGGTGTTATGGCATGCGCATGCCCTGGCGTATTTCCTTTGATGAAAAAACAGGTGCGCTTTTTTGTGGTGATGTAGGTCAGAACCGGTATGAAGAAGTAAACATCATTGAAAAAGGGAAAAATTACGGCTGGCGGGCGATGGAAGGTTTTCATCAGTTTGACAGCGCCTTGTATACTAAAGGTGGCGACTATGCGCTACCTGTCGTTGCATATGGACACCCGGAAGGACTTAGTATTACCGGTGGTTTTGTGTACAGGGGGAAACGGTGGCCGGCTATGGAAGGCAAATACCTGTTTGGTGACTGGGCTTTTAAGGTTTTTTATATAGACCGGAACGCAAACCAGCAGTGGGTAAAACACGACTGTGTATTTGAGGGAAAAGAAAATAATACTTTTACTTTCAGAATTAACAGCTTTGGCACTGACGAGGCAGGCGAAATATATATGGTTACCCAGAATGAAATTGGCGCCATCAGTCCCTCAGGAGTAGTTTATAAAATTTCATTAGCTGACAATCATGTGAACTGATTTTTTTACTCCGGAACAGGTTCATCATTTCATAATTGTAGTCAGCAAAAGCATAATTGTCACAATGAAAGATCATGTTGACCGTCGCCAATTTATACGCACTGCATCGGCAGTAGCTGCCGGCTTTACTTTATCAAACGGCTTCTCAAATTTGCATGCACACACATTTAATCAATCACGGGGAAGGGTAGGCATCATCGGCCTGGATACATCGCATAGTGTTGCTTTTACCAAAGCGCTTAACGCTCCCGATCCGCTGCCGGAGCTTAAAGGATATACGGTAACGGCAGCTTACCCCAAGGGCAGCAATGATATAGAATCATCCACTAAAAGGATCGCCGGTTATACGGAGGACGTAAAGAAAATGGGTGTTGAAATAGTGAATTCCATACAAGACCTGCTAACAAAATGCGACGTAGTACTGCTGGAAACAAATGATGGACGCCCACACCTGGAACAGGCTTTACTGGTATTGAAAGCAGGTAAACCCATGTTTATTGACAAACCTGTTGCTGCCTCATTAAGCGATACCATTGCCATATACAATGCCGCCGCACAATTTAAAGTGCCCATATTTTCATCCTCATCGCTGCGTTATATGGAGAGCGTGCAGGATGTTGTAAAAGGCAAGATAGGAGCAGTACTGGGAGCGGATACTTTCAGTCCGGCCAGTTTGGAAAAAACACACCCCGACCTTTTCTGGTACGGCATCCACGGCGTCGAAATATTATTCACGGTGATGGGCACCGGCTGCAGGCAGGTAGCTCGCATACATACCAGGGATACGGATATAGTGGCGGGCACCTGGAACGATGGAAGAGTCGGTGTCTTCCGGGGGACGCGGACCGGAAAGCACGATTATGGCGGGACGGTCTATGGTGAAAAAGGTAATCTTACGTTAGGACCTTATAAGGGCTATGATCATTTACTAGTGCAGATCATCAATTTTTTTAAAACAGGAAAACTTCCCGTCAGCCATCAGGAAACGCTGGAGATTTATGCCTTCATGGAGGCCGCGGATGAAAGTAAGCGTAACCGAGGCAGGCCAGTAAGCCTGGAAGCTGTTATACAAAAAGCTTCGAAGAGAAACAAGTATTCGCATAAAACTCAACTTAAATAATCACCATGAATAATTCCCGCAGGAACTTCATTAAAAAAGCTACCACCGCCGCTGCTGGTGTTTCTTTTGGTGCTACCCTACCGGGCTTCGGCGCCGGAAGCTACAGGAACATCATCGGTGCGAATGACAGGATCAGGGTAGCCTGCATGGGCGTAAATAGTCGCGGCCTGGCAGTGGGTACGAATTTCGCTTCGCAGAAAGACTGTGAAGTACTATATGTATGTGACGTTGACTCCAGAGCGGCGGATAAATGTATAGACGCCGTCGACAAAATACAGCAGAAACGCCCTAAAGCCGCACCAGATTTCAGGAAGGCCCTTGAAGATAAGAACCTCGACGCCTTAATTGTTACGGCTCCTGATCACTGGCATGCCCCTGCAGCGATACTGGCCTGTGCTGCCGGCAAACATGTATACCTCGAGAAGCCTTGCAGTCATAATCCCAACGAGGGAGAACTGGTTGTAACAGCGGCAAAAAAGTACAACCGGGTCCTGCAAATGGGCAACCAAAGGCGCTCCTGGCCCAATGTCGTAGCTGCTATCCGTGAGCTGCATGCGGGTGTGGTAGGACGCCCTTATTTTGCAAAAACATGGTACACGAATAACCGTCCTTCCATCGGAAAGGGCAAAGAGTCTGAGGTGCCATCCTGGTTAAATTACGAGTTATGGCAGGGACCGGCACCACGTCAGCCCTATCGCGACAACCTGATCCACTACAACTGGCATTGGTTCTGGAACTGGGGAACCGGCGAAGCACTAAATAACGGTACGCACATGGTTGACCTTGCCAGGTGGGGTTTAGGCGTCGATTATCCCGTTCGTGTCAGTTCAGCAGGTGGGCGTTACCGTTACCAGGATGATTGGCAGACACCGGATACCCAGGTAATCAATCTTGAATTCAATAATAATTCGGCAATGACCTGGGAAGGCCGCAGCTGTAACGGACGTTCGATTGAAGGCAGTAGTGTCGGGGTTATTTTTTATGGAGAGACGGGCTCCCTGTTAATAGAAAGCGGCAATTCTTATAAGATCTATGATCTTAAAAATAACCTCGTCAAAGAAGTTAAGAATGACAGGACCATCGATGCCCGGAATGTGGCTGACCCTGCCCAGGAATTAGATGCCCTGCATATCAGAAATTTTTTTGATGCCATCAGGAAAGGCACCAAACTAAACTCCGACATACTTAGCGGACACCAGAGCACATTACTTGTTCAGCTGGGTAACATCGCCCTTCGTTCAGGGCGTACATTAAATATCGACCCTAAGAACGGGCACATCTTGCAGGATAAAGAAGTCATGAAATACTGGAGCCGGGAGTACCAACCGGGCTGGGAGCCAAAAACATAAGCTAATGTGCGGATTTGCGAATGTGCGGATTTGCGGATGTTATATTAAGAATCTGGGCTTGAAGTATAGGTTAAAATTTTTTGAAATGGAAATCATTGTTAAGGATAATCCTCAGGAACTGGGAAAGGCAGCAGGAAGTGCGGCTGCGGCTTTAATTCGACAAGCCATTGCCGAAAACGGATCCGCTAACATTATCCTGGCTACCGGTACCAGCCAGTTTGAAACGTTAAACCAGCTTGTCGGGGAACCAAATATAGACTGGAGCAAATGTATCATGTTCCATCTGGATGAATACATAGGCTTGCCCGTAACGGCAGAAGCAAGTTTCAGAAAGTATCTACAGGAACGATTCGTAGAAAAGGTCCCTTCTTTACAAGCAGCGCATTTAATAAATGGGGAAGGAGACGCAAGCGCGGAATGTGATCGTTTAGGTATATTATTAGCCAGGCATCCGACAGACGTAGCCCTGGTTGGAATTGGTGAAAATGGTCACCTGGCCTTTAACGATCCACCCGCCGACTTTGAAACAGAAAAGCCTTATATCATTGTTGAACTGGACGAGCCTTGCCGAAAACAGCAAGCAAGCGAAGGATGGTTTAAATCGTTAGCGGATGTTCCACGCCAGGCTATTAGCATGTCTGTAAAACAAATTATGAAATCAACGTACATCATATGTTCAGTGCCGGATAGCAGAAAAGCGGAGGCTGTAAAAAATTGCATGGAACGGCCTGTAAGTAATCTCTTTCCGGCAAGCATTCTTCAATCGCATCCGGATTGTACCTGCTTCCTTGATACTTCTTCTGCGTCCCTTCTCGCGCAGACTACACAAACAGCTACAACATCAACTTATGAATAAAACGCTGACGGCTGCTGTTGATGTAAGCTCACTGACGAAAAGGGCCACCTTCATCTCCATATTTATCATCGGGCTGCTGTTCTTTATTTTCGGTTTTGTTTCATGGGTGAATGCTATCCTTATTCCTTACTTTAAAATAGCCTGCGAGCTAACCCACTTCAAATCCTACCTGGTCACATTCGCATTTTATATTTCATATTTCATCATGTCGATTCCTTCGTCGTACTTATTGAAGAAGACAGGGTTTAAAAAAGGAATGATGATAGGGTTCTGGGTCATGTCTTTAGGTGCCTTTATCTTTGTTCCGGCGGCCCTGACAAGAACCTATGAGATATTTTTGATTGGCCTGTTCACGATCGGTGCAGGCCTTGCCATTTTACAAACAGCCGCCAATCCATACATCACTGTTTTAGGACCAAAAGAAAGCGCTGCACAACGTATAAGCATCATGGGTATCTGCAACAAGGGAGCAGGCATCATCGCCCCGCTGCTATTCGCAGCCGTTATACTAAAAGCTACGGATACCGGTTTGTTTGCCCAACTGGCTACCATGAGCGAAGGCGAAAAAAATGCTGCACTGGATGAATTGATCAGAAGAGTTATTATTCCATACACCTGCGTAGGTGTAGTTTTGTTTGGGTTAGGGTTGACCGTGCGTTTTTCCCCCCTGCCGGAAATAAACACCGACTCTGAAAGTGCTGAAGTGGCCTCCGCCAACATGGGTAAGAAAAGCATAGTTGAGTTCCCCCACCTGATGTTAGGAGCCCTCGCTATTTTTCTGCATGTAGGAACACAGGTGATAGCCATCGATACCATCATAGGCTATGCAAACTCCATGGAGGTTCCATTGATGGAAGCAAAAGCATTTCCTTCTTATACCTTGTTTGCCACCATATGCGGCTATATTCTTGGAATAATCACTATTCCCAGATATATCAGCCAGGTAACCGCTTTGAGAATATGTACCGTGCTAGGCGCGTTCTTCACATTGCTGATTATTTATACAAAAGGACAGGTTGAATTTCTTGGACATTCGACAGATATTTCTATCTGGTTCGTGGTTTTGCTAGGACTCGCCAATTCGCTGGTGTGGGCAGGGATATGGCCATTGGCGTTAGATGGATTAGGGAAATTTACCAAACTGGGTGCTTCTGTCATGATCATGGGTTTGTGCGGTAATGCTATCCTGCCACTGTGCTATGGTTATCTGGCTGATAAGGTTGACGTAAGGCATGCTTACTGGGTTTTATTTCCGTGTTACCTCTATCTGGTGTTTTATGCCGTGCAGGGACATCGGGTGAGGAGATGGAATTAAGTTCTTTTTGCCTTGACGCAAAAAGAACCAAAAAAGTCAAGGCTGTCGGCAAAAAGCTAAAAATATTCATGCCGGACGAAAAGAAATTAGTTCGGGCATTTGAATAAATCCCGGAAGCAGTTGGACTTTTGAACACAGGAATAACATTGAGCTTCGGAACATGGAATTTCTTTTTAACGTCCGCCATGAATATTTTTAACGCTTTTTGCCTGAGGCCGCAGGAGAAATAATTACATAACTATTTTATTCTTGAGGCCTTAGAAAAATGGCGTTAAGAAATTTACCGCCGGAAGCGTTAAGCAGCGAAAATGTACAGTACCTTGAAAATGCCGAAGACAGTCTTCGATCAAACACGATTTTCTGCCGATGCTTAGCTTTTTCGCTGTAGCTTCAGGCGGTAAATTTTAGCCATTTTTCGACAGCCTTGATCTTTCTTTGGTTACTTTCTTTGCATCAAGGCAAAGAAAGTAACACAGGGTGATACCCTCAACAGAAACGAATCATGACAAGACCTCTAAAGATCTATAACGGTAAGGTCATAACGCCTTACAGGATCATCAACCGTGGAACTGTCCTGGTAACGGGAGATGCCATTACTGCAGTCGTTGAGGGTGATCTGGAAGTAGCAGATAGCATAGACATTGATGCCAAGGGAAACTATATATCTCCCGGTTTTATAGATATCCACGTGCATGGCGGAGGAGGATATGACTTTATGGATGGAAGTGAGGATGCTTTTCTAAAGGTTGCCGAAATACATGCACGGCATGGCACAACTGCCATGTTGCCGACAACACTAACCAGTGAAAAAGAAGACCTGCTTGAAACACTGGAACTTTACGGGCGGGCCAATAAAAAAAATACTTCGGGGGCGCAATTTATCGGGATGCATCTGGAGGGACCTTACCTTGCCTTAAACCAAAGAGGCGCACAAGATCCCAGGTATATCCGTGATCCGGATCCTGCAGAGTATAAGGACATCCTTGAACGCTCTTCATCCGTTAAGCGCTGGAGTGCGGCTCCCGAACTCAAGGGAGCTATGGAATTTGGTAAATATGTTACGTCTAAAGGAGTATTGGCAGCTGTGGCCCATACGGACGCCATCTATGAGCAGGTACTCGAAGCCATTAAAAATGGATATTCCCTGGTTACACATTTATACTCGGCCATGTCGGGAGTAACCCGGCGTAATGCATTCAGGTACGCAGGCGTCATTGAAAGTGCATTTCTACTGGATGAAATGGACGTGGAGATCATTGCAGATGGCGTTCATTTGCCCGCCCCTCTGTTAAAACTGGTAGTTAAAATCAAAGGCCCTGACCGCACAGCCCTGATTACAGATGCCATGCGGGCAGCCGGCATGCCGGAAGGGGATAGCATACTTGGAAGTGTGAAAAATGGTTTGAAGGTGATTGTCGAAGATGGCGTAGCCAAACTTCCGGACAGGAGCTCGTTTGCCGGTAGTGTTGCAACAGCAGACAGGCTGGTAAGAACGATGATCAACATCGCTGACGTGCCTTTAGCAGATGCTGTCAGGATGATCACCAGTACGCCGGCCCGCATTATGAAAGTGTCGGAAAAAAAAGGTTCGTTGGTAACCGGAAAGGACGCCGATATCCTCATATTTGATGAGAATATCCATATTGAGATGACCATGATAAAAGGCAGGATAATTTATGTGAAGCAATAAACTATCCTGTTACGACCGAACCGGGTAACCGAATGTCACCCTTTTTTTCTTCAATTATTTTTGACGTCTTACCTGATCCTTTTATTGCAATTATAGTAATCAGCGCTGAAAGAAAAAGAGAACCTGCCATAAAAATGTATGAAGCACCAAAACCCCCGGTAGCTCCGTTTAAATAACCTACTACATAGGATCCAGCAAACGAACCTAAGGCTCCTAAGCTGTTGATCAACGCAATGGCCCCTGCCGTAACATTACGAGGTAAAATTTCCGTAATGATCGCAAAGAAAGGCCCGTAAGGGGCATACATAGCGCCGCCGGCAATAATAAGCAGCACAAAAGAAAGCCAAAAGTGATCAGTGCCGATCAGGTAGGAACTGTAAAACGCAATCGCGCCAATTAACAGAAAGGGCCATATAAACTCTTTCCTCTTCAACGTCTTATCAGAAAAATACGACGCTGTCAACATACCTATGATAGCGAAGACATAAGGAACAGACGCAAGCCATCCGGTTCTAACAATATTCATGTCTGGGGCGGCCTTGATAATTGAAGGAAACCACATCACAAAGCCATATACGCCGATGCTCCATAAGGCGTACTGCAGGCATAGTAAAATGACCGTTCTGGATCTGAATGCCTCGCCATAATTTTTAACCGGTTTAATTCCCTGTTGTTCCTGTTGTAATTGCTCCTGCAAGGCTTCTTTTTCGGCTTCCGTTAACCACCTGGCATCTTTGGGCACGTCCTCTACCAGACGCCACCAGAAGAAAGCCCAGATTATGGCTGGCAGCCCTTCCAGGATAAACATCCAACGCCAGCCGACAGCATTAATTAAATAACCGGATAATATCGACATCCAAAGTATGGTAACCGGGTTACCAAGTATTAAAAAAGTATTCGCCCGCGAACGTTCTGATTTGGTAAACCACCGGCTCAGGAATATGAGCATGGCAGGCATGACGGCACTTTCTACTACCCCGAGCATGAAGCGGATCGCAATCAGCAATGGTATATTGCTGGTAAGGCCAGTGGCTGTAGCCAGCCCGCCCCAGAGTATCAACGACCAGAAAATTAATCTCTTTGCACTTTTATTGGCGGCATAAAGGGCACCGGGAATTTGAAAAAAGAAATAGCCCAGGAAAAACAGCGACCCCAGCAAGGATGAAATGGAGGCAGTTATATTCAGGTCTTTTGCCATTCCTCCCGCTGCTGCGAATCCGAAATTGGCGCGGTCCAGGTAAGCAAGACTATAGGTGATAAATGCTACCGGGATCAACCTCAACCACCGCTGCCTGGCAATCGTTTTTCCCATATGGCTATTACTATTATTTACAAAGATAATCTGCGAATCTGCGGCAGATTTGTTGCCGCAGATTTGCGGATTTTAGCTTGCAGATTAGCGCAATCCTGAGGGTTAAGATCACAACCCTTAAGTGCCGGGTTCTGTAACCTCATCGAGTTTGTTTTCTACAACAAAAGTGTCGCGGAAGGTGATGAATTCGGTTATTAGAGCGGCAGTTTCTGTAAGTACGCCATCCATATGTTCATACACATCCGGTATCTTTTCGTCCAGAATTTTATTTCCGAGATTAATGTTTTCCGTCTCAATTTGTGCAATCTTTTTTAATAAAGCTGTTGAACTGTTACTTACATCTTCCAACTCTCGAAGAATTTTGTTCATTGCAGTAAGCTTCTCCATTTTGTCCATGATAAACATTTTTTAAGTGATAATTATCGATGCCGCCAATACCATGCCCGGGAATGATTTGTAAGTATATGCAATTAATTGAATATATACTTTGTTAAGCAACTGCATCCCAAGTAAGCCTTAGCAGAGCTTCCGGTTAGGGAAATTACTGCTTATCTCACTTTCATCCATATTTAATAATTTCGTAAAATGCCGTGTCGTCGTTAGACAGGTAAAATCCTGCTTTTTGAACAGTTTCAACCGGTATTCGCTATTCGAAATATTTGTGTGTCAGCATTACGCCGGGTTATATGAAAGATTATTTTTTTGTAATACGGCTATGCTTACGCATGACCACAAAACCCTGTTCTTAAATATCAGGATAAATGAGTCTTATGTATAATTCTTTTTTAAAAGTAACTGGCCGTTTTTCTGTTTCCGGTACATGGCTAATTATTCTATTGCTTCCGTGTTCGCTTTCAGCACAGCAACGCAGTAACGATAGCTTAATTCAACATGCTACGCTGGAGAATGTAGTACGTTACGCCATTCAACGGAACCCCGAGCTTAAGAACGCATCGCTTAACGAAAAAATAACGGAAACGATTATCAGAAGTAACCTGGCAGATTGGTATCCGCAAATTAATTTTAATTACACGCTGCAACATACTTTTCAGTTACCTACTGCTAATTTCAACGGTCAGCTAATAAGAACCGGTTTGCCGAATACTTCGGGTGCCCAGTTCGGCGCTACCCAAAACATTTTTAACAGGGCCGTGCTGCTGGCATCCAGGACAGCCGGGGACCTGAGATTGCAATCCCGGCAAAACACCAAGCAGCAAAGAATAAATATTGCGGTGCTGGTGAGTAAGGCTTTTTATGATGTGATACTTACGGTTCAACAATTACGGGTAATCGAAGAAACATCAACCGGGTGAACCTCAGTCTTAAAGATGCCTTTTACCAGTACCAGAGCGGCATTACGGATAAGACTGATTATAAAAGGGCTACCATTACTCTAAACAATGCAAGGGCGCAAAAAAAGAATGGCGAAGAATCGCTGAAATCGAAATACGCCTATCTTAAAGAACTGATGGGCTACCCTCCCAAATCTGATTTTGAACTACAATATGATACCATCCGGATGAAGCAGGAAATTTATATCGATACGCTTCAACCTGTCAGCTATGATAACCGAATAGAATATCAACTCCTGCAAACGGAAAAGAAGCTGCGTCAGTACAACCTTAAGTATAATCAATGGAGCTTTTTGCCGGATGTTTCGGCATTCGGTAACTACAACCTGAACTTTCAAAATGACCGTTTTTCGAAAATATACAGCAGTACGTTTCCCAATTCGTTCACAGGGTTGCTTTTCTCCATCCCTATATTCCAGGGAGGCAAACGGCTGCAACAGATAAAACAGGCAAGGCTTCAACTGGTGCAGGTAGATAATGTTATGCTTAATCTCCAGAACAGCATAAATACAGAATACCAACAGGCCATGGCAGCCTATAAAAGCAATCTGTACAATTACCTGAGTCAGGAGCAAAACGTAAGCCTGGCAAAGGAAGTGTATGATGTTATTCAGCTGCAGTACCGCTCGGGAATAAAGACTTATCTGGAAGTAATTAATTCGGAGACAGACCTGCGTACCGCGCAGATAAATTTATACGATGCCTTGTACCAGATGCTCTCCAGTAAAATTGACGTACAACAATCATTAGGAAACATCAATTATTAATCAATATCATGAGATGCTATTTTTTTCTTTCTTTTCTTACAGGCGCCCTTGTGCTTTCTTCCTGCGGGGATAAAAAACCGCCGGCCCAGGGCCCTCCGCCTGCAGTGCCGGTAACCCTGGGAACAGTAAATACAACCGATGCGGTATATTATGATGAATATCCCGGTACCGTTTCTGCTTTAAACGAAATACAGCTCACAGCCCAGGTTACGGGTTATGTTACCGGTATTCATTTTAGAGACGGTGACAAGGTTCGAAAGGGCCAGTTGCTGTATTCCCTGGATGCACAGGTGTACAATGCCAATTATCAACAGGCTGTGGCTGACTTGCAGGTGCAGGAAGCTAACCTGCTAAAAGCAAGTAAAGACGCAGAACGTTATCATGAACTGGATAAACATGATGCCATCGCAAAGCAGCAGGTAGACTATGCAGATGCAGCTTACAACGTGGCGCAAAAGCAGGTCGCTGCTGCAAGGGCTAATGTAGCAGGTGTTCAATCGAATGTAAAATTCAGCCGGATATACGCGCCGTTTAAGGGAACGATCGGCATATCACAGGTAAAGCAAGGTACCTCGGTGGTGGCAGGACAAACAATTTTAAACACGGTTTCCACAGATAATCCGATGGCTGTGGATTTTAATGTCGACCAGAAAGAGATTTACCGGTTTATTCAATTACAGCAAAACAACAGCAAAGCTTCCGACTCTGCATTTACTATTGCTTTTGGAAGTGAAGTGTATCCTTATCCCGGCCGCATAGGTTTAATTGACCGTGCCGTTGATCCTCAAACGGGCGCCATCAAAACAAGGCTGGTTTTTTCAAACGATAAAAAAATGCTTAGAGCCGGTATGAATGCCACGGTAAGGATCAAAAATAATGCGGCTGCCCAATCAACAATCATTCCCTCCAAAGCGGTAACAGAGCAGTTAGGTGAATTTTTTGTATACGTGGCAGGCGATAGCAATAAAGTATCCCAACAGAAAGTACGACTAGGCAAACAGATCGGGGCGGGAATAATTGTTACAGAAGGGCTTAAGGAAGGTGATCAAATAGCTGTCGAGGGCGTTCAAAACCTGAAAGAAGGGTCAGTAATCACCACTGCTCCACCAAAACCCCCGGGTGCTGTTACGCAGAAATAATATTGGGTGGTTTTGTTAACCCTGAACCTAAGCATTGCCGGTAGTTGCGAGACAAACGTGTTCTGAAAAGAAGAAAATATGATAGCAGAAACTTTTATACGAAGGCCCGTTACGGCGATTGTTATTTCGGTGGTGATCGTGCTGGTAGGGCTTATCGCCTTAAATTCGCTACCTGTAGCTCAATACCCCGACATTACCCCGCCTACGGTTAATATAACCGGAAATTTCACCGGTGCAGATGCAAGAACGGTTGAGCAAACCACTACCACGCCTATTGAAACGCAGGTTAATGGCACGCCGGGCATGTCGTACATTATCAGCAACAGCACTTCCAGCGGTCAAAGCAGTATCAGCGTTGTATTTGATGTGGGCACCGATGTGAACATCGCATCCCTCGACGTACAAAACCGGGTGAGTATTGCACAGCCTGCGTTGCCAGATGCAGTCAAGCGGCTAGTCATAACCGTTCGTAAGCGTAACCCAAGCATAATGGTAGCGCTTGCTTTTTACTCACCCAATGGAACGCATGATTCAAAATTTATCGGCAACTACGTTAACATTTATCTAAAGGATGCGCTGCAACGGGTTAAAGGTGTCGGCGATATTGTTTCCAGGGCCGATGACTTTGGTATGCGTGTGTGGCTAAACCCGGAGAAGATGGCGGCTCTTGGCATAACCCCGGCAGATGTTATGGCTGCGCTGTCTGAACAGAACCTGCAGCTGGCTGCCGGGACAATAGGTGGAAATCCGCAGCCTGCACAGCAAAGCTTTGAATACAGTATCTTGACCAACAGCCGGATAAGCAGTGAGGACCAGTTCCGGGATATTGTGGTGCGTACGGTGGCTTCTACGGGAAGTATGGTTTACCTGAGGGATATTGCAAGGATCGAACTGGGCAAATTTGATTACGGCTCTAATGCCCTGGTGAATGGCAAACCTGCCGCTTTCGTGTTGCTGTACCAGGCTCCCGGAGCCAACGCGCTGGATACTTATGACGGTATAAATAAGGCACTGGCAGAGTTGAGAAAGTCGTTCCCCAAAGACATTGATTACCTCGTGCCGCTGGAAACAGTTTCTGTCGTAAGAGCATCTATCGAAGAAGTGATCATAACCTTGTTAGAAGCCCTCGCCCTGGTTACGATCGTAGTATTTTTGTTTCTGCAAAATTGGCGCGCCACCCTCATCCCGGTTTTAGCTATACCCGTTTCGCTCATCGGTACGTTGATTTTTTTTATTCCCTTTGGCTTTACGATCAATACGCTTACCATGTTTGCCTTTGTGCTGGCCATAGGTATCGTGGTGGATGATGCCATTGTAGTCGTAGAGGCCGTTCAGCATAACATCGATCATGGCAAATTATCTCCCAAAGACGCTACGCGCAAGGCTATGGGGGATATTTCCGGACCCGTTATCGCCATCGCTTTAATACTGGCCGCCGTGTTTGTGCCGGTAGGATTTGTACCCGGCATCGTGGGCAGGCTGTACCAGCAGTTTGCTATTACCATTGCTGTATCAGTGGTTATCTCCGCTTTCGTGGCGCTATCCTTAACGCCTGCATTGTGTACGCTCATGCTTAAGCCTTCCAAGGACGAAACGGCTAAAAAGAACTGGCTGGAAAAATTCTTTGCTTCGTTTAATAACTGGTTTGCCAGGGTAACGGCTTCCTATACCCGCGGTGTTGTAAAAGGGATCAGGTATAGCCGCTATGTATTGGCATTCCTGCTGGTCTTATTCGTCGGGTTATTCTTTTTGTTTAAGAACAAGCCCTCCGGATTTATACCCACTGAAGATGAAGGGCGATTATTTGTTACTTATGAAATGCCCGAAGCAACGTCTACCAATCGCAGCATTGCCATGCTGAAAGAGATCATGGGAAGAGTACAGTCTATTCTGGAAATCAGGGTTGTTGGAGGCCTTGCAGGATTGAACATTATCAGCTTTTCCAATAAATCCAATGTAGGTACCATGTTCGTCAGCTTAAAACCCTGGGGTGACCGGGAGGGCAAAGAACATCACGTACAAAGCGTAATCAAACAGATACAGGAAAAAACCGCGTCAATAAAGGAAGCCCGGGTACTTGCCATATCACCCCCAGCAATCCCGGGGTTAGGACAAACATCCGGATTTACTTTTGAGCTGTTGCAGACGACAAGCGCCGATAGCATCCAGCAGTTTGAACAGGTAGCGCGTAATTTTTTGGGGGGAGTGAACCAACGGCCCGAAATTGCCGCCGCCTTTACTTTCTTCAGCGCCCGTACGCCGGGTTACCAGGTAGATGTTGACCGGGATAAGGCCAAAATGCTTGGCGTTTCATTGTCTGATGTATACGCTACCATGTCATCGTTTCTGGGTAGCAGTTATGTAAATGATTTTAACCTGTATGGAAGAAACTTCAGGGTAATGGCGCAGGCTGACAGTTCTTACCGTTCCTCGTTAGGCAGCTTGGGAGGTTATTATGTGCGCAACAGCCAGGGTAGTATGATACCACTAAGTTCGCTTATCACCAGTAAGCTGATAGAGAACCCAACCCTGATCTCCCACTATAACGTTTACAGGTCTATTACGATCAATGGCAGTTCTAAACCTGGATTCAGCAGCGGCGACGCCATTACCGCCTTAAGGGAGACCGCAGATAAAAACCTGCCTGCAGGTTACGGCTACGAATTTTCCGGCATGAGCAGTGAAGAGATAAAGTCAGGTGACAGCACGACCACCATTTTTGCTATATCTATCGTATTTGTGTTCCTTTTCCTGGCTGCGCTGTATGAAAGCTGGTCGGTACCGTTTTCGGTATTGTTTGCAGTGCCTATAGGCGTATTCGGTTCTATCCTTACACTTACTTTCTTACCTGACCTCACCAATAACATATATGCGCAGATCGGACTTATAACGCTTATCGGACTGGCAGCTAAAAATGCCATCCTTATTGTGGAATATGCCAAAGAACGGGTCGACCAGGGAATGGACCTGTTACAGTCGACCATTGCCGCGGTAAGCCTTCGTTTGCGCCCCATCGTTATGACATCTCTGGCATTCATGCTGGGTGTATTGCCCCTGGCTTTTGCCAGCGGCGCCGCCGCGGAGTCGCGGAAAACTATTGGCTGGACGGTTTTCGGCGGGATGTTCGCCGCTACGACGCTGGCGATATTTATTGTGCCGGTGTTGTATGTGCTGATAACGAGGGTGGCCTATGGGAAGAAGAAACTGGCGGAGCTTAAGGCTAATTACAAGGGGGAACAAGAAAGCCGAAGCTAGGCAGAAGAAATCGATTAAAATGATTAAACTGCATCGCCGCCAGACAAATTCGTTTCTCTCAAAAATTTATTTGAAAATAACGTTGCCAAGTTTTCAGATAATAAAGAACTTCTTTGATTTTTCCACGCAGTTACGTTGGTTCCATACATTTCTTCTACTAGTCCAGGGAAGGACCATGCTGCATTTTTACCCCAATGTATAGTGAACTTGATTCCATGTTGTATTAATACTTCTATCATCCTCTTACCAAAATTTTCTAAACTAATTATTCTTTGATTGCCCTTCCATAATACACCATCAATTTCTATGATACAGGTTACAGAAAATTTAGTAAAAGCCAGGGTAGCTTTTGACGCCTTTACAAAGCGCAGACCAAAAATTCCAGGTATAGGGCCTTCCTGTTTTGCCAGGTTCACTAATATGTCAAGTGCCTTTTGCGAATCTTTATGATCGACACCAAATGAGCAGGCAAAAGCAGGGCCTTGATTTACCGCATCATCAAATATTTCTCCTAAAGTCCCTGTAACATCATCATCTGCTTTTGGCAGGATTTCGGTTTCTAAAAGTTTAATCAGCCTTGGAATACTATTTTTATGTCGTGCAACTATTTTACCAAATAATACAATAAGGTCCTTATACAATGCTGTTTGTATCCGGGGAATTGGGTCTGGGTAATCAGTCCTGAAATCTTTCTTATACATTATTTCTACAACACAATTTGCATCATTATTATATGGATTTATGTAAATTTTGTAATGATAAGGTTTTACTGGCTTCCCATCAGCATCAACTTCCAAAGGAAATCTGAAATCGGAATTTGGAAAATCTAAAGTCTTTGCCAGGTCTAATGCTAGCGCTTTGTTTATTTTTCTTACATACCTGTTTAAAAGAAATAAATCTTCCGCTTCGATAACGACACCATGTATAAATCCAAATGAACCTAAACCAACCAAAGCCGCATTAAACATGGCGTCATTTCTAATAACCCTGGCTCCTATACTGGATGCAAATTGATCGTTTAGAGCTGGCTCCGTTTCCCTTTCTAAATAAATAATATCCGTTTGATCCGGGCCAATGATCAAATTAATTCCAACTACAAAATCCTGAATCGATCCTACGTATAACGCGGCGCCATGAGCCCCTGTAGAAATAGCTCCGGCAATGGTTTGTCCATTGCTTGCACCACATGTTTTTAACGACTTCCCTTCCCGCTTTATAAATTCGGTAATTTCTTTAATCTTATTACCACATTGTATCAAAAAAAGGTTTTCCCGTTTGAATGAAGAACCTGGATGCATTTCATGATTAGCAATTGACTTCTTAATGTTCATGTTTTCGTTAAAATGCATTCTTTCCTTATTATGTGCTATGTCATTTAATGACCATCTTGCACCAAAAGCCCTAAAACTCTCATTAGCATCCAATGTTTCTTTAAGTAAACGCTGTATTTCTTTCGCAGCATCATTATAACGGTCGATTTTTGAAGGTAGCCTGCTATCACTCTCCAGCGTAGTTTTGTATACAATTTTAGTTGGAAAGGGCCCGTTAAGGTGTACGGTATTCCATGTAGATCCATCCTGTTTTGAAGTAGTAGCCATACTAATTTTTTTCTTTTAAACATGTGTATTTAACCTTAACTTTTCTCTTCTTACCGAAAGTTATAGCACTAAGCAATACACCACCTAATGATGCCCGGTATTCCACAGAATAAAATCCACCTTCCGGACAGCCTTCCTGAAAGAGCAGATAATTTTTAGTAAGTTGTAAGGTGATAGTTGTATCAATTTCAATGACCTGTTTGCCATTATAAAATCCGATGTCATTATTTAATGGATCAGATGTGGGGACACCTTTCTTGTTAACTAAAATTACTGAATAGCAGGATTGAAGCAATAATAGAAAAGTCAAAATGAAAACAACGGAAATACTACCTTTTAGTGATTTCATGCATGTAGGTTTGAATTAGTCTATTGAATAACCCTTGTTTAGCATTTGCGAAAGTTTCTTCATTATTATTCTTCATTACAAACTACTAACAAGAAATGTAATCTGCAAGCACTTAACCTGAGAAATTATAAAAATGCATTTATAGCGGCCGGACGGTTTTGGCGGGATGTTAGCGCGACGACGCTGGCGATATTTATTGTGCCGGTGTGGTAAATTAGCTGGCGTCCTTCTCACCTTTACTCTTAAGTTCCTCCAGCGTCCATGCTTTATTCCTGCCTGTATTTTCCTCCCTGATCTTTTTTACTTCTTCAGGTGTAACTGCAGGCGAACGCGCTTTTCTTACCGGAAACCCTGACGTACTATCGACCGCAGCCGGAGCCATGCCAGGTATCTCGCCGGGCCTCCGCGGTGGTTTACCTCCGTATTCGTAACGGATATAACTTACTACCGACGCAATCCATTCATCATTATTGGCTTCCATAGCCGGCATTATACTGCTGTATGTCTTTCCATCAACCTGACCGGTTAAACCGTGCAGTAAAATTCTTATGGTGGTATTCTTCTGTAAAAATGCCAACCTTTCTGATCCTGCAAGTGGAGGAGCAGCCATGCTTGTTCCTCCTATGGCCAGGCCTTTTCCATCAGCGCCATGGCAGCTTGCACATAAGGACTTGAAAATACCTGATCCCTTCAAAACCAAACTTCTGCTGGCCTCGTCTAATTCACCGAGCCTGTTCCCAAATGTTCTTACACTTTCATTTTTATCCAGGGCTGTTTTGGTAGCCGTAAGCATTTCGTTATCCTGATTTTTTACCAGTATTTCTTTAATGATTGCCTTCGCCTTGCCGGATTTGCTTTTATATAGCGAAAGCAGCAGTTGAACACGCACATCATAATTGGGGTCATCTTTCAAATTCCCCATTTTTTCAATCATTGCGTCGTCTGCTTTCAGGTATGGTTCACTTAACCATACGGCTGTTCTTCTAACCTGCGCATGCTCGTCATCAAGGGCTCTTATCACAACATCCTTATCGATTGCCTTCAGCCCCTCCAATGTCCACAATGCATGAATTTGCGCGAGATGGCTGGTTTTTTTCGATGTGGAAGGATCATTTCCGGTAGCCATCTTTTTCAGATCAGCAATTACAGACTTATCGCCCCGAATGATGATCTCTTTTTGTGCGTTATCCCTCCACCAGCCGTTAGGATGATCCAAAGCGGCCAGCAAGTCGCTGCTAGATCTATGGAGCATGTCTGGTTTTGGCCCCGGCTTGTAATTGTCATGCACAACCCGGTAAATACGGCCATGCCCGACGTTTGCAGCCAGGCCGATACTGTCTATTTTTTGTCGCAGGAATGAACCAGGTTTTGTCCAGTTGCCCTGCTGGATAATGCCCCGGTGCATATCGACGATATACAAATTACCATCCGGGCCGGTGGCGGTGTTTACAGGGCGGAAGTTCATATCCGAGGACGATATAAATTCGCGGTGTTCATAAACATTCCCGAGTTTGGTTTTTCCCTGTTGATTGATCAGCCTGGCGCGCCTGATAGCCCTGGCCACCGGTTCGCAGACAATATAATCTCCGACAAAATCCTGCGGAAGCCGGTCTCCCCGGAAGATGGATTGGCCGCAGGGAGCCGTAAAATGGTTAAGGCTAGAATTAGGGCGTAACCGCAACGGCCCTCCCTGTACATCAGGTGTGGCAATTACCGGCCAGACTTGTGAAAAATCAGCGTTATATTGATCCTGAAAATCAAGCGTTCCGTAAACAGGGTTTATCTGAAAACCTGATGCAGGAATTTCTCCCCCTGCCCTGGAATAGTACAGGCGTCCGTAATTATCATGAGTCAGTCCCCATTGTCCGCCGGATCCGCTGGCAATGGTGTCTACCTGCATTTTGCCATTGGTATACCGCAAACGCACAGGATCATAGGTTACATACATCCAATTGTCCAGGTTCCAGTCCAACCCACTTCTCTGATGTTCCATATTTGCATCATTGACCACATACTTCTCATTCCGGTACAGCGGCTTTTTCTGATCGGCTTTACCATCTCCGTTAGTATCCTTGTAACTGGTAATGTCTATGGTATTCGTTTCATTAACCAAAAGCTCATTGCTAACGCATTGCAGCATACGTGGCAACAGCAGGCTATCGATAAAAATGGTACTCTTGTCCATTTTTCCGTCATTATCGGTATCCTCCAATAAGGAAATCCTGCTTCTGGGTTCCTGCTCACCTTTGGCATTTGCATCCTGCATGTACGTAAGCATTTCAGCTACATACATCTTTGCATTGCCGTCCCATGCGATGGCTACGGGTTCCTTAATCATGGGCTCGCTGGCAACAAGCTCAAGATGATAGCCTTCAGGCAGATGCATAGTTTTTATACTTTCCTCCGGCGATAAATACTTCCCCGTAGGATTGGGATTAAACTCTGGACCGTTAAAACCGGCAACCTTCTTGCCGTCCGGTTTCTCATTACAACCATAAACCAGAAAAAAGACAGCTATCAACCCTGAAATATTCAGTCTATTTCTCATAATTAATGTAAATCATTTCTTTAAATTGTCAGTATGTTCCTTGTTGATCTCATCGAGCACAACATATTTCGATTGATCCGGACCGCCCCCGTACTTGTTTTTCTGTTCTGTATTTTGCCTGCTCAGGGCATTACATCCAATACAGCCAGACAGTAATAGCGCACCAAAAAAAACGGATCGGAAATTTCCGGATCTATCTGACGGTAAAAATGGCATTTAGATAATTTAGGTTGGTGTTGAATAAACACGTTAATAGCCTACTGCCCCTGTTTCGCCTCCAGGTTCTTTCCGGTGTTTTGCCGTTGCGCCGTACCTTTATTTTGGGGTGAAGTTTGTTGATCACTTAACCGGCCTGCCTTTTGGCGGGCAGGTGTGTTCCAAAATATGAACGTGCCCCGATTGGTAGAAGTAATAATATCAATAGAGCCGTCTTTATTTAAATCCACGGCCGTTACCTCGGAACCGGCACCAGACCGATTGTGGATCAGTTCGGGTACAAATTCGGCTCCTCCGGGAGCTTTGGGATTGCGCACCGTGCGGTACCAATACAACACAGGAGCGCCGTAAGAATCCGGATCAAACATGTTGTCCAGGTGAGTGAAGTAACGTTTTCCGACAATAAAGTCTGGTATTCCATCCTTATCTATATCGGCATAGGTAGCACCATGAGGTTGCGAGAAGGTTACATCTCCGGCGTTTTTCACCGAATAATCATCACTGATCATGTGCCTGGTAAAAGAGATCTTTCCATTTGTGTCCCGGCGCTGTTCAAACCAGGCAAGCCCAAATCCATGAACGTTTAAGTTTGTCACCACATCGTTCAGGCCGTCACCATTGGCATCATAAACAGCCATAAGGGTGCCGCCGATGTTACTGCTCCGGTGGCCATACCGGCCAAACGCTACGGGGTGATACTGCCACAAATCTTCGCTATTTATTGTTGCCGGCTGTTCCCACCACCCAAAAGCATTTAAAATGTCTTTCCGCCCATCTCCATTAATGTCGCCGGTTCCAATTCCATGGGGCAAAGCATATCCCTTTTCGGAGATGATGTATGCCTTCCAGGGTTTACCGGGATCAGCCTTATCCGGTTTTGCATATCGCAATGATCCATCCGCTGCATAAACCAGTTCCGGCACACCATCTTTATCAATATCTAAAAAATCGGTGATCTCGCTTTGCACGGCAGGAAGCACTTTATAACTTTTCCAGCGGCGTGATTCTCCTTTCGGGTTAATATACAGAGTAGCTCCGGAAGGGCTCGTCAGTACATCCACCCAGCCATCTCCGTTAAAATCAAAAGTGAACTGAACATTCGTACCGGTAAACTCCTTTGACGGACCAATGGCAATAGCCGGAAAGGTTTCTTTGTGTTTGGTATAATCAGGACCAAAATAAATATATGGCCCGGCCACTACATCCATAAAGCCATCCTTATTAAAATCTGCAGCATCGGCACCCCAGGAATAATACATGTCGCTGATCCGTTGAACCTTAAATCGCGGCGATGATTTTTCTGCGGGCGTATTTCGGATGGATATGTCCTTAAACATAACATTTTTAAAACGAACTTCTCCTAAACCGCTGGCAAAAAGAGCAATGGGGCCATACCCGTGAAGGGCCGAATCTCCATCAACCGCACCACCTATTTCGTTGCCATCATTTAAAAAACTCCTGATAACATTCAATTCAACAAAAACTTCAATCTGGTTCCACTCCCCCGGACGCAGTTCGGTATTGGGTCTCGTTACAGGCAAGTTCGGAAGGGGCGCCGGACGAGGTGGCGGGCTGTTTTGCCTGCGGGACGTATCATTGTTATTTACGGGCGGAGCCATTCTATAATAAATGCCACCGGCGTATCTCAGCTTTTCACGTTCCAGCTCTTTTCCCTGCGCGTCAAGCGTTACCCGGTATAACGCCACATCTCCCTTCTTTAGAGATAATAAGATGCCCTTCATGCCATCGCCACTCTTTTCAACCCGGAACAATATGCCCGTTTCACTTTCGCCGGTACACTTAAATAAAGCATGCCATCCAATGTCCTGGTAAGAGCTATCGAGGACAAGCCAACCGCCTCCGGTGCCTGGTTTTGCTTTCCCGATCAGTTCGCCATTTTGTGCCTGCCAGTCGGCCTGGCCAATGATATGCGATCCCTTAAGACTCGAACCCTTAAAGGAAAAATCCGGAATAAAAGATTGGCCGAATTCAATTTTTGTCGAGTCTGCTCCTGACTGGGAAAAAGAAAGGTCAAACGAGCTAATTAACAGGATACAAAAGATAAAGGTTTTCATTAGTGATGATTATACTGGTTAACTTCAGAGTAGTTATTGCAATTTCAATATCAACGGTCAATGCGCTACTAATTTATTGGGTAATGCGAAGACAACATATCCTCCCTTATGCACAGGAGCACCCGCTTTAATCTTAGCTGCCGTTGATTGACGATCCCAAACAATGGGTGGAGTAGATGCGTTAACAACGAGGTAATAGTGGCCGTTTACCTCATACATGGAAGGAAGACCTTCGGTTCCGGCCGGCAGTTTCCCCGACCACAATTCCTTTCCGGTATCCGCATCAAACGCGTAGATCTTTTCGTCTCTGGCGGTAGAGAAAATTATCCCGGTAGAAGTTACAATCATTCCGTTGCGTTGTGAACCACGTGGTAAACCCGTACTACCGCCTCCCAAACTCTTTCCAAGTGGCACTTTCCATTTCATCGTTCCTTGATTTAAATCGTAAGCCATGATTTCCGACCAGGGAGGGGGGAGAATAAAGGGGTAGCCTAAACCATACCCCTCGATATAATACCTGGTGGAGGGTGTATCGACTTCAGGATAGGGTGCGCCAAAACGGCCACCTGGCCTTGGAACCTGTCGTATTTTCTGCCCGCCAGGAGCCCCCCCGGACGCCACTAAAGGCCCGGATTGTACCACCGGTTTTTTGTCTGCCCGATTTCCGCCTCTGGCCTCAGTTGCACCGGCATTTAAATAGGTGTATATGTTTCTCAGGTTATTATCATCAAGATGAGGGAAGGCCGGCATTTTACCCTTTCCCGTAACTACCACCTGCTTGAAATCATTATATTCCAGCCTCTGATTTACGTGAAGAATTGAAGGGGCTGATAACCCAGCTCCCTTGGGACCATGACAAGCCTGGCAGTTTTTAACGTAAACAGGCATACCCTCTCCAACCAATTTCGATTCTTCCTTCAGGATTTCCTCCTTTGTTTTCAATCTTTTGTAAATGGAAGGATAAGATTGGCTCATCACATACACCAATCCCTTACCCGGATTGGCGGCAGTGTTACCAAAATTGGTTCCACCAGTAGAACCGGGCATTGACACTGTTTCGTACCTGACCGAGAGCGGTGTAAAAAGGCCTGTCTGCGCTGTGTCAAGCCTTTTTTTCCAGGCAATACGTTCCTCCGGCGTAACAAAAGAATTCCAGGCTGTATATTGTTCAGGCGTGAGATACGTGGGAGCCAGGTCTTTGGACGATAGTATCTGCCGTGAGGCAGGGGGAAGCACGGTAGGAAAAGGTTGTGTCGGCCAGGCCTGCTCCCCAGGAACGTCACTTAGCGGCACCTTCCGCTCTTCGATGGGCCAGAGGGGCTTACCCGAAACACGATCGAAGGCGAATAAAAATCCGTGCTTGCCAATAATTGCTACCGCGTCAATTTTTTTCTTTCCATGATTTACCGTCACGAGTTGGGGCGCTGCAGTCAGGTCATAATCCCACAGATCGTGATGAACTAACTGGTAATGCCATAATCGTTTACCCGTGCGGGCATCCAGTGCAAGTATGGAATTGGCAAAAAGATTGCTTCCGATCCTGTCAGCGCCATAATAATCGTAGGTGGGAGAGCCTAGCGGATAGTAAGCGATCCCGCGTTTGGTATCAACGGAAATTTCTCCCCAGGCATTCACGCCACCAATATATTTGTAGGCATCTTTAGGCCAGGTATCATAACCGTATTCGCCAGGTTGCGGTATGGTATGAAACGTCCACACCAGTTTGCCTGTAATTACATCATAGCCCCGAAGATGGCCGGGGCCGGACAGATATCCTTCTCCGGGAGAGGATCCGAGCAGGATCAGGTTTTCGAATACTTTACCGGGAGTTCCAGACTGAACACGAGCTAATGTTTCGGGATTTCTTCCCAGGCCTACCTTCAAATCTACCAGCCCATTCTCACCAAAAGTCAACACCGACTTTCCCGTGCGGGCATCAATGGCCTGGAGATAATTGTTCATCTGAAAAATCAGGCGGCGGTCCTCTCTATTGTTACTCTCCCAGTAATTAATGCCCCGGGGAGCAATCCCCTGCAAATCAGCATGGATCCAAATTTCCCGGCCGGTAGTGGCATTAAGGGCTACGAGGGAATTATCCTTTGCCAGCACATACATTATGCTGTCGACAACCACTGGATTAAACTGGTAAGCCTTATCGTCACCCGTAGGATAAAACCAGGTTACCTTGAGCTGGTTGACATTTGACTTGTTAATCTCATCGAGCACAACGTACTTCGATTGATCAGGACCTCCACCATAGTCCCTCCATGTTTTATGCTGACCGGCGTCTGATAGCTTATTCTTTCGATCCTGATTTTGTCTGACCAGCGTGTTACATCCCATACAGGCTACCAGCAGCAGGGCACTGCAGGCCACAGATTCGAGGCCGAATGATAGTTTATCAACAATACGCAAGTAACACCACATGTCTTTACTCCCTTTTTGCTCTTGTTGAGAATTAGTACCCGGGGTTTTGCGCAAGTACACCTTTACTTAAGTTTAATTCCGATTGTGGTAACGGAAATATTTCGTTGACACCATCTTTGAAACCTGCACCCTTTGCTGTGTTATACTTTGCAGCATAGGCCCTTAACACTCTGCCTGCACGCCCCTGACGTACCAATTCGAAAAAGCGTTCAAACTCCTGGCCGAATTCCACGCGTTGTTCCTGCCAGATTGTTTCCCTGAGTGTTACCTTATCCGTTACGGTAATATCCGGCAATACATTCGGGTTTCCCTGCCTGGCGCGTCGACGCACCATATTCAGGGCGTTTAGTGCAACAGCAGTTTTTCCGTTCTCATTGGCTGCTTCGGCATACCACAACATAACTTTGCCCAGGCGCATATAAATATCGTCCCGGCCCGGCTGCAATGCACCGCCGATCCTTTCGTATTCAGGAACATAAGCCTTCTTGTTTAAATAGCCGGTGGTACTGTTTCCTACATTGGCAATCAGTCCGTCAGGCATTACATCGCCGGTTTTATATACGGTTTGTTGTAACCGCGGATCGCCGGTCTCAAAGGCATTTACAAAATCCTGCGTCGGCAAATTAAATCCCCAACCATTCCTTGCCCTGCTGGCCATGACAATGCTAATCTGATTGTTTGCCGGTTGTGCTCCCTGATCGTTAAGAAACGAAACCTGAAAAATGTGTTCCTTACTAGTTTCACCAGCGCGAAGGAACATATTTAAATAGTCTGGTTCTAAAGCATATTCACCAGCATTGATCACAGCCGCGAACCATTCCTCTGCTTTTGGAAAATTGTTTAAGTACAGAAAAACTTTTCCCAGGTAAGCCTGGGCAGCTCCTTTTGTAGCGCGCCCCCTATCCACAGCCGGATATTTGCTGGCCGCAGGTAACACCGGTATTGCTTCCGTTAAATCTTTAATGATCTGATCGTATACCGCCATTTTAGGAGTACGTGTCAGTTCGTAGGTTTCCAGTTTAGATGACAGAATTAATGGTATGTCACCAAAAGTCTTTACCAGGTTGATATAGTACCAGGCCCTTAAAAATTTAGCTTCCGCCAGGTACTGGTTTTTGAGGGCGGCATCCATTTGAATATTGGGAACATTATCCAGCACCAGGTTTGCACGACGCACGCCTATATATTGGGAAGACCAGGCAAACCTCGTCGCATCATTATCGGAAGGAATATTAAAGAGGGAAACCTGTTGGGCATACAATTGGTCGGATCCTGATTCTCCGCCTTTTTCCGTATCATCAGACGCAACATTACCAAGCACCCAATGCATATAACCCGGTGAGACAAAGGTGCAGCACCAGTTATTCGCGGCCAGGGGATTATACGCTGCCGTTACTGACCTTCTGGCGTCATCTGCTGTTACATATGCATCAGAGATATCGATTAATGCTAACGGTTCCTTCTGAAGTGTTTTCTTGCAGCCTATTATGGTCCAGGAAAGCAGGGTACATAGCAAAAAAGAGAACTGTTTCATGACTTATGATTATTAGAGTATTTTAAATATTGTATCTAGAGCCCCATGTTTATACCAATTGTATAAATACGAGGTAACGGGTAATTCGTTTCATCTATTCCCACATAGAGTGGGTTGTTCGAACGATTTGTTCCCATTTCAGGATCAAAACCTGGATAGTTTGAAAAGGTTAACAGATTCTGGATAGAACCATACACTCTGGCATTTCGAATTTTCGTTACCTTATTTGGGATCCTGTATCCGATTTGTACATTTCTAATTCTCATGTAGGATCCGTCTTCTACATAATACTGAGAGGATCTCATATTAACGTTAGGATCATTGGTGTTCATGCGGGGAACTGAATTACTGGTACCCGGGCCAGTCCAGCGATTATCCCATACGTTCAGCGTTTTGTTAAAAAAGTTTGAACCTTCCATCCTGAACTTCAATGCCATGTATATATCATTTCCATAAATTCCCTGAAGTTGTACTTTAAAATCAACCCCTTTATACGATAAGCCCCCATTTAAGCCGTAGGTGAATTTGGGCCAGGGATTACCGATAATCGTCTGATCCCTGGCGTTAATTACACCGTTCCCGTCCAAATCAACAAACCTGATATCGCCGGGTGCCGTACCTGAGCTCTGAGTAGCATGTTTTTTTACTTCATCAAGGCTTTGAAATAGGCCATCTGTTTTCCAGCCATAGAAGGACGCGATGGGGCTTCCTATCTGAGTTATGTTGACAATACCGACAAAACTTAACTGCTGAAAAATCGAGGATCCCGTATTACTTAATTTAGTTACTTCATTTTTGTTAAAGGCTATATTTCCGGAAATGTTATAATCAAAATCTCCCGAAGCCGTATTTTCATATCCCAACATGACTTCAAAACCTCTGTTGACCACATTACCGCCGTTTACAAAGGGCGATTGCTGTATACCCGAATATTGGAGTACGGGCACTTGTAACAACATATCGCTGGTTTCCTTATGATACCAGTCAAGCGACGCCGTAATTTTACCGTCGAATCCCCTGAAATCGAAACCGAGGTTTGTTTCTTTGGTAGCTTCCCATTTTAGATCAGGGTTGCCTTTACCAATCGGAGCCTGACCTCTAACCACCTGCTGGCCAAATGCATAGTTAATGTTAGGTGTAACTAATTCAGCAAATGCATAATTCGGTAATGAATTCTGATTTCCCAATGAACCCCATCCTCCCCGCAACATTAAATTGTCGACCCAGCCAACGTCTTTGAGAAAGGGCTCTTCAGATATCTTCCATCCTACCGAAAAGGAAGGAAAGTAACCGAATTTATTATTCTCCCCAAACCTGGAAGAACCATCTGCTCGGAAATTGACAGTAGTGAAGTATTTGCCTTTGTAATTATAGTTAACACGACCTAAATAAGATAAAATTCCCCACGCCCCGGCGCCACCTCCTACCCTGTTTCCCTGAGTAGAAAGATCCAAATAGCGTAAGTTACGATCATCGGAAGCGGCATTGGGAAGGCCTGCCGCAAATGCCTGAATGGATTGAAAAAAAGATTCCTGTGTTGTAAATCCGGCTAAAACATCAAAACTATGATTCCCTGAAGTTTTTTGATAGGTTAAGGTATTGGCCCAACTATATTCCCTGAAACGGTTGGTGTTTTCTGTAAGGCTTGCTATATCATTAAAGCTTGAAGAAGAAATTCTGAAGTACGGAGAGAATATAGAATTCTCTGCGTAGCCCATATTAAAATTAAATTGGGAGCGAAAAACCAGATCTTTGAAAAGTGTAAAATCTGCATATACATTGCCATTTAGTACCGGCCTTCTGGTATTATCATTAGAAAAATGAATACCAGCTAATGGATTGCCTGAATTTAAAGAGGTTGGTGAATAACCCCAATTGCCATCCGGCATTTTAACCGGAATTTCAGGGTTTGCTGTCAACGTATTGCCAAGGGTAGACCCAAAAGAAAATTCTGAAAGTTGTTTATAGCGGGCCATACTGGCTGACAAATTTTGTCCGATCCTGATGGCAGGCGTTATATTATGTGAAGAATTAATTCTTAAATTCATTCTGTTAAAGGAACCTCCTGTTAAAATACCGTCTTGCTTCACATAACCTACTGAAAAGTAAAATTTGCTTGATTCACTGCCACCGCTGGCTGATACCGAAACATCCGTCATTGGAGCTATCCTAAAAACTTCATCCTGCCAGTCGGTACCTTTACCCAAAGAATCGGGATTAGGATAAAGCGCCCGTTGTCCGGCACTTACCAATCCTTCGTTGTATAAGATAGCATATTGCCGGGCGTTAGTAACCGGAAATTTTCTTTGAATTTGTTGCCATCCCTGCGAAACGCTGACGTCTAACTGGCTCTTTCCCGATCTACCCTGCTTTGTAGTGATCAAAACCACTCCATTGGCACCCTGCGCGCCATATATAGCAGCCGCACTGGCACTTTTCAATACCTGAATACTTTCAATTTGATCCGGAGCCAGGTCGAGGGGGCTACTATTGGGATTGCCGTCAATAACATATAATGGTTCAGCATTATTGACCGTACCAGTTCCCCGAACGCGTATTAATAATCCTGCACCGGGAGCTCCGGAGTTTTGGGATATTTGTATGCCGGCTATTTTACCTTGGAGGGCCTGTCCTACCTGGATAGCGGGTTCATCCTGAATTTCTCTTGCACTGACGGATCCAATCGCACCCGTAACATCACTTCGTCTTTGCGTACCATATCCAATTACAACAATTTCCTGTTCGGAAGCTGCATTTGCTGCTTTCAAGGTAATGTTTAACGTTGTCTGATTGGCGACACTTATGGTTTGCGTTTCATTCCCCACATAAGTTATGGTTAGCGTGTTCCTTCCCTGGGGGACATTGATAGAGAAAGTACCGCGTTCATCTGTCTGTGTGGCCACCTGGGTTCCTGTTACGGTTACCGTGGCTCCGGAAGCCGGTTGATTGCTGGCGTTCATAACCGTCCCCGTAATCTTTCTTTGCGCGTAAGTAAAAGTAAAGGATAGCATCAGTACTATAACTAATCCCCACTTTCTGCAGATAAAATTGGCATGCATAATAATCAGGTGTTTAAAAATTTAAGTAGTAACATCTATGAAACAAAAAATTTGCAAATTTTTTTAAAATTTACAGGTATAACATACTTGGATTTACAAACTTAATAGTACCAAACCGCAGCGCTTTCAAGCAATGGTTTATCGTATAATGGACATTTCTCTGTTAACGGCTTAGATAAATACGCAGGCTCTTCATTTGCTAATTTTCAAGTTTATTGGGCTTCCTAAACATATAAGGGGATAAACAGGAATTTGATACCGTGTTTTAAAAAATTTATATCCACATACCTTATTCGGGAAAAGTAATGTTTTCAAATGTCCTGTAATTATCGAGGTTTGTAGCAGGAGCAAAAAAGCAGATAACCTTCATTTCAAGGTCTCCGGTATTTTTCAACATGTGTATTTTCCCCTGCTCAAAAAGTATGGCAGATCCGGCTCTTACCTCGCCTACTTCGTTTTCTATCATTACATGTCCATGACCATTAATGATATAAATGAGTTCTTCGCTATTGGGATGCGAGTGAGCAGGTCGTACCGTCTCCCCGGGCATCACGCGAATTACGCAAACCGATAGATTGTTTGCCCGAAGTGAATCTTCGTTAGCCAGCCAGCGCATGAATCTACCCGGATGTTGCACTTCGGGTACTTGATCTTCGTGAATGATGGTCATTTATTGTAAACTTAAGGTTTCAACTATTTTGTTACTTAACTGTGCGGCGTCTAACCGGTAGTGGGCCACGAGCTCGGGGTATGTGCCTGAATGAATATAATGGAGCCTGCCACCATGGGTGGTATTAACCGGAAAAAGTAGCCGCGTATCAATGGTGGCCTCTTGTGCAAACAATACCTTCCTGAAATTGGTCCAGAGATAGCCGTTATTCTGCTCAACAATAAAAACAGGTTTGCGGGAACGATACAAGTCCCCGATTGCACGCTCATCAATTGAGGGCATATCAACGACATTTGCGGAAACACCTTTTGATTCCAACATATTGGCTGCCTCCAGTGCTTCAAACACCCCGCGTCCGCTCGTGACGATGTGTGCCTGCGCTGTCTCCGCATGTTTTAGCGTGTAAGCCTTGCCGAATTCGAAAGTGTAATTATCCTCATAGACAACGGGAGCGGGTGATCTTAGAATCCGCATATACACGATTCCCTTGTTACCCTCCGCAATCCATTTCATGATACTGAGCAATTGCCGGGGACAGGAAACATTGATTATTTTAATATGCGCCGCTTCATTGAGCAGTAAGGCATCGTCGTTTCCCATGTGCGTTGCTCCATTTGACTGGGTTTCCAGGTCGGCCGCAGTGGCTACCATGGTCAGGTCTATGCCATGTCCTTCCGATAACCATCCGTTAGCAGCAATCACTTCCAGACGTTCCTGGTGACCCACTGCAATTCTTCTAATTACCTTCCAGTCATAAAAAGGACAAAAGGTGCTGACCCAGGTATTGGCGCCCAATATGCCAAATGCTTCACCGATCAGCATCATGTTCGCTTCGGCAACCCCCACATTCAATGCCCGGTATTTATCCACAAAACCAACCCCAGCCTGGAGCCCGCTGGTTGAGGCCAGGTCTGCATCAACAGAAACAATCCGTTCGTCGAGCGCAAATACTTTCATAACTGATTCGATGACCTTATGGGCTCCGTAAGATTTACCTTTTTCAAGTTTCGGTAGTGACTGGGATGAATAGCTGATTCGTTTATCTCTTCCCGGTGCTTTTTGTGTCTTAACAGGTGTTGGTACCGTGAGTACCTGCATGGCACCGGCCTCCCGTTTTTCGATATTGAAACCCATGTTACCGGCATGTTGCCGGATTATTGACGTCACTTTTTCATTTACAGCCAACGCACTAAAAAATGTACAGAATTCCTTTTCCCGTGTTTCACGTTGTTGCTTTTGAAGGCCGCATTCCTGGTCCAGTACATCATTGGTAATGGATGTCTTATGATTATTCATGTAATCGGAAAAGCCCCCGTGTCCTTTTGTAGACTTACAGATGATGGCTGTTGGCATTCCATCTCTTTTTCCGTACTTAAATTTCCGCAGCGCTTCATAAACGGTATGGTACTTGGTCGCATCTACTTCAATAACCCGCCACCCAAAGCTGGCAAAGCTGGCACCAAGTCCATGATAGGGGAAATGGAGCGTGTTAACGATATCCAGCTGACCACCATTATTATCAACCATAACGCATAGGTTGTCCAGGCGTTTATAGCCGGCATACATAACGGTTTCCCAAATGGATCCTTCCTGCAATTCGCCGTCACCGGTTACTGCGTATACATCAAACCCCGGTGATTTTTGGCCCGCTATGGCAAAGCCTTGCGCCACACCCATGCCTTGTCCCATCGGGCCTGTTGCTACATGGACTCCGGGCAAAAGCGGACCGGGATGCCCGTTTAGAATACTTGATATTGAACGTGAATTTTCAAGGACCGACCGGTCAAAATATCCAAGGTCGGCATAGATCGAGGCCAGGGTAGCTACCGCATGCCCTTTACTTAACACAAACAGGTCCTGGTCAGTAGCGGTGGGTTGCTCTATATTAAGGTCGATAATTCCACCATAAAACAGGCTGACCATGGGAATGGTTGCCGAAAAAGCGCCACCGATATGAATGGCATTATCTACCGCATAACGGCACTGATGAAGATTTAATAATCGAATATCTGAGTCCTTAATTTCAAGTAACCGGGTGATCCCTCTATTGATTAAGGATTTTTCATCTTCTAAATAAACCAAAGTGATGTATTGTTTAATGAATATTGAAAGTACAATTTGTGTTCAGCGCTATGGGCCTTTATAGTTCTTACATAATAGACCATCCGCCGTCAACAAAATAAGTGGCGCCCGTTACAAAGGAAGCCTCATCAGATGCCAGGAAATACATGACATTGGCGACTTCTTCGGATGTTCCCATGCGGTTTAAAACGCTTTTTGAATTCAGAAAACTTTCTGTTTCCTGCGGGTTTGGTGAGTCATTGATCGAACCTCTCAGCAACGGTGTATCGATTGCACCGGGTGCAACACAATTCACGCGTATATTATCTTTTGCCAGATCATACGCCATACTCCGTGTCAGGGTGTCGATGGCCCCTTTGGATGAAGAATAGGCTGCACGCTCCCCGACAGTACGGTAGCCGAGGATGGATCCGGTGTTGACCACTGCTCCGGCACCCTGCTCAATCATAAGCGGAACAAAAGCATTCGCCATATAATAAATTCCCTTTAGGTTGATACTATATAACCTTTCCCAATCCTCCTCGGTACATTGCAAAATGCTGCCGCGGACCTCTAACCCGGCATTATTGATCAGCACATCTGCCCTTCCGAAACGGTCTTTCGTTACCTGGGCTGCACGCTGCACTTGTTCATTGTCAGATATATCACACAGGCAGAAAACCGCATCCCGTCCCGTATCCCTTATTTGTAACTCCGCCTTTTTCCCCTTCTCTTCATGAATATCTATGATAACAACGTCATACCCGTTTTGGGCGAACTTCATACCTGCAGCTAAACCGAGTCCTGATGCACCGCCGCTTACGATCATTACTTTATTACTCATTTATCTTTGTTTTTTTCTCTTACCCAAACAGGTAGTCCATACCGTTAGGCTTAGTTGCCACTTTGATTGCACCATCCTTCCTTTTTTCAAAGATGTCAAGCGCTGTTCCAAACTCTTTCAACGGAAAACGATGGGTCAATAATGGCTTCAGGTCGATGCGGTTATTCAGGAGCAACCCAATAGCCTCCTGGGCAGTGTTGGGATTCGCCCTGTTACCAATGATTTCTATCTCATCCAGCACAATGCGCTTGAGGGGGAGTGAAGGATCCGAGTGCGGAATGCCGATCACTGATACCACGCCTCCCTTAGAAGCAGCTAAACAAGCCTGTGTGATCGAGTCGGATGTTCCGGCGCATTCCAACACAGCCGGAACGCCCTTACCATTAGTCAGCACTTTAATTTTTTCGACTACGTTTTCTTTCCTGTAATCTATGGTCAAGGCACCCAGTTCTTCCGCCTTCTTAAGACGTTCGCCACTTCCGGCAGCGAAGATGCGCCCAGCGCCCAATGCTTTGGCACATAGTATGGCCATTAATCCCTGCGGTCCGGTTCCCAGTATCAGCAGGTCATCGCCTGGCTGCATCCGGGAACGTTTTACCGTATAGAGGGCAATGCTCAGCGGATCCACACAGGCGGCATATTCCAGGGACATCGTATCGGGAATTTTAAAAATACTTTTGATGGAGGTACGCATATACTGCGCGTAAGCTCCGGGCGTGTAGTGCCCGTATTGCCTGTGCCCGCGTTCCTCATGCCCGTAATTCAGGCAGATGTTGTATCGTCCTTTAATACACATCTCGCAGTAACCGCAACCACAATGTGATATGCCACAAACACGATCACCTTCGTTCCATCCCAGCTGAGCAGCCTTAGACCCGGCTTGTACTACCGTTCCGGACCATTCGTGTCCGGGAACAAACTCAAAAGCAGTTGGCCAGAACCCAGGAAAGTCACCACCGATAATATGTGGATCCGTGCCGCAAATGTAGGTCGTGTCTACTTTGCAGATTACCTCGTCATTGTCGGGGACAGGAACCGGTATTCTATGAATAGCAAAATCCCTTACTCCTTTTAGTACCAGCGCATCCATTTGTTGTGGTAAATTCATTGTAAATTATTTCTCTTGTTTTTCGGGAACTATAGCTACTCCCCGGAAGGGCGAGCCTGAGCCTCCCTTAATTTTGAGAGGCAGGCCTACAAACCAAAATTCATGCGCAGGGATCATGTCTACCTGTGCCAGGTTTTCAATGTTGAGGATCTCCCTTTCCCGGCACACGATATGAGCCGGCTGCTCTTTTACGACAGCCACTTCGTTATAACTGTCGATACTTGGCGCATCAGCCCCTACACTGACGGCCCCAAGATCATTCAGGTATTCCATAGCACTGCGGTCCAGGCCCGGATAGTTTTTGATATATTCAAAAGGTTCTTTCCATTTCTTATACCAGCCTGTATGATAAAGAACCACTGATTGAGGCTGAATATTTACCCCTGTGTCAGCAATGGCTTCTTCTATGTCTGCACGCGTAATGTAACTGGCGGGCGCTTTATGAGAAAAATTGAACCAAACTCCCGGCGCCATAAACCACTCCAGGGGTAGCTGATGGATTGCCCGTGCATCCGGCTCGTTCACCACATGATTAATGGCATCTACGTGCGTATTTGAATGATCGCACATCGTAAAACCAACAACCTTGTAAGAATAAGGTGGTTTGGTAAGTCCCATTCTTTGTGTCTCTTCGTGAGACAAATGATCCCAGATCAATGTTCGTTGATGGCCGATAAAAGTAGGATCACTTTCACTGATGGTATGACTAAGGTCTGTAACAATGCAGTCCATCCCCAGGAAATTCATCTTTGTTTGCAATCTAAAGGGTGGGCAAAATGCTTTACTTAACAGTGTAAGATTAGACATAGTAAACTAAAATTTTCTCGACCATTCCTTAGGCCACCTTTCAATAACCACTTTGGTTTGCGTAAAAAATTCAATGGCATGACGTCCCTGACCGTGAAGGTCTCCAAAGAAACTTTCTTTCCATCCGCTGAAAGGGAACTGGGCCATAGGAGCTGCGACACCTATATTAATGCCGATGTTACCCGCGTTCGCCTGATTGCGAAATTTTCTTGCATTGGCGCCGCTGCTGGTAAACAAACAGGCCATGTTACCGTAATGGCCGTTATTTATGAAGTCAAGAGCATCATCAACCGTGTTTACTTCTATCAAGCTCATAACCGGCCCGAAGATTTCTGTCCTGATGACATCGCCACCAAGGGGTAGCCCTTCAAGGATGGTAGGTTTGATGAAATTTCCTTTTTCGTAACCTTCAATTGTAGCGTTTCTTCCGTCAAGTAAGACCTTAGCTCCTTCTTTGACGCCCTTATCTATAAGGTGTTCTATCCTTGAACGACTTTCCGGGGTAATTACAGGACCCATTTCTATGTGTTCATCTAATCCAAAACCGGTAGTTCGGGCTCTTGCAGATTCGTAGAGCGCCTCCTTGATATGTCCATTGTCTCCCACCGTAACGATATTGGAAGCTGCCAGGCATCGTTGGCCGGCACAACCAAAAACGCTATCTGTGATAATTTGAACGGACATCTCGATGTCAGCATCGGGCAATATGACCACAGGATTTTTTGCTCCTCCCTGCGCCTGAACCCTCTTGCCGTTGGCAGCGCCCCGAGAGTAAATATATTTGGCTATCTGGGTAGACCCGACAAAACTTATCGCTTTAACATCAGGATGATCTAAAATTGCGTCAACCGTCTCTTTGCCTCCATGGACCAGGTTGATCAGGCCTTCCGGCAGGTCTAACTGTTCAACCAGTTTAAAGACCTTTAACATGGTCAAAGGCACTTTTTCTGATGGTTTGAAAACAAAAGTATTTCCACAAGCGATGGCGTAGGGAAGAAACCAGAAAGGGATCATGCCGGGGAAATTGAAAGGAGCAATACACGCACATACTCCCAATGGCTGACGTATCATGAATTCATCCACCCCGGTGGCGATATTCTCGGAAAACTCGCTTTGTATCAGGATCGGAGTGCCGCAGGCAACTTCCACGTTTTCAATAGCGCGTTGTATTTCGCCCCTTGACTCTGTAATAGTTTTGCCACATTCTATGGTAATTGTCCGGGCAAGATCTTCCGCATTATCTTCCAATAATTGCTTTAATTTAAACAAAGGCTGAACCCTCTTCATTACCGGCACCTGGCTCCAGGTTTTAAAGGCATTTGATGCCGCTTCTACCGCGCTTGTTACGTCGGAATAAGTATTTTTGCCGTAAGGCACTTTTCCAATTACTTCCTGGGATGCGGGGTTTATTACATCTACCGTATTGGTTTCCCTGCTTTTAACCCATTGTCCGTTTATATAATTGCGTAAAATTTCCATAATAAAATATAAGTGAGTAAATACCCCGACCAGAAAAGTCACCCAATCTTTTTAGGTTGGTATATCTTTCTGGGCCTTGAATTTGTAGCCTAACTTTGCCAGGTAATTCTGGGAGATCTTTGCCGCCTCAAACTCGTTTATCGGTGTCTTAATTTTTTTATCGGAGTCCAGCTCAAACATGATCATGCCGGCCATTTTATTTCTTCTCACTTCCAGCATGTTCAGAATCTTTTTCAAATTTACTTTTCCCTTTCCCAGTGGAGCATAGCCCAGATATCCGTTATCCCCACCTGCGTAGTCCTTCAGGTGAACATGCTCGATCAATGACATAAAATCTTTGACGATCTTAACCGGATCAGCGCCTCCCTTTTCCAGTTGGCCCACATCAGGTCCGAATTTCATATATGTTGTATCTACATTTTCCATGATGAAATATACCTCTTCTTCCGTTTCGATCGGCGTACCGGTGTGAGGATGGAGCGCGCAAACCAGGCCATGGTCGGTGACTGCCCTGGCATACTCATTCATAGACTCGACAAGATTCTTTTTATGTTCTTTGTAATCGTATCCTTCTCTCTTGATGCCTGAAGGACAGTACTCGATAACTTTTCCGCCATTCTGCTTAAGAAGCTGGCACCATCGCACCAGTTTCTTCATTTCCTCTGGCCTTTTTGATGGGTTGAGTACATCCGTTGCACAAAATGCAGAAATAATGGGAACACCATATTTTTCAACTACTTTCTTAAACCCTCCGCGGTTGTCCTCCCAATCCGCGATTACGTGTCCGAAGGTTTCAAAAGAATGATAGCCCAGCCTGGCCATATCCCTGAGGGAGGGCTCCAGCGCGTCTGCGCCATACCCCCACAAGATGAAAGTGGATCCAATAGCTGATTTTTTCGCAGCTTCGCCAAAAGCCAATCCGGGAGCGATCAAAGAAGCCGCACTTCCTAATCCCGCAATTTTTACAAAATCGCGCCTGGTGATTGAATGATTATTCTCCATAAAATAATTTAATGCCTACTTGGCAAGTGTAACAATACCCACTCCGGCAATTAAAAGCAAAGCACCTAAAAGTTTTATTAAGGATACGGGCTCAACCGGAGATCCAAATGCTCCAAAGTGTGAAACGACCATTCCGGTAATAACCTGGCCGGCAATCATCAGCACAATGGCCGAGCCGGCTCCAATTTGAGGCATGGTCCAGGCAATCCCAAAAACCAGGGCCGCACCCATTGCACCAGCGGTAAGCAACCAGGCGGGCACCTCCTTCAAACGGATAAACACTTCTGTGTCCCAGGCGGTCAGGCCGATAATAATGGCTGTGATGGCTCCAATGGTCCAGAAAATGGCATTTCCCATTTTTGAATTTTTCAGGATCACACCTACCTGTGCATTCATGGTCAGGTGAATGGTTAATATGACCCCAATGAATAACATTAAAATAAAGAGATAAATTTTCATAATCGTATCAGTTGTTTATTCGTCCATCTGTTTTACTATTTGTATAAGGAAGGAAAGTATGGAATGATACCGAATTTATAAAAATATTAAAAATAAATAGTAAACATATCGCCATTTTTTATGCTGATCCGTTAAACAACTGTTGATCTTATACAGACGCTGATTGGATAAATAAGTGATATTTGTCCCAAGGAACGATATGGAAAATGAAAGGTTAACAGGAAAAGTCGCACTGGTAACAGGAGCTTCAAAAGGCCTGGGGAAAGCCATTGCTTACCGGCTGGCTGCCGCAGGAGCTACGGTGATCGTTAATTATAATAGCAGCGAAGCAGCCGCCGAAGATATTGCCGGGCGTATCAATACAACCGGAGGAAAGGCCATCGTATTGCAGGCAGATGTTTCCAAAGAAAAAGCAGTTACCGGCCTGTTCCGGCAGATTGAAGCATTGGCTGGCAGTGTAGATATCCTGGTGAACAATGCCGGTATCAATCCTACAAAACCTTTACTCGAACTTAGCTTAACCGATTTTCAGCAATCGCTGGATGTTAACCTTACTTCTGCATTTTTAACAACGCAGGCTGCATTGCCCTCCATGATCGAAAAGAATTTCGGACGAATCATTAATATTTCTTCCGTAGCTGCCCAACTGGGTGGCGTGATCGGTCCGCATTATGCAGCAGCAAAAGCCGGTATGCTCGGTTTAACGCATTCATATGCTGCGATACTGGCCAAATACGGAGGCATAACTTCCAATGCTATTGCACCGGCGTTGATAGAAACCGACATGGTCAAAAATAATCCGAACGCAAAGCCCTCGCTTATTCCGCTTCAACGTTTCGGTAAGCCGGAGGAAGTATCCGACGTAGTGCTATTACTGGCAATGAATGGGTACATCAATGGGCAAACCATTAACGTAAATGGCGGCTGGTACATGAGTTAATCAGTGTCTCTTAAACTTTTGGAGCGCTGCTGTTTTATATCTTTACGTTCACAAAAGCTACATATATGAAGTATAGAAAATTAGGCAACACAGGCGAACAATTATCTGCCATAGGACTTGGCTGTATGGGCATGAGTTTCGCGTATGGTCCCATAGATGACAGAGAAAGCATTGCTGTTTTGGAAAGAGCACTTGCGCTCGGTATAAACTTTTGGGATACGGCTGATATGTATGGTAACGGACACAATGAAGAATTAATCTCCGGGGTGCTGGCGTCTAATCGCGATAAGGTTTTTATTGCCACTAAATTCGGCTTCAGGTGGCGGGATGATGGCACTAATTATTTCGATGGCTCTTCCGCTTATATAAAAGAAGCCATTGAAAAAAGCCTGAGGCGGTTAAAAGTCGATACAATTGATTTATACTATGCGCACCGCATAGATCCCCAAGTACCTGTCGAAGATATGGTTGGCGCTATGGCAGACCTGGTGAAACAGGGCAAGGTGCGTTACCTGGGTTTGTCGGAAGCGTCTGCGAAATCTATTCGCCTTGCAGATAAAGTTCATCCGATTACTGCCCTGCAAAGTGAGTATTCCCTGCTTACCAGGGACATGGAAGGAGAGATCCTGGATACGGTCCGTGAATTAGGAATCACGATCGTTCCTTATTCTCCGCTTGCGCGTGGATTAGCGACTGCCACCTTAAGCAATAAAGACAACCTTGCTACGGATGATTTCCGCAGAAAGCTGCCACGTTTTAACGATGCACACTGGCAGAATAATACAGACCTTGTCAACGATTTTGCCGAATTTGCTGCGGCAAAAAACTGCACGCCTGCGCAACTGGCGCTTGCCTGGGTATTGGCACAGGGTGATGATATTATTCCGATTCCCGGCACCAAGCGCAGGGAGTATCTGGAAGAAAATGCAGTTGCTGTTGATATTACATTGAATGAAGGCGATCTTGCAACCATTGAAGAAATTCTTGAAAAACATCCTGATGTCGGAGAAAGGTACGGAGAGGGTGGTATGAAGCTGGTAAATCGGTAGCAAAGCACCTTGCGATATAAATTTCAATGAAATTTAATAGTTGATTTACAGCTAACGTATACAAACAGGTGTTTTGGAAGTAACGTTTGATAGCGAACTAATATCTCCAGGTCAGGCTTTTAAAATTTTATGCGTTTTAATGTAAGCCGGGTCGATCACAATGCCCATCCCTGACTATGGATCAATTGTATCCAGGATTTTGCTGGAATATAGCAGGGTTGTTTACTACCTGTATCTGGCTCAGCGGAATAGCGAAAAGCGTCATATGCGGTTTCATGCCCAGGGATTTCATTGTCTCGTAGGCGCGTCCGGTTCTGACCAGATCAAACCATCGGTGACCTTCCAGGTGAAATTCAAGCCTTCGTTCCAGGTATATTTTTTCACGCGTTTCCGTCTGGCTCAACCCTGCATATTGCGGTATGCCTGCTCTGGCTCGGACCAGGTTCAACTGTGTAAGGGCCTGATCGGTTTTACCGTTTTCGTTCAATGCTTCCGCATACAGTAAGACAACATCGGCATAGCGTATTACTTTCCAGTTGGCTTTACTGTCGTTAGCAGTTAATAATGTGGTCATGTATTTTTTTGAATACGTCGTTACATCGATGGGAGTCAACGGTATTTTTTGGCCATTCTTATCAACCAGGCCGTCAGCAACCCTGGCAATGGATATATCTTTTCGCTTGTCACCGGATTCATACAACGTAAATATTTCAGTGGTCGGAGCACCTTGCTGTCCGCCGGCACCCTTAAGGCCAAAAAAATTGATGACCGCTGCCAGATTGGGCGTGAAGTTATTGGTGAACCCGCTCCCCAACCCCAACCCTCCGTCAGTATATTCAATATCGAAGATATACTCGCTATGGTGCTCATCCTTCGTGTAGTCGAACAAATCGTTATAGTTGGGTAACAACGAATAGCCCAGCGTAGTCATTTCCTGTAATTTGGGTTCTGCCTTTGCAAAATCTTTACGTGTTACATATACTTTTCCCAACAACGCCTTAGCGGCCCCTTTTGTCGCTTTTGACACATCGGTGCCCGTATATTTAGCGGGCAATTTAATCTCTGCATCCAGTAAATCTTTGACAATAACTTCCTCGTAGACCTTATCAACCTTTTCCCTGCCCGTTTTAGACGCTTCCTCTATAGTTAAAGGCGCGGTAACCATTGGGACGTCTCCAAATATCCGTACCAAATTAAAATAGGCAAGCGCCCTCAAAAATTTAGCTTCCCCTATGTGGCGATTCTTATTTGTGACAACGGCCGGATCTGCTTTTTCAATTTTTTCTAAAACAGTATTTGCGCGAAAGATGATCCGGTAATGGTCCGACCAGGTATTGTGTAAGGAAGGGGTAGCGCTGGTTGCCAAAAAATTATTGATATTAACCAGATCAAGCTGGGCGGAATGTTGCTGCTCCGTATCGTCACCGGGCAGGTCGCCGAATTGCCAAAATGTTTGATAAATGCTTTGATAAGAAGTGTAAATGCCGACCACAGCATCCTGAAAGTCTTTATCCGTTTTATACAACGCGTCGGTACTTGCGCTGGACTGAGGACTCAATTCAATAAAGTCTTTTTTGCACGACAGCAGGAAGGTCAATACTACAAGCCAGGTTATCGTTTTCATGTATAAATTTTAAATTATTGTAATTTTTATCAGAAGCCTATATTTAAGCCAATCAACAAGCTTTTGGGCAAAGGATAATCGTTATTATCCTCACCGGGAGTCAGCGCATTCTCGGTGGTGCTTACATCCGGATTGAAATTGGTGTAGTTGGTAAAAAGGAACGGATTGGTAGAACTGACATAGACTCTTGCGGATTGGAGCCCCAGCTTCTGAAAAACCGTGGCTGGCAACAAATAACTCAGGGAAATGTTATTGACCCGGAGATAGGATGCGTCATCCAGATATCTCTGGCTGTACAGGCCGCGAACGTTTCCCGTAGGTTGATCGTTCGGCCGGGGCGTTTTGCCGTCACCCGGATCTTGTTCCGACTTCCAGTAGTTGCCCAGGTAAGCTAACGTGGGGATACGGCCCCTCGTAGACAAGGCTCCGCTCCTGGCGATATTAATAGTCTTATTTCCCTGCGAGCCCTGAAGGCTTATGTTTAAACTGAAATTTCCATACGACAAATTATTGGTCATGCCGTAATAAAAATCAGGATAAGGCGAACCCATGATCGTCCGGTCATTATTATCTATGATGCCGTCGGGTTTGCCGTTAGGACCGCTTACATCCACAAACCGCATATCTCCGGGACGCGAACGATTGATGGTGCCGGGAGCGAAAACCGGGCCCTTAGCCACTTCACCCTGATTCAAAAAAATGCCATCGGTCAGCCAACCATAAAACATCCCGATCGGTTCACCGATCATCGTTACGTTACCGTCAAGGTAGATCGGATCTCCGTTAGGTCCTAATTTCACCACCTCATTCCGGTAAGTAGAAATATTGAAACTGGTTGACCATTGTAATTTCCCTTTTAGATTTATGGTAGTCACCGACAACTCCCATCCGGTATTTCTCACTTCTCCGATGTTCTGCAAAGCAGTATTAAACCCTGTAATGGCAGGAACGTTTACATTCAACAATAAATCGGTATTCCTGGATCGAAAATAATCCAGGGTAATAGACAGCCTGCTGTTGAAAACACTTGCATTGAGCCCTACATTGAAGGACTGTTGTTTTTCCCAGGTCAATCCCGGATTGGAAGGTCTTGCAGGGACGTAACCGGCAGCCGCTCCGCCTCCCCCAACATATTTCACGTAATTGATAATGGAAAAGTGCTCGTAGTTGCCAATATTATTATTCCCGGTTTCACCGTAGCTAGCTCTTAATTTCAATTCATTAAGAAAACCTGCACCTTTTAAAAATTTCTCCTCGGAGATACGCCAGGCCACGGCAGCGGAGGGAAAAATGCCATATTTATTTTCAGCACCAAACCTGGATGAACCATCGGTACGGATAGAGGCCGTCAAATAATATTTGCTGTTGAAATTATAATTGGCCCTGGCCAGGTAAGATATCAACGACCATTCATACAGGTCTGAAGAGCCATTTGTTATTATTCCGCTGGTAGCACTTAAAGTTTGTACCAGATTATTTGGAAAATTGTTACTGATTAAAAAATTGGATTCAAACCGTTCCTTCTGAACGGTGTATCCACCTACCGCAGAGATAGAATGTTTACCAACATTTTTGTTGTAATTCAAGGTATATTCCGTGAGCCAGTTAAAACCTAAAGAGCTGTTGTCTAATCCTTCGGCCGGATTGTTCAAAAATACAGGAAGGTTCGGCCTGAACCTCATTGCCTTGCGGCTCAGCAAAGATCCTCCCAACATAATATTAAATTTCAAATTATCGAGAATGGAATACTCCGCGTTAAGATTTGCGAGCACTCTTATTCTTTTCTGTTTATTACTGATCTCATTGGCAAGTGCTACCGGGTTATAGGCAGTGGGGCCGGCCGACATGCCCGGACTAAAAATAAAGTATGAGCCGTCGGGATTGTATAAAGGATAAAAGGGTTGAACATTTGTCGCCTGAGCGATGACGCCTTCATTAGCGCCTCCGGACCCACCGGTGGCAAGCACAAAATCAGCATCTGTAAAAGATGGATTTACACTTAGTTTAACAGCTAACTTCTTAGTCAATTGAGCATCGATATTCGCTCTTAATGAGTACCTGCTGAAACCGGTATTTAGTACAATTCCCTCCTGGTTCAAGTATTCTCCACTCAATGCATACCTTATTTTCTCAGTGCCTCCTGTAGCGCTTAGTTGGTATTGCTGTTGCGTTGCAGTACCCAGCACCGCATCCAGGGCATCGGTTTCATTGGCAAGCTTTCCAGAAAGCACGTCTAATACGTCTACCGGAACAGGTATCCTCCACGAAGCCGGAGCTCCTGAAACCGGATTATTATTGTCTATATTCCGGTTTAGAATGCCGTCGTAATAGTATTGAGCCTGTTCTCTTGCCTTCATGAATTCCGGAACCTTAGCTGCCTGTTGCCAGCCATAATAAGTGTCAAAGCTTAGGTTCGTCTTCCCCGACTTTCCTCTTTTTGTATTGATGATTATAACACCGTTTGAACCCCGGGATCCGTATATGGCTGTAGCGGAAGCATCTTTCAACACATCCATCGTTTCAATATCATTTGGGTTCAAGGTCTGAATATTATCAGTAGGAAACCCATCCACTACATATAAGGGACTTCCTCCTGCCGAAATGCTTCCGATACCCCTGACCCTGATTTGCGGGGCGGAACCGGGTTCACCGCTGGTTGGCAAAACCTGTACTCCAGCAACCTTTCCCAGTAAAGCCTGGTCAACACGGGTTACCCCTAAATCTTTCAGATCCTTTCCCGAAACAGACCCTACCGCCCCTGTCAGGTCTTTTCTCTTCTGTGTGCCGTAACCGACCACGACTACCTGGTCTAGCGTTCCGGTTAGTGCGCTCAACCTCACTTCCAAAGAAAGGCTTGTGTTCTCTTTTATATTGTAACCGGATAAGGTTTGGTTCTCATAACCTATTGAAGAGATCGCAAACTGATAAGGTCCCCCTAATGGTAACCCTGTAAAGGTGAAGACGCCCGCGCTATCCGTTGTCGTGCCAGATGAAAAATTTGTTTTTGTGTTTCTGGCCAGAACTGAAACGCCGGCAAGCGGTTCATCATTATCAGTTTGTACAACCCCTTTTATTACCCTACCGGTTTCCTGCGCTGCAACGTCCAGGCAGGCCAGTACAATTAGCAAGGACATTAGGACAACAGGCGGTATCCTTGATTTGAATGGATTAATTTTCATATAGCGGCAGTTTATGTTGTTGAAATGGAGTAATTACCCGGAATCACCTGGTAAAATCTGGTTTGGAGGGGACTGCAATCGTTTTCTCCCCGAATAATTTAGTTAATTAATGTTGGTTTTCCGCAAGATTTAAAGAAAAGGGTAATGTATTCTTAATTGTTATAGATAAACCCTAATTACTAAAGCTCTCTCTCAAATTTACAGAAGCCTGGATAAAGTCAGAAGATTCTTTAAAAATATGGCACTTCCTGCTTAGTACCAATTTTCAGTCTTTGGTGGATTGGGTGTTGGTGAAAAGTATTTGATTTTCAGACAACCTGCAGGTCCGGAGATTTCAACGAAGCGCAAAGTCGCGACCTAATGGAATCAACCTATGGCGCTTCGTGCCAATGACAGCACAATTCTTCCGCACAACATGTCCGATTCCGGTCATTGTTAAAATCCGCCTAGCCATTATTCAGTTGATGTAGAATTGTTTATGACTGGCATCCCCATTGATCATCTAATAGAAACAGTTGATCATGGACATAGCTTTGCCGGATACAGTTATTGGCAGAAGAAAAAGGAAACTATTCTTCAGCATCGCAGGATGTCTGCTCATAGCGGTTCTGTCGATCTTCCTCGTTCGGCGTACGTTTAATGCCTCCCTGAAAAAGTCCGCCATTACTACTGCAGTAGTTGAAAGAGGTGCTATTGAAAACACCATCAATGCTTCCGGAGAAGTTCTGCCGGAATTTGAAGAGATCATCACCAGTCCGATCAACGCTTCAGTACAGAAAGTGATCATGGATGCAGGCAACAAAGTGAAGGCCGGCCAGTCAATACTTACCCTCAATAAATCCGCCTCGCAGACCGAATTTGAAAAGCTGAAATTTCAACTTGAATCAAAACGCAACGACATCAACAAGCTTAAACTGAACCTCGATAAAAGTTTTTATGACATCACTTCCAACCATAACATCAAACAACTACGCATCAACAGCCTGGAAGCCGAAGTCGCCAATGCTACACGGTTGTTCAAGGCCGGCGGAGGTACAAAAGAGAACATCGACCAGGCGGAACTGAACCTCAAAGTGGCCAGGCTGGAAAAGGAGCAGCTGGAGAACGAGATTAAAAGCAAACAGCAAACCATGCGGCTCGAAATGAAAGAAGCCGGGATTGCAGCAGCCATCCAGGAAAACGACCTTCGCCAGCTGGAAAGTAAACTGCAACAGGCAAACATTGTCGCCAGCCGTGAGGGTGTGGTGACCTGGGTGAATAAAAACATCGGTGCGGCTATTCGTGACGGTGAGCCGCTTGCACGCATTGCGGACCTCAGCAGCTTTAAAATACAAGGCAGCATTTCAGACACCTACCTCGACCAGCTGCATCCTGCCATGAAGGCCATTATCAGCATCAATGAAACAGAGGTCAGGGGCTCCGTAATTAATATCCAGCCTTCTGTGCAAAACGGGGTAGTATTCTTTGACATCCGGCTGGATGAACGTTACAACGACCTGTTGCGCCCGAATATGAAAGTGGATGTTTACCTGGTCACGGCAAATCATCAGAACATCTTGCGGGTACATAACGGGCCCGCCTTCAAAGGTTCGTCCCCCCAGGATATTTTTGTACTCGGCAAAGGAAAAGCATACAGGCGCAGAGTCAAAATTGGTATGACCAACTTCGACTATGTGGAGATCCTGGATAACGTGAAGGAAGGTGATGTGATCATCACGTCGGATATGACAGAATACAGTAATGCAAGTGAGATCACCATTAAGGACTAAGATGAAACATCAACTATTTTTTATCATCTCGTGGATCACGGCCTTTTACAACGGCTATGGCCAAGACACCATGCACCTGTCGTTGCAGCAGGTGGTGGCCATGGCCAAAGAACGATCCATCGCTTCCCGCCAGGCCGCCACGGTGAAAGAAACCAGGTACTGGCAGTGGCGCACCTACCGTTCCAATTACCAGCCGCAGTTATCGCTGAGCGGGACCTTACCCCGCTACAGCAAAACTTTCGCGGAAGTGCTGCAGCCCGATGGCACCATACTTTTTCAACCCGTTCGCAATAACAATTCCTTACTCGACCTCTCGTTCAGTCAGACCTTCGCAGCCACCGGGGGAACGATATTCGGTACTACCCAGCTGCAACGGTTTGATGATTTCGACCGCAAGAAAACATTGTACAACGGAGTGCCTTACGGTATCGGATATACGCAGCCCCTATGGCAGTTCAATCCCCTGAAGTGGGATAATAAGATAGAGCCGCTCAAATTCAGTGAAAGTAAACAGGCTTACCTCGAATCCATGGAACAGGTATCCCTAAACGCGAGCACTTATTTTTTTGACCTGTTGCTGGCGCAGGTTAACTTACAGATCGCTGAAACGAACCTGACCAATACCCAGCATATTCTGAAGATCGCGCATGAAAAACTGGAACTCGGAAAAATATCTAAGAATGAGATCCTCCAACTTCAGCTGGAACAACTTAAGGCCAGGAAAGCGGTAGGCATTGCTAACCGGGACATGCAGATAAAAATGCTCAACCTGCGTTCCTATACCGGGTTAACAGGTACGGAAAAGATAGCGCTGGACCTGCCTGCTGCAAATATCAACATGACTGTTGTGGCGGATAAAGTGCTGGAGCAGGCTTATGCAAACCGTTCAGATGCCATCGGCTTTGCGCGACGTATGGCCGAAGCCAAAAGGGACGTGGCCAAAGCGCGTGGTGACAACGGGCTAAATGCCAGCCTGACGGCAAACCTTGGATATTCTAAAAGTGCCTCTTCAATAACCAAGGTGTACAGGGACCCTCAGGATCAACAACTGCTGCAGTTGAGTTTTACGATCCCGATACTGGACTGGGGCAGGTCTACATCGAGGATCAAAACGGCACAGGCTAATGAACGGCTCATCGAGTATACGGTTGAGCAGGACAAGCAGGTCTTTTCACAGCAGGTGGTAACCCAGGTTACGTTATTCGATATGATGCGCGATCAGGTAGGGCTAACGGCGGAAGCTGACAGCATTGCCGCAGAAAAATATGAGATCGCCAAAGAAAGATACGTGCTGGGTAATTTAAGCATCACCGACCTGAGCATCGCTTTCCAGGAAAAGGACCAGGCTAAACGCGATTATATCGCCGCCCTGCACGATTTCTGGGGTGCCTACTATGAGTTGCGCTACCTCTCGCTGTATGATTTTGAAAACAACGAAAAGATATCTTATCAATAAAACATTTCAAATAAACTGTATGATCAGGTTAAAGGATATTAAAAAAGTCTATCGCACCGAATCGATCGAGACGCTGGCGCTAAGCGATATCAGTCTTGACATAGAAAAGGGTGAATTTTTATCGATCATGGGCCCCTCGGGTTGCGGTAAAAGCACCCTGTTAAACATCATAGGCTTGCTGGATGCGCCAACCGGTGGTGACCTCCGGATCGACGAGCAAAAAACCACGCATCTGTCAGATAAGGAACTGGCGAGGTTCAGGAATAAAAAGATCGGTTTTATTTTTCAGAGTTACCACCTGATCAACGACCTGAAGGTGATGGATAATGTGGAGTTGCCCCTGTTATACCGGGATAGCACGGCGAAAGAAAGGCGGCAACTGGCTTCAGCAGCATTGGAGCGGGTTGGATTAAGCAATCGCATGAAACATTTTCCTTCACAGCTTTCCGGTGGCCAGAAGCAACGGGTTGCCATTGCCCGGGCCATCGTCGGCAAACCTGAGATCATTCTCGCGGATGAGCCGACCGGTAACCTGGACAGCGCCATGGGTAACGATGTCATGGAGATACTCATCCAGTTAAATAAAGTGGAAAAGACCACCATTGTAATGGTCACCCATGATGCCCAGATGGCCAAAAGAACGCACCGCCTGGTCAGACTGTTTGACGGCACGCAGGTGGAGTGAGCAGTCTCTCATAACTCATAACTCATAACTCACATCTAAGCTCATGCTTAAAAACTATTTTAAAATCGCCATTGCAGTCCTGAAGAGAAGGAAATTTTTCACCTTCATCAGCCTGTTTGTCATCAGTTTCACCCTGGCTGTTCTCATGGTATTAACCGCGCTCATCGACAAGATTTTCAGCGATGATTATCCCGATAAAAAAAGGGACCGCTGCTTATACATCACCAACCTCCAGGAGAAGGGTTTAAAAACCGGCTTTACCAGCTCGAGTCCGTTGTCATTCTACTTTCTGAACAAGTATGCAGCCAGCCTGAAAACACCGGTTAAAGTAGCCATCTCTTCCACTTACAGTCCCACCAACACCTATGTAAACAATAAAAAAATAGTCATCAATTACAAATACACCAACGAAGCCTATTGGGAAGTGATGGATTACGAATTTCTGGAGGGCAAGCCTTATTCACCGGAACAGGTAAAACGGGGGGAACGTGTTACCGTGATATCGGAGGATACCAAAAAGAAATATTTCGGAGACATTCCGTCGGCTGTTGGCAAATACATCGAGGCGGATAATGTTCAGTACCGCGTAAGTGGCGTAGTGAAAAATGTGCCCATCACTACGTATACCCTTTACAGTGATATCTATCTGCCGTATACCGTTTCCAAGTCGGATGTAAATGAAAAATCATACCATGGACCCTATACGGCTGTGCTGCTGGCCGGCTCAAAGGTAGACCTTCCTAAGATACGGGAGGAGTATGAACAGGTCATCCGCAGGGTACCCATGAACAGTGACGAGTATGATGTCATGTACAGCCACGCGGACTCTTACATCAAGGGTTATCTCCGCACCGGCGATGAAGAAGAATCGGGTTTAAGAATTGCGGTCACCGGCTTAACCGTATTTGTTTTACTGTTTATGTTATTGCCCACCTTAAACCTGGTTAATATCAACATTACCCGTATAATGGAACGTTCTTCTGAAATCGGCGTACGTAAAGCATTCGGGGCCTCTTCGCGGGCACTGGTTTACCAGTTCCTGGTAGAAAACATTATCCTGACGACCATTGGCGGATTGATCGGGGTGATATTGTCGTATGCAGCACTACGTCTTATTAACGATGCCCGTTTGATTCCCAATCTCGATCTGTCATTGAACTTCATGGTCCTGTTTTACGGCTTGCTGGCCTGTGTTTGTTTTGGCTTGTTGTCAGGCGTGTATCCCGCCTGGCGCATGTCTCGATTACATGTAGTATCAGCGCTTAAAGCGTAATAAAATCATTTCGTTTAAATTCAATCATTATGGTCAGGCATTTGTTTATATTGATCTGGAATAAAAGGAAGCAGCATTTTTTGCTGATGTTTGAAATGCTCGTTTCTTTCATGGTAATATTCGGGGTATTTTCCCTGATGGTATATTATTACCAGAACTACAGAAAACCCATGAATTTCGATTATGACCGGGTATGGGTGATCAATTATAATAACGCATTAAAAACAAACAACTCGGATTCATTGTCCCTGTTTTATGAAAACGTCCGGAAAACGTTAAGATCGATGCCGCAGATCAAGGGAGTAAGTTATGCCAGTGCGAACCTGCCATTTACGGAAACCACCAATTCTACCGGTTTAACTTACAAAAACAACCGATTGAACCGCATCAACAATTTTATCATTGACGACGAGTATGCTGCCGTCTTAAACGTCAGGATGCTTGATGGCCGTTGGTTTAACAAGACGGATGCTGTTTCAACAAACAGGCCCGTGGTTATAGATGCGGCGTTAAAGGAAGCCTTTTTCGGCAAGGAAGACGCAATTGGTAAGTTCATCGGAAGTCATGATAACAAAACTAAGATGAAAGTGATCGGCGTTGTGGGAAACCTTAAATCGAGGGGGGATTACACCTCTATCGGTCCTTCCGTTTTTGCGCGGGTAGACACGGGCGCATTTCATTGGCTGGGAAACATCCTGGTAAAAGTCACGCCCGATGCGGATGCTGCTTTTGAGAGCCACCTGTATAAATCGATGGCTAATGCCATGAAAAACGCTAATGTGGAGATCGAGCACCTGGTCGATAAACGAAGGTCAAAAAACAATTTTTTTCTGATCCCGCTGATTGTAATAACCATAGTAGCCGGTTTCCTGATTGTCAATGTGGCGCTGGGATTATTTGGTGTACTTTGGTATAATATCAACACGAGGCGTGGCGAGATTGGCTTACGGCGGGCTGTAGGTGCCAGTAGAAGTTCTGTTTCGCTTCAGTTAGTCGGTGAAGCGCTTGTACTTACCACGTTGTCCTTGATCACCGGGACCTTCTTTGCCATTCAGTTTCCCTTATTGAATGTCGGAAATGTGGAGGCCGGCGTTTACCTGACCGCGTTAGTTCTGGCCATATTGTTCATTTATTTGCTTGTGCTGATATGTTCTCTTTACCCCGGAAGGCAGGCCGCCGCTATTTATCCGGCTGTGGCGTTGCATGAGGATTAGGGGCTGACGGAAGGAGGCACGAGTACCCAACGGCACGGGAAGCTGGCGCGAGAATGCAGCGCAGCTTTGTCGCAGGCGTTCTCGTGCCGCGAATAGGTATGATAACCATGGGGCGAGATAGTAAGCTTGTTCGTTGTAGCGGAATGATGTACATTTTAGCCATTTTTATGCAGCCTTGATTTTTTTTTCAGGCAAAAGAACAAATAAAGTATGATACTGATTATAGACGACGACCATGCGGTCCGCACTTCCCTGCTCTTGCTGCTGCATCAAAAAGATTTTGCCGCCAAAGACGTCAGTTCTCCCAATGAAGCACTGGCATGGCTGAACCATAATAATCCCGAGCTGATCATCCTCGACCTCAATTTTTCCATCGAAACATCGGGCGATGAGGGCATGCGCCTGTTGAAACAGATTCGGAAGCTTCACCCCGCTGTTCCCGTTATCCTGATCACGGGCTGGGCTACCATCGAGCTGGCAGTGAAAGGCATGAAAGCAGGCGCCAGTGATTTCATCAATAAACCCTGGAACAACGATCACCTGCTGCAATCCATCAACACCCTACTACGTTTACAGGGTAAAGAGAAAGAAAAGCCGAATCGTATAAGACTCGACAGACAGTATCAGTTTCCCGGCATCATCGGCGAGAATGCGGGTATGATGGAGATCCTGCAAACGATTGGCCGGGTGGCCGCGACAGATGCTTCCGTGCTCATCATGGGAGAAAGCGGTACCGGTAAAGAACTGATCGCCGAAGCCGTCCACCAGAACAGCCTTCGGAAGAACAAGCCCTTTGTAAAGGTCAACCTCGGTGGAATTTCTCAGACGCTGTTTGAAAGTGAAATGTTCGGCCATGTAAGGGGGGCCTTTACAGATGCTAAGGCGGACAGGGTGGGCCGCTTTGAGATGGCTCATAAAGGAAGCATTTTCCTTGATGAGATCGGGGACCTTGATCAAAGCAGTCAGGTCAAGCTGTTAAGGGTGCTGCAGGACCGCACCTACGAGGTGCTTGGAAGCAGCCGGACAAAAACGGTGGACATGCGGGTCATCTGCGCCACGAACCGCGACCTGGGAGATATGGTTCAAAAAGGCATTTTCCGTGAGGACCTTTTATACCGGATCAACCTGATCACCGTCAGGCTGCCGGCGCTTCGGGAAAGGCCGGATGATATTCCCTTATTGGTAAATTATTTCGTGGATAACCTGCGGGAGATCTACAACCGCCCTGATCTAACGGTTACGCGTGATGCCATGAGGTGGCTGCAGCAACTACCCTTACCCGGCAACATCCGCCAGCTGAAAAATCTGGTGGAACGCACGATACTGGTTACTAAAAAAGACTATCTTGAAGAAATGGATTTCTTAACTCAACTGGAAACAACGACCGTTAAAAAAGGCGCTGTTCAATTGCCCGAGGTTGGTAAGCTGACCCTGGAAGAAATGGAAATACAGATGATACATAAAGCCATGGACTTTCATAAAAGCCGGATAACCCGGGTGGCCAAATCCCTGGGGATCACCCGGAGCGCCTTATACCGCCGCCTGGAGAAATATAATATCCTCTACGATGAAGCTTCGGACTAAATACATCATGTTTGTAACCTTCCTGCACGGGGTGGCGCTGGTGTTGTCATTTTTTATCTTTAAGGAAAACAAGGTCCTTTTTATTGCATCCGAAATTGTTATCATTGTCTCGCTGGTCTTTTCCTGGCAGCTGTACAATGAATTGATACAGCCCTTGAAAACGTTGATACAGGGAGCTGACGCCATGAAGGACCGTGACTTCAGTACAACATTGCGCAGCACCGGCAAGTATGAGCTGGACAGGCTGATACAGGTATTCAACCAGATGATGGATGAATTGAGAAAGGAACGAACCAAGCAGGAGATGCAGCATCTTTTTCTGGAGAAATTGATTAACACCTCACCCACAGGAATTCTGATCCTGGATTACAGTGATTTTATTCAGCTGGTAAACCCGAAGGCATTGCAATTACTCGGTCTGGAAGAAAATGAAATCGCCGGAAAATCCATTGAGGACATTTCTCATCCCGTCATTACCCAGGTTAAGGACCTTCAATCCGGCTTAGCTAAAACGGTTACTTTCAATGGTGGCATCACCTACAAATTACACAAATCTCATTTCATGGACCGGGGTTTCCCCCGTCACTTTGTGATGATCGAAGAGCTGACTGCCGAAATACTTGCCGCTGAAAAAAAGACCTATGGCAAAGTCATTCGTATGATGGCGCATGAGGTGAACAATACCATCGGTCCCGTTAATTCGATAATCCAGTCGACCATACAATCCAAAACGCATCCGGACATACTTGACAATGCTTTGCGCGTGGCCATGGAACGGAATAATAATCTGAACCAGTTCATGCGGAACTTTGCCGACCTGGTCCGGATTCCGCCGCCGGTTAAAAAACCCTTGGACCTTATATTGCTCGTACAAAATGTCACCGAGCTCATGCGGCTTCGCGCTGGTGAGAAAAAAATCGAATTTGTCATTGAACACGAGCGCCCGGTTATGATGATTAACGCTGATGTGCAGCAGATGGAACAGGTGCTGATCAATATCATTAAAAATGCCATGGAAGCCATTGATCGAAAAGGCCGGATTACGATACGGTCTTATTGCAAACCTTTAAAATTAATTATACGTGATACCGGCTCAGGCGTTTCACCCGAAGCCTCCGAAAATCTTTTCTCACCATTCTACAGTACGAAGAAAGGCGGTCAAGGTGTAGGGCTAACCGTGACCAGGGAAATATTATCCAATCATGGATTTGAGTTTTCGCTGCGGACGGTGGAGGAGACGGAGTTTGTGGTGGAGTTTGGGTAGGGGTTGGGTGACAGGAGGGTCTGGTGTTCCACATAAAAGCTTAAATTTGTCTATTCATTAAAATATGTATAAATGAAAAAGAAATTTTTAATTGGCCTTATCGCCGTATCAGCAGGGTTTTTTTCAGCTACACAGGCCCAAGACACAACTACCGTTGGACAAGATCTAAAAAAAGCCGGTAAAAAAACCGGGAAAGCTGTTGAGAAAGGTGCAAAAAAAGTAGGAAACAAGGCTGCGGAAGTAGCATCTAAGGGCAAGTCAGAAGTAGTCGATAAAACGTACGGGGGAAAGCAAGGGCCTGATGGAGAAAAAATTTATATTGATGGTCGTTCAAAATATTATTATGTAGATAAAAAGGGCCATAAGCAATATGTAAAGGCAGGTGAACTGAAAGATAAAAATTAATAGAGGGTAATATCGTTTAGTTTAGTTGTCTTATCTTATCTGTGATAATATCATTGCGACGATGCTGGTCGATCTCTTTTACTATTTCTTCTTAATTCTCAAACACTTGTTGGAGGATGTGTTGGTTGTAAGGTCTTCTTTCTGCTGCTCTCTCCTTTTTCGGGTGAGCAATACGGATTGCGCATGTCAGCTTTTTGATCATTCGTTACTATCTTCATCATTCATATCATTGTAATATTGTTGCCATAAGGAGACTAACTCTTCTCCATCTATTAATTTAATATGAACGTTTGCCTCCCTGGCAATCTTTCTGCTTCATTACTAAACCGGCCACTGGTTACAAATAAGTCCACCTCTTAACCAGTATTTATTCAACCATTTTCCAAAACTACAATCCCTTTCTTAAGACCATTAAGCTCAACGTTCGGTAATATTTGTCAAAATCTTAATCCTCACTCCATCAATTCGACGCCCGGCGGAAAGTATTGCAAGATTTCACCATAAATCTTACCTTAAATCTATAAAGCAACATATCTGTATATGAAAGTTATGATTACCCTGAATTCTTTTTACTTAAAAGTGATGATGTACTTACTCATTACATGCTGCCTTACCCTGTCTACTATTGACTTATTTGCTCAAACGAATCAACAACCACTTTATAAAGTATTGACTTTAACTGGTGAAAAACAAGGCTCGAGGGATATCCCGCAAGACCATGGACTAGACGGCATCTGGCAAAAGTTGTTAAAACTGAAAACAATTGCAAGTGCCATGCATACTCAGGCTCATCCCGATGATGAACATGCCGATTTATTAACCTACCTGAGCCGGGGAAAAGGTGTACGAACAGCTATACTTTCTCTAAACCGCGGAGAAAGTGGCGCCAATATCCTGGGCATTGAATCTTTCGATCAATTGGCACTACTCAGAACAGAAGAATTTCTTCTGGCAGCGACTTATTATGGACTTGATGACCTGTATTTCACAAATCTGGTGGACTATGGGTTTTCAAAAAGAGTAGAAGAGGCTTATGAAAAATGGGGAAGACAAAACGTATTAAGAGAAATGGTTAGGGTGATTCGGATCAATCGTCCTCTCGTGATCATTTCCCGTTTTCACGGAACTAGTCGCGATGGACACGGCAATCATCAGGCAGCAGGAGAGATTAGCCTTGAAGCATATAACCTGGCAGGTGATCCGAATGCGTTTCCTGAATTAATAAAGGAAGGGTTGCACCCATGAAAGGCGATTAAATTTTACCGTGGAGGTATTAAAGCGGATGAACATTATAATATTGCGCTTAACACTGGTGAGTATTGTGCGTGGATCGGAGACTCTTATAAAAACTTTTCATTGCTTGGCTATAGCCTCCATCGTTCGCAGACCGGAGGTCATCGTAACCAGGTAATTGGATCCTTTAAACAATATTACGAGCGGATACATAGCCAGGTTACAAGTGTAGAAAAAGAAGAGAGCTTTTTTGACGGAATAGATACTTCTATTGAGGGAATTTTTAAGATTACCGGAGAAACTGCTCCTGCCGGTGTTCCGTTGTTGCTCAATGCAATTAAGAAAGCAATAGATGATGCAACAGCTGCATTTCAACCGGAAGATCCAACTGCCATGATTCCCTATCTTACGAAGGGTTTAGCTACAACGCGTGCTATCATTAAAGTATTGAACAATAAGCCTGAAGCATTTTTTATTTTACGAATTAAAGAGCGCCAGTTTATGGATGCGATTAATACGGTTCTTGGTATTGACATGCAGGCCATCGCTATGCCGCTAGGATCAAAAGAAAGCACAAATTTTTACAACGCACAACCTACGATGGGCTTTGCCGTGCCTATGCAGCCATTTAAAGTTAGAATAAGCGTTCTAAACAGGAGCAATGTTCCCATTGAGTCAACAGGCATCCAACTTATTAAAGAGGCAAACTGGAAAACTGATTTCAGCGAATTAAAGAAAACAACGCTTCAGATGAATGAAAAATTAGATCAAACCTTTACTGTAACGGTCCCCAATAACGTTATCTTTTCTAAACCATATTATCATCGGGCTTCCGTACAGGAAAGTCAGTACCAATATGATGATAAGCAGAATGCAAATCTGCCCAATAGGCGGGCCGCTTTACAGGCGTACGTATCTTACAAGGTCGGTCATGAATTGGTGGAGATTCAGAAGCCTGTGCAAGTCAAACAATCAAATTTTCCTTTTGGCTATGATAACTATACATTAAAAGTTGCGCCGGCGATTGCAGTAAACATCCGGCCACAAATAGGTATTATACCAAAGACTGGTCAGATAAAGGATTTCGATGTTCAGGTAGAACTAATAAATAATCAGGAAAGTGCTATCCAGGGGCAATTTCGACTAAATGTGCCAATAGGGTGGCAGTCACAAACTTCACATTTACCTTTTACATTCACGAAGGCTGGTGAAAAAATGAATTTTTCAATGAAGATTCATACCGCAGCATTGGAAGAGAAAATGTATGAGATACAAGCCATCGCCACAGTCAATGTTAAATCTTATTCGCAGGGATATGATCTAAGCAGTCACCGTGATCTCGATCAAACCATTATGTATCGCCCGGCAGTGGCCATGCTGAAAGGAATTGATGTAAAAATAGTGCCAGGCCTCCAAATAGGCTATATCATGGGCGTAGGAGATGAAGTGCCTATCGCCATCCGACAATTAGGAGCTGGGGTGCAATTACTCACTGGGGAATATCTATCAACAGGCAGATTAGATCATTTTGACGTGATCATGATTGGAACAAGAGCTTATGCTGTACGTCAAGACCTGAATATGTATAATCTCCGCTTACTCGAATATGCAAAAAACGGGGGTCATCTAATCGTATTGTTTCAAACACCCGAATTTATTCCGGCCCTAATGGCACCTTATCCCGCACAATTACCTGCCAATGCAGAAGAGGTTTCGGAGGAAAACTCTCCGGTAAAAATCCTTGATGTTAACCATCGTGTATTCAATTATCCGAATAAGATTACTATTATGGATTTTGACAATTGGGTTGAGCAACGGGGATCTAAGTTCTTTTCGCAATGGCATAATACATACACGCCACTAATTTCAACGCATGATGTTGAACAGTCACCTCAAAGTGGAGGTTGGTTAATGACACCATATGGTAAAGGGCATTATACATATTTTGCCTATTCGTTTCACCGTCAATTGCCTTATGGTGTGGCAGGTGCTTACAGGATAATGGCTAATCTTCTTTCTTATGGAAAAGATTAACGGAGATTCATTTGTTTGAAAAGTGCTGCGTTTATGCACCACATGCATCCTTCCGTGCAGATGCCGGTCACCAGGTGCTCTTGCCAGACAGTTTTAAGTTAACGCTTACAATCAAAAATGGTTACAGGTCAGTGGTAATTATGTTAACAGCCTGTTATGTCACGTTCGCTGAATTTGCAACATGCCGCAAATAATGATCAGTATACCGGCTTCCAGTTAACACCAATAGACACCCGCTTAATTCATGTTCATCTCCCTCGTGTACGGCAACTGGATCCCTACCCGGGTGAATGCCTCATAAATACCTATCATCGCATTGCTTCGTACAGTGCCTGACTGGGAGACTTCCGATGACCAGAAGAGGATCCGTATATTGATGGCATTGTCGGTAAATTCCTGGACGATTACAACCGGTTCAGGAGGAATCAGGATATTTTCATTTTCTCTCAATGTCTCCTGGATCAACTCTTTTGCGCGGCGAATATCAGTCTGGTACCTTATACCAATAATAAATTCAACGCGTTTATAACGATCCTTCATCGTCCAGTTGATCAGGTGCTGGCCAAGCAGGTCGCCGTTGGGAATAATAATGTCTGCGCCGTCACTGCTCTTTATCTTACTTGACCGCACGCCAATCTCTTCAACAATACCTTTTTTATTACCGATCTCAATCAGGTCGCCAATCTGAACGGGCCGCTCAAACGCTAATATCACCCCGGAAACAAGGTTATTCACAATATTCTGCAATCCAAACCCGATACCTACACCCAGCGCACCAATCATTAATGAAAGTTTATCCAATGGAATGCCAGCCGCTGCCACGGCGATCAAAAATCCTATCGCCCAGATGGCCAGCCGCATCAATAACCTCATGGATCCAAGGGTGCTGCGCTTGCCCGGCGTATTTGCATTCGAGTAGCTAAAGAAGAAATTAATAACCCCCGAGATGACGGAAGATACCCAGATGATGCCGATGAATACGGCAGCGCTTCCAAAGGTGAAGGTCATGTTCCCGATCGCCCGGTGTTTTTGCAAAAAGAAAATACACCAGGTGATCACAGCATCATATAAAGTGATGTGCCGTAAAAATGCGCCTATCCAAACTACAGTTGCCAGTATCCACAGGATCTTCAGAAAACGATGCTGCTGTTCTTTGTAATTTATATATTCGGAAAACCGGCTCTGATGGTAGGCTTCCGATTGGAGGTAGACGGATTCCAAAACCATAGTGCAAAACACTTTGAGCGACATGCCCAGGACAAGGCCTTCAATGGCAGTAATTCCTGATAGCTTTGCCAGGGTTACGTTACCCGCCAGGTTAAACAATACAGACATTACGGATAAGACCGCTGTAAAAAATAGTAACGCTTTGGTTGCCGGTGATTCTGCGATCTTGTAAAAGATCCGGCGCTTGCTCCTGATAACATAACTGCACATTCCAATCATGATCAAACCACCAATAAACAGTCCCCAACGCTCGCCAAATGCAGATTCCAGCAGCAGGTCGTCAAGCGCATAAAAGAGCCACAACAGACATACCGCCACCCACATAATCTTCGCCTGTTTGACCAGGTATGGAAAGATCAAAAAGCTAAGTGACGATAAGAGCAGCAGTCCGTTTGCATTCAGGTAGGAAATGGTCGGGTCAGCAAAAAATAACGGCGAATACGTGAACAGCGCCACGAGGTTTCCCACGAACACACTGCGCCGCAGGAAATGCACCTTTTGGAGTATGATTGCAGAATCCTGGCGCCTTTTTATCCGCCTCACATTAGATAGGCACCAGGCTGTGGTCAACATAAATACAAATAAGCTGATCGCAAGCACATCCCATTTCCGGCGGGTATAAATGGAAATGATCTTTCCCGATAGTAACAATGCTTTTACCGTTACTGCTGAATAAGCCTGGATATAATCAGCCGGCCTCGCAGTGAGCAGCGGTTTTTGTTCCGGCACCAGCATGGCCGACTTTATCGAGATGGTCAGGTATCGCAAATCGGACATCACATCGTTTGCCTGCAGCAGGTTGACGGATACGCGGTTAAGCATAAGGTTTAGATTGTTCATCTTGTGACGCTGTAAAGCATCAAGGACAAATACCTCTTCCTGCAGATCCAATAGTTGATCAAGCAGTGACGTGTCGGGAACGGATAATGTCAGATCAGCGTCGTTAATGATCTTATTGACTGAGGTTATGCTCCCGGTAAGCCGGCTGCAATATGCTTGAAGAACTTTTTGATTAGCCCTTAGTTGCTCCATCACTTCCGCCAGCATAATAACGCTACTGTTCAAACTAAGTAAGTTCATTTGACCACCTTTGGTCTCTAGCCTTGATTTAAATCCTGTCAGCCTTTTTTCAATGTCAGGCAGGTTAGCTTCCATTTTCGACAGGTCGTAATTACGCTGAAGGAGGGAATAGCTGCGGTCTATTGTAAACGAATAAGCGGCAACCTTGGTGATTAGTGATGGGATCAGCGTATCATGAATTGGTGCCGGAATAACCTGAGGCGACTGCGACAATGCAGGCTGTACCAACACCAGGAACCCCAGGAACAGGATAAGATGCAGCGTTTTACCATAGGGGACAGCCTTTGAGAACATTAGATTCTTTCTCTTTAAAACGGCTCACCATGTTTTATATTACAAACCGGGAGGTTTCATTTAATTACCGTAGGTCCGTGGTCGTATTTTCACTGACGCTATTTGCAATGCAGCTTGACTATATTTACCGTTGTATGACCCTTAGCCGCCCATGCCAAATTAAATGATTATGAAAAAAATAGGGACATTCCTCGTGTCCATCTTTTGCACCTCAGCATTGTTAAGCCAGGAGCAGGCCTCCATCAGTAAAACGTTACCCGTCATCGACAGCCTTTACAAAGCCCACTCGGTGAAGTACAACTTGCCAGGAATGGTATACGGCGTTATATACAATGGAAAACTTGTACAATCCGGGAATACCGGATATGGCAATATTCCAAAAAAATATTTTGCCGATAGCAGTTCGGCTTTTCATATCGCATCCATGACCAAAAGTTTTGTGGCTGTGGCCATACTACAACTGCGCGACCAGGGGAAGCTGAGACTCGACGACCCCGTTTACCTATATATACCTGAATTAAAAAATCAAAAGCTGCCGTCCGCTGATGCTCCGCCGATCACCATCCGCAACCTGCTTACGCATTCAGCTGGTTTCCCGGAAGATAACCCCTGGGGCGACAGGCAACTGGACGTCAGTGATGAAGAAATGATAGCGATGATCAAAAAAGGAATTTCGTTTTCCAATGCGCCGGGCATAAGCTACGAATACAGCAACATGGGCTTTGCCATGCTGGGTTACATCATAAAAAAAGTGACCGGTCAGGGTTATGTGGATTATATCACCTTGCATATTCTGAGGCCTTTGGGCATGAACAACACCTGGCTGGAGTATTCGAAGGTTGCCGAAAATAAACTTGCTCACGGTTACCGGTTGCTGAACGGGGTTTGGGTGGAGCAGCCCATGCTGCACAACGGGGCATATGGCGCCATGGGCGGAATGATCACGACGATGAGTGACTTTGCCAAATATGTTTCGATGCATTTGTCTGCCTGGCCTCCTTCCTCCGATAGAAAAAATGTTGTGTTGAAAAATAGTTCGCTCCGTGAAATGCATAAGCTCTGGCAATTACGGGGCCTGGATCCGGCGTTTACCTTTGGCGGTGGGAAAGCTTGTCCGACAGTTACCGGTTATGGTTATGGACTTCGCTGGAGCCAGGATTGCGAAGGTAAGACGATGGTCGGCCATAGCGGCGGTTTGCCGGGTTTTGGCAGCAACTGGTCATTCCTGCCGGATTACGGGCTTGGCGTCGTTTGTTTCGCCAACAGCACTTATGCGCCTGCTGCGGTAATCAACACCAATATCCTGGATACGTTGGTAAAACTCGCAGGCCTGCACCCACGTCCAGTAGCTATTTCACCCATCCTCGAACAGCGAAAAAATGAATTGATAAAACTTTTGCCGGGCTGGGACAACGCAACATCCAGCGGTATATTTGCTGAAAACTTCTTCTTCGATTATTTCGTTGACTCATTAAAAAAAGAGGCCACGGAAATATTTACAAAGGCGGGCAAGATAAAAGGCTTTAAACCCTTTGTTCCGGAAAACAACTTAAGGGGTTACTTCATCATAGAAGGCGAAAGGTCTGACGTAAAAGTTTACTTCACCTTGACTCCCGAAACACCGGCCCTGATACAGGAATACTCGATCAATGAAATAAAGAAGGGTTAAAGGAAAGCTTTCTAGGGGACTCCCTCAAACCTTCTTAATCTTTATCACCACCATCTTCGACGTCGGCGTATTACTTTTCTCAGCGACACTTGTAATCGGCACTAACACATTCGCCTCCGGAAAATAAGTGGCTGTGCAGTTCTCCGGGATAGGGTAAGCTACAATAATGAAATTGCGCGCCACCCGTTCAACCTGATTGTAATAGTTATACAAGTCAACCACATCGCCGGCTTTTAAGTTCTGTCGGTTCATATCGGCCTGGTTCATGAGGATGACCCGTCTTTCATTGTAGATTCCCCTGTAACGATCATTCAACCCGTAAATCGTGGTATTGAACTGGTCATGACTGCGGATGGTCATCATCATCAGTTCATCATGAGCAAGAACTGGTGAGGATACCGTAGAGATGCTGAAATGTGCTTTCCCTGATAGGGTATTGAAACGGCCCTCCCGGTTACAATTCGGTAAGTAAAAACCGGATGGCTGCCTGATACGCTCGTTATACCTTTCAAAACCAGCTATCGTTTGTTCGATGTCTTCCCTGATCGCATCGTAATCTAGCATATATTTATCCCAGTTTACTTTTGTCCGGCCCTTAAACGTAACTTTTGCCAGCCGGCACACGATGACGGGTTCGCTAAGCAGATCAGGAGATATCGGTTCAAGCACTCCTTTTGATAGTTGCACCACTCCCATAGAATTTTCGCAGGAAACAAATTGAATACCGCCTTGCTGCACATCCTTATCACTGCGGCCCAGGCAAGGTAAAATCAACGCTTCTTTACCATGAACAAGATGGCTCCTGTTGAGCTTGGTCGAGACTTGCACCGTCAGGCTGCAATTCCGTAATGCCTGTGCGGTGTAGCGGGTATCTGGAGTAGCTGAAAGAAAGTTACCACCCATGGCCATAAATATTTTTGCCGATCGATTGTGCATGGCTGTTATAGCCCGTACTACATCATAGCCATGTTTTACAGGCGGCGTAAAATGAAAGACCTTTTCCAGGCGATTTAAAAAGCTTTGCGAAGGCTTCTCGTAGATCCCCATCGTACGGTCACCCTGCACATTACTATGTCCACGCACCGGACAGGTGCCTGCTCCGGGCTTGCCGATGCTGCCTTTTAACAATAACAGGTTCACGATCTCTTTAATGGTGTCAACGGCATTTTTATGCTGGGTAAGTCCCATCGCCCAGCAGGCGATTATTCTCTTCTTGTCCTTTAAAACACTAACCACTTCCCGGAGCTGGGCCATGTCAAGCCCGGCAGACTTTACCAGTTCACCTGCATTTAAGCTGCGAAGATGATCCAGAAATGGATCTAAACCCTCCGTATGTTTTTGAATGAAGTCAAGATCGAAAACCGAACCCGGATTCTCATCTTCTTCTGTCAAAAGCATCACTTCAAGGGCCTGCAGCAGGGCCATGTCTCCATTGATCTTCACAGGTAAAAAAATATCGGTCAGCGCGGTGTCGACGCCGAGTAACCCTTTGAGTTGCTGCGGATGGTTAAACCCCATCAAACCGGTTTCAGGCAAGGGATTGATAGAAATAATCACGGCTCCGTTTGCCTTCGCTTTTTGTAAGGCAGTAAGCATTCGCGGATGGTTGGTACCTGGGTTTTGACCCATTATGATGATTACTTCGGCCTCATAAAAATCTGCCAGGGTCACCGATCCTTTTCCTATTCCCAGAGATTCTCCCATAGCCACACCGCTGCTTTCATGACACATGTTACTGCAATCCGGCAGGTTGTTGGTGCCATATTCCCTTACAAATAATTGATATAGGAAGGCCGCTTCGTTGCTGGTTCGTCCGGATGTATAAAAGATGGCTTCATCTGGTGAGGAAAGTGCATTCAACGCTTTGGCAATTTTACTAAACGCGTCATCCCAGGAAACAGGAAGATAATGTGTGCCGTTTTCAGGCAGATACATGGGTTGAGTCAGGCGGCCTTTTTTACCGATTTCGTAATCGGATAATAAGGCGAGATCAGCGACCGAATGCCGTGCAAAGAAATCAGGCGTAAGTCTTTTTGCTGTCGCCTCATCTGCCACCGCGCGCGCACCATTCTCGCAGTATTCACCCAGACCTGAGCGCTCATCATCAGGATCGGGCCAGGCACAACTCGGACAATCAAATCCACCCTTCTTGTTAACATTAAACAGCGCAGTCAGTCCTCTGACGAATCCAGCCTCTGCAAGGATGTGTTTAAAACTGGAGACTACTGCAGGGAGGCCTGCAGCAACGGTTTTGATTTTCCCTTTTTTCAGGCCAGTAAATTTGTCCGGATTTTCGGCACCGGGAATATTATCCTTGCCTTCAATCATAATTAAATAAATGATAATTTAAGTTACCCGTGGTTGGTGTTTTCACCAACCACAGGGCACGCGGGTTAATACGAAATGGAAAGTACGACCTTTTTTTAATTACCTGATCCGCTCAAACCCCGAATAAACATTTAACCGGGTATCCCGCAAAAATCCAACAAGGGAGATATTATGGCGCTCCGCAAGCTGAACGCTCAAGCTGGAAGGCGCACCGATAGCTGCTATAATTTTTATTCCCGCCATGTAAGCTTTCTGGACGAGTTCGAAACTGGCCCTGCCGCTAAGCAACAGAATATGATCTGACAGGGGAAGTTTTTTTTCGAGAAATGCGGCACCTATTAGTTTGTCTAAGGCATTATGTCTGCCAACATCCTCCCTTACATCGATCAACCGGCCATTTATATCAAATAGAGCCGATGCATGAATCCCGCCGGTGCTTTCAAACATGTACTGGTGGCTGATGAGCTGTTCCTTTAACGTAAAGAACAGTTCCTTGTTTACGGCCAGGTCTTTCCTTTCATCTTGAAAAACCGATATGGTTGTTATAGCCTCAATACTTGCTTTTCCACAGACGCCGCAACCGGATGTAGTATAGAAATTCCGGGTTTGCGGAAGGATAGCTTTTACGTCTTCCTTTAGAATAACCAATATCGTATTTGGTCCGGAGGCTTCTTTAATCACCATTTTTACATCGGTGAAGTTCTGTATGATCCCTTCTGCAAACAGAAACCCCAAAGCAAGTTCTTTGTCATTTCCCGGCGTACGCATAGTGACCGATATGCTTTCCTGCACCTGGCTTGCCATGGGGCCAAACTGCAGGCGAATTTCAACAGGTTCTTCGATAACAAGCAGGTCATCGCATTCTATCCATTCGCCCTCTATGAACCGTTTAACCTTCAGCTTCAGGATGCCTTTTTGATTCATTGAGTCTGTTTTACAATTTTTTTGGGGCAATGACTGTAAACTTAACATCAATATCAATTCATAATCATACCATGCGGATCGATCACATATTTTTTCGCGGCTCCTTTATCGAAATCCTGGTAACCTTTAGGAGCATCCTGTAAACTGATCACCGTTACATTTACGGCTTTCGCAATCTGGATCTTATCATACAATATAGCATTCATTAATGGCCGGTGATATTTAATCACAGGGCACTGACCGGTATAAAAAGAATGTGACTTAGCCCAGCCCAGCCCAATGCGAATGCTGAGGCTTCCTTCTTTTGCCGCAGCATCGGCTGCTCCGGGATCGCCGGTAACGTATAGTCCAGGTATGCCGACAGCTCCGCCTGCCCGGGTGACCGCCATGGCCGTATTCAATACCATGGCCGGTTGTTCCACTGCAGCGTTATTGCCATGTCCCCTCGCTTCAAAACCTACACAATCCACGAAGCTGTCCACTTCAGGCACTCCCAGAATGACTGCGATGGCCTCTTCAAGAGGAGTATTCTGGCGAAGGTCTATTGTTTCGCAACCAAAACTTTTAGCCTGTTCGAGCCGTTCCGTAATCATATCTCCAACAATCACGACCGCCGCTCCCAGCAAATGACAGGAAGCTGCACACGCGAGTCCTACGGGACCAGCACCAGCTACATACACCGTCGAACCTGGTCCTACACCGGCTGTCACTGCTCCATGATAACCCGTGGGGAAAATATCGGAAAGCAGGGTGAGGTCCCTGATCTTGGCCATTGCCCGGTCTTTATCGGGAAATTTCAGGAGGTTAAAATCGGCATACGGAACCATCACGTACTCAGCCTGTCCTCCTACCCACCCTCCCATATCAACATATCCGTAAGCAGCGCCGGGACGTGAAGGATTTACGTTCAGGCAGATCCCTGTTTGTCCGACTTTGCAATTCCTGCACCTGCCACAAGCAATATTAAATGGTACAGAAACCAGGTCCCCTACCCGGATGAATTCCACATCCTGTCCTGCTTCAATGACCTCGCCCGTTATTTCATGGCCCAGTATCAGTCCCGAAGGAGCTGTTGTACGTCCGCGGACCATGTGCTGATCGCTGCCGCATATATTGGTAGAAACAATTTTAAGGATAACGCCGTGATTGCATTTCCTGTCGCCGAGCGCGAGTTTGGGATAATCGATGGATTGAACTTCAACCTCGCCGGGTTTGATGTAGGCGACACCTTGATTTTTACACATAACATATGGCTTTATGATGACAAATTAGCGCAATAATTATTAAGATACGCCATTATTTGATTGTTTTTATCCGGTGAAATCCAGTATTTTTTCAATTTGATAAGGATATATATTTGGGCTTTGAACTTCCGTCTTGCGGGACTTGTTACAATCCTCAAAATTTTATTACGGAACAAATCATGAAATGTTATGAATATACGACGATTGCTATGTGCCAACACATTTTCTCTGAAACAAATAACCACACTGATCCTTCTTTTAGCCGTTATTTCCTCCGGCGCGTTTGCCAAAAAAAGTGGTGCTCCGGAAATGCCGGAAAAATTTCTTACTGTAACCGGAACAATTACCAACGCCCAAACAGGTGAACCACTTGCTGGAGCTACGGTCGCCATAAAAGGAAAAAGGAGGGCCGTTATCACCAACAACGAAGGGAAATTTTCTATCGATGGGGAACCGGGAGACGTATTGGTTATTTCTTCCGTTGGGTATGTAACTTTTGAACTAACTATTGGTTCCGAAACAAACTATATGGTAAAATTATCTGCTACTGAAGGCAACCTGCAGAACATCACTGTAATCGGCTCCAGGGGTAAGCCACGTACCGACGTTAACCGTCCGGTTCCGGTAGACGTGATCAGTTCCCGAGAGATGGAAAACACCGGCCAGGTAGACCTGGGACAAATGGCGCAATTCACTTCTCCTTCATTCAACTCTGCAAAAAACGGCATCAACGGTGTCGCTAATTTCGCCGATCCCGCTACATTAAGAGGCATGTCACCCGACCAGTCCCTGGTACTGATAAACGGAAAAAGAAGACACCAGTTTTCTGCCATCAACGGTAACGTAACGATAGGAAAAGGAACAGTAGTCACAGACATGAACAGTATTCCGGCACTGGCAGTTGATCAGATGGAAATTTTAAGGGATGGCGCTGCAGCACAATACGGCTCCGATGCCATAGCGGGAATAATAAACCTCGCGATTAAGAAAAACATCAACAGCGGTACGTTTAAAACGCAGTTTGGCGTTACAAAAGAAGGCGACGGCAGTACGGCATTGGCGGCACTGAATTATGGCTTCGGCCTGGGAAGGAAAGAAAGTTTTTTGAACTTTACCCTGCACTATCAATATGTGGGCGGTACCGACCGTACAGATCCTTACACGGGTATCATTTACGACAATAATAAAACAAGGGACGATAGCATCCGCAATGCAAGGGGTGTATGGCCAACAAATAAACCTGCCTATGTAACGAAATATGGAAGCAACCAAACCAAAGCCTACCAGGCTTTTATCAATATGGGATATCCTATTGGTAAAGACTGGTCGTTATACAGCTTTGGCGGCGTTTCCAAAAAAGATATAAAGGCCTTCGGGTTCTTACGTACTGCAAGGCCCGGAGACGCCAATTCCAATCCCGCTATTTTTCCTGACGGATATATGCCAGAACTTCCCGGAAAAACGGTGGACTTTTCCCTGTTTGCAGGTATCAATAAGAAATCTATCACGGGATGGAATATCGACCTGAGCACCGGTTATGGATTAAACTACCTTGATCTGTTTGCCAATCGAACCACCAATCCATCCCTGGGCGCTGCGTCTCCTACCGATTTTTATGTCGGCAGAAACACCTTCGGACAAAGCACCACTGAGGCAAATTTCAGCCGAAGCTACGACGGGCTTTGGGGGACTAAATCGGTAAACTTTGCATTTGGCAGCCAGTTGCGTATCGATAATTTTAAACTGACGGAAGGTGATTCCGCTTCTTACAAAGTAGGACCACTGGCCCAATCAAACAACAAAGCCCCGGGCAGCAGCGGACGCCCTGGTATCGCGCCGGCAGACAGGGCAAATGAATCAAGGACCAATGTAGGGATGTACATCGATGTAGAAAGTGACATCACCCAATACTTATTACTGGCCCTGGCAGGCCGTTATGAAAACTACAGCGACTTCGGTAGTAATATTTCCGGTAAGCTCGCAAGCCGGTTAAACTTTACGAAAGATTTTGCGGTAAGGGCTTCGATCAACCGTGGTTTCCGGGCGCCATCGCTACAGCAGATCTTTAACAGCCAGACCACTTCCACCGTACAGGCCGGTGCTATCCGTCAAACAAAACAGTTGCGCAGCGATGATGCCAGGCTGATACAAATAGGTGTTGAAGCCCCCAAACCGGAACTAACCTGGAACTATAATGTTGGTTTAACCGCAAAAGGCGGTACTAAATTGTTATTTACTTTAGATGCTTACCAGATCGATGTAAATGACAGGATAATTATATCCGAACAATTGATCATAAATTCTTCCATTCCTGCATTATTAGCTGCTTTCCCTGTAAGTACAGGCATCAGGGAGCTTACCTTTTTTACTAATCATATTGATACCCGCACAAGAGGAATTGATTTTGTTACCAGCTTTAAACAACCATTGTCTCCGAAGAGCGCATTGGATGCCAGTGTGGCTTTTACTTTCAATAAAACGGAAATTACCAATCAAAAACCAACCCCATCCCAGCTGGCATCAGGGGCCACCGTGCCGGTCAGGTTAATCGATACGATCAGTATATCATTAATTGAAACATCGCAGCCAAGAAATAAAATATTGGGAAGCATCGGCTATCAATCCGGCAAATTCAATGCTTCTGTAAAAGCCACCTATTTTGGAAAAGTAATCGCATGGGAAAAACCGGCGGGACTGCCGCACCGGAGCCAGACATTCAGCGGTAAAACCTTACTTGATGCCACATTAGGTTACAACATTTCCAAAATATTTTCTATAACCATTGGCGCCAACAACCTGTTTGATGTATATCCCGATAAGGTATTATCAACGTACGCCTCTTATTCCAGCGGACAAATACCGTACACAAGAAATGCGGGCCAGTTTGGGTTCAACGGGTCATATTATTATACTACGCTTAATGTAAAATTTTGAGGTGATTGCATTTGGATGTATGATGTGAAATAATTTGTGCCTTCTTGTGCACTACTTCGTGACCCTTTGTGGTTAAAAAAAACCACAAAGAATACAAAAGGTTTCACAAACAGGCACAAAGAGGTTACTGCCGCCGCTGATCTTTGTGGCTTCTTTGTGCACTACTTCGTGACCCTTTGTGGTTAAAAAAACCCACAAAGAATACAAAAGGTTACACAAACAGGCACAAAGAGGTTACTGCCGCTGCTGATCTTTGTGGCTTCTTTGTGCACTACTTCGTGACCCTTTGTGGTTAAAAAAAACCACAAAGTATGAACACGGCGGCAATCATTGCGGGCAAATAGGGTCTCCCTGAAAAGCTGGAATACTTATCCACAAAGGGTTCCAGGATGTGTATAGCTGTAAAAAAGCCCCACAATGGCATAAAAGATGCGCAAAGTGAGGCAGGAAAAAACATACAGCAAATGTACCGCAATCTTTTATTTGAACTTTCGCCTTCCTTGCTTGATCAAAGATTTTTACTAACAGATTTTGGGAAGTTATATCAGTCAATACCTTTTGCGGAGTTATCCAAACTTGTACCTGCTCCTGCGGGCCAGTTAAGTGGCAAAGGTTGCAAGAGTTGGCTTAGTGTAGAAGGAGGGATTGCTCTGCTGATAGCCAAACACTATCTTCAGGTCAGTGATGCGATGTTAATAGAACGGCTTAACACGGACTGGTCGCTTCAATTATTTTGTGGTATCCGTCTGGTTGCAGATGAAAAAATCAAGGATGATGACTTGGCCGGGCGTTGGAGAAGTTACCTGGGAAAGCATTTGAATATTGATAAATGGCAGGTTCACTTGGCATCGGCATGGAAAGTGAATATGGAACAAACCCATGTTGGGTTGACAGATGCTACGTGTTATGAGAGTTACATCACTTATCCTACGGATTCCAAGCTGATATGGAAGTGTTGTAATGAAGTCTTTACATTAGCAGGTCAACTTCGCAAAAAGTTAAAGCTACGCCGTAGCCGAAGCAACCATGATAAATTCAAGAGCATGTATTTGTCCTATGCTAAGCTTAAAAAGAAAAGCAAACGCAAAAACAAAAAGTTGTGCAGGAGTATGCTTAAATACCTGGACCGGTTGCTCAAGAGCACCACAAATTTGTTATCAAAACCATCGGTGCGCCGCAAGGTGCATCGTCTCTCTACGATAGAGAAGATCAAGCAACAGCAATGGAGTCTTTACTTTGGCAAGGAAAGCAAAATACCAGACCGCATCGTATCGGTGCATAAGCCCTATATACGCCCTATCGTCCGGGGTAAGGAAACCAAACCGGTAGAATTTGGAGCCAAGGTGAACAAAGTTCAGATCGACGGGATCAACTTCATAGAACACATAAGCTTTGATGCTTTTAATGAGGGCATCCGCCTACGGCAGGCCACCGAACTTCAAAAAAGATATTTTGGCAAATGCTCCCAGATAGGTGCTGATGCCATTTATGCCACTAATGCCAACAGAAAATACTGCACCGAAAATAACATAGCCACCAGTTTTGTAGCCAAAGGCAAACAGGGAAAAGACCAGGAACAGAAATCCCTGATGCGCTCTATATTAGGAAAAATTCGCAGTACCTGGTTGGAGGGAAGTTTTGGTAATGAAAAGAATCATTACTTGCTGGGTAAAATAAAAGCCAGAACGCAACCTACAGAAGTTGCATGGATCTTCTTTGGCATTCTCACCAGCAATGCAGTGACAATTACCAAGCGACGAACGAAAGCATCATCGGGTAAAAAAGCTGCCTAAATGAATCAAACCAGTATGACGACAGTTAAGACAAGTAACTGAAAGGGGAAGTTACGCCAATGAGTAA
>JBBJMP010000036.1:0-38808 GCA_037718865.1 Chitinophagaceae bacterium | reverse complement strand
TTCCTTTTAGTGTATGATTACCCCGGCCAGGGGTAAAACGTTTGTAGACATGTGATCATTTTTATCAATTGCCCCAAAGGGGCTACCCTTAAGCTGATGTCAAGCAAAAATATTGTGTTATCCCTTGTTGAATTGGGTAGCCCCCGTTCGGGGTATAAAATCATACATGCTGAAGGTGCTACAAACCGGTTGCCCCTGGCCGGGGCATGAATGCCTTTTTGCTTTTTTTAACGGCACGACACTGCATCCAGTATGAACACTTATCTACACTTCTCTCATCTTACTCACCTCCTCATTCTCTTATAAATCCGGATCGCCGTCATCAGCACAATGACAAAAAGGATCAGGCCGGTTAATCCCCACAGCAAACTTATCCCCTGCTTAACTACCACCAACATAACAATTGCTATCAGAAAAACAGTGGCAACTTCATTCCAGATGCGTAACTGTTGTGAGGTATACTTAAATACACTCTTCATCTGCTGTTTAAAAATAATCTGAAGCGAAATATGATATAAGAACAAGCCTGCCACCAGTAACAGTTTAATCCAAAGCCAGGCGGGAATTGAGCCGTACAAAACAAGTATCCACACCCCGAATAAAAAAGTCAGCACGGCTGAGGGCCAGGTGATGCCAAACCATAATCTTTTGATCATAACAGTATACTGTAACCGCAAAATATCCCGGTGAATTTCATCTTTCTCCCCCGCCTCCGTGTTATATATAAATAACCGGACCATATAAAATAAACCGCTGAACCACGTAACAATGAAAATGATATGAAGAGCCTTAACGTAGTAATACATCGGACATTATGTTGAGAGTGTCATTTGCCGGTTACCGTTGACCTGTTCTTTTATCCAGTTTTCAACGGTTTGCACCCATAAGACATTTGTATTCAGGCAGGGAATCAAAGTAAAGGATTCACCACCGGCTTTGATAAAGCTATGGTTGCCTTCTACCCCCATTTCTTCCAGGGTTTCCAGGCAATCGCTGACAAATGCAGGACAAACAACAATCAGTTTTTTTATTCCTTCGGCAGGCATTTCCGTTAATCGGACGGCCGTATAAGGTTTAAGCCATTCTTCCCTGCCCAGTCGTGATTGAAAAGAATGGCTGTATTTTCCGGCCGGAATGTTTAAAGCCGAAGCAACTGCCTGAGTGGTGTACAGGCATTGATGACGGTAACACTGGTCATGCGCTGCCGAGGCCGTCAGGCAACAGTTCTCCGTTTTCAGGCAATGAGAACCTGTAATGTCACCTTTAAGGATGTGACGCCGTGGAATTCCATGATAGCTAAAAAGGATATGATCGTAATCCTGCTGTAAATACGGACGAATGCTCAGGCTTAGAGCCCTCAGGTAACCGGGATTATTATAAAAAGGCTTTATGAAGCTAATGGCAAACGGATATCTGTTTTTGACAACTACTTCCCTGGCATACTCTACCGCTGTCTCATAACTTGACATGGCATAGTGCGGATATAACGGTATGGCGATCACCTCATCCAGGCCGGGAACTTTTTGCATCAGGGCATCGCAGGCAGCCTTTATTGAGGGGTTGCCATAACGCATAGCTATTTCAACAGGTTCTTCCACCTGCTTTTGTAATGCCTGCTGTAACTGTTTGGTGAGCACGATCAATGGAGATCCTTCTTTGGTCCAGACAGACCTGTACGCTTCTGCCGAATTTGGAGCACGCAAAGGAACAATAATTCCGCCCACTAATATTTTACGCAACAGGTAAGGATAGTCGATGACCCTTCCATCCATTAAAAATTCCATCAGGTATTTCTTTACATCTTTCACCTGCGTAGAGTCCGGTGATCCAAGATTCATTAAGATGATACCCCGCCTGCTTGTTTTCTCCATATATTTTGCAAAACTAACACGTGATGTTTCTAAAACAATCATTCATAACCCTCAAATTGTCACTTTGTTAAGTCATTAATATACAGTTATTTTAATATGACAGTCTCATGACGTAAAGTTTTTTTCTGTTGGAGACCGCCAGTTATTTTTGCATGAAGAGGAAATTAGCACCACATGAGGAAAGGGTACAATAACGATATACCAGATTTTTTTATAGCAGGAATAAATTACCGAAAGACTGACGCCGCAATTCGAAGCCAATTTGCTATTAACCAGGCACAGTACACAACGATATTGTCTATCGCGCCCTCATACGGGATCCATGAAGTGTTTATTCTTTCTACCTGTAATCGCACCGAGATCTATGGCTTTGCAGAGAATGCCGGACAACTCATTCAACTATTGTGTACGCAAACTGCTGGTGGTACAAAAACCTTTGAAAAGCTGGCTTATATAAAAAAAGGCGATGAGGCGGTAAGTCATCTTTTTAACGTTGGTGCAGGACTTGATTCACAGATACTGGGAGATTATGAGATCGTCGGTCAGATCAGGCAAGCTGTTCAGTTTGCCAGGCAGCACCATTTTATTGGCGCCAGGCTGGACAGGTTGGTCAGTTCAGTTCTGCAATCGTCGAAGGTGATCAAAAATCAAACGGCTATAAGTGGTGGAACAGTATCCGTTTCCTTTGCCGCCGTTCAGTACATCAAACAAAACGTAACAAACTATTCCGCAAAAAGTATATTGTTACTTGGTATAGGTAAAATCGGCCGTAACACTTGTAAAAATCTGGTAGACTACCTGCGAACAACCAATATCACGCTCATCAACAGGAGTCCGGGAAAAGCAGAAGAGCTGGCCAAGGAATTAGGATTACACTATGCACTACCGGATGATCTGGCCCGATACATACAACAATCAGACATCATCATAGTTGCTACCAATGCCGTGGCTCCTACCATTCTACGCTCACACCTTGAAAATCATGGTAACAAAGTTATCATAGACCTTTCCATCCCTTATAATGTAGAGGCTGAGGCCCGGGAACTTCCAAACATCACACTGGTTAATGTTGACACACTTTCTGCAATAAAAGATAATACGGTAAAAAAACGAGAGGCTGAAATACCTAAAGCCAAAGCTATTATTGACGCTTACACCAATGAATTTTTACAGTGGAATGAAATGCGTAAACACGTACCTGTGTTAAAAGCGGTAAAAAACAAGTTGCATGAGATCAATTCCAGTGAACGGTTATGGGAGCAGTCTGCTAACCTGATGCCTTCCTCATACGATCCTCAGGAAAAGATCCAGAAAGTAATTAATCTTATGGCAATAAAGATGCGCAGGCAACATCAACATGGCTGTCATTATATTGAAGCCATCAATGATTTTATGGGATGAGGCAAATTTTGTAACATGCAAAAAGTGATACGGATCGGCACGAGGGAAAGCCAGCTTGCCGTATGGCAGGCCGAACAGGTAAAACAATACATATCTCACCAGGGATTTGAAACCGCGCTGGTATATATTAAAAGCGAAGGAGATCTTGACCTGAAGACGCCTTTGTACGAAATGGGCGTGCAGGGCATCTTTACCAGGAGCCTCGACATGGCATTACTGGAACACCGGATCGATATTGCGGTTCATTCCATGAAAGATGTTCCTACCCAACTTGCTGAAGGCATTTACCAGGCTGCCGTTCTTCCAAGAGGACCCGTACATGACCTGCTTGTTTTCAGAACAGACGGGGCATTTCTTACGGAACCAGATTATATTGCCAATGTCGCTACCAGCAGCATCCGCAGGAAGGCCCAATGGCTTCATCGATACCCGAATCACCGGATACATAACCTGCGGGGGAACATTAATACGAGATTACATAAACTGTCGTCAGGATCATGGGATGCGGCCATCTTTGCGCAGGCAGGACTTGAACGAATCAACCTCAGGCCGGCGACCAGCGTTATACTGGACTGGATGTTACCGGCTCCGGCTCAAGGGGCTATTATGGTAGTGTGCCGTAAAGAAGACGAATACGCCAGGCAGGCCTGTGAACAATTTAATGACGCGGACACAGCCGTGTGCACCAGGATCGAAAGAGATTTTCTTCGGACACTATTGGGTGGATGTTCCACTCCAATCAGTGCTTTGGCTGAAATTAAGCACGGAATAGTTTATTTTAAAGGAAACCTGTTTTCCGTCAATGGCAGTGAAAAAGCAGAAATCGAAAGACAGGCCGCCGTTCACGAGGCAGAAGGGCTCGGTTACGCTGCCGCCCTGGAATTATTAAACAAAGGTGGAAAAGAAATTGCGGACCGTATCGAACATGCAGTTACCTGAAGTAAACATATTATCTACAAGGCCTCTGGATCAATCGCTCATTATCAAAGCAGCAGAAAAGAACATAATTATTGAAGCCCTGTCTTTTATCGAAACTATGCCTGTCACAGCGGATGAGGTCATTCAACAAATTCGTGACCTGAGTTGCACATCTTCCACCGTTGCATTTACCAGCGTGAATGCTGCTGAAGCGGTTCTTGCCCAATTGAACGGTCTCCAGCCATCCTGGAAGATATTTTGCCTCGGTAGTGCCACAAAAGAATTAATCAGCAAGTATTTCCCGCTTGACTTACTTGCAGGAACGGCCGGAAATGCAGCTCTTCTCGCTGACGAGATCGTTAAACTTAATCCGTCTTCTGTTGTTTTTTTTTGCGGGGATCAGCGAAGGGCCGAGTTACCGGAAAAACTGGTTGCAAATAACATTGCCTTAAAAGAAGTAGTGGTGTATAAAACCACACTTACGCCCAAAAAGATGAGCAGGGATTATGAAGGAATTTTATTTTTTAGTCCGAGCGCTGCAGAAAGTTTTTTCTCATTGAATAACCTTCCTAGCCATACAGTATTGTTCGCTATCGGTGATACCACGGCAGGTTACCTTCGTTTACGCTGTTCCAACCAGGTAATTTCCGGTGTAAGTCCGACCAGGGAAAACCTGCTGGATAATGTTATGAATTACTTCAACACATCAAACCATACCCATGCCCGCATTAAAAAATGACTTGTTGTTAAAAGCACTCCGCGGAGAAAAAACAGACCGCCCACCGGTTTGGATGATGCGCCAGGCGGGCCGTTACCTGCCTGACTACAGAAAATTGAAAGAAAAGTACTCATTTTTTGAGCGCTGCCAGACGCCGGAATTGGCCACAGCCATTACCATGCAACCGGTTGAACAACTGGGCGTGGATGCGGCCATCATTTTTTCTGACATCCTGGTTGTTCCGCAAGCCATGGGAATGGAAGTTCAGATGGTAGAAGGAAAAGGGCCCTTTTTGCCTGAACCGGTGAATCAGTACAGTGATATCGATAAATTATGTGTTCCGGATGTCAATGAAAGCCTCGGTTATGTATTTGATGCATTAAGGCTAACAAAAAAAACATTAAACGGCCAGGTGCCGCTCATCGGGTTTGCCGGTGCCCCCTGGACCCTTCTTTGTTACATGGTTGAAGGAAAAGGTTCAAAAACTTTTGATGCCGCAAAAGCGTTTTGTTACACGCAACCCAGGGCCGCACATCGCCTTTTGCAAATGATAACAGATACCACCATAGCATATCTTAAAGGACAGGCAAAAGCAGGTGCCGATGTGGTGCAGGTATTTGATTCATGGGGCGGTTTGTTAAGTCCGGCAGACTTCGAAGAATTTTCATTACAGTATATCCGGCAAATCATCAGCGCCCTGAAACAGGACTGCCTTACCATTATTTTTGCAAAAGGAGCCTGGTTTGCGCTCGATGCAATGCGTCTTACGGGAGCAAATGGATTAGGTATTGACTGGTGTACCTCACCAAAAATGGCAAGGCAATTTGCCGGGAATGATATAACCCTGCAGGGTAATTTTGATCCGGCCAGACTGCTGGGTCCTGTACACCTCATAAAAAAAGGCGTGAAGGAAATGATTGATGGTTTTGGCACGCACCGGTATATCGCCAATCTTGGTCATGGTATCCTGCCAAACGTACCGGTTGATCATGCAAGGGCTTTCGTTGATGCGGTCAAGGAATACTCATTAGTGACTAATAATTAAATCGTTCGATGTCTGTCAAAGATTTGTTTTCCCAGTACATAATTTCTCTGCAAGACAGCCTATGCAAGGCTTTTGAAGAGGAGGACGGGAAAGCGGTTTTCCAGGAAGACTTGTGGAGCAGGGAAGAAGGCGGAGGGGGTATTTCGAGGATCATGGCTGATGGGCCTGTTTTTGAGAAAGCCGGCGTAAACACCTCCGCGGTATTTGGAAAGTTACCGATAGCCATGCAAGAGGCTTTTGGTGTAGGTGATAGCGGCTTTTTTGCCTGCGGGCTATCGCTGGTCATCCATCCATACAATCCATATGTGCCTGCCGTGCATGCGAACTGGCGATATTTCGAGCTGTATAACCAGGATAAAATAAGAACAGACTGTTGGTTTGGAGGAGGTTCTGACCTTACCCCTTGTTATATCTTCGCCGAAGACGGCCAACATTTTCACCGCACGTTGAAACACGCCATGGATATGTTCGGAGAAGACAGATATCCGGCTTACAAAAAATTATGTGATGAATACTTTGTGAACAAACACCGTAACAACGAAGCAAGGGGTATCGGAGGAGTCTTCTATGATTACCTTCGTCCTGAAAATGAAGAGGATGCCCGGAGCCTGTTGCGGTTCCAGCAAGCGAATGGAAATGCTTTTCTTGCTGCCTATTTACCCATCGTGACCCGCAGAAAAAACCTTTCTTTCGGGGATAAGCAAAAAGAATGGCAAGAGGTTCGCCGGGGACGTTATGCCGAATTCAACCTGATCCACGACAGGGGGACCTTGTTTGGATTAAAAACCAACGGAAGAACAGAAAGCATACTCATGAGCCTGCCTCCTAAAGTTAGATGGAATTACAACTACGAGCCCGCCACTGGCAGCAGGGAAGCGGAATTACTCGATTACCTGAAGCCCAGGGATTGGGTGGGAGATATGAATCATTCAATCAGATAAACATGATATTACCCAGAAGAAACCGCATCCTGCGTTTATCGCCGGCCATACGTTCTTTGGTTGCCGAGACCATTCTCACACCTGATGATTTTATCGTTCCCCTGTTTATTGTTGAGGGCGACCATATACAGGAGGAGATCATTACCATGCCAGGCTATTACCGTCGAAGCATTGACCTTACCGTACAGGAAGTGAAAGAGCTTTGGACAATGGGTTTAAAATCGGTATTGCTTTTTGTAAAATGCAGTGATGAACGCAAAGATAATAAAGGCACTGAGGCGCTTAACCCTGATGGGCTCATGCAGCGCAGTATCAAAGCCATCAAGGATGCCTGTCCCGGCATGCTGGTAATGACGGACGTGGCTCTTGATCCGTTTTCATCGTATGGGCATGATGGTATTGTTGAAGGAAGTGAGATTGTCAACGACGCTACGGTGGAGGTGCTGGCTCAGATGAGTGTAAGCCATGCCGTTGCGGGTGCCGATTTTGTTGCACCCAGCGACATGATGGATGGCCGGATAACGGCTATCCGGCAAGCCTTGGAAGAAAGCGGTCATAACCGAACAGGAATCATGAGCTATAGTGCCAAATACGCCTCCTGTTTTTACGGACCATTCCGGGATGCCCTGGATAGTGCGCCGGGTTTTGGAGATAAGAAGACCTACCAGATGGATTACGCTAACCGGTTAGAAGCTCTTAAAGAAACGTTGATGGACATAGAAGAAGGTGCTGACATTGTGATGATAAAGCCTGCACTAAGCTACCTGGATATTATCCGTGAGATCAAAAATAACGTGGAGGTGCCCGTGAGTGCCTATAATATCAGCGGAGAATACGCCATGATCAAGGCTGCGGCAAAATTGGGCTGGCTCGACGAGCAAAAGGCTATTCTTGAAGTATTGACATCGATTAAAAGAGCCGGGGCCGACATGATAGCGACTTATTTTGCCAGGGACGCCGTGAGGTTGCTTGGGTAACAAGCTAATTAAACCCAATCTTTCGCGGGTAATGGCACTAACTTAGGCTGAAATGATCAATAATCAACGTTCAATAATCAATGATCAGTTAAGAATCTGTGAGCGGCAGAGCAGGGTCGAATATTAAGTATTGAAAATTGTTCATTGAATTATTCATGATTTGAACATCTAACAAATCAAATGTAACTATCACCCATGCGTGAACGAAGCCAACAACTCTTTAGCCTAGCGCAACGCTCTATTCCCGGCGGCGTCAACTCGCCGGTTCGCGCATTTAAAAGTGTCGGAGGAACGCCGGTTTTTATGGAAAGGGCCGAAGGTGCCTATTTATACGATGCCGATGGCAACAGGTATCTGGATTATATCAATTCGTGGGGGCCCATGATCCTTGGCCATGCATTTAAACCTGTCACAGAGGCCATCCGCGAACAGGTATTGTCCTCTACATCCTTCGGTGCGCCCACAGAGCTGGAAACCATGGTAGCCGAGCTGATTAAGAGCATGGTACCCAACGTAGATCTGATCCGGATGGTTAATAGCGGCACTGAAGCATGCATGAGTGCCCTGCGTTTGGCCCGGGGATATACGGGCCGCAACAAACTGATTAAATTTGACGGCTGTTATCATGGGCATGCGGATGCGTTCCTGGTAAAGGCGGGCAGTGGTGTGGCCAGCCTGAATATTCAAACTGTTCCGGGAATACCAGGGGGAGTTACCGCTGATACGCTGACGGCGCCTTATAATGACCTTTCAGCCGTTGAACAACTGACGGCTGATCATAAAAATGAAATCGCGGCCATCATCATTGAACCGGTGGCAGGCAATATGGGATGCATTCCGCCCTTGCCTGGCTACCTGGAAGGGATAAGGCGCATTTGTGACCAGGAAGGCATTGTACTTATTTTTGATGAGGTAATGACGGGTTTCCGGCTGGCTCCCGGCGGAGCGCAGGAACGGTTGGACATAAAGGCAGACCTGATCACTTATGGTAAGGTGATCGGAGGCGGATTACCTGTGGGTGCTTTTGGCGGAAAAACAGAGATCATGCAACATATATCACCCCTTGGAAAAGTTTACCAGGCCGGCACGCTGAGCGGCAATCCCATAGCCATGATAGCCGGATTTACGTTGCTGACTGTACTAAAAGATAACCCCCATATCTATACTGAGCTCAACAACAAAACCGGTTATCTTGAAAAAGGAATAAATAGGATACTGAATGAAAGAATGATCCCCTACCGCGTAAACAGCATGGGAAGCATGATCAGTATTCATTTCTGCGACCATGATGTGATTGATTTCAGTTCCGCTGCCGCGGCCGATATACCACGGTTTAACCAGTTGTTCCACCATATGTTAAACAAGGGCATCTATCTTCCACCATCGGCCTTTGAAAGCTGGTTTCTTAGTAATGCACTTCAGTATGAAGATCTGGATGAAACTATCCAGCAATTCAGCAACTTCCTTGACGCTTGAGTTTAGCCGCAGATTCGCAGATTACGATTGAAGAAAAATTATTTAAACAACAATTCACACGGTTTTAAACCGGTGTGTTTTTTAAAAGCCGTAGAAAAATGGGAGATGGAAGAATAACCAAGCAGCAGCGAAACATCAGTAACGCTCAAGCCCTTTTCATACAACAGGTATCTTGCATGCTCCATGCGCTGGCTTTGGTAGAAATCAAAGATCGTGGTGCCAAACATTTCTTTAAACCCTTTTTTCAGGTAACATTCGTTAATGGCCACCCTGCGGCTCAGGTCTTTAATAGTAACAGGCTCGCCGATATGCTGCAGTAAAATTTCCCTTGCCCTGGAGATCTTATCACGATCAGCCTCATTAGCCAGAAATTTGCAGGAAAAGCTGTCAATTTCCTTATCGCCTACCATGCATTCCAGGCTATACAGCAACAGCATCTGGGTTTGTGCGTTAATGTAAATATTTTCCAGGCTATCCGTATACTTGTGGTTTAGCAAGGATTCAAGCACTATGCGGGTCCTGCCACAAACAGGCAAAATTTTAGTAAATGATGATTCGTGATGGAAATGAAGAATATCGTTGGTTAACGAATCGCTGATCTTAAGCGGCTTGACAAATTGAGACAGATGTACGGCTGAGAACCTGAAACTTAGCACATCCACGCTTTCCGTCCGTTCATTACACGTGCGTGTAAAATTTTGTTTGCATGAATCACATTCTATATCTTTTTGCCGGCAATACATGTTTCCGGCGACACAGAAGCGCAGTTCAAGATAATTTTCCCTGGGGTCATTTTTTTGATAATGATAAACCATCATGCCTGCTTCCTCAAGGTTCCGTTGTACATGTTTTTTATAGCGCTTGATATGATACTGGACGGAACCTGGCATCTGTTGTTCCCTTTCATGCAATAGTACCAGTTCGTTGTGCATAACAGGATGTTTATAAGCCAGTGCCAGTATATCTAATGGTTGATGCATGAGATTGTAAAAATAGCAAAATGTCTTTACAACTGTGGCAATGTTTTTTGAACCATTTGCAACCTTATACTGCTTTTCATTAACAAAAACTTTATGTACATTGACTATTAATGCAGCATCCCGATCAGAAATATATTGACGCGTTGTTAAACAATGACGTGGCTGTTCTGGAAGAAATCTATAAAAAATTTTCCGGTAAGATCAAATGGATGGTGTTACAGAATAATGGCAGTGAGTCTGATGCGGCAGACGTTTTCCAGGACGCCTTATTATCCGTTTATAATAAAGCAAAAACGAACAATTTCATATTAACCTGTCCTTTCGACGCTTTTATATATCTGATTTCCAGGAATAAATGGCTGAACGAATTAAGTAAGCGAAAATCGCACAAGGTAACAATTACCGACTTCGACGGATATAACGATATAGGGGAAGACTCCTTTAAGCTTGCAGATGAATGCCGTTTACATGAAGAAAGAAAATATTTGCTCGATGAGAAGGTAAAAGAATTGAGTGAAAATTGTCAGCAGTTACTGCGGCTAAGCTGGAGTGGAAAACCTATGGATGAAGTAGCAAAGAAATTAGGGTTAACTTATGGTTATGCGCGTAAAAAGAAGTCGGAGTGCATGGCGCAGCTGGTCGCATTAATTAAACAATCTTCCGGGTTTAAGTCTCTGAAATGGTAATTGTATGAATGAGCATTATTTTGTTAGAATAGACCAATATCTCAAAGGAGAAATGAGCAGGGAAGAACAACTGTTTTTCCAATCGGAATTAGAGACGAATGAAGAACTTGCTGCTGCGTTCCGAATTTACCAGGCTATAGAAGAAGAAATGGGAAATAAGAACAGGCATGCAGAAGGTGAAGCGGCATTAAAAATTTCATTGGAAAAACTGAATGAGCGTTATTTTAGAAACGACGCTGTGCAACCAATCCCAGAGCACCATATAATAAAAAGAATGGCCGTATGGAAGATCATGGGAATAGCCGCTGCATTGATCGGATTAGTTGCACTCGGGGTGACCTTTTACCTTCAAAATCAAAAAAATGATTCCCCGGTTGTCGTTGAAAACAAAACAGATAACGTTGAAGACTCATCCTTAGCAACAGAAGGCATAACCCCAACAGACAGTATTCCTTCCTCAGGCATCGCCCATCAGGCACAAGATTCACCAAACGTTTCCGGCATCAGAAGCAATTACAGGATAGAGAATAAAAAGCGGGAGGCCTTGTATGCTGCTAACTTCAAACCGGATGCCGCGCCTGAGGATCAGTCGGGGCCTTTAGAGGAAGCCTTTGCTCATTACGAATCAGGGGAGTACAAGGATTACATTGAAGCTGCCGGACAGGTAGATCCGGCGTTGACCTCCAGGGGTGTTACGCTTACGCCATTTTATACCGATTACTATAAAGCGCAGAGCTATATGGCCATTGATAACGTGTCGAAGGCGATACCGGAACTACGAAAATCAATCAGTAAAAGTCCGGATAGCCTCTGGAAGGCTAAAGTGCAGTGGTATCTGGCGTTGGCTTACCTTAAAACGGACCAGGTGAAAAAAGCATCGGATCTGTTAGGTCAACTTGCAAGAAATAATCAGGCGGGTGGATACCGGGCCAGGTCTGCACAATTACAAAAACAGCTAAACTGATATACATCGATCAGTGAAAGTCGTGGGTACACATTTTTAGATATTCATTAATAACCTAAGCTTTATGCGAAGCAAGTGCCTACTACTGCTATTCATTATAGCGGAATTGCAATCAGCGCCGGGTCAAACAAAAACACGCCCTCATCATTGCAATTGGAAATTACCCGGAAAAAGGTGGCTGGCTACCAATTTCAAGCATCAGAGATGTAACGTATATCAAGTCGACACTATTTAAGCAAGGCTTCGAAGAAAAAAATATCAAAACTGTAACTGATGCGGCTGCAACGCCGGAAGGAATATCGGACGCACTTAACGGACTCATAGATGAAGCCAAATCGGACGATGTTGCAGCCATCTATGTTTCATCGCATGGCGCACAGGTTGAAGATGATAATGATGATGAACCTGATGGCCTGGATGAAGCGATCGCCACTTATCATGCTGTTAGTCCTTCCCATTCAAAAAATTATCAAAAAGACCAGGCGGCATACTTCAGGGATGACCGGTTTGGAAACCATATCGACAAACTCAGAAGAAAGATCGGTAAAAATGGAGACGTAGTCGTTTTTCTTGATTTATGCCATTCAGGAAGCGCAACCCGTGGACTTGCCAAAGTCAGGGGTGGCGGGCTTCCTCTTGTTTCAAAGGATTTTAAAACAAGTAAATCATCGCATGGAGATACTGCCGGCATTTTCCGTGAACGTGATGTATCGGCATCCGATGAAATGACCCTGGCAACTTATGTCGTATTCGCAGCCTCCAGGGCTAATGAATTAAATTATGAAACCTATGACGACGCAGGGCAGGGAGTCGGGTTATTAACCTATGCGGTGAGCAAGGTTTTCGAAAACCTGGATCCCGGATCAACCTACCGTTCCATCTTTGCAAAAGTTCATTCGGCCATGCACGCGGCAGTTCCGTTCCAAAATCCGGTCCTGGAAGGCAACGGCATTGACCGGATGCTGTTTGGCGGAAAATTCGTTCACCAAAAACCATATGCGGAAATAAAAGAATTGGATGGCAGGTCCCTGGTAATTAAGTCGGGTAAGTTATCCGGGCTGGACGTAGGAGCAACCGTAGCTGTTTATAAAAGTGGTACGATCGACCCTGCTAAAGCAACGGCGCTTGCTAAGGGAACAGTGGCTAAAGCGGAATGTTATACAGCCATTGTACAACTGGATAATGATCCGGGCTTAATGCAACCTGCTTCAGGTTGGGTATTTATAACCAACCCCGTTTACAGCATTCGTCCTGTAACCGTTGGTTTAGTAACGGACGAATTAGCTGAATCGTTTTCGGCATCAGAGATCTACTCGATAAAAAACGCCTTAAAAGATTTACCACTCATTACGTTTGAAGGCGAACCCGAGTTGCTAATCAAAAAAGGAAAACTCAAGGATTCCATATTGATAGCTTCAAATGGCCACTTGTTTAGCACTGCCAGGACCGTTAACGCCGACCAGAATGAATTAAAAGAAATAGTGCAGCGTTATCTTCAGTATAAGTTTCTGCAAGTGCTTGAAATAAAGGATTTGAATAACACAGTAGAGATAAAACTTGTTCCTATGATTGATGGCCAGCCAGACCTGGCACAAATAGACACAAAGAGCATTAACGGAAATTATTCTTTTACCGAAGGAGATCAGTTTATGCTTTTGGTTAAAAACACAGGCAATAAGCCGGTGTATATCAATATCCTTGACATACAACCGAATGGGGTTATTAACCCTGTGCTTCCCTTTAAACAGAAATATTTATACCCCAGTGATTTAAAGATTGAAAAAGGAACATCCCGGCTCTTCAACAGGGTTTGTACGATTGGACCGCCTTATGGCATTGAAATCCTCAAAATATTCGTTTCCACACAGGAAATCGACATGGAAGGAATTGCTACCACACAAGGAGGCGGAACCAGGGGCAGCTTTACCGTCCTCGAAGAGCTGGTAAAGATGTCCTATCAGGCAGCAACCCGCGGAAGCCAGGAAACTAGTGCAAGCAATGCAGATGGAAGCATGTTTAACCTGTTTTTTGAGATCACGCCGAAGAAGTAGACCACTGGGACACCCGGCTTATGCAACCAGCCTTGTTATCCTGCCATACCAGTCCAACGAGTTTTTGATTTGTCTAATTCTTTTCATATGTATTGATAATTTATTATATTTATTTAGAAACCAGGTATTATGAAAATTTTTTCCGGATTCTTACTTCTGTTAAGCTTCACCATAGTCGCTCAAAAGCCGGGTGCTTTCAATGGTAAGTATCCTTCCTTAAAAACTTCGGAGCAGGTTGATCTATTTTTTGGAACTAAAGTAGCAGACCCATACCGCTGGCTTGAAAACGACACGGCAGGTGAAACAAATAACTGGGTACAAAGAGAAAATGCCGTTACGCAAGAATACCTTACAAGGATACCTTTCAGGGATGCTATTCAAAAACGACTCACTTCATTATGGAATTATGAAAAATACTCTGCTCCCTTCAAAGAGGGCGGTTATACCTATTACTATAAAAACAACGGGCTGCAGAATCAATTTATTTTATACCGCCAGAAATCAGATGTTGCTCAGGAAGTGTTCCTGGATCCCAACAAGTTTTCACCCGATGGCACAACCTCTCTTGCAGGAATCGATTTTACAAAAGACGGCTCTCTTGCTGCCTATCTGATTTCAGAAGGCGGCTCGGACTGGCGAAAAGTCATCATTATAAATACCAGCACAAAGCAACAACTTGACGATACACTGCGTGACGTAAAATTTAGCGGACTTGCCTGGCGAGGCAACGATGGGTTCTATTACAGCAGCTATGATAAACCTGCGGAAGGCAGCACGCTTTCAGGTAAAACGCAACTTCATAAACTATTCTATCATAAACTGGGAACTTCGCAAACTAAAGACCAGCTCATCTTCGGAGGGGAGGCTACGCCCCGTCGCTATATCGGAGCTTATCTCACCGAAGATCAAAACTTCCTGGTAATATCTGCGGCTAATGCAACGTATGGAAATGAATTGTACATACAGGATCTTTCTCAATCTAATTCGCGAATCGTACCTATTGTAACAGATTTTAAATCAGAGCAAGGTGTTGCTTATGCCGAAAACGGCCGATTATACATTTTTACTAACCTGAAGGCGCCTAACCGCAAGCTTGTAGTAACTGATGCAGTAACACCTACTCCTGAACACTGGAAAGACCTGATTCCAGAAACCAAATTTCCCCTTACGGTTTCAACCGGAGGAAGAAAGCTCTTTGCACAGTATCTCAAAGATGCTGTAACAGAAGTATATCAATATAATCTTGACGGAAAGCAGGAGCGTGCCATAACGATGCCAGGATTGGGTAGTGCCGGTGGCTTCAGCGGCAAGCGTGAAGAGAAAGAACTATATTACAGCTTCACTTCTTATGTTTACCCACCAACGATTTTTAGATACGATATTGCACTAGGTCAGTCTTCTGTTTATAAAAAACCCGCTGTAAAATTCAGTTCGGAAAATTATGAGAGCAGACAAGTCTTTTATTCCTCCAAAGACGGCACCAAGATACCTCTGATGATCACTTACAAAAAAGGCATGCAGCAAAAGGGCAAAAATCCCTTGATGCTTTACGGTTATGGCGGTTTCAATATAAGCCTTACACCTGCATTTAGCGTAAGCAATGTAGTATTTATGGAGAATGGCGGCATTTATGCCGTACCTAATTTGCGAGGTGGCGGTGAGTATGGCGATGAATGGCATAATGCGGGCACCAAAATGAATAAACAGAATGTATTTGATGATTTCGTTGCGGCAGCAGAATACCTTATCAAAGAAAAGTATACTTCGACGGATTATCTTGCGATTTCTGGTGGTTCTAACGGGGGATTATTGGTTGGCGCCTGCATGACGCAGCGACCGGATCTTTACCGTGTTTGCTTTCCTGCTGTTGGCGTAATGGATATGCTTCGCTATCATAAATTTACTGCAGGTGCCGGCTGGGCTTATGACTTTGGCACTGCTGAGGACAGCAAAGAAATGTTTAATTATCTGTACAAATATTCTCCTGTGCATGCAATAAAAAAAGGGGCATGTTACCCGGCAACTATGGTTACAACTGCCGACCATGATGACAGGGTTGTTCCTGCACACTCCTTTAAATTCGCAGCAACTTTGCAGGAAGCGCAAAGCTGCAATAATCCTGTATTGATAAGGATTGAAACCAAAGCTGGTCACGGTGCAGGAAAACCCACATCTAAGATCATTGAAGAGCAGGCAGACAAATGGGCGTTTATGTTGTATAATATGGGATTAGACTATACTATTAACGACTCTGCAAATAGCACTATTATCAGGGCAAAGCAAATTATTGGAATTGCTGATCCTGCCATACCAGTCCTACGACCGGAAAGAGAGATCCGAGATGAAGTACGAGTTCCATAAGTTTTCAATTTAATAAATGTATTTATTACCTTAATTATTTACTTCCTATAAACGTAGCCTGTTCAGACTGGATTACTGACCTTACTATGTAACAGAACTATTCTTTATCATGCCCGCAACTGATCCAGGTCAATATAAAGTTCCTGCTCAAATGGTTTGTCAATAAAAGAGCACAGGCCATGACCGCCGGTGCTCTTGGTGAACTTTCTTAACCTGTTATTACCTGGCTTGGAATACCAGTTCGCTAACGGGAAAAAACGATCCAAGGTGAAGTACCAGTTCCATAAGGCTCAATTTTAGATTAAAGATGTTTGAATAGGTCAAATGTTAGTCCAGGTTGATTTATACGGGCAGCTACGGCCGGCATAGGCATCGCCTTCCCTCTACGGGAATTTCGGTCTGGTTACTGGACATGGTTCAGCATGTGAAGCCGTTTGTTACTTGCAGACCACACCTTCTGCCCTATTTTTGATAATACGTAAATAAGTCTACGTTGATACGGGATCAATCCGTACCTTCTTCCCGTAAATTTGCAAAACCGGCACCAGCCGGAAGCCGTCCGGTATCCTTGCTATTAAATTATCAAACATGCCCATTAAACTGTACACTTTTTCTTACCTGTTTTCTTTAGTAAACATCCGGAGTCTGGTAATTGCTTGTGTTGCCCTTTTTGTATTGCCTGTTCATGCTCAGGTAAAACAGGTAATCACCATTGAAACTTTTCATCATGCCCTCGCTTTGCAGGTGGGTAACGATAAGCGGGTAGGCATCATCTACTTCGGCTCCAAATTAAATAACGCCGATGAGTACCGGTTAATACCCCCGATGTTCAGACGCGGGGATGATTACTCAGGTATATTAAATGCGGCCTACACTCCTGGTGGCTCACGTAATCTTGTTGAGCCTGCCATTCTGGTGACCCATGCTGACGGGAATACCTCTCTTGACCTGCAGTATGTAAGCAGTAGCCTTCAAAAGCTGGATGATAATGTATCTGTAACCAGCATCCTTCTCAGAGATCCCGTATATGCGTTTGAAGTAACGCTGATGTATAAGGCCTATTACAGGGAAGATGTGGTTGAGCAGTACGCAGTGATCAAACATACTGAGAAGAGCAACGTGACGCTTAATAAATACGCTTCTGCCAACCTTTACTTCTCTGCCGGAGAATACTGGCTAAAACACTATCATGGGGATTGGGCCAAAGAAATGCAGCCTGAGGAATACAAACTAACTCCAGGCATCAAGGTGTTGGATTCAAAGCTGGGAACAAGGGCTCATTTATACCAGCCACCCAGTTTCATGGTGTCATTTAATAAACCGGCTACAGAAGATGAGGGCAGGGTGCTGATGGGCTCAATAGAATGGTCGGGGAACTTCCGGGTAGACCTGGAGGTGGATCCCTTAAACAACCTTCGACTGATTGCAGGCATCAATGATTTTGCGGCTGATTATTCTTTGGCTCCTTCCACCACATTTACCACGCCGGCTTTCCTGTACACCTATTCAGTGAATGGGAAGGGAGAGGCCAGCCGTAACCTGCACCGTTGGGCCAGAAAATACCGTATCCTGGATGGAAACGGCTCAAGGCTTACTTTGCTTAATAATTGGGAAGCAACCTATTTTGATTTTAGTGAAAGCAAGCTCTCCGCATTGATCGGAGATACTAAAAAACTGGGTGTTGACCTTTTTCTACTGGACGATGGGTGGTTTGCCAACAAATACCCCCGCAATAATGACCGTGCGGGTTTGGGTGATTGGCAGGAAAACAAAACTAAACTGCCAAGCGGGATCGGCTACCTGGTTAAAGAAGCACAGTCCAACGGGGTCAAATTCGGAATCTGGGTAGAGCCCGAGATGGTAAACCCAAAAAGCGAGTTATACGAAAAACACCCGGAATGGATCATTCGTCAACCAGGCCGGGAGGAACATTTGTACCGCAACCAGCTTGTGCTTGATTTAAGTAATCCCAAAGTGCAGGATTTTGTTTTTGGCGTAATGGATACCCTATTTACCAAATATCCTGACCTGGCCTTCATTAAGTGGGATTGCAATGCGGTAATCTACAATGCCTACTCTTCTTACCTGAAAAAGCAGTCTCATCTTTATGTGGATTATGTACAGGGATTGTATAAGGTGCTGGAAAAGGTAAGGGCAAAATACCCGAAGGTCGCTATGATGCTGTGTTCGGGCGGTGGCGGCAGGGTAGATTACGGCGCCCTCAAATATTTTACTGAATTCTGGTTAAGCGATAATACGGATCCTCTGGAGCGCGTTTTCATTCAGTGGGAGTACTCGCACTTTTTTCCTGCCATATCTCACTGCAACCACGTCACCGATTGGGGTAAGCAACCGATCAAGTACCGCACCGACGTTGCCATGATGGGAAAGTTGGGGTTTGACATTGTGGTGAGCCATCTGAACGAGGCTGATCTGGCCTTTTGCCAGCAGGCGGTTCAAACTTATAAGTCGTTCAGCGATATAGTGTGGCATGGAGATCTGTACCGGCTGGTAAGTCCCTGGGAAAGCAGCCTGGCTTCGTTGATGTTTGTAAACGAGCCGAGAGACAAGGCCATCATATTCAATTACATGACCAGCAACCGTTACGGAGACGGCAGCTTATCTCCTATTACGCTGAAGGGCCTGAACCCGGAGAAAAAATACGCTGTTAAAGAGGTCAACCTTTACCCTGGTACAAAATCAAGTCTGCCGGCGGATGCATCTTACACCGGCAACTACCTGATGACGATTGGCATAAATCCGCTGGTGAATGCAAGGAGGCAAAGCGTGATCCTTGAAGTGAAAGAAATGAAATAATCGATTTGCATGGCTCGATCTTTACCGGTATATATTTTTGAGGTCCTTCTCAAATAAGGTGTACGGATCATCATAAAAGCTGATAAAATCAGGCACGCTTACGTGACCTGGGTACGGCGCATAATAATGTGTCGGACTGCGCACATCGTTGCGCCAGACGAGCACATAACAGAGGCGCATGTCTTTGGTTTTCATCACTTTTAACAAGGTGCCCGTCCACCAGGAGGTATTTGGAATAGACTCCAGGCCGGTTTCAGTGAACGCAGCCAGTTTACCTGACTTGCGTGCATAGTTGGATACGATCTTCAATTTTTTCGCTGCGGTTTCCAGATCGTAGCGGTCACGGCCCATATCTCCGTAGTTATCCATGCCTACGAGGTCTACCCATTGATCGCCGGGATACCTTTCCAGGAATTCTGCTTCGCTATTGAATTTATTATCCGGTGAAAAGGCATAGATAAACTGATGCACGTTCAGGCTGTCCCTTAAATAAGAAACCGTAAAACGCCATAATGAAATAAATTCTTCCCGGGTTGCATGTGGTTTTCCCCACCAAAACCATCCTCCGTCGAACTCGTGAAAAGGGCGAAAGATAAGAGGAACCAACTGTCCGTCCGCCCCACGAAGACTATTGGCCCATTCGCCTAGTCCTCTTAAAATCTCTTTGTATTTATTATGAGCCTCCCCGCCCGGTATGATATATCTTACCGCAGGCAGGGAAACCGTATCCACCCAGTAGAAACCGCCTTTCGACACAGGATTACTAAAATGCCAGGCTGCTGTGACAACACCCCCGCGGTTGTAAGTTTCTATAACGATCTTTCTCACCTCTTCTTTGGCTTTTTGAATGGCTTCCGGCGACCGGCCGGAAAATCCGCTGAAATCAACCCCAACGACTGCCGGGTGAGAGCCGGTAACCGATTTAACGTCTGACCGGTTTGAATCCCCTGACCATCCCCGCCCATACTCTGTGGCGTGCTGATGGCCAAAAAGCGTATGCTTTCTTGCTAATTCATGAAGGTTTCTAAACAGGGCACCGGTTTCTTTTGAAGCCTTTGCATCAATAAGCCGGACCTGCTGAGCGTTTATCAGGCTCGAAGAAAACAACATAAGAAAAATGGAAGCTGATATTAATTTTTTCATGGTATATGGAGTTGTCTCCTGAAAGAAAACAATGATTACTTAAGTTCTTTTTACTTTCTGCTACGGTACATCAGCCTTATTTTTTTATACTGAGCAAATACACCAGCAGGGCATCAAGATCCTCCTGCGTCAGGATTGTTCCGAAGTGATCCGGCATAAGTGTATACCTGGAAGCGGTTCTTTCCTTGATATTACGGCGGGCCACTGAAAATTCTTCCCCCGTATTGTTAGCATAGATCTGCAATTCTCCTTCCTCTCTCCGGAAAAGCCCGGATAACACCTTCCCGTTTTTCATTGTAATATTATATACCCGGAAAGCTTCGGATATGTTCCGGTTTGGATCCAGTATTTTCTCAGTAAGCGCTTTGCGCCCCCAGTTGCCGATTCCATCCAGCTGTGGCCCGATCAGACCGCCTTTATTATTTACCTGGTGACACATGCCGCAATTTTGCCGGAACAGCGGTTCCCCGGATCCAGGCGTTTTGCCCTGCGGATTAAATGCTGCAAAACGTGAGTCGATCAGTGTTTGTTTTTCTTTGTTTACCGGAGTAAGGTTTGAGATCAGCTCTTCATAATCCTTTCGCTGATTTGCCTGTAGGTTCTTCAGCAGTCTTTCTTCTACCGATCGCTCGATCAGTAAACGGGCAGGGGCATAACCTGCGCGAATTGCTTTAATAAGCCGGGCGCTTCCTTCAGGCGTATTGGCAAGAACCATGGAGATGGAGGTCATCAGGCTGCTGCTTCCATTTTTGAGGGCCTGCTCCAGGGATGAAAGAGCTTCAGGGGACGAAGATTGTCCAAGTGACAAAGCAAGTTTTTCTTTAAGGTCGCCAATTACACCGGCATCTCTAATGATATTTCCAAGAAGAGGCGCATTGGCATCAGGCGAAATATTCATTAAAGCTGCCCCGGCCGCAGCGCGGGCGTTGTTATCTGCCCATGCAGATAACAAAATTTTTTTCAGGTCCGGCTCTGCGGATGCCAGTTTGTACCTGCCAGCAATATCAGCTGCAAAAATCAACTGGTCGGCAACCTGCGCAGGTCCTTTTACCGGCACCCGGATAACGGCGGGCTCGAAAAGCCCTATGGCAATTTCAGATTGCCTGTCAACTTTAAAACTATCGATCACTTCCAGGTAACCTTGTTGACCCTGGTAGGTTGCCAGGTCAAACTCAGCTATATAACTTGAGTTACCCTGTGTCGCTCTTTGTTCGCCGATGATCTGCTGTGTACCGGACAGCCGCACACGTATTGCATTTCGTGAAACGGCCGCCTTCGCACTTGCTCCGTTTATATCATTATCGCGCACGTAGATCTTTAAGTTTGACGGAATAATAAACCGGGGAGAAATCAGAAACCCGGTCTGATCAGCGCCCCGGGGACCGCTTGATAACATGGCGGCTGCAGGGAATTTTCCGCTGGCCTGCTGATTAATCACAACCCATGGATTAAGCGGCCTGGCTGTTTCCGGCAAAGGAAGATTTCTCCAGCTGTTAACACTGTCAGGCAGGTCTTTTAAAAAATGACCTGCAAGTTCAATGGCCCATTGCCGCATACCCCTGGTCACCTCCGCTCCCCGTTGTTCAATGCCGGCGTTTACCGTACCTGCGAGCATGTATTGCTGCTCCATATCTCCGGCAAATTTTTCCTTAATGAAGAGGATCACTGCATCAAGCTTTGGCATATCAATATTACCGGCAATGTGCTGGAGATAGCTGATCGTACGGTCTTTAGGCTGATCGTATCTTTTGAGGTATTCCAGCAGGAACCCGGCACCATAAGCTGTCGGTACATCAATCGCGATACCGGCCAGTAATGGCATTTCGGAGGAATCAAATTTTGCAGTTACCAATTCCCGCATCAGCGCATCTTTGCGCATATGGCTGCGCATACTTAACATAACGGTGTACCGCAGGTGGGTGTCGTAGTCAGGAATTTTTTTTAGTAAGCTGAATAAAGGATCAAAAGCTGCCCGGGATGGGTGGAATCCCAAAACTTCTGCTGCTGCCCGCTGCACATGAGGGTCCTTGTGGGAAAGCGCTCCAATCGCTGATGTCCGCAAGGCGTCATCCAGGCTTTTATTGTTTGATAAAATCTTGTAAGCATGCACCTGAACCAGTGGGTCGGCGTGACCGGCTGCCTTCAGCAACTGGTTTTTCGTGAGGGCTTTTAACCGGTATAATACCCATAAGCCATTCACCATTTCATTTGAACCGATGTCCTTTTTTTGCATGGCCGCTTGTACCGCGGCAATCGCTTTTTCACCGAAGCGGTCAACGATCTGATCGGCGGCCATCATACGGAAAGGCAAGACTTCGTTCTTCATCCCGGCAATTAGTTGGTTAAGCTTAAGCGTTGACCAATCGGTAATGGGTAAGCGATCTTTCGTGTTTTTATTGCCCTTATAGGTGATCTTCCAGATCCGGCCGCTGATGCGATCCCTGCCCGGATGGTTAAGCGGCACTTCGTAATGACCGATGATCCGGTTATAGAAGTCGGCAATATACATGGAGCCATCAGGCCCGATCTTAATATCTACAGGCCTGAACCAGGGATCCTCGCTAACCAGGAAGTCTTCATGCCGGGTTGCTTTGGGGGTAGAACCCACAAACTGCATTGAGCTTCGGCTAATCCTGCACGTGACTACATCGCCGGAGTAAAAATTATCCCTGTAAGTTACCGGAAACTGGTTGTGTTTGTACAGGACCAACCCGGAGAGGGCGGTTGAGTTTAGCTGGTAATCCATCATGGCTGGGCCAAATCCGATGCCGCGTTCCTTTTTACCAAAATGCGGATAATCAGCGCCCCAGATTAATTGATATATCGGCAAGGTATGGCAATCGGAAGAATAGAGATAGCCATAATCATCGAAGGCAAATCCAAAAGGGTTTACACGGCCGGTGGTATGAATTTCCGCTCGGCTTCCATCTAAACGAAAACGGAACGTATTGCCCGACACCATTTTTACCGAGTCCCCATCTTTACCGGCGATTGCAGAAGTATTGGTAAAGCCATGACTTGAATACATCCATCCATCAAACCCCCTGATAAAGTTATTGATCATTCCATGTGTATCCTGATGACCGAACTCCCCAAGCAAAACTTCCTTTTTTTCCGCTAACCCATTATTGTCGTTATCTGCAAAACGGTAAATATTTGGAATGCTAAACGCTATGGCACCATCTTTAACCGGCATGATGGCGATAGGAATATTCAGATCATTTGCAAAGTCAGTAAATTTATCTGCTTTCCCATCCCCGTCTTTATCTTCCAGTATGGTTATGCGATCCTTCCCTGCTGGTCCCCCGGCGGCTATCGGGTATTCTGAGGATTGCGTTACCCAGAGCCGGCCTTTTGCATCAAAAGCCATGTTGATAGGTTTGGTAATATCAGGCTCGGAAGCAAAACAGGTGACCTCAAACCCGGGAGGCAATTTAAAACCAAGGCGTTGCTGATCGGGGCTTTGCCATTCTGTAGTGCGCACATGTTCCTTGAATTTATCACTCACTTCTGTGCTGACATCACTTACAGTGACCACCTTACCTGTTTTTTTATGCTGCAAGCATCCCAGCGTTAAGCATAAGAAACATATGATCATGGCATGAGAGGAACGCTTGTTGATCGTCATAGCAAACTGGTAAATTTTAATATCGCAACTATTAAAGCCCGGTTCTGAAAAATAAACTTACACCCAGGCAAACAATACGCTGTTAAAGCAAGCCAGCAAGCGCAATTTATTGATTAAGTTGATTATTTACGAAGGCATTATTACCGGGATTACAAGCGGAGCTTATCAGTACGCGTTGCCCCCTTATTGCAGGATGCAATAAATAGGTATAAATCCATTATCTTAGGATACCATTGCCTTATTAATAACTGAATATGAGTACTAACGGTAGCTATACCAGGGTGGGGCAACCCTGACGGTAATCTAACGGATGACTAAAACGCGAAATATGAAACAAACTATATTAAGTATATTATCTGTTTACATATTCTTTCCTGTGTTGGGCCAATATGAATCCAGCAGAAGGGAAGTATTACATTATATATTTCCCGAGTTCATTCTGGGATCCGTGCTTAAAAAATCAACTGAAATGGTGAATACCTGGCTGAATTATAACACCCTGACAGAAGAAATGATCTTTTACCATACAGGCAAATACCTGGCGCTGGATGAACTGGAAACTATCGATACCGTATTCATTAAACAAAAACGGTTCATACCCGTCGGAAAAGTTTTTTATGAGGTGGCAACAAATACTCCTATCTCTTTATTTATTCAGCATAAATCCAAGTTGGTGCCTCCCGGAAAAAATACCGGATTTGGCACTTCACAAACTTCCTCGATCACAAATATAACGAGTGTGCTGGGGCCCGGAGGCGCTTACCAACTATCTCTTCCGGAGGATTATAAAGCTTTACCCGTGAATACATACTGGGTAAGGAAGAGAAGGGTATACACTAGGATAGATAATCTGAAAGATATCCAGGCGATGTTCCCTGAAAAGGCAAGCCTTATCAGGGAATTTGTAAAGGAAAACAAACTCCGTTTTGACAAGCCTGAGGATGTAATGCGGGTGGTTTCGTTTTGCAATTTATAAGTTACAGTCGGAGACTGTAAAGAACGTAGCTGTACGGAGTCGGAGACTACGTACAGCGGAAGTCAGCTGCTGAACTATTTACCCTGAACAAGTTTAAAAATCTTACCAGGCCCATAAGACAACAGGTATAAATTGCTTTTACTGTCTTCTCCGAAAGACGATAATCCCCCTGAAATACTGGCTATCCTTTCGTTTTTTACCACTTTCTTTCCGGAAAAAGTCAATGCCCATACATGACCAGATACAAAATCTCCGTAAACATATTTACCGTTTAGTGCGGGTAGATTTTTATCGCGGCATACATAACCCCCCGTGACAGACCTGCCTTCGCTGCCCTGCTCGTAATTCCAGATAGGTGCGCTCAATCCGGATTTATTGCAATTGTCCGATTTGAAACATTCATCAGCCTCCATGATCTTCCATCCATAATTACCCCCGTTTTCAATGATGTCTATTTCCTCCAGCCTGTTCTGCCCTACATCACCGGCCCATAATGCTCCAGTCTGACGGTCAACATTAAAACGCCAGACATTACGCAGGCCATAGGCAAATATTTCTTCCCTATGTCCCTGGTCATTGCTTTTATAGGGGTTGTCTTTAGGTATACTGTATTTCAAATTGCCTGATGGAGTATTCACATCTATCCTTAAGATCTTACCCAACAGTTCCTTGCGGTTTTGTGCCCGGTTTCCTGGGTCGCCCCCGCTTCCTCCGTCGCCGGCCGAGATGTACAGAAATCCATCATTGCCAAAAGTAACTTTACCGCCGTTATGGTTGGAAAAGGGTTGAAGAAAGGTGAGCAGTATCTGTTCTGACTGAGGGTCCGCTTTATTAGGATCAGTAGCACTTACGGTAAAGCGCGATATAACTGTTGTCAAAGGATCGCCCCGGGTGTAATTAACATAGAAGAATCCATTTTTTTTATACTCAGGGTGAAATGCCAGCCCCAGTAAGCCTTTTTCTCCACCACTTTCCACTTGTTTATCAATGTCCAGAAAAACGGCTGCCTGCCGGGCATCTGCTTTGTTAGGAAATACCCGAATCACCCCATTCTGCTCAATGACAAATACCCGGTCTTTGTCGTCATCAGGACCGGTAAGTTCTACCGGTTCTTCAAATTCAAGCCCTGGAAAGGCTTCCTGCAGTTTGAAGTTACCTGCTACAGCCTGGCTATCGGTTGAAATAGCTGAATCAGCGCCCTCATTGTCATGCCTGTCGGTGATGTGTTCACAATCCGTAAAGATCTGCATGAGAACCAGTATATAAAGCGTGCTTATATTAATCATCTGTAGAGTTTAGTGACTATTACTTTGTATGAATATAATACTCAAATTTTTACACGCTGGCGGGTGCCCGCCGATTTGTATATAGCTTGTACTATCCGGATGTCCCGAAGCCCCTCTTCTCCAGGTACAAGCATGGGTTTGCCCTGCATGATCGCCGTAGCATCGTCGTCCATTTGTTTAGTCTGCTGCCAAGGCACCTCGTAAGGGAGATCTATCACTCCCAGGGGACTTCCCCCTTTTACACCCGAATAAGCAGAATAAGGAGCCATTTTAATCTCTCCCTTTTCACAAAGGATATTTAAGAAGTTCACGTTCTCGCCATAACTGGTTTTAATGTCAGCCACTACACCACCCGGAAACTCCAGGGTGGCTACCGTAGTTTCGTCGAGGCCGTTTTTATATATTTCCGGACGGGTAGTAGACGTTACAGCTGATATCACCGCTACGGGCTCCAGACCGGATCCAAGCCTGGCACCCTGGATGGCATAAACACCCATATCGTATAACACGCCCCCTCCAAGTTCTTTTATCTGCTTCCAGTGATTGGTCCTGTTTTCCCGATACCCAGCCGCACAGGTAACCTTCTGCACTTTTCCCAGCAATCTTTGCTTGATGATCCGCCGGTATTCCTGGGTATTGGGTTCATGTTGCAAGCGATAGCCTATTGCCAGGGAACGCTTATTTTTGCGGCAGGCATCAATCATCGCCTGGCATTCATCCACCCTAACGGCCATGGGTTTTTCGCACCAGACATGTTTGCCCGCATCTGCGGCGCGTACGGTATATTCCCGGTGCATAGACGGAGGCAGAACTACGTATACTACGTCAATATCCTGGTTGTTGGATATCTGGTCGAAATTCTGGTAATTATAGATGTTTTTGTCTGGGATGTTGTACTTAGACTTCCAGGTTTCCGCTTTGGCTGGTGTTCCGGTAACGATACCGGCAAGATAGCAGTTTTTGGTTTGTTGCAGAGCAGGCGCCAACAGGTCGGTACTGTAATAACCAAGTCCCACAAGTGCTACGCCAAGCTTTTCCTTTTTCTGACGGGTGGCAGCAAGTAAAGAGTGGGGTGATAAAAGTATTGCCGCCCCGCCTACTGTTATGTTTTTGATCGCCTTTCTCCTTGATCCGGAAAAGGGTGATTGATCTTTAATAGATGGACCGTTCATCGCTATTATAATATTTTTTCAAATTCAATAAAGATTATGGTGCATTGGTATGATGAAGTTAATTCATCCCCGGTCTTTACCGGGCATTTTGCACAAATTTAGGATAAACTGAGAATTTGTGACCTTCCTCACCTTAAGCAAATCTGCAAATCTGCGGCAAGATTGGTTGCCGCAGATTGAAGGATTAGATTTATTTTGTATCAGCAATAAAAATAAGATCATGTCAATCCTTGTAATCCTTGCATTTGTTTTCAGCTTTCATCAGCAGCCTGTACCGGTGTTTCAGGCACAAACCATCGATAGCAGCCTGTCAATCGGTTATGGATTGGCGATAGCCGATGTTGACGGAGACGGCAAGCCGGACATCCTGCTGGCCGATAAAAAGCAGTTTGTATGGTACAGGAACGGCGACTGGAAAAAATTTGTAATGGTTGAAAATCTCACGGCTCATGATAACGTCTGTATTGCCGCACGGGATATTGACGGGGATGGAAAATGCGAGGTAGCCGTAGGGGCCCAGTGGAACCCGTCCGAAACGAGCGATACGGGTCAGTCGGGATCAGTGCACTTTCTGGTGCGGCCCACAGATCCTACCCAGGCCTGGAAAGCCATAAAATTGCACCATGAACCTACCGTGCACCGCATGCGATGGGTACGATCATCAAACGGGAAATATTTCCTGATGGTGGTACCTCTTCACGGCCGCGGCAATTCAGGAGGTGCAGGTGAAGGCGTAAAAGTTCTTGCCTATGAGTATCCCAAAAACGTTCAGGGCACCTGGCCGATGCACACGATAGAAAACAATATGCACCTTACGCATAATATTGACCCGTCGGAATCAAAGGATAGAAAAAAGACAGGGTTATACCTGGCAGGAAAGGAAGGAATCCGGTTTATACCTGATCATTACGGCGGACCAGGAGAGGGTAAAGGGGAGATACTAACGGGGATGGACAAGGGCGCAGGAGAAGTAAGAATGGGAAGATTGGTTTCGGACAAACATTTCATCGCAACTATTGAACCGATGCACGGCCATGAAGTAGCGATCTATCTTCCCGAAACCCAACCCAAACGGGTCGTCATTGATGATGATGTTAAGGAAGGGCATGCGTTGGCCACCGGAGACTTTGCTGGTACGGGAACCGACCAGGTGGTGGCCGGATGGAGGGTTCCCAATAAATCAGGTAAGGTGGGCATCAGGATGTATAGCAAAACGGATGCTTCAGGAAGCCGGTGGGAAGCTTCCTGGATCGACGAAAACGGAATGGCTTGTGAAGACATTCAGGTAGCTGATCTAAACGGTGACGGCAAACCGGACATTATCGCTTCCGGAAGGGCCACAAAAAACCTGAAAATCTATTGGAATAAAACGGGAAGGGCGGGTTAGCTATTTCCGGTGATACAACAGGCCCATTTTTGCTTATCAGAAAAACCCGAGTAAAATTATTAACACAAAAACGCAATAAATATTTTATCTCTTTTCGTAATTTTGCACCTGGCTGGAAAGAACACCGCTTGCGAGGTAAAAATTAATTATTGCGCAGTCATCTTATGAAAAAAATTTTAGTCACCATACTTGCACTCATCTATCTTTCCGATGCCGTTAGTGCTGCCGTGTACCTGCATATGTGTACGGGGTGGTTCACCAATTGTTATCCATTTTCCAATTTTTCCCTACAGATTAATCTATTGATGTGTAACTGAAAGCTGTTACATACTTAAACAACGATAAACAGAATTTAAAACACTTGTTTATGAAGAAGATATTCATATTGTTTGCATTGGTAACCATATTTGGCACCTTTGCCAATGCGCAAAGCAATCAAAGTGGAGTATACCTTACCCAGGCAGACTTTAAGGATAAAAAACTCTCTTACGCCAGCAATGCCGAATCCGAAACAAACAAGATCCGCTTCAATGATTTCCTGAATAAGCCCTTTCTAACTATTCATCACAACGGAGAAAAAATTAAGCTTTATAAAGACGAAGTATTTGCCTACCAAAATAAAGGTAAGGTCGTTTTCACCCGTGATTTTGAGTCTTATACTTTTGCAGAACAGGGCGTTATCTGGATTTTTTTTAAAGACCTGAACGTCTCCCAGGGTAAGGGCGTAAAAAGAGAAAGAAAGTATTATTACTCCGTTTCCGGTAAAGATGAAGTGATTCCCTTGACGGTCAATAATTTGAAGCGATCGTTTCCTGACAAGCACGTATTCCATAACTTCCTTGATGCACAATTCCGCAGAAATGCCGACCTGAATCTATATGACAGTTTTGCAAAGAAGTTTAAAGTGAACCATCTTTTGGAAACAACCATTTTTGAAACCGGCAAACCATGACCAAAAAATGTTCGGAGTTCAGCGTTATGTGTTTAATCAGCAAGATGTTTACACCCGGAGTTGATTTCGTACCTTCCGTTTCATACCCAATCAAGTAAAAGGGATCATATGATTAAACACCTTGCCTGTACACTGGCCATTCTTGTAATGGCCCTGTCAGTACCTGTTTATACACATCCAAACGGCCTCACGACTAAGGGCCCTGCCGGTACGCTCGATGCCAATGCCGACCTCGAGATCATCCGTAAGCGCATCATAGAAGACCTGCTGGACCCGGTGATTCAGGAAAATAAAGTTACAACCTTGCTCAAATCAATCAGGCCCGATGGAAGCTGGCCGGGTATTAATTACCAGGATACATCCCGCACCGGCTTTGAGCACCGCATACACCTCGAAAATATGCTGGAGTTGAGCAGGGCCTTCAGAAAACCGGGTTCCGCATTTGTGGGTAATCCTGAGGTCAAAAAAGTAATTTCTTCCGCTCTGGACTTCTGGATCAGTCATGATTTCATTTGCGAGAATTGGTGGTGGAATGAAATGGGAACGCCCAACCTGATGATCAACACCTTGCTCATTATGGATACTGACCTCACTGAAAAACAACGAACCGAAGGGGCTCGTATCGCAGGGCGGGCCAACCTGGAAGCTTCAGGTGCAAGGCCTGGCGGCGACCTGATACAAATTGCGGGAATGCTGGGTAAACAGGGGTTGTTTGCAAGGAACACTGCGATATTCGAAAGAGTAGTAAAGGTGATGGCTGAAGAGATAAGAGTGACTACCGGCAGAGGGCTTAAGCCCGACCTGAGCTTTCATCACCGGGTAGACAATGTCATTTCAATTCATACCTACGGCACGGGCTATGCCAGCTCTTTTGCCTATTGGGCCGTAAAAATTGCCGGAACATCGTTTACATTACCCGAGGAAGCAATGAAGCTGCTCATTGATTATTATCTCGACGGCGTTTGCCGTTCAATGGCGTTTGGGAAGTATGCAGACCTGGGAGCCCGGAACCGAGATCTTACCAGGAAAGGGGCGTTGGCTGCCGCAGGGGTTGAATTACCGCAAAACCTGCTGCTTGCGTCTGAATACCGTAAAAAAGAATTGGAAGAGATCGTACAGATACGCAAGGGCGAGAAGCAACCTGCTTTAAAAGGCAACCGTTTCTTCTGGCATTCGGAATACTTTACCCATCAACGTCCGAGTTATTTTGCATCTGTCCGCATGCATTCTTCCCGAAACCACAATATGGAACAACCGCACAATGATGAAGGATTGAAAAATCATCATTTTGCCGATGGCTCAAATTTTATAACAAGGACCGGTAAAGAGTACTTTAATATTTTTCCTGTTTGGGACTGGCAAAAAATACCGGGAGCCACCATAGTGCAAAAACCTGCCCTTCCGCATTGGCGGGAGCTGGCGAAAAAAGGGCTTACAGAATTCGTAGGTGGCGTGAGCGATGGTGAACACGGTGCCGCCGCTTTTGACTTCGCCAGTCCGCACGACCCGCTTAAAGCGCGCAAATCCTGGTTTTTCTTTGACCGGGAATACGTGTGTCTTGGCGCAGGTGTCAGCTCGGAGGCAGAGTATCGGGTGGCAACCACGCTCAATCAATGTTTATTAAACAAAGATGTGGTAATAAAAACAATTAAAGGCAAGGAAAAGCTCGATAAAGGTAAACACAACTTAAAAGCAGTATCCTGGGTTCTCCATGATAGCATTGCTTATATTTTTCCTGCTCCGGTTGACGTAAGTTTGAATAATTCGACTGCCAGAGGCAATTGGCACGAGATAAACCACCAGTCATGGGCCACAGAAGACGCCGTGGAGGAAGATGTATTCAGCTTGTGGCTCGACCACGGAACCAGGCCGCGAAATAAGGGTTATGCCTATATCGTTGTTCCGGGCACAGGAGCTTCAGCCATGGATAGATATAATAAAACAGGGGATATCATCATACTTGCCAATACACCGGAGATACAAGCTGTAAAACATAAAAGGCTGCATAATATCCAGATCGTTTTCTACAAAGCCGGAAAAATGAAGATCAGCAACAGTTTAAGCATTACGGCTGAGCAGCCCTGTATGGTGATGGTAAAAACCAACGGAAAAGCAATTGTAAGAATGGCTGTATCAGATCCTACTCATAAGCTGAATGCCCTAAACTTTGAAGTAAACCGTCGCCTGAACGGATCAGAGATCAACTGGAGGGCCATGTGGAATAGGGATAAAAAAACGAGTACCATCCAGGTTGATATGCCCGGGGAAGGAAATTCCGGGAAGAGCGTGGTTTTGGAAAACGGGCTGGAAGATAATTGGCAGTAGTTATCAAACGGTTATTCTTGTAATTCACTGCAACCCTGCAGTGTACCTAATGGCAGCAATTCATTCACTGATTATGGCAATTGAAAGTCACATAGGCTCATAAAATAACCAATTTTATCATCTAAATTTTAAATGATAAAAACAAGATTATGAAATCTATTCTTTTTTTGATTACCCTGGTGACCATTGCCAGTTCGGGTGGATATGCGAAGAGCCCTGCCCACGCGGTTGCACCAGACACTGCACATCCAATTTCCAAAAGAAATGGTAACGCCGGATGGCAAGTATTGGACCATCGGCACAGTATCAAGCGTTTACTTCCGTAATACCGAAGCCGGTGCTTACTATAATACCGTCAGGACTGGCGGTGGCGTTGTGGTTTTTTTCAATGTTGAACCTTGTTTAGTTTAAGGGTCGTCTGAAGAAACTGAACTAGCTTTACGTTGAAGCAAAGCAATTAATGTATGCATAGAAATGAGCTTTCTATTGCCACCATCACTTGGGCAAGGGATGAGGAAGAAGAAAAATTATTGCGCAAATCTGTAGAACAACTGGGAAAGCTCGACATTCGTGTGTTTATAACCGATGGGGGGTCAAATACCGGCTTTTTAGAGTTTCTTCGTGGCTTCCCTCAATTTGTGTTAGCGGAAGCAAAAACTTCCGGCCTTTGGGCACAGGCTAAAAGTAGTTTATTGAAAGCTTATGAATCTGGTTCGGCATTTATCTTGTATACGGAACCCGACAAATATCAATTTTTCAGCAATGGTTTAAAACCGATGTTCGACGGCCTGATAGTGGATGACCAAACAGGGATTATAACGGCATCCCGGTCAGTCGCCGGTTTAGCCAGTTTCCCTGCGTTTCAGCAAATGACAGAGACAACCATAAATAATTGCTGTGCCGAAATAACAGGTCATCAGTATGACTACAGCTATGGCCCTTTCCTGATGAACAGGCAACTGATTCCTTACCTTTTACAACTTCAGGAAGAAATTGGCTGGGGCTGGCGTCCTTTTTGTTTTGTTGCAGCGCACCGTTTAGGCTACAGACTGGAAGAATGGATATCTGATTTTTTGTGTCCCGCGGAACAACAGGAAGACAACCCCATCGAACGGGTTTACCGGATGCATCAATTAAGCCAGAGCGTAAAAGGAATCGTGCTGGCAACAAGCATTCCTTTGAACGTTTAAGGTTTAAACAAACAGAAACCATCCCGTTCTTTACGGCTAGGTGGTTTTAATATCATTCTCTTTTTCAATCCTCTTTCTGACTTCTGTACTTTTCATCCTGAAAACGGGAAAGCGCATCGGGCTGTATCTCGGCCTTTCATCTCCGAATAAAACGCCCCATTGTCTAAGGTTGTTAGACCTGTCAAAAATAATTTTAAGAATGGCGATTACAGGTAAGGAAAGGAACATGCCCGACACTCCGGCAATGGCACCTCCGATGATTACGCCTATTATGCTCGCCAGGGCGTTGATCTTTACCTTAGATCCCACAATCTTTGGCATTAAGATATTATTGTCCAGAAACTGAACCGCCGCTATTGTACCTAAAACCGCAAAGATGGGCCATATTTCCTGTGAAGAAGTCAGGGTAAGTAACACGCCTACAATATTCCCGATTAAGGCACCTACGTAAGGAATGAGATTAAGGATGGCAAATATCACCCCAATGAGTAAGGCGTGTTTGATGCCGATAATCATTAAGATAACTCCAACGAGAATGGTTATATATGTAATCTGAATAAGCAGCCCGACAAGGTAACTTTTGATGATGCTCTGTGTTTCCCGCACGGCATCCATCAGTTTCTCATGGCTTTCTTTGGGGAACCAGAGGAAAATGAACCGGAGCAACAGGTTTTTATAAAACAGCATCAAAAAGATATAGATAGGGATCAGTCCAACAAAAATAAATATAGAACTCAGTGAGGCAGCTGCTCCTCCCAGCAGGCCTCCTGCGTAGTTCAGCAACTTGTTACTTTGCTCATTAATAAGAGACAGTTGCCGCTCCGTGGAAAAATTGGTTTTACTGTTGATCCAGGCACTTAATGATTGAAGGTGTACGGTGACATTTGCTTTAAGTGTCGGAAAATCAACGATGAGCCTGGTGATCTGCGAAGAAAAGAACCAGATAACCAATGCCACAATAGCTAACAGGAGAATGAGGGAGAAGGCAATGGACAGCGACTCGGGAAAGCGTCTCTTTATAAAAAAACGGTACACAGGCAACAAGACAATACATATGAAGAAAGCCATGATGATAGGTGTAATAATGCCGCTACCCTGCACTATAATCCATCCCAGTGTGAACAATCCCATTAATTCTATTGACCTTCTTACCGTAATTGGAAACTCTTTCATGTTGTATTTAAGTGTTTGATAAAATCATGCCACTACCTTCCTTGAAGCTGCATGTAACTAGTGTTAAGATCTTCGTGCCTCTTTGTGGTTCTTTCTTTGTGCCCCTTCGTGGTTCTATTTAACCACAAAGAGGCACAAAGGTTTGCACAAAGAATACGCAAAGAAAAAAATCAGTACCCTTCGTGCCTTCTTCGTGGCTTCTCTTTGTGCCTCTTCGTGGTTCTATTTAACCACAAAGAGGCACAAAGGTTTGCACAAAGAATACGCAAAGCAAGGAGATAACTATTGATCTTCTTTCAGCGTTGAGAGGAAACTTACCAGGTCACGGATTTCTTTTTTGGAAAGGATATATTTCATGTCAGGCATGCTTGAAGCCGCATTGATCCGTTTGACTATTTGATCCTTTGGTATAGTTTCATCGGGTTGATCACCGATCTTTACAATAATCCCTGTATTGTTTTCTCCCGTTAAAACGCCGGAAAGGGTTTTCCCGTTTTTAAGGTTAACAGTGACCACTCCGAATCCGGGAGCCAGCCGGGCACTAGGATTGATCATGGCTTCAAGGATCTGCGGACGGGTAAGCCTTTTTGCTACTCCATTCAAACGCGGACCGGCATTTCCGCCCAAGTCATCGTAAGAATGGCAGCGGATACATTGGGAAGACTGGTTGCCTAAGAATATATTTTTCCCCCGATCGGCGTCCCCGCCAAATAAACTTCCCGCATAAGCCGAAGCCAACTGGTCAGACGTCAGGCCGCCACTGATTTCTTTATACCTCGCGATTAATGCACTGGAACGGGTGCTGTCAATCGCTTCCGCCAGTTCGAGGTGGATGTCCGGAGGAAGCTTTCCATTGGCCATTTCATTCAGCAACCCATCGAGCAGTTTCCCGGAGTTTTCAATGGGTAGTTTGCCAAGCGTTAGCAGGGCTGCTTGCTTCTCTTCGGTAGTCTTGGAACTAATTACGGTTGAAAGTAACGATACCATCAGTTTTTTAGAAATGTTCAGTTTACCCAGGAGGCCGATACCAGCTATACGGACCGTTTTTTCTCTATCGGAAAGGGCAGTCTGGATGGCCTCGCCTATCCGGGGATCCTTCATCAATGCCAGCGCCTTTAATGCTTCAACCCGAACTTCCGCCTGCCGGTCACTTTTCAATAAGGCGATCAGGGGAGCAGATCCCTGATCAATATTCAGTTTGCTAATCGCTTTGACTGCGCTAACCCGTAAGGGCAAGGCCGTATTTTTTAGGAGTTGAATAAGCGCTGCTACTGCTTTCTCTTTTACAGGTGCCGGATCCCTTTCTATAACTCCCCGGTATCTACCGTCTACCCTGTCTAAAACCGAAGGCTTTGACCAGGTGCTTAATGCCGCAACAGCTTCTGCACGCATGTTTACCGGGCTTCCCTCCCTTGTTGCATAACTGATCAGGTTTTGCATGGATTCGTCGTTTCCGACTCTAAGGTTTGCGTTGATGGCACGCCGGATCAGAGCTTCATTGGTAAAACGGGTGTTCTTCAATACATTTCCAAGGGCCGGCAAAGCTGCAGGAATGGAAAGGTCATCATTGATGGCGCGTGAAGCCTCTGTGACAATGTATTCATCGGCATCGTTCAGGAAGACGGCGATCCCGGGATGGCTCATCCTTCGCAGCGCTACCACCGCAGCAATACGTAATGCCCGGGAAGAATGGCCTGATAAGGCTATTATAGGATCTGCTTTACCTATTCGTGCCAGAGCCAGGCTTCCGGCGTGACGCAAGTAGGCATCTTCATCGTTATTCGTTTTCAGGAACTCAATGACAGGATTGATCGCCTGCTCATATTTCATTCTTCCCAATGCTTCAGCCGCAAAGAAACGGGAACGGCTAAACGTATCCGCTAGTAGTGGAATTAATGCACTGCCGGCTTCTCTATACCGCATATCTCCTAACCATTTGGCCGCCTGAGCCCTTATCTCCGGATCATTATCCTGTAACAATGGCATCAACACCTGGGCCCACTTGTTTTGAGGACCGGCTAGCTGGCGGATGCCCCAGATTGCATGAACCCTGGCCAACTGGTTAGCCGTTTGCGCCAGTGCCTTTTTAAATACGGCTGCACCTTTTTCTCCACGTTTAACCAATTCAAATTGCGACTTCTGCCTCACCCGCATATCCGGATTCTTCAGCAACTCAAACAGCCCATCTTCGTTGCGCTGACTAAAATCAGCAGCCAGCAATGATTTCGTTTGCTGCCGTTCAGGCTGCAACGCCCCGGCTTTGTCATCCAGCTTCCAGATCCGGCCAATGTCATGGGTGTCCCATCCTTCAATCCAATCTCCCACATACAAAGAGCCATCCGGACCGAAATCGAGACCCGTCGCCAGAATACCACCCAAGATCATTTTATTTTCTCCCAGCTCAAAGCCGGCGCCTTTCGGTTTTAATCTGAAACCGTGAATACCTGAGTTGGTCGGATTGCCAACAAACTTGGCAATAAAAAAGGTGTTTTTATATTGAGGACCTAAAGCCGTACCAGGATTATACACCATTCCTGCAGGTCCACTAACAAAATTTTCAATACAGGGTATTATATAAGCTGCCTGTCCTTCAAACCTGGGCAGGTGCATTTTTTCGTCCATCCACACTTTATAGGAATTGTTTTCCGGGTCCCTGTATTTACCAAACTGCCAGTTTGTTCGCCAGCCTGCGTCATGGCCATTTACAATATAAACCAGCCTTTCTTTCTCCCCTGCATGGTCACCGTCGTTGTCTTCACTGATGAGGTTACCGTATTCGTCAAATACAAATTCGTGGGTATTACGGAGCCCTGCCGCAAATATTTCGAAATCGCTACCGTCTGGTTTAGCCCGGGCAATGACACCACTGTTGGGATGCTCCCATTTTTGCCCGTCCTGTCCTTTACCATTAAACCCGATGTCCCCTATCTGCCAATAAATTTTCCCATCCGGACCCATCTCGATTCCAGACATGCCATGACCGCCAAATCCAACGTGGACACCATAACCGTGCGAGATAGACGTCTTTTCATCTGCTATGCCATCTCCGTTCTTATCTTTCATTCTCCATAAGTCCGGAGCCACCCCCACAAAAAGGTCATTTTCATGTGTTAAAATACCACCGGCCACATCGGTTACCTCCTCATGGAAGTCCTCCACTACAAGTTGAGACAGGTCAGCCACACCATCACCTGAAACATCTTCCAGGCGATAGACGTACTCTTTTTCTACCGTCATATCCTTCCAATCATGCGAGCTATCGCCGTTAAGGTCTTTCAACCATACATTATTCTTACTATTTTCCGGCGACAATACTTTATGCAGAAAAGCGCGTTTATCCTCCACCGTTTGCAACTGTATGGATTCGATCTCCCAGTCCTTATGACTACGTATATCGAATTCGGAGTTTTTTTGCCTGTTCGTGGTAGTGTAGTACAATTTTCCCAAGTCATCCATGTCAATCGAAATAGGGGAAATGACGAGCGAATCAACGCCCCACAACCGGAGCTCCAATCCCTCGGCCAGTTCAGGCTTAACCAATGATTCAACAGATCTGGCTAAGCCGGCTGTCTTGCCGGGATCCCATTGCTTTATTCTTTTGTCAGCGGTTTCCTGTTTACATCCTGAAAAAAACGAAGCTGCTGACAGCGCTGCCAACAAGAAAAAACGAAGATTTCTACGTGTGGCACTAATATTCTTTTTCATATGCATCAATAAAAAAATCTGGATGGTTTTTGTGCTAATGGCTCCCTGCAATGTAGAAAACACCAAATATTGGTTCTCCCCTTTTGGATTGCGGGAACCACAAACACATTGTACGGCAATGTAGTATAAAGCTGCCAAATGAGCGCTTGCTTTTTGACCATTGATGGGGGAATGGCAATTAAGGTCCTTCCTGGCGATAACGAGCCGAATGGCAACAAAACGAAAGAATGTATCCATGGAAATGTTTACAATAAGTGGCTACCCTGAATGTTGCGTACCTATGGCACGCTATGATAATATAGGTTCTTTACTACAAACAGGTAGCCCCAATGGGGCAGCCAATGCGACAAATTGGAATACACCCAGCACTTATATCAGGGTGAAAATAAAGGCATTATTTAGTATATTTGATATATACCATTTACTTACTAATCATGAAATCCATCCTAAGCCTCAGTGTGCTCCTGTGCTGTATCTATTGAAGGCTCTTGTTGTGTAAAGCAGCCTTGTAGAGAATATGATTGTGCAATTTCGGTAAGAAGAAGCAGGTGTAAAAAGATGGTGCTTACACAAGTTGTAGCAATCAGAATAAACAAATTATTTTAAAACTTCGAATGTTAGCTCTTGTGCTCCATGCCGCCAAATTGCTTCGCCTAAAGTCTTAA
>JBBJMP010000035.1:0-40427 GCA_037718865.1 Chitinophagaceae bacterium | reverse complement strand
GATACCGCTCCGTAGGTGCGGAACAAACGTTGCATACCTACGGCATGCGAATCATTTATCTGAATGGTTCTACAAACCGGTTGCTCCTACCCGAGCATTAGAGCTAAAATTTGTAGTAAGTTAAACTTTTATCATTACAAGTAAGTACTCCCGGGAGGATGTGTAGTAATGCAAAACTAAAAATCCTTAGGAACAAAAACCTTGTGTTTTTCCATTAACCGGCCGTCTTCATACAATTCAAAAACAAACCAGCCGGAATGAATAAAATTTGCCTTATCAACCAGTAAAACCGGATCACGGATCTGCTTAATCTCAAAAACCTCGCTATTGTCTTCCTCAAAAAACCTCAGTGCATATTTTCGCGAAGCAGCCTCCGGTAAAAATATCTTTATGTTACCATCCCTTTCAGTGAATACGTACCGGGAGGGTTTAAAAAAATCCTTTGCAATAAATGGTTTAATGATAACGGTGTCTGATTTTAACACGATGGTATCCGCGGAGTAATAGTTGATTGAATCCCTGAATCGCCTCAACCCACTTTCAGCAACTACGCCAACCAGATTATTTCCTTTCTTTATAATCAGAACCCGCTCATTGCCCGATTTTTTCAACTCCCTTTTTAATTGTTCTATTTCCTGAACATCTAATTGATTATCGCCCAGTGGCTGACCGGTCCAACTCATTTTGGCCGTATCCGGGGCGGGTCGTTTGGCAACACTAAATAAATATTTACCACTGTCCAACTGTATATACAACCGGTAAAACATGTGATCATTAGTGGCTTTGCTATCAACATAACCATTTTGTATCGGTGTAGGATCAGGAACCGTAAGAATACTTTTGTAATTCTTCAGACTATCAAATGAGCGTTGGATACTTAACTGACGGATACTCTGGCCATACGGATTTGTCCAGCTTACAATGATGCGGTTGTTACCTTTATTTGTAACGGAGAACTTAGGAAGCGTATCCTGACCGGCAGAAACCAGAGACATAAAAATCAATAAAATAAGTATCAGGTTCCGGCACATGATTAAATAGGTAACGTTAGTATACATGTATTTTGGCGCTGCAAAGATAACAGGACAGGGTAATCAAAATACATCTTGCACATATTCTTTGACGATGGTAATGTATTGGTGGAAGTTTTTAATTACTTATGTGCCTGCCTAATTGTCCTCAAATCAGAATGCCAGTGTGCCGGGCTTTAGTGATGTATTACCCTGCAGGCCACCGCTATGTATAATTAGGATATGGGAATCCGGAGTAAAATAATTTTTTTCTAGCAGGTCGGTAAAAGCGAACATAAGTTTGGCCGTATACACAAAGTCGGTAGGAATGCCCGTTTGTTGATGAAACTGATTCATGAACTGTATTAAACCCGGCGTTTTTTTAGCATACCCTCCGAAATGGTAGTCATAAAGCACCTTGCATTGATCCATTCGGGCGGGCTCTTTGAAAAATTCCCGAAATTGTTCCGGAAGATGCCCCATTCCTTTTAAAACGGGGATGCCAATAAGCTCCTGGGTAGGTAATGAACTATTCACCACCCCCATAAACATCGTACCTGTTCCTATGCAGCACATAATGTGCGAATATTTTTGGTAAGGGATTGATGCCAGGATCTCTTCACTTCCCCTGATGCCCGGAATACCTGCCCCGCCTTCAGGTATAATATAAAGGCGGCCCCATTTGTTAACCAATTTTTTAACCAGTTCGGTTTTATCCCTGGCCTGAAACGTATGCCTGTCAACAAATTCCAATTGCATACCGTATCCCAAAGCAGACTGCAGGGTGGTTGACAAGGACAACGATTGCTCACCCCGGATAACTCCGATTGAATGCATTCCGGCATCCCGGCAGGCGTAAGCGGTCGCGATAATGTGGTTAGACCAGGCTCCGCCAAAAGTTAGAACCGTTTGATAATTATTCTGCAAGGCATCCTGGAGGTAATATTTAAGTTTGAACCATTTATTTCCGGAAACTACCGGGTGTATCTTATCCAGCCGCAACACAGCTGCCCGTACATTTATTTTTGTAATTGCTTGCAGGTCCAGAGACTGTACGTTTACACTATAATTAGATAGCAATGGACAAAGGTTCTTTATAAATGATTTAAAAAAACGGCAAAGTTAAGTCCGTAAGCAGATACTCATCGGTTCGAGGTAATTAAAATACTACATAAAGTATTAATTTAAATACTTTGACATACCTTTTTTATATTTTCGTGCCACTAAAAAAGCAAGCATGCAACCAACCCTGTTGATTCTGGCTGCCGGTATGGCATCGCGTTATGGAAGTATGAAGCAGATCCAATCCTTCGGGCCTGCAGGCGAGACCATTATGGATTACTCGATTTTTGACGCTATCCGGGCAGGATTTAAAAAATGTGTTTTTATCATCCGAAAAGACTTTGCCGATGATTTCAAAGAAATATTTGAACCAAAGCTGAAAGGAAAAATTGAAACTGATTATGTGTACCAGGACCTGACTGACTATGTTGGGGAATACGCCGTTCCTGCCGACCGGAAAAAGCCCTGGGGAACGGCACATGCGGTTTTGTGTGCAATGGATGCCGTAAAGGAACCTTTTGCCGTGATCAACGCCGATGATTTTTACGGGAGCGATGCTTTTGCAAAAGCATACCGGTTTTTAACTACGGAATGTAATGAAAATACCTACGCCATCATCGGTTATGAACTGGCAAAAACACTGTCTGAAAACGGAACGGTAAGTCGTGGCGTTTGCCAGGCGGATGAGGCTGGAAACCTTGTTTCTATCGCCGAAAGAACAAAGATCTATCGCGAAGGCGACCAGATAGTTTACGAAGAGAACGGAGAACAGGTTGAAGTTCCGCTTAATTCCAGCGTTTCAATGAATTTCTGGTGTTTTCATCCTTCTGTTTTTCCCTTTATTGAAAAGCTATTCCATAAATTTTTAAGCGAACAGCAGGATGATCCCAAATCAGAATTCTTCATTCCGATCATTGGAGACCAGTTCATCGGTGAAGGAAAAGGCGTAATAAAGGTCATTCCCACCTCGGCACAATGGTTTGGTGTTACCTATAAGGAAGATGCACCAGGTGTTAAAGCAAGTCTGGATAAACTTGTTGACGACGGCGTTTATCCGACGGCGTTATGGGAATGAACCTACTAATTCCCCTCACGGAAAAAGGAGGGGAGCTTTACCTGAACTGGATAGCTTTCACCGGCTGAATTTTCCTGATGATAAATGTGGGAACGATAAGCACCATAAAGCAGATCAGCAATGTTCCGGCGTCTACGAGGGCAACCTGCCACCACACAATCCTGGCTTCAGCCTTGGAAATGTAATACATGTCTTCAGGAAGGGGTATGAAGCCGTATCGTTGTTGCAGCCAGCAAAAACCAATGGCTAAAAGGTTCCCCATAAAAATGCCGGTAACGGCTATAATTGTTCCATGATAAAGAAATATCTTTTGCACCGTTGAATCTGTTGCTCCCAGGGCTTTTAATATGCCAACCATCCGGGTTCTTTCCAATACCAGTATGATCAGGCAGGTAATCAGGTTGAGTACGGCCACTACGGTCATTATGATGAGTACCATGACAGTGGTCTGATCCTGCAGGTTAAGCCAGTCAAAAATACTTGGATTGATCTCTTCTATGGTTCTGCTGTTCCATAGTGCAGGCAGATCGTAAAAAATGGATTCGTTGATGAAATCTATTTTATGATAATCCTTCACAAAGATCTCGTATCCTCCGATCTCATTTTCATCCCAGTTATTAAGCCGTTGAATGAGTTTAAGGTCCCCTAAAGCAAGTAACTTATCATACTCTTCAATACCGGTTTTAAAAATGCCGGCGATGGTAAGCTTTCGTGCACGCGGCGGCGAACCGTCCGATTGAATAAAATAGATAAGGACCTTCTCGTTCAATTTCAGTTTTAACTGATCGGCAGTATACTCAGACAGGTTGATTTCATTGCTGTAGCCGCTATCGGGAAATTGTATCCAACGCCCACTTACCAGAAAACCATCCAGGTTTTTAAATGCGTAATTTTTCTCAACTCCCTTGAATAAAACGCCTTCAATGGTTTCATTGGTTTTTAAAATAACGTTCTTGGTAGCAAACGGCTGTACTATTTGAATTTCCGGATTTTGTTTAAGAATGCGGGTAATGGTATCATTCTTCAGGATGGGAAACTCTTCGGCAAAGGATACTTTGTTAGGTTCGTAATGCTGTACCCTAATGTGTCCAAAAAAACTGAAGATCTTCTGGCTGATGACAAACTGGAAGCCATTAGTAAAGGCCATGGCAATAATCATGGTAGCCACGCTGATGATGGTCGCCGCTATGGCTAAACGGATTATAAACCGTGAAAAGGATCGTTGCGTATTAAATGCGATGCGACGGGCAATAAACTGTGCTATATTCAAATGCTGGTTTCTTATTTCAAAAATAGATCCAAATATATTAAATCAATTTTGCTGACATTTACCTGTAAATTATGCAACTTTATCATCAAATGGGAATGAACGACCATTACCATTCTCGTATTATGAAACTTTATATTTTTTTAATCTGCCTGTTGTCCTTTATTTCCGTAGAAGCGCAGGTACCCGACCGGGTGTATTCGGCGCGAATAAGATCGGTGAAATTCAATGTATATGGTAATCCTTTAGCTTACCCCGTATGGAAGCTCAATAGTTCTGACAGGCTGGAGCTCCATTTTGATGACCTTGACGCTAACGTGAAAAACTACTCCTATACATATCAGTTATGTAACGCCGACTGGTCCCCGGCCATGGTAAGCCAGTTCGATTTTATCACCGGATTTTCACAGATGCGCCTGACAAACTACCGCATTTCTTCCATCGCTTTAACCAGATACACGCATTACCAGGCGGTATTGCCGGAAAGAAATTCACTTCCTTCCCGTTCCGGGAATTACCTGTTGAAGGTTTTTCTTGATGGGGATACCTCCAAACTGGCTTTCACCAGATGCTTGCTTGTTGTAGATCAGAAAGTGGATGTCGGTGCTCAGATACAACAACCCTTCAACGGACAGATCTTTAGAACACATCAGAAAATACAGTTCACCGTAAATACCAGTAAGCTCAATTTAATGAATGCCATCCAGCAGGTTAAGGTATCGATCTTACAAAACAATCGTTGGGATAACCACCTGCATGATATCCGGCCTACGTTTATACGCCAGGGGTCACTCGAATATAATACAGAAAATGATTGCGTCTTCCCTGCAGGCCGCGAATGGCGTTGGCTTGACCTGAGAAGTTTCAGGCTGCAAAGTGACCGGGTGGAAAGGGCGGATTACGGTAAAAATTCAACTGATATATATATAAAAACCGACCTCGATCGTTCCCAGCAACGCTTTGTGTTTTACCGCGACAACAATGGAATGTATTATAATGAGGCCCTGGAAAGCATCAACCTTTTGTGGCAGTCTGATTATGCCACCGTGCATTTCAGGTATTTGCCTCCGGGAAAAATGGCCTTTCCCCGGAAAGAGGTATACGTGTTCGGAGAGCTTTCCAATTATGGATCTGCCGATTCTGCAAAAATGCGGTTTAATGAGCGGGATGGCGTTTATGAAACCTCCCTCTTTCTTAAGCAAGGGTATTACGATTACGCGTTCATTACGAAGGAAGAAAACAATCGGTCCCCTTCTTTCGAATTTACGGAAGGCAACTTCTGGGACACAGAAAACAACTATACCATCCTCGTTTATTATCGACAGCAAGGCGGCCGTACAGATGAACTGATCGGATTTGCCCGAATTAACTCGCTTGGAGCCAGACAGGGAATCGGCTTTTAAAAAAGTGTATACATTATTTTTAAACGGCTGATAAAATATGAAATCCCTTATATTTGCGACGGCAAGTCTTATACGACCAGCTCCTGCTAAATCCCCCAGGGTCGGAAGGCAGCAAGGGTAAGTGGTTGTAGCGGTGCGATATAAGTAACTTGCCATTTTTTTTTCTTAAGCTCCTCATGCAAATATCCAATTATGAAATTTTTTATTGATACGGCAAATCTTGATCAGATCCGGGAAGCAAACGAATTGGGCATTTTAGACGGCGTTACCACCAATCCTTCTTTAATGGCTAAAGAAGGGATCAAAGGAGAAGAAGCGGTAATCAACCACTACAAGACCATTTGTGACATGGTTGAAGGTGATATAAGCGCAGAAGTTGTCTCTACAGATTTCAAGACTATCATTGAAGAAGGAAAAAAACTGGCGGCCATACACCCGAACATTATTGTAAAAGTTCCGATGATCAAAGAGGGTGTCAAAGCCATTAAATGGTTCACGGATAACGGAATTAAAACCAACTGTACCCTGGTATTCTCTGCAGGGCAGGCAATACTCGCTGCCAAGGCCGGCGCGGCTTATGTATCTCCATTTCTGGGTCGCCTGGATGACACCGGCTGGGATGGCGTAACATTAATTGAACAGATCTCTGCGATTTATACGATACAAGGCTTTAAAACAGAAATTCTTGCAGCATCTATACGTTCAGCCCTGCACATCGTCCGCTGTGCAGAAGCGGGGGCTAATGTATGTACCTGTCCGCTCGAGTCTATCCTTGGCCTGCTCAAGCATCCGTTAACCGACAGTGGTTTGGCAAAATTTATGGAAGATGCAAAAAAAATGGAATCGGTGGTCGCTTAAATGTCTTGCCCCGGAAGTGGCCTCATCAGTTTATGTCAGGCTTTGCGCTTGCGGGTCTTACCCTGCTCCAATTCTTTCATAACTTCCTCGGCAGTTTTTAGCTTTTCATTGTCAGACTTCTTTTTGATATAAATGGTGACAGACCTGCTAACGGAAGTATCGGATTTTAAAACCGCCGTAACGGTAATTTTTTCTTCCCTGAAATCAGGATCGACAAATAGGCTGTTATTATCAAATTTTCCGGCAGTAGATGTGAAGGCAATCTGTTTTGATGTTAACGGCAGCCAGCGGCCGTCTGAATATTTGCCATCAACATTGATATAATTGTGGGTGCCTTTCTTGAGGCTGTCAGTATAAAGGTTAAAGAAAATACTGTCAATTTTTTGGGCCTGTGCAGAAACGAAGTGAGCGGATACAAAAATGAAGGTAATAAATATAATTGCTGCTTTCAATAATGCTGATTTGGTTATAAGTCGGTTATTTTAAGCCAAAGGTACGATTGATTAAAATCGTTAACTGTTTTTTAGGCTTACCATTATCGAAGTGAAAAATTCATTGCCTCATTATTTATACGATGACCACCGGAATCTTTCATAATTGGGAAAAAAAATCGGCCGAACAGCAGAAACGGTACAAGCAGTTCCTGCAAAAAGCAGATAAAAATGACGTGCTGAAGCAATTGCCCGATCTTCATGAGCAAGCCTTCAAAAATATAGATTGCCTCACCTGCGCCAATTGCTGCAAAAATTATTCTCCCCGGTTTAAAACGCCCGACATAAAACGGATCTCCAAACAGCTGCGCATGAAAGAAGGCGATTTTATCGCAGCCTATTTGCGGCTTGATGAAGACGGGGATTATGTTACCCGCAGCACACCCTGCCCATTTTTAGGAACTGACAACCTTTGCAGCATATACGAACAAAGGCCATCGGATTGTGTCAGATTTCCTTATACTGATGAAGATGTGGTTGTTAAGCGGCCGGAACTAACTGTGAAAAACAGCTCTTTTTGTCCGATTGTATACTATGTTTTAGAGAAGTTGGTTGCTGCTGAAAGCAAGTCCTGAATCTGGAGTCGGTAGTTCGGAAAATTTCCAGTGTTTTTGGTGAACCAAGCAACGAGACGACACGTTGCTTCAGGAGCAATACCAAAGGTGCATCCGTATGGTGCGTACCTACGGCACGCGTTCAAAAGTCTTTATTTCTACCGACATTTTGCTCCTCACGGAGCATTGTTTAAGATCGACAACGGTTGCGCTGTACATTAATAATCATGTTGTTAAAGTCGTTGTACAGAATACCACCAACCACGCGGCTATTATTTCGCTCTTTGTCTTGGTAAATTTGAGTTGGAGATGTCGCGATAAATTTTCCAGTTTCCATTTTCTTTTCTCCATGCAACAATATATTTCCCTTTATCAATAATAGCATTTTTGTCACCATAATCTTCATAGACACCTGTCTCTACCAGTAAGTCTTTATTTCCTACTACATCAGTGGTTGTAATTTTAAGTTCCTTTACTCCCATCCTTATTATACTGCCCCATGCAGATGAGATATCTCTTCTCATTACCGGTTCTGAATTTGACATCAATACCTGACCTTCAGAATGATAGTGCTCAGCAAGCGCGGCAGAATCACCTCTTTTTATTTCATCCATAAATTTTGCATTGTCAGCTTCTATATCAGCCCTGGTTTTAGAAAGGTCAAAACTGCTGCTGTCGTTTGTTGACATAGTGGCTGTTTCGTTGTTGGATGCATCATTACAAGCAACCAAACAGGTCAAGCTGCTTACTATGAGTAGGAAAATTATTCTTTTCATATTAGAGATTTTTTTTAATAGGGTTATCCAGATAGAGCGCAAAGCGAAGATAAGAAATAGACCTTAGCTAATAAATTTAGTATATTTGTACTAAATATTTGAGTATGTTTCAGGGAATCACCATTAGTGAGTTTAATAAGTTCTTTACAAGTGAAGATGATTGCAGGCAGTATCTGTTTGATTTAAAATGGAATGACGGTTATCGATGCCGCAATTGCAATGGGAAGAAAAGCTGCAAAGGCAAGACTCGGTTTCATTTGCGATGTACACAGTGCGGGTATGATGAATCTGTCACAGCACACACATTGTTTCACAAGATGAAGATCCCGCTGCTGAAGGCTTTTGGGATTAACTTTCGGATCTCTGTGCGCAAAAAAGGAATGTCAACCATAGAATTGGCTAATGAATACGGCATCAATCAAAAATCTTCCTGGTTGTTTAAACGAAAGGCACAGGAGGCAATGGCAAGCAGCGGCAAACATCTTCTTAGTGGTCATGTAGAAGTGGATGAATTGATGATTGGGGGAGTAGATGAGGGCGAACGCGGAAGAAGCAAGGGAGATAAGAAGCTGGTAGTGATGGCAGTTGAAAAAGTACAAGGAGATAAAATAGGACGAGCCTATGCACAAACGATTGAAGATGCCAGTGCAGAAAGCTTTAAGCCTTTCTTCGAGAAATATATTGACAAAGATAACACCCAGATTAAGACGGATCAATGGAGGGGTTACTGGCCACTGGAAAGTGAATTTGAAATCAAGCAAAAGCCCTCAAGTAAAGGGAAAAACTTTATGGGATTGCATTATTTAATCATGAATTTGAAAGGATGGCTAAGAGGTATACATCATAAGTGTTCAGAAAGATTCATGAACGGATATTTAGATGAATTCTTCTTCAGATTTAACCGGAGAAACTTTCTACCAACCATCTGGCACAAGCTGATTGAGAGAATGATGCAACATGAACCCTACGCCTATAAAGCAAATGCGACTTAAATGGATAACCCTATTTTTTAATATAGACATTCTGATAAACAAACCGTCAGCCTCATCCATTTATGAGATGGCTTGTTTACAAATACATAACTTATTTAGAGCTTAACTCAGAGTGGTAAAACAAAAGTTCCGACCAGAAATGATCTGTAGAATTTCTTATCCCTTTCATATAGGCTTCCCAAGAATTTTCTCCATTAGCCTGCGTATAACGTTCCTTCATTGGTTTACGAAATCCTGTTGCTCTTTCTTTTAATCCCTGTTTATACCTTGTTACTAAAGCAATTTGTTGCGGCCCGGATGAACTGAATTCATAAACAGCTACTGTTTGATCACTGGCATCCCAGGTTTTTTTTAACGTCTTAACCAGCTCCTCTACCTCTTCCAAATAACCTGGCTTAGGAAAAACACGCGTGATTGCGATCTTGTCAGAATAATCAGTTAAGGCGACACTACTGAGCTCAGGGCGATAAACAGCATATGAGATACTCCCTTTATCCAGCAAAAGCGGAGCAATATTCACATTCCAGTCTGCCATATGAACTTTACCGAGATCGCCTCTTGTATCCATGTCCTCCCAACTCATTGGTCCTTCTGTGATATGGTATGCTCCTGCATCCGGGCCTGATTCAACTGTAAATATCCTCCACTTCCAGGTGCCGGTATGATACTTTTGAGCATGTGCTGTTAATGCTTTTTCAAAAGCAGCAGTTTTATCTCCTTTGGCAAAAACACGGTTTACGGAAATCACGTTCTTTTCCTGCGCAAATGAAAAAAATGGCAATGCGATAATTGCAAAGATTAACCTTTTCATAATTGTTACTTTTGGTGAATAAATAAATAAAGCAAAAAAAAGTGCAGAAGTAAGAATGGTATTCTAATGAATAGAAATGATAAGTTACTAAAATAAGCCGATAAAAGGAAATATTTTTTTAACCTCTCAAATAATTATATATGCTGCAACTGCGTAGAAAAGCTTCAATCAGAATAAATTACTTAGTGGGCTCCGATCATCCGTTACATTCGCACATCTACCTCAGTATTCCATTTTTTTCAGGGTCGGCGCTTTAAACCAGGTAACGATTACTACGGCGATGGTCATGAAGCCTCCAAAAACAACAGAAGGAATGGTGCCAAGTAAACGCGCCATAAAACCGCTTTCAAACTGTCCCAATTCGTTGGAAGAATTGATGAACATGGAATTAACGGAAGAAACCCTGCCACGCATATAATCCGGTGTTTTGAGCTGCACGATGGTACTTCTGATCACTACGCTGATACCATCCAGTAAACCACTACAAACCAGCGCCATAAAGGAAAGAATGTACCAGGTTGAAAGGCCGAAGAGAATGATACTGGCGCCGAATCCGGCCACCGCATAAAGCAATACCAGACCCTGTTTTTTTTGTAAAGGAAATAGGGTAAGTGCAAGGATCATGGTGATAGCGCCGATGTCAGCCGCAGCATTAAGCCAGCCAAAACCCACCGGGCCAACCTGTAAAATGTCTCTTGCAAAGACTGGAATCAGCGCCACTGCGCCGCCGAACAATACGGCAAACAGGTCTAGGGCCATTGCTCCGAGGATCTCCTTTGTTTTAAAAACAAATCGTAAGCCTTCAAGAATACTCTCAACTGTTTTTTTCTCATTGCTGTTTAGCAGGGTAGGTTTGTCAGCAAGGGAAAACATAAAATACAGGGAAATGCATAAATAAACGGCCACAATGCCGAAAGTGAATACATATTGCGTATGAGCAATGAGAAATCCTGCCGTTCCATGTCCTATTACGGAAGCCAGCAGGAAGGAGCTGGAATTAAGCGTCACGGCGTTCGGTAGCTGGTCCCTGGGGACGATCTGAGCAACAATGGCATTAAAACTGGGACTCGCAAATGCACGGACTATTCCGGTACAAAAGATGATAGCGTAAATCATGAGTTGAATACCCGATCTGGAAATATGCCGGTTCGCGTAACCAGTGGAGATGGCAAGCAGCGTTCCCGTACATAACAGGTAAAAAAGGGTTGTTCTTAATATAAGCGCCCTTTTATCACTCTTGTCAATAATGTGCCCGGCATACAATGCCAGGCTGAAAGCTGGCAAAAATTCTGATAACCCAAGCAGCCCTATGGCAAACGGATCCCTGGTGAGTTCATAAATTTTCCATCCCACTACCGTAGTAACCGTTCGAATAGCCATGATATAAAAAAAGCGGGCTGTAATAAAATGACGGTATTCTATATTACGCAGTAATTGTAAGGGAACGGAAGGAGGCATTACATAAGGATTTATGGCAAAGTGAAGTAATGCTGCCCGTTATCATATTCTTTATCCAATGCCCCCAGGATCACCTGCAAATGTTTTTCATTTCCCAGGAAGTCGGCATTGCCTGCATCAATGACCAGGGTTTTAATATTATGCTGCTTTATATAATTGGTGTAAGTAAGTTGAAGGTTAAACAGGTACTCATCGGAAATAGCCTGCTCGTACGACCGGTTCCTTTTTTTTATGTTTTTCTGCAAGCGGCTTACAGGAACATGCAGGTAAATAAGTATATCAGGTTGCGTCAATTGCTGGTAAATAATGTCGAATATTTTTTGGTAAAGACGAAATTCTTCCTCAGGTAAATTTACCTTGGCAAATAACAAACATTTGGTGAACAGATAATCTGAAACGGTAATATTCTGAAAGATGTCCTTGGTATGAATAAGCTCCTTCAGTTGTTTATAACGTTCGGCCATGAAAAACAGTTCCAGCGGAAATGCATACTGCTGCGGTTTTTCGTAAAACTTACTTAAAAAAGGATTGTCGGCAAACTCTTCAAGGATCAGCCGGGCATTAAAATGTTTGGACAACAAATGAGCCAGAGTTGTTTTGCCCGCACCGATGTTTCCTTCTATGGTAATGAAATGGTAATTCATCATGGTTGCTCTGTGACTTTGTTAACGGCCAGTCTATCCGGGCATTCTATTAATAACTGGTTCATCGTTTTATGTAATACCGGATGTTGATGGTTTCCTGCAATTTCGGAAAGCGGTAGCAAAACAAACTTCCGGTTAGGCAATTCGGGGTGTGGAACGACAAGCCGGAAGGTGTTGATTATTTCATCATTAAACAAAAGGATGTCTATATCGATAATGCGCGGCTCATATCGCTTTAACCTTTTTCGACCCATCTTTTCTTCGATAAGCAACAGGAAGTTCATCAGATCTTCTGCAGCAAATGAGGTATGCAACTCTAAAGCCTGGTTCAAAAAAGCGGCCTGTTCCGTATTCCCCCAGGGAGCTGTTTCGTACAATGACGATTTAGCAGCAACTTTCCCGCACAATGATTGTATTATATTTACAGCCTGACTGAGGTAAAAAAAACGGTTTCCTACGTTGCCGCCTGTCAACAAATATGCTTTATTTATATATTGCATTCTGTAAAGGGTTCAAATATCTTTATTTTTGTCATTCTCAAAAAAATTAGTTCAAGACATGAGAAATTTTTTTAAAATATTTTTTGCATCGTTACTGGCGTTATTTGTATTTGTGCTGATCGGTATTTTCTTACTTGCCGGATTAATCGGCACAGTCAGTTCATCCAAAGAAGTGGAAACTGGTACAAAAGCCGTTCTTTTCATTGATCTGAAAGAAACCTTTCCGGAGCAAACCCAGCAGAATCCCGTTGCCGGCTTCAGTTCCGGAGATGTTTACGACTATACCGGTTTGTACGATTTGATACGCATGATCCGACACGCTAAAGCGGATTCTGCAGTTAAAGGTATTTATCTGAAGTGCGATGATAATGGGAACGGCTTTGCTACCAGTGAAGAACTGCGTAATGCGTTGCTTGACTTCAGGCAGAGCAAAAAATTTATCTATGCATACGGTGATGTTATTTCGCAAAGGGCTTACTATGTGGCTAATGTTGCCACCAAAATATATTGTAACCCGATAGGATCACTGGACTGGAGGGGTTACTCCTTTCAATCGATATTTTTCAAGCAGGCACTTGAAAATTTAGAAATTGATCCCCAGGTCATTTACGCCGGTAAGTTTAAAAGCGCTACCGAACCCTTAAGGGAAGAAAAGATGACAGAACCTAACCGCCTTCAAAGTTTCGAGTTGGTCTCTTACCTGTATAACCGCCTCCTGATTAAAACGCAAGAGGTGAGAGGGGTTGATACGGCTACCCTTCATGCCTATGCCAACAACCTTTCTGTCAATACTGCCAATGACGCCGTTAAGTATAAATTAATTGACGGTGTTAAATATGATGATGAGGTGCGTGAGGAAATAAAACAAAGACTGGGCTTAAAAAAAGACGCTAAAATTAATATGGTGCCTGTCGGTAAATATGCGATGGCGGTAAATTTTAGAAAGGGGAAGGGTAAAGACCGGATCGCCCTGATCTATGCCCAGGGCGATATTGTTGACGGCAAGGGCGAAAAGGGTCAGATTGGCGGAGAAACTTTTAAAGACCTGATACGCAAGGCCAGACTGGACAAAGAGGTAAAAGCCGTCGTATTCAGGGTTAATTCAGGAGGTGGAAGCGTAATTGCCAGTGAAGAAATGTGGCGCGAGTTATCCGTTACCCGTAAAGAAAAGCCTGTAGTCATCAGCTTTGGCGATGTGGCGGCTTCAGGCGGGTATTACCTTGCCTGCAATGCAGACAGTATTTTTGCACAACCAAGTACGATTACCGGTTCTATTGGCGTATTCACTTTGGTTCCCAATATGCAGAGCTTCTTTAAAAACAGATTAGGGGTAACTTTCGATGGCGTGAAGACCGCTGAACATGCCGATGCCATGTCGGTGGTTAAACCGTTAAATGCAGTGGAACGCAATTATCTTCAGCGTATGGTAGACACGATTTATCAAACTTTCTTAACAAGGGTGGCAAACGGCAGGAAGCTTCCGGTGGCCGTCGTTGACAGCATGGGCCAAGGCCGGGTATGGATGGGAGAGAAGGCGCTGCAATTAAAATTGGTTGACAAATTAGGCAATCTGCAGGATGCAGTCGACTGCGCAGCCCGTATGGCAAAGATCACCGACTACCGGTTGAAGGAATACCCCGAGCCGCAGAATATTTTCGACCTCATCTTTGGCAACTATAAAAAAATGACCAAAGCGGAAGCCATCCGCGAGGAACTGGGCGATGAAGGTTTTAAGATCTATCATTCCATCCGGCGGATCAAACAGCTGATGGGTTCTATCCAGGCCAGAATTCCGTTTGAATTCAGCGTTGAGTAAAATAGAGTTCGGAGTTCAAGGATGGTGTGAACCAAAAACAGAATGAAAATTCTAAAACTTATTATCATTAGCGCTGTTGTATTATTCTTATTAGTGACAGCCATTTCTTTTTTATTGCCATCGAAGGTGAGGATTTCAAGAGCGGTTAACATTTCAGTTCCGGTAGCAAGCGTGTATAAAAGGCTGGAAGAAATAAAAGACTGGGGGCTCTGGAATGAATATATAAAAGCATTACCGGAAAAAAGGTTTTCCCGTAACAGCATATCATCAGGCCATTTAACCGTTTATATAATTAAGTCTGATACCGGTTCCATAAAATCGGTGTGGCGCCGGAACAATGGAACAATGTTTACCGGTATGTTTCATTTGATCCCTGCAGGTTCAGTAACCGTGGTTCAGTGGTATTTCGATTTTACTTTTAAATGGTATCCGTGGGAAAAATTCAGCAGTATTATTTATGACAAACAGCTAGGACCACAAATGGAACAATCTTTGTTAAACCTAAAACGGTTGCTTGAAAAAGCCGAATAAGAGATCTTAAGTGATCCGTTTTTATTATTCATTCATCATCAAATTTGTTTTATTATGAAGAAGTTGTTATTCCTGTCAGGAATGTTATTTTTAGGACTTATGGCTAGTGCGCAGCAAACTCCGGCTAGTCCTCGCGTTACTGCTGAAACCGAAAATGTAAAAGTAGCTTATGGTCAGCCTTCGAAAAAAGGACGGGTGATATTTGGCGACAAGGAAAAGTATGGAAAGGTCTGGAGGGCAGGTGCCAATGAGGCTACCGAAATAACATTTGCCAAAGACGGAACCTTTGGTGGACAGCCTGTAAAAGCCGGTACATATACGTTGTTTGTTACTCCAACCGAGAAGGACTGGACGGTTATTCTGAATTCTTCCATGAAACAGTGGGGTTCGTTTAAATACGAAGAAATTAAGGATAAAGACGTACTGAAAGTAACAGTTCCAACTAAAAAAACGGATAATGTTGTAGAAAAGCTTACTTACCGTTTTGCCGGTTCGGACCTTATTATTGAGTGGGACCAAACAATGGTTGCCGTTCCTGTAAGTTTCAAATAACCTGACTTAAAAGCATTCACTCGATCCGGGATCTTTTCCCGGATTTTTTTTTATCCAGCCTGCTCGTAATTACGGAAGCGTTGCCGCTTTCTGCACGTTTTACTTACCGTAAAAATATCTTTTGCAACATTTTGCTGTTTTTTGCAAAGATTGTAATACATTGCTGATAACCTGTTACACTATTTATACCCAAATATTCTTTGAAATTCATTTGTTTGTGGTTGATGAAAACACCATCCACGGGCAAGAGGTTGCCTAGATAGCTTTTAGCTTTGTTGTCTGCCCTTATCAAGATCTATTTAACTCCAAAAATCTCATCATGAAGTACATTCTTTACTGGCTCAGCAAATACAGATTTGCCGTTCTGATCTTGCTTGCTAATTTACTTATGCTGCCGGTTTTATCGCAGGTAACGGTCAATGGCAGAGTTACCGGTGGTGACGGGACCGGCTTACCCGGAATTACTATTACCATTCAAAATACCGGTTTTGCTACGGCAACAGATGTAAGCGGAAACTATACCCTGACCGGTGATGTAAAAACCGGAAATTATACGCTTGTATTTACCGGCATAGGATTTAAAAATCAGCAGTCTGCATTAAGGATTGGCAATAATAAGAGTTACACCATAAACGCCCGACTTGATGAAGATGCTCTGGGACTGGATGAAGTGATTGTTACCGGCACTTCTGCCGGAACTACAAGGCGGCAACTTGGTAGTTATATTGCAACCGTAAAGGGTGATGACCTGAGGGCGGGTGCGGCAGGTAACGTGCTGGCCGCTTTGCAGGGCAAAACTCCGGGGGCGCAGATCATTCAGAACAGCGGAGATCCGGGCGGTAGCATCTCTGTACGCCTTAGAGGCGTGAGCACCGTAAATTCCTCCAGTGAGCCGCTGTATATTGTCGACGGCGTGATCGTAAGCAATAGCGCCAGGAGAGTAACAAATACACAGCCCTCGTATGACGGATTGATTTCACCCGCGCCAAACAGGATGGTAGATATAAATCCGGCTGATATTGACCACATTGAGATCCTGAACGGAGCCGCTGCTGCTGCGATTTATGGTAGCCGTGCCAATGCAGGCGTGGTGCAGATCTTTACAAAAAGGGGAAGCAGCGGCGATCCGGTGGTTAGCTTTACAACAGGCATTAATCTCAATCAATTGCGCAAACACGTCGGTTTCAATGCAGCCCCTGTAAAATTTGGCGGCCCTACAGACGGGGCCGGAGCGCTTACGCAGGATATCCTTACGCCCGCACTTACTGCTACCACTCCTGTTACCAGGTACAATTACTGGGATTATATATTTGATGATGGAATAGGTACCGATAACAACATCTCTGTTCGTGGAGGAAAAGATAAAACTAAGTATTTTGCTTCAGCCTCTTACTTTAACAACCAGGGTATCATTAAAAATACGGATTTTCGACGGTTCAGTTTCAGGGTCAATCTTGACCAGGAACTGGCAACCTGGGCTTCCTTTAACGTCGGCCTGAATTATATAAACAGCAAGGCCAACGAAAAACCTGATGGCAACTCATTTTACTCCCCTATAAACAGCGTGACCATTATTGGTAATTTTCATAACATATCCGCCCGCGATGCGAATGGAAATTTAAAAGCAGTTGGAGAAAGGGGACGGATAAACCCGGTAAGCATTATTGAAGATATTAAACAGCAGCAGGAAACGAACCGCATAATAGCTTCCTTTGGATTGAAACTTAAACCCTTTAAGGATTTTACGCTGGACTATACAATGGGCATTGATAACATAGCGCAATTAGGTACCACATACATACCTCCATATACGTATAATGCCAGTCCTGATTTTTTTGGTGGCGGCCTTACACTGGATAATACTTTAAACGGCTATGCCAGCTCAGGAAACAACCAGCAATTTCTGATCAATCATGAAATCAACGCTACCTTAAACAAGAATATTACCGATGACCTGATATCAACCACCCAGTTAGGTTATTCTCTTCAATACGAAAAAAGCAACTTTACGGTGTTGCAGGGTCGTGGCATGGCCCCTTTCGTTCAAACAGTTACCGGTGCAAGTACCGTTTTGCCGGGTCTTGACCAGCGATCAGAGATTTCAATATCCGGGGGTTACCTCCAGCAGAACTTTAAATTCAGGAACCGCTATTTCCTCACGGCTGCAGGACGGGTTGATGGATCATCTGTGTTTGGAAAAGATGAGCGTAACCAGTTTTACCTCAAGTTAAGTGGTAGCTATCTGGTCAGTGACGAAGGGTTCTGGCAAAACTCAGGCTTGAACAACTGGTGGAACTTACTAAAATTACGCGCAGCCTATGGCGAAAGCGGCAACCTTACAGGAATTGGGGCCTATTCGCGATTTAATATTTACAATGCATCTCCTTTAATTGGCAGAACATCGCTTACTTCTCCAGGCCAGCTGGCCAACGAAAACGTTAAACCTGAAACGCAAAAAGAACTTGAGGTCGGCGCAGACCTGTCCTTTTTTACGGATCGGTTACGCCTTACCGTTAACTGGTATTCGAAAAAGGTGAATGACCTGCTATTTAGCCGGTTTATTGCTCCAAGCAACGGGTACACCAGCTTGCTCGATAACGTAGGTACGATCAATAATAAAGGGATTGAACTGATGGTTGGTGTAGTTCCGGTAAAGACCAGCCAGTTTACCTGGGACGTGGATATTATTTTTAACCGGAATAAAAACCGGGTAGAAAACATACCTCAGGGCCTGATACAATATAATCTGCCGGCAGGGGCCGTGTCGCTTTTACCAGGCTATGGGGCCGGTGTTTTTTACGGCTTCTTTTTTGCGCGCGACGCCGCGGGCAACGAAATAAAAAACACCCTTGGCATACCCGTACAGGAAAGAGGTGTTCAAAACACTTCGGCTACCTACACAACACAGCGGGATGCCAACGGACTTCCCACAGGCACACCCTTGCGGAGGGTTATCGGTGACCCCAATCCCGACTGGACAGGCACACTGGTGAACACTTTCACTTACAAGAAAATTTCTTTAAGGGCTCAGTTCGATGCGGTGCAGGGAGCAGACGTGTTCAACGCCGATTTCCGTACGCGGCAGGGGGTTGGTAATGGAAAGGAGTTTGCCGAAAAAGAGCACGCCGGACAGATACCCAGGGGGTACATCAGCGGCGTTTATGCTGTTGAAGAATGGCGTATTGATGACGGCAGTTTTGTTAAGCTGCGGGAAATTGCGCTTGCCTATCATTTCGGACGCTTAAATAAAGCCATCAGCGATCTCTCATTGTCCTTTGCCGGCCGCAACCTGTTTAGCTGGGATGATTATAAAGGTTTTGACCCCGAAACGAATGCGGGAGGCGGCAGTACTATTGCCCGTGGAATCGATTTTGGCAATGTGCCAATTCCCCGGACATTTACAGTAAGCCTTAACGCCAGGTTTTAAAATTCTTCACCCTACAATTCATTGTATGAAACAAATAATATATTGCTTTCTTATCACGATGTTTCCGGTACTCTTTTCGTGTAAAAAGAATTTCAATAACCCCAACGACACGCTGGTCAGCGATGCCCTTACGAATTCAGTGGGATTAACGGGAGTCGCTGTTGGTTTGCAGAAACAATATAGTGTTACCCGGGTTTCACCGTTATATAACCTGGTTACAGCTAATGGATTTTCCACTTATGAGCTTAGCCTGCGCAATGAAGGAAACGTAGATGAATTTAATCTTTCCAAAGGCGGTATCAACGTAGATGGAAACAATAATGTGCTTGGAAATCTTTGGGCGCAGGATCTCAAGGTTATATTCGATGCCAATAATGTGATCAACAATGCGCAGAATCTGGGTGATAAAGGATATGCTTCCGGCTTGATTGCCTATGCTTCTATTTGGAAAGCACTGGCATACGGTAACCTCTCCATGTTTTGGGGCCAATTACCGGATTCAACCGGCCAAAATATGACCTTCATTCCAAGAGCCGAAGGATTTAACCGGGCTATTGCCGCAATCGATAAAGCGCTTGCTGCCACTTCAGCTAACCCGGTCAGCGCACAATTTTTGTCTAACCTGCCTGCCGGTGTGGAAATCCCTAACACGCTCCAGGCGTTGAAAGCACGTTATCTGTTGTTTAATGCCAATTATGCCGCTGCACTTACTGCTGCTAACCTGGTAAATCTTAGTGTCAAAAGCGAAATGCGTTTTGATGCTGTTAGTCCGAATCCGATCTTTACCGTGGCAACGGCTACTAATAACGTGTTCCAGGTGTTGGACTCTACATTCGGCTTACCCGTTGGCCTGGCACCCGACCTTAGTGATAAACGGATCTTGTTTCATATGTCTGTAAATTCTACCGTGGCACCAAGATGGAGGATCAACGGTTTCGGTGCTGCCCTCTCTACTCCGTGGCCCATATTCCTGCCTGGTGAGGTCATGCTTATAAAGGCGGAATCTTATGCGAGGCTGACAAGCCCGGATCTGCCGAACGCCCTAAATGAATTAAATAAAGTGCTGACCAAACAACCGACAGGAGATCCTTTTGGACTGGGAGCGGGACTAGCTGAATACAGCGGCCCCATGAACCAGGCGGAAATACTAATCGAAATTTACCGCAACCGGTGTATTGAACTGTATATGCAGGGTTTTAAAATGGAAGATATGCGTCGCTTTGGCAGGCCTAACTCAGAAAAAAAGCGCAATTTCTTTCCATACCCGTTCCGTGAAAGGGATAACAACCCAAATACGCCATCCACTGATCCTACGTTTTAATTGCATACAGGTTTTTGATGTATAGAATGCGTATTGATGGCATATATTTATATGTACTTTCAATCAAAGTCTAGTATGCGAATCAATGATCTCGTATTTGTATGTGGTTTGTTGCTGACGTTTGCTTTAAGCTGTACAAACAATTCCGACAAGCAGGCAGATGAAAAGAATAGCGATTCTTCATCTTCAATAGATTCTGCAGACCTGGCGTACCTGGCCAGTGATGAATGTTATATAAAATTCTTCCATAAGCTGCCAAAATTTACAGATTCAAACAGCGCTTTTTTAGAGATGGGTGATGGAAAGAAGGTAAGCATGACCCAGTTCTTTAAAGACGAATTTATGAGCCCGGTATCCCAATATGGAACAAAAGACATGGATGGGGATGCCGTGCCTGAACTTATCATTTATAATAATACCGGCGGTGCGCATTGTTGTGATGAATATTATGTTTTCAGCAGGAAAGGTGATAACCAATATCTTTTTAAGGCTCACTTAATGGGTGGAGGTACTTGTATTGATGCAGGCACAAATACGTTTACCTTTTCGTTTAATGAAACGTTTGGTTATTTCTTCAGCTGTTATGCCTGCGAATTCAAGGATAGCACCAATAACTTTAAGACGATGCGCGAGATCTACCTCAAATATATAAACGGCCGTTTGCAGATCTTACCTTACGATAAAGCGGCTGAAAAACAGAATTTGATTAATCTGGACATTTTACAAAAGCATGGTTTTGAAAAGGTAGAAGGCTTGATGGACAATGGCTGGAGAAAAGAATTTGCGATGAATTTTGCCGTCTGGCATTTTAACCACGGGCAAAAATGGGATGAAACGAGGGCCATCTTTAATAGATATTATCAATTCCGAGATGCTGCAAAAATCTGGGAAGAATTTTACAACACCCTGAATGATTCGAGAAAGGAGAATACGTTTTAGCCAACCAATTTATTCCCGCCTCCCTGTGCAACGGTATCTATGAAACGGTTGTCAAATCGATGCATTTTAGCATGATCGATCAGCAAAAGTTAGTAAAAGACTGTTTAAAAGGTAAGCGGGAAGCACAAAGGCAATTGTATGAACAATTTGCCGGGTCAATGCTAGCCGTATGTTATCGCTATACCAAATCAGTAGTGGATGCCGAAGACATATTACAGGAAGGATCCATCAAGGTATACACCCACTTACATCAATATAAATTCAATGGCGAACTAGGCGCCTGGATCAGGCGTATCATGGTAAATACAGCGATCAATTATTTAAAAAAAAATAGCCGCTACCAGTCGGAACTTTCTTTCAACGATCTGCCCATGCATCCGGTTTTTTTTGAAAATCCGGAGGTGCATTTGGAGGCAAAAGAACTGGCGGACGTAATACGGCAACTACCTCCCGGTTTTCAGACCATATTTAACCTTCATGCAGTAGAAGGTTACACCCATGTGGAAATCGGCCAGTTACTCGGCATTAATGAAGGCACTTCACGCTCACAATATTCCAGAGCACGGGCTTTACTGATAAGCTGGATAAAAAAAAATGATATTGACAGTAAAACAGCATCGTATGCACGACCATGAATTTGAAAAGCAGGTTCAGCAAAAGATGGCGGATCTCAGGATGCAGCCATCCGAATCTGTTTGGGAGGAGGTGGACAAACGGCTACACAACAAAGAGAGGAATAGGCGTTGGGTTATATTGTTGCCTTTGCTGTTGCTGTCATTAAGTTTAAGCGGATACCTGCTTTATGGAATTTTTTTTCCGACTGCTACAGACCCTGAAATGGTTTTGCATAATTCACCCATTATCCGTCATCAGCAGGATAGTCAGTTTGTCACCGGAAGAACAAGAGATCCATTCATCAATTCGGAACGATCAAAAGATGAAGCGAATACAACTGTGGGTGATGTAAAGGGGACAAACCGCTTCCCACTGCGTGTTATTGACAAAAGCAGGTCAGTTAAACGGCCTGACACTCAGTCCCGAAACAAGGCTCCTGAATTAATAAAAAACGCCGGGTATGCCCGGATTAATATTGAGAACGTTATCCCCGAACAGGTTCCATTGAAGGATGCCGATCTTATACTAGTGAAGTCGGGCGCAGAAAAAGCTAAAAAAAATTTATACCGGCAGGATAGTATTACAGACGCTCCGGAGGCAAGAGAACCGATTCTCGCCCAAATCGGTTCAATTACGCCGCAAGCTGAAATCAATACAACACTTGCTATCAAAAACCAGCGATTAAGGTCAGACGTTTCAGTGGTTAAACTCAACCGTTCTTTAGGCCTGGAATGGGGGATCCAGATCCAGGGCGGCAGGTCAGGTTTGATTACTTCCCCCGGTAAATCCGTTTTCAGCGGCGGAGCCCAGAGTATTAGCGGGCTCCCAGGAAGTAATCTTGCCGGAGTTAATCCGATACCCTTTATGGAATCGAATCACCGACCTGGTTTTGGATTTACTTCCGGTGTAGTTCTGTACAAAGATACCCCGCAGAACCAAAGTATCGCTCGGACTACATTATACTCTATTGACCACATCCATAAAAGTGGGCAGCAGGATGGAGGGTTTGTCAAATGCGCAACAGTCGCTGCCCGGAAATCAACATGTCCGCGGGCCGTTATATCGCGGAGGCAATACCAGTTCCTATACCAACAAATATCATTATCTTGAACTGCCTGTTATCTTTCATGCACAATTAAACAGAAAACCCAGGTTTCCGTTTTGCTTAAATGGAGGCGTTTCGCTTTCACGGCTGATAGGCAGTAATGCTCTGCATTTTGATAACAGCGCACAATTGTATTTTAATGATAACAGCCTGCTTAACAAAACAGGGTTTACACTTTTAACGGGCATGTCTATGCGCTTCTTAACCAAATCCCCCTTCCAGATTGAGGCAGGACCACAAATACAGTACGGCCTAAATAAGCTTTTAAGAAGTGAGACCGCTTTGGAAAAGCATTCGCTATTTGTAGGAATAAAGGCAGGGTTTCTTTTAAAAAATTAAATCGGTTCAACCCTTTTTATTTCAGTCAATAATCCTTAAAACGTTATGATATGAACAATAAATACGCCGTTAACAAATGGTTGTTACTACTGGTAATTGCCGGATTGTTTTTGACCGGTTGCTCGAAAGATAAAACCAAAGATGAAAATAAATGCACCTATTCCTACCGGATCTATACTCCTGTTTATAAATCAAAAGCACAGGTAAGGGCGTCCATAAAAACAACTGCTCCAAAGAATGTTAGTAATCCCGGAAAATTATTTATTCGCGGTTCCTATATTTTTCTCAATGAAGTTAACCGTGGTATACATATCATTGACAATGCCAATCCTTCTTTACCAAAGAACATTGGCTTTATAGAAATCCCGGGGAATGTAGACATGGCAGTGAAGGGAAGTACATTATACGCGGATCTGTACACCGACCTGGTAACCCTTGACATTTCCAATCCTTTACAGGTGGTCGTAAAAAAAATTACGGAAAACGCATTTGCTTACCGGCAGTATGGATATGCCAGAGATACCAGCCAGTTCATAGTCGAATTGCGAATGAAGGATACTACGATAACCTTTCAATGCGACAGCAGGAGCAATGCGGAATCCCTGGCATCCGCAGCAAGCATAGGTGCCCAGTTTGGTATAGGTGGCTCTATGGCAAGGTTTACCATTGTAAATACAACCCTTTATACAGTGAGCAGTGTTGACCTTAACGCATTTTCCATCTCGGAACCGGAAAACCCAGTTTTTAAAAGCAAAGTTCCGCTCGGTGGTGGCATTGAAACATTGTATCCCTTTAAGGACAAGCTGTTCATCGGTTCCAATAGCGGAATGTTTATCTACGACATCAGCAATCCGGAAAAACCTTCCCGGCTCGGGCAATTTCTCCATGCCAGGGCCTGTGACCCGGTTATTGCTGACGATAACTATGCTTTCGTTACCTTAAGAAACGGCACGCAATGTAACACTTTTGCAAATCAGCTGGATATAGTAGATATTGCTACATTGACTTCTCCGGCCCTGATCAAAACCTACCCCATGACAAATCCGCATGGGCTATCAAAAGACGGCAATACTCTTTTCATTTGCGACGGCAAAGACGGATTGAGAGTTTATGATGCCTCTAACGTCAAAGACTTGAAATTGCTTGACCATATCAAAGGTTTCGAATCATATGATGTGATTGCATACAACAAATTAGCCCTGGTAGTTTCAAAGGATGGCCTTCGCCAGTATGATTATTCGAATCTTCAAAATATCAGGTTGTCAAGTAAAATAGGTTGGGAGAAGTAGGTGAGAGGTAAGAGGTAAGAGGGTCTTATAGGCATACATTGCTCTTTTTGCTCCAGAGGAGCTTCGTATCGAGGGTATTTGCTCACGGGGGCTCCCATGGAGCCTAAGGATCATTGAATCGCCCGCTATAAACACGATACTCCTAACGGAGTTGTGCAGCAAATCTACAAAGTGACCTCAGCACATTAACTAACTGCCATTCTTCAAAAACCGGAGGTTTCGCTTTATACCCTGATACCTACTTCGTTTTAGCGGCGAATCTTTAAATATGCGCTTAAAAGCCTCTTCCGTAAGTTCTTCCCAATCTCCGGTTGAAAAGTGCAGAATTTCAGGCAATGGAGTAAAGGCAGTTTCAGTGGCTGGTTTGCTGAACCGGTTCCAGGGACAAACATCCTGGCAGGTGTCGCAGCCAAACATCCATTCGTCAAATTTGCCTTTCATCATGTCCGGTATGAGCATCTCTTTCAATTCTATAGTGAAATAGGAAATGCATCTACTGCCATCGATGACTTTGTCGTCCAGAATGGCATTGGTCGGACAAGCATCAATACATTTCCTGCAAGTGCCGCAATAATCTTTTACAAATGGGTCATCATAGAGCAGTTCGAGGTCGGTAATCAGTGTGGCAATAAAGAAGAATGACCCGTCAAACCGGTTAATGAGGTTTCCATTTTTACCTATCCATCCCAAACCACTGCGTTGGGCCCAGGTTCTTTCCAGCACAGGAGCACTATCTACAAAACCCCGGCCGTTCACATCGCCGATCGTTTCTTTGATGTTTACGATCATCCGTCTGAGCTTTGCTTTGATCACTTCATGGTAGTCCCTGCCATAAGCGTACTTGGCAACTTTAGGAAGTGTATCTTGCTGGCTTGAAGGAAAATAATTAAGCAGTAAAGTGATCACAGACCTTGCTCCGGGAACTAATGCGGCCGGATTAATGCGCAAGTCAAAATAATTTTCCATGTACTGCATCTTGCCCTGCATGCCTTTGTTAAGCCATAACTCCAATCGCCTGGCATCATCATTCAATAACTGTGCTTCAGCTATCCCACAATAATCAAAGCCCAGCGCCGCCGCGGTTTGCTTAATGAACCGGGTATGTTTATCCTTATTCAAGAGCATAAAATTAAGCAAGTGATCAGCATAATGAATAAAATAGTAAAGCCCGAGTTATAGACCCGGGCTTTCGTTTTATCAGATCTTATGATCAGGTCATTTGGATAATGCAGGTCTCCGGATCTCTACCTTAACTTTCTCTGCTTCACCCAGGGGTTTAGCTTTTCCTACATCAACAAGAATAGGGGCCGCCACAAAGATGGAAGAATAGGTTCCCGTGATCACTCCGATCAGCATAGCAAAAGCAAAACCTTTCGTAACCTCTCCGCCAACAAGGAAAAGGATAAGAATAGTAAGAAACACCGTTAAGGAGGTCATGATAGTACGACTCAGCGTATGATTAATGGCCTTATTGATAATTTCACCTTTTGTAGCTCCTTTCATGGAACGGCTATACTCACGGATTCGGTCGAAAACGATAACGGTATCATTCATCGAGAATCCAATAACTGTAAGAACGGCGGCAATAAAATGCTGGTCTATTTCAAGCGGAAATGGTACTATATTTTTTAGAAAGGAAAATACAGCCAGGGTAACCAGCACATCGTGCAATAATGAAAACAGCGTTCCCAAAGAATACCTCCAGTCACGAAACCGGATGAAAATATACAAAGAAATGATAAGCAGCGACCAGAATGTAGCCCATCTGGCTCCTGATTTCAGGTCATCTGAAATAGTAGCATCCACCTTGGTAGAACCCTGCAGGTACCGGGTTACAAAATCGGCGGAATTAGTGCCGGGAGCAAGAAAAGGCTGAAGGCCCGCGAACAATTTATTTTGGACCATGCTGTCAACACCTGGCCCTGACTGGTTAATCATATAACCGGTGGTAATATCCAGTTGATTGTTGCCGCCGAAGGTTTTGATTACCGGGTATTTGCCAAACACAGTATTCAGACTGTTCCCGATACTCTCCACATTGACAGGTTTATCAAATTTTACAATATAGCTTCTGCCGCCACTAAATTCTACGCCCTCGTTAAAACCGTTAAAAACGGCTAAAATACCTAGGATCAATACAACAACTGAAATTCCGTAAGCCACTTTCCGGTACTTGATAAAGTTGAAATTAGCGTGCTGGAAGATTCGTTTTGATATAGGCGTAAAATAGTTTAAGTGACGGTTTTTATTCGTCCAGAAATCGGTGATCAACCGGGAGACCACGATACCGCATAACAGGGAAAGGGTGATCCCAATGATTTGGGTGGTAGCAAATCCGAGCACAGGACCCAACCCAAAATAAAACAGGATGCAGGCTGTTAACAGGCTGGTTACGTGCGCATCGAGCACCGGAGCAAGGGAACGGCGGTAACCATCCTTTATCGATTGCTGGTAAGATTTCCCGCGGGTAAGTTCTTCCTTTATTCTTTCAAATATGATTACGTTGGTATCCACTGCCATGCCGATGGTCAGCACAAGGGCAGCAATACCGGCGGCCGTCAGCGTGGCATTGAAGGCAGTTAGGACGCCCACGGTAAACAATAAGTTCAGGATGAGGGCAATATTTGCCACCCAACCCCCGGTATTATAATATACCAGCATCAGGGCAAAAATGATAATGAATGAAATGGTGAAGGCCATGATTCCGCCTTTAACCGCTTCCTGTCCCAGGGTAGGCCCTACAACCTGTTCCTGTACTATTTTTGCGGGTGCATCAAGTTTTCCCGATTTCAGGATGTTGGCCAGATCCTGCCCTTCCTGAACGGAAAATCCTCCAGAGATCTGAGAACTTCCACCTTCGATCTTATCATTCACATTTGGAGCAGAATACACAATTTCATCAAGGACAATCGCTATGGCTTTTCCGACATTGTCGCCTGTCATTTTCGCCCAGATCCTCTCGCCCTGTTTGTTCATGTTCATGTTAACAGTAACCTGGTTAGTTACCGGGTTAAAATCCTGGTTCGCATCTATGATATATTCGCCCTCCAGTTTTGCTTTTTCCGAACCGGGCACAGTTTTGATACCATAAATCGGAATGAAATTCTGCACTTTACCATCTTTATCCTTTTCTGCCATTCCGTACATGAACCGTACGTCGGCTGGCATATTGCTTTTAACTGCGGGGTTTTCGAGATAACTGTTTACCAGTCCGGTATCCTGTATCCTCACATATCCGAGCATGGGTGAGTATTCTGGTTTACCATCTTTATTATCATCCCGGGGAGGAAGAAACTGGATAACGCTTAGCAGGGGATTCTGATTTTTTGACTCTGCTGCTCCCGGCACAGCAGATGAATTTTTTTTGGTGGTGTCTTTTTTAAGTATGTCAGCCAGGGACGTAGTAGTATCCCTTGTAGTATCCGCTATGAGGGCAGCGGTGTCTTTTTTATAAGTAGTATCTACCGGTTTTGATCCACCCAGGGCAATAGCCAGCTTTTTATCAGCTGCTTCAAGCTGCTTATCAAGTTCGCTGATGTTATACACTTCAAAAAACTGCAGGTTGGCAGTTGACTGCAAAAACTTACGGACCCGCTCAGGATCGCTGGCACCCGCAAGTTCAACCGTAATAATACCTTTATTTTCATCCAGGTTAATATTTGGTTGCGCCACCCCGAATTTGTCTATCCGCTTGGTTAAAACATCGTAAGTCTGCTTCATGGCTGCATTAGCCTGATCGCGCAGATAAGCAACCACCGCATTGTCAGACGCATCGATTTTTAATTTATTCCTGGTGCTGTTGGCAAAAAGGGGAGCCATTCCTATTCCCGGATTTACCTGCCTGAACGATTGAGCAAATAGCGTGATATAATCAGCATCACTGTTCAATTTTCTTTGCGTAGCATCGTTAAGGGCTTTTTTGAGGGCACCGTCAGCAGGATTGTTGGCCAGGCCTTTAATTAATCCGGAAAGCTCAATGTCAAGGGTTACATTAATACCTCCCTGGAGGTCTAAACCAAGCAACAGTTCATTTTCTTTTGCTTTCTGATAAGAATTTCCCCACCAGGTGATGGTTTTGTCTTTGGTACTGTCCTGTAATCTTCTTAGGCGGTAATCATGAATCTGGTCCAGGCTGTCCTGGTATAAAGCCATTAAATCTTTATTACCGGGATATTTTCTTTCGGCAGGAGTATAGTTACTGGTAACGAATTGCTTTGCTCTTCTATCCAGATCTTTTTCATGGCTGTTTACAAACCAGGTAAAGGAAAGCAGGTAGAGAGAGTAAACGATCAACAAACCCACGAAAATAGTAACCAAAGCTTTCATTGGTGTATTTGTTTTAAATTACATTTTTTAAAAAGAGCGGCAAAGATAGTGTTTTACAGGTGAATTTTGCAGCCTGAGCATTGTTTTAGCTTAATTCAATAATTTCATTTGATGAATCGCGGATTTGTAATTCTTTCTCTATGTTTACCCCTGTTGATTACCTGTCATCCCATAAAAAAAACGGGTGCTCCCCCGGTAACAGAAGCTGTTATTGTTATCCCCGAAATACCCGCCGTAGCCCATCAACCTCCTGCTTCTATGAATAAGACAGATGCCTTGCTGGAAGAACTGCTGCAATCACAACCAGAGCACTTTGCCGGTATTTTAGCAGGGCGCGACTCTCTCAGGGTGCAAATTATATATACACAGATAGACAGGCAGGCAAATAACGATCCGGTGTTTACCCCATTCTATTTTAATGTTAATGAGGATAATTATTTCTACCCTGCTTCTACAGTAAAAATGCCGGTGGCACTGCTTGCCTTGCAACGCCTGAATGAATTGAAAGTATTTGGGTTAAACAGCAATTCCATCATGATTACCGAGAGCGGTTTTTCCGGACAAACGCCGGTTTATAATGATCCTTCCACTGCTGATGGAAGCCCTTCCATCGCCCATTATATAAGGAAGATCTTCCTGGTGAGCGATAATGATGCGTTTAACCGTTTATATGAATTTTTGGGTCCGCATTATATAAACGACAAGTTGCACAAAATGGATTATTCAAACGCCGAGATCCTTCATCGCCTGTCTGTGCCTCTGACTGAAGAAGAAAACCGGCATACCAATCCCATAAGGTTCATAACACGTCCCGGCGATACGTTGTATAGTCAGCCGATGCAGGTAAATACCGAAATCTACTCTTCCAGGACTGACAGCATAGGAGAGGGATATATGACCAAAGACGGCCTGGCAGAGCAGCCTATGGATTTCTCGAAAAAGAACCGCATAGGACTGGCCGATCTCTCCGGTATGTTGAAATCCATCATTTTTCCATCATCCGTTCCGCAAAAGCAACGCTTTAATTTGCAGCCGGATGAATACCGGTTTGTATGGCAGTATATGTCTCAATACCCGGGTGAAACACTTTATCCGTTTTATGATACGTCGTATTACCGGGATGCTTATGCGAAGTTCCTTATGTATGGCTCCGGACAAGGAGGGCTTCCCAAAAACATCCGGGTATTTAACAAAGTCGGGAATGCATACGGTTTTTTGACAGACGTGGCTTACGTAGCCGATTTTGAAAAGAATATTGAATTTATGTTAAGCGCAACGATCTATTGCAACAGCGATGGCGTACTGAATGATGATAAATATGATTATGAAACGATTGGATTTCCGTTTCTGAAAAATCTCGGCAGAATGATATATGATTATGAGTTAACCAGGCAGCGGTTGATTCAACCTGACCTTTCCGCCTTTATCCTAAAGTATGATAAATAACATCACAAGCAGTCCCTACATCAATTTTTTGTATTCAAATAAAAAATTGACCCTGGTAAATCTACTTCGCCTGAGCATTTGTTTGGTGTTAATCTGCACAGCCTCTTCCTGTTTAAAGAATGAGGATAACACCCCGGAGGGCCCAAAGGCAAGGTTATCCGTTTCAAATTATGTCGTGAACGCTGGGGGCTTCCAGGTGATGATTGACGATAACCAGGTCTCAACCAATGAACTCCAGTTTGGCACTACTACAAACAACGGTGGCAACACTTACCTGCAGGTAGCTGCGGGTCTGCATAACATCAAGCTAAGTACTGCAAATGGAATTATCGGTGACTATACTATAGCCTTAAAATCAAATACAAATTATTCGCTGTTTGTGTATGATTCACTTAAAAGTTCCGGTGTAAAGGCTTTGCTGGCCGAAGATGAGCAGCCAACAGATACGGTTGCTAAAGCCAGGTTCCTGCATGTTGTACCTGGTGATGATTCACTGACCGCTGTGATCATTAAAGGCACTGTAGGTGTAGCCCTTGTTAGAACTTACCTGGGAAAACAGCCGGATCCTGAAATAAACAGCGCTTTCGATCTTGTCTTAGATCCTTCGTTTTACCGTGTTCAACTGAGAAAAAATAACATGATACTATTCCGGCTGGATTCGGTTCTGGTACAGGCCGGCAAACAATATTCCTTCGTGGCTGCAGGCACATCCGGAGGCACAGGTGTATATAGGGAAAGAATTATTGTTATAGAACATGATTAATGTGCGAATTTGCCAATGTGCGGATGGAAGATGGGAATATCTTGCCCCGTAAGATTTGAATATAGTGACTAAGTTTTATTACGGTTATAATTTTTTAATACATTTGCTGCTTTGAAACCTTAGGGAAAATAATTATTTAAAACTTCATAAATCTCCGTCTGCAGACGGACTAAGCGTATGGAACTATCATCAAGATTATCGCGATTCAACGAGCCTGAAACACTAAAAATGGCAAAACTCGGTAGGGAGTTAAGGCAAAAAGGCATTGACGTGATTGACCTGAGTTTGGGCGAGCCCGATTTTAACACTCCGGAGCATATTAAGGAAGCGGCAAAAAAAGCCATTGACGATAACTATTCTCACTATACGCCTGTATGCGGTTATGCCGATCTTCGCGAAGCCATCTGTACTAAATTAAAACGCGACAATAACCTGGACTATAAGGCCGAAAACATCATGGTTTCCACTGGTGCCAAGCAAAGCATTGCCAATCTTGTCATGGCTGTAGTAGACACGAATGATGAAGTGATTATTCCCACCCCATACTGGGTAACTTATTCCGAAATTGTGAAATTAAATGAGGGAGTACCAGTCGTTGTCAGTACTTCTTTGCAGAATGGTTATAAGATCACTCCCCGTGAACTCGAAGAGGCCATTACACCAAAAACAAGATTATTCATGTTTTCTTCTCCCAGCAACCCTACAGGCGCTGTGTATACCAGGGAAGAATTAGCCGCATTGGCCGCAGTGTTCAGGAACCACCCGGATATTATAATCATGTCAGATGAAATTTACGAATATATCAATTATGTCGGCAAACATGAAAGCATAGCCCAGTTTGATTTTATAAAAGATAGAGTGGTTGTCATAAACGGATTGAGCAAAGGATACGCTATGACCGGTTACCGGCTCGGATACATCGCCGGCAATGCTGAGATTGTAAAGGCTTGTGAAAAATTGCAGGGACAGATCACCAGCGGTACGAACGCCGTTACGCAGCGCGCAGCCATTACAGCGCTCACTGCTGATCTCTCGACAACCATGGACATGGTTAAAGAATTTGAACGCAGGAAATACCGCGTCATTGAATTACTCAGCCAGATCCCAGATCTTCAGTATGCCGAACCGGATGGTGCCTTTTACATATTCCCTATGGTGAATCAGTATTTTGGAAGAAAAGACGGGGATGATATGATCGACAATGCTGACGATCTTTGTATGTATCTGCTTAATAAAGCGCATGTGTCTACCGTTACAGGCAGGGCATTCGGCGAACCCAACTGTATCAGAATTTCATTTGCCAACAGTATGGAAAAAATTGAAGAAGGGTACAAAAGGATTATTGATGCCCTGGCCAGATTACGCGTTCAGGAAGCTGTCAGTATGCAATAAACACCTAACCTTTGGGTGCATCTATTTCCCCAACCCGCGGCAAGTTGGTAATACGTTTTATTTAATTTCTATCTCAATAAATAAAGGCTGTTTAAAGCACTCCTCTACGTTAAACAGGCTATAAGAAAGTGCTGCAATTTCAGGCAAAAGTTCAGGGGTTATATTTCCGGTGCAAGGCAACCTTGTTGTTAAATGTTTCGTAATATCAAACGGATAGCGACCTGCTATTCCGCCAATTCTTTCATCTAACTAAATCAAATCATGTATGCAGCAACCTACAACACAACATTCCCTGGCCCGGAGCCTGGGAAGAAAATCTTCTTTTGCCCTATGGTTACTCCTGTTATTAAATCTCCTCGTCATACTTCCGGGATGTGTTAAACAAGATCCACCCGCAGCTGGAGCCCCCAGTTTAAAACTGGTACTCGATAATATAGCCTCTCCTTTAGGTTTGCTGGAGGTTCCGGATGGAAGCAAAAGGTTATTTGTGATTGATCAGCCCGGAAGGATCTGGATCATTGGTGCTGACGGCAACAGAATGACCACTCCTTTTATCGATGTAAGCAGTAAGATGATTGCCTTAAATGCAAATGGCGATGAGCGCGGCCTGCTTGGACTGGCATTTCATCCTAATTATCAAACCAATGGGCGATTTTTTGTTTATTATAATGCTCCTCCGCGAGCAGGTGGCCCTACCCCTACAACAACCTGGAACAACACGGATCGCGTCTCTGAGTTTAAAGTGTCGGCGTCAAATCCCAACGTTGCAGACCTTGGTTCTGAAAAAATAATTCTGGATGTCGATGATCCCCAGTCTAATCACAATGGTGGCACAATCGCATTTGGGAAAGACGGTTATCTTTATATATCTATCGGAGATGGCGGCGGTGCTAATGACGTGGGTAACGGCCACGTATCCGACTGGTACGCGGCAAACGCAGGAGGTAATGGACAAGACATTTACGCCAACCTGCTTGGCAATATGTTAAGGATAGACGTGAACAGCGGAAGTCCTTATGGAATACCTGCAGACAATCCATATGTAGGCAAACCCGGTCTGGATGAAATCTATGCCATAGGCTTGCGGAATACCTACCGGTTTTCTTTTGATATGGGTGGAACTAACCAGATATTCGGCGGAGATGCAGGTCAGAACCTATATGAAGAAGTAAATATTATTTCAAAAGGTGGAAACTATGGATGGAATATTAAAGAAGGATCCTACTGTTTTAATGCAGCTAGTCCTCTGCTGGGCTTTCCTACCTGCGTAACCGTTGACTCTGCAGGTAATCCGCTCCTTGATCCGATCATCCAATTTCCTACCATCACTAACCCGATCGGCGGAGTAGGTACCACAGTAATCGGGGGTAATGTTTATCGCGGTAAATCCATACCTCAATATAACGGGAAATACATTTTTGGCAGTTACTCTCAAAGAAGAAACATCCCCGATGCAAAACTTTACATTGCGAATAAATTAAATAAAAATCAATGGACATATGAAGATATATTCCTCCAGGGATTTGGTGATAACCTGGGTCAATACCTAAAAGGTTTCGGACAGGACCTGGATGGCGAAGTTTACCTGACAACCACGGGACTTGCAGGTCCGGTTGGTACTACGGGAAAAGTATATAAGCTTGTTTTCATTCCTTAAATAACTGAACGGTTTAGTCAGTGTAAGCCGCAGATTCACAGATTATGTACGATTAAGTCGCTATGTAATAGTTGTGGATCTGCGGTTTATTTTTGCTTAATGCAAAATGAAAGAATGACTTGGGAAGTACATGATACAGTCGGATACCTGCAAACTGACAACCGGTTATGTTTCAGGGATAATTAAATAAATGGAATAATATTTTGAATACTTTAGAGTATTTTTTCGGTAACATTTAAATTAACTTGCGGCTTCTTCACACTTATTATCAGATCTGTACTAAATCATTTATGGTATACAGGCTGATCAATAGGATCGGGTTATTTAATCATACGTTATGTACAAAATTCATCGTCATTTAAATCTTCCAGATATGAAGAGAAAACCACCCGTTTTGCTATGTATACTATTGTCTTTTTGCTTAACCTTACACCAGGTAAACGCTCAGTCTGTTCAGAAACCACTCACCGGAAGCGTAACTGATGAAAGTGGAAATGCGGTTTCAGGAGTCAGTGTCTCCATAAAAGGAACGGCCATTGGTACCACCTCTGATGCCAACGGCCGGTTTAGCCTAACAGTACCGGATGACCGCCTGAACGATAGTTTGCTCTTTTCTTCCATCGGATTTGAGGACCGGCAGGTGGCTATGAGTGGCCAGTCTGTCATTAACGTAGTGCTTGTCCAAAACGTAAATACCTTAAACCAAGTAGTGGTAGTAGGCTATGGAACGCAAAGACGGACAGCAGTAACTGCTGCGATCTCATCCGTAGCTATGAAAGAAATAAAAGATATGCCGGTTTCGAATGTAGCCACAGCTTTACAGGGTAAGATACCCGGCATCGTAGTTCAGCAAAACAATGGCGCCCCGGGTAGCACTCCGGCAATAAAAGTGAGGGGTTTGGGTTCCATAAGTGCAGGTAATTCTCCATTGATCGTTGTTGATGGAAATATCGTTAGTCCAAATATATTCAGCCTGTTGAACAGCAGCGAGATCCTCAGCATCGATGTGTTAAAAGACGCTTCTTCAACGGCGATCTACGGCTCCAGGGGTTCGAACGGGGTGATCATTGTAACCACCCGGCGCGGCAGAACGGGCAAAACAAGCGTAAACCTGGATGTATTTGCCGGTTTCCAGGAAGTAACGAAAAAGATCGGGTTGATCAATTCGCAGCAGATGGCCGAACTATCCAAGGAGGCAGCCAATAATGCGTACCTGGATAATGTGCCTTCGGGCAAGATCTCAGATCCTAACAGTGTCAGGACCGTCCTGCGATATCGCTATCCAAGGGGCGAAGTGTTTCCCTGGCTGAATTTTGACGACCCGCAAAAAATAGCCGCGCTTCCTGATCATGATTTCCAGGACCTGATTTTCAGGAAGGCACCGATCAGCAATTACCAGCTTTCGGTTTCCGGCGGCAATGAGAAAGCACAATTCGTTGTAAGTGGCGGATACCTGAAACAGGACGGCATCATTAAAAGGTCTACCCTCGACAGGTATACGCTTCGTGCCAATGTTGATGTTAATGTATCAAGCAAGATAAAAGTGGGACTAAACATAAATCCTTCCTACAAGATCCAGCAGGAAGTGAATGCAAACGGCCACTGGGCGGACCAGGGTATAATAAATGCAGCTTTGGCAGCAGTGCCGATGGCTCCCATTTATGCCGCCGACGGCAGTTATTCTTCAGAATCTGAATTGGCTGCTCCGTATAACTGGCCCGGTATCACTAACCCCGTGGCTAATATTACGGAATTTAACAGCGAACTGGTAACGACAAATTTGCTGGGAAGTACTTATGCGGAATACCAGATCCTGGATAACCTGAAATACAGGGCTTCAGGAAATGTAAACCTGAGCAGCAACCGGAGAAATGCATATCGCACATCACGCATCGTATTAAATCAATTGCTGCCACCCAACCTGGCCATCGGCCACGCTTTTTCAGACCAGGGATTAAGCTGGTTATTTAATCAAACGGTGAACTATAACCGCAGTTTCAGGGATGTGCATAACGTTGATGTGCTGATCGGGATGGAGAGATATAAACTCGACTACCAGTCGAGCCGCGCCGATGGTTCTACTTTTGCCAACGATATTGTTCAAACGCTGAACGCTGCCGGCTTACCCACCGCAGTAACTTCATTGCAAACCCAGAATGCCACCAATTCCTACTTTGCCAGGCTTGGCTATAATTATAAAGACAAATACCTGGTAAACGCTTCTATCCGCCGCGACGGATCTTCGGTGTTTGGCCCTGATAACCGTTGGGGCACATTTCCCGCGGGTTCGGTAGGTTGGCGACTTACGGAAGAATCGTTTATGCAGAATATTTCCGCCGTGTCAGAAGCCAAGATCAGGATCAGCTACGGACTCGCAGGCAACAATGCCTTTAGTAATGATTATCCTTATGTAGCCTCGGTAAATGCGGATAATTACACTTTTAATAATAACCTGGTTACCGGTCTTGCACCCAGTTCGTTGGGAAATCCTAAGCTGGGCTGGGAAAAAAGCAATCAACTGGACGTTGGCATAGATATCGGTTTGTTCAGCGATCGTATCTACCTGATAGCCGATTACTATAAACGCAATACCAAAGACCTGCTGCTGCTGGTGAACGTACCTACGTTGACCGGTTTCAGCACTGCTTTTAAAAATATTGGTGAAATGGAAAACAAAGGATGGGAATTTGCGCTGAATACCCGCAACCTGACCGGGCCTTTGATATGGAACACCAGCCTGAACATTTCTTTCAACAAGAACAAGGTGCTGGCTTTGGGTCCTACAGGAGATCCTATAAAAAGCGCCAGCGGAATTGGTGAAACGAACATCACCCTGATCGGGGAACCCATTGGCAGTTTTTACGGTTATAAGCAAATCGGCATTTTCAAAGACCTGGCTGACCTGAACAGTTATCCGCATCATGCCACATCCCGTCCGGGAGACGTAAAGTACGAAGACATCAACAATGACAAGGTCATCAATGCAGATGACCGTACGGTCATTGGCAATAATCAGCCGCATTTTAGTTTTGGAATGTCAAACACATTTAATTTCAAAAACATCGACCTGAACGTTGCCCTTCAGGGTGTTGAGGGAGGCCGGATCCTGAACCTCGGCCGGCGTTTCTTTGAAAATGTGGAGGGATCACAGAACCAGCTTTCCCATGTACTGGATCGCTGGCGTTCGCCTGAAAATCCGGGTAATGGAAAAATTCCGCGTGCCAACGGAAGCACTACGGGAATGAACAACGCTGTTTCCTCACGCTGGGTGGAGGATGCTTCTTACATCCGTATCAACAATATAACGCTGGGTTACCAGGTAGAAAAAAGTGTGTTGCAACGAGTGCGGGTTCAGCAGGCAAGAATTTATTTTTCCGTCCAGAATGTGTATACCTGGACCAAATACCTGAACTACAACCCGGAAGTAAGCAATTACGAATCGGCTACACCAGTACCTAATAATGCCGGATCGACATTTATGGGTTCTCCGCTTACCAGCGGAGTGGATTACGGGGCTTACCCGCTTTCGCGCACGTTCACTGTTGGTATCAATCTTGGATTTTAATTTCTATCTAAACAAAACAAGTATGAAATCGTTCATCATATACGGTTTGATCATGATCAGCATCCTGCTTGGATCCTGTAAAAAAGATTTTCTTGACCTGCAGCCTATTTCAGCTATTACTACAGATAATTTTTACTTGAATGCAAATGATATAAAGAACGCCGTAAGTGGCGTATATGCTTCGCTTCAGCTTCCCGGCATTCATATCAACAATTATATTTTTGGCGACATCCGCTCGGACGATACCCAACCGGTTGCCTCCGGCTCGGTGACTGATCAGGATGAGTTTGACCGGTTTTATATCCGTACAACCAATCCGTTTATCCTGGTCAGGTGGAATGATTCGTACCAGGGTATAGCGCGTTGTAATGCAGTCCTGGAAAGAATTGAAGGTATAACTATGGATGAATCCCTTAAAAACCGTACGATCGCAGAAACTAAATTTGCAAGGGCTCTGATCTATTTCCACCTGGTGCGCAGTTTTGGTGACGTTCCGCTGGTGCTTAAAGAAATTAAGGACCCTGATGCAGGATACGAATTCGGCCGTAGTCCTAAAGCCGAAGTATATGCGCAGATCGAAAAAGACCTTACAGAAGCTGCAGCAGCGCTGCCTGTGTCTTATACGGGAGCCGATGTAGGAAGGGCAACCCAGGGGGCCGCCAAGGCATTGTTAGGAAAGGTTTTCCTCACCCAGAAAAAGTTTACTGAAGCCGCTGCCAGGCTTAAAGAAGTGATAAGCCTGAACGTATACGATCTGCTGCCAAATTATGCAGACGTATTCAGGGTTACCAATAAGAATAATAAAGAGTCGGTTTTTGATGTTCAATTCAGGTCGGGTGGTGTAAGGGAAGGAAACCCCTGGGCGAATTCTTTCGCTCCGGAGAATTCGGGAAATGCGGTAATTGCCTTTGGCGGTGATGGCAACAACCAACCTTCTGCTGACATTGGCCAGGCTTACGAAACAGATGATAAAAGAAAAGCCATCTCGCTGGCTAACTCTTATGTCAATGCCAGCGGTCAGACCATCCAATATAATTTTGTAAAAAAATATTATGATGTGCCAGCTACGAAAAATGATAATGGCAACAACATTCCGGTGATCAGGTATGCAGATGTGCTGTTGATGTATGCCGAAACCCAGAATGAGGCCGGTTACCAGCCCGCCGGCGAAGCTATGATGTATCTCAACCAGGTTCGCATCAGGGCCGGGCTCGTACCGAAAACTGGCGCCGATATTCCTGACCAGCGGGCTTTCCGGCTGGCAATGGAACAGGAGCGCCGGGTTGAACTCGCATTTGAGGGGCATCGCTGGTTCGACCTGGTTCGTACCGGAAGGGCTATCCAGGTGCTCAACAGCAAAAAAGACCTGTTACGGCTGGTCAGGACTTTGTCTGAAAACGACCTGTTGTTTCCGGTTCCACAAAGCCAGATCGATATCAACAAGAATAAAATCATTCAGAACCCTGGCTACTGATGGGCGTAGAAATCGAACGAAAATTTTTGGTGAACAGGGCCGTTTGGAATAAGACTTCAAAACATAACGGCACGCATTACAGGCAAGGTTATATTCTGTCTGACCCGGATAAAACCGTAAGGGTGAGGCTGGCCGGCGATGAGGCTCATCTCACCATTAAAGGACCTTCAGTTGGTGCCTCCCGCCCGGAGTTTGAATATAAGATTCCTGCTTCAGACGCCAGTGAATTGCTGAACCAATTCTGCACATCAGAAATTAGTAAGATAAGGTTTAAGGTATATCACGAAGGAAAATTATGGGAGGTGGATGAGTTCCTGGGGGAAAATGCGGGGCTGATGGTTGCGGAGTTGGAATTAGCTGATGAACACGAAACTTTTTCACTCCCTGATTGGATTGAAAGAGAGATTACCGATGATGTGAGGTATTATAATGCAAGGTTATCTGTTAATCCTTACAAGAATTGGAAGGAAGGGGTTTAGGATGTAAGAACATGAAATATGAAACATGATATTGCCCGCATCGCACTGGTCGTCGATGACTACGATGAAGCCATAGCATTCTACACCGGAAAACTGGATTTCATCCTGGTCGAAGACTCGCAGTTAAGTGAAACAAAAAGATGGGTTGTGATAGCACCTAAAGGTTCAACGGGATGCCAGCTGGTTCTGGCACAAGCCGCTAATGAAGAACAGCAAAGCAGGGTAGGCAACCAGACCGGCGGACGCGTATTTTTATTTCTATATACCGATGACCTGCATAGAGACTATACACGGATGCACGAAAGAGGAATTGAATTTGTAAGGGGACCGGTCACTGAAAACTGGGGTAAAGTCGCGGTGTTTAAAGATCTGTATGGTAACCTTTGGGACCTAGTAGAACCGGGAAAATAATTTACCCCGGTCAGGGGTAAAACATTTGTAGAAAGGTGCTTATCTTTTAATATTGCCCCAGCGGGGCAACACTTGGTTT
>JBBJMP010000012.1:0-181028 GCA_037718865.1 Chitinophagaceae bacterium | reverse complement strand
AGTAGTACTATTTATTAATAATTGCTGAAAGCAAATCTAAAGGTGGGGCTTGACGTTGAAGCAATCGGCTATAGTTCGCTATCAGCAGTAGTTTCGGCTGACGAACAAAGCCAAGCAAAAATTCTTATCTTCGGCAATAGTACAAAACCAAGCTGCAGTTCCGGGCGGGACATTATAAAATCCCCCACCTGCAGCAATACTCAATCGTTGTGTGTAATGCTGACTCAACCCGCTATTTTACTTTGTTGCAGTAAATTGCTAATTTTGACAAAACAAACTTGAATGAATACATCATCCCAGAATATCAGCCTCGCAGACTATTATTTTGAATTCTTGAAGAATCTTAATGCAGACAACAAGCTTGACCTTATTTCAAAGCTTTCACAATCATTAAAAAAAAGTGACTCATTTTCTGAAACAACTTTGCAATCTCTTTTTGGAGCATACAAATCAGAAGAAACTGCTGACGAAATTATTGCTGAAATTAGAGCATCAAGAGTGTTTAACCGAAATATTGAGACGCTTTGAAAAAATATTTGCTGGACACAAACATCTGCATTTACTTCATAAAAGGGCAATTTGAATTAAACAGCAAAATAGCTAAAGCTGGTGAGCGAAATTGCTTTATATCAGAAATGACAGTTGCTGAATTGAAGTATGGTGTTGAAAATAGCAAGACTGTTGAATCGATGAGAGAAATTGTTGAAGCATTCATTCCCAAGTTTTTTGTAATCCCTATATATAATTCACTAGACATTTACGCCAAAGAAAAAGCCAAATTAAGAAAACACGGCTTACTGATTGATGACTTTGATATTTTAATTGGCGCTACTGCTGTTGCCAATAGCATGATAATGGTGACAAATAACGTAGCTCATTTAAGCAGGCTTGAGAACATAGTAATTGAGGATTGGACAATATCTGCAAAAAGATAGCACTACACACAACCTGGCTTTACAGCAAGTGGGGCAGGACGGAATAACAATCATCTTCAAATCGCTATTGTACAGTGGTTTGGGCAGGACATTATATATTTGGCATATGAACAAACGATCAACTTTAGCTATAAATTTAGCAGCAGTATCGGCAGACGGAACACGGATTCCCCACCTGCTGCAAGCCCTAAACGTTAGCCGTCATTCCCCATTTTTCGAGATCGAAAATAATTTCTCCAGCTAACGACGCGGATGTATCTTTCCTGCGACTCATTGCAAGACCCTTGTAAGCATTGGTGCCTTCGAGCCCGTGCGTCATTCTGGTTGGAATGTAAAAATCCCGGTGTTCAAGCACCGGGATAGTTGATAATTTCAGTGGAGGAGCTACTTGCTACCCCGTTCAGAATAATTCTCAAGTGTAAAAGTACATTCCCTCTGAGTCATTTTAAAAAAATCTATTATGACAAAGAACAAAATGGAAATGGACGTTATTCACCCCCATTGTGCGGGTATTGATGTGGGAAGCAGATCGCATTTTATAGCCGTAGGCCAGGGAAAAGATGATGTAAAAGAGTTCGGCGTTTATGCCGATGATTTAACAGCCATCTGCCTGCATCTTAAAGGACATGGCATTACATCAGTTGCCATGGAAAGCACTGGCAATTACTGGCAAAACCTATATGTGGAACTTGCAAAGCATGGCTTTGATCTGACGCTCTGTAATGGTAAGTTCACCAAGAACATAAAAGGGAAAAAAACGGATGTAAAAGACGCACGCTGGATACAAAAGCTGCATAGCATCGGTTTGCTCACCGGCAGCTTTCTGCCTGATGAAGCAACAGAAACCCTGCGTACTTTTTGCCGTCAAAGGCAAAACATGATCGACCTTGCCGCAGAAGCAGCACATAAGATGCAGAAGTATCTGAAGCTACTTAATTTTCGCCTCGATGTGGTGGTGAGAGATGTCTGCGGGCTTACTGGCATGGCTATCATCGCCGACATCTGTAAAGGCCAGCTTGACCCTAAGGAACTGGCCAAACACAGACATTTCAACTGCCGTAAGTCGCAGGAAGAAATCAGCAAGGCATTGAAAGGAAATAACAGGACTGATTATCTCTTTGGTCTCAAACAGGAATATGAAAGCTATTTGTTTTATCAGAAAAAAATAGCTGAATGTGAAGTGCAGATCAATGCTTTTCTTAAAGACCAAATCAATATCCATCCCGATAAAAGAGAGTTAAAGACGGATGATAAGAAGCATAAGCGCATCAATAAGAATGCCATTAAAGGCATAGATCTTAACCAGGCCTCCTTCCGGTATTTTGGTGGGACCGACCTGATGAGCATTGAAGGATTGAGTCATTCCTCCATTCTTACCATTATGAGTGAAGTAGGGCCGGAAGGATTTAAAAAGTTCGAAACAGCAAAGGAATTTGCATCCTGGCTTAGACTGGCACCCAACAATAAAATTAGCGGGGGTAAACTGCTTAGTAGCAAAACGCCAAAAGGAAGCAACAGGTTAAAGATCGCACTGAGAAATGCTGCAAATGCCATCGGTAATTTAAAAGATACCCATCTCTCTGATTTTTTTAAACGAATAGCCTATAGAAAAGGCAGAACAGTCGCTGTAAGCGCCACCGCCAGAAAGCTGGCCGTCATTATCTGGAACATGGTCACTAAAGCTGTTGCCTATAAACCACCTGTACAATATCTTTTCCTTGATCAAAAAAGAAAACTTAACGTCGTGCAGAAAATCAAAAAAACCATCGCTAAATTTGAAATATCTAATGAAGAACTCGGATTTATATCTACTTAATTTTCAACCTCCGAGCAAACGTTAGTCAAAAGAAACAATTAGTTAATCAATTAATGGAGTATGTGGAAACTTATAATAAAGAAAGGGCTAAGCCTTTTACATGGACTTATACAGGTAAGCCACTGGCAGTATAATACTATACTAACTTAGTAATCGTCACACTAGCATCGTTAAAATCATGGATGCAAAAGACTTATGTTGAAGTACAAATGAAAAGTACACTTCTGGCAAAAGCCATCGCTTATTCTCTACCACGCTGGGATAAGCTCTCGGTATATACCTCCGATCCAAATTTACAAATAGATAACAACCTCATAGAAAACGGAATGAGGCCGGTGGCCCTGGGCAGAAAAAATTACTTGTTCGCTGGTTCCAACGAAGGAGGAAAAAGACTTGCGTTGTTCTATTCGCTACTCGAAAGTTGCAAGAAGCACAACCTTCATCCCTGGGAATATTTAAAAGATATTCTGGAGCGAATGCCCACCACTAAAATAAGTCAGCTACGCATGCTGTTGCCAGATCAATGGAAGCCAACTAAATAAACTAAATTTTTTTTGTCACAAAGACGTGGCTAGCCGAATGCTTACTAACAAAAAGCTAAATACTATAAAAGCTACTTTGATGGGATTTACAAAGCATAACAGAGATATTGATGAATCTGAAAACATTTCGGATATAATGGCTGATTTTTTTTAACCTCCTATTAGACCGCCCATTATTCCTTCTAATGATTGTCATTTGTGGCTTTTTGCATTAGTTTTTGATATAGGGTTATCCATTTAAGTACATGATCCAATCTCCCATTGTTTTTTTATCCATCTTTTTAGGCCTTTTATGGCTCCGTAAAGCTGGATTATTAATAAAGGATCATGCATCTGTAATTTGCCGAAACTGTGTACTGCTATTTGCCGAAGTTGTGCACTCTTATTTGCCGAAACTGTGTATTCTTAATTGCCGATTTCTGTGTATTGTTATTTGCCGATCAGTGCGACTTGTAAAGCTGATGTTGCAATTGTTTCAATTTCTTAGAAAAGAAATTAGAGAAACTTACTGTTCTGTTAGTAATAGCCTACTCCGACATGCACAAAGAGTAATCTCTGTGTGTGAAGCTTGGGGGACAATGTACCTAAATGCCGCAAGGCTATCAGTTAGAATAGCGAGGTAAGAACTGATCCTGGAAGTTTCATCCGGGATAGGGCTAGGCTGGCTGGCATGGTTAAGGAAACTGAACTATCGATAAACGTCGTAAAAATAGGTGAGCTAAAGAAACTGATAAGCTCAGGCCAAAAGGCATGCGTGGGACAATCTGCTTGATCGTCGGATTGCACAGACACAAAACACGCCCGGCGGAGAGATAGGACCTAAACCAGTCATGTTGCAATATTGGAACAAGGTAAGCCCTATTCATCGCCTTTAAAGGCAAGTCGACCGTAAGGAAGACCTCTGATGGAGAGGGTAAAGGATCAGACAAAAAGCGAATGATACTTTGTAATGAAGTGTATAGGGGATGAAAGGATTGCCCTGCGGTGAAAGCCGGCTGACTTGTCTATGTGGTCAATCATGGCGAGAGAACTACTAGAACCTAAAACTAAGGGGAAACAAGCAAATGACTGTATTACCAAATATGGATGCGGTTCCCACAGACGGAGCAAAATGGAATTCCATTGACTGGAACCATGCGCACCGTATGGTAATGAGGCTACAAGTGCGTATCGCCAAGGCAACACGTGAAGGCTGCTGGCGTAAGGTGAAAGCCTTGCAATGGCTACTAACACATTCTTATGCTGCAAAATTATTGGCAGTAAAGAAAATTACTACCAACCGTGGTAAACGAACACCGGGAGTGGATGGGGTGCTCCTTAAAACCCCTGAAGACAAAGCCGCCATGGCTAACTCGCTAATGCGCTGCGGCTATACCCCGTCGCCGTTAAAACGAATCTATATTCCGAAATCCAATGGGAAAAAGGATCGCCCCCTCGGAATACCGACCATGCTCGACCGAGGTATGCAAGCTCTGCATACCCTTGCACTCCTACCTATGTCGGAAACTCTGGCAGACTGGAACAGCTATGGCTTCAGACCGGAACGCTGTACTGCCGATGCAATCGAAGCTCTGTTCAAAAGGCTTTGTAGAAAAGATGCACCGCAATGGATTCTGGAAGGCGACATTAAAGGTTGTTTTGACAACATCAGCCATGAATGGATGCTGAAAAATATCTGTACAGATACAACAGTATTGCGTAAATGGCTAAACGCAGGTTACATGGAAAAGGCTGAATTGTTTCCCACACATAAAGGTACTCCTCAAGGAGGAATTGCTTCCCCTACACTTGCCAACCTGGTACTTGATGGAATAGAAAACTTGCTGGGAAAAAAGTTTAATTCGTTAAATAGATATGGACTTCGCAGACAGGCATCACCTTTTGGGATTCACTTTGTAAGGTATGCAGATGACTTCGTGATAACCGGAAATTCAAAAGAGATCCTGGAAGAAGAGGTATATCCTGCGATTGAAGAATTTTTGAAAGAAAGAGGTCTTGAACTATCCAAAGAAAAAACGAAGATTACCCACATCTCGGAAGGATTCGACTTCCTTGGACAAAACATTCGTAAATACGGGTATGGAAAAGATAATGCTAAACTACTCATCAAACCTTGCAGCAAGAACATAAAAACGTTTCTTACCGGTATTAGGAAAACCATTAAATCGATGGCAACAGCAACTCAGGAAAACCTGATACGTAAACTTAATCCCATGATTCAGGGATGGGCTAACTATCATCGATCAATAGTATCAAAGACAACCTACAATAAAGTGGACAACGAGATATGGAAAGCCATCTGGCGCTGGGCCATGCGTAGACATCCTAATAAAGGCAAAGCCTGGGTACATTCTAGGTACTTCAGAAAAATCAAAGAACGCAATCACTGTTTTAGCTGTATTATTAAGGATGGGAACGGGAAGGCAAAAATAGGGATAACGTTGAAACACGCTTCGGATACGTTTATAAAACGTCACATTAAAATCCAAAGCGAAGCAACGCCCTTTGACCCAAATTACGAAGCGTACTTTGAAAATCGCATGTCAACAAAGATGGCAAATAATAAAGAAGGCCGCAGAAAGGTCGCAGCACTATGGAGGAGACAAGGAGGTTGCTGCTCTATGTGTGGGGAAAGAATTACAAGCATAACCAATTGGCGTGTTCATCATATGGAAAGTCGTCTGGAGGGAGGTTCGGAAAATTTATCCAATCTTATTCTCTTGCATCCGATTTGTCAGGAACTAGGGTTTACTAACGGTTTTGTGTATGTGTTTCCGGCTGAAGCCAACAATGCTTCAACTTAGTATTGGCTTGAGCCGTGTGAATTGGAAACTTTCATGCACGGTTCTTAGGGGAGGATATCACAGCAATGGGATATCCTTACCTGACCAGAAAAAATGGCGCGATTCATTTGCTAATCAATCAGAATTGAAATTTCTAAGATTTTATGATAGATTTTTACCTTACAAGATTCTTTTGACAGAAGTAAAAAAACACTTGCTTCATGAAAAGGCAATGGGTAAAAATTCAGAAAGTTGGAGGACAGATTTATAATTTAAATTATAGGGTTATCCAGATAGAGCGCAAAGCGAAGATAAGAAATAGACCTTAGCTAATAAATTTAGTATATTTGTACTAAATATTTGAGTATGTTTCAGGGAATCACCATTAGTGAGTTTAATAAGTTCTTTACAAGTGAAGATGATTGCAGGCAGTATCTGTTTGATTTAAAATGGAATGACGGTTATCGATGCCGCAATTGCAATGGGAAGAAAAGCTGCAAAGGCAAGACTCGGTTTCATTTGCGATGTACACAGTGCGGGTATGATGAATCTGTCACAGCACACACATTGTTTCACAAGATGAAGATCCCGCTGCTGAAGGCTTTTGGGATTAACTTTCGGATCTCTGTGCGCAAAAAAGGAATGTCAACCATAGAATTGGCTAATGAATACGGCATCAATCAAAAATCTTCCTGGTTGTTTAAACGAAAGGCACAGGAGGCAATGGCAAGCAGCGGCAAACATCTTCTTAGTGGTCATGTAGAAGTGGATGAATTGATGATTGGGGGAGTAGATGAGGGCGAACGCGGAAGAAGCAAGGGAGATAAGAAGCTGGTAGTGATGGCAGTTGAAAAAGTACAAGGAGATAAAATAGGACGAGCCTATGCACAAACGATTGAAGATGCCAGTGCAGAAAGCTTTAAGCCTTTCTTCGAGAAATATATTGACAAAGATAACACCCAGATTAAGACGGATCAATGGAGGGGTTACTGGCCACTGGAAAGTGAATTTGAAATCAAGCAAAAGCCCTCAAGTAAAGGGAAAAACTTTATGGGATTGCATTATTTAATCATGAATTTGAAAGGATGGCTAAGAGGTATACATCATAAGTGTTCAGAAAGATTCATGAACGGATATTTAGATGAATTCTTCTTCAGATTTAACCGGAGAAACTTTCTACCAACCATCTGGCACAAGCTGATTGAGAGAATGATGCAACATGAACCCTACGCCTATAAAGCAAATGCGACTTAAATGGATAACCCTATTAAATTATATTTATATCAATGGTTAGTGAAAATTTTAGGCAATGTTTTGAGTTTTATATGCGGCTATTAAATTGGCACATAATGTAAATGCAACTTTACTTAACTAATTAAACAATTTACTTTCTGATAAATGGAACCTGTTTAGAGTTTTTCTCAAAGTGTTGAAATTCCGTTTTTGACAAAGCTAGTGTGATGATTACTTAATAAATGTAGTATATTTGTGTGATATGGCAAAGCGTACTACAATTAATATTTCTCAGGAGACTCTTACAGAGTTACAAACAATAGCAAGAAGCGCAAAGGCTGAAAGAAGACTAGTTGAAAGAGCCAGAATAATTTTACAATGGCATGAAGGAAAAACATTCGCCGATACACGGATGTCACTGGGAGTGACAGAGGTTGCTATTAATAAGTGGAGAAAGAGATTTAAAGAAAAAGGCATGGGAGGGCTTATTGATGCTCCAAGAAGCGGCAAACCATCTGTTTTCACAGCTACTCAAATGGCAAATGTCATTAAACTGGCTACCAGGAGGCCTGGTAAAGGATATACTTCCTGGAGCCAGCGCCGTATAGCGAAGGAAGCCGGTATGAGCCAAAGCAAGGTTCACCAGATATTAAGTGGCGCTGACTTGAAGCCTCATAAGGTACAGTACTGGTGCGGTAAGAGTACCGATCCTGAATTTGAAAGCAAGATGATCAATATAGTAGGGCTGTATATGAATCCTCCGGAAAACGCACTGGTACTGAGTGTGGATGAGAAGACCCAGATACAGGCGCTGGATAGAACTCAACCGATACTTCCTTTAAAGGAGAAGGCGCCCAAGCGGTTAACGGCTACTTACAAGCGTAATGGAACGGTAGCTTTAATTGCGGCACTGGCAGTGCATAAAGGCGATATAACAGCAACCACAGTGGATAAAAATAACGCCGAGAATTTTTTAAGTTTTCTTAAAGGGCTCTATCGGAAATATCCAAAGAAGCATCTGCATATAATCGCTGATAATTTGACGGTGCATAAGCATAAAATGGTTACTGATTGGATAAATTCTAAAAAAAGAATAACCATGCACTTTACTCCAACGTACTCTTCCTGGCTCAACCAAATAGAAATATGGTTCAACATGCTTACCAAGGATGTATTAAAAGGAGGAGTATGGAAGTCAAAGAAACAATTAGTTAATCAATTAATGGAGTATGTGGAAACTTATAATAAAGAAAGGGCTAAGCCTTTTACATGGACTTATACAGGTAAGCCACTGGCAGTATAATACTATACTAACTTAGTAATCGTCACACTAGCACTTTTTTATAACAGTTATTCCACAAGGACCTAATTGGGTGCATTCCAAATTGTCGCAGTCTAAGCTGTGGCTTTAAACCCATATTTTGTCAATTCTATTATTTTATTCCATTGCAGATTTTTTCTCACCACCCTAAGATTCAACATGTTTTGTGCTCCTTGCATGCTCCATCGTTGCCCGGATTGTTTCATCCTTTTTTGCACCACTGTTCGATGAGCTGATTCTATTGCTCCTGACCCTATTATTCCACAGCCAATTTGTTGATACCGTTTATAATCCATTCTATCCTTATTGCTCTGATAATAGGCTATCAATTTCTGTGCTTCCTTATTTTTTCCGGCAAGTTTTTCAATGTTCTCTATTACTGCCAACACTTCACTTTGCAATAGCAATTCTTTTTGAACAGTTACCCATATCTTTTCTTTGTCCTTATCGGTAAAATAATTGCTGGTAAACAAATGCAGATGTTCACAGGCATGATAGTAATCAAGTATTGAAATGGCATCAGGAAAGGCATCTTCAATCCAGTTTCTTATCCATACTGCTCCATCTGATACAAATATTAGCTGATTGGCTGATTTTCCATACGATTCTATCAAATCATCCATTGGTTTTGTAAATTCTTTATTGTTGCCCAAATGAGCTATGTATTGTGAATTGCTTATCCAGCCTGACTTTTGATCAGCATGGATACAATCGCTGCTCTTAAAAAGCCTGCCAACTTTCACTTCTTTCCATCCTTCTTCTCGCGTTAGAAGCATTGAGCCATCCGCCTGAACATACAATACTTCATCTTTTTTTAAAGGGGTCAGCGTTCGTTCTTTATTTACTTCCTTTTCTACCTCTTTGCCATACTTATCGGTGAGCCGGTACACTTGCGTGGTACTTACTTCTACATTTATAAATTCCCGGATAACTTCATTGCTTTTTTCATAACTATCCAATTGTCCCGCATATACCATTAATTCTTGCATCCGGGGGCTAATTTGATACCCATTTACTCCTTTGCTAAACGGGTGTTTATTGCTGATGCTTATCTCTCCAAGCCGGGCTAGAGTTTTTTTTTCGCCTGTCGGCTGAAAACTCACTCAAATTCTTTTCAAAGACTGATTGACCTAACTCTTTCCAGATATCTTCAAATTCCTTTTCGTAATCATAAAAATTATTAATCTTGTTTAGGGATTGTAATTTGTCATAACGTTCTGAAACCATCGCAAGAAGTTGTTCCTTTGTCATGATAAGAAGATTTTGGTTACCTAAAGCTACAAAACTTCTTACCCGCGACAATTTGGAATGCACCCACCTAATTCGGACTCGTTTAAATTTGATAAAGTATTATGTCATAACTGCAACACTACAAAAAGTCAAAAATTTGATTTTGCCTACGATAAGTTTATTAAAGAAATTGCATTTTCTGACAGTATTCGACAAAAAGTTTACAAACGACAAAGAGGAATTTGTGTAAAATGTGGAGAGCATTTTGAATTAAATCAAATGGAAGCCGACCATATAAGACCTTGGAGAGAAAACGGTAAAATCACGGAAGAAAATTGCCAAATGTTATGTAAACAGGATAATCGAATAAAATCAGGTAAATAACCGGGAAAAAAATTTCAAACTGAGATACTACCTTTTAAAGATCAACAAAGATTGAATCTAAAACGAAACTGATCAAAAAGCCCAAAATTCCTGCCCTTTTTCCTCCCCAAGTTAAATATCAAATCGTAACCAACTGATAATAAATAATTTAATATTTTTGTCAGTCGGGATGACTGGATTCGAACCAGCGGCCTCTTCGTCACGAACGAAGCGCGCTACCGGGCTGCGCTACATCCCGACTACTTTATACTATAAAAATAAACATAATCAAATCCTCAGCATCAAGGCCGTTTCAAACCCGTATACTCAATGCCTAACCCCGGCCTCTCCGAATATATTAATTTACCATCAACAGCATTAAAAGAAATTCCGGTAGCCAGGTCATCCGTTAGCAGCAGCGGCCCGTCCATATCGACATAATCAAGCATGGGCGCCAGGTGGGCAATGGCTGCAGACCCTACCGTACTTTCATTCATACATCCGACCATAACGAGCATCTCTAGTTCGCGTGCCTGTTTGATCATTCTTCGCGCAGGCGTTATACCACTGCACTTGGTAAGTTTGATGTTGATGCCATGAAAATGTTTGTGGCATTTCTCCACGTCGGCTTCCCTAACACAACTTTCATCTGCAATCAATGGCAGTACAGACTGGTGATATAATTTTTTCATTCCCTCCCAGTTGTCCCTGGCCAGGGGCTGCTCCACAAACTCAACACCCAATTGCTTTAACTGCGGAATAATTTCCAACGCTTCCTCCGTCGTCCACCCCGCATTGGCATCTACCCTGAAGACGGCGTCCGAATGGCTCCTTAACGCCTTAACGATAGCTATATCGTCGGGTGTACCCAGCTTTATTTTATATATCGGCCATGGCTTCTCCCTGATCTTTTCCACCATTTTCTCAATACTATCAATGCCGATGGTATAGTTCGTTATGGGACTTGCAGAAGCATCCAGGTTCCAGAGGTGGTACAAAGGTTTGTTCCTGAGTTTGCCATAAATATCCCAGGCTGCCATGTCCAGCGCACACACCAGGAAATTATTATGTGGCAGTAAATGATGCAGGTAATGCCAGTAGCGCTCGGGATCTGTCAGCGAAAATTTTTCAATGAACGACTTCTTTTTCTCAAGGTCGGCTATCATCCCTTCTACTTCAATATTGTAATAACCAATAGCCGGCGCCTCTCCGTATCCTTTAATGCTATTGAAATCAAGTTCCGTGATGAAAGTGGGCTGATGGGTTTTAGTCCCCCTTGAAATGGTAAACGGGTACCTGAATGCAAGGTCGAATGTATAGTAGTTGCAGGTCATTTCAGTGAATCATGTGTTGGGGAGTAGTCATTTATCTCCCACTGCCATGTATATACGTTTTAAGATCCTCATTGAACACATTTTCCTTCAGCAATTGTTCTAAAGTAATATGCATCCGGTAACGCCAGTAATGCTTTGGGTCGGCGGGAATATTGATACGCTCATCATTGACATTTTCCCGTCGCAGGGTATCGCTCATGCCCAATATATCCTGTAGTTGAAAAACGCTCCACATGGCCGGAGAATACAGGTGCTGTACTATGACAGCTTTGTTAATCCAGGGTTCGCAGGTCAGCGGGGCTTCACCCCATTCACCCAGCTCATTATTAAAGAAGCGCTGGGTCTTTATACTTTCTTCCTCCCACCATCCCCGAATGGTGCTCATGTCGTGCGTGGATGGCGTTACAACAGATAAATAAGGCGCATCATTCGGATGAAAAAATTCCCTGTTCGGGTCTTTAGGCATGCGCTGTATTTCCAGGCTTAGTATGCCCAGCTGGTTCATAACTTCAGGAACGCCATGGGGTACCATTCCCAGGTCCTCGCCGCACACGAGCATATTGGTTGAAACTTTCAGCGCTGGCAGCTTCTTCATGGCTTCCTTCTTCCAGAATTGATCCTGACGGCGATAAAAATAGTCTACATAAAGCTCATTCAACTGATGCTGAACGTGATGATCCAGGCTTTTGAAAGAAGACGTATTACCCATATCTATACGGAAGTGGAATTCCTCTTCCGGCCCAGGAACTTTAAACAGGATTACATTGGATATCAGGTCAAACAACCCGATCTTTATTTTGGGATCCTGCCCATCTGAGCCAGGACCTGCAAAATGCGCTTCCACCTTTTTTTGCGTATCGAAGTCGGGTTTCAATGCATAAAACCCATCGCCTTTTTCATCCAGGTATAACTCCATGATTTGTTCTGCAGATTCCCTGAAGATATCCTGGAGTACAGTATCGGTTATATACGGTTTTGTATAACGATCCTGTTCAAGCCATATGCCGCGGTCTTTGAATTCGTTGAGGTGCAGAGGAATTGAAGGAACAAAATATCCCATAATGCCTTCTACGGCATCCACGGGTATTGACCAGATCCGGAAAAACCCTAAAATATGATCGATCCGGAAAGCATCGAAATAATTACTCATTTGCTCGAACCTGTTGCGCCACCAGGCAAATCCATTCTCCTGCATCTTCTGCCAGTTGTAGGTAGGAAATCCCCAGTTCTGACCTTTTACGGCAAAGTCATCCGGAGGAGCGCCGGCCTGAATATTCATGTTGTATAAGTCCGGGTTCATCCACGCGTCGCAACTATAACGATAAATACCTATGGGGATATCCCCTTTAACAATGATGCCCTTCTTATGTGCATACTCTGTAGCCTCCTTGAGCTGCAGGTGCAGATGGAACTGCATAAAATAATGAACCGCGATCTCTTCGAAATATTTTGCTTTTGGTGAGACAAACTTTTCAATAGCAGCTTTATCAAAATGGCTGTACTGTTTCCATTGGCTGTAATCGGCAGTGCCGTTTTTATCTCTTAAATAACAAAACGCAGCATAAGGTACCAGCCAGTGTTTATTAGCCTGAAAAAAAGTCAAAAATGCAGGATCTTCCTGGTAATTCTCTTTCTGGGCAACGAACAACTCTTTTAATGCAGACAGCTTGAATTTTAAGACCTGCTCATAATTTAGTTCTACAAGGTCATTAAGCTGTTTCTGTTTCTTTTTAAGCTGCTTTAAAATAGACGTATATTTTTTGCCGGCAACCTTCTCCAGGTTTACATAAACAGGGTGCAGCGCAACGGCGGAAATAGCGGCATAAGGATAAGAATCGGCGGCACTATGTGTGGCAGTGGTATCATTTACAGGCAAGATTTGAATAAGCTTCAATCCTGCTTCTTTTGCCCAGTCGGCCAGTAGTTTCAGGTCAGCGAATTCCCCGATTCCAAAGCTGCTCTTGGATTTCAGGCTGAAAACCGGTATGGACACTCCCGCTCCTTTCCATGTATTATCCGGAAATTTGGCAAAGCCGTCATGTATTACAGTAAGTCCGGCAGGCGATGCATCTTCTGGCAAAAACCGGTCATTACTAACTTCCAGCGAACCGTATTCTTTCTCTTTGGTGTTGTACGTACCATACTTATATTTCAGCGGAAAATCTTTAGCCGGCATATTTACTTTTACATTCCACCATTTTCCTTCCTTCGATAGCATTAATGCGCCGGTCTTTGACCAGTTTCCCAGGGCCTGGCCGCTGCCTGCCAGGCATACCACTTCGTTTTTTTTCAGAAGGGGAGCCTTAACCTTAAAAATATGCGTGAAAATATGTACGGGTTTTGTTATTATTTTACCTTCTTCAGGCAGCAATACCTGTTGAAAAGGGGACGTAAAAAATACATTTTCAAATTCGCCTTCCCCCGTCCATGTGTCAACGGTCTGCCATTCCGGTATGGTTGATTGTGAAAGATCGAGTACACGGTCAGCCCGAGCTTCGTTTACCTGTTGATCATCCATATCATTCAAAACATACTGGTAACGAAGTCTGGTTACTTTTGATGCGTCTACTTCCACCGCAAGATGCCAGTATTCCTCATTCAGATATAACATGGGCGTTTCTGCTGTTATTGCGTCTTTGCCTTGTTGCTCCTGGGTTTGCCTGATACTTAATGATTGACCAAACTGCGTACGGAAACGTAGATAGAAAGTGACTTTCATTTGGTGATGGTTGATTCAAAGCAGCGAATGTAACACAAAAATAAACGTGAAGGAACGAAAAGGCAATGATGATGCAGCAAATAATAGCGTGCCTTTGATAGCCCACAGGTGAAGGTTAAAATTAAAAGGCAATAACATTTTTCACTTTGATTTTTACCTTATTTTCGTGTAAACACTAAAACACATGGAGACTAAGAAAAGAAATCATCCGATAGCCTGGTTGGTATTTTTTGCTTCAGTTGCAGCCTTACTATTAGCTATTGTTTTTCACTGGGAATGGCTGACTTTGATACTTCCATTCCTGTTTACGTCCTTCGTTATTGCCATGGATATTATGTAGGTTATACTAAACATAAAAAACAAATTTCAAAAATGCCACTACCGGTGGCATTTTTCATTTGTGCAGAATGTTATTCAATAGTTCGTAAGTATTGCGCCTACCCATTTTTACTTTTTCATGAAGACACTAAAAAAACCCGCGATTGGTATCGCGGGTTACATCATTATGATCTATAACGTTATTGTGCCTACTTCACTTCTTCATACTCTGCATCCGTAAAAGTATCTCCGGCACCGGAAGAAGATTGTTGCGGACCCTGTTGCCCGTTTCCATCAGATCCAGGTTGTGCTCCGGGCTGTTCCTGGGTAGCTTTATACATTTCTTCACTGGCGGCTGCCCAGGCTGCGTTCATAGCTGCCACTGCAGTATCAATAGAAGCAAGATCCTGTGCCTTATGTGCCTGCTTTAAATTGTCTAAAGCCGTTTCAATAGGTGTTTTTTTATCTTGCGGAATTTTGTCACCGTATTCTTTCAACTGTTTTTCGGTCTGGAAGATCAGGCTATCGGCCTGATTGATCTTTTCCACTCTTTCTTTTGCTTCCTTATCTGTAGATTCATTAGCTCTGGCTTCCGCTTTCATCTTTTCAATTTCCTCTTTGGTCAAACCACTTCCTGCCTCAATACGGATATTCTGCGTTTTGCCGGTTCCTTTATCCTTGGCAGTGACGTGCAAAATACCATTAGCATCAATATCAAAGGTCACTTCTACCTGGGGAACACCTCTAGGTGCCGGCGGAATTCCATCCAGGTTAAACATACCGAGACTTTTATTCTGCGTTGCCATCGGACGTTCGCCCTGTATGACATGTATCTGAACCCCGGGCTGGTTATCAGAAGCTGTTGAAAACACTTCTGATTTTTTTGTCGGTATAGTGGTGTTGGAATCGATCAGGCGTGTCATCACACCTCCCATAGTTTCAATGCCAAGGCTAAGCGGAGTAACGTCAAGCAACAAAACATCCTTTACTTCGCCGGTCATAACCGCGCCCTGGATAGCAGCTCCAATAGCAACCACTTCATCCGGGTTAACACTGCGGTTTGGTTTCCGACCAAAGAACTTTTCTACTATTTCCTGCACTTTAGGTATCCTGGTTGAACCACCCACCAAAATAACTTCCTGAATCTGCGATATATTCAACGCCGCATCTTTTAAAGCCTGCTCACAAGGCTTTAAACAACGTGAGAACAGGTTATCTGCCAATTGTTCGAATTTGGCGCGGGTCAGCTTTTTAACCAGGTGTTTAGGTACGCCGTCTATGGCAGTGATGTAAGGCAGATTGATCTCTGTTTCTGAAGAAGAAGACAGCTCTACCTTTGCTTTTTCGGACGCTTCCTTTAAGCGCTGTAAGGCCATAGGGTCTTTACGCAGGTCAACATTCTCATCTTTTCTGAATTCTTCAGCAAGCCAGTCCATCACCACTTTATCAAAATCGTCACCACCAAGATGGGTATCGCCATTAGTAGATTTTACTTCAAACACGCCATCGCCCAGCTCAAGGATAGATATGTCGAAAGTACCGCCACCAAGGTCAAAGACGGCAATTTTTTGATCTTTCCCACCTTTATCAAGCCCGTATGCTAACGCAGCTGCTGTAGGCTCATTCACAATTCGGCGAACGTTTAATCCTGCAATTTCACCGGCTTCTTTGGTAGCCTGCCTTTGAGCATCATTGAAATAGGCGGGCACCGTAATAACGGCCTCAGATACATCCTGTCCCAGATAATCTTCCGCTGTCTTTTTCATTTTCTGCAGAATCATCGCAGATATCTCCTGGGGAGTATATACTCTTTCGTCTATGTCAATACGGACGGTATTATTGTCACCTTTAACCACTTTATAGCTCCAATGGCTAATCTCTTCGGTTACTTCATCAAACCGGCGGCCCATAAAGCGCTTTACCGAACTTATGGTGTTCTGCGGATTTGTAATAGCCTGACGTTTTGCCGGATCACCTACTTTCCGCTCGCCGTTTTTGAGGAAAGCTACTACTGATGGGGTCGTACGACGTCCTTCGTCATTAGCAATCACAACAGGTTCATTACCTTCCATTACTGAAACGCAACTATTTGTTGTTCCAAGGTCAATTCCAATTATTTTTCCCATGGTTGTGTTGAATTTATGTCAATCAGGCAATCATTATGCCACAGCACTGCAGGTGAAAAAATGGCAGAAAACGGGATAGGGGCGTTTTAAAAGCTGCAAAGAAAAGTTTTTCGTTCAAGAAGTTTTCTTTATTTTAAATGCCCACTTAAAAACCAATCAATTCAGTAGCATGAAAAGCAAAAAAAAAGTTTTAACCCCTAAGGCCTCCTCTCCTTCAGCCATGCGGTTTTGCTCTCTTCCAAAAACAACTCCCCGCGCACTTAGTCCTGGCATGAACCAGGAGAGGGCTTCGATGATAGTAAAGAACAGTAACAAATGGGTGAACGGTACTGTTTTGCACTACTATTTTTTTGATAAAGCAACAGACGGGGCCAATCTGGACGGAACACAGACATGGAAGACATGGAAAGGCGGAAAAAAACAAATGGATGTGGTCAGGAAGGCTTTCGGAGTATGGAAACAAATAGGTATAGGACTTGAATTTAAGGAAGTAAAGAACAGGGAAGAAGCTGAGATCCGTATTGGCTTCATGGAGGATGATGGATCCTGGTCATATGTAGGCCGTGATGTGCTGAAGCAGCCAACGAATGACCGCACTATGAATTTTGGTTGGGATATCGCTATCGGTAGCGGACATAACGGCATTGACACTGTTATTCATGAGATCGGTCATACCCTGGGTTTTCCGCACGAACACCAGAATCCGTATGCAGGCATAAAATGGGATGAAGAAGCGGTTTACCGAACTCTTGGAAACCCTCCCAATAGTTGGCCCCGCGAAACCACCTTTCATAATATCATCCGCAAAATCAGTACGGAAGAAGTTTCCGGCTCCAGGTGGGATGCGAATTCGGTTATGCATTACCCATTTGAACCTGGTCTGATTCTCGAACCTGCCAAGTACAACGCGACTGGCATAAAACCGGCAGGAGGCCTTTCAAAACAGGACATTAAATATGCCAAGGTGTTTTATCCGCCGATGAGTAAATCTAATTTTACAGAGATCGTTCCAATGACTTCATTCGATATAGATGTAAAAAATTCGGAACAAAAAAACTTTCAGTTTACTCCCACCGAATCGAAGCTGTATAATATCCAGACATTTGGCAATCTTGACACGGTGATTGTCTTGTTCGAAGAAGCAGATAACAAAGAATTACAGTATGTCTCAGGCGATGACAATGGCGGCACAGATAAAAATGCGGTGATGAAAGTAAGAATGACCAGAGGCCGTAAATACGTAATTAAAGCCAGGGTATATTACAAAAATCCTAAAGAAAAGACAGCCATTATGGTTTGGTAGCTTAGGGTAGGTCAACTCTTTTAACGAAAAGCAACTTTACTCACTTATTCAATTACCTTTTTGAAAGTAAAGTTCTTCTGTGTGATATAACTAAAGCTTACCACAAGCACGGTCGTTAGAATTTTGGCAACAGTAGGGTATACATGAAAATGCTCAACAAATAATTTAATGAAAATATAGTTCATGATAATACAAACCGCCACCAGCAAAAGGTACCGGAACAGTTGAACCCTTTCATGCAGGTTGGAGTCATGAAAAACAACATTACGCATAAGCAAAAAACCGGTAGGGAAACTAACACAAAACGCAATGATAAACGCCATAATGTGCGGACTAACAGCAATCATTCCCAGGTAAATCACTTTTTTCTGAATTATAAAATGGTAACTGATAAAAAAAACAATGATGTCAAGAAGGGTGTTTCCGCTGCCACAGGCCAGGTAACGGAAGGTTTGCAAAGGGATAAACTTACGAAAAGGTGGATAAAAAAACTCAATAACGGAACTAACCAGTTGCTTCATTTGGCAGGTATTACCTTTTGCTGCGAAGATAATATAAGTAAGGATGGTTGAAAGAGTCGAACTTCGTTAACTTAGATTTAATTCGGGTTTGAAACGGGTTGTTTTAGTAAAAATACCATGAACAGGGTATAATTTGCCAACATTCTTTTGTATAGCTTTGATATAGAAACTTTTCTCTCTCCTCTTTTTTAACCCTTAGACCAATCAAAGGCCGCTGTTTACCAGCGGCCTTTCTCATGCCACAAAGACACCTCGAAAGCCTCATACCAAATTAAAGGAAGGAAGGGATATTAAATTAAAGCAAAATATGTCCCAGACGTTCTACAAACAGGTAGCCCCTATGAGGCAGCTACTTTAATAGTTCTGCCAGGCGCTGAGGTAATTCTGCTCCCCGTAGATTACGCGCAATGATCTTACCTTTCGGATCTACTAAAAAATTAAGGGGAATGCCCGTTACATTATATTTCGTGGCGACCTCATTATACCAAAACTTAAGGTCACTTACGTGTGTCCAGGTAAGATTATCATCTTTGATAGCCTTTAACCACGGCTCCCGGCTTTTGTCCAGGGAAACGCCCAGCACCGTAAAATTTTTATCTTTAAATGCCTGGTAGGTGCTAACCACATTAGGATTTTCCTGTCGGCATGGGCCACACCAACTTGCCCAAAAATCAACCAAAACATATTTGCCCTTGTACGAAGAAAGCGAAACCGGTTTGCCATCAGGGTCGTTTTGAGTAAAATCAAGGGCGGTGCTGCCAACAGAACCAATCTTACCCTTGTCGATCGTTTCCTTTACATGTTTACCATAGAAGCCCTGCTGAACTTCTTTGGTTAATCTGGAATACCGGGTTTCCAATAAGCTAATGTCCGCAGATGGATCGGCGGTGACTGCCAATATAAATGAGGCAACATATCCACCTTTATTGTCTATGATAAATTTATCTATCGCTGTTTGTATATGCTGAGATGCCTTTTCGGCGCTGGAGCGAAGGCTGTCGGTCATACCCGACAGATTAACCTGGGCGCTTATTGCGTTGAGCTTTGAAGAAAGTGGATTCATGATGACATTTAACTCGGTGAAATCCTTATGCACTGCGGACCCTTCTACTTTCAGGCTTTGTATGTCAGCTACGGTACCACTTATTGATACGTTACTGTTTTCAAGGTATACCATGCCTTTTTTTTGCTGGTCCGCAATATTGAGGTTGCAAAGGGCAGGCTCTTTCAGATGGCCCTTCAAGGTAAATTTTCCGTTCAAGACAATTGCTCTGGCAAGCGTATCGGCCGGTTTACTGACATTCGTCAGGTAGACCAGCGATTTCTCTTTTAAGCCCGTCAGCGTACCGGTGACGACAAATCCTTTTTGCTGCCCCACACTCAACAAAGGCAACAAAAGTAAAATGCTTAATAAATTTTTCATGTATGGTAATTTGCTGCTAATCCGGATACAGCCTGACATTATCGCTGGCATTCGTTCCCGGATTATATTGATTGAATCGATTATTCCTGCCTGGAATGCCTTTGCTTTAAGATATCGATAACGGCCTGCAAATTAACCTCTTTTGCGTTAAGTAAAAGCAAATAATGGAAAAGCAGGTCGGCTGCCTCATTGAGAAAAAGGTCCTTATTGTTATCCTTTGCTTCGATGACCAGTTCCACCGCCTCCTCCCCCACTTTTTGTGCTATTTTATTCAAGCCTTTATGAAACAACTTTGCCACATAGGATTCTTCCGGAGACACCTGCTTTCTCAGGTTAATAATGTCTTCGAGGTAAAACAAAAAGTCTTCCTGGTGGTTTTTTTCACTCCAGCACGTATCCGCACCGGTATGGCATACGGGACCCAGGGGGTTTACTTTAATGAGCAGGGTGTCCTGATCGCAATCAAGGGACATTTCCTTAAGGATAAGAAAATGGCCACTTTCTTCCCCTTTTGTCCATATCCTGTTTTTCGTCCGGCTGAAAAAGCTAACCTTTCCTTCCTGCATGGTCTTAAGCAAGGCTTCTTCATTCATAAACCCAAGCATCAATACCTTATGGGTTTTGTGATCCTGTATTATAGCTGGTGCCAATCCATCCAGGTATTTTTTAAACTCTACTTTCAACGTACTGTTTTTATAATTTAACGTATGTATCTCGGGGCTTATAAACGCACAGATATGTTGTGCTGGTGCAAATATCTTTTTAAATCCAGGATCTCAATTTCTTTAAAATGGAATATGCTTGCTGCCAGTGCTGCATCCGCTTTACCCCTGATAAAAATGTCGGTAAAGTGTTCGAGTCTCCCCCCTCCACCAGATGCTATTACAGGCACGGTCAGGTTTTCAGCCAGTTGCCTGGTAATGTCGATGGCAAAACCTTGTTTTGTGCCATCATGGTTCATGCTTGTCAATAATATTTCTCCTGCACCTCTTTCAACGGCTTCTTTTGCCCATTGATAACATGGAGTAGTTGTTTTTACCCTGCCACCGTTAAGGTATACATACCACTCCGCATCATCTTCCCGTTTGGTATCAATAGCAAGTACTATGCACTGACTGCCGAATTCTTTGGCCAGATCACTCACCAGAGACGGATCTTTAAATGCAGCGGTATTCACCGAAATCTTATCCGCGCCATTCTGTAATAGTACACGCACGTCTTCGATATTACTTATACCTCCACCAACAGTGAAAGGAATATTAATATGATGTGCAATACGGTTTACGAGGGCGCTTAATGTCTTTCGTTTTTCATGGGTAGCCGTAATATCGAGAAACACCAGCTCGTCTGCACCCTGCTTAGCGTATAGTGTTCCCAGTTCAACAGGGTCGCCCGCATCCCGGATCTGCTCAAAGTTTATTCCTTTCACGGTCCTCCCATCCCGGATATCAAGGCAGGGTATGATTCTTTTGGTTAACACTGGTCGGTTGGTGTTTTAAGTTATAGTTTTCCCGTGATGGTTGGTGAAAAACACCAACCACGGGCAGTATGTCCGCAGTCATTATTCCCTGGAGCTAAGTGCAATTTTAACTCCTAAAGCAATTAACACAATTCCCGTCACTTTTTGCTGCACACGTATGAATTTTGGTGATTTGCTGAACCAGTTCCCTAATTTACCAAATAGTACCGCTACTAGAATATTTACGATAGTTCCTGATAGGTTAAAATAAATTCCAAGAAACAGGATCTGGCCCGGTTCATTTCCCCTGCCCTGTGTGATAAACTGCGGCAGAAAGGCAAGAAAAAACAAGGCCACTTTAGGGTTTAATACGTTGGTAATTATTCCCTGGTAAAAGACCTGAGTAAGCGGAATTGAAACCATCTTACCCGGCACCACAAACGCAGCATTTGATTTGCTGATGACTGACCTCAACCCAAGATAGACCAGGTAGGCAGCTCCCAAATATTTTATGATGTCAAATGCCAGTGCAGACCGGGCGATGATTGCCGACAAGCCGATTACGGCTCCCAGGGTGTGCACTAACCCTCCTCCCATAATGCCGAAGGCCGATACTATTCCTGCCTTAATACCTTGCCCGGTGCTTCGCGAAGCAACATAAAGCATGTCATTACCCGGAGTAAGGTTTAACATGAGGCTCGCCAGTGCAAACAATAAAAAATTATTCAGGTCCATGTTTAAAATTTCGCCAGTTCAGATAGGGAAATTGTTCCTTCGTAAATTGCTTTTCCCACGATCGCACCGCTGCAACCAATATTGCGGAGTTCGTCGAGGTCCTGGATTGAACTTACTCCTCCGCTCGCAATAAAATGAAGGTGATCAAATTTGGAAATAATATTTTTATATAAATCCACCGATGGGCCCTGAAGTAAGCCATCTTTACTGACATCGGTGCAGAAAATTTGCTTTATTCCCTTGTTTAGGTAATTCTCTATAAAGTTATATACCCATATGTCCGTTGTCTCGGACCATCCGCTCACCGTTATCTTTTCGTCTTTCACATCTGCACCCAGTAAAAAACGTTCGACTCCGTAGTCAGCCAGCCATTGAACAAACCGGCTTTCGTCTTTCACCGCAAGGCTGCCTATGGTGGCCAAGGCAGCTCCGGAATTAAATACAATATCAAGATCCTTTTCCGTTTTTATTCCTCCGCCAAAATCGATGATCAACCTGGTTTTTGATGCCAGTGATTCCAGCACTTTCCAATTTCGGACCGCCCCGGCTTTGGCGCCATCCAGATCAACAAGGTGCAGCCTTAGCAAGCCAATGTCTTCAAATTCGCGGGCTACTTCAAGGGGATACTCATTGTAAATCTTCTTCTGCGCGTAATCGCCCTGAGTAAGCCTTACGCATCTTCCTTCAATGATATCTATAGCCGGTATTATTTCCATTCAGATTTAAGATTTAAGATTTCTCTGCTGGTGGCTGGTGAAAAACACCAACCACGGGCGTGTGGCTTAGGTTTCTTCGAAGACAACTACAACTCATCACTCATATGTCATATCTCATCACCCACTCTTATAAATACTCAATAAAATTCCTCAGTATCTGCTCTCCCGCTTCAGCGCTTTTTTCAGGATGAAACTGCACTCCATAAAAATTATCGCGGTGCAGGGCAGCGCTGTAGAACTGAACATAATCTGCAGTGGCGATGGTATGATCACCTAGAGAGGCGTAATAACTATGTACAAGGTAGATATACGATCTTTCAGCAACATTTCGAAAAAGGCCGGTTTTGAGATTGAAAACGGTATTCCACCCTATCTGTGGTATCTTATATATAATTTTATCTTTAAGTTCCGGTTCTTTCCACCCACCGTCTTTATGCACTGAGGCAAGTTCATAGGTTTCCTCCTGAAAGGAACTGTTTTGCTCCTGGCCCGTATGGGAACTAAAGCGCTTCACCCTTTCGTCAAAAATGCCAAGGCAGTCTGTGTCGTTTTCTTCGCTGTGTTTGCACATTAACTGCATACCCAGGCAAATACCTAGAACAGGTTGTTTAAGCTGTTTGATAAGCTGGTCAATGTTTCTTTGTTTAAGATAAGACATGGCAGTGCTGGCTTCACCCACACCAGGAAAAATAACCTTATCTGCAGAAACGATATCCTCGTGGTCGTCAGTTACTACAGCATCTACACCGATTCTTTCCAGCGCATAAAGCACCGATTGTATATTTCCGGCATTATATTTTACAATAACCACTTTCATAATCACATTTTTGCAACAGCCGCATTTATAATTGGATCTAAAAACGACTTTGTGGCTGCTTTGATGTCATTGCCTGCTTCGAGGGACTTTATATAGGCGCTGCCAATGATAGCGCCATTCACATTTTCACACGCCGTGTCAAACGATTTCTTATCCTTTATGCCGAAACCAACCAATATCGGATTGCGCAGCTTCATTTGTTTTAAACGTTCAAAATAAACCTGCTGGCCGGAGACATTCGTATCCTTACCCGTGGTAGAAGACGAAGAAACGGCATAGATAAATCCACTGCTCAGTTCGTCAATCTTCCTGATGCGGTGTTCTGCCGTTTCCGGGGTTACCAGAAAAACAAAACTCAATCCGTATTTTTGGATCAACGGCCCATATTCGGTTTCATATTCAAATAAGGGCAGATCTGGTAATATCAATCCATCAATAGCCAGGGCGGCCGCGTGCTGGCAAAATTTTTCAAATCCATATTGAATAACCGGATTCATGTAACCCATCAGTAAAACGGGCAGGTAAACGGTATGCCTGAAATCCTTTAGCTGTTCGAACAATTTTTGTATGGTCATGCCGTTTTGAAGTGCGACCATATTGCTTTGCTGAATAACAGGACCGTCAGCGAGCGGATCACTGTAAGGCATTCCCAGCTCAATCATATCCACACCATTTTCCTGTAAGGCCACCATCACTTCCACCGTGCTTTCCAACAAGGGATAACCTGCCGTGCAGTATACGTTTAATATATTCTGAGACTTGGACTGGAAAAGGGATTCTATTCTGTTCATAAAATTTTTTTCTATGATTGGATAAGCAGGTCACACACCTTCACCGTGCCAGGAATATCGCCGCAGATTCGCAGATTTGAGGTATCCGGTTAAATTAATCAGTAAATCTGCGGCAATTTTTTTTAATGTCATGGATCTATAACCTTCATGTAAGTGGCCATGTCCTTATCACCCCTTCCGCTTAAACAAATGACTACCCTGTCATCCTGTTTTAGTTGCAGCTCGGTGAGTACTGCAAAAGCATGGCCCGTTTCTAAAGCCGGAATAATGCCTTCGAGTTTGGCCACCATAAATGCAGCCTTTACCGCTTCCTCATCCGTAGCACTCAAAAACAAAGCCCGGCCGCTGTCGAACAGGTGGGCATGCAAAGGGCCTATGCCCGGATAGTCCAATCCGGCTGAAATGCTATGCGGCTCTACGACCTGGCCATCGAACGTTTGCATAACCAGGCTCTTGCTCCCATGTAATACTCCGGGCGTTCCCAGCCGGGTGGTTGCCGCGCTGAAACCGCTGTTTATACCAAGTCCGGCTGCTTCCACAGCTACCAGCTTCACATTTTTATCATTCAAAAAGTGATAAAATGCGCCTGCAGCGTTACTGCCACCACCCACGCAGGCAATAACATGCGTAGGCAGGTCGGTTCCGGTTTTATCCATAAGTTGCTTTCGAATTTCCTGACTAATCACGCTTTGAAACCTGGCTACGATATCGGGGTAAGGGTGCGGACCAACCACACTGCCAATAATGTAATGGGTGTCTACCGGGTTATTGATCCAGTCGCGGATGGCTTCATTGGTGGCATCTTTTAATGTTTTGCTTCCGCTGACCGCCGGAATAACTGTTGCACCAAGCATTTTCATCCGGGCCACATTAGGAGCCTGGCGCTCAATGTCTTTCTCACCCATATACACGATACATTCAAGCCCTTTCAATGCACAGACTGTAGCTGTGGCCACCCCATGCTGCCCGGCTCCGGTTTCAGCAATGATCCTCTTCTTTCCCAGGCGCTGAGCAAGGAGTATTTGTCCTACCGTATTGTTTATTTTGTGTGCGCCGGTATGACATAAATCTTCCCGTTTCAAAAAAATACGGGTATTATATTTTTCACTCAACCGGTGGGCGAAGTATAACGGTGTCGGACGGCCGACATAATCGGTCAGCAGTTCCCACATCTCTTTCTGAAATTGGACTTCATTGATGATCTGCAGGTAGCTTGTCCGCAGCTCCTCTACGTTGGGATACAACATCTCGGGAATGAAAGCTCCGCCAAAATTTCCGTAATAACCCTGTTCATTGACACTGTAAGACATAATGTGTTTATTTGAGGTCTGATCAGTTATGCTGTTAATTGATGGAAATGGGGTGCCGGATTAAAATGATTGTCAGCCTTATCTGCAATCCAATTCAAATTATTCCTTTAGCTCATTCAAAAACTTCCGTACTTTTTCCATATCCTTTACGCCGGGACTTACTTCGAACTTGCTGTTGATGTCAACGGCAAACAATGCATTGGCCACCGGCTCTTGGGTAAACTGTTTTAATTTTTGTGTGTCATCGGGTTGTATGCCTCCACTGAGAAAAAAGGGCTTGCCGATAGTACTTCCCTGTAAGATCTCCCAATTAAACTTTTTCCCCGTTCCTCCGTAACCAGCTCCTTCTGTGTCGAAAAGGAACATGTCGCATACACCCATATACGGTTTGATCATCCATTCAATGTGGTCGTTATCGCTTAAACGGAAAGCTTTCACCACAGATATATAATCGGCTATCTTTTCACAGTATTTGGGTGATTCATCACCATGCAATTGCACCATATGCAACCGGCATTCGTCCACCATCTGTAATACATGATCGGTTGAGGCATTCACAAAAACACCTACCTTATTAATCTTGTTTTCTTTTTTTATCTGTGAGGTGGTAAGGTGTCGCAGCACATACCTGGGAGATTTCTGGTAAAAAATAAATCCTGCAAAGGTTGCTCCTATTTCTTCCAGTTTTTCAATCTGGTTCAGTTGTGTCATACCGCAGACTTTTACTCTCATGTATCGCCAGTTTTTAATTGATGAACAAATCTGGCAAATGCAATCTCAGGATCTTTTTCCTTCATAAAGGCTTCGCCAATGAGAAACCCCTTAAACCCGTGCTTTTTTAAAAGGATAATGGTAGAAACGTCGCTGATACCACTCTCGGCTATTTTTATTTTGTCATCTGAAATCTTCCGGCTTAGATCAATAGAATGCTCAATGCTTACTTCAAACGTTTTCAGGTTGCGGTTGTTTACTCCAACCAGGTCCACTTCATCACAAATGTGCAGAAGCTCATTTTCATCGTGTATCTCCAAAAGCACTTCAAGGCCAAGTGATTTGGCAAAGCTGGCAAATGATTTGACCACCTGCGGCGTCAAGCAGGCTGCAATCAGCAAAATAACATCTGCACCTATTGCTTTGGCTTCTGTAATCTGGTAATCGTCAATAATAAAATCTTTCCGTAAAATGGGTATTACATTTTTCCTGGCCTTTATCAGGTCTTCATTGTTTCCTCCAAAAAATGCCTGGTCCGTTAATACAGATAATCCTGAAGCTCCACCTTCTGCATAGGCTTTGGTTAAAACTTCGGGAAGCGCCCCAGCATTAAAAATTCCTTTCGAAGGCGATTTTCGTTTGAATTCGGCAATGATGCCTGTCCCGCTTTCGTTTGACAAAGACTGCTTTAATGATATAATTTCTCTTGAATAATCCTTTGTTTGCTGTAGCTGCTTTGCCGGTACTGCCAATTTTGCTGATTCAACTTCCCTTCTTTTGTGTTCAACTATGCTTTCTAATATATTTCTTTTCATCTTATATTCATTACAGGCTCTCCGGCTTACTGATTATTTTACATATCCTGCCGTTAAATCTCTGCAATATATTATAAACTGGTTATTGAAGTGAAACAAGCGTTTGCAAGCTCCGGTAGGCGCTGCCGGATTCCAGGCTCTGCACTGCGGCTTCATATGCGTTTTCATAACTTCCGTATTTACCGGTGCAATTTAAGGCCATTGCGGCATTTGCCAATACAACGGCATTTTGTGCCCAGGTTCCTTCACCTTTCAAAATCCGGATAAATATTTTTGCAGCCTCTTCAACCGTATTTCCTCCATGCAGGTCCTGGGGACTAACCATCCGTTTACCGATCTTTTCCGGCGTGTATAACTTTTCACCTTCATTGGTGATAACTTTGGTATCGTTTGTCAGGGATATCTCATCATAGCCATCCAAGCTATGAATTATGGTAAACGCTTTGCCTGTTTGCTGAAGCAGGTAATTATAGATCCGGGCCATCTCCAGGTTATACACACCTACTAACTGGTACTTTGGAAACGCGGGGTTAACCATCGGTCCAAGCATGTTAAAGAAAGTCCTCACTCCCAGGTTTTTTCTGATGGGACCAACAATTTTTAGCGCCGGATGGAATAGTGGCGCATGCAGGAAACAAATATTTGCCGTTTCAATCTCTTTCTTTAAATGCATAGTATCGTTCTTAAACGTATACCCTAGTTGTTCCATCACGTTAGAGGCTCCGCTGATTGAAGTAGCTCCGTAATTGCCATGTTTAGCCACTTTGTTTCCGGTGCCGGCAACGATAAAACAACTAAGTGTGGATATGTTGAAGGTATTTTTTCCATCGCCTCCGGTGCCTACGATATCAATGACCTCATGATCATCCAGGTCTACCCGCACACAAAGTTCAAGCAGCGCATCCCTGAAGCCCTGCAACTCATCTATCGTTATGCTTCTCATCAGGAAAACCGTAATAAATGCCGTCATTTCAGCTTCGTTATACACCATTTTGGCAATGTTGACCAGGATTTCCTTTGCCTGTTGCCTGGAAAGCGTTTTATGCTCAAACAGGTACTGAAGAATTTTTTTCATGTTAATATTTATTATGATCTATGGCTGTGCGTAGGGATAGCTGTGCGAAGTCTCAGACTTCGCACAGCTATGTTCTCCGTAGTCTTCGACTACAAAACCCTCATATCTTCAACCAGTTCCTCAACATGTCTTCACCCATTGGGGTCAGCACACTTTCCGGATGGAACTGTACCCCCTGCACATCATAGGTTTTGTGCTGTAAAGCCATAACGTAATCATTGTCGTCCCGGGCGGTAATCTCCAATTCCTCCGGGAAATTGTCAGAAGCAACGATCCAGCTATGGTACCGTCCTACTTCCAGTTCATCAGGTAACCCGTCGAATAAACCCCGTGATGAAGGTGTTTCGCGCTTAACGACCTTTACCGGCGTTGCAACTCCATGATAAACGGTGGTTAGATTAACCAGCTTACCACCAAATGCTTCGCCAATCGCCTGGTGCCCTAAACATACACCAAGTATTGATTTGGTGGAAGCGTATTCGCGGATCAGGGGCAGCAGCATTCCGGCTTCTTTGGGAACGCCAGGCCCGGGCGATAGTATGATCTTATCATAATCCTTCACTTTATCCAGTGCGATCTGGTCATTGCGAAACACATCCACTTTGATATGCATGAGCTTCTCCACCAGGTGGACCAGATTGTAGGTAAAGGAATCATAATTATCAAAAACAAGGATCCGGGTCACTGTATTCATATTTGAGCTGTTAGTCATTGACTTAGTAAACGCTGTATGCGTTGATTTATGCAAACGGCCGGTACACTTAATTAGCACTTTACCGGAGGCTCATTGCCGGGTAAACCGCGTTTCCCACTTTCTCAGCCATCTTAATGGCCGACTTCAGCGCATTCAATTTATTGTTCACCTCCTGCAATTCGCTTTCAGGTTGAGACGCCGCTACAATCCCTGCACCAGCCTGGTATATCAGGGTATTGTTCTGACTGAGCATGGTCCGGATCATGATCGCGTGATTACAACTGCCGTCAAAGCCCATAAAGCCAATACATCCTCCGTAATAAGACCTCGCCGTCGGTTCGTAATTGTCTATAAGCTCCATAGCCTTGAATTTAGGCGCACCACTCAGCGTACCTGCCGGAAAGGTTGCTGCCAGTAAGATAAAAGGGTTAGTTCCTGGCTTTACCTTGCCGGTTACTTCGCTTACCAGGTGAATCACATGGCTGTAATAATTCACCTTGCGATAACTGCTTACATATACATCATCGCATCGACGGCTGAGGTCATTCCTGGCAAGGTCTACCAGCATAACGTGTTCTGCATTTTCTTTGGGGTCCGCAAGCAGTTTTTCTGCCAGTTGCTGATCTGTAATATCATCACCAGTCCTTTTGAAAGTGCCGGCAATCGGATGAACAATCGCCTGATTATTTTGAATAATGAGCTGGCTCTCGGGGCTTGACCCAAGCAGTTTATAATCGCCGTAATCAAAATAAAATAAATAAGGGGAAGGATTTATGTTTCGCAGGGTCCGGTAAACATTAAATTCATCGCCGGTGAAAACCTGTTCAAAGCGCCTGCTGAGCACGATCTGAAAAACATCTCCCCGGTAACAGCTTTGAATACCCTTTTTTACCATATCCACATAGTCTTCATTTTGCATGTTGGAGGTTTCCTCGCCTCCGGTTGAAAACGGGAACACAGGCACATCTTTACTTCTGATCAGGCTTTCTATCATATCCAATTCGCTGTCAATGCCGTTAACACTGTTCTCACAAATAAACAGCTCGTCCTTAAAATGATTGATGGCAATAACGTATTGGTATAAACGATACCGCATCAAAGGAATAAGGGCAGGGCGGTTGCCCCTTTTTGAAAATTGAATGCTGTCGAAGAACTGGACCGCATCGAAGGTAGTGTAGCCAAACAAACCCTGAGCAGCCCTGACCGGTTTCTCCGCTACGGCGTTTAAGCTAAAACGCTGCATAAATTGCCAGAGTAACTCCGGCACTTCGGAAGCCTGGTCAATGGTAATCCGTTCTTCTTTCTGAGCGGGCAATTTATACTCTAACTGTCTTACATTCGTGATTTCAATACCTGCAATAGCATTGATTCCTATATAAGAATAACTATTATCCCCGGCATGATAATCACTACTTTCCAATAGGATGGTGTCGCGAAAGCGATCTCGCAGGCGGAGATAAATACCTACCGGCGTAAATATATCGGCAAGCAGCTTTTTGTGCGTAGTAGTAATTTCGATCTTTTTCATAGAAAATGTAATTATTTTGTCCACGAAGAAGCTTCTGCGTTCATACACTGCATAATATATCTTCCTGTACAATGTTTAAATGTTCAATATTCAAAATAAAAAAACCCCGGAAAATCCCGGGGCCTTATATGGTAATACATAAATAGAGATAGCATTACTTGCCCCGTTCAGAGTGTAAATGCCACCACCAATTATTGCTTTGAATATTCTTTGTCATTGCCTTGCAAATATGGGCGCTTTTTTTTAGACTTCCAAGTATAATCCATACCTTTTTGTCGAAATAATTTTTGCCATCCTCAGCCGCTAACCATAATGTGCTTTAACTGGCTACCGCTGACGAACAATGTACCGGAAAAAACAATCGAATGATTTATTTAATGATGCTGATTTTTGTAATCACCTGCCTCTGCCTGAAGAATAAGACAGGAAAGATAATAAGTGCAATAGGAGTATCATGGATATTCGTCTACCTGCCGGTTTGTGCACAACAAAACAGCAAAAGCCATCTTACTATGTTTAACCGTGAAATTGCCAGTAAGCTCGCGGCCCTGCCGCTATCTTGCATCAATAAAGAATGGCCCAATAAGACCAGCCATACATCAGACAGCAGCTCGGATCATCTGTTACTTCCGCATCAGCTTCACCCTTCTTTTTATGGGTGTTTAGACTGGCACTCCAGCGTACACGGTCACTGGATGCTGTTGAAGTTAATCAAACTATTTCCGGACATTCCCGAGAAAGCACAGATCATTGCAGTACTTGACAACAGTTTTCAACCAGACAAATTGCTGTTAGAAGCGGATTATTTTGCCAGGTATAAAACCAGTAAAACCTATGAACGTACCTATGGATGGGCCTGGCTGTTGAAATTGGACGAAGAATTGTATACCTGGGAAGATCCTTTAGCTCGAAAATGGCATAATAACCTGCAGCCGCTTACAGCTAAAGTAGTAGACTTATGGACCGAATACCTGCCCAAACAAACTTATCCAAACCGCACGGGAGTGCACCCGAATACCGCTTTCGGTCTGGTATTCGCGTTAGACTGGGCCAGAACCGTTAAAAACACCCTGTTTGAAAAAAAAGTTATTCAACGCAGCCTTGATTATTTCGGAAACAATAAGGCTGTTCCCGCACATTTTGAACCCGACGCCACTGATTTCCTGTCTCCTTCACTGGAAGTGGCTGACCTCATGAAGCGGGTACTGCCGGAAAGCGCGTTCACCGGTTGGATCAAAACCTATTTTACTCCCGAGGGCATAAAAAATATCACCAGTTTACCCATAGTAAGTGACCGGACGGATTTCCAGATCGTTCACCTTGACGGATTAAGCCTGAGCCGGGCATGGTGCATGAAAGGTATTGCCAGGGCACTTCCTGAAAAACATGCATACAGAAAGTTGTTCGAAGAAACGGCCGGGCGTTTTCTTACCGAAACCCTCCCTCATGTAACTTCCGGAAATTACGGCGGTGACCATTGGCTGGCGTCTTTTGCCGTATATGCCCTGTTTGAGTGATCGTGGCAGGCAAGTATATAGTATTACAAAACCCCTTTAGTGGATGGAAGATAATTAGACAGCGGGTCACGTTTTACCGCCATGCGGATGGCTTTGGCAAATGCTTTGAAGATGGCTTCGATCTTGTGATGCTCATTATCTCCACGACATGCTATGTTCAGGTTACACTTTGCCCCATCCGAAAATGATTTAAAAAAATGAAAGAACATTTCCGTCGGCATCTCCCCTATCCTTTCTCTTTTAAATTCCGCATCCCAGACCAGCCAGCTCCGGCCGCCAAAATCAATCAGCACTTTGGCTTCGGCTTCATCCATAGGCAGGGCAAAACCATACCGTTCCATGCCCCTCTTGTCGGCCAATGCCAGGGCAAACGCTTCTCCCAGGGTTATGCCGGTGTCTTCGATAGTGTGGTGTTCGTCTATATGCAGATCACCGTTGGCCCGTATGGTCAGGTCCATTTTTCCGTGGCGGGCAATCTGCTCGAGCATGTGATCAAAAAATCCTAGCCCGGTAACGATGGCGGCTTTACCCTGACCGTCGATATTCAACTGGATCTTTATCTGCGTTTCATTGGTGTTTCGTTCGTGGACCACCTTTCTTAATCCCCCTTTTAGAAATGCATAAATCTGGCTCCATTCAGTCGTTTCGAGGGCCACGGTACCGTCTGCCTGCAAAGAAGCGATCTGATCTGGTATTTCATCAGCTCCTAAACCGGCATTATTTTTTAACCAGATGCCCTTACAACCCAAATTCCTGGCCAGCAAGATATCGGTGATCCGGTCACCGATCACATACGAATTAGGCAGGTCGTAATTAGCGTTATTCAGATAATCGGTGAACATGCCAATGCCCGGTTTGCGGGTGGCCGCATTCTCAGCTGGATAGCTGCGGTCTATATGCACTGAACTGAAATGAATGCCTTCGCCTTCAAGGCTTTCCATGATCAGGTTGTGCACGGGCAAGAAATTCTCTTCCAAAAACGAGGCAGTTCCTAAGCCATCCTGGTTGCTAACCATTACCAGTTCGTAATCCAGTTCACGGGCAATCTGTCCCATAAACCGGAACATACCCGGATAAAAGCTTAGCTTGCTTAAGGAGTCGATCTGATAATCCGGAGGTGCTTCCCGGATCAGGGTACCGTCGCGGTCTATAAATAAAACTCTTCGCATTTTTAAACTTTTAGGAAAGCCGTGCAACGGCTACTTTATTTTCGCACGTTCTTTCTTTACCTCCGCTGGTGTAATAGCACTGGCTTTATTGGTAAAACTGTTCCTCACAAAAGTCAGCACATCAGCTACCTGCGGATCGGTAAGGAATTGATGAGCAGGCATGACATTTTGATAGGTCTCGCCATCAATTTCTATCTCTTCGTTCATTCCCTTCAATACCACCCCGATCAGCGTCGGCTTATCGCCTAGTACCCATTTAGTTTTGATCAATGGCGGATTTAGCCGGGGTACTCCGCCGCCATCAGCCTGGTGGCAGGCCAGGCAGTTTTGCGTGTACACCTCCTTCCCGCGTTTAATGGATTCTGTTAGTCCACCCTGCCTGGATTGGGAAGTAGTAAATCCCAGGCAGGCCATCAGACAAATGGCCACCAGGACATTCAGTGCCACGAATTTTTTCATCTCTTATTATTTAGCGTTAAATCCAATTTTCCATATTTTTCCCTTCACATCATCCGAAATATAGAGTGATCCATCCGGTCCCTGGGCCAATCCGCAGGGACGATGCTCTGCATCCCTTGGGTTAAACACGTCCTTACCGGCGAAGCCTTCTGCAAACACTTCATAGGCACCGCTTGGTTTACCATCTTTAAAAGGGACAAAAGCAACAAAATAGCCACCCTGCTTCAAGGGAGCACGGTTCCAGGAACCATGGAAGGCAATGAATGCACCATTTTTATACTTTGCCGGAAACATATTGCCAGTATAAAACAACAACGCATTCGGGGCCCAATGACCGGGAAATGCCATGACAGGCGTGTCTACCCCTGAGCAACGGCCCTGCTGTTTTGTATCGCCACCATACTCGGGCGCCAGGATCTTCTTTTTTTGAAACCCGTCATAATAACAATAAGGCCAGCCGAAATTGGAGCCTTTCTTCACCATAAGCATCTCCTCAGAAGGCAATTCGGCGCTTTGTTCGGCAGTATACAATGCGGGAAACATCGTATTTAATCCATCCCGCCCGTGCTGCATAACAAATAATTCATTAACGGTATTATTCCAATCCAGACCGACCACGTTGCGGATGCCCGTAGCATAACGAACACCGTCAGCGTATGACTGGTTAAGCTTATCTGACTTGAATTGCCAGATACCGCCGGCAGAGTCGAGGATGGGGCAGGGATCCTGGCCGGGGGAACCGTTTGCCCTGTCCATTACCTGGCAGGAATTGGAAAAAGCTCCGATGTTGACATAGATATTTCCTGCATTGTCTAAAGTGATGGACTTTGATTCATGCTGCCTTCTGTCTATCAAACCCGTCACGATCATTTCCGCTTTGCCGGTATCCGAAATTTCATTTTTTTCATTGAGTTTATAACGGTAAATGCTGGTGTTAGACGACGCATATAAATATCCGTTTTTGATAACTATACCCGTGCCTATATAATTTCCAAACCCTGAAACATTATCTGCCCTGCCGTCGCCGTTAGTATCTTTTAGCCGGTACACGCCTTTTCCATTTTTCAATCTTTCCAGTTTTACATAGATATCCCCGTTTTGGCTAACAACCAGGTGCCGTGCCCTTCCTATGGAATCTACCACGGAGACAGCCTTGAAACCCGCAGGCAGGCTGATGTCTGCACTAGTCTCTGCTGGCATAAGTCCGGTTTTAGCATTGAGCCTGGTGGTATCTGCGGCCGTGCTGGGCGGCATTGCAAAAAAGATACATAAAGAAACAATAGCCAGGTATTTTACTGATCGCATATGCTTATTTTGAAGTTACAAGATAATGTTAACTGCCAGAGAACTGTTTAAGGCTATTCACCAATTCCATGTTTTCTATTTGTGTACCGATGGTGATACGCAGGCATCCCTCACATCTTTCTACTTTACTTCTGTCCCTGACTACAATGCCTTTTTCCAATAAAAAATCATAAATGGCTTTTGGATCCGACACTTTCACTAATAAAAAATTAGCATCACTAGGGTAAATGTGTTCAACCAGCGGTAAGGGGTTTAAGTCTTTAACCAGTTGCTCCCTTTCCTTCACGATCTCCTTTATCATATCGTTTACCTTTCCTACATCTTCCAAAGCCTTTAAGGCCAGCTCCTGTGATGCCTGGTTTATGTTATAAGGCGGTTTGACCTTATTCATTACATCAACAATACTTTCTGAAGCAAAAGCCATTCCAATGCGCAGGGCAGCCAATCCCCATGCTTTGGAAAGGGTATGCAATATAACCAGGTTTGGATACTCCTTCAGTTCCTGTATAAAAGAGTGATGTTTCGAAAAGTTGATATAAGCTTCGTCCATAACAATAATGCCGAAATAATTGTTGAGGATAACTTCCACATCCTGCCGGTTTAGCGAATTTCCGGAAGGATTATTTGGAGAACATAGAAAGATCATTTTAGTGTGATCATCTATTGCTTCTTCAATACCATAAACATTCAGCTGAAAGTCTGCCGTAAGCGGCACCTTCCTTACCTGGATGTCATTTATATGAGCGCTGACCTCGTACATGCCGTAAGTGGGCGGCACAATGATAACATTATCCTTACCGGGTTCGCAAAACGACCGGAACAATATGTCGATACATTCATCGCTGCCATTGCCAAGAAAGAGGTGTTTGGCGGAAACGCCTTTCACTTCACCAAGCTTTTGCTTCAGTTTCCATTGCAAAGGATCAGGGTAGCGGTTGTACGAGACTGTTAGTGGCGACCCGTAACTGTTTTCATTGGCATCGAGAAATATACGGGCTTCGCCTTTAAACTCATCTCTTGCTGATGAATAAGGCACCAGGCTCCTGATGTTCTCTCTTAGCAGGTTATCCAGGATGAACATAATTGTTTGAGGTTTAAGGTTTAAGGTTGCAAGTTTAAGGTGTGAGGTTTGAGGTTCAATAAATTTCTTTTAAAATGTTTTTTCATATAATGAGATGTATGCCTTAGAGAACTTTAAACTTTAAACTTTAAACCTTAAACCTTAAACTCCCCGCCCTCCGGCCAGGCGGTTAAGTTCCGCCAAACGAAGCGAAACGGCCTGACGATGACCTGCAAGCCCTTCTGCTTCGGCCATCAATTCCACTGTTTTCCCTATATTTCGTAATCCCTCACCGGTTAATTGCTGAAAACTGATCTTTTTTACAAAGCTGTCTACACTAACCCCGCTGTACGCTTTGGCATATCCGTTAGTAGGCAGCGTATGATTGGTGCCGCTGGCGTAATCGCCAACGCTTTCCGGAGAATAATTGCCAAGGAACACCGAACCTGCATTGATCACCTGCCCGGCCAGTTGCTCTGGATCTTTGCATGAAAGGATAAGGTGTTCTGCTGCATATTCATTGAGCAGGGCCATCGCCTCTTTCTCGTCCTTTATCAATACGAACTTACTATTTTCCAAAGCTTTTACCGCTACCTCCCTGCGCGGTAAACCACGGAGCTGCAAAGTAATTGCGCTTTCAATGTCTTCAATCATGTCAGGAGAAGTACAAACCAGCATGACCTGGCTGTCCGTACCATGTTCTGCCTGGCTAAGCAGGTCAGCAGCCACGAATGACGCATTGGCTGTTTCATCGGCAAACACGGCCACTTCACTTGGACCGGCCGGCATGTCAATGGCTACACCGCTTTGCTGAACGATCTGTTTGGCGCAGGTAACGTACTGGTTGCCGGGCCCGAATATCTTACATACCCGGGGAATACTTTCTGTCCCGTAAGCCAGGGCCCCAATTGCCTGAACGCCTCCAACTTTAAATACTTTTATTTTTCCAATCAGTTGAGCAGTGTATAAAATGGCCGGATGTAATTTTTTCTCACGGTTAGGCGGCGAGCATAAGATGATCTCTTTGCACCCGGCAATCTTTGCCGGTATGCCTAACATCAGCAGAGTGGAAAATAACGGCGCAGTGCCACCAGGAACATATAAACCCACTTTTTCAATAGCTACGCTTTTGCGCCAGCAGTTAACCCCGGGCATGGTTTCAATAACTTCCTCGTCTCTTAATTGTATTGAATGAAATTTTTCAATGTTTGTCTTAGCCTGCTGAATGGCTTGTTTAAGCTCGTCTGAAACCAGAGCAGCCGAATCATGTATTTCCCTGTCAGATACCTGAAGCTCGTTCAATGAAACTTTATCGAACATCAGTGTGAACCGTTTTACAGCTTCGTCAGTATTTTCTTTAACCTCTTTTAAAATATTTGTCACGCTGACCTCTAAAGAAGAAAACCCCAGGGCCGGCCTGGTACAGATCTTTTTCCATTCCGCCTTTTGCGGATACCTGATTAGCTGCATATGTTTATTGTTAACTTAAGCCATTTAGAGATTCAAGGTTGTCTTAGCCGTTGGTTAAACACCAACCACGGGCACATCTCTCATCTCTTATCTCACAACTCCCCATCTCACATCTCTCACCCCTCATCTCATCTCTCATCTTTACACCCCGAACTTCTTAATTCAAATAATCATTTTCTCAATCGGTATCACCAATATCCCCTGCGCACCAGCCTGCTTTAACTTCTCAATAATTTCCCAGAATTCATCTTCGCTAAGCACACTGTGAACACTGCTCCACCCTTTTTCTGCCAACGGTAAAACCGTCGGACTCTTCATACCCGGTAACAAGTCAATAATAACTTCGAGATTTTCATTCGGCGCATTCAGTAAAATATATTTATTATTCTTGGCTTTTTTTACTGCCCGGATCCGAAACAATAATTTATTTAGCCACTCCAGCTGTTGGCCGTCAAGATGCTCACTACGTATCAGTACAGCCTGGGAGTGAAGTATGGTTTCAACTTCCTTCAGCCCGTTCATGAAAAGAGTAGATCCGCTGCTTACCAGGTCGCATATTGCATCCGCAAGCCCAATGCCCGGCGCAATCTCGACAGAGCCGCTGATTTCATGGATTTCTGCGGTTACATCATGTTGCTTTAAGAACTTGCCTACTATTACCGGATAACTCGTGGCAATCCTTTTGCCCTGAATATACTGCACGTCATGGTAATTTTCATTCCTGCCCACCGCAATGGATAACCGGCATTTACCATAACCCAGCTTTTCAATCACAGAAACTTTTTTATTTTTTTCGAACACCACATTCTCACCTACTATACCCAGGTCTGCGACCGCATCTTCCACATATTCAGGAATATCGTCATCCCGAAGAAAAAAAACTTCCAAAGGAAAATTGCTGGCCTCAGCCTTTAACTTGTTTACGCCGTTGGATATATCAATACCACATTCCTTTAGCAAATTCACTGAATCCTCATGTAGTCTTCCTGATTTCTGAATAGCGATTTTTAGCTTCATATCATAAACGCCAACCGGCAGGCTTCATTTATAAAATCACCCAATGGCCTGATTGACCATAGTAAAAAAATTTGGGCTTACTTTTGGTAAGCCCATTAATGTATTTTGACAATCACAAAAACACCAGCTTACCCAAAAGGCAGATAATGTAAATGATGATTATGTATTACTTGTTTCATTTTAGCAGAACAAAAATAAGGTGCCCGTACATACCCGCAAAATTTTTATATCTCATCGGCCATGAATGTACGAATTACAGTAATTTGTCAACTTAAACAGATTAAAATGAAGTGTTTACCCTTTCTCAGTATTCTATTCATTATTTTTTGCAATATAACAGTTCAACTTGCGGCACAGGACGATATTACTTATAAGCAGCCCCCTAAGGACATTGCAGACCTGGCGCTGGCCAAAGCATCACCCGCAGTAAGCATGGGCAAAAATGCCAACTGGATTGTTCTTATGGAAAGATCCGGGCTTACCACCATAGAAGATCTGGCACAACCCGAATTACGCATTGCCGGCCTGCGTATTAACCCTGCCAATTTTGCCCCGAGCAGGGAGCCGCATTTTACAACGCTCCAGTTGAAAGATATCAGGAGCAGGCAAATAGTCACCATACAGGATCTGCCACCCAACCTTAAAGCAGGCCATATTCAATGGAATCCTGACGAAACCGGATTTACATTTACAAATACTACTGCGAATTCCGTTGACCTCTACCGGGTAAACATCCAGGAAAAGAAAGCATATAAAATAAATGAAGCGCCTTTGAATACATTGCTAGGCAGCCCTTTTGTCTGGGTAAATACCGGTACAATACTTTACAAAACGGTTCCCCGCAACATTAAACCGGTACCTGGCAGGTCATCCGCTCCGAAGGGACCGGTGGTACAGGAATCAAAAGGTAAGGCAGGTGCTTCCCGGACTTACCAGGACCTGATTAAAAATCCGTATGATGAGGATTTATTTGAATATTATGCCAGCGCTCAACTGGTTAAAAACGATTTACAAAAAGAGTCTATTATAGGATCACCAGCCATTTATACCAGCATTAACTCCTCACCCGACAAAAATTATATTTTGGTTCAAAAGCTCAACAAACCTTTTTCTTACCTGGTTCCTTACTATGGGTTTCCCACGAAGGTTGAAGTTTTAGCAATGAACGGTGAACTTATCAGGACACTGGCCAGCAACCCATCCAGTGAAGGCGCTCCTATTGGCTTTGACGATGTTGTACCCTTCCCGAGGTCGTTTGGTTGGCGCAATGATCAACCGGCTACTATTTTCTATGTTCAGGCATTGGACAAGGGTCTTGGCAGGTCGAAAGCCGAGTACAGGGATGCCATGTATACCACATCTCCGGTTGACAAATCAGAGCCTAAAGAGTTGTTCCGGACCAGAATGCGGTATAATCGTGTGCTTTGGGGCAACGATCAGATAGCTCTTGTGTATGAGGACATGAATGCAATCCGCAAAATCCGCATCAACACATTTAATCCTTCTACCGGGCTGCTGGATTCAATGTTTGAAAGAAGCAGCAACGATGCATACAGCGACATTGGCAATCCGGTTACTATCAAAAATAACTATGGTAAAGATGTTTTATATACTACTAACACAGAACTGCTTTCCCGGATAAAGGGCAACAAGCAACAGGCGTCGCGCAACAACAATATTCATCTGCTGCTTGAGGGCGAAGGAGCATCTCCTGAAGGCAACATGCCCTTTATTCAGGTATATGATACCAAACAGAAAAAGGGAAGGATCCTGTGGAGATGCCAGCCTCCTTATTACGAAACGGTTGTGGATGTTATTGATGCGCAGCAGTTGCTTGTTTTAACATCAAGGGAGAGTAATACTGAAGTGCCCAACTATTTTATCCGTGACCTGCGTAAAAATCAGGCGATGGGCACTGCGATCACTGATTTCAAAAATCCCTATCCTCAACTTGAAGGCATACACAAGCAAAAGATCAGTTATAAAAGAGCTGACAGCATAAACCTGACTGCTGACCTTTATCTTCCCAAAAACTATAATGCACAAAAAGACGGTCCGCTGCCGGTGATCATCTGGGCTTATCCCAGGGAATACAAAAGCGCAGCTGATGCGGCTCAAATCAGAGGGTCTAAATATACATTTACACGTATCAATTATGGCTCTCCAATCTTCTGGGTTACCCAGGGTTATGCTGTTATGGACAATGCTGAAATGCCAATTGTGGGAGACGGGGGAAAAGAACCAAACGATCACTTCATCCCGCAGTTGTACCTGAATGCGCATGCGGCGATACAGGCAGTTGCCCGATTGGGCGTGGGCGACAGCAACCGGGTGGCAGTCGGCGGTCATTCGTATGGTGCTTTTATGACCGCAAACCTGCTGGCACATACAAAACTATTCAGGGCGGGCATTGCCCGAAGCGGGGCTTACAACAGGACCCTGACGCCTTTCGGCTTCCAGGCGGAAGAACGAACCTACTGGGAGGCGCCTGATGTGTACTTCAATATGAGCCCTTTCAGCTTTGCAGATCGCATCAAAACACCACTGCTGATGCTGCATGGTGAAGCAGATAATAACTCCGGCACTTTCCCCATTCAAAGCGAACGGTTGTACAACGCGGTCAAGGGCCATGGCGGAACGGTTCGCCTGGTAATACTTCCTTTCGAATCACATGGTTATGCAGCCAGGGAAAATATACTGCACATGTTGTGGGAACAAAACAACTGGCTGGAACAGTATGTAAAGACCCCCCCGCAAAATACTCCATCCAACGCCCGCGAAAAAAAGGCGTTTTAGGCAATAGGTCTTGCTGACGGGTAGATGAACAGCGCATTATGCTTCAATAAAAGGCGGTTATTTTCGTTGTTTGCACGTAACTTCGCGCTTCTTCTGATTAATATCATCAGCATTTATGAACCTTTTCGAAAAACAAGCAAACGAATTTTCAAGTCGACATATCGGACCAGGGGAAGAAGAAACAGCAGAGATGCTTAAAACGGTTGGCGTGCATTCACTCGATGAATTGATAAATAAAACCGTGCCTTCTTCCATTCGCCTCCAGCAACCACTGAACACTGATGGCCCGGTAAGCGAATATGAATACCTCAGAGAACTGAGAACGATCGCATCAAAAAATAAAGTATTTAAGTCATACATCGGCCAGGGTTATTACGACACGATAACGCCGGGTGTAATACTCCGGAATGTATTTGAAAATCCGGGATGGTATACTCAGTATACACCTTACCAGTCTGAAGTTTCACAAGGCCGGCTGGAAAGCCTGCTCAACTTTCAAACCCTGGTTAGCGATCTTACCGCTTTACCTGTTGCCAACGCCTCTTTACTTGACGAAGGAACCGCAGCTGCGGAGGCTATGGCCATGCTGTTCAATCACAAGAACAGATCATCGCAGGTAACCGCCCCTAAATTATTTGTGGATAATAAGGTGTTTTCACAGACCAGGGATATTCTGATTACCAGGGCAAACCCTTTCGGTATACAGCTTGTATTCGGTGATTACCGTTCGGTAGTGGAGAATCAGCATAATCATTTTTTGGAAATCGACGATACGTATTTTGGCGCCCTTGTTCAATATCCTGACGGCGATGGCAGTGTCGAAGATTACAGGGGCCTGATCAGGAAATTCCACAGTGTCAATGCCAGGGTTATTATGGCAACAGACCTGCTTGCACTTACCCTGCTGACCCCGCCCGGTGAATTAGGTGCAGATATAGCCATAGGTTCATCGCAACGGCTTGGCGTGCCAATGGGTTTTGGGGGTCCGCATGCTGCCTTTTTTGCGACAAGGGATGAGTTCAAACGCAGCATTCCAGGACGTATCATCGGAGTAAGCATCGATGCGACAGGCAACCGTTCCTTGCGCATGGCCCTTCAAACCAGGGAACAGCATATCCGCCGGGAAAAGGCTACCTCCAACATTTGTACTGCCCAGGCCTTGCTGGCAAATATGGCCGCTATGTACGGTGTGTATCACGGTCCGGAAGGATTGAAGAATATTGCTAAACGGATTAGCCTGCTCACCCAGACCTTATCTTTTGAATTAGAGGATTTGGGTTACACCGTCACCAATGCTTACTTTTTTGACACTATAACCATTGAGACTGAAGAGGCGGTTACTATTCGCCGTCTGGCAGAAGCAAAACAACAAAACTATTTTTATCAGGAAAATAGGATAAGTATTTCCCTGGATGAAACAACCACACAGGAAGACGTGATGAACATTCTTGGCGTCTTTGCTGCAGCGAAAAATATCGATACGTATAGTGCCGGTTTTGACATGGAGAATAATCTGGACAATATATCAACATCACTTACGAGAACGTCCGAATTCTTACTGCACCAGGTATTTAACAGCCATCACAGCGAAACGGAAATGATGCGGTATGTTAAATGGCTGGAAAATAAAGACCTGTCATTGAACATAAGTATGATTTCACTTGGTTCCTGCACCATGAAACTTAATGCGGCTACGGAATTGTTTCCGGTCAGCTGGCCCGAATTCAATAAGATACATCCTTTTGCCCCGCCCGGCCAATGGCTGGGATACCAGCAAATCATTGCCTGTCTTGAAAAATGGCTGAACCGGATAACCGGTTTTACGGCAACCTCATTGCAGCCCAATAGCGGCGCACAGGGAGAATATGCCGGTCTGTTAGCTATCAGGGCCTATCATGCAGCAAAAAATGAAACGCATAGGAATATAATCCTCATACCCATTTCGGCACATGGTACCAATCCGGCTTCTGCAGTCATGGCCGGCTTCAAAGTGCTGGTTACCAAATGCGATGATGCAGGAAATATCGATGTGAAAGATCTGGTAGCGCATGCCGAAAAGCACAAGGACAACCTGGCCGGATTAATGGTAACCTATCCGTCAACCCATGGGGTATTCGAAGAGAGTATAAAAGAGGTTTGCCGGATCATTCATGACAATGGCGGACTGGTATACATGGACGGAGCCAACATGAATGCACAGGTTGGATTAACATCTCCAGGAATCATCGGGGCAGATGTTTGTCACCTGAATCTGCACAAAACATTTGCTATTCCGCACGGCGGTGGCGGACCAGGTATGGGGCCCATCTGTGTAAATGAGAAATTAGCTCCCTTCCTTCCCGGCCATGTGGCCATTGCCGGAGAGACGGAGACAGCCGATGGGCAACAAAAGGCCGGTAACCGGCAACATGCTGTTTCTGCCGCCCCTTATGGTTCTGCAAGCATACTGCTTATTAGCTATGCCTATATCCACCTCCTCGGAGCAGAAGGCATGAAGAAGTCGACCGAATATGCAATTTTGAATGCCAATTACATGAAGGTAAAGCTTGAGAAATTCTACAAGATATTATATACTGGCAAAAACGGCACCTGTGCACACGAATTTATTGTTGACCTGCGGCCATTTAAACAAACTGCCGGCGTTGAAGCCGAGGATGTGGCCAAGCGTTTAATGGATTACGGATTTCATGCACCGACGCTTAGCTTCCCGGTACCCGGCACTATCATGATTGAACCGACCGAAAGTGAGAACAAAGCAGAACTTGATCGTTTTTGCGACGCCTTAATAAATATCTACACAGAAATTAAATCGATTGAGGAAGGACAAAGTGAAAGGACCGATAATGTGTTGAAAAATGCTCCCCATACCTTGCAGGCCATTACAGCGGATGACTGGAAACACGCCTACACCCGCCAGCAGGCGGCCTTTCCCTTAGACTATCTCCGGTTAAATAAATTCTGGCCTTCGGTGTCAAGGGTCAATAATGCTTATGGAGACCGTAACCTCATTTGCACCTGTGAGCCGGTTGAAAGCTATATGGAAGTAGCGGAGGGATGATGTGCAAATGTGCGGATGTGCGAGTGGAGAAACGATGAGATTAGATTAAAGCTCCCCTCCTTTTCCTTTGGTTGCAGGCCTCTTTAATGCAAATTTTATTTTATGAAAATGAATGTAAAGCCGCAGATCTTATATTTTACAGCAGGTATCCTCGTAGCGCTGTTGATCATAACCCAATTGGCTTTTAACGACAATAAAGAAAAAAAATCCGAAACTACGGTACAAAAAGAAATCCTTCCTTATAAATGGTATACACCTAAGGTACCTGATTCATTAAGCTTTGCGGGTGAGCCGGTCCCCCTGCACCGGTGGGACGTACGGGAAGAAATGGACCGGCAATTGTTATTTAATTATTACTGGCAAAATAATATACTCTATATCATGAAACTGGCTAACCGCTATTTTCCTGTTATAGAAGAACGGTTAAGGGCAAACGGAGTTCATGAAGATTTTAAATATCTGTGTGTGGCGGAAAGCAACCTGCAGCATGCCATATCCAGGGTAGGCGCCGTCGGGTTTTGGCAATTTATGTCGTATACAGCTCCCGGTTATAACCTGGAAATAACTTCAGAGGTTGATCGCCGCTATGATGTGAGCAGGTCAACAGATGCGGCCTGCCAATACCTGAAACAGGCTCACGCCAAGTTCGGATCATGGACGGCTGCCGCTGCTTCCTATAATTGCGGACAAGGAGGTTATAACGCCCAGGCAAGCTTTCAAAAAACAACTAATTATTACGACCTGTTACTTCCTCAGGAAACAAGCCGTTATGTTTTCCGCATTCTTACATTTAAGTATCTGATGGAAAATGCGAAAGAAATGGGTTATCTGCTCGAACAGGAAGACCTTTACCCGGAATTCAAGATCCGTACTATTACCGTCACCAGTACAATTCCTAATCTTGCCGACTTCGCCATCAGAAACGGCATTACCTATAAAATGTTGAAGCTGTACAATCCCTGGCTCCGCTCAAAATCGCTGGTTGTTAGACCAGGTAAATCATTTCTGATCACGCTGCCTGCCGGCAATGATTAACGGTTATCAGGGATCGCATTCAATCATCAACACATTAATTATTTCGGTTAATTACGCCTTCAAACTATATCCAATATACGGCATAGTATTTTCATTACATTGCTTAAATGTGAACCACTATATTGAAAGACCTGAACCCTTTTTTTTACTAAACTTCTTTTAGCGCATGATTCACACAGTTCAAACCAATTCTTCCGATCAGCAAAGTACTTTTGCCAATAACCCTTTTCACTCTTTTTGGATGGCCGGCTTTGAGTGCACAGATAAGCTAAACGCCTTTGGCAACAGGGTGGATTTTCTTCATCTTACCGGTCACCTTCAATTATTAGCACAGGATTACCAGCATATTATTCCATATGGTATTCGCACAGTCAGGGAGGGCATCCGGTGGAGCCAGGTTGAAAAAAGACCTTATGAATATGATTGGAGCACCGTTGCTGTTATGATGGATACCGGCCGGGCCAACGGCATTCAGCAGGTATGGGATATATGCCATTTTGGCTTTCCGGATGACCTGACTCCGCTCCACCCCCTATTCGCAAAACGGTTTGCTGCCTTGTGCAGGGCCTTTGTACTGTTTTACCGTTCCCGTGAACCCCATAACACGCTTATTGTAACACCTATCAATGAAGTGAGCTTCTTATCCTGGTTGGGCGGAGATGCCCGCGGCACATCTCCATATTGCTGGGGTCAGGGATGGGAAGTAAAATATGACCTGATGCGTGCGTATATTCTGGGAGTGGCGGCCTTGAAAGAGGTCGATCCTTCCATACGCATTCTTACTACGGAGCCCTTGGTGCAAATGGTACCGCCATTGAATGCTACGCAGCAGCAAATAGAAGAAGCCGCTGCCGCGCATGAAAGTCAGTACCAGGCTGTTGATATGCTGGCAGGCCGCATGTGCCCGGAACTAGGCGGCTCCCCAGATTATTTGGATATTCTTGGATTTAATTTTTATTATAATAATCAATGGATAGTAGGATTCCAGGGTTTTTTGCCCTGGGCCAACAATGACAATGACCCGCGTTGGAAGCCGCTAAGAAGTTTGTTGCAAGAGGCGTATAACCGTTATCAGCGACCCATCGCACTTACAGAAACCAGTCATCCAGGAGTGGACAGACCACATTGGATCCGGTTTATTGCCCAGGAATGTGCAGCTGTGCTTGATCTGGGTATTCCGCTTTGGGGGGTATGTCTGTATCCAATTATTGACCGTCCCGACTGGGATCATCTTTCTCACTGGCACAGGTCGGGATTGTGGGACGCAGAACCGGTTTCTGATGGTCCCCCCCTGAGGGTACTGCATCAACCTTATGCCAACGCCCTTTTACAATCCCAGGCCCTGGTTAGCAGCAGGCTGAATCAAACCTTAATAAATCCAGGACTGAATGGAGCCCTTTTTATACAACTTGAAGAAACGGACTGGCAGGAAAAAAAGGTGCATATAAACACTGTGTTCAATTCATAAATAAAAGTTTAGATGAACAATAACAATAATACTCCGCATAAGTCCTCGCCTGAGGGTAAGCGCAGCCCGGTATCCACTGACCTTCCCGACTCGGAACATGATGAAGAGCGTATGCGATCCGAAGAAGTAACCCTTGACCTGCCTGATGTGAAAGATATTCCCGGCCAGGAACATATTGTAGTTCCTCCCCTTGGCGCATTAGCGGATACGACTATTTCTTCGGATGACGAAGAAGGTGCAGGCCTCTTTGATGATGAAGACGATGAAGATATAATAATGGGCTCCGATGCAGACGTTACTCCTGCAGAGCTCACCATGTTACAGCGTTTGGACGAAGATATGCCGACTTCTGATGACACCCGGCTTCGCGAAGCAGCCCTGGACGATGAAGATTTGGAAGGTGAACCTTTAAATGAAGGAAGCCTGGCAACGGACGTATCAGGTGCTGACCTGGATGTCTCAGGAACTGATGCTGATGACGCCGGCGAGGCTATCGGGGAAGAAGACGAAGAGAACAATACATACAGCCTGGGAGATGACCGTAATGATGACGTGACAGAAGGGACACCGTGACCAATCCTTAAACTTCGTGGATGAGGAGAAAAATAAGTTACCTTATTCTTCTCCTTTCCAAATAAAGTTGTTTTAAGACTGGCCCTGATTATTTATCCCACGACCCGTTTTCTGTTGTAACTCATTGATTCTTTTAGATGCTTCTGCTTTGGAAAGGTTATCATTCAACTCTTCACCCGCCTCATCAGAAAGTGTCTTAAGGTATGATCGTTGAGCCCCGGTCATTGGCTCATCACCGGTAGTCCAATCATCAGGATTTTTTACGGTATTAGAACCGGTGCTATTTGAATTCGATTGCTGTTGAGAGTACTGGTCCTGAGAATCTTGCTGTTGCTTATCCTGGCCAGGATCTTTCTGATTATTCATGATGTTTTTTTTCCATAATGCAAATAACGCACCACCACCGCTAAGGCAGAATTTTTAAAATGCATTAAACAAGCGGGGGGTTAACCGAAAGAGGAAATTTATATTTTGCTGACCTTATGGCTTAACGGCGGCAACTTTTGACTTAACCACAGACAACCTGGTGAATTCAGTACCATTGAATATACGTACCAGGTTGATGTCACGCGACTTACTCCATTTTTCCATGTTCGCTTCCGGAACGATCCTCCAAAAGTTTTTTGATTTCAGCTCTTCATAATCCGTTACTTTAACAAACTGGCCCATAACGGCGTTTCGCTTTTTGAATTCAATTTTTACTGCTGTATCCGATAATTGCTCATTATCGATAAATTTTCCGATCAGATCAGGCGTCATAAAAAAATTCTTGCGAAGTTAGTTTATTAAGCTGTCAATAACAAAGCTAATTTGACCAGCATTTTGCGTCTAAAATTCAGGAAATTGACATAATGTCCACATATGTTTGAAAAAATTTCAGGGTCTGTATACAAATCAGGCAGTGGCATTTTATTTGATTTTGCCAACAGGAACATATCTTCGGATACGTTCAACTTTAATGAATAAAACCACATTATTTAACTTTCAAAACGGAGGTAGTTATGTCAATCATTAAAAGAAATGGCGATCTTTTTCCTTCTATGTCTTCATTCTTTAACGATGTGTTTGATAAGGATGTCTATAATTGGAACAACCTGAATTTTTCTGATACCGGAACTACCGTTCCTGCCGTCAACATTAAAGAAACAACAGAAAACTTTGAAGTGGAAATGGCTTCTCCAGGTATGACCAAAGACGACTTCAACATAGAGCTGGATGGAAACTTGCTAACGATCACTTCTGAGAAAAAAAGCGAACACCAGGAAAAAGACAATGAAAAATACAGCCGGAAGGAATTCAGTTACCAGTCATTCCAAAGGACGTTTCAATTGCCGAAAGAGGTTGTGGATGCAGATAACATCAACGCGAAATATGAAAATGGCGTGCTGCGACTGTTAATTCCAAAACGTGAAGAAGTGAAACAAAAACCGCGCAGGATGATCTCTATCTCCTGATAAACGCAGACGATAGCATGGTTAAAGGTGGACCTTAATGGTCCACTTTTATTTTTCGAGTTGCTTTAGCTGATGGTCCCGGTGCCTCCAGGATGACGGTAGATACTTAAATTCTCAGTATAAATATTTGGAACAGACCCTTGCCCCTTTTAATTTCGTTTGAACATTGCAAACCATGCGTGTAAAGGATTATTATAAGATATTGAACCTGCCGCTGACTGCGACTCAACAAGATATTAAAAAGGCCTACAGGCAATTGGCTATGAAATATCATCCGGATAAAAATGCAGGCAACGATCTCGCTAAAGCTCATTTTCTGGAGGTCAAAGAAGCCTACCAGGTTCTTTCGGACCCTGACCGCCGATCACTGTATAGCCAGCAACATTGGTACAGGCAAGGCAAGCAAAAGGCGTCAAACAGCGAACTGATCACTCCCCAGACGATTCTTTATAAATCAAAGAAACTTAGCAGTTACATTCTAAGCCTTGATAGTTCGCGCATTGATCAGCAGGCATTACACGGGTACATGGTTTCTCTATTAAAGGAAAAGTCGGTCAGCCTGCTGATAAATTGGAATGATCAGATAACCAATGAACAAATCATCGCAGAATTGCTAAAAGCTGCCAAGCCTTTATCGTTCAGGTATATGGAAAAAATCAGTGAACGACTCATTCGCCTGGCTGGTTCAAATAACAAGACCATTGAAGTAATATACGGCGACCTGAAGCACAAAAAATTTGTAAGCTTTTGGTATAGTTACCAGTTTTTGATCATGCTGCTGTTAACCCTGGCCCTTTGCTGGTGCATTTATGTAATAAGCCAATGAGTCGACTTCAGAAAAGAAGCTTCTTCGTATATTTAAATCTTATTCAACCACAAATTATGGATCAACGTATTATTAATCTTTTCGATGAGTATACACATAAGCCTCTACAGCGGCAGGAATTTTTAAAACGGCTGGTGATGATAACCGGTAGTACGACTGCAGCAATGTCTGTACTTCCGTTACTTGAAGCCAATTATGCTAAGGCTGCTATTATTGACGAACGGGATGACGACCTTATAACCGAAGATATATCTTACCAGGGAGACGGTACTACTATGAAGGCATACCTAGCCCGGCCCAGGAAAGAGGCAAAATATGGCGCAGTTGTGGTGATCCACGAAAACCGCGGACTTAACCCGCACATTCGTGACGTTACGCGCAGGCTGGCCAAAACTGGTTACCTCGCTCTGGCACCCGATGCTTTATCGTCTTTTGGTGGAACACCTGCAAATGAAGACGAGGCCAGAGAGTTGATCGGCAAATTGGAAGCCGGCAAAAACCTGCAAAATTTTTTAAAAGCCTTTGACTACCTTAAAGCCCGTCCGGAATCTAATAAAAAAACGGGTTGTGTTGGCTTCTGCTGGGGTGGCCGCATGGCCAATCAAATGGCTGTTCATTCACCTACGCTGCAAGCAGCCGTGGCATTTTATGGAGCCCAGCCTGATGTCGCCGATGTTTCAAAAATTAAAGCCGCCGTTCAATTGCATTACGCGGCATTAGACGAACGCATCAATGCCGGGATAACCGCTTACGAAGTTGCACTTAAATCAGCCGGAATAAAATATGAACTTTTCATGTATGAAGGCGCACAACACGCTTTTCATAATGATACGGCAGGACCGCGTTATAATCAAGCAGCAGCAAAACAAGCCTGGGAAAGGACTTTACGGCTGTTTAATGAAACCCTGAAATAACGGCATACTAACGGCTACCCATAATGCGATCTATAGGTTTTAGCAGCTTTCCGGCTTTAACCCCGGGATGAAGACGTTTAGATACGGTCACCCGGTAAATACCCGTATCCAGCACATACCGGATCCCTGCCCGTGCCCCTTTTGCTGAAACCAGGTTGCTGACCCTGAAAAAATTAATGTTCCAGTTTCCATCATTGTACCCTGCTGCAAACCGGTACAGCATATCTGCATTAAGGCCAAAACGATCGGTTTTATTACCACCATTTTCCTGAACCAAAGACACGTTCACGTTCATAATAAATGAGCCGGTCAAAAAAAGGCGAAAAGGCAATACCTGCGTATAGGCATAACCCGCACCGGGCCCAATTTCTATAATTCGAGATTTAGTTATACCACCTTGATGATAATATGAGTCCAGCTCCCCAGGCACCAAGGTGCTGTCAGCCTTGATTAAACCGTAATGAACCTCAGCCCCTGCCAGAATAGAACCGGCGGATTTTTTCTGCCATTCATCCTGCACAAAAGCCTGGCGTAAGGAGAATCGTTTGTAATTGAATAACCTGTATGCGGAAATACCCCCGAGGCTAATTTTAAGGTCAGGCCTGATATAATATCGTTGCGAACCTGTTAAGTCCCGGCCTTGCTGTTTAATATAAAACTCTTTATAGAATTGCCCATACAGATCAATAGCCCATTTGCGGGTATACACCCTTGTCTGCAGATCCAAATGTTTGGTTTTACCTTTTTCGTCATCATTGTTTAAAAATGGAAAGCCATAGGCAACATTCAGGCTCAGCGTTCTGTAAGTGAAGCCGATACCTGCATTGAGATTAATATTAGGCCGGTATTTTATATCCGGAACATCACTATCCTTCTTTAATTCAAGGCTCGTGTATTTACGGGAGAAATAAAAACGTGCAATCAGATCTTCATAATATGTTTCGTAGTAACTGGTATCATGATTTGTTGCAACCTTTAGTTGGCCAATAACGGGTGAAAAATAAAGGGCTGTTGAAATAAACCACGCACTGATTCTCACTAAACGGTGACCCAAAGAAGCAGGTTTTCCGACTGTTAAGCACCACTTAATGATTTTCATGCATTAGATTTTATGAAGAACCGGGTAATCAGGATAACAACCGTTGCCCGCTATCGTTAGCCTGTCCGCTGCAACTAAAGGTAACGGATAAAAATGAAGGCAAATGCACTCACTAAACCCCGTACAATTTTTCGGCAACACTGGTCTTGCAGTAAAATGCCACTATCTTTATTTTTTTCCCAGTTCCTGATGTATAAAAGAACCCATTTATTTTCTGCGGCATGTACCGCTATATTTCTTTTTGGAATCGGCCTGATCACACTAGGCGCTGTACTGCCCAGCCTGAAAGAAAAATTTCAACTGGATGAAGTATCGGCCGGCGCTTTGTTCAGCATACTTCCCTTTGGCATTTTAATGGGTTCACTTATATTCGGTCCGATAAGCGACCGTTTTGGATATAAGGCCTTACTGATTTTATCCCAGCTCTTCATGGTTGCCGGCTTTGAAGGTATCGCCTATGCGCCATCATTAGGTTTGCTCCAAGTCTGTGTTTTTTTGTTTGGAATGGGAGGCGGCGCAATCAATGGAGCTACCAGCGCGTTAATTGCCGATACCAGTACATATTCCAAAGGGTCTGATCTTAGTTTGCTGGGGGTATTTTTTGGGTTGGGGGCCTTAAGCATGCCGTTTATTACAGGTCTACTTAAAGGATACCTCTCCTTTGTAGAAATCATTTCCGCTGTAGGAATGATTACATTATTGGCATCCCTGTCTTTATTCCTCATCCGGTTCCCCCCTCCAAAGCATGTACAAGGATTCCCATTAACAAAGGCGGTAACTCTGCTTAAAGACAGCGTGATCATCCTGATTGCCTTATTTCTGTTTTTTCAAAGCAGCTTCGAAGGAATAATTAATAATTGGACAACATCATATCTTTTACAGCATAAAGGCATTCCGGAAAATCAGGCTTTATATGCCCTGTCCTTGTACCTGGCAGGTATGACGGTAATGCGCTTTCTTATTGGTACGGTGTTCCGTAAAGTTGTGCCGCATAAACTATTACTGGCATCACTGTGTTTGATTTTGGCTGGCTGCCTGATATTATTAATTAGCCATTCCCTTACGGGAGCAATATTCGGACTTATCCTGGTTGGGGCAGGATTGGGTGGTGGCTTTCCCATCATGTTAGGCTATGTAAGCAACCGTTATGCAGATCTTTCAGGAACGGCCTTTAGTTTTGTATTGGTAGTAGCATTAATCGGTAACATGCTGATTAATTACCTGATGGGATGGATCGCTCACAAATACGGCATTCACCATCTGATTAACGTTGCCCTTGCTGAACTGGCATGTTTAGGATTTTTGTTCATATTGATCAGAAGAAGGCTGCGTTGACTTCTGTGCGTTTCTTAAGTAGAGACCGCTGAATAGATCAAGCACTATTTTTTGATCCGCCGATAACAATAGATGGATTTAATGAATTAACATGGATAAGAACGAATTTATATTGTATGGCGCCAATGGCTATACTGCTCAACTGATAGCCCGCCTTGCTAAAAGTTCCCGAATGGAACCTGTGTTAGCTGGAAGGCGTGCTTCTGTGATAGAGCCCCTGGCCAAATCATTAAAACTCCCCTACCGGATCGTTAGCCTGCATGAGAAGCAGAAGTTGCATGACTTGCTCTCCGGGTCAGCTATCGTATTAAACGCTGCAGGGCCTTTTGCGTTTACCGCCAGGCCAATGATCGAAGCTTGTCTTGCCACAGGAACGCATTATCTTGACATCACCGGCGAAATGCCCGTCTTTGAAATGGCTAAGCAATACGATGCAGAAGCTAAAAAAGCCGGTATACTTATTATGCCGGGTGTGGGATTTGATGTAGTACCCACAGATTGCCTGGCCCTGTTTTTAAAAGGTCATCTTCCTGATGCCAGTCAACTTAAACTGGCATTTACTACACTAAACGGAAGCATCTCTCATGGCACGGCCATGACCATGATTCAACATCTGGGGGAAGGCGGAGCCACCCGTGTGAATGGCAATATAATAAAAGTGCCTGTTGGTCATAAATCCATGCAGGTTAATTTTGGTTCGCTCAATATGTTGGTGATGTCAATACCCTGGGGTGATATCTCAACAGCATACCATACCACAAACATTCCCGATATTGAAGTGTACACGGGCATATCGCCCCATATTTACCGTATACTTAAGTTCCAGCGCCTTTTCAATTGGATCCTCCGTACCGGAGCGGTTCGTTCTGCCATAAGAAATCGAATTGACTGTCGCCCATCGGGTCCATCAACCACAGCAAGGCAAAACGGGAAGAGTTTTATCTGGGGACAAGTAAAAAACAGGGACGGAAAAAATGTGGAAGCCAGGCTTACCGGACCCGAAGGCTATACGATTACAGCACATACCAGCGTACTGATCTTGAAAAAAGGATTAGCCGGTGATTATAAACCGGGTTATTTTACTCCTGCCGGATTATTCGGACCTGACCTGATCCTGGAAGTTCCGGATGTAAGCAGGGTATTGATCACTTGAACCAATAATACACAAGGCCCCTCTTGCAGAAATACCTTAAAAAGCGTAGTCATTAACCGATTTTTGAACTATACATTACTTCAATAGCTTAAAGCGGCTTTTCGTGTAGTTGGGGTAAAAAAATTATTTCTATTTAAAGGTTACTTTTACCACTTTTATGTATAAAGTACATAATACTTATCCATTTGCATAAATGGTAAAATCAACCAGCGTATTCGTTCAGCTTTGCTGAATTTTCAATACACCTTTTTCATATGGCAAGCAATCGTTAAGGCCGTCCTGTTCTCAGGAGGGCCATTTTTTTTGGTTAAACAATAGAGAACTATCTAGTGTAGAAATGACAGCTGCCTTAGAGGAACAGGCAAGGAGGTAGGCGCTTGACGGGTACGCTTAGATCTTTCCGTTTTGCCTTAAATATTCTTCAACATTTCTTGCAATATTACTTCCTGCAGCTTTGATGGCAGATTCAAGCTGCAATGGCGAAATACCCCATCTTCTTGACCAGTATTGCACTTCATGATCCTGTCTAATGTTGATCTTGATATAATCTTGTTTCTCTTTTTTAGAATGATCTGACATAAGGTTTAATTTTAGAAGCCGGCTTTGATATATTATAATCGTAAGGGTAAATATCCGTAGCTGGAGCCAAATTACCATTTTTTAAAGTACGCTCTAATTGGATTCACCTAGAAATGGTTTATCTCTGGCAATACATGAACCGTCTTCCGCGGGTAGCATGGGAATTGAATTTCCTTAATTTCAGCTAAACAATCCTATCTCTATCGAATGCTCTATGGCCTCGGCGCTATTTGCAAAATAACAGCATGGAACTCCTGCCTGTTTTATTTTCTCCGTAGTCGTTTTAACCATTTCCAGATTCTTCTTGTTCACATGCCTGATATACACGCAACGAACTTTGCCGGGAAAATGTTCGACTATTGCAGAATAAATATTTGGATCTTCCTGTGTATCGTCGCCTAACAGGATATACTTATTCTCCGGATAAGATTCAAAGATCCGGGCTATACGCATAAATTTGGTGGCATGTTTATTCTGACCCGTTTTCATAACCTGGCTTAAGCGCTTCAACTGGCTGAGTAGGTAAATACCTTTAGGCAGGTTATGCTTGTGTGAAAATTCCAGTATGTGATTATACAGATTCCATTCACTGCTCGAAACGTAAAAAAACGGATTTGGCATGTCTGGGTTTGTTCCTGCTGTGGACAGTAGTTGATAATGGTTAACCACACCTTCAAAGGGTTTACGGCTGTGAGCATTTTTTGTCAGCAGAACAAAAAGTCGCTTACGGAGGTTGGAGGAGTGAGAAATTAAAAAAGTATCATCAATATCTGACACACAGGCGTATTGATTGGAATGCGGAACATATACGTCTCCCTGCCCGACCGTTACCGTGGATTCTGTATCTTCTACAGGTTGAACCAGGTTCACTTGCACAGGATGCCAGCCTGGTGAAAGTGTCTGGAATGGATTCCACTCTATACGGAAAAAGCCATCATCTTCGGTACGTGCCTCGTAGTGTTCATTACCCCACTGCAAGGTGACTGTCGCCCCGGCATACGGACGAACCATAAATAAACGCAATACAGAAAAAGTATTATAAAAAATATTACGCGAAAATCTGTTTGTTGATAACGGGCTGAGATGAAGAACATGGCCGTAAATCACCAGTTGATTCTTGTGCCCATACCCATTATATACCTTTATAACAGGGTCCGTAGTTAGTCCTAACCAAAGTAGGAATTTCTTTTTCCATCCGGACTTCACATTAGAGTTATTTTCTTTCTTTATATTGCCCTGTGCATGCTGCATAAAAAGCGATTGTTTACCTAAAATAATAAACATGGAGCAATCCGGTTCACTTAAATTTTTATTTGTCATCAACCCGATATCCGGAGGAACAACAAAAACGGATTGGGCTTCAACGATCAGCGACTATTTTAAAGCATTGAATCATTCTATTGATTTCTTTTTACTTGACGGCAAAAATGATGCTGCCTCATTAGAGCATTGGATCGGCAATCTGAACCCGCACCGAGTTGTGGCCGTAGGCGGGGATGGAACCATTTCCCTGGTGGCCAAACAGATCCTGGGTACATCAATTGAATTAGGGATACTGCCGGCGGGTTCAGCAAATGGCATGGCAAAAGAATTAGACATACCGGCGGATATAAATGCCGCCTTAGACATTATTGTAAAAGGAAAATCACAATGCGCAGATGTTATCTATGTAAATGACCAGATCTGCCTGCATCTCAGCGACATTGGCATGAATGCCCAACTGATTAAATATTTCGAAGAAGGTAACCTGAGAGGTAAATTAGGATACGCTAGAGTGGCGCTCAAGGTGCTCTGGAAGAAACAAAACATGCAGGTGATCATTCAAACGAAAGATGTTGAAATTAAACGCAATGCTTTCATGATTGTCCTGGCAAATGCCAGCAAATATGGTTTTGGAGCAGTCATAAACCCTGAAGGTGACCTTTACGACGGACTTTTTGAAGTCATTATTATCCGTAAGCTTGCCATTTCTGAATTTTTTAAAATGTGGTTCAGGCCCCAGCCATTTGATCCGGAAAAAATTGAACTGTTTCATGCAAAGTCTGTCATCATCGATACAAAACACAAGGTGCATTTCCAGGTAGACGGCGAATACCTTGGGAAAGTAAACAAGATAACAGCAACGATATCCCCTTCCCAGCTTCACCTGTTGCTTCCTGTGGCCGACAAATAGGTGTCATTACTATACGTAGAATTCATGACTATACGTAGAATTCATGAGTTAAACGTTCGGAAACTGATCATCTGTGCGGGCCTCTTAAACCAATTGGGATGCGTAACAAATTATTGCATACCTTTGCAATATTATATTACCAATTTATTAAATGATGGACAGTAAAAATCAAGGTACCGTTAAGTTTTTCAACACTGAAAAAGGATTCGGTTTTATTAAGCATGATGATTCTAGTAAAGAAACATTTGTACACGTTAGTGGTCTAATTGATGAAATTAAAGAGAATGATCGCGTTGAATTTGACCTGCAAAATGGTCAGAAAGGCATGAACGCCGTAAACGTGAAATTGATCGGATAAGCCTGATCTTTTTAGAATGTTAAGGGGTCCAATTTTGGACCCCTTTCTTTTTTGATGTTTACTGGTCAACTTTTTTATTATCCCGTGTAGGAAAAAAACTTATTTTTATAGGGTTCTAATAGTCAATTATTTAGATTCTATATTATGAATAAAGACGAGGTTTTTAAAGAGGAGATGGATAAACCATCCGATTTTAAATTTAGCAGTAAGGTGGCCAAGGTATTTGACGATATGGTTAACCGCTCGGTACCCTATTACGAAGAAATACAACGGATGATCGGCGAATTGGCTGCTGACCATTTCGTGGAAAATACCAATGTATACGACCTGGGTTGCTCCACAGGGACTACCATGCTTCTTATGAATGAAACAATTCCCGTACATATCCGCTTTGTTGGTATTGACGACTCCCCCGACATGTTAACGAAATGCGACAGCAAATTAAAAGAAGCAGGCTTTAACAGGCCATATTCATTGGAGGTGGCCGATCTCAACGGCACGGTGAAGATTGAAAATGCATCCATCGTTGTGTTGTGTCTGACCCTGCAGTTCGTACGGCCCATACACCGTGAAAAGTTACTAAAAAGTATAATAGAGGGTCTTGTACCGGGAGGGGTTTTAATATTGGTAGAAAAGATCCTGGCTGAAGACAGCCTGTTCAACCGCGATTTCATAAAATACTATTATGATATGAAACGAAGGCATCATTATAGTGAAATGGAAATCGCCCAAAAACGCGAAGCCCTTGAAAACGTGTTGATTCCTTATAAACTCAGTGAAGATATTCTGATGCTGAAAGAAGCCGGTTTTGGTTTTCACGAAGTTTTTTTTAAATGGTATAATTTTGCCGGTATCATCGCAAAAAAAACAAGGCCATGATTGCCATTGGAAATTTTTTTTTCCGTTACAGGAATATGCTCTTTTTTTTTCTGTATGCTGCTCTGTTTATTCCCGCACCGGATGTATTTAAAGAAGACCAATTGGGACCCCGCTATTATTACTGGCCGATAATCCTCGGTTTGGCCATCACTGTTATGGGTCAACTCATACGGGGGGCAACAATAGGCCTGGCCTACATTATCCGGGGTGGGCGTGAGGGAAAGGTATATGCGGAAGAGCTGGTAACGCAAGGTATCTTTAATCATTGCCGTAACCCATTGTACCTGGGTAATATATTAATGCTGCTGGGAGTAGGAATACTTTCTAATTCACTACTTTACCTGACGGTATTTATCCCGCTGTTCCTTTTAATCTATCATGCAATAGTGCTGGCAGAAGAAAACTTTCTCCGTAGTAAATTCGGCAGCAGTTTCGAATTGTACTGCAGAAAGGTTAATCGTTGGATCCCGGATTTTAACGGTTTGGGTAAAACGTTTGAAAGTATGGAGTTTAGATGGAAGCGTTGGATCCTCAAGGAATACAACACCCAATATGTGTGGCTAAGCGGCATTGTCCTCATACTACTTCTCTCCTATCCTCAACTTACAGATTACGATGCAAATCTCCGCAATTCGCTTCTTGCCATACTTTTATCAATGTTGCTTTTGACATATATCCTGGTCCGCTATCTGAAGAAATCGGGTAAATGGCAGGAGTAAAAAGCAGGAGACACAAATGCCCAGACTACCCGCATAAGTAAACTTCATATCTATCATGCCTGTTCAGCATAATCGCCTGCCTTACCAGACGGCCTTTTCCAAAAAACAGGGATAAGCTTGGGCGTTTTAGCGGCATAACGCCTGTACGCATCTCCGAACTCAAGAACAAGCTTATGCTCTTCGATGCGGATACCGATCAAAGTATATGCGGTGATAACCACACAGGCGATCAGGTTGTTTAGAAAAGGAAATAATAGGAAAAGGGCCCATACAAACAGGAGAGTTCCAGAGTACAGCGGATGGCGAACATAACGATGTAATCCTGACTGCTCGAGCAATGTCGACTTTTGCTGCTTTAACAAAACGTCCACTCCGCTAAGGTTTAAAAAGTATTTTTTTACACATTTGATCATAACGACCAATCCTGCCAGTGACATAGGCAACCCTGCCATGACTAACGGCCACGAATGCTTTACGAGTACTATACTGGAACGGCTGAATTGAAAAAACAATAATAAAATAAGTAATACGGCTGCAATACATGAATAAATTAACCTGTAATACCTGAAGAGACGCCCCATCCATTGTTGCACATATCTTTTAAAGTAAGCGGAAGCCATCACGCTGTGAAGAATGGCATATATGATCCAGCATAAGAAAACGAATAAATGAAAAGAATGATCCACGTCGGTAATATTTATGATAAAAAGCCATATCCATGTTCTATAGATATGCGATAACAAATTTACCGAAGATAATTCGTAGAATGGATCGCATCATCAGAATGCGTGTTCCTATTAATACCGAGCACTGGCAAGCTGCCAACTGCAAAGGATCAATTATCTTTGCAACATGCATTATGTATCGGTTGAAGGTTTAGGAAAATCTTACGGAATCAAGCCTCTGTTTAAAAATATATCATTCCACATTGAAGAAGGTGATAAAATATCGCTGGTTGCCAAAAACGGATCAGGCAAATCAACATTATTAAAGATCCTGGCCGGGAAAGAAACCGCCGAAGAAGGCAAACTGTGGATACATAAAGATGTTACCATTGCCTTGTTTGAGCAGGACCCGGTATTTGAAGAAAATAAATCCGTGCTGGATAATATATTTCACCACGAACACCCGGTGATCAATGCCATTAAGAATTATGAAGTGGTTGAAGAAGAAGGTGATGTTGAAAAAATTACTGATGCCATCGTTGAAATGGATGAACTGAATGCCTGGGATTTCGACACAAAGGTGAAACAGATCATGGGGAAACTAAACATTCACCACCTTCAGCAGCTGGCAGCAACACTTTCAGGCGGCGAACGCAAAAGGGTGGCATTGGCTAAAACGCTTATAGACATCGGCTTTGAACATAAACACGTATTACTGATCATGGATGAGCCGACCAACCATTTGGATGTTGAGATGGTGGAATGGCTGGAACATTATCTTGGTCAGGAAAAAGTTACCCTGCTGATGGTCACCCACGACCGCTATTTTTTAGATACCGTAAGCGAGGAGATCTGGGAACTCGATCAGGACATGCTGCACGTGTATAAAGGCGATTATGAGAATTTCATGGAGAAAAAAGCTGCCCGCATGGAGAGCGAATCGGCTACTATTGACAAAGCAAAAAATTTGTATCGCAAGGAACTGGAGTGGATGAGAAAGCAACCCAAGGCCCGTACAACGAAATCCAAAAGCAGGATAGACTCGTTTTACACGGTTGAAGCTGTAGCCAAACAAAAACTGGATAACCAGCAACTGGAGCTAAATGTAAAAATGAGCAGGTTGGGTGGTAAAATTGTTGAACTGAAAAAAGTGTATAAAAGCTATGGAGAAAAAGTGATCATGAAAGGGTTCGACTACACGTTTAAAAAAGGCGACCGGATAGGCGTGATTGGAAAGAACGGCGTAGGCAAGTCAAGCTATTTACATGTATTGCAGGGAGAGGAAAAGCCGGACAGTGGCAAAGTGAATATAGGAGAAACCGTGATATTTGGCAACTATGCGCAGCAGGGTCTTGAAATAAAAGAAGATAAACGGGTTATCGAGTACGTCAAAGATATTGCCGAGCATTTTCCGCTGGCAGACGGAAGTACGCTAAGCGCGGCGCAATTTCTGAACCTGTTCCTGTTTCCTCCTGAGCAGCAGTATACCTACGTTTCAAAATTAAGCGGTGGCGAAAAACGTCGCTTGCACCTTCTTTCGATTCTGTTCAGGAACCCGAATTTTTTGATCCTCGATGAGCCTACCAACGACCTTGACCTGCAGACCCTTGGGGTATTGGAAAACTTTCTATCTGAATTTCAAGGGTGCATAGTTATAGTATCCCACGACCGCTATTTTATGGATAGGCTGGTAGATCACTTGTTTGTATTTGAAGGTGATGGAGTCATTAACGACTATCCTGGTAATTATTCACAGTATCGCATCTGGATGAAAGAACAGGAGAAGATAACAGCCGGCGCTGCTCCTGTTTCAATCAGGGAGGAAAATACGAATTATACCACGGTACCCATTTCCAAACATCCTATTGCAGCTCCCGTCAAAAAATTGTCTTATAACGAAAAACGCGAATTTGACTTGCTGGAAAACGAAATTAAAGAACTGGAAAAAGAAAAAGCGGCGATTACCGAAAAGTTAAACGGTGGCAACCAACCTTATGAAAACCTGCAACAACTTGCCCGGCGCGTTAGTGAGCTTACCGCTTTACTTGAAGAAAAGGAGATGCGATGGCTGGAGTTCAGCGAGTACGAAAGGTAAACGGGAATCTGAAACAACTGCATTGAAAAGCCGAAGATTCTCAAACGTAATCCATCAATCTGCGGCAAAAGCCCCGTCGATTAGGGAAGCTAAAGCTATTATCTACTGCCGAATACCTTTTTCAGGATGTCATTCACCCTTGCTGCAGGATTAGTACGTATTTTTTTCTCTTCTTCCCCGACATAATGGAAAATACCTCTCAGCGCCCTTTCGGTCACATATTCGTTAATGTCGGCAGTAACAGGAGTAGAAGAAAACCGGTTGTATACGGTAAAAACACCTTTCCAGTATTTAGTGGCATCCGTTTTTTTAAGTGCGCTTTCTATTACCGGCCTGAAGGCGTTAGTCAGCTCATTAGAGGTTGTGTTTTTAAGATAAGATGTGGCTGCCGTATCTGTTCCTCTCAATATTTCCAGGGCATCCTTAATACTCATTTTTTTGATGGCATCAATAAAAATCGGACCTGCAGATTTGGAAGCATCTTCCGCTGCACGGTTAACGCTGGTAACCGCATCATCTACGATCTTTCCCATACCCAAAACTCTCATCCTTGTTTCAAGCCTGCGTACTTCTTCCGGCATCAGGATCTTTACTACAGCATCTTTTAAAAATCCATCTGTTTGGGATAATTTACCTGTACTGTTGCCAGCACCAAGAGACAATGCTTCTTTTAATCCGGCAACTATTTCATTGCTGCTCAAAGAACTTCCTGTCTTTGAGCCATTTAAAACACTATTCGCCTTTTTAAACAAACCGTTTATTCCGGACGACCGCGTAGAATCCTTTTGCTGTGCAAACAAAGCCATACCAGATACGGTCGCTATACACAGAATCATCATTTTTTTCATATGAATAATTGTAGGTTTATTATGTAATCCATTCAAAAGAAACATCCCTGGGCATTTGATTAAATGCGAGGTATACCTCTTCAGGCGGATGAGTAAGTTTACGTTTAACAACATCCATCCATGCACCATCAATGGTCACTATTGCGAATAGTATATTGCCATTTTTAAATATGTTATGTTGAATGGTCCACCTGGAATGGTCGGTTGTAGCTTTCTGTAACCTCATATCGATGCTGACTACATCATTCAGCCTGATCTCTTTTTTAAAAACACATTCTTCCCTGAATATGATCGGACCGAATGAATGTTGATGCATAAACTGTGCCGTAAGACCCTGTTGATGAAGGAAATCGATCCGAACAGTGGCTCCGTAATCGTAGTATACCGAATGCCTTAAATGAAAATTCGGGTCAAGGTCTGCCCACCTCACTTCTTCATGTTTTAAAAAATGGTCCATAGATATTCTTACTTCGGTTTTGAGCAAATTAATATAGTTTTGCCAACTTAAATTCATACTATGAAAAAGATGATTGTCGGGGCATTAATGGTGAGTTTGAGTGTGATGGCTTTTGCACAACAGAAACCTAAAACTCCGGTGAAGCCTCAACCTGTTATGAAAACGTCGCTGGACTCATTAAGTTATGCACTGGGTTTAAGTTTAGCACAGTTTTATAAGCAACAAGGTCTTAAAAGCGTAAATACCGTTCTGGTATCCAAAGCTATTAACGATGCCATGAAGGGTACCAAGGTCTTGTTGAACGAAGAACAGATGAATATGAGTATTACAAACTATATGCAAAAAATGAAACAAGAAAAATCAAGCGGCAACAAAAAAGCAGGAGAAGCATTTTTGGCCGCAAACAAAATTAAACCAGCGGTGGTTAGCTTACCGAGCGGTTTACAGTATCTTATTATTAAGGAAGGTAGTGGCCCGAAACCCACCATCAGCGATACCGTCAAGTGTCATTATCACGGCATGCTTACTGACGGTACCGTCTTTGACAGTTCAGTAGATCGGGGACAGCCAGCTGAATTTCCCGTTGGTGGTGTAATTAAGGGCTGGGTTGAAGCTTTACCCCTGATGCCGGTGGGCAGTAAGTGGAAACTGTTCATTCCTGCTGATCTTGCCTACGGAGATAACCAGGCCGGCCCCAAAATCGGTCCGGGCTCAACGCTGATCTTTGATGTGGAACTGCTGGAGATAGTGAAGAAATAATAGGAAGATGTGCGGATAAGGAGTTAAATGCTATAGGCAACAACTCTTATCTTATATCTTATATCTTATATCTTACATCATTAGCGTCTTGTTATAAATCAAACAGATTCAATTGATTAGAATCTTGCTCTTTGACATACTGCGGATAGGTATTAGCAAATAATTCAAGCAAAGGTATTTTACATAATAGTGAGACACTTAATATTTGTAGTATTTCATATTGTGTTTGTTTCAATTTTAATTGATGCTTCATGATGGCAACTACCAAGTAAGTAATCATGGCAATATAAATTTGAGTTTTGACAGCATTAAAGCTATGACCCCAAAATGTTTTTACTTTCAAATGCTGTTTAATCCATTTAAAAAAGAGCTCTATCGCCCACCGGTATTTATATAAACGAGCAACTTCAAGGGCACTTATTTCGAAGTTGTTTGTAATGAACACAAATTCCATCTTGATGTCAATATCATAATATTTTAATCGCCTGATCACATCAGGATAGGCCAGTGATACTTTATGGTTTTTAAGCCTAACTGTTTGATCGCATTTTATTCCGGTGGTTTTATCTACTGTGCGGGAAGATAGTCTGACAAACTTGAAGTTATCCTTCGCCCTTGTTACAAAAAAGGCTTCTTCTTTATGGATACGATGTAGCCGTCCAAAATCAATGTAACCCTTATCCATTACGTAATAGCTGCCAGCTTCCAGAGGGAAAAGATCCAGCACATTTACTTCATGAACCGCACCACTGGTAACATAAATGAATGTAGGGATATTGGTTCTAACGTCAAACATCGTATGCAGTTTCACGGCAGCCTTATGTTTCCTGAATTTGCCCCACCAGAATACATTCAGGCAAAGATCAATTACGGTCGCATCTATAGCATACACAGGTGCATCTATGGATAAATCAAATGACATGTTAGGTATGGCAAGTTTTTGAGCTTGTGTCACTAAAATAAAAGCAAAGGATTCATAGATTCGATAATCTCTTTTTTCATTTGCTTTTGCAAGGTTTGCCTTTGATGTCCCCTTGCCCATTCCAAGATGATATGATTTATTTTGCTGTGCTTGAAGACAAATAATTAAATCACTTAAGCTTTCCCGATTCGATAATTGACCAAAGATCATATAAAGCAATTGATGCCAGCATGTAAACGTTTTTATCTTGTAATTGCCCTTATACTTGGATACACAGCCAATAAAATCGTTATGTGATAAAAATTCAATTAACTGAGCAAAAACATACTTGCCTAAATTCATAACTAAATGGTTTACAAGTAATTATAAACCAAAAAAATGAAATCATTTCAAATCGTTTGAAATTTGAAAGCTCTGAAACCCTTATCCAGCAATATTTTCAAAGAACTGAAGTACTTTATAACAAGACGCTAATGATCTTACATCTTACATTTCACATCTCACATCCGCACATTAGGCTATGTTTCCTTTCATCAGTTCAATCTGTTGCCGGGTACCCAGGACGATTACTTTCATATCTTTGTGAATAATGGTTTCCTCGGGCGGGTTAATGATAAACTTGCCGTTGGAACTTTTAATCCCTATGCAGTTTACACCTGTTTTTTTCCAGCCCATAATTTCTTTCAATGGCTTGTCTCTTACGTTATCCGGAAGCTGAGTATAATTGACCGATTCCATGTGTATTGATTCCCCTTCTTCTCCTGAAAGAAAATCAATAAACTCAATCACATCTGGTTTTGAAACCAGTGTGGCCATATGAGTGCCCCCGATTTTGTCGGGCATGATTACACTATCGGCACCGGCTTTGTTCAATTTAGGAATCGTATTGGTTTCGGATGCACGGCTGATGATCTGGATATTGGGGTTCAGGGCCCTGGCTGATAATACAATAAACACATTGTCGGAATCCATAGGTAATGTAGTGATGAGGGCCCTCGCCTTTTCAATACCGGCTTTTTTAAGTACTTCATCATCGGTTCCATCTCCAAGCACATAAATAAGATCGGGCGTTTCCTCCTTTTCTATTTCCATCAGACTTTGTCTTTTTTCAATTACAACAAATGGCAATGCATGGTATCTCAGGGTTTGGGCTGCCTGTTGCCCGTTGCGGCCATACCCGCAAATGATTACATGATTTCTAAGTTTTTCTATGGTTGCCATAAGTCTTTTTGCTTTGAAGAATTGATTAATCTCTCCGCTGATCACGTATTGGGTTATCCTTGTTAATGCAAAAGCCAGCGAAGCCCAACTGGTGATGAGTAACAAAATGGTAAAAACCTTTCCTGCTTCACTCAACGGACGAACTTCCATAAAGCCTGCGGTAGTTACTGTAATCGTGGTCATATACACCGCATTCAGGAAACTATAATCCTCTATAATTATATAACCTATAATGCCGGAGGTAATGATGATATGCAGTATTAGAAACGGCTGAATCAGCCTCCAGGCAGCTTTAGACACGGCAGTTGGTTTGCATAAAATTAAATGTATTTATTCGTTTAAGCGATGGCGAACAATTATTATATCAGGGCTCACCGTAACGGTACAGTAAAATTTCAGATTGAAAAAATCCTCCCTTGCAGGGGAGGATCTTTAAAAATTTGTTATTATATTAACTTGTATCCAGACTAGGTTACGAATACATTAGATCGTAGTATTCATGGGCCATCCTGTTTGACTCAAAGCGGAAACGTACATCTCGCATACCGTTTTTAGCTATCTGGCGCCAGGTTTCATATTTATCATAGTATAAGGGCAGGATCTGGTTTTCCAGTATTTCATAAAGCTTATTCAGATCATATTCGTCCTGCTGCTGCACATGCATATTCATATAGTCAGCCTGGGGAACCACAAAGCCGTTATTTCCCTGGTTTATAAATTCAGGTATCCAGCCGTCATCTGTTGAAAAATTAACAGCGCCATTCATTGCGGCCGTCATCCCGCTGGTACCGGAAGCTTCCCGTGGTACTCTGGGGTTATTCAACCAGCAGTCTGAGCCCTGCTTTAAACGCTTCGACAAGGCCAACTCATATCCTACCACAACGGCTACGTTCTTATATCCCTTGCTCAAATGTACCAGATGATTAAAATCGTTAATGGCAGGATAATCCATCGGGTAAGGTTTGCCTGCCCAGATGATCTGGACCGGGTATTTGGTATTTGAGGTCATTTTGTTGAACCGGTCCAGATCCCTGGTTATTAACTCGGCCCTTTTATAGCCGGCAAAACGGCGGGCCCACACAATGGTAAACACATTAGGATCAAACAACTTTCCGGTTTGATCCGCTACGATTTCAAAAGATCTTTTTTTCAGGTATTTCTTTCTATCATCCCACGCAACATCGTTGCCTTCCTCCATAAACCGGTATAATTGTTTATCTGCCCAATATTTCCAGTTCTGCGAATTGGTGATGGATATGATCGGACAAATATTTTCAAATTTACTCCACATAGCTCTTGAAACATAGCCATGCAATTGTGATACGCCATTTGCAAGCCTTGCAAATCGCAAGGCTACCAATGAATGATTAAACTGATCATCCGTTATGCCAGTGATTCTGCGCGTGTCATCTAAAGACAATCCGCAGAAATAACTCATCTTATGGCAGAGGTAAATATCGTGTTTTTCATTACCGGCTTCTTCTGGGGTATGCGTAGTGAATACAAGCCGTTTTTTTACGTCTTCAATATTTCCAAATCGTTTATATAAATAGAATGCCGCACTAAGCGCATGTGCTTCGTTAAGGTGGTATAACTCAGGGGCAAACCCAAGTTCATCGACCAGTTTGGCCCCTCCTACTCCTAATAAAATAAACTGGGCTACCTTGGTTGCTACATTCGCATCATACAGACGATGAGAAATGGTTTGAGAAACATAATCGTTTTCAGGCAGATCTGTACTCAGTAGAAATAAGGGAGCGCTTTTAAAAGTTTCCGGGTTCAGGTAGTACACTTTCACCCACACAGCATGCTCATGAATATTTATCTGGAATTTGATGCCGGTATCCTCCAGAAAACTATATTGTTTTTCCATCCAGGTCACATGGAGTGTTTGATCCTGATTACGGGACTGGTCGTAATAACCGTATTTCCATAAAATACCGATACCGATCATATTTTGCCTCAGCTCGTATGCACTGCGTAAATGCGACCCTGATAAAAATCCCAAACCACCACTATAAATTTTAAGCGGTTGATGAATTGCAAATTCCATGGAGAAGTAGGCGACTTTCTTTGAATAACGTTGATCTGCCGGGTAGGGTACCTTAAAGTTTTTAAAGCTCATTTAATTTATTGTTTCTTTTACCTTTCTTAGAAGTCGGCAAGATAAAGATAAAATTGAAAGGAAGGATAATATACACACCAAATAACTTAACCGGAGAGGTTTAAATAAGCGGCATATAACATCCAATCTTAATATTTAGGCCTGCTTTTTTGCAGAGGTCTTTACTTTAAGTTCTTTTGCTTTGCGATAAGAACCCTCAAAAAAGCATTTGATATCTCTGTAAGAGCCGCAAGCTTCTAACTCTTTAACTAAAATGGCATTTTTAGTAAACGTAAATTCGATGACACAGGGATTTCCATTTGCACGAAAAACGGCATTTTTAACTCCTTGCATAGTGGCTTCTCCCTTCAATTCACCGGCACATTCGCCGTTATCCTTTTCAAAATGAATGAAAAAAACGATCAGAGAAGGGTTCTTTCCATCGCGGACGGAAACATAGTTACGCTTATCTTTGCTGTAATCGCCGGCGAATTTATTGTTTTGCGGAAAGGTGTCAATCGGATTAATGATTTCCTGATGCTGGTCAGCAACGCCTTCGTCCATCATAATAAGGCTGAATGCCCGGGCCTCTGCATTTAGAATATATACATTTTTTGATTCGCTGATCTGTCCCTCATCATCTTTTTTTTGCAGTGTTTTACTGACCGTATGTTTGGCATCTATGCCCCCGGATTGATAAGTAGCAGCATCCTTATCCGCCACCACCAGGGGCATGCCGGCGATAAACTTGTTTTTTTTATCAAACGCAAGAATATATCCGCATTTTTTTGAAGTTGTTGTGGCCTTCAAAAACAGGTATGTTTCAAGGTTGTCGACAACTACTTTTCCCAAGGGGTACATATCAGGCTTTACTCCCTTTCCAAATTCATTTGTTAGTATGGAGTCAGGAACAAACTGGGTAAATATTTTATACCCGATAGAGGCAGAATCCGTTTGTTTCTTTATAAGAATACTGTCAAATACCTGAAAGGGAAGGGAAACTACAGGGAAAAAGTCGATGAAATCGGCGATGACGACCGTATCATCATCTGTCAGTTTGATTTTCTTGTTGCGGCACTCAATAAATAAAAAAACAAGAAGCAGTATAAACAACGATTTATTCATAAGTATTTACCCTGATAGTCTCTATAAAAATAAATGAAGTTAACAACTTATCATTTTATATTTTTGCATTTGCCAAACATTTTTTAGATTTGTCTAAATTAATATTTAGATATGGTTAAAATAATTTACTCCGGTCTTCATGGCGGCAGTTAACCCGGACGAATTATACACCGTAGTTACCAATATATCAAGTAAGCGCTGATGAAATATTCTTCCAGTAAAGAAAACTATCTTAAGGCCATTTATCACTTGCAGCAGGAACAGGCCAGTGTAAGTACAAATGCACTGGCACAGGCCTTGCAGACAAGGGCGGCTTCAGTAACTGACATGCTGAAAAAGCTTAAAATCCAGAAACTGCTAAACTACGAGAGGTATAAAGGAGTTAAACTTACGGCAGAAGGAAGAAAAGTGGCTATCCAGATCATCCGGAAACACCGTTTGTGGGAGTATTTCCTTGTAGAGAAATTAAAATTCGGCTGGGAGGAAGTACACGAAATAGCCGAAGAGCTAGAACACATCAGCAGTAAAAAATTGATAGACCGTCTTGAAGAATTTCTTGATTTTCCGCAGGCTGATCCCCACGGAGATCCAATACCCGATAGCCAGGGCCGGATTCCGATCAGCAAACAAATAAACCTTTCCGAACTGCCGGCGAATGTGGTAGCCACCGTAAGTAACATCGGGGATCAGTCGGCAGAGATCATGGAATTGCTGAATCACAAAAATATCATGATAGGCACCAAAGTCGAAGTGAAGAAAAAATTCAGCTTCGATCAATCGCTTGAAATCAAATTGCGCAACCAACCTGCTTTTACCATCAGCGAACACCTGGCCAGGAATCTGTTTGTAAAATATGATCTGCCGTATGAAGAATCAGATAACACTGCCCCGGAAGTTGATGCACCGGTAAAAGCTGCCAAACCCAAAAAAAACAAAAGGCCATAGTGTGGCCGTTTAATCCATATGAATAAATTGTCAAAAGATGTATCACTAAGTGAGGTACATGAATCGGTGGATACTACGAGAACAACGGCTAAATGGAAGAAAATTCTGGCTTTCTTTGGTCCTGCGTATTTAGTCAGCGTAGGTTACATGGACCCAGGTAACTGGGCAACAGATCTGGCAGGCGGCAGCAAATTTGGGTATACCTTATTATGGGTGTTGCTGATGAGTAACCTGATGGCGCTGCTATTACAGAACCTTTCAGCCCGGCTTGGCATTGTCAGGGGTCGAGACCTGGCTCAGGCCAACCGGGAGTTATATCCCCGCCCTATTAACTTCGCCTTGTATGTTTTGGCAGAGATAGCAATTGCTGCCACCGATCTTGCCGAAGTGTTGGGCATGGCTATCGGAATCCACCTGCTTACGGGCCTTCCGTTATTAACCGGTGTGATCATCACCGTGCTGGATACCTTAATTCTGTTAATGCTGCAGCGGCTGGGCATGCGTAAAATGGAAGCTTTCATCATCTGCCTCGTTGCCATAATAGGTTTATCGTTTCTGGCTGAAATGATCTTTGCCAAGCCACAACTGGGAGAAGTTTTGACAGGACTTATCCCTTCCATGCCCAATAATGAAGCGCTGTATATCGCTATCGGTATTATCGGGGCAACAGTAATGCCGCATAATCTGTACCTGCATTCTGCGCTCGTTCAAACCCGTAAGATCAAGCGCGATCCGGAAGGTATACGGCATGCCCTCAAAATGAATTTTATAGACAGCACCATTGCCCTTAACCTTGCTTTTTTTGTAAATGCAGCCATCCTGATCCTGGCGGCTACCGTATTTTTTAAAACGGGAAGAACGGAAGTCGCTGAAATAAAAGATGCGCACCAGTTACTGGCGCCGCTTATGGGAAGCAGCGTTGCACCGGTTCTTTTTGCCATTGCGTTGATTGCAGCCGGACAAAGTTCTACCATTACAGGTACGCTGGCAGGCCAGATCGTAATGGAAGGTTACCTACGCCTGCGCATCAATCCATGGTTGCGAAGACTGCTCACCCGCTTATTGGCCATTGTTCCTGCCGTCATTGTGATTTTATTATATGGTGATAAAAAAATTGACGCATTACTGATCCTGAGCCAGGTAATTTTAAGCCTTCAGTTAGGCTTCGCCATTATTCCCCTGATACACTTTGTAAGCGACAAATCAAAGATGCAGGCATTCACAATCAAACCAGCCGTAAAAGCAATTGCCTGGCTGGTGGCTGCCACACTGGTAACGCTCAATCTAAGAATGGTGTTTGGCGAAATGTTTGATTTTATTGCTTCCCCAGCCGCTATCTACTGGAAAATATTGGTCGTAACAGGAGGAATTTCCCTGATAACCTTGCTGATTACGGTAACTGTTTATCCCATCCTGCAGAAAAGAAAAATGATTCCACCGATTACCATTCATCCTGAAGTAACGAGCTTAAATGATTTTTCTATTCCGGTGTTCGGGAGGATAGCCATTGCACTGGATTTTAGCGTCCATGATGAAAAACTTCTTGCATTTGCTTTAGGCCAGGGAAAGGAATCTGCTTCGTATCTATTGATCCACATCGTCGAAAGCGCCTCGGCTAAATTACTTGGAGACGTAACCGATGACCTGGAAACAAGAAAAGACGAAGAGCAATTGCAATTTTATGTGGAGCAATTGAAGGCCAGGGGGTTTGAGGCATTCGGAATATTGGGCTACCGTAGCAGGAGGGGAGAGATCGTTCGCATTGTTAAAACTGAAAAGGCTGATTTGCTTATCATGGGGGCACATGGTCACTCGGGGGTAAAGGATTGGTTATATGGCGCAACGATAAACCAGGTACGACATGAATTAAAGATACCGGTGCTGGTAGTAAATTTATAGTCAGGAGCCTTGAGTCAGTAGTCAGTAGTCAGTATTTCCAGTCTTGGACTCACGACTATCGACTATCTACTCCGGGTCTCCCTGAAAAGCTGGAATACTTATCCACAAAGGGTTCCAGGATGTGTATAGCTGTAAAAAAGCCCCACAATGGCATAAAAGATGCGCAAAGTGAGGCAGGAAAAAACATACAGCAAATGTACCGCAATCTTTTATTTGAACTTTCGCCTTCCTTGCTTGATCAAAGATTTTTACTAACAGATTTTGGGAAGTTATATCAGTCAATACCTTTTGCGGAGTTATCCAAACTTGTACCTGCTCCTGCGGGCCAGTTAAGTGGCAAAGGTTGCAAGAGTTGGCTTAGTGTAGAAGGAGGGATTGCTCTGCTGATAGCCAAACACTATCTTCAGGTCAGTGATGCGATGTTAATAGAACGGCTTAACACGGACTGGTCGCTTCAATTATTTTGTGGTATCCGTCTGGTTGCAGATGAAAAAATCAAGGATGATGACTTGGCCGGGCGTTGGAGAAGTTACCTGGGAAAGCATTTGAATATTGATAAATGGCAGGTTCACTTGGCATCGGCATGGAAAGTGAATATGGAACAAACCCATGTTGGGTTGACAGATGCTACGTGTTATGAGAGTTACATCACTTATCCTACGGATTCCAAGCTGATATGGAAGTGTTGTAATGAAGTCTTTACATTAGCAGGTCAACTTCGCAAAAAGTTAAAGCTACGCCGTAGCCGAAGCAACCATGATAAATTCAAGAGCATGTATTTGTCCTATGCTAAGCTTAAAAAGAAAAGCAAACGCAAAAACAAAAAGTTGTGCAGGAGTATGCTTAAATACCTGGACCGGTTGCTCAAGAGCACCACAAATTTGTTATCAAAACCATCGGTGCGCCGCAAGGTGCATCGTCTCTCTACGATAGAGAAGATCAAGCAACAGCAATGGAGTCTTTACTTTGGCAAGGAAAGCAAAATACCAGACCGCATCGTATCGGTGCATAAGCCCTATATACGCCCTATCGTCCGGGGTAAGGAAACCAAACCGGTAGAATTTGGAGCCAAGGTGAACAAAGTTCAGATCGACGGGATCAACTTCATAGAACACATAAGCTTTGATGCTTTTAATGAGGGCATCCGCCTACGGCAGGCCACCGAACTTCAAAAAAGATATTTTGGCAAATGCTCCCAGATAGGTGCTGATGCCATTTATGCCACTAATGCCAACAGAAAATACTGCACCGAAAATAACATAGCCACCAGTTTTGTAGCCAAAGGCAAACAGGGAAAAGACCAGGAACAGAAATCCCTGATGCGCTCTATATTAGGAAAAATTCGCAGTACCTGGTTGGAGGGAAGTTTTGGTAATGAAAAGAATCATTACTTGCTGGGTAAAATAAAAGCCAGAACGCAACCTACAGAAGTTGCATGGATCTTCTTTGGCATTCTCACCAGCAATGCAGTGACAATTACCAAGCGACGAACGAAAGCATCATCGGGTAAAAAAGCTGCCTAAATGAATCAAACCAGTATGACGACAGTTAAGACAAGTAACTGAAAGGGGAAGTTACGCCAATGAGTAATCGAAACGAAGCCAAATTACCAAAAAACATCACTTCAACAATAAAACGTCAAAAAAAGTGAATAATGAATATTATTTTTATATAATATGTATTGGTATTTTGACATTTTCAGGGAGACCCTACTCCGAACTACTTCCCGATATTCCTGACCAAATGCTTTAGCCTGCTAAAAGTTTCCGGTTTTATGTTCAAATAAGACGCGATATATTTTTGGGGCACCCGCTGCAACATATCGGGGTGAGACTGAATATAGGCAAGGAAACGCTCCCGCGTAGTATATTTAAGCTGGAAAAAATTACGGAAATCTTTTTTGATGAACATATAGGTAATTACCAGTCTTCCGAGTTTCTCGATCTTTGGAAACTTTTCGTAAACCATCTGCAGATTATCATAGCTCATTGATAGAAAAAGAGTTTGTTCTATGGTCTCCACTATACAATCTGAAGGGGTTCTGGTATTAAAGGAAATCTCGGAGTGGATCATCTGTCCCTCGATAGAAAGCTGTAAGGTCACATCTTTTTTCCCAACTTTTGCATGTTTACGTACAAGGCCCTTTAAAATGATATTAAAATAATTGTCTACTTCTCCCATCCTGATCACTTGTTGTTTTTTACCAAATTTTCTTAATTCGAAATATGGCAGCAGTTGATCAAACTCTTCTTTGCTCAGGGGCACAAAACCATTAAAATACTGATGTATTTGATCAAGATAAGTGCCATTGTCATTTTTACCGGTCAAAATGTTCGACATCATGAAATGCTAAGGAGTAAAAGATTGTGTGGATGGTTCCTGTAATGGTGCCGGCCGTAGCAACAATAAACGTTTGTAGCGGCTAAATGTTTCCGCTTTCACGTTTAGGTAAGAAGCCAGGTACTTTTGTGGAACCCGTATAAGAAGATCCGGCTTTTCGCTGACAAACCGTAGAAAGCGCTCTTTCGGCAATTGTTTTATGCGGGCATTTTCCCAGTATTCTTTTTGTATCAGCCAATCAATGATCACCAGCCTGCCCATTCTTTCCATCCTGGATCCCATATCATACAATTTTTCCATATTTTCACGGGAGATGGATAGCACGGTAGTGGGCTCAATAGTTTCTACCACATAATCTGAAACTGCAGCAGATAAAAAAGAAACAGATGAACAAATCAATTCGCCTTCTTTTGCAATTTGTGTAATAACTTCTTCCTGGTTACGGTAAAAATACTTTCTTACCAGCCCCTTATTTACAAAATTCACGTATCGTTCATATTCACCAATATTTATCAGTTTAACATGCTTGTTAAAGTGCCTGATTTCCAAAAATTGATTGATGGATGCCCATTCTTCAGGTGTAATATTAATAAAACCAAGCAGGTATTTATACAGCGAATGCAGCATACTTTACAATATAACACAATGAAATTGAATGTCTGATTCATATTCAATAAAAATCGCAAAAAAAGTGTAAACAACTATAATGAAAGTGCATAAATCTACCTTCCGGCGAACAAAATGAGCTGTTTGAGAATTCAACCATTTCATGTAGGTTTGCTCACTTACATAAATAAAATAATCAATATGTCAAAAAAAATCAACGTTGCAAATCCTGTAGTGGAATTGGATGGAGACGAAATGACCCGCATTATTTGGAAATTTATAAAAGATAAGCTGATCCTGCCCTACGTTCAAGCCGATATAAAATATTATGATCTGGGCATTCAGCACCGGGACGAAACCAACGACCAGGTAACCGTTGATGCGGCAAACGCTGTAAAACAATATGGCGTGGGCATCAAATGTGCCACGATCACACCTGATGAGGCACGGGTAATGGAATTTAGCCTGAAACAAATGTGGAAAAGCCCAAATGGCACCATACGCAACATCCTTGATGGCACTGTTTTCCGGGAACCTATTGTTATGCAAAATGTGCCCCGCCTGGTCACGAACTGGACTTCCCCGATCATTGTTGGTCGTCATGCGTTTGGCGATCAATACCGTGCCACGGATACCCTGATAAAAGGAAAGGGTAAATTAACCATGACATTTACACCGGAAGGAGGCGGAGAACCCCAGGTATTCGAAGTTTTTAATTTTAAGGGTGATGGCGTTGCCTTAAGTATGTACAACACGGATGAAAGCATCAGCGGTTTCGCCAGGAGTTGTTTTAATATGGCCCTGAGCAAAAAATGGCCGCTGTATCTTTCAACCAAAAACACTATCTTAAAAAAATATGACGGAAGATTTAAAGATATTTTTGAGGACATTTATGAAAAGGAATTTAAGGATCAATTCAAAGCTGCAGGTATTGTATATGAACATCGTTTGATAGATGATATGGTTGCCAGTGCCTTGAAATGGAGTGGCAATTTTGTTTGGGCCTGTAAAAACTATGACGGAGACGTACAAAGCGATACCGTTGCACAAGGTTTCGGATCGCTTGGTTTGATGACTTCCGTTTTGATTACTCCTGACGGAAACATTATGGAGTCTGAAGCAGCCCATGGAACGGTAACACGCCATTATCGTGACCACCAGGCAGGAAAACCAACCTCTACCAATCCTATCGCCTCCATTTTTGCATGGACCAGGGGTTTGGCTTTCAGGGGTAAGCTTGATGGCAACCAGGAACTTATTGACTTTTGTAACACCCTTGAACAAGTATGTATAGAAACGGTCGAAAGCGGTAAGATGACCAAAGACCTGGCTGTATGTATACACGGCAACAATGTGGAACACGGAAGGCATTATCAATACACCGAAGAATTTTTGGATGCGATAGACGATAACCTAAAGAAAAAAATGGGGATGTAGGTCTTAAATAACATAAAAACGTTCATTATAGCCTAGTGCAATAATGAACGTTTTTGTTGAAATATCTTAAAACAGTAAGCCCTCCTGGGAACAGGAAGGCCTCTAACGATTGCTTGCCATATGAAAAAAAGTTACCTGATTGTATCCTGAGACATCATATTGGTAGTATCCATTGGTGCCATCATTGTGGTAGTATCTCCTTCTACAGTCATTGATGATGTGTCGCTTGTCGCTGCATCAGTTGTAGCACTGTCATTACAGGCCACGAAAGCTCCAATAGCTAAAACTAATAATAATTTTTTCATTTTATTTGTTTGTTTTGTTATGAATTTGTTAGGGGTTAATACCTTAACCTCTAAAAGGTAACCCCTTATCTACAGTAATTTTACTCATAAACAAAAACGTTTATCATAGCACATTGCCAGATAAACGTTTTTTGATCTTTATTCTGATGATGCAAACTTTAACCTGATGTCCAAATGAGCCCTCTGATGTCCAAATGAGCCCTCCCCGGCAAGGAAAGCGTTTAACGACTACTTGCCATAAAAAAAATCTTTACTTCTTCAAAGCGTCTGCCTTATCTTCCACAGAATCAGCCTTGGCTTCGTAAGTAGAATCAATTCTGTTAGATAAACTATCGCCTTTGTTTTCTAATGCATCAGCAGTAGAATCCATTGCTTCTTCTGTACTGGTAGCATTGTCATTACAGGCTACGAAAGCCCCAATAGCTAAAACTAATAATAGCTTTTTCATTTTATTTATTTGTTTAGTTATGAATGTATTGGGGGTTGATACGTTAACCTTAAAAAGGTAACCCCTAACTGAACTAATTTTGAATTTATCTTTGGGTTACTAATTGTTAATTGAAGTATTAAATACGGTATTGTGACATTAGACTTTGAAAAAGAATTACTGCATGGACTGGCGAAGAATGATAAAAAGGCCGCTGAAACCATATATAAACAAAACTACAGTATGATTCAGGCGTTTATCCTTAATAATAATGGAACTAGCGACGATGCGCGTGACATATTCCAGGAGGCTATGATTGTTCTTTTTGAAAACGCCCGGTCCGGAAACTTTGAACTCAACTGTCAAATTAAGACCTATGTTTACTCAGTAAGCCGCCGTTTATGGCTTAAGCGATTACAACACATGTCAAAGTACAGCGGAGAAGTGGAAGACATGGCTGAAATTGTACCTGTTGAAGAGACTATAGAGGCTCATGAAGAACGAAATGTTGAATTTAAGGTCATGGAAAGGTCTATGAACAGTTTGGGAGAACCATGTAAAAGTCTGCTGGAGGCTTATTACATGCAAAAAAAAAATATGACGGATATAGCTGGCAGCTTTGGGTACACAAATGCAGATAATGCCAAAACCCAGAAATATAAGTGCCTGTTACGTTTAAAGAAACTTTTCTTTTCCAAATATAAAAAAGAGGTGATGTAATGGAAGAAATGCAATTGATCGAGGCAGTCGAAAGATACCTTCGCGGTGAAATGACCCAGGATGAACGTGCCCGTTTTGAACAACTGCGCAGGGATAATGCTGAAATTGACCAAAAGGTTGTTGAACATTCTATTCTGTTTAACCGCCTTGCCCATTTTGGCGAACGAAGAAACTTCGTATCAGCCCTGCATGATATTCACGTGCGTTTGCTGGACGAGGGGGAAATCAAAGACGGCGCACCGAGGGCAAAACTGGTTGACCTTTTCAAAAAGTATAGCAGGGTGACCGCTGTTGCCGCTTGTATAGGTGGATTTACGGCCCTGGCCATTTACGGTCTTGTTTCTTACTTAACGCCCAAGGCTAATACGGCCTATGTGGAACAATTGAGCAGAAAGGTAGATAAAGTGATCCAAAATCAACAGGCGCTAAGTAAGCAGATCACTTACACAGAAAACGCCCCCAAAATTCCTACTGATGCAAAAGTAAAATCAGGCGGTACAAGTTTCATGATAGACGCTAGAGGATACTTGGTAACAAATGCCCATGTCATCAGCGACCAGGCTAATGTTGTTGTTCAAAATAGCAGGGGACAGGAATTTAAAGCCCGTATTATCAAGATCGACCGTTTGAAGGACCTGGCCATTCTTAAAATAGAAGACGCCGATTTCAAATCAGCCTCTTCATTGCCTTACGGGTTTAAAAATTCGGGTGCGGACCTGGGAGAGGAAATCTTCACTATGGGATTTCCCCGGGATGAGATTGTTTACGGTGAAGGTTATATGAGCGCAAAAACCGGCTTCAACGGTGATACGCTGGCCTGTCAGATTGCGGTTGCGGCCAATCCCGGAAACAGCGGCGGACCGGTCATTAATAAAAACGGAGAAATCGTAGGTATACTAAGCACGCGACAGATCCAGGCTGAAGGAGTGGTATTTGCTATAAAAGCCCAAAACATTTTTAATATTATTGATGAATTAAAACAGGATACTTCTTATCAAAGCCTCAAATTGATGGCTAATTCTACGATAAAAACGCTCGACCGCGTTCAACAAATCAAAAAAATAGAGGATTGTGTTTTTATGGTAAAAACCTATTGATCATTTCATACTAATTCTATAGCAGGCCGTCTTTTTTAGACGGCCTTTTTACTGGATATGTGATAAAATAATCCCCGTGGCAACCGCGGCATTTAACGATTCAGCCATGCCATATTTTGGAATGGTTATCCGGTAATTGGCCGACCGTATCAATTCTTCTCTTAACCCTTTCGATTCATTTCCTACAAGCACAAATCCTTCTATGACCTTTCCAACACGCGGTAACGGTTCCCCCTGCAACACACTTGCATAAATGGGTATGTTAGCATACTTTTTAATGAATGAGCTTATATCATCATAAATAATGTGAACTCTGGCGATACTTCCCATGGTTGATTGAACCACTTTGGGATTAAAGATGTCCGCACAATCTAAACTGGCAACTACCTGTTTTATACCATACCAGTCGGCTATACGCACAATTGTACCCATATTTCCGGGATCCTGAATGCCGTCCAGCAGGAGTGAAATGGCGCCATAATAGGGAGTGTCCTTGGAAAATAAGGGGTGCCTGAACACACCAAGTACCAGGTGGGGGCTTGTCAAAAAACTTATCCGGTTCAATTCGGAGGCCTGAAGTTCATGACAGGCAACAAAGGGGATGGCATCTTTTAAAGCTAAGTTTTGCTCCCACCATTCACCGGTAGCGTATAATGCAACCGGCTCAACATTACGACAAGCTAACAATTCGTTAATTATCTTGGGTCCTTCTGCAATAAAAACTTTATCCAGCTGCCTGAATTTTTTCTGGTTTAAACTTTGGATATATTTGACCTGCAATTTAGTGAGCATGGGAAATTGAATCGGATTTGATCAACGGCGTGTACAGACCATGTATTGTTCCGTTACCCTTTTTAGATTATTACATTCTTAACAGGAAAACCAGTGATCTCTTTCTATGTTATTCTTCCGGCAAGTTACCACTTCTACCTTTCCTGTAATCTTAATGTTATTCCTGGTTATTGTGGCCGGGGCTGTTTCCTGTACAGTTCCAAAAAAATTCCAGGCTGATAAGCCGTTTGTTTTCAAGACCAATATTGAAGTAGAGGGAAATTTTAAAGTAAGCGAAAGGCAAGACCTGGAAACACGTTTGACTAACCAGCTGGATGATAGCCTTAAATCAAGAATTGTTTCATTTGCAGGAATTCGTAAAACACTCATAAAACCTGCCGTATTTGATACAAACTACGCCAACCGGTCTGTCGTTTTTATGAACGCCCTCATGAATTCCTTAGGGTACTATCAGGCACGCATAGCATGGGATTCCACCATTAAGATTGTTGGTAAGCAGCAAAGGGTAATCATTGATTTTTTGGTAACGCCGGGCAATAATCTAAAGCTCGATTCAATAGGTTATGCTTTGTCAGACTCCGTTTTGCAGGAGCTTGCGTTAAAAAGTAAAACCAAATCGCTGCTCATCAAAGATCAACCCTATTCGCAGCAGATTGTAGCAGCCGAGTTAGATCGTCTTATTGATGTATATAAAGACAATGGATATTTTAAAATATCCAGAGATGACCTGTATGCAGAAGTGGATACTGTTCTGGCTGGTTTAATTAACCCGGGTTTAAGTCTTTTTGAGCAGGTGAGGTTATTGAATGAACTTAGCCAAAGAAGGGAAAAGCCCACTATTGATGTCATTGTAAAACAACGTACTAAAACGAACGCTATTCCTCTAAAGAAATATAGCATTGGAAATGTAAGTATATATCCGGATCTTGAATTGTTTGAAGATACTACAACCGTCGTATTTGATTCAGTTAAAATAAAGGAAATCAGTGTGTACAGTAAGAATTTCCGGTTCAAACCGTCCTTTCTGGTAAAAAATTCCAGCTTATTGCCAGGCAATCAGTATCGTCAAGCGGACTACTATAAAACGATTAATACTTATAGCCAGTTGGGAGCCTGGCAGCAGGTAAATATTGACTTGCGTCCAAACGATTCACTCGCAATGTTGGATGTAAACATTAATTTGTTTCCCGCAAAAAAACAGAACCTGGTCATTGACCTGGAAGCAACACGAAATTCCGGGGATGTAATAACAACCAGTAACCTTTTTGGGATTGGTTTAAACGTTGGTTTGAGGAACCGCAATCTGGCCAGAGAATCCATTCAGTCTACTACTAATATCAGGGGAGGCGTGGAACTGGGAAGTAAGATCCGGCTTATTCAAACGTTACAGTTAAGCATTGCACAGACCATCTATTTCCCTAAATTCATCCTGCCTTTTAAAATAAAAGGGGAAGACAGGTTAAGCTCTTCACGGACCATCTTAAATTTTAATGCGTCGTATACTGACAGGATCGACTTTTTTACGCTCGGCTCAATAAACGGATCCATAGGTTATGAATGGGGCAGGAAAAATCATGTCTGGCTGTATAGTCCCTTTAATATTGAATTGCTTCGGCCCGTCCTCCGCCAAACCTTAACAGATTTAATTGAAAAAGTGCCTAACCTGAAGAATTCTTTTCAAAACGGGCTGGTGATCAGCCAGAACCTGGTTTTCCAATCGTTTCTTACCAAATTAAATAAACTGACCACCCTAAAGGTCAGACTCGAAGAAAGTGGAGCATTGTTCGGTCTGGTCGAATATATAGACAGGGAGGCGAAGCTATACCGGTACGTAAAGATTGACGCCGATTTTGCGCACCTGATCCGGTTCGATAGGTCAGCCTGGGCTTTCAGAGCTTATGCCGGAGTCGGCCTGCCTTATGGAAAAGACATAGACGGACTCAAGGAAAGTTCACTTCCGTTCATTAAGTCATTTATTGCAGGAGGCCCCAACAGCATGCGGGCCTGGCAGGTAAGGAGGCTGGGTATTGGCTCTTCACGTTTTTATGATACTTTAAACGGCGGTCAGGGCGGGTACGACCGTTTTGCGGATATACAGATAGAAGGTAACATCGAATACCGCTTTAATGTGGCTACTATTGGTGGTGTAAAACTTAAAAGCGCCTTGTTCGCCGATATAGGTAATATCTGGAACAGAAAAACCGATTTGTCCCCGTCTCAGGTAGGCACGGAATTAAATATCGGCCGGTTCTACAAAGACCTTGCAGTTGCTGGCGGAACAAGTCTTCGTTTCGACTTTAATTATTTCCTGGTGCGCTTTGACTGGGCGTATAAACTAAAAAATCCTTTTTACGCAGACATAGGCAACGGGTGGTTCCAGAAATTGAAAATTACTTCCGGTCAGCTTCAGCTGGGCATTAATTATCCGTTCTGAGATGTAAGATGTGGTAGAGATGAAGAATTTAATTTTATATCTGCTTCCATAACTCATAACTCATAATTCAAAATTTATCACTCATCCCTCATCGCCTCCAGTTGCTGAATAGAAAATGCGTCTTCCACCTGAAACTCTCCTATCCGGGTTCTGCATAAACTGCTAAGATGCCCGCCGCAACCTAAGGCGGCACCAAAATCATTAGCCAGGCTTCTGATATAGGTACCGGTTGAACACACTACACGGAATGAAACCAGCGGCAGGTCAATGGCTGTTATATCAAACTCTTTAATAGTCAGTTTACGGGGCTCCAATTTTACATCCACGCCTTTTCTGGCCAATACATACACCGGTTGACCTTGCTGTTTGATGGCAGAATAAATTGGCGGTGTCTGCCAGATTTCCCCGGTAAAGTTGCAGGCAATATTTGTTAATTGCTCACCGGTAAGGTGGTTGTATTCTTTAAAGTTTTGAGGGCTGCTTTCCAGGTCGAACGTAGGTGTAGTGGATCCAAGGGTTACTGTTCCGGTATATTCCTTTTCCCGCGCCATGTATTCATTGATCTTTTTAGTAAAGCGGCCCGTACATACAATCAACAGACCGGTGGCCAAAGGATCAAGCGTTCCGGCATGGCCCACTTTTTTAATTTTTATTAACCTGCGAACCTTTCTTACCACGTCGAATGAGGTCCAGTGAAGTGGTTTATCAATCAATAACATGCGGCCTTCTTCGTATGAATTCATGATTTAAAGTTCGTCGTTTATGGTTCAGGGTTCGAAGTTGAAATTCGGAGTAAACCTTGAACTCTGAACTTTGAACTCTGAACCTATTATTCATATTGCCTGCCTTGCTTTTAGCTCCAGGTATTTGTTGACTGTATTTACGGTCAAATGCTCGGGGGCGGTAAGGATGGAAATGATCCCATATTTCTGCAGCTCTCTAACTATAGTTTTTTTCTCGAATGAAAACTTTTCTGCTATCGTTTTGATATAAATAGATTCTATATCATTTGCCGGGTTTTCAGTTAATTGGCGAAGCTCGGTATTTTCGAAAAACACCACCAGCAGCAGATGATGCTGAGCAATTTTTCTAAGATAGGGCAGTTGCCTTTGTAAACCCTGCATTGATTCAAAATTGGTGAATAATACCAACAGGCTGCGCTGGGTTATATGTGCACGTATGTAGGTATATAATCGCTCGTAATCACTTTCGAGGTAGCGGGATTTCTGGTTATATAATACTTCCAGAACCGACTGCATCTGGGTCGCTTTTTTATCTGCCGTCAGTACAGTCCCCAGTCGTTCGGAAAACGTAATCAGGCCGGCCTTATCCTGCTTCAGCAATGCCACGTTGGTGAGTACCAACGACGCATTAATAGCATAATCAAGCAGGCTAAGTCCTTCAAAGGGCATTTTCATTACGCGGCTTTTATCTATCACACAATAAATCTGCTGGCTTTTTTCATCGGTGTAATGATTGACCATCAACTGGCCCTTTCGCGCCGTTGCTTTCCAATTGACCGTTCTATAATCATCACCACGCACATATTCTTTTATTTGTTCGTATTCCAGGCTATGGCCTATCCTTCTTACTTTTTTTACTCCGATCTCGCTCAACCGGTTATGTATGGCTAACAGCTGGTATTTACGCATCTGTACATATGAAGGATATACGGGCACTGTTACGTTTACTCCATACCGGAAGCGACGTTTTACCAATCTAATCGGTGTTTCGGCGTACAAATTGACTTTTCCAAACTCGTATTCACCACGTTTTACCGGCCGCAAAGAATATTCGATGACCCTGGATTGGAGGGCAGAAAGTCTTAATGCAAATAATACATCCCTGCGTTGAAATTGATGCGGGATCTCATCTACAATTTCCAGTTGCACGGGGAAATGGTAAAAATTTTCTATGTCTATCCTGACCGGGTTTTCATCCCCATTGCTGAACCGCTCAGCAAAGGTCCGTGCTGCAAAGACGCCGCGTTTATGTATAAACAAAACGGCGTAATCAATAATAAAAGTAACAAGAATCACTCCGATAGCGACATATGGTATCTCTCCCAGCCATACCAGGAAAAACCGCAAAAGGAAAAGCAGGGCGCAAACAATTAGTGCTGCGTATAAGCGGCGGCTGAAAAACAGGTCGCTGATATGATTATTCCAGAATACTTTCATGGTGAGGTGTGAGAGGTGAGATGTGAGACGTGAGATGCTAAATCTTACTGCAACTTGCACATCCGCACATTTACACATTTGCTTCTATCTCGGCACTTCAACTTTTTTTAAAATCCCGGTTATGATCTCATCCGGTTTAAGTCCTTCCATTTCCTTTTCAGGTGTTAGCAAAATACGGTGCCGTAATACAGGTGGCACTACCATAACGACATCGTCGGGGGTGACAAAGTCCCTTCCCCTCATGGCCGCAAACGCTTTGGCGGTTTTCAACACGGCTACTGATGCCCGTGGTGAAGCGCCGAGAAATAACGATTTATTGTTGCGTGTTTCATGAATGATCTGTGCTATATATTCCATTACCTTTCGCTCAATAAAAAGGCCGCTGATCTGAAGCCGGTATGTTTCGATCTCATCAGCTGAAAGCACTTTATGCACCACCTCATGAAAATGAGTGGTCTTACCTTCATGCGTATGTTGCAGGATCATCACCTCCTCTTCCATGGTTGGATAGTTTACTTCAATCTTAAACAGGAAACGGTCAAGCTGAGCCTCAGGAAGCCGGTAAGTGCCTTCCTGTTCGATAGGGTTTTGCGTAGCTAATACCAGAAAGGGCTTTGACATCGGATAAGTGATCCCGTCAAAAGTTACCTGCTTTTCTTCCATCACCTCAAATAGTGCAGCCTGGGTTTTCGCCGGTGAACGGTTGATCTCATCAATCAGCACAATATTACTGAATATGGGGCCCTGCCTGAATTGAAAGGTGGCATTTTGCGGGTTGAATACAGAAGTCCCCAGCACATCACTTGGCATAAGGTCGGGCGTGAACTGAATTCGCGAAAACGGAACGTCGATGCATCTGGCCAGCAATTTGGCTGTAAGTGTTTTGGCTACTCCGGGAACGCCTTCTATCAATACATGCCCGTCTGCTAATATGGCCGCCAGCAAAAGGTCTATCATGGCTGACTGGCCCACGATCACTTTTCCGATCTCCTGCCTAACGATATTCATGGCAGCGTTTAAACTTGAAAGATCGGTCCTGGAAGTGCCATATGCCTGATCTGTTGTTGTCATAATTGTTCTTTTAAGACAGGCCACATGAAGCGACCCGGCTGGTTCATTGCACCCGCTTATAAAATTGATCCACTTGTTTATTTAATTCCAACACCGTTTCGTCGCTTACCGCTTCATCATGCTGAACCTGCAGGATCAAATCTATCAGCTTATTCGCGTCCGCTGGCGTGAGATCCGATTTTTTAGACAAAGCCTCAACAAACTCGTCGTTGAGAGTAGATGTGGACAAATGAAAATGAGACCGGATAAACTCCATCAAATAGCTGACTTTCTTCAGGCAAATGTTTTTATTATTCCGCTGGTTATAGTAGACATTGCCGACAGTGCACACAAAATCAAGGGTACTGTTCCGCAATGGTTCAATAAGCGGGATGATACGCTGCCTGCGCTTCATCTCGAACAATATAAAAAGAACCATGGTTGTTAAACCGATCCAGAAAGCCCATCGCAAAAAGCGATTAGTTAAGATGAAACGCAAGGGGTTCTGCGACCCGCCCTGGCCCAATTTATAATATTCGTCCCAGAGTACTTTATTGATGTTCCGAGGAAGATAGCTTAGTGCTTTAGCCGGGTACTCTGCGTTGTTTCGTGTCATCATAAAATAATTGCTGAAACATAGTGGCAATACATGAATAAAGAATGCCCCCTTTCCATAAGGCAACTTAATAAAGTTCGCATCATTAAACTGATTATTTCCCAGAACCAGCACATTTGCCGTGTCAAATTTGCTTATGTATCCTTCCAGTGTCATGCGTTTAAACCCATAATTTTCCGGGCTTTGAACATGGGGATTCTTGAAATTGATGGTAACAGAATCCTTGCTGACCAGGTCAAAACGATGCATGGTCGAAAAATGGAGCGTGTCCATCAGGGTTTTGCTGAATTGAAAAGCAGAAAGGAAAGCGTAGTTTCCGGAACGGGTATAATTGAGCAATTCGGCCACATCTTGTTCTGACATAAGCAGCTGTGCATCGATTAAAATATAAGCTGCATTATTTGTGTTAGCATTGTTTACCTGGTTATATACTGGCGTGCGGTAAGATTGTATGCTGGCAATTGGGAAAAGGTCTTTTAACTGACGGTAAATGATATACCCTCCGTAGGGATTTTTGTCCTCTTTTGAAAGGCTCACAGTCCAGTCCAGGGGCCTTGGCCGTTTCACTTCTGCCACAATGTACAGCGCAAGCATTGCCAAAAATGCAAAAATGAATCGTTTATAACCTTTCACAGCGTTGGCAATTGGCGGTTAAATAAGTCAAACTGATCCTTTACACGGCCAAATTCCTGTGCCTCGAGGGGCCTTTCTCCATACCAATTCATTTCAAATTGAGATGTAAGTTCGTTAAACGGTTGCTGACAGGCCTTGCCATTGAGTTCGCTTACATAGGCAAAGTTAGTTTTGTTGATCTGCCAGTTGATCAGTTGCCTGTCTGTAAGGTTCTTCAACGACTGCAGGTATAACAAGCGAATGGCAAACCGGTAATTTCCGCCTTCGATTGCTTGTTGAATGGCAATGTCGAAATTGATGGTGTGGACATCATCGTCCAATACAGAGTGGCTAAGACCTTCCCCGGTATTTTTCTTTGCGAACAAACCGATATTGTTCATGCCGCTGATTTTAAAGATAAAGAACAGTAATATCGCAATGGCCACTAAGATGAAGGTGGCATTAAGTATTCTCGTTCCGTTCCTGATTTTAAGTATCTCGCCAAGTTTTTTCCAAAACCAAACCCAAAAGCGATCCCAAACTGAATGAGGTGGTTCCTGAATGAGGTCGTATCTAAAGTCAGGATCAGACCGATATCTATCCATTTGCACAGCAGAAAAGCGTCGTTCCGTGAAGCGAGCCGTATCGTAATTGATTCTACCCTGGGCGAAAACCAACTGTTGCAAGCAGGTTAAACAGATAAGGAAAAGGCAAATACGCATATGGCTAATATTGTTCTTCACTGTTAGTTACGTTGTTGCTGTCTGTACCTATACTGTTTATCCGCCTCAACATGCCGGTACCTTCTTTTATTTCAACTAGGGTAAAATAGTGAAATGATATGCATATAAAGAAAATGATGTAGAAGCAGTATGAAAATGTCTCCAGAAAAGAAGTAATGATGGCCGCTGTGGTTGCCAGGTCGTCTGTTGTCAAGTAGGCGCCGATCCCCATAATAGCGCCGACACCCAGGCCAATAAAGGCGCTGATGAAATTGTAAATCAGGTAGGCAATCAGGTAAATGCCCAGTGAAATCCAAAAGTTTTCCCTGATCAGTTCAAAACACCGCCTCCACGAGTCGGCAAATTGTGTTTCCTCGATCATAACGATCAGTGGGAAGGGCATGAAAACAACCCATAAATAAATACCCGGGAAAATGCAAAGTGCAAAGCCGATTATCAGGTACAACCCCAATGGCACGCTGTAAAGCAATATTTTGAAAAAATATTTTTTAAAGATGCTCCAAACCTCTTCAATCCCCGGTTTCAAACCGTCATGAAGTGCATAGTACTTTATATAAGCACCAAGTGCTACCTGCATGGAAACCATCGTTATCAATACAAACAAAAGCGTTAATATGGGTTTAATAACAACCATTACGCTTGTTGACGGTACTTTAGTCATTCTTTCCTTAAATATCTGGCTAAATGAGTTAAAGGTTTCAAATTGATTTAATCCGCTGAGGATCGCTTTGGCAACCATAAATACTGCACAGATGGCAAAAAACGATTTTACCAATGGCTTAAAATTCTGCCTGATAAAAAGCAGGGTATCATTGAGGTTTTCGCCAAAGTCCCTTATTTTTCTAAGTTCAATTTTTTGTTCAGCCATATTCTGAAGTTTTGATCATCCGTAACAGCCCCATCCATGCCAGACATTTTAATACGGTTATTCAATTGTATAGGATAGATAACAAAATACCAGATGATAAAAGCCAGTGAAAGCAAAAGTATGCTTCCGCTCATCCACATCGGCATGGCCGTATACCTTGTAACGAAGCTTTCCAGGAAGGCAGCTGCCAGAAATATGGGTACCAGTCCAAATACAATTTTCACCCCATTCCTTCCACCTCTTGCAACAGACTCCCAGCGGCTAAAGGTTTTGGGAAACAAAATGCTGTTTCCGAGTACTAAACCCGAACAACCTGCTATCACAATCGCAGAAATTTCCAAAGTGCCATGAATGAAAACTACCAGGATCGATTGCAAGCCTAATCCCTTTGCAAAAAAATAATATTCAAAAGACCCCAGCATTAACCCGTTGTGCATGAGCAGTAATACCGTTCCCAGGGAAAAGAAGGTGCCAAGCGCAAACGCAATAAAAGCGACACGAATGTTGTTGAATGCTATCTGTAAAAACATGAACACCTGCCCCTGCTGTTTATAAACGCCAAAAGGGTCGCCTTTTTCAATGTTTTCATTTGTCATGTTTACATATCCGTCGCCAAGTATCAGGCGAAGAAAAGAATCATCGTATTTAGCTGATATAACGCCCAGAAAAGTGAATACGGCAAAAAATAGAAATGAATATAGCAAGTGCCGGTGATACTGCCTAAACAGGTAAGGCAATTCGAATTGCCAGAAGTTCCAAATCCGTCCCGATTTCTCCTTTTTATTTTTATATATTTTTTGGTGAAACAGTGAAGCAAGCCCATTTAAATACCTGGTTATATTGCTATCGGCATAAAATGTTTTTGAATAAGAAAGGTCATCGGTAATTTCTGCAAAACGGTCTGCAAATAAATCAGGATCAGTCGATTTATGCACGTCTTGCTCATATTGCTTCCACTTTTCAGCATTTTGTTTTAAAAATTGCGCTTCTCTCATGGATTATGACAGCTTCATTGGTTTATACAGTAAGATAGTAGAAAAATTTATTCATATAGTTAAACTTTTCAAGTTAGCACAAATCCCACCCCCGGCCTACTCAAAACTGCAGTAGATCACCATAGTTTCCCTACCTGTTAGCATACGGGAGAGCTAGGGTTTTTCCTGAGATGGGTTTGTTTTTGTACGTTTGCCATTACGGAAAGCCTTCCAATTAATGAACACTGTTAAAATATCCACTACTCAGAATATCGAGCTCGAATATGACCTGGCCGGCCTTGGCGAACGCATTGTCGGATGGATAATTGACTGGTTGATACTGGGCGCTTATCTGTTTATCATGTTGACGATATTTATGAGCAGCGGTATTTTGGGAGGGATGATGACCTTCATCACTATACCAATTTTTTTTTATGACCTGACCATGGAAGTATTCATGAACGGACAAAGTATAGGAAAGAGGGTAATGAATATAAAGGTCATCAGCCTTGACGGCAATCAGCCCACTCTGGGACAATACCTGATACGTTGGCTTATGCGGCTCGTTGATATTGCCGTAACGATTGGCTCGGTCGCTTTTATCAGCATAGCGGTAAGTGAGAAAAAACAACGACTGGGTGATATGGTAGCCGGCACCACATTAATAAAGACAACCGTACGTGTTGCCTTCCAGCAAACCATTTATGTACCAACCCACCACCCTGATTACGCCGTTTCATTCCCTGATGTGGCTACTCTTGCAGACAAAGACATGCAACTGATCAAAGAAGTAATCATGGTCGTTAACAAAACAGGCAATTCCATGCTGGCGCTTCAGGCTGCAGAAAAGATCAAAGAAACCTTGCAAATTCAAACAAACATGGAGCCGGTAAACTTTTTACGGATACTGCTCTCCGATTATAATTACATAACATCAAAAGAATGACTGACCGGATTTCTTGATACCCGGTAGCAGCTGTTATCATAGGATGTAAGCCAGGTTTTTGAAGAAAGTATTCTTTAACTAACGGTCCTGCATCCGCCTGAGAAACTCTTCAGGATTTGTCAATACCTGCGTTCCAAAAATGATTAAAGACACTATGATTGAAATTATGGAAAGCGCCGAAAGTACTATCCCGATGATTGCACAGATACGCCCCGTTTTTAAATTACTATAGGAGCCTGGCGTATACGCCGTAGGATTCGCTGCATATAATTTTCTATCTTTCTCATATAAAACCAGCGCAATAACTCCACATATCCCCAGGATCCCATAACAACAACATCCGAAAATGGACACAATTCCCAACACCAGCACTGCTGTAGCATTCGGAAGGGGCATTTGCGCATAACTGTCATATTGCTGTCCGGGATTAGGCGTAGGGTTTTCCATAATCAGCTATTTGATGGTTTAAAATTTTGTAAATATAAAATACCGCCATTATAATTGCTATACTCATTTGCAAATAAAGAATAATAGTAGCTCCTGTCTTAAATTTACACTTCAGATGCAAAGCCGTAAAGCCGATCATGGCCAGAATGGGAATCGTAGCCGGATACAGCAAGAAACTATTCATCAAATCTCCTTTTAAAAGGGCAAGAAAGCTCCGCTGCAAACCACAGCCAGGGCACTCTATATACAAATATTTTTTAGAAGGGCAGGAGAGCATGTTCGCTTCGAGCCAGTAAACGAAATCAGTAAATATTGCTAATATAAACATGGCTCCGAATGACGTTTATCCTAATTAATAGTCAAGGTTTGGTCCGATCGCTTGTTAAGTCCTATGGCATGCGGGTATATTCAGTAAGCCCTTGCAAATAATACTCTCTGGGTACTGGGCTTGCCGGTCAGTATGCATTGGCCTTCTTCCTGGTCGTTATTTAATGGAATGCACCTGATCGTAGCCTTGGTCTTTTCCTTGATTGTTGCTTCGGTTTCAGCAGTGCCATCCCAGTGAGCAGATACAAAACCACCGTCACCATCCAGGATTTCTTCAAAGTATTCCCAGCTGTCTGCCTTGATAATATGGGCATCACGATATATTCTGGCCTTATCAAACATGCTCTGCTGGATCTCTTCCAGCAACTGACCGATTTTCTCGCTCAGGCCCTCAAACGGTAAGCTTATCTTTTCACGGGTATCGCGGCGGGCTACTTCAGCTTGCTGGTTTTCTATATCACGCAGCCCTAATGCGATGCGAACGGGAACACCTTTCATCTCATACTCCGCAAATTTCCAACCTGGCCTTGCATTGTCGCTGTCGTCGTATTTGATCCGTATGCCGGCTTTTTTGAATTCCTGTACGAATTCAACCGCCTTTACATCAATCAGGGCTTTTTGTTCCGGCCCTTTATAAATCGGAACAATCACTACCTGCAAAGGAGCAATACGGGGGGGTAAGATCAAGCCCTCATCGTCGCTATGTGCCATCACTAATGCACCGATCAGGCGGGTGCTCACTCCCCAGCTGGTAGCCCAAACATAATCCAGCTTATTGTCCTTGTCTGAAAATTTAACGTCAAAAGCCCGGGCAAAATTCTGACCGAGGAAATGAGAAGTCCCTGCCTGTAAAGCCTTGCCATCCTGCATCAAAGCCTCAATGCAGTAAGTATTAACAGCGCCCGCAAATCGTTCGCTCTCGGATTTTAGTCCCTTGATTACAGGAAGTGCCATCCAGTTTTCCACAAAATCTGCGTAGATCTCCAGCATCTGTTCCGTTTCTGCTATCGCCTCCCGGGCAGTGGCATGAGCAGTATGCCCCTCCTGCCATAAAAACTCTGCTGTCCGAAGAAACAAACGGGTACGCATCTCCCACCGGACCACGTTTGCCCACTGATTGATCAGTACAGGCAGGTCGCGGTAAGATTGGATCCAGTCCCGGTAAGTATTCCAGATGATGGTTTCACTTGTTGGGCGAACAATCAATTCTTCTTCCAGTTTGGCCTCGGGGTCCACGATGATACCACTGCCATCCGGATTGTTCATTAACCGGTAATGTGTAACTACAGCGCATTCCTTGGCAAAGCCTTCAACATGCGCGGCTTCCTTACTCAGGAAGCTCTTAGGTATGAATAAAGGGAAATAAGCATTTACATGGCCGGTGTCTTTGAACATTTTATCAAGCTGATCACGCATATTCTCCCATAAAGCAAATCCATAGGGCTTGATCACCATACATCCCCTCACGGCAGAATAGTCAGCCAGGCTCCCTTTCAGAACAAGATCGTTATACCATTGCGCATAGTCCTGTTGCCGGCTTGTAATTGCTTTACTCATAATGTTTTTTTATTTATCCTGACCCTTGTTCAACCCACTCCTTTCTTACCTAAGCACTGATCAAACATTCAAAGCTTAAGATCCGGCCCCGGAATATGTGTATTTGGTTTCCCATCCAATCTACAAATTCATGCGCGACAATGCCTTTTAATGTCTCCTGCAGCCTGTGTTGTATATTTAACATAGCCGTTGCAGTTTTCACCATAACGGCAGATTTTTTGTTGTAACTTTATAGTAATGAATCGCAAAAATATATTTTTAAAACAATAAATAGACCTTGCCATGAATAGTAAAGTTTTATTTCTGGCCCTGAGCGTGGTGGCATTGAGCAGCTGTTCTACCGCATATAAGATGGGTCAAACACCAGATGATGTGTATTTTTCACCGTCCAGGGAGCAGGATGAATATGTAGCCGCAGAAGATCAGGAAGACAGATATTATTCGCCACGTACAAACAGCTCCCCTAACAGGTACGAAGTTTATGATGACTATAATAATTTCAGGAACGACCGTTTTCTGCGTATGAGCATTGGTAACCGCTACCGTGGTTCCATCTATGATGATTTTTATTGGAATGATGGGCTGTATGGATCTAACAATTGGAAATACAATAACTACGGTAACAATTGGAACTCTCCCTGGAACAGTTACTACTACTGGAATAATTTCTACAATCCCTATAACAGGTTTAATTATTATTCTCCTTATAACGGGTATTCTTCGCCTTATAATGGGTACAATAACAACGGTCTGATCGTCGTTAACCCTAAAGCACCCGTATTTAATTCCAGTCGCCCGAGGTTATTTAATCCTGTAAGTTATTCCAATAGTTATAACAATAACAATCGTTACATTGATCGTAATGCTGTCATAAACAGCCGTCCTGCAACTAACAATACAGGTAGCCGTTACAACAATCGTAATGGATTCAGTAATGGAGTTAGAAGAGTAATTTCATCTCTTAATAATGACAGTTACTATAACAACAGTAACAATAACAGATCCGGTAGTTCAAATAATAATTCATTCACGCCATCCAGATCCAGTTCATCAGATGCACCGGTGCGCACTTATACACCTTCTTCGAGTTCTTCTTCAAGCAGCGGAAGCAGTAGTAGTGGTGGCGGGGGAGTAAGCAGGCCAACGCGTGGCGGAAATTAGCTTATTCGCTGCGGAGCCTTAGTTTTTAATATAAAGGAGGAAACCTGATTTAAGTTATCGCTTGAATGTTGTTTCCTCCTTTCTTATAGGGTATGATCATCAGAAAAAAATATTTTATGAGGTTTACATTCTTTATTTTATTAAGTATCTTCCTGACCGGTTCCCTCATTGCACAAGTACCTGAAGATGCTTTACGTTATTCCTGGATGCGTCAGAAAGGCACTGCCCGCAATCAGGCGGTTGGTGGTGCCATGGGCTCGCTGGGAGGTGACATAACAGCTACGTTTGTTAATCCTGCAGGGCTGGGTTTATACAAAACGGGTGAATTTGTGCTTAGCCCGGGATTTAAATTTTTTAATAATAACAGCCAATACCGGGAAAGTTCGGCCTCTGCTAAAGATAATGCGTTCAACTTCGGCACCTCCGGTTTCGTGCTGGGATTTGGAAATAATTCCAGAAAATGGAAAGGTTCTGCTATCAGCATTGCTGTCAACCGCACTGCCAGCTTCAATAATAATATTTATTATAAAGGTCAGAACGACCTGAGTTCTTATTCAGAACAATATGCGGAAGAACTGGCCAACTCCAGGATCCCGGTAGAAAGAGCTTTCGATGATAATTCGCTTTCACTGGGAACACGCATGGCCTTATATACCTATTTAATTGACACAGCCACCATAAACGGGGTAAAACAGATTATTGGATTACCGGAATTGTTGGGTAGCCGCGATCAGGAAAATCGCATTCAGACAACCGGAGGGATAACAGAAATTTCATTGGGCGCTGCTGGAAATATGGATGATAAATTTTATGTAGGAGGCAGTATTGGCCTTCCCATTGTAAATTATGAAAGAACAAACACGTTTACTGAAACCGATCCCTCTGGCAACACCAATAACAATTTTAATAGATCTACCTTACGGGAAGTATATACCACAAAAGGTCTGGGCCTCAACGCGAAATTCGGGATAATCTTCAAACCGGTCGACCTTGTACGGGTAGGACTTGCAGTGCATACACCTACCATATATGGTTTGAAAGATACTTATACTGCAGATATGACTACGGATACAGAAAATTATCCTCCAAGTCCGGGTCTGGTGGATGTAAGCTCCGACGTATTAACCGGTAATCAACTTACTCAATATGAATACGACATGGTATCGCCCTGGAAAATTATGCTTAGCGGATCTTATGTTTTCCGGGAAGTGGAAGATGTGACCCGTCAAAGGGGATTTATTTCTGCCGATGTTGAATTTGTTAACCACAAATCTTCTTCATTCAGCAGTGCAGGAAGCACCAGCGATGATAATTATTACGATGGTATCAACAGTACCATTGATGATATCTATAAGAGCACTATAAACGTCAGGTTAGGTGGTGAGTTAAAGTTTAATACATTTATGGCCAGAGGCGGATTTTCTTATTATGGAAATCCATATACAGACAGTGAACTAAAAGCGCGGCAAATGTTTATTAGTGGTGGCCTTGGCTATAGAAACAAGGGGTTCTTCGTAGATTTCACTTATGTTCACGGCTTACTCAGAGACGTTAATTTTCCTTACCGTCTGTCAGACAAGGCCAATACTTTTGCAGAAGTGAAAGGCAGCTCTGGTAATGTTTTAATGACTTTTGGATTTAAATTTTAATCATACAGGAATAAAAATAGTTAAGAACCCACATACACTGTGGGTTCTCAAGTTTCATAGGAATTAGAAGTTTAATACAATTGGACATTGGACGGACAAACACCATGACGAAGTTCCCATTATTTCATAGGCCTATTGCTTTTACCTAGCCATCTTTTGCCTGATTAATGGCTAAGTTTTAATTATATTAAGTAAATCCCCTTACTAATTCCTAAAATGTACGAAATAGGTCACGTATTGTATAAATGTTTACTGTTATTGCATATCGATTGTGTTATAAATAAAGTTTTTAAACAGGGATGCTTTATTTAGCTTTAAACCATAACGGCGTTGTATCATTCCAGTCACCATTATAGTTAATATAAAGCTGGTCTCCCGCTTTAATAAAACGTATTGTTTTGATACGTATGAGATCATGGTTAAAATCCATTTCGTATTCGCAATTACTTTTGTAAGAATGATTATACAAAGGCACATAACCAAAAGCCATGCAACACTGTTCCTTATCATGCCCCCATTCAAAAATGTAATCATGGAGCAGGGTTTTGTCGAGAAGGAGGCGCTCTTCGCCGCTCATAACCAGCACAGGTGCAATTTCAATGAGCGTTTTGGCATCAAGGTTATCCGAAGTGTAAACGCCGCGACCCATGTTATCGGTTGGAGCAATATATAAGCAGGGTAATATCATGATATCTACATTCAAATGCAAATTAGTGTATGCACGTCTTGAGTATATTACAAATATGCAAATGTCTTATCGTTATGGTAAGTCGTACATTTGAAAATGTCCACCGAATCGGAAATACCGGATATAATAGAACAATTTGAGGAAATTATAGCCACTGAAGATAAACTCCAAATAAGAGAGTTCCTGAACGACCAGAATATCAGCGATGTGGCAGAACTCGTTTATGAGTTTGAAGATTATGCCAGCCAGATCATTGGTAACATGAGTATTCACCGGGCTGCTTCAACATTTAAAATAATCGATCTGCCGGTTCAGAAAAAGATTATTCAGGAGCTTCCACCCTTCCTTACTGCTGAGTTATTAAATGAATTGCCGGCCGATGACCGTACCGCTTTTTTGGCGGAGTTACACAGTGAGGTCGTTAAAGAATTAATTAAAACCTTAAATCCGGAAGAAAGAAAGATTACTCTTTCACTATTAGGATATCCGGAAGGTAGCGTGGGAAGACTGATGACCCCGGATTATATTGCAGTGAACAGCGACTGGACCATGCAGGAAGTAATGAACCATATCCGGGAGGTTGGTAAAGACAGTGAAACGATCGATGTAATCTATGTTGTAAATGATAAAGGTGAATTCATTGATGATATACGCATCCGGGAAGTTATACTGGCAAGCCCTGATAAAAAAGTGCTCGACATTATTGACTACCGCTCAATCACATTGAATGTTACGGATGACCAGGAAATTGCCAACCAGATCTTTAAGATGAATAACCGCGTTGCCTTGCCGGTTGTTGATGTTCATAATGTTCTGTTGGGCATAGTCACCATAGACGATATTCTTTGGATCGCCAGCGAAGAATTCAGCGAAGACTTGCAAAAAATTGGTGGTACACAGGCACTGAATGAGCCATATCTTGAGATGCCCATCCTGAAATTGTTTAAAAAAAGAATCACCTGGCTGGTTGTGTTATTTTTGGGAGAAATGCTAACTGCCACGGCCATGGGTTTTTTTCAGGATGAAATATCAAAAGCTGTAGTGCTTGCTTTGTTCGTTCCCCTGATCATTTCCAGTGGGGGGAACAGCGGCTCACAGGCATCTACACTGATCATCCAGGCAATGGCGGTCGGGGAACTTACCATTACAGACTGGTGGAGGGTGCTTCGCCGGGAAATCATGTCAGGACTAATGCTGGGGTTCATACTGGGTCTTATCGGCTTTGCACGCGTAGTGGCATGGTCACAGTTTTTTCCAGATGTATATGGCGTACATTACCTGTTTATTGCCCTGACGGTTGGATTTTCTTTGGTGGGGGTTGTTCTGTGGGGAACCCTCTCCGGATCCATGCTGCCTATAGTGCTTAAAAGACTGGGTGCTGACCCCGCAGTATCATCAGCGCCCTTCGTTGCCACGTTGGTTGATGTAACCGGACTGATCATTTATTTTTCTGTAGCTTACTTTTTTCTTGAAGGCACACTACTGTAACCAGCCTGCTCTTTAATACTGAATAAGCATATATTCTTAAATGTTTTTTTGGGGCTCCGCAATACGTTACTTCCCCTGGCGTTAACTGCTTCTCCTATGGTACAGATGTTTGTGCATGAGTGGGATTTGAATTAATATTGCGTACCAAACCGGCTTCACGGAAAATGATCCGAAATCATGTAAAACAATCCAGGTAATTATGTGCGGCATTGTAGCATACATTGGACCAAAAGAGGCTTACCCAATCATTCTGAAAGGACTTAAACGTTTGGAGTATCGTGGTTACGACAGTGCAGGCATTGCTCTGCTGAACGGTGATCTTAAAGTATTCAAGAAAAAGGGGAAAGTAGCTGCGCTTGAAGAAAGCCTCATAGGAACAAACCTGCATGCTCATGCAGGAATCGGACATACCCGTTGGGCAACCCATGGTGAACCAAGTGACCGGAATGCACATCCCCACCGGTCAGCTAATGGGAGAATAGCCATGATACATAACGGTATCATCGAAAATTATGCGCAGTTAAAGAACGAGTTGCAGAGTAAAGGATATACGTTTACCAGTGATACTGATACGGAAGTGTTGCTGAACTTTATTGAGGATATCCAAAAAAACAATGACAGTAGTCTGGAAGAAGCAGTCCGCATCGCCTTGCGAAGGGTTGTGGGCGCCTATGTGATCGTACTTCTGGATGAAGACCATCCGGACACCTTGATTGCCGCCCGTAAAGGCAGCCCTCTGGTAATCGGGGTGGGAAAGGGAGAACACTTTCTGGCATCGGATGCCTCTCCCATCATTGAATACACCAAGGAAGTGGTATATGTGAACGATTATGAATTAGCGATCATTAAGCCTGATGAATTGATTCTGAAGAACCTGGGTAACGAAAAAATTTCCCCATATATTCAGAAGCTTGATCTGGAACTAGCCGCCATAGAAAAAGGCGGCTATGAGCACTTCATGCTAAAAGAGATCTTTGAACAATCCGATACCATTTATGATTGCCTGCGGGGAAGACTAGATTCTACGGCAGGTACGATCATGATGAGAGGAGTTCAAAATTATATAAGTGAACTAAAATCAGCTAACCGCATTTTGATCATTGCCTGCGGAACCAGTTGGCATGCCGGATTGGTGGCTGAATACATCATAGAGGAGTTGTGCCGCATTCCGGTAGAAGTAGAGTATGCCTCTGAATTCCGTTACCGAAACCCTGTCATAAATAAAGGCGACGTGATTATTGCCGTTTCACAAAGTGGCGAAACTGCTGATACGCTGGTGGCGCTGGAAAAGGCCAAAGAACAGGGAGCAATTATTTTTGGCATATTGAACGTGGTAGGCTCTTCCATTGCCAGGGCTTCCCATGCAGGGGCTTATACACACGCGGGACCAGAGATAGGTGTTGCAAGTACAAAGGCATTTACGGCTCAATTGGTAGTGTTGACCATGGTGGCCTTAACTGTAGCACGCGAAAAAGGTACTATTGATACTACGCGTTACATGCATTTACTCAATGAGCTGAATGAAATACCCGACAAAGTGACCATAGTTCTGCAATCAAGCGAACACATCAGAACAATCGCCGAAAAGTACAAAGACGCCAGGGACTTTTTATACCTTGGCCGGGGTTATAACTTTCCCATTGCATTGGAAGGTGCATTAAAATTAAAAGAGGTCTCTTACATCCATGCAGAAGGATATCCTGCGGCTGAAATGAAACATGGGCCCATAGCTTTGGTAGATGAGCATTTACCTGTTGTATTTGTAGCCACAAAAGATCCATATCATGACAAAATCATCAGTAATATCCAGGAAATTAAGGCGCGTAAAGGTAAAGTGATCGCAGTAATTACAGAAGGCGATGATACCATAAGGAATATGGCGGATGATGTGATGACGGTTCCTGAATCTGATGAAATTGTAGCGCCGATGCTGAATGTTATTCCCCTGCAATTGTTAAGTTACTATATCGGGCTGGCAAAGGGGCTGGATGTTGATAAACCAAGAAACCTGGCTAAGTCAGTGACGGTAGAATGAGCTCCTGCTTATTAGCCGACCCGGCAGGTTACTCATTCTATAATCATCGGTAACACGGGATTATCCTGCCTGCCGCCTGTGCGTTAAGGATTTATTTAATTACCTCATCTGATAAATAATTTGATGAACATCATTGAAAAAAGACCGGTTCAAAAATTAGGCTATGATTTTATACCCGGCAACAATCTGCCAAATGGTAAAGATGAATACCACCTTCGCAATGTCCAGAACAAGAATAGCGCCCTACATAGAAAGCTGACTGCCTACGAGATTGAATCCCTGGTTCGCAATCGCAACACCTCTGATGACTGGAACAACATTCTCGTATCTGATGCCTTCAGGCCCGAACAGGTAAAAAATTGCAAGTTTTACGGGTTAGTCCGTATTGGAAAACTGGAACCGTTCTACCTTGAATTTAAGAACCTCCGCTTGCCCGTCGGCCTTTATAACAGCACCATCATCAGTTGTGATTTTGGCGACAATGTGGTGATAGACAATGTAGATTACATATCGCATTACATTGTAGGTAATGATGTGATGATCGTGAATGTTAACGAACTCGCTACTACGGAATACGCCAAATTCGGCAACGGCATTCTAAAAGAAGGAGAGCTGGAGAAAAACCGCATTTGGATGGAGATCTGCAACGAAAACGCAGGAAGGGCCATTATTCCATTCAACGGCATGTTACCAGGAGATGCCTTTTTGTGGAGCCGCTTCAGAGATGACGATATCCTTCAGGACAAGTTCAAAAACATTACTGAAAGAATATTTGATAAGCAAAAAGGTTATTACGGAAAGATCGGCGACAGAACCGTAATAAAAAATTGCAAGATTATTAAAGATGTATGGATAGGAACTGATGCTTACCTGAAAGGAGCAAATAAATTGAAGAACCTGACCATCGATTCCTCTGCCGAAGCAAGCTCGCAGATCGGCGAAGGTTGCGAGATCGTGAATGGCATCATAGGTGTAGGATGCCGTATTTTCTACGGTGTGAAAGCGGTGCGTTTCATCATGGCTTCACATTCCCAATTGAAATATGGTGCCCGGCTGATCAATTCTTACCTCGGTAATAACGCAACAATTTCGTGTTGCGAGGTGCTGAACTCACTCATATTTCCTGCGCATGAACAACACCACAATAATTCTTTCCTGTGTGCGGCCCTGATTATGGGCCAGAGTAATATTGCTGCCGGCGCCACTATCGGCTCTAATCATAATTCAAGAAGTGCAGATGGTGAAATTGTAGCCGGCCGGGGTTTTTGGCCAGGGCTATGCGTAAGCTTAAAACATAATTCAAAATTTGCCTCTTATACCATTCTGGCCAAAGGTGATTACCAGGTAGAACTGAATATACCCATACCTTTTTCCCTGGTAAGTAATGATGTAAGCAAAGACCAGCTGATCGTAATGCCCGGTTATTGGTTCATGTATAATATGTATGCACTGGCTCGCAACGCCTGGAAGTACGTGGATCGTGATAACCGTATTGAAAAAAAACAATTTATCGAGTACGATTTCCTGGCACCCGACACCATCAATGAGATCATTGGTTCACTAAAACTTTTTAAGAAATTAACCGGCATAGCTTATCGTAAACGAACCGGCGAGGACCTGGCCGTTCCTGAAGAGATTTTAATAAGGACGGGCGAACAACTGTTGGAACAAAACGATCTGGTAGTTAATGAACTCGAAATTCTGGCTGAAGGTTTTGAGAATTCACGCCGTAAAGTATCGCTGATTAAAGTATTGCCCTGCTATCATGTATTCAAGGACCTTATTGAATATTATGCCGCCATGCAACTGATATCATATATCGAAGCGAACAAGGTGGAGACAGTTGAGGACATACAAAACATCCTGCAAAAAGAAATGATCATGACAGAATGGATTAATGTTGGTGGACAATTAATCGTAAAACAGGAAGTTCATATAATGTTGGATAAAATTCGCTCAGATAAGATCCAGGACTGGGAACAAGTGCATGCCTTTTACCTGGAACAGGAACAAAACTACCCTGAACAAAAACTATTTCATGCTCTGTTTGCCTTGCATGAAGTGTTTGGCACTAACTGGCAAAGGGATGTAAAAGGCTTTTTAAGGGAACTCTTACTTAAAAGTAGCGTCACTAAGGAATGGATATCTCAGCGCATTTTTAGTTCCCGTGCAAAAGATTACGACAATGTGTTCCGGCAAATGGTTTACGACAACCTGCAGGAGATGAATAAAGTGCTTGGAAAGTTAGAAGATAATACCTTTATCCAGGAGGAAACTTTGGCATTAACAAATCACCAAAAAACCGTTCAATTGATTATTGCCCGGTTTGAGCTCGATGCATAACCACAATAAACTGTGCTGAAATACCGGAATAACAATTCACTGGTTATTTTCTTATTGCCTTTCGGGCATTGGCTTTAACTGTCGTGTCGGATGAGGGTAATGTATCAACTACCACTTCCTGCTGCACGTTTGCTGAATCACCTGATACCGAAGTAGATTCTGAGCTTGCTGGCTCATTGTTACAGGATACCGTTAAGATGTAGGCGGCCATAATGATAAATAACTTTTTCATGGTTAACTTTTTTAAGCGTTAGAATAAAGCTAAATAAACTAAATGTATTTTGGTAGTACCTTAATACAGGTAAAGGGTTTTTATTTTTTGCGAAAAAAGATTCTTACTGGTGCTCCCTTGAAATTAAATTGTTCGCGAAGCTGGTTCTCCAGGTAATTCCTGTAAGATTCTTTTATTTCATCAGGGTAGTTGGTAAAAAAAGCAAATGACGGAACAACGGTAGGTAGCTGTGTTACATATTTTATACTGACCGCATTTCCACGGACCACTGGCGGGTGGTAAGATTGAATGGCTTTCTGCATAACGTCATTCAGCTGGGAAGTGGAAATTTTTCTTTGCCTGTTTTCGTATACCTGCAAAGCAAGTTCAATGGCTTTGAAGATTCTTGTTTTTTCTGTAACGGATATGAATAAAATGGGAACATCAGTAAAAGGGGCTATCTTTTTTTTTAACGCTGCTTCATAGTCGCGTGCCGTATTGGTATCTTTTGCAACAAGGTCCCATTTGTTAACCAGTAAAACGATTCCTTTTCCTTTTTTTACTGCAAGGCCGAATATGTTGAGGTCCTGCGCTGTTATCCCCTTGGCTGCATCAAGCATTACCAGGCAAACATCTGCCTCATCCATAGCTTTAATAGCCCGGATGACGGAGTAAAATTCAAGGTCCTCATTTACTTTAGCCTTACGGCGGATGCCGGCCGTATCGATCAATGTAAATTCTTTTTGAAAAAGATTATAATGGGTGGATGTGGTGTCTCTGGTTGTTCCGGCGATCTCGCTTACGATAGCCCGCTCGTTCCCGACCAGGGCGTTAAGTAAAGAAGACTTTCCTACATTTGGCTGACCTATGATGGCGAATTTCGGCAGTTGCTTTTCCTCCGATTCTCCCGAACTGTCCTCTATCAATTCAACAATAGCATCCAGGATTTCACCGGTACCACTCCCGCTCACAGCAGATAAGAAAAATATGTTTTCAAAGCCCAGACTATAAAATTCTGAAGCTTCCAGCAACCGTTCGTGATTATCCACCTTGTTAACTGCAAGAAACACCGGCTTGGCCGTTCTGCGTAATACATCGGCCATGGCCTGATCAAGGTCGGTTATACCGGTGGATGTGTCCACCATAAACACCAGGGCATCAGCTTCTTCAACGGCTATCAATACCTGCTTTTTGATCTCCCTCTCGAAAATGTCTTCACTTTGGGGCACAAATCCACCGGTATCTATTACATTGAACGTCTTACCAGTCCATTCTGCAATACCATATTGACGGTCGCGGGTAACGCCGCTTATATTATCAACAATGGCCTTGCGTTGTTCCAGCAAGCGGTTAAAGAAAGTGCTTTTACCAACATTTGGTCTGCCTACTATGGCAACAGTAAATCCCGACATTATATTTTTTTGTAATGATTAAATAGAAACAACTGATCCAACTCTCTCTCATTCGCAAATTGGCACATCCGTAAATTCGCACATTATTCTCACCTATATCCGTATTCGCGCAAATGTAAATCGTTGTCCCTCCATTTTGGTCTTACTTTCACAAACAGTTCCAGAAAAACCTTCCGGCCAATAAATTTCTCTATTTCAATCCTTGCTTCAGTTCCTAACTGCCTGATCATTTTACCACTCTCGCCCAGCAGAATTCCTTTTTGGGTTTCCCGTTGCACCACAATCTCAGCCCGGATTTTAACGAGGCTAAGCTTTTCCGTATATTCCTGTACAATTACGGTAGAATGATAAGGGATCTCCTCTTCATATAACTGGTAAATTTTTTCTCTAACCAGTTCCCCGACAAAGAACCGGGTTGACAGATCGCTGATATTATCATCTTCAAAAAAGGGTTCACCTTCCGGGAGGTAATTCAGAATGGTATTAATGAGACCATGAATGTTCTGCTTAGCAAGGGCTGATATACATACCACTTCATTACAATACGCTTTTGAAGCAAAAAATGCGGTCACTGACCCGGTTTTTGATAAGTCGGAACGGTCGATCTTGTTAATCAGCACTATAGCTGGAACTTTTAACTTCAATGCTGAAAAAATGGCATCACATTCCAGGGGATCATCGTTCACATCCACCATTAATAAGGCCAGATCTGCATCTTCCAGGGCATTTCTGACCGCTTGCATCATTCTCTCGTGCAATTTGTACTTCGGCTCAATGATACCGGGGGTATCAGAGAAAACGATCTGGTAATCTTTTTCGGTAAGTATTCCTTTTATCCTATGCCTGGTTGTCTGAACCTTATGAGACACGATAGCCAGCTTTTCCCCCATTAACTCGTTCAGCAATGTGCTTTTGCCTGCATTTGGTTTGCCGAATATATTTACAAATCCTGTTTTCATTAAACCTCTTTTACTACGAGACAAAGTTATAACATAAAAAAAAGGCCCCAATAGGGGACCTCGTCTGAACCAATATTGACACTGTCAGTCTTTTGGAGTCGGCTGGCCCTTTTTAAATAATAAAGGCCTCACTTGAGGCCTTTTGTTGCGAAGGGGAGGATCGAACTCCCGACCTTCGGGTTATGAGCCCGACGAGCTACCGCTGCTCTACTTCGCGATGTGGGGAGCAAAACTAAGGCTAAAATATCTTCCAGCCAAACTATTTAAAATATAGTTGACTAATCAAAAAGAAATGCCCCGGATTGTTCGCTATGACTAAATCTGCGAATCTGCGGCTACTTCCAGCCGGGTCAAGCCCAGCCAATTGCTGCTAGCTCCTTTTTCCAATGCTACTGGCACCGCTTGACCTGCTTTCTTTGACTACTCCGGCTCCTTTATAATATATTGAACTGGCACCATTAGCTGTTGCATGCAATTCCCCGGTTACGGTGATCTTGATATCAGAAGCGCCCGAGGCCTTTGCACGGCAATTTTCCGTTTCAAGATCGTACCCCTTCAGGTCACTGGCCCCCGAGGCTTCTACTTGTATTCTTCCTGCCTTACCGGTTATAGTAGCGTCCGATGCCCCACTTTGTTCAATGGTTAATCTTCCCACTTCAACCTTACCCTTAAAATCACTCGCACCGGATAAGTTCAGGGTAAGCGCATCCCCGTCAATTATCCCTTCAACAAATACATCACTGGCTCCGGACGCGACGATTTCATTTAATACACGGAAGGAAACATAGGCCTTAAGTTTCCTGTTTCCTGTATTCATTTTCCAAACATTGTTACCGTACCAGATCGTTAACACACCGTTGTCAACAGAGGTCTTGATCTGATCCCTGAATTTTACGTCAACTGCACTTACGGCCATCGCTTCTTTCTCACCTTTGCTCAGGTACAGGTCGATTCCACCTGAAATCTTAATCGCCGAAAAGCTTCCAATACTACGTATCTTGGCATTCGGGTCGTTGATAATAGTTTTCTGCCCAAAAAGAATAGCACCGGATAACATAGCAATAGCTGCAAACATTAATTTCATAAACTACAAATTAAATAAACGAACCGGAGGGTTCACTTTTCTTTATCAAGTAATAAAGATATCACATTGCAGGTAATCGCTTTATACCTGGCTTATCCGTTCTTACTCACACTTCCTCCGCTGCTGGTAGATTTGTTTTTCAATACACCGTTGCCTTTATACCTGACACCACCACCACTACTAGCCTTACCGGTAAGTTCTGTATTTACACTGATTTCAATATGAGCGCCACTGCTGGCACTCGCGTTACACACATCGGCAGACAGGTTATATCCGTGCAGATTACTTCCGCTGCTGGTTTCTAAATAAACATTTTTTGCTGTACCGGAAATTTTGGACACGGCCCCACTTGATTGTTCGATATTTAACTCGGCGGCCCGAATGTCTCCCCTAAAGTTGCTTCCTGAAGAAAGGTCAAGAACAAACTTGTTCGAATTAAGGCTTCCATCCACCAGGATAGACGAACCTGAATTTCCGGATAATTTTTCTAAAGAATTCACTGAAACATAAGCCTTAAGCTTCTTATTTGCCCTGTTACTACCCTTCCACCAACTGTCGCTATCGTAATAGATCTTTAACACCCCATTCTCTACCACCGTTTTAATCTTATCTCTGTACTCCCGATCACTGGCACTTACCGCTACACCATGCTGGCTGCCTTGTTTAACAACCAGTGAAATGCCATGTGAAACATGTATCACGCTAAAAGCCGGAACTTTCCTTGCTTCGGCATTAGGGTCATTAATGATGGTATTGTCCTGACCGGTTTGCGGATAAGCCCTGACTATAGAAACAAGGAAGATCAAACAAAACAGTACGTGCTTCATATAAGTGATTTTTCATTTGGACGTTTGCCATAAAACAAATGTTACAGGATGGTGAAAATTTATTGATTAGTGTTTATCTTTGTATTGGATTTAAGTTATCAGATTCCTCGGGGTGCTGTAAATGCCAATGGGCTAACGGCTGAGATAATACCCGTAGAACCTGAACAGGGTAATGCCTGCGCAGGGAAGGTGGTCAACATATTGTTTTCTCCTCTTCACTTTCGCAGCATATTTCCAAAAATCAATTTTTGCCGGCCTTAAACCGGTCATCACATCAAATTAACATGATGAAAAAATGGTCTTTGGCGATCTGCTACATCTTTTTTAATGGATTAGTATTCGCCCAACAAGTTTTTACAGGCAAAGTAATCGATTCGGACAATCGCTCTCCCCTAGCCGGGGCAACGGTAGAAATAGCTAATGCCGGCACACGGATTACGGATCAAAACGGCCTTTTTAGCGTAAGTAATCTGCAAGGCTCCCGATTCGTGCTTGTCAGCAGTATAGGTTACAAATCCCTGAGGAGCCAGATCGAATTTTCCGCAGGAATTACCGAAATCAAACTTGAACGCCACAAGCTCTTTCTTCAGCCGGTGGAAATTCGTGCCATCCGGGCGGGAGAGAAAAGCCCATTCACTAAAACCAACCTGGGAAAGGCGGAAATAGAAAGAAACAATTTAGGACAGGACCTGCCTTTTCTGCTGAACCAGACCCCTTCGGTGGTTATCCATTCCGATGCGGGCAATGGCGTTGGTTACACGGGCATACGGATCAGGGGCTCGGACCCTACGAGGATCAATGTAACCCTTAACGGAATTCCTTATAATGATGCTGAAAGCCAGGGAACCTTTTTTGTTGATCTTCCTGACGTGGCCTCTTCAGTCAGCAGCATTCAGATTCAACGTGGGGTAGGGACTTCCTCCAACGGAAGCGGTGCTTTCGGAGCATCAATCAATATAGGCACAAACGAATTCCGCGAAAAAGCTTATGCTGAGATCAGTAACAGCATGGGTTCCTTTAACACCTTTAAGAATACATTAAAAGCCGGAAGCGGCTTATTATATGATCATTTCACAATAGATGCCCGTATATCCCGCGTTACGAGTAATGGATATATCGACAGGGCTAGCAGCAGGCTGCGTTCATTGCACTTTTCTACCGCATACATTAATAAAAAATCGTCTATACGATTCAATGTACTGTCCGGCTACGAAAAAACCTACCAGTCCTGGAACGGCATATTGCAGCAGGAACTTTCCAAAAGCAGGACATCTAATTCTGCTGGTACCGAAAGGCCGGGAGAGCCGTATAGTAATGAAACAGATAATTACAAGCAGGATCATTACCAATTATTTTTTAACCACCAGTTCAATAAAGGCCTTTCCTTTAACACTGCTGTTTTTCTTACAAGGGGAAAAGGATACTACGAACAATACAAAGCAGGACAAGCTTTTGCTGCTTACGGTCTGCCCGATATCTATGCTGGCAGAGATACCATACGTGAAACTGACCTCATCAGGCAACTGTGGCTCGATAATTACTTTTACGGCAATATTTTTTCCCTGCAGTACACGTTGAATAAATCCATATTTACCCTGGGGGGAAGCCTGACCCGCTATGATGGAAAACATTATGGCAGAGTAACCTGGGCCCAGACAGGTATTCCGCGGGATTACACCTGGTATAACCTGGACGCTTTTAAAACCGACAGGAATATTTATTCCAAATGGCAACAAAAATTTTCACAGTATTGGGAAGTTTTTTTTGACCTGCAGTTCAGATCGGTGAGATATCACATTGAGGGCTTCAGGGACAATCCTGCGCTGCTTATAAAGAACACTTATCATTTTTTGAATCCAAAGGCAGGTATACATTATAGTAATAATAACTGGAACGGCTACCTTTCATGGTCGGTTGCACATAAAGAACCAAACAGGGATGATTTTGAAGCCGGTGCCGCATCACAGCCTAAACCGGAGACCTTGCATGACTTTGAGGCCGGCCTGGAGAAAAGAACCCCTGCTCTTACTTATGGTGTGACCTTTTATTACATGCGTTATAGCAATCAATTGGTATTAACCGGTAAAGTAAACGATGTCGGAGCCTATACCAGGACAAACATCCAGCGAAGTTACCGTAAAGGCATAGAACTGCAGGGCATGGCCAGGATATCGCCCTGGGTGAACGCAACCGGAAATCTTACCTTAAGCAGCAACAAAGTGCTGAAGTTTATGGAATATGTAGATGATTATGACCTTGGAGAACAAAAAATATTTGCTTATAACAAGACGGATATTTCCTTTTCTCCGGCTGTCACCGGAAGTGCCGGAGTTCACTTTACTCCGTTAAACAACGGGACGATAAGCATCATCAATAAGTATGTCGGCAGGCAATATCTCGATAATACCGAGACCAGGAGCAGGAGCCTGCCTGCGTTTAATGTGCTCGACCTGAATATGTCGTACACGATAAAAAAACAGGTTTTGAAAGAAGTGACCTTCCTTGTGCAGGTAAACAACTTGTTTGACAGAATGTACGAACCCAATGGTTATACTTTCAGTTATTTCAGCGATGGAAAACGAACAACGGAAAATTATGTATACCCAATGGCCGGAATTAACTGGATGGCAGGGGTGAATGTTAAGTTATAAGTGATGAGATATGAGTTATGAGCGGCAGACCGTGTGAATGGAATTATAACTCATCACTCACTTCACCGGTCCCTGCTGTTCCTGCCAGGCGAGCATGCCGCCCTCTAGATTTTTGGTATTTGTAAATCCCAATGTCTCCAGGAACATGCAGGCTGTTAAGCTTCTTTTTCCACTGCGGCAGTGTACTATGAGTTCTTTGTCTTTCCATTCTTCCAGTTCCTCCACCTGCATGGATTGAATTTTACTCAGGGGATATAATTTTGCACCAATATTAAATTCCGCATACTCGTCCGGCTCACGGACATCTACTATGTTAAGCTGCTCTCCGGCAGCAATTCTTTCCTTTAATTCCTTTACGGTTATATTTTGCATATAAAATTCTTTTATTGGGAAATAAAATCATCCGCGTTGATTGTGGTGTCTATTCTTTCCTTTTGATTAGCGCTGAGCCATATGTCGATCATCTGGCCTGGCCTGATGCGGTTTATCCTTCGTTCGTCATTCAAACGTTCAGGGTTTTGACGGTAAATATAGGCATTCATGGTGTCAGTGACACCCGGGTCAATTATTGGAACAAGTCCAACCCCTAAAGAATCCAATCTTAGTTTCGCGTCCATGTATGTTTGTCCGAACAGGTCAGGCACGGACATGTTTGTATTGGAAAGCCCCCTGCCCAGCACCAGCGATATAATCGATCCCATCGGTATCCTGGTGCCCGGTTTGATCATCTGACCATTGTATAACTGTTCCAACACGGAATTCTTGGCAAAATCGGGTCGGTACGAGGTGTCGCCGAGCTTTAACCCGAACTGTTTAAGAATAAGGACGGCGTTACGAAAACTGCCCACCAGCCTTGGCATGGTAATTAAAGGCGGCACGGAACGGTTTACAGTTAAATATACCGTTCGATTTATTTTTACGGCTGCATCAGCTTCAGGAAACTGCCTGGTAACGGTAAGGGGAGCAATGGTATCGATATATACCGAATCCTGTATGTTTACATCAAAGCCTTCGTCATTAAGTACTTTTGTTGCTTCACCCATCGACATACCGGTAACAGAAGGTATCTTAAGTATCCTGCCATGTTCAGTTAGGTAACTAAGTGAATTAAGAAACAAAAACAGAATGATGGAAACTAAAACAATGGCTAATAAAATATTAACCCATAACGGCCTGCTTGTAATAAATTTAAACACAGATAATTTATTTAGATGACTTGCCCTAGGAAAAGTTATTGCCCACCCAGACTTTCTTCAATCAAGGCCGAATAAAAATGTTTCAATGTCCAGCCCATGGCCTTAACCTGCTTGGGAACGATACTCGCTTCGCTTTGACCCGGAACAGTGTTGATCTCCAGCATAAAGGGCTCACCTTTTTCTGCAGAATAAATAAAATCGATCCGAACCACTCCCTTGCAGTTAAATACCTGATATATCTTTTTTGCCGAGACCCGTATTTGTTCTGCTATACTTTCATCCACAATGGCCGGAGTTATTTCCTCGCTCATTCCTGAAGTGTACTTGGCCTCAAAATCAAAAAAAGGTTTTTTACTTTTTACCTCCGTTATCGGCAAGGCTATTAATTCGCCCTGGCTTTTAAAAACTCCAATGGTGAATTCTCTTCCTGCAATAAATTCCTCGACCAAAACCTGGTTATCTTCTTTAAAGGCTTTATCCAGGGCTTGATCCAATTCTTCTGCGGCGCTGACTTTCGACATACCGATGCTGCTACCTCCGTTATTCGGTTTTACGAAAAGAGGTAATTGCAACTGAGATAATACCAATGATGAAGAATACGGTGCATTTTTAAATAAATGGATGGACCTGGCAACATGTACTCCTGCAAAGGCAGCCACAGCCACAGTATAGCGCTTATTGAAGGTTAACGCCGAAGTAGCTGCATCACAGGATGTATACCGAAGTTTCAACAAATCGAAATAACCTTGCAGCTTACCATCCTCACCCGGGGTTCCATGAATACCAATTAGCACTGCGTCAAACACAACTTTTTTTTCTCCGATCATCAAACTAAAATCATTTTTGTCTACCAGCAAACTATTGCCATTTAGATTATTAAAATACCAGCCTCCGGGAGTAACATCTATCTTATATATATCGTATTTTTCATAATCTAGGTTATTTTCTATGGTTATTGCACTTTGGTAAGAGATTTCGGCTTCCCCGGAATAACCGCCGGTGAGAAAAGCAATGGTGGGTTTTACAACCATAAATGATGAAATTATGCAATATTTTTTCGCAAAGATTCGAGAAAAATCATAATAATATGGCGGTAATATTTTTTTGTGAATAAATTCAGACTACTGACAGCAGAACCAGATTAACGATCGTTATCAAAAAAGAAAGGTGAAGGAAAAACCCCTTCACCTTATTATGACAGGAAATATCACCTGCCTATTTAAAGTAGCCCGGAGGCTACGTTACAATTCAACCTGATCCTGTTAAGTTAGTACAGTTTTCTTATATTTTGTAGTATTTCCCTTAAATAAATTATCCACCTCTTACAAATGCAGCTTTTCTTTTTTATTCATTAATTCAGCAACCGTTTCAGTATACATTTCATCAGGCACACAGCAGTCCACCGGGCATACGGCAGCGCATTGAGGCTCTTCATGAAAACCCTGGCATTCCGTGCATTTATTGGGAACAATATAATAAGCGTCAACGCTTATGGGCGCATTGCGTGTGTCAGCTTCAATCATAGTGCCGTCTAACAGCGTAAATGGCCCCTTCACTGTTGTTCCGTCGGCGATAGCCCATTCAACTCCCCCTTCATAAATGGCATTATTCGGGCATTCCGGCTCACAGGCTCCACAATTGATACATTCTTCAGTTATTTTTATAGCCATGGTTCTTAAAATTTAAATAATATTTATAACGTTAACTTTGGCTACAAATTTAGTAATGCAAAACGAATTAACCATCTAAACATATTTAACCCTACAAAGGGAATGATGTCCCTGTTGAGAGTTCATTTACAGCCAACCGGGGATTCACCCGGGTTAACCAACAACACAAGTGTGAAATGGATGTACAACAACGGATTGATCTGTTGATTCGCCTGGGTCAATATATGAAATCTGACGACTGTAAATGGCGACAGGTTAAATTCAACGCCGGCCAGGCTAACGGCTGGTTTACGGGAACGTTTATAGAAAAGGCCTGCGATAGCATAACAGATCAGTTTCTAAACCGTGAAAAATTAAGTGTCTTTGCCCGTAGATATGCACTGCCACCTGAAAACCGCAATCCTAAAAACATAGGTTTAGTTATGGCAGGGAATATTCCCCTGGTTGGCTTTCACGATTGGATGTGTATATTTATAACCGGGCACAATGCCGTTATCAAGGCATCTTCAAAAGATGAAATCCTGATCACTCATCTTTTACAGATGCTTAAAGAATGGGAACCTCAACTCGGGAACCAGATTCTATTTGCACCAATGCTAAAAGGTTGTGAGGCTTATATTGCTACAGGCAGCAATAACTCAGGGCGGTATTTTGAGTATTATTTCTCGAAATACCCCCACATTATACGCAGCAACCGTACATCTGTAGCTATTCTTACAGGCACTGAATCTACTGAAGCATTAGATAAATTGGCAGATGATGTTCATGTATACTTCGGACTGGGTTGCAGGAATGTTACAAAAATATATGTACCCAAAGGTTACGGGTTTGTTGATCTCCTGAAGGCTTTTAAGAAATACGCTTATTTCAGTGATCATCATAAATATAAGAACAACTACGACTATCAGCTTGCCATTCACTTGCTTAACAATAACTATTATATGACAAATGGCTCCGTCCTGTTGATTGAAAACGCCTCTTTTTTTTCTCCGATAAGCCAATTAAATTTTGAATTTTATACCAATCAGCACCTTGTGAAAGCATCCCTCGTGAGTAAAGATATTCAATGTGTTGTTGGAGATGATTATATTCCTTTCGGCCAGGCTCAGTCTCCCGCACTGACCGACTATGCCGATGGCACCGACACCATGGATTTCCTGAGCCGCCTTAACAATAAATAAAATGTATACGTTTAAAGTATCATACGTATGTCAAATTGTACTGTTTTTATTACATTGCGCCATTGTTGCCTGACATATTGATTAAACTTTACATCAGATGATTCATAGGCTTCTACCTTTAATAATTAACAAAGCACCTAAGTTCTGGTATTTGTACTAAATTTAAGCGTTATCCCCTAGGCACATAAGCCGGTTTGCTTGAAATTAATGCCTAACTTTATATGATGATCTACGAAGGTTTTAGTAAAACATATGTTAAACCGAACTTGAAGAAAACAAAGACAAAGATTGCAACGTTAATTTGCTAATTAGCAGGCATATAATTTGAGTGAATAAATCAAATTTTTTACATAAAAACATTTTAAATATGAAACTTAAACAAGTAGTTGCTATAATTTTTCTTAGTGCTTCTACCGCTGTTGGTAGTGTGTGGACATATAACAAGATTGTTGAAAAAGACACCTACCACTATGAATCCAATACCGATAGCAGGAAGAGCGTAAAAGCCCCCGCCAATTATGCCGGATTCTTCGATGGAGTTAACGGAGCTCCGAATGTGCCGGTTGACTTTACCCAGGCTGCCAGCGCAACTATTCCGGCGACTGTACATATAAAAACAAAAACTACAGCTAAAGCCAGCAATAACCTTCCGAGAAGAAGCCCCTTTTCCGACCTGTTCGGGGATGGCTGGGATGATATGTTCAATGATCGTTTGCGGTCCATGCCGCAACAAGCGTCAGGTTCTGGTGTGATAATCAGTGAAGATGGATACATAGTGACCAATAACCATGTTATAGACGGTGCTGATGATATTACGGTAACCTTAAGTAACCGCAGGTCTTTTAAGGCAAAAATGGTCGGGTTAGATCCAAGCAGCGATTTGGCCATTATTAAAATTGAAGCTAAAGGCCTTCCATTCATTTTATATGGAAATTCCGATGAAGTTAAAGTGGGTCAGTGGGTTTTGGCCATCGGTTATCCTTTAAACCTGGAAACAACGGTAACTGCGGGAATTGTCAGCGCTAAAGGAAGGACCCTTGAGATCAACAGACGTAAAAGTGATACACCTATAGAATCCTTCATACAGACTGACGCAGCCGTGAATCCAGGCAATAGTGGCGGTCCACTGGTGAGCATAGAGGGTAAACTACTGGGTATTAATTCTGCGATTGCGTCACCAACTGGTTCATACGCAGGTTATTCATTTACCATACCAGTGAATATTGTAAAGAAAGTGATGTCTGACCTGGTGAAATTCGGAACAGTACAACGAGCCTACCTTGGAATTCGCTATGCTTCTGAAGGTGCCAGTGAGGAGATCAAAAAAGAACAGGGGATCCAGGACGGTGATGGCGTTTATGTACTCGAAGTACCTGAGGATGGCGCCGCTTATGCTGCAGGTATTAAAAAAGGTGATTTCATAACTAAGATCAACGGTGTACCAGTATATACCGGTGCGGATATGGTTGGCCAGATAGCTACTTACAGGCCTGGCGATAAAATCAATGTCAGTTATTTCCGTGATGGTAAGGAAACTAATGTAAATCTCACTTTTCGTAACAGTTCCGGAACAACTTCGATAGTAAAAACTTCTGTGTTGGATAAACTTGGCGCTTCTCTTGAAACGCTGTCTAAAAAAGAAGCTGCTGAAATGAGTGTTAAGGGCGGCGTAGTAGTAAAATCTATTAAAGAAAAAGGCGCTTTCAGCAAAACAAGAATAGAAGAAGGCTATGTGATCCTGCGAGTCAATGACAAAGAAGTGCTTAATGTTGATGACCTTAGAAAAGAAATCGAAAAGTCAACCGGTAATGTTAAGCTGGAAGGTATGTATAAGGGCTATGAAGGTATATTTCCTTATCCATTAAAATTAAATGTGGAATAACACTAATATCGTAATACTTAATATAAAGCAGAGGGATATATTAAACCCGGTGATCATGTCACCGGGTTTTTTCAAATACCAGGTACTCCCATGGCCTTAAGTTGACCTGTTTATCTCCTGAAAAGTCACTTGTTTCACCTGAAAATATATTTTGAAAAGAACCATTTAACAGGTTATCTCCTTTTGTTATCATAGTTAATTCCTGATCAGAAAGGTTTATTAAAACAAGTACCTGGTTTTCATCATGCTTTCGTATAAAGGCATAAATAAGATGGTCCTTACCGGTTGATAAGCGATGTGTTTCACTGCGGTCACCAGCCTGCAAAGCCGGATTACGTTTTCGCAATAAAAGCAATTGTTTATAAACAGCGGCAAGCTCATAATTCCCGGTCCATTCAATGGTGTCTTTTTCGAAGAATTTCAGGCGTTTCTTATTGGGCATTTCCTGGCCGCTGTAGATCAGGGGTATACCGTTCCAGGTACAGCACAGTACATTAAAAGGAATGGCAGCGTTTCCCATCCGTTCATATTCACTGCCACTATGAGAATTTTCATCATGATTAGTGGTAAAGAGTAAGTGAAACGCATTGGGTGGAAACCCAGAATGATAAAAGTTAAGCACCTCTTCCAGACCTGAAATGCCGGTTTCTCTCCTCCAGAATGCCTCCATCTTATGAAGAAATTTCCACGAATAGGTAGCATCGAACACTTCGTGATAGTTGATCTCTTCGCATTCCGCCAGCCAGAACAGTTTCTTCATCTTGTCCAGTTCCGTTCTTACGGATTTCCAGAATGACAAAGGTACAAGCATTGCCATATCACACCTGAACCCATCGATATCACATTCGTCAATCCAGAATTTCATTGCTTTCTTCATAGCCAGCTGCAGATCAGGATTCCCATAATTAAGATCTATCACGTCTTCCCAGCCATGCTGATCAAAAAATTGACCGTTATGATTGCGGAGGTAATACTCCGGATGCTCACGGGTCCAGTGGTGGTCCCATCCCGTATGATTTGCCACCCAATCAATGACTATTTTAAATTGTAATTCATGTGCGGCCTTTACCAAATTTCTGAAGTCATCCAGACTTCCAAACTCTGCATTGGTATTATTATAATCGGAACACGCATAATAACTGCCTAACGTTCCCAATCGCTTTTCTTTACTGATAGGGGTAATGGGCATAAACCATAACACCTCCACCCCCATCTCTTTCAAACGCGGCAATTCTTTGGTAAACGCATTAAAAGTACCTTCTACTGTATACTGACGAAGGTTAATTTCATAGATATTCGTATTATAGCTCCAATCTACAGGAACAAAAAATTTATTCATATATATTTCTTGCAGGGAAAGATAGGATTTTTTAATAAGGGATGTGGCAACTGGGATTATTCTTTCATCTGCTACAAGCAATCATTGGAGGGTGTATCTTTGCAATAGTCAGTATGATTTAAAGGCAAGGCATTCAGTCATATTCCTTGCAGATGATAAGTAAATGAAAACATTTAATGTTCCTGATACATACCTGAGTCCGCTAATCTGCGCAGTGAAAACCAAGCGTAAACAGCAGGACAAACTAAAGAAGGATTACTCACCTTCGCTTTTAGACTTTGGTCCGTTACGCATTTACCTGGCGCGTCATTTCGGATTTTGTTATGGGGTTGAAAATGCTATAGAGATCTCCTTTCGCACCATCGAGGAAAACCCGGGAAAGCGTATTTTTTTGCTGAGCGAAATGATTCATAATCCTCGTGTAAATGAAGACCTCAAACAGAAAGGGTTGCAATTTCTACAGGATACCTATGGCAACCAGCTCATTCCGTTCTCTGCTTTAAATGCAGATGACGTGGTTATCATTCCGGCTTTCGGAACTACTCTTGAAATTGAGAAGAATCTAAACAATATCGGCATACAAACGGAAAAATACAACACTACCTGTCCGTTTGTAGAAAAAGTATGGAACCGTTCGGAGCAGATTGCCAGGAAACAGTATACGGTTATTGTACACGGCAAACCCAGGCATGAAGAAACAAGAGCCACCTTTTCTCACGCTTCATCCTATACTCCAACTGTAGTGGTTAAAGACATGCAGCAAGCCCACGAACTTGCCAAATACATTAGCGGTGAAAAGCCGGCACCAGCTTTTTATGAGGAATTTATAGGACAGTACAGTGAAGGCTTCAACGTAGCCTATCACCTCGAACGGATCGGTGTGGTGAATCAAACAACTATGCTGGCCAGTGATACTCAGGCCATCGCTGATTTCCTTAAACAGACGATGATCAGCAAGTATCAGTTAACCGATTCAACCGTATCCAACCATTTCGCCGATACCCGCGATACGTTATGTTACGCTACAAATGATAATCAAACTGCTGTACACGGCATGTTGTCTACACCTGCCGATCTGGCCATTGTTGTTGGCGGTTACAATTCATCTAACACTTCCCATCTGGTTGAACTTTGTGAAGAAATTCTTCCTACTTATTATATAGACTCGGCGGAAAAACTACTATCAGGCAACGAGATCCTTCATTTTGACTTTCATCAAAAGCAGGAAATACTTACAAAAGACTATCTGCCTGTTTCATTACCTGCCAGGATATTAATGACCAGTGGTGCCTCCTGCCCTGATATGGTTGTTGAAGAAGTGATAAAAAAACTGGCTAGTTATTTTCCTGAAGCAGTGGCTGTGCCTTTCTGAAAGGGCTGGCCACAGCAGTGTCCTGGCTGGTTTAACAATTTAAAATTAAACCTAAGACTTCCTGGCGCGTCTCATCTATATCATTTAAAAACAATAAACATCATGAAAAAAGTATTTTTCTTTCTTTTAATGTCAACGGTGTTCAGTGTTTTTGCGAAGGCACAGGAATCTGAGCCAAAAGCGAAGCAAGGAACCGAAAACAACAGGCATATGAAGAAAAAATTAAAAGATGATTTAAATCTTTCCAAAGAACAGTCTGATCAGATGAAAGAAATAAACAGCGGGTATAAAACCAAAATGCAGGAAATAAAAAACAACGAAAGTTTGAGCGCTGACCAGAAAAAAGAGCAGATAAAAGTGCTTCATAAAGAAAGAAACACAAAAACTAAAACTATCCTGACTGCCGAACAACAGAATAAAATGAAAAAAGCAGTAAACAACCGGAGACATAAAAAAGACAGAACACCGGTGTAATAAGAAAGTAAGTCTATCGTACCTTATCCCAATAGCCCTGCCTGATCAGCAGGGCCTTTTTTATGCCAACCGGGTTACAGTAATTTAAAATTATCCAGAAATTTGGTATTAAAGTCGCCGCTTCGAAACCGTTCGTCTTTCATAAGCTGTAGATGAAAAGGTATGGTTGTTTTCACACCTTCAATAATATACTCGGATAAGGCACGATGCATGGTATCTATTGCTTCACGCCGTGTTCTGGCTACGGCAATGATCTTGGCAATCATAGAATCGTAAAAAGGAGGAATGGTGTATCCGGCATAGACATGAGAATCAACCCTGATGCCATGACCGCCCGGTTGATGTAAAACGGAGATCCTGCCCGGATTAGGCCGAAAATCGTTATACGGATCTTCCGCATTAATGCGGCATTCAATCGCGTGCATTTGCGGTTCGTAATTAAGGCCCGAAATGGGTTCACCGGCCGCAATTTTTATCTGTTCTTTAATCAGGTCATAATTTACCACTTCTTCCGTTACACAGTGTTCAACCTGTATACGGGTATTCATCTCCATGAAATAGAAATTACGGTGCTTATCTACCAGAAATTCAACTGTACCAACGCTTTCATAGTCAATAGCAGAAGCAGCTTTAATTGCAGCCTCGCCCATTTGCTCCCTGAGTTCGGTGGTCATGAACGGTGAAGGCGATTCTTCCACAAGTTTCTGGTGGCGACGTTGAATAGAGCAATCCCTTTCACTCAGGTGGCATATCTTGCCATACTGATCGCCGGCAACCTGGATCTCAATGTGGCGCGGCTCTTCTACAAACTTCTCCATATAAATTCCATCATTCTTAAAAGAAGCAGCAGCCTCTATCTTCGCAGTGTTAAAAGCCTTTTCCATGTCGCTTTCTCCCCAAACTACGCGCATACCTTTACCGCCACCGCCAGCGGTTGCTTTTAAAATAACAGGGTAGCCGATTTCCCTTGCGAGACTCAACCCCCCTTCTATGCTTTCCAGCAGGCCTTCGCCACCTGGCACCACTGGTACCCCGGCTTTGATCATGGTTTCCTTTGCAGTAATCTTGTCTCCCATCGCACTGATCATGGTTGATGTAGGGCCAATAAATTTAATGCTATGTTCGCCGCATATCTCGGCAAACTTTGCATTTTCAGCTAAAAATCCATAACCAGGATGAATTCCGTCGGCATTCGTAATTTCTGCCGCCGCCATGATGTGTGGAATATTCAGATAAGATTCTGAGCTAGCCGGCTTACCAATACAAACTGCTTCATCAGCAAATTTAACGTGCAGGCTTTCTTTGTCGGCAGTGGAGTAAACGGCTATTGTTTTAATACCCATCTCACGACAGGTTCTGATAATCCTCAATGCAATTTCACCCCTATTCGCAATCAGTATTTTTTTGAACATTTTGTAGAATTAAATTTAAAATGCACCATGGATATGGAAAAACAAAAAGAGTCAAATTAAAAAGCAGCCGAATGATGTGCATCAATTCGAATTTTAATTGACTCAGATTTCAAAATGGCTATGCCGGTTCTACCAAAAACAGGGGCTGGTCATATTCAACAGGAGACGCTTCATCAACCAGAATTTTAACGATCTTACCTGTTACTTCGCTTTCTATTTCGTTGAACAATTTCATGGCTTCAATGATACAAACCACTTTACCCGGAATTATTTCATCTCCTACATTCACAAAAGAAGGTTTATCTGGAGAAGGCCCACGGTAAAATGTACCAATCATGGGACTTTTTATAGTGATCAGGTTGGAAGCCACCGGCTCTTCAACGGGTTTGTTTTTTTCAAGAACCGGTACTGCGGCGGGCGTAGTTGCAGCTAAACCAGGCGGCTGAATAGTTACAGGTGCAGGGGCCGAAATAACTTGTTGAACCGCGTCTTGTTTTTGCCTGATGCACACTTTAAATCCTTTCTCTTCAATCGTTACTTCGCCTATATTGGATTTATTGATCATTCTGATCAGTTCCTGAATTTGTTTAAAATCCATGGTTAACTATTTTCCGTTAGTAATGGACGGCTAAGATAAGGAAATCAATACTAAAGAACGGCTAATAAACTTAATTATAGGTTAATCACCTAATTAGATTCCGGTTGCAGCAACAAAAAAACCCGGAGTAATCCGGGCTTATTTATAGTTTGCAATGTATGGTCATCAACTACTCTTTCACTCTTTCCACGTAATCACCGGTTTTCGTATTTACGCGTATCAATTCGCCTTCGTTTACAAAAAGAGGCACCATAACGGTGGCCCCGGTTTCAACGGTAGCAGGCTTAAGCGTGCGTGTAGCCGTATCACCCCGCATTCCTGGCTCGCTATAGGTGACCAATACAACAATTTTATCAGGCAATTCAACACTCATCGGAAGGTCAGTTTCTGTATTGATCAATACTAAAACTTCCTGGCCATCCCTTAGAAACTGGGGCGCGTCGATCATGCCTTCGCCAAGAACAATTTGTTCAAAAGACTCGTTATCCATGAAATTATAACCGCTGTCATCTTTGTATAAAAACTGGTAAGGCTTTTTTTCTACCCGAACAGGGTAAATTGCATCACCGCTGTTCCAGGTATGTTCAATAGAACGGTTGTTGTCAACTCCTTTTAATTTCGCCCAAATCTTTGCTCCCGCCCGGGCCGTTTTATTTTGTCCAAACTCAACCACGGAATACAAACTATCGTCTAATTTCAAAATCAGTCCCCTGCTCATATCTGCAGTAGTTGCCATAACGCTATTTTTTAGAGCGGCAAAGGTAGGGAAATGCCGGTTCTATGCAGAGGAAATTTTAAGGAACGTTATTAGGCTGCAGTTACATGGCCGCAACAGCTACTTACATATTAATTATTTCTTATCAGAGGTTTTGCTAACAACAATGATGACACCATTTTTTCCTTTGTCCTTGTACTGCTTAACAGCCTCGTCGCCTTTAAGAATAGTAAGCTGTTTAATTGAATCGGGATCCAGCTTGCTAAACTCCTCTTTTTTTACTTCCTTGCCGTTTACAATGACAAGCCCTTCAAAGTTTTCCAGGTCATTAACAGAAACCTTCGCTGAACGGACGGATATCTGAGATTCGGAAATTCTTCTTTCGACAACATCCGGCTTAATCACACGATTACCATTTTTTGTGCCAATCAAAAGAACTCCGTTCACCCCCTTCTCATGGTAAAGGTCGGTGGCATTAGTACCTTTTAAAACGTCAATGCTTATGATGATGTTTGGATCAATTGTTTTGATATCCGTTCCTACCGGCAATACATTTCCATCCATCACAATTAGCGGCTGTGGGTTGATATCCGTTAAAGCTATCGTTGATTCTTTTAAAGTTAACGTCGATTCTTTCAAATCATTTTTATTAACCGGTTCCGCCGGAGGCGTTGGCACTGCCGGCAATGCACCGAACTTCTTTTCATAGGCAGCCTTGTCTTCCGGCTTATTAAAATCATAGTGTTCTTTTCGTCCATCCTTGTATTCAATGGTTGCGTTTGTATTAATGATTACACTTTTCACATTTTTAGGAAGGGCAGGTTTGGGAGGTTGTGGGGGTAAAGGCGGGACAGGAACAAATTGAACCTTACCGACCTCAATCACTGTTGGAGTAGCAGGTGGTACCAAAGGAACAAACAAGGTGTCCACACTGACCGTCTTTACTCGTTCTGCCGGCAGCGGAACGGTGTCTATGCTTTGATGCACCGGTGATTGCCTCATCGTCCATGCCGAACTAATCACTTGTTTTTGTCTGTAAGCCAGCAACAAAACGGCCAGCATAGGCAATACAAAAAGGAACTTAACCAGGTGCAGACGGGCGCTTTTCATTTTATTCATCATGATTATACGTTTTTTTAGTGAAGAGAAATTGAAATGAGTTGTTATGCTAAATTGTGGTATGCCGATGACTTTAAGTAAAAGATATTGATACTGTCGGGCATCCAGCCCGCTTTGTAAAACATGGTGATCTGCAATGAATTCCAGGTTTTGCCTTATCGCCCGCCGGATGAGCCAGGCAAACGGATTAAACCAATTGATAATACATAAGAATTCTCCAATTAAAATATCAATCGTGTGTTTGTGCTTCACATGTACAAACTCGTGTTGAATAATTTTTTGCAGCTCTTCTTCGCTGTGTAAGCGGCTGTTCAAAAAAATGGAATTGGCAAAGGAGAAAGGAGTAATGTCAGTACCTACATCATACAATTGAATCACACCAGCACTCAGCTTGACCGCTTTCTGCCTGATGGCTTGCAAAGACTTAAACTGGAGTATTAACCGCACAATCATGATAACAACGCCTGTTACCAGAACCAGGTATAGCAGATCCCATCTCACCAATCCAGCCCCTTCCGGTATGTCAGCTGATAAAAACCCGGCCGGCAGACGCATGTTGTCAATAACAGGTATCACATTCATCAACCGGCTATCTGCATTATCAGAACCAATCCATGGAGTGATATTAATAAAGGGAATAATGAAAGACAAAAGCGAATAACAAACCAGGTAAAACCGGTTCCATTGATAAAAGGTTAACGGCCTTAGTACGAGCTGGTAAAAAAGAAACATCATGCCCAGACTGAGTGAAAATTTAAGAAGGAATTGTATGACGTATGGCATGAGGGAGATGTTAAAGGTGAGATGGGGGGATGTTAGATGTAAAATACAAACTTTGAACTCCGAACTATTTCTTCTTTTCAATCATATCAATGATCTCTTTGAGCTCTTTAGGACTGATCTTGTTTTGTTCGGCAAAAAAACTAACCAGTTCCTTGTACGAATTCGCAAAATGGTCCTTTACTACACCTGTAAGAAATTGCTTTTTGTATTCGGCCTCTTCCACAACCGGATAATACTGATACATGTTGCCTACCTTGCGATTGGCAACATATCCTTTTTTCTCCAGGTTTTTAATGGTGGATACGAACGTATTATAATGCGGAGGATCTCCTGTTACCTTCTCCAAGAAGTCCTTGACAAAACCCTCTCCGGTATGCCAAATAGCCAGCATAGCCTGCTCCTCCTGTTTAGTCAATTTTTCCATACGATGATAATTTGAACCATTACGATAATTTCGGAAAGTTACGAAATATTCGGAACAAGCCAAATTATTTCCTGTCATTTAATTGAACCTATCGGAGAGAATATAGTTACAACAGCTAGCGGATGTCTACAATTTTATGAAACGGGTCACAGACCGGAACGGATCCTTTTCCCGTTTGATATAATAACTGCCTGCTTTTAGGTGAGCAACCCGGATTTGGGTCAGCTTCGCTGTGAGCTTTTGTGTGATAACAGGTTGGCCCGACTGGTTAAATATTACCAGAGACCGGTTTAACCAATCGTTGCTCTGAACGGTAATTATATCGTTTGCCGGGTTGGGGAACACAATTAGTTCCTCTGTAGGTTGAGGTGGCAGAACAGCCTGAGCATTTCCATCAGCAACTTCATCAAAGGCACCGGACTCAAGCAAATCATGGCGTGGACCGCCCCATTTGAAAACGTCACGCATACGTTGCCTTTGGCCTTTTGTAAACATGTACATACCGGCGTCGTCGGTAAGATCCATAAAATTCATATACATATCTCCAAATTCATTCAGGTCGCAACTATATTTCACGCCGCTTGGAGTACCTTTATTTGCAGAACGTTGTTTCGGTGTATCATCCACTTCATCATCGCCACAATATTCATCTCCCCAAATATGCCTTAGATTGAGCCAGTGCCCGATTTCGTGTGTAGCCGTTCTGCCTAAATGAAACGGTTGAACTACGCTTCCTGTATTGCCAAAAGCGGAAAACCGTATAACTACCCCATCATTCCCGGCTGGCCCTCCTAACTGGCTCGTATAACCGACAATGCCTGCCAGGTTACATACCCAGATGTTCAGATACTTGTTTTTATCCCAGGCATCGTCGCCTCCGGAGCTTGAAAATTTCACCTTATCGTCTGATCCGAAAAGCCAGACAGCTGATTTCTTTCTTACAATTCCATTGGTTTTAGCTCCGTACGGATCAACAGCAGCCAGGCGAAAACGAATACCACAATCCGCCGACAGGCTCTTAAAATATGCAGGGATCATTTTTCTATCCTCGTTTTCTGCTCCGAAATCATTATTAAGGACCTCTAACTGGGAAAAAATCTGGGCATTGCTGATGTTTTGATGAGCGTTACTATAGAGGACGTGTACAACCACCGGTACAATGATCACTTCAGCGTTTTGCTGGGCAAAACAGGTACTGCAGGTAATAATGCTGAATACTAAGGTTAATAAAAAACGCATTGAAATGAGGTTGAGGCAGTAACCGATGTAAAGGAGTTGGATGGCAGGAACCTGGATTGTATTCGTAGCTGCTGACCTATTGGAGTAACAATTCGGCGGTTTAGGGATGACAGCAGATAAGCAGGTAAAAAAACACATTTTTTCTGAACAATCAAAATGGATGTGCTAATAATTTGTGAAACATCGGGTCGATTGGATTGGAGGTTTGTACATTTGCTTCTCCACCAACCTACAGCATTAATGAAAATCGGAATTGTCTTAATGTTTTTTTTTATGATCTCCTGCACAAATGATGATACATATGAAGAGGGCAACGGCAATGCATCTTTGAACCCTGAACCGCCCGTTATTAATTATTCAGTTGTCAATGTCTTTCCTCATGATACGGCTGCTTTTACGGAAGGCTTGCTGGTGTACAATGGTCAGCTGTATGAAAGTACCGGCGGCCAGCCCCAGGAAAACAATTTTAAATCCTGGATTGGTTTGATAGATCTGAAAACAGGCAAAGCAATAAAAAAAGTGATGTTAGATACTGTCTATTTTGGTGAAGGTATAAGCGTTTTGAACGGCAAGATCTATCAGTTAACCTGGAAAAATCAGAAAGGGTTCGTATACGATGCAAAAAGTTTAAAGAAGCTGAAAGAATTTTCCTATACCGGGCAGGGATGGTCCTTAACCAATGATGGCCATTCACTGATCATGAGCGATGGCAGCAATAAGTTGCAATATCTGAATCCGGACACATTAACAGTTGTGAAAATTGTTGGTGTGGAAGATAATAATGGACCTGTCGGGAATATCAACGAACTCGAACACATAAAGGGTTTTATTTATGCCAACCAGTGGAATACCAGCTATATTTTGAAGATCGACCCGGCAAGCGGAAAAGTCATGGGCAAGCTGGACTTTTCTTCGCTGGATAACGAAGTAAAGGTTAAACACCCACAGGCGCTGGAAATGAACGGGATCGCTTATGATTCAGCAGCCAATAAGATTTATGTTACAGGCAAAGCCTGGCCGAATTTATATGAAATAAAGTTCGATTAAAATTTCTCGATGACATAAATTAAGGAACTGCATTTTTGATTGTGCCAAACCGTCTTCCAATTTGACTTTATCGCGGTACCTAAGGCCTTGGAGTAATTTGCAGATCCGCTTTTGTTCTGTTCACTTAACAGGCTTACGTAAAAACTATCATACCACATTGGCTGAATAGCGATCTGTTTCAGGCCATGCTTCTCTAACAATTGCTTCATGGAAGCCGGTGAAAAGTGGTAAAGATGTCGCGGCACGTCATAAGCAGCCCAGTATTGACCATACACAGACGCGTCATAAGAGGTATAATTAGGTACGGCAATAAATGCTTTTCCGTCGTCGCTTAACACATTCCTTACTTGTTCGAGATATTCATGAAGGTCGTGAACATGCTCCAACACGTGCCACAGTGTTATAGCATCGAAAATACCAGGTGGAAATGAAAATAGTTGCTGCATGTTACTTAACGAAAGCCCATACAAATCGAACGCCCTGCGGCGGGTGTCCTCATCAGGTTCCAGGGCGCTCACCTTCCATCCTGCATCCTGCATATGCCTGGCAAATGCACCCGTTCCGGAACCGACATCCAGCAGGTTACCTTTACGCAGACCGGTAACCCGTTCAATCAGATCCCTTTTTTGATTCAAGGTTCTTTTTCGAACAATATGATACAACCGGTTGATGAAGCCTTTTTTTGTGTTCGTATGCGAAATGTAGTTCTCTGATTTATAGTAGCTGCCGATAGCTGACTGGTTGGGGACCTGCTGTGTGAAGCGCACACTGCACAAGTTACACTGCCAGATAGCAAATGATGACCCCGACACTGAATAGTCTTTAACAGACAATTTCGGTGAAACTGCAGCAGAGCCGCAGCAGGGACAGTGTGAGTAAACGATCACATCCATCCGTTGTATAACTGAGTTGAATACAAATCAAACGAGGCAGGTGGTCTGAGATTTTTCTTTAGGTATGTCACCGATTGTTGGGTGTTAACCATTCGACAGACTGGCGGTTACCAAGTGAGTGCGAGGTAAACCCATATTTAATAAAATGAATGATGAGCATGGTCAGGGCGATGGCAAACAATGTAAGTGCATTTATCCACCAGTAATCCCTTTTGACGGGAACTTTTTCATTTGCTTCGTTCAGAAATTCAGTCATCCTGACGTTGGTGCTTTCCTTATCACCTACCAGAATGGCATGAGCAGCGTTACTGCGAACGATCCTTTCAGCATAAACGGGATGATAAAGGGACATGTCAGCGCATATGGGCTCGAGCACAATTTCCCCGCTTTTGTCTTTTTTAAACACACCTACGTCGTTCCATTCGGCGCTATCTTCCATTTTAATTTTTGACCGGAGATGCTGGGAGAAATCATTGTAAAGCTGGATGGCTTCGTAATCCGGAATACTTTTTTTCATGGCCAGATAAGTAAAAAAGTCTTTTGCCGGGGCGTCGAAATACTTATCGAAGGTAAACGAGTATTGTGGAGGATAAATTTTCTTGTTTACAAAGTCGGTTTGGGCTGGTAGCTTTTGAATATATATAGTGCCCAGGCCCGGGATATTAATGCTTTTATGCTGAACCAGGTAACTGTTTAGAATATCTATCATAATGCTTGTATTGCCTGAAGCAAAGCAAGTAAAATTACCTGGTAAAACCATAATTTCTTTAATGCCGGATTTTGAATGCCGCAGATTTGCAGATTATAACCCGACCCAACAATTTTAGAATATGCGGCAATAATCACCCTAGCATGATCTAAAATGAAAAGTTTACCCCACCCAGCATATTGAAGCCGTACACTTCATAGCGATTCCAGCGTTCGTACCGGTTATTCATAATATTATTCATCTGCAACCACAGGTTAAATTGTTTGGTTATCTTAAATTCCAGCCCTGCATTAAGGTCAAACCCTGTCTCTCCCTTTCTTGCTTCTTTGATCTCTGTTCTATAGGCGGCGCCATCCCAGGCAAACAAGTCGCTCTTGATCCAGATGTCTTTAAACAATTGCCAGCGAATGGCAGCACTGAATTCTAATGGCAGAAGGCCCCATGCCCTTGTATGGTCTTTGATTTTGGAGAATTGATTCCAGTTCAATGAAGCAGTAGCACTAAATGTCTCTCCCTGGGTATATCCGATCTCCCCATGTAAATTTACTGCCTCCAGGGAGGAGGAGTAGACCGTTTGAAAAGTTTTACCATCCATGCTGTCATTTACAAACAGGGGCATATCTCTATATTGCTTAAAGCCTACTTTGGCACTATATGTAAAATGATTCAATACCGATCCCTTAAAACCCGCATATCTCTCCCGCACCCGGGTGTTTAGCAGTAAATCAGGCTGAATGATCCATGGGTTAATAGAAGCAAAGCGCTGGTAAGAGCCCTTATTGTAGTAACCTATCCAACCCAATTGCAGTGTAAAGCGTTTATCGTTGGTAGTTATATCCGCAAGGAAGTTAGGCAACATTTTGAACACCTTGTTGTCCCAGGATGGTATTAATCCGGTTTGTAAATACAGATTGGGCGTTTTAAGCAACAGAGAAGGAGAAATATAATATAGGTTGTTTTGCACGGACGTTTTACTTGCAGGACGATAGCTGGTTAAGTCTGCCGTAAAATTTACATTGAACCCAAAGCTTCTGCCAAATGTTTTTTGAAGTGGCAAATTGAGGACTGTGTTGGCTTCGGTTGCCTGGCGGATATCGTTCTTACCGCTAAAAACAGAAATATTTATATTGGGGTAATAGGTTAACCCGAAACTGGTGGGTTCTACATTGCGAAGACTTAACTTACCTTCGAAGGTCTGGAAGCGCTGACGCAGCTGGTCTTTTGTAAACACCAGGGATGTTGGACGAAACCCGTAAAAAAAGTACTCGTCACTATTGAAGCCAAGCTTCCCGTTCCACTCCAGGGTAGTAGCCGTTTTCAAGGTGCCATTTATGGCTGCACTAGTATGATTGTTTTTCTGGAAAGGCAAACTTCCTTTTGAAGAATAATGCTCGGCAAATACATTATAAAGGCCATAATTTTCATCCCCGAAACTGAGTCCTGCCTGTATGAATGGAATATGAACATTGCCGGCACCTGCTTTTATATAATTGTTGGTTTGCAATGGGTTTAGGGAATCAGTCGTTAAGGCTATCGGCTTTAAGGCTACCGGCTGATAAGTGAATGCTAAATTCTGCGCAGGGATGGTATATTTAAGAATAACCTTTGAAGAATCAACATTCGGCGGAGCCGCATTGAAGTTGATCTTTACCGCTTCGCGCAAAACCGGTTTGAAGGTGGATGTAATCTCAATTGTTTTTTGCTTGGGAAAATCCTGGGCAATAACTGCGTATCCATGGAAAATATAAAAGGATACAGTTAAAACGATTGCTTTAATAACTGGTTTTATCTCTATCATCGATGGCGTATTATGGTGGGCGGTGAACAATTAGTCATGCAGATGTAATATCTATTCTATCTTACTTTCCTTGCCTTCTGCTTCCAACACCTTGTCGAGTTTCTGTTGTGCTTCGGTTTTAAGTTCAGGTATACCGGTGTTCTGCACTACACTCTGAAATGTTGCCTTGGCATTAAAATAGTCTTTTTGTTTAAAATAAACATCTCCCAACAAGATATAGGCTCTGGTAACCCAGTTGGCATAAGAGCCTGATTTATTGATCACCTCAAAAGCGGCTTTTTCCGCCTCAGTTAATTTATTCTGCTGGTACAGGCAATTTGCAATCTCATACCTTGATTCGGCGCCGTAGGATGCCTTGTTCAGGTTAATTACAGATCGGAAATAGGTAATGGCCGATTCGCACTGGTTTGAAGTCTGGGCCGCTTTTGCAAGGGCAAAATTGGCTAAAACCTTATCATCAGTGCTACCGCCCTTTTGGGCCAGCAGGTCTTTTGCATTTTCCACGCCCACGCTCCATTTTTGTAACTGGAACTGGCTTCGCAGTAAGCCTCGCATGGCTTCCAATTTATTTTCCTGGTTGCCGGCAAATTCTTTCAGTTTCGTATAATACTGTTCCGCTTTTTCATAATTTTTTATTTCAAAAAAATGTAGCCTGGCCGCCTGCAATAATGACTTTTCGCCAAATTTATTAGGAACCCTGTCTGCCACTACTTCGTAACCCGTAACAGCCTTGGGCCAGTTCTTTTTATTGAAATAGATCTCGCTTTTATAGTAATTGGCTTCGAGTGAATATTTACCTTCCGCAAACCTCGAAAGATAAGATTCAAACCGGGTCAATGCTCCATCAAAATTTCCATTACCGAACTGTACTTCCGCTTCTGCGTAGGCCAGGGAATCTTCCTGACTGGTAGATATTTCCTTACCCAGCGTTTTGGCGAAAGCAACATATTCACTTGTCCGGCCTTCTTCCACATAGATCGTTTTTGCATTCTCAAGTCCTTCTTCTGCTTCAATGGAATTAGGATATTGTTTTAGCAAAAGGTTGTATTGGTTCAGTGCTTCTTTATTATTATCCAGGTTATAATAGGCAATTCCCATTTTTAGCAGTGCTTTGGGCTTGAGGGCTTCGCCGTTCGTTGAACTGACAACGTTCTTCAGGTACTGTATAGACTCGCTGTATTTCTCATCGGCCAGGAAGGTGTTTGCGATTTCCAGGTTAGCATCAGGGACCAATGCGGAACTTGGATGAACTCTTGGAATAGATTGAAGCAACCTGATCTTCTCAGTGCCGCTGCTGATACCGGCGATCATGGCTTTTTGAAAACTGGCGTAATCGGAAGAACCCCACGAAAAATTTAAGACCTGGTCGTACATGCTCAGCGCCTTTTTGAAATCACGGCTCATATAATAACAATCCGCACTGCGGATGTAAGCATCCTGCTCAAGGGGGCTGGCATTGATGCGCGGCGTTTTTACCACCTGCTCAAAATGATCAAGGGCCTGCCTGTAATTTTCTTTTTTTAAAAAGCTGTAACCCAGGTTATATTTGGCATTAACGGGGTTCACCTCGCCATTGGTATCGCCTGCTTTGAGGTATTCAAAATAATATTTTATAGCCTCATCCGTGTTGTTCAGCCTGAAGGCGATCTCGCCTTTCCAGAAATGGATGTAGGGCAGAACGGAAGTGTTATAAGGATCGTTAACGGCTTTTGTCAGTAATTCATTGGCAGAAATCAATAGTCCGTCATTCACCAGCTCCATAGCTCGACCATACAGTATTTTAGGATATTGCCTTTTTGTATTTTCAGAGGGGGACTTCAGGCCGGACAGCAGGGTGAGTGCATCTTTATAATTATTCGTATTAGCGAGTACGGCCACCATTAATTCTGTGGCTTCATTACTAAAAGTAGAATTGGGATAACCCGCAAGAAACCGCTGCAGTTCGGTAAGCGCCACATCCTGGTAACCTAATTCATAGGACAGTTTTGCATAATTGAAAGAAGCTACCTCACGCTGAAAATCATTGCTGTTATTAGACGTACTAAAAAGGAATGCATTCCGGGCATTCGCTTTCTGGTTTGTTTTCAGGTAAGCATCTCCCAGCAGGTACATCGAATTTTGGGCCAGTGAATCTTCCTTACCTCCCAATTGTTTAAAGCCATCAATGGCTTTGGCAAAGTTGCCGGTTTGATAATAAGCATATGAAAGTTCGTACACGTCTTCCCGCCTGACTTTTTTCGACCGGCTTATGTAATCCTGTAAATAGGTTTGTGCTTTACCATAGTCCTGCTTTTCGAAATAGGCGTGACCCACCAGTTGGCGAAGGTCGAGGTCATACAATTGACCTCCTTTTTTTAATTTGGCTTCAGCATATTCAAGCGCCTTATCTTTTCTGTTGGTATAATAATAAATATTTGCAATGTAAAACGGAACTACTGAAGCGTAGTCCTTTTCATTCTCCACTACCTGGAAAGAGGTCAATGCTTCGCCATAACTGCCGTCGCCAAATGAAATGAAGCCATAGTAGTAGTTTGCATCTATGTAGTTGGGATCTTTGTTGGGTAATTGCCTGATTACATTAAACAAAGGTTTAGCCTCCTTAAATCGTTGGAGGTTGAAGTAAGCATAGCCCTGGTGAAATTTCATATCCGCAATTTCCCGGTTGTTCAGGTGCTCGACCGATGTCTTTTCAAAATAGGAAACGGCCTGGTAATAATCTTTCTTTCTGAAATGGTATTCGCCAAGATGAAAGCTCATCATCTCTACCCTAGCGGCATTATCGTCCAGGTCTATATATTCCCTGGCAGCACTCATGGATGCTGCTTCATTCTGCTTAAGGCCACATACAATAGTATAATACTTGATTTCCTGGTAATTAAGGGCCTGGTTACTCCGGTCAGCTTCCCGAAGGTTCAGGTTCAGGTCTTTAAATAAGGGGTAGGCCAAACTGTAATATTCTTTCTGGTAATATTCCTTGGCTTGCCTGAAATTGGATTGGGGGTCGGCTATAAACATGGTCTGCTGAGCCAGCATTGAAAGTGCGGGAAAGACCATGAATAACGTAAAAATGATTTTTTTCATACCTAATTTGTCTTTTAAAAGGTAAGATGCCCTGGTTACAGGCTGATTATTGCCTATATAAGAAAATTTGACTTTTGTTGACGTATACGATTACCTTTTACAACGTCGTAAAGTTTGATATTATTTTGGCGTTCACCAAACATCGTTCCAAACACATGTGGATAAGTATAAGGATTAACATTTCATTTGAAATCGCCTGACACTTTTGTATGATTGCAAAAAGGCCCACCGGTTAATGGTATTCTTACAACAGCTTAACATTTAACATAAACGCATAAGCTTTACCGGTAGTTTCTTCGGGCATTTTTGAATGGCAACTCAGCCCGATGGGACGTAACCGCATGGTTTTGATTAAGGATTAAGAAAAACCCAGATTAAAATGATACCAAAACTTTATTTTTGAAAAAGATTACCGGCATGAAAAAAATCTTTTCAATCAATTATACAAATTGGGCTTTTACGCTGGCTATGTTACTTCTTCGTGTCAGCATGGGTTTATTAATGATCCCTCATGGCTATGACAAACTGGTTCATTTTTCAAAATACAGCCGCGATTTTATGAATTTCTTAGGCCTGGGAAGCACTGTTTCACTAGCCCTTGTTGTATTTGCCGAATTCTTTTGTGCAATCTTCCTGATAATCGGTTTATTTTCCAGGATAGTGCTCATTCCCCTGATTATCGATGTGTGTGTTGTGTTGTTCATAGCCCATAAAGCCGATTTTTTTGGTGATGGTGAACATGCGGCATTATTCTTAGCAGGCTATCTTACATTGCTCTTATGCGGACCAGGTAAAGCAAGTGTGGATGGAATGACAAGATGAGCAGGTATATGCTTTATGTAATTGACTAATATTGTTTATGTTTATAGCGGAAACAACTATACGGGTGCGATATGCAGAAACAGACCAGATGAATGTCGTTTATCATGGCAACTATGCGCAGTACTTTGAGACGGCCAGGGCAGAAAGTATACGTCAACTGGGATTCACCTATAAAGAAATGGAGGCTATGGATATTATCATGCCGCTGGTAGAGATCCACTGCAAATTTATACGGCCGGCGCACTATGATGACCTGTTAACGGTGAAAGTGGTCCTTAAAGAACTACCCCGGGATCATCGCATTGAATTTCACCATGAAGTGTATAATGAACATAAGAAGCTGCTGACTGTCGGTAGAGTTGTTTTGTACTTTATCCATTCCAAATCCAAACAGAAGACAACGATGCCTTTGGCTTTGTATGATACACTGAAGCCGTATTTCGAGAAAACATAACCACCCCCGATTTTGCTTCGCAGAATCTGCCCTTCCTTGAAAATCCTTGAAAAGGAGGCGAACTTTTAGCATCCCCTGCCCCGTCGGGCTACCATTAGGACACATCTTTAGAATACGTATAAGGTGATGTTTAAATCATTTGCTGCTAGTGTACTTATTACCCCGGCCAGGGGTAAAACGTTTGTAAAAATGTGATCATCTTTAAAAGTTGCCCCGGCGGGGCTACCTTAGTCATGCTAAGCAAAAATTATTCATTATTACTTGTTGAAAGGGTAGCCCCCATCCGGGAGCATAAAATAATGCATGCTCAATGTGCTACAAACCGATAGCCCGAGCCGGGGCATGAATGCTTTTTAATTTTCTCCAGATGTGACCTAACGATAGCCCCTTCGGAAGAGGATTTAAGAAGGTTCTACATCTCCCATCTCCCATCTCCCATCTCCCATCCGCCCATCCGCACATCCGCACATTATTTCATCACATCCAGTAATTTCCATATTTTTCGAACGATCTCCGAAGCACTGCCATTGTAATTGTTTATGATAATGGCAAAACTATATTCACTTCCGCCAGCGCTTTTTATATAACCGGTGTAACTTCTTGAACCACCAATGGAGCCGGATTTCATTTTGATGCCATTAATCAAGGGCAAGGCATTGTAAAAAGAAGTAAACCAGGGCCTGGACCTCGCATATAACATCACATTTACCAGGGCAGTGGTGGTTACCCTGTTCTGAGGAGATAACCCACTTCCATCTACGATATGAATAGCTGATTTTTCTATACCACGCTGGCTCCAGAAATCGTTAACAATCTCCAGCCCTTTCTCCGTTTTTCCGGAACCCGACTTCTCCACGGCCATTGTTTTAATCAATGCTTCCCCATAAAGGTTAACGCTTTTATTCAGGAACCAGTAGTTTATACTGTCTAATGGTGGCGAACCAAACTTATACATTAACGTTGTAAGCCTTGCCCCATTAGAAGATGAAAGCGTACTACCCTGCTTTTCTATGCTGACGCCGGAACGCTGCAACGTCTCTTCAATAGTAAGTTTCAGTTGTACCGCGCTGTTTGGAAAGGACCCGGAAATAAGAAAAGCAGATTCTCCGGAAGGAATCGTGCCCCGTACAAAACCAGCAGTGGCGTAAGGGGGCAAATAAATAAATGCATTGTCGCCGCTGCCTTTCGCTGCTGCTGTTACCTCCGACCTCAACTCTGCCATCCACAGCTTCGGCCTGGCGGATACGATAGCACAGGTGTCGCCGATGTTTCCGGATTTCAGGATGAGATCATACTGATTTTCGCGCCAGTTTAATGAGGAACTGCCTGCGCCGTAATAATTGCCGATATCCTGCCAGATCCACCCATCGGGGATCGTCTCCGAGCCCCATTTCCCGTTAGCCGTTAAAAGCTGGCCTTGTATTTTCCTGATGCCTGCTTTTTTTACCTGGTTTACTATTTGCTGCAGTATGAGATCTTCTTTCGTTGATGCATATCTCCAGCTACCAAAAGAAGGATCGCCACTGCCAGTTAGATGTAGATTGCCTTTGAGGATGCCGTTTTCTATGCTGCCGTCGTAACTCAATTCAGTTTGATAGCGGTAGTTAGTGCCCAGCAACTCGAAGGCTGCTACACTGGTAATTACTTTTTGGCAGCTGGCAGGAGCAAGGCCAATTTCTGCATTTTTAGCATACACCGACTTTCCGGTTTTGCTATCCGCTACATAAATACTCAGGATGCCATGCTTCAACTGCCCATCGGCCTCCAGCATTTTTACCGCATCCTGCAAACGGCTTATCATGCTTTGTGCCACGGAAGCGTAACCGGTGAGTAAAAGGATAGACAGCCATAGGTAATGCATGTAATCAGGTTATCGTTAAAATTAGATATTTTAAATTGTATGCTCCTTTCTAAACCATTTCGTTCTTTTTGTATTATATCTTAGAGCCCGATCCGGTAATGCTTATTCAAACATTGATCCTGGTCATTGACCAGTAGCACCTATTCATTTTTAATCTTATAATTAATGGCCTCCAACCTTGTATACGCTTCTATTATTACCATTGGCGATGAATTGCTTATCGGACAAGTGATAGATACCAACAGTGCCTGGATGGCTACCGAACTCAACAAGGCAGGCATTTGGATGAAGCGGCGCATTGCCATTGGCGATAATAAGAAAGATATTATCACAACTTTGGATGAAGAATGTGCAGAGTCTGACCTTATACTGATTACGGGAGGTTTAGGACCGACAGCCGACGATATTACCAAACCCGTTCTGTGTGAATATTTCGGTGGGCAGCTAACTGTTAATGAAGAGGCTTTGCAGAATGTTAAGGACATTTTTACGCGGTTGAACCGGCCCATGCTAGCCACTAATCTCAAACAGGCGGAAGTGCCGGACAGCTGCGTAGTGATTCAAAACAAAAGAGGTACGGCACCGGGAATGTGGTTTGAAAAGAACGGTAAAATAGTGGTGAGTTTGCCGGGTGTACCTTATGAGATGAAGGGCATGATGACCGACTTCGTTCTTCCCCGATTACCCCGGCACTTTACCATGCCTGCCATCGTTTCCAGCACGTTACTCACCGCCGGGATCGGCGAATCTTTCCTTGCAGAATTCCTAAAGCATTTTGAAGAAAACCTTCCTTCTTATATCAAGCTGGCTTACCTGCCTAACTACGGCATGGTGAGGCTGCGGTTAACGGGCATCGGACCAATTAAGGAAACCATCCAAACGGAAGTTCAGACAGAGTTTATCGTGCTAAAAAAGCTCGTGGAAGATTACCTGGTAACCGATGAAGATGATCCCATGCCTGTGGTTGTCAGTAAACTGTTGAAGAAGAAAAACAAAACGCTGTCAACGGCAGAAAGTTGTACCGGCGGTTACATCTCGCATTTATTAACCGCTCATACAGGAGCTTCGCTTTTTTTCAAAGGAAGTATTGTGAGTTATGCTAATGACGTAAAAGCGAATGTATTGCACGTGCCTGAGCATGTTCTTCAAACCTCCGGCGCAGTAAGTGAAGAAACCGTTCAACAAATGGCAAAAGGGGTTTTGAGCCTGATGAAATCGGATTATGCTGTCGCAGTGAGTGGCATAATGGGACCCGATGGAGGAAGCCCCGACAAGCCAGTGGGCACAGTGTGGATAGCTGTTGGGGACCAGAGAAAAATCATCACGCAAAAGTTTAACTTCCGTTTCGACAGGTCAAGAAATATCGAGCTTACGGCAACCCAGGCGCTAAACCTGCTCAGGAAATTCATCATCTCCGACTCCTGATATGACTTGTAACGCTTTAGGCGGAAATATTTACCTTTGATCTCGTATAAAATCCGGATAACGGATTATTTACTGTCAAAGATAACCAGTCGATGGGACTCCAATACAAGATAAACACATCTGCATCATTAAACGTTAATGTAATAATTAATCATACATGGCTATTGTTGACCTGGTAATGCCGAAAATGGGAGAAAGTATTATGGAGGCTACCGTTTTAAAGTGGCTCAAGAAGCCCGGCGACTCAGTGAAACAAGACGAGACTCTGTTGGAAATTGCGACAGACAAAGTAGATAGCGAAGTACCCAGCACGGCGGAAGGAATACTGCAAGCCATACTGTTTGATGTAAACGATGTGGTACCGGTAGGCGCCGTTATTGCTACGATACAAACCGATGCTGCCGAAATTGTTTCTCTAGAGCAACCGGTTAGCGGGGTACTTAATCAGGGAGTGCCCGAGACTACAGCTACCACCGGGCCCGATGAATTGTTTCCCCACAATGCTGATCAGTCAACAGATAATACCGTACCGGTTCTTTCAATGAATAAGTTTTACTCTCCGCTGGTTTTAAACATTGCGGCCAGCGAAGGCATCGACCTGAGTGAAATGGAAAAGATATCGGGGAGCGGAAATGAAGGAAGGGTTACCAAAAAAGATATCCTTCAATACGTTGAAAATAGAAAAAATGTAAACAGTGACAGTCCACCAGAAATCGTTCACAGCAAGCCCCGGGTAAAACTGCAGGAAGAAGAAATTATCCCTGTTAATCATGAGCTCTCCTCCCCTTATACCGGAAATGTTGAAATTGTGGAGATGGACAGAATGCGCAGACTGATATCGGATCATATGGTTCGCAGTAAACAAACCAGCGCCCATGTTACCAGTTTTTCTGAGGCTGATGTAACCAACATGGTCATCTGGAGAGAAAAAATAAAAAATGAATTTGAAAAAAGAGAAGGTGTAAAAATCACATTTACGCCTTTGTTTATTGAAGCCATAGTAAAATGTATCAGGAAATACCCATTGATCAATAGTTCGGTGGACGGAAATAAAATTATCATTAAAAAAGATATTAACATTGGCATGGCAACCGCGCTGAACAATGGAAATTTAATTGTTCCTGTCATAAAAAATGCCGGCCAATTCAACCTCGTTGGTTTGACAAAACAGGTTAACTCACTGGCCGATAATGCCCGAAGTAACCGGTTGAAACCAGAAGATACCCAGGGCGGTAGTTTTACGTTAACCAATGTGGGCAGTTTTGGCAGCCTGATGGGAACTCCTATCATTAACCAGCCGCAGGTGGCCATACTTGCGGTGGGTGTTATCAAAAAAAGACCCGTTGTAGTGGAAACACCTATGGGTGACTCGATTGCCATCCGGCATATGATGTATTTGTCTATGTCTTACGATCACCGCATTATCGACGGCAGTCTTGGAGCCACTTTTTTAACTTCGGTGGCGAATGAGCTGGAAAACTTTAACCCTAACCGGAATTTTTAACCGGACTCACTACGGCCAGCTACCCGATAACTCTTACCTCATTACTTCCCATTATGCAATGGCGCTTTCCTCCCTTACACACTTAACTAAGGGATCAATCAAAGAGGTAACATCAATACGGATCGTAACCAGTACGGATCGTAACCAAAAAATATATCTGTTAAAACAACGGCATTATTTTAAGTCTTCATGTATTTTATATAAATTCATATTACATTTTAATCGTATCCCCGCAGCTCACTGGATGTAAATTTTAGAAATTATGAAAACGTTATCAGAAACATGGTTTACTGAAGGTTATATTGACTTCGAGTTAAAAAGATATACTTTACTTGCATACCTGCAGGAAGTGAATAAGTATTTTAACCAGCATAAGCTCTATCCTCAATTAGCTGATCTTATTTTTCATTACAATAACCTGGTTTCTTTCAGGGAAAATAAAAAATTTCTGCAGGAGCAATTTCCTAAACAGTTAACCGATATCAATTTGAAACAACTCGAAATACTGTACGAGCGAATCATTGCAGACGACGAATTGATGGAAGAACTGGAAAACATCATTAATTATTCCGCTGAAAAGATGAAGACCGCTATTACCAGTGGTACAGAAATTTATGAATCAGTGGAAGACAGCCTTAAAATAGCACCTGTAGGCATCATCCCATTGGAAACAAATGAAGGATACATGTTCCTGCAAAACGCTGTAACCCACCACACCTTTGTTTATTATTACCGTATTACCATTTTTGAAAAACACGACGAAAAATATCGGGGCATAAAGACGAACTTTATCGATAGCTGGCAAAAAAGTTTTTCTAACACTTACGGTCATATAAAATCCGAACTTATACGTCAACGCAAAGATTTACCAAATCCTGCTGTTTACAGTGTTGAAACAGGACTCCCGTATCCTCTAGAAGAAACTATACTTCCTATTGCCAAAAGAAGCCTGGTGAGGTATATTTCAACTTATGCTGCGTAGGTTTTCACTGTCATGAGTAAAATTTTTTTATCTGCACATTTGCACATCCGCACATTTTCACATTCTTTTCCTATATAAGCGTCCCATTTGTAGAGCCACTGCCAGTACGATCAGCAGGAAACCCAGGTAGAAACTAATGCCAAGGTCCTTGTTCTCTTTGTAAATAATGAAGGCCAGGCCTATTCCATAAAGCGGTTCCAGGTTGTAGCTTAGATTTACCGTGAATGAAGAAACTTGCTTGAGGGCGCTAGTGGAAAGGTAAAAAGCCAATACAGTGCATATCCAGCTTAACAATAACAGCCATAGCCAATCCAGACCCCTGGGTAGGGCTAATGAAAGGTTGAAGGCCCGCAAGTACAAAGGCAATATGAGTGTTAGGGCGAGGAAGCCCCCGGTGAGTTCGTAAAATGTGACCGTTTCTGGTTCGTGATGATCTAAAAGCCGTTTATTAAAAATGGTAAAAACGGCAGCCAGTAGCGCTGATAGAAGTCCGAAAATTATTCCTGCTGTATACCGGGCATCAAACTGGAAGATGAGATAAACTCCCAGGATAGCAAGCAGACCCAATGCCAACTCAGCCCGCGACCACGACTTTCGAAAAAGTAAAGGTTCAAGTAAAGCCGAAAAAAAACCAAGTGTTGAAAAACAAACCAGTGCAATGGAAACGTTAGCATATTTTATGCTGCCGTAGAATGTTACCCAGTGCATCGCTACCACCGTCCCTACCCCGAATATCGGTAAAACCCTTTTGAGGGACAACCGTGGCAGCGAATGTTTGAACATGATCAGAATAACAAGGCCAACAACGGTTAGCAATAAGCGATACCAGACAAGCATCACTTCATTAACTGAAATCAGTCTCCCCAGAACGCCTGTAAAACCGGCAAGAAAAACAGCTATATGCAGGTTTACCAGTGCTTTCTTCATAGAGGCAAAGATGCAGAAAAGTCCTGACTGGTATTAGGTACAGAAAGTAAAGAACTACTTTGTTTTGGCAAGAACTTCTTTGTCTGCAGAAAACAATTCGTTGGCGGTGTTTTTAACCAGGCTGTGATAATCTTTAAATAAGCTGTACCACCGGAGTTTTAAAACTCCCAGGATACCTTCTTTTACAATGCCTTTGTTCATCTTGGATATTCCATGCAGGCGATCCTCAAAGATGATCGGCACTTCCAAAATCTTAAATTCAAGTTTCCAGGAAGCAAATTTCATTTCTATCTGAAAAGCATAACCGGCAAATATGATCTTGTCAAGGTTGATGGCTTCTAATACCTGCCTCCTGTAGCAAACAAAACCAGCGGTAGGATCTTTCACCGGCATCCAGGTAATTAGCCGGGTGTAAATAGAAGCGCCCTTTGAAAGTAAAACCCTTTCCCAGGGCCAATTTACATTACCGCCGCCTTTAACATAGCGCGAGCCGACTGCAACATCCGCCCTTCCTGATTTACAGGCTTCATATAAACGCTGAAGGTCTTTTGGGTTATGGGAGAAATCCGCATCCATTTCAAAGATATAATCATATCCCCGGCTGACAGCCCATCTGAATCCGTAAATGTATGCGGTTCCAAGGCCCAATTTTCCTTTTCGTTCTTCAATAAATAATTTATCGGGGTAACTGGCCTGCATAGCCTTGACTATCTGTGCTGTGCCATCAGGTGAACCGTCGTCAATAACCAGAATATGGAATCCTTGCTTTAATATCAAAATAGCATGAAGAATATTTGCAATATTCTCCTTCTCGTTATAAGTAGGTATAATTATTAGTTTTTCCAATCGTATAATATAGAAGCGAAAGTACGATTTTTCAACGGTGAGCATTTTACCAAACAGGCGACGAATATTTTTTATCCCTTTTTTAACATGGTTCGATTAAAAATTTCAGTAAGCTTCTGTTTTGTGTGCAAAGTAAAATCTCCTTTCATCATCCAGTCATAATATTGCGGCTCAACTTTAAGCACCTCTGCGACAGCTCGGCCCTTGTACTTTCCAAAATTAAATATTTCTATTCCATTATCCATAATGAACCTTCGCGCAAAATCGACGATCATATCGTCGCCTGTAAATTTTAAGATAGAATCGATTGTGTTGCCTAGTTGCTCATACTTTTTCAACTGTGCTTCCAACACTTCACAGGTTGCTGCAGCATCAGCTTCTGCTCCATGGGCACCCTGCAGGTCTTTTTCACAATAGAATTTATACGCCGCAGTTAAAGTTCGCTGTTCCATCATATGATATATCTTCTGTACGTCCAATAACCTCCTGTCTTTCATGCTAAATTCTATATCCACCCTTAAAAATTCTTCCATCAGCATTGGAATATCAAACCGGTTACTGTTGTAACCCCCCAGGTCACAATTATCTAAAAACTGTTTTATTTCGTTGGCTACCTGCTTAAAGACCGGTGCATCGTTTACCATATCATTAGTTATACCATGGATAGCTGTAATATTAGCCGGTATGGGAATTTCCGGATTGATCAGTTTACGCTTAACCTGTCTGGTGTTATTTGTTGACAAACGTACAATGGCAATCTCTACGATCCGGTCGGTTTCAAGTTTTGGCCCGGTTGCCTCCAGGTCAATAAAGGCTAAAGGTTTCTTAAGTGCTAACATGGTTGGTGGTGTTCGGGGTTCAGTTGGGTTCCTTTGAGGTTCTGCGTTTGAGTTGAAAATTACTCCTGAATTTGATATATAGTTATCCTTAATAAACGTTTATCGTATCAGGGACTGAAGGGATAAGTTTAGGTTCCGGGATTTACTGGTTGCTCTTCCCGTTTAATAATTGTATTGACAAATGTAATCACATCCAGCCCGTCGTAATTGCCACTGCTCATCAAAAGCAGGCTGGTATTTTTATATTCATTGTTCTGCAACCATTCTTCCAGTTGTGTCCGGTTAGTTATGACAGATAACCCCTGTTTCCCAAAACCTTCATATACTTTCGCTTTTGGCAGATCCGGCATCCGCTTTAATTCGAGAGCATGACTGGAATAAAAAACAGCCGCAGTATCAGCCATTTCCATTGCACCCTGATACTGGACCATGAAATTTGCATTCAGACTACTATATGTATGTAGTTCCAGCAAAGCTATCAGTTTGCGTGCCGGAAACTGTTCCTTTACTGCTTCGATAGTTGCTTTTACTTTTGATGGGGCATGAGCAAAGTCACGGTACACGTTCACACTTTGACCGGCGGCTATTAATTCCAGTCGCTTTGCAGCCCCTGTAAAACCGGCTATGGCTTTAAGAAATACTTCTGTTGTAATACCCAGTTGCTTACACGCCAGGTACGCAGCATGCAAATTCAACAGGTTATGACTTCCAAAGACGCGCAAAGTACCGTCAATTCCTTCCAGGCTTACCTGTGTTCTCCCATTTGCTATTGTATACAAGGGTATGGTGTAACCAATTTTCCTTACGCCTGAATCTATTTCATTGACAAGCTTATTCAGGATTTGGTCTGATTCGTTATAAATTAATATACCACCCGGTTCAATTCTGGATATAAAAATGCTGAATTGCTCAAGGTAAAATGCAAAAGTCGGGAAAACATTTATATGGTCCCATGCGATACCGGTAATAATAGCTATATGCGGATACAAGAAATGAAATTTTGGTTGTTTTTCAATGACACTGGCGGGGTATTCATCTCCTTCACATAAAATCACCGGCGCGTCAGTTATCTGAACAGACTGGTCGAAACCTTCAAGCCTGGCACCCACAAGGTAATCAAACTCTTCTCCGGCTTGCTTTAGCACATGCATGATCATTGAAGTGGTGGTAGTCTTTCCATGACTTCCGCCAACCACTATTCTCGTCTTTTGCCTGCTTTCCCGATAGATGTATTCCGGAAAAGAATAAACGTTTAAACCCAATTGCCTGGCTCGTTGTAATTCTTCATTGTCTTCACGGGCATGCATACCTAAAATAACCGCATCTATCTCCGGGGTCAATTTTTCCGGAAACCATCCGGTTGCCGTGGGCAATAACCCTTCAGCCGCCAGGTTAGACTTTGAAGGCTCAAAAAATTCATCATCGCTACCGCTTACCTGGTAACCTTTATTGCTGAGAGCAATAGCTAACTGGTGCATGACACTGCCTCCAATAGCGATAAAATGAACCTTCATGAACAATGTGTTGAATTCAGGCTAAATGTATTCCAGCTTCAAAGATTATCAAAATATTTTAAACCGAGGCCCAACCCGGGCATTGCATAAGTGAAATAAAATTAGTTATTTTGAGGAAGTAAAATTTTATAATAACCTTGTTCTACATAAAAAATAAATTGTTCCTTACCCGGTTATTTTAACCTCAAATACAAAAAATGAAAGCTAAATGGTTGATTTTATTGTTATTAATTAGTTCGGGCCTTACTGTCGCATCCTGTACGTCCTCGAAAGGAGGCTGTAAGGCTTCCCAGAATTTTGTAGGATACGGATCAAAATAGCTGCCGCGACTGTACAAATATTGAAGGTTTGCTGGTTACAGGCAGCCTTTTTTTATTTATCACGGCATAATTTTTTAGGTAATCGTTTATATTTTATTTTGTCATTTTTTTATGAACTGGATTAACATAACTACGGCTGATCAACTCGACGATATCAGGCAGAGGTCAAATACAAAACCACAAGTTATTTTTAAACATTCCATCCGGTGTTCGATAAGCAGCATGGCCAAAGCCCGGCTGGAGAGAAGCAGTCAACCGGAAAACGTGGATTTCTATTATCTTGATTTGATAAACTACCGTACCATATCTAACAAGCTCTCAGAACTATTTGATGTTTGGCATGAATCACCCCAAGTGCTGGTGATTAAAAACGGTAGATGCGTGTATGACCAAAGCCATACTGCAATCAGGATGGAAGAAATTTTGAAACAGGCCATTTAAAAGTGATCGGCACAAAGGGTCACAGCGCGTTAAAGCTGCTTCAGAGTGAATTGACCAAACTCACTTTGTTGCTCATTTTCCCCTTTTGAGATCAACCCAACCCGAACCGCCCTGTCCCAGGGTGGAAGAAAGGACCCATCTACCGCTTTTTCATGAAGAGATAAAAAACGTTTACCATCCAGGCTATACAAAAATTTAATTTCTTTGGCGTTTCTTACCTGCATTTGCAGGTAAATTTTGTCAGCGGCATTAACCGATTTTTCGAAAAGTGCCGACACATCTCCTTCTTTTACCTGGCGAATGATTATCTTATTGTTTTTATAAACCGCGCTGATTACATTGTTATCATTGCCAATCGCAGCGAGGCCTGACTCTCCACTCGAACTTTTTGTCAGTACTAAGGCCGACGCGTCATAATTTCCATGAAGTGTTTTTCTGTCAATAAAGGCACCAGAAGCCGTTGGCAATGATGGGAGTTTAAGTTTGTCGTTTTCCAGGGTAAAGCCGGTTATTGAAATACACTCCACTGCCAATCAGCCGACAATGCAGTACCCGTAAAATACTCCGTACTTTTTTTTGTACGATGCTTATGCGAAACAATTTTCTGTTTTGCGAATTCAATCCAGCCGTCTGGCGTAAACCTGAATTCAATCAAAAGTCCCTGTCGCCCGGTATAAACATAACTACTGAGGGATCGGGGTAATCACCGGGAGAACCAGTTGCTGTGTCTCAGCCTTGATCAGAGAACATGCAAAAAAAACAAAAGTGAGGATTTGCTTCATTTTTATTCGATTTTTAGTCATCCCGACTCCCTATAACCAGACTTCAGCCTAACCCCTGGATTTATTCACCTGAAGGTTTTTTTATGAAAACGTTGATTTTGACAGGTTCGCCGAAATTAGGTGATCCATCAGCATTCCAGGTAAATTTCTGAATGCGGGGATTCCGGGCGTTTTTGCATCCCTGCCCGGCAAGGGGATTCGCATGATAGATGATCCAGTCTTCCTTGCCATCGCGAGACTTGAAAAAACCATTGTGTCCCGGACCAAAAGCTCCGTTGCCGGGGCTTTGTGTAAAAACCGGAGTGGCGGTTTTTGTCCAGTCTGCCGGGTTAAGCGGATCACCTGCCTTTTTCAAACTGAGCAGTCCCAGGGCATAATCGTCTGTCCAGCAGCCGCTGGCTGAATAAGTAAGAAATAACCTTCCATCTCCGTTTTGAATGACTTCAGGGCCTTCGTTTACTGCAGGAAAGCCGATCTTTTCCCAGCTGTAAGTAGGTGTTGATATCATCACCCGATTGCCTTCAAGGGTCAATGGATCCTTCATTTTAGAAATATAAATATCCTGACGCACATTTGTATCTCCTTCCCACCCAGACCAGATAAAGTACAACTTTCCCTGATATTCAAATACAGACCCGTCAATAGCCCATTTATCCGATGGATCATTGATTTTACCCTTGAATTCCCAGGTTCCTGTTAAGGGGTTTGAAGATGCATTTTCAAGGGTGTACATCCGGTGATTACTATTATTACCATCATCGGCTGCAAAATACATATACCATTTCCCGGCTAAATAGTGTAATTCCGGCGCCCAGATGTTTCTTGAATAAGGCCCGGACGAAGGCGGGCTCCATACAGGAGTAACCGAGGCCTTACTTAACTCAGACATCCTGCTGGTTGTATAAATGGCAATGCGATTGCCCAATGTAGGTGTGTAATAATAGGTGGAATCTTTTTGTATAACCCATGGATCAGGACCACTGGAGAGTAAGGGATTTTGAAAACCGGTATCCACGGCCGGTGCGGGCGGAATTGAAGTAACACCGGATGACTTGTTAGAGCAACCGGTAGTCATCAACACTAAAAGGCCAATAAGGAACCTGAGGCTAAGGGTCATATCGTTAGTATTTCAACAGATAAAGAAAGATGTGATAAGCTGTATGCAGCTTTCTAAAGGTAATAAGTATCTGCCAAGGTCAGGAAAAATACTCCGGTTGTCCTGCGTCTTCCTGATATGTAAAGCAAGTACCACAATTCTTCGTATTTTGTCGGATAAACTAAGGAAAATTTGAGCAAGGCTACCCGCGAAAACAAACCAGTCCATGGTTTCCTGTACAAGAACAGCCTGACGCTGGTATTTATGCTTCTTTTTATACTTACACTTATTGCGCAGGCGTACTTCGGGTGGCAGGAACATAATGAGAATCTTCAGGACAATGGGAGTCAGGAAATATCTTTCCCCGGTTACCTGCAAAGCGGACACTTCATTCAAGCCACTTTTGAAAACTGGGAAAGTGAATTTTTACAGATGGCACTTTTGTTATTTTAAGTATCATGCTTCGCCAACAAGGGTCATCTGAGTCAAAATCTTTAGATGAAGAAGAAGATGTAGACCGGGAACCTGTTGCGTCTCCGGAAGCTCCCTGGCCGGTTAAAAAAGGTGGCATCTATCTGAAAATCTACCAAAACTCCCTATCGATAGTATTGATGAGCCTGTTTTTGTTATCATTCGGTTTTCACCTTTATGGAAGTTTACTGGATCATAACCAACAACAGGTCCTGGATCATAAACCAACGGAGTCATTGGGTGAATTTATTGGAAAGCCCAAGTTCTGGTTTGAATCATTTCAAAACTACCAAAGCGAATTCCTGTCTATTGCTGCCATTGTTTACTTATCTATTTACCTGAGGCAGAAAGGTTCTGTACAGTCTAAACCTGTTGACACGCCACATAGCGAAAACGAATAGCTTGTATTGAACGGAGATCGGGCTTAAACCAAATTGTCTTTAATCTCTACTTCTTTCAGGTCAGAGATAGCCGGGCCATTAATAACCCGTCCCTCACAGGTAAAGCGTGATCCGTGGCATGGACAATCGAACGATTTTTCATCAGAATTCCACTGAACAACACAGCCCAGATGCGGACAAACGGCTGTATAAGCATGCAAAATACCTCCTGCATCCCTGTAAACAGCCACTTTTTTTAACCCCATCGTTACTACCCCGCCATCGTTATTTCGGAGGTCTGCAGCGGAGTCAACATCACCCGGTTTCAGGAAATCGGCGTACTGAACAGCCATATTCCCGACTTCTTTCACGAAATCGCCGGTAGCTTTAATGTTTATTCGTGAAGGATCATAAATTTTTTCCCAGGCATTGTCTTTACCATTTATCAAGTCGGAAATCAGTATACCCGCTATAGTTCCATGCGTCATTCCGTTCCCGGAATCGCCGGTAGCAATATAAACGGTTTTATCTCCCGGATTACGGCCGATAAAGGCCAGCGAATCTACCGGCTCCATTACCTGGCCCGACCATTTATATACCACCTCCTGTACATAAGGAAACCGCTGTACCAGCCAATCTTCCAGGGCTGAATATCTCTCCTGCTGCGAGACCTCCTCTGCATCGATTTGACCTGTCTTATGGTCCTGCCCTCCGCAAATCAACAAATCATACTGCTCATTATATTCCTGTGTACGTACATAATTATAAGGCCGGTTCACCCATTTAGATCTCTTATCGCCAGTATCCCACCACAAGGCAGCCGGTAAAACAAACTTCGGGATCGTCGCAGCTATCACATAGGTACGGTAAGGAAATTGTTTGGTGTGCATGGTAACCATATCGTTTACAGGGCTATTTGTGGCTACTACGATGTGATTGGCTTTTATAGTGAATCCATTAGCCTTAACTTCATTTTTGTGAAAGCTTTCCGCATGAGTCTCAGTATAGATTAATCCTCCCTGTTTTATAACGGCTTCGGCAAGTGCTTTAAGATATTTAATGGGATGGAATTGTGCCTGGTTAGGGTATTGCAGAGAAGGCCCTTCTTCCGCGGTTATCCCGGGTACCTCGCTCATCATGACTGTATCTATACCTGCAAAGTGAGTGGCGTCCAGTTCGTCTTCAAGGGTTTTTATATCATCACTTGGGTGTAAAAACAAATAGCCTTCAACTCTTTTAAAATCGCAGTCGATATTCTCTTCCTTTACAATTTCTTCGATAAAATCAATGGCTGCTGTGTGGCTCTCAGCAATCAGTCTTGTGTTATCTTTTCCGTGAAGCTTCGCAAGGGCGTAATAAAGATCGTCCAGGGCGTTGACGAGGTGGGCAGTTGTTCGACCCGTTTCGCCGCTACCGATATATCCGTCTTCCAGAAGAACCACCTTTCTTCCGGATCTGGTAAGGCAATATGCTGTAGTCATTCCGGAAATCCCTCCACCTATGATAACTACGTCAGTCTCCAATTCCTTATCTAAGCGATCATATTTAATCGGTTCAACGGAACTGATCCAATAGGATAAATTATTTCCCGAGGTGAGCACGCCCTGTTCGGCAGAAGTTTCAATTGTGCTTATGGCCATATAAACGATTTGTTTCCTACTAATCAATTCATATGCCTTTGAAGCACTATAATAAGGGTAAATGTTTTTTACGGGGAAACTACTGCCGTATTGAACCAGTATGCACGGATATCATCCAAAACGCGTAATAAGCCTTGGAAACTTACCGGTTTAACTACATAGGTGTTTGCTCCCAATTCGTAACAACGCTTGATCTCATATTCGTTTTTAGTGGTAGTAAATACAATGATGGGTATTTTTTTGAAAACGGGGTGTTGCTTAATTTCCTTTAAAACCTCCCGCCCATCCTTTTTTGGCATGTTCAGGTCAAGCAAAATAAAATAGGGGTAATTTTCATGATCAGCCTTTTTATCCTCTATCCTGCCTAAAAAATCAATCAACTCTACGCCATTTTCTACAAATTCGATTTTATCATTGTACCCTTTTTCCTTAAAAGCAGTTTGTAAGAGAAATCGATCATCGGAATCATCTTCCGCAACCAGGATAAAAAGTTTTTGCATAATGAAATTTAATTCAGCTACACGCGAAATTAAGATTCTGTGACTATATTTTGAACTTTTATTTTGAACAAAAGTGTTCAACTATCCCCGCGTATTTGGCATCCGGTTTAAACAATATTCGACTTGCCCGCTAACACGCCAAATTGTTCCTATTCAATCATATTAAGCCGTTTGTTAATTTCCAGAAGTAATTTATTGGTATTATTTTTATTTTATTAAAGTAAATATTATCAATATGGAAAACACTCAGCATAGCAAAGAATCGGCTGCCACCATCACCAATTCAAATACAATTTTCGGTACTTCTTCCGATGATATTCTGCAGGACCTGCACAATGGTAATTTGGAAGAGACCACTAAAGAGCCGGACCAGGCATCGATCGATAAAGACCAGATTGTCAATACGCAAGATCAGCATGAGATAGTAAATCAGGCAAGTGACGAAACGGAAAGCATAACAACTACAGACATTTACGATAATTCAGGCTCCCTGCAAGATGAAAAAACGACCCTGTTTCCAGATTCAAAACAAATAACGGATGTTCCGGAAGCCGACCCTGAAACAGAAACGCCTTTAAAAAGGCCTGGCGGAGATGAGATAAGAACAGAAAAGGATCTTCCAAAAATGTAGTCGTATACAGGCGCTCCAACAAATCAGTAGTGTGAGATTCAACCTTGATAAATCGGAAAATTGCGACGCTGAAAATGGCATAATGTGTCAGGCAAGATTCTTCAGGTAAGCTTTTCATCGATTTGGGGAATATAATCCTCAAATTTCTCAATCATCAAATATAAGTGGATACAAGTATTATATAAGTAAGAATTTTACTTTATTATTTACAGTTGCATGCAGCATCCTTTTAATCAAATTCTATATATTAAATTGATTTTGGAGTCTTGCTTGCAATAATACAGCAAAACGTGTACTATGCTGCATCAACATCTTACTCAAAAACAACATCTAAAAATACTGCCGCAACAAATACAATTACTAAACTTATTCCACTTAAACACTTTAGAATTAGAACAGCGTATACAACAGGAAATTGAAGAGAATCCAGTGTTGGAAGAATTACCGGCAGAAGATGACATTTCACAAGAAAAATTCAACAAAGAATCTTTACAGGACTATAAAGATTATGAAGAATATGCTTACGATGATGTGCCCGACTATAAAACAGAATATGAAAATTATTTCAACAGTGAAAAGATTCCGGAAAGGGCCCTGCCGGAGACGACCGATTACCGCCAGTTGGTGAAACAGCAATTTGAGTTTTTAAATTGCTCGGAAGATGAAAAAATGCTGGCGAATCACTTGATTGATTCCTTTAATGAAAACGGTTTGCTTGAACAGGACCTTGAGGACATAGCTAATGATATTTCTTTCCGTTGGAAAAACTGGATTGAAGTAGAAGACCTTGAAAAGGTGCTGATTAGAATCCAGCAACTGGAGCCGGCAGGGATTGGTGGACGCAGCATTCGTGAATGCCTGTTGTTACAGTTAAAAAGGATGAATGCAAAACGGCCCGACGTCAGAATAGCCATACGCTTGCTGGAGGTTCATTTTTCAGAGCTCAGCAGCCGGAATATGGATAAGATCATGCAATTATTAAATATTGACGAAGAAGAAATAAAGATTGTGCTGAAACTGATTGCGTCGCTGAAAATGAAACCGGTGATCACCTTAACCGGTAGTTCCGCTAATATGAACATCATTCCCGATTTCATCATCACTAATGAAGATGACTGTCTTGAAGTAGCCCTGTACCGCCAGCGTTCAAACAATCTCCATATCAATAAATCATGGATGGATAGTGTAAAGAATACCGAAGCAAATGTTCACACCGATAAGGCTACCCGCCAGTATGTACGTAATAAAATGAATTCCGCCCAATGGTTTATTTCGGCTATTCAGCAACGGGAATCCACCATGCTAAACGTGATGAAGGCCATAGTAAAATTGCAATACGACTATTTTCAGGAGGGTGATATAAAACGCATAAAGCCCATGATCTTAAAAAATGTGGCTGATATTGTCGGGGTGGATATATCAACAGTATCCAGAATCACCAGTAATAAGTATGTGGCTACTCCCTTTGGCACCCTGTTATTAAAAGACCTGTTCACGGAAGGTATTAGCAATCATGAAGGAAAAGTAATCAGTAACCGCGTTATTCAAACTACTATTGAAGAAGTCATTGAAATGGAAGATAAACAGCGGCCGTATACCGATCAGCAACTAGTGACAATATTATCCGACAAAGGCTTTTGCATTGCCCGCCGGACAGTGGCCAAGTACAGGGAGATCCTGCAGATCCCTGTAGCTCAAATGAGGACTTTATGGGCCTGATGCCTTAAATAAGATATTAATCAAAAAATAGGGCATGCAAAAAATTCTGGTAATCGACGACGACAGAGATATGTGTTTATTGCTTAAACGCTTTCTGACCGGCAGGGGTTTCAATATTTCGTTAGCTTTTAATAGCAAACAGGCGTTGGAGTTATTAGAATTGACAGTGCCGGACCTGGTTCTTTGTGATTTTCGACTGGATAATAACGATGGTAAAACCATGTTGCTGCGTATTAAGGAAGTCTATCCGCTTTTACCAGTGATAATAATTACCGGTTATAGCGATATCAAAATAGCGGTTGAAGTGATGAAACTGGGGGCGTACGATTATGTAACTAAACCCATATTTCCTGATGAGATTATATTGACAATCAAGAATGCATTAACAAAGGGTCCCAGGACCAAGCCTGAATTAAAATATATTTATTTTACCGGCCAAAGCGATCAACAACCTGCGGACACAGCAGGTCAGGGGTTTAACGAATATACTTTTAAGGAAAGTGCTGCATTGCAGAAAATAAGTGAAAATGTTGAGTGTATAGCCCCTACCAGCTATAGTGTAATCATCTATGGAGAGAGCGGTAGCGGCAAGGAAGTCATAGCGCAGCAGATCCATAAACGTAGCAAACGCCATGAAAAACCATTTATAGCCATTAACTGCGGCGCACTTTCTAAAGAGTTGGCAGCAAGCGAATTGTTCGGGTACGAAAAAGGAGCTTTTACAGGAGCCCTACACCAAAAAACGGGAAGCCTTGAATTAGCAAATGGTGGCACTGTTTTCCTGGACGAGATAGTTAATCTTTCTTATGAGATGCAAACATCCTTGTTTCGTACAATTCAGGAAAAAAGGATGCGAAGGGTAGGCGGTTTGAAAGAAATCGAGCTTGATATACGCATTATCATTGCAAGTAATGAAAAACTTTGGGAAGCCTCACGAAAGGGGAAGTTCCGGGAGGATCTGTATCATCGGCTTAATGAATTCTGTATCACCGTACCGCCATTGCGCGAAAGAAAAGAGGACATCATGTTGTTTGCCAACCATTTTTTACACCTTACCAATCTCGAACTGGAGAAAAACGTCACCGGTTTTTCACCTGCAGTAGAAGAGATCTTTAATAACTATATATGGTACGGAAATTTACGCGAACTAAAAAATGTTATTAAAAGAGCCACCTTGTTAACGGACGGAACATATGTAGAAGACCGGTCATTGCCGTTTGAGATATCGAATTATAATAAGTTGCTGTTTGAGCATGTACCCCCGGAATCCATAACCGCCGACATAACGACTCCTGTTTCAACCCATTCAATACCTCGTACCGTATTGCATGAAACAACGTTGAAAGAGGTGAGTATAGATGCGGAATATGAAATGATATTAGAAGCCTTAAAACACACTAATTTTAATAAAAGTAAAGCAGCCCGATATTTAAATATCGACCGAAAGACGCTGTACAATAAGATGAAACAATACCAGCAATTAAATAATCAGTAATACTATGATAGGAAGCGGCAAGAATGACATCCTTACTCACCTGAAGCTGCTGTTCTCACAAGAAAGTATGGACGGGAACAGTCATCAGTTCGCTGATTTTTTTCCCTCTATTGTGTATGTTTTTGACGCGGACAGGAAAAAATTCCAGTATGTAAATGGAGACAGGCTGGCTGAATCATTAGGATACTCTCTTGAAGATATTGAAGGCTGGGACGATGACCTCATGAATCTTGTATTCAAAGACGATGTAGAGACGGTAAAGCAGGAATTGGAAAAATACAATGATCTTGACGATGACAACGATTATGCCTTTGAGTGCAGGTTTAATCACAAGGAAGGCGACTGGCGGTATTTTCGCACCAGGGGTACGGTTTTGCGCCGTAATGAAGAAGGCAAGGCCGCTTCCGTACTGTTTGTAGCAGAGGATGTGACAGAAAAAATACAGTACCAGCAGGAGGTGGGTGCACTTAAAGAGCTGATCGATGATACAGAAGACCTTTTGCATTTCGGAAGCTGGAGCTGGGATGTGAGGGTTAACGCCCTGTATTGGACAGACGGGATGTACAAGCTGCTGGGTTATAAAAAAGAAGATGTGCAGTCAAAGGTGTCTATAGCTTTTTACATGAAACATGTGATTAAGCCAGGCGTCAGGGCATTTAAAAAAGTCATAAACGATTCAATCACTCAGCATAAGGATTTTGAACATGAGTACTATATCATCACTAACAACAGAGAAGAAAAATACGTTTCCACTCAGGGGAAAGTAGTGACCGGCCCCGATGGGGAGTTGATTAAGATAATTGGGATTACCCGTGATATAACAGCTCAAACAAAAACAAAACATGACCTTGTCCATTACAAAGAGATGATCATGGAGAGAGAAGAATTTTTAAACCAGGGTTCCTGGGAAACGAATTTGCAGAATGGATCTACTACCTGGTCAAAAGGTATGTACTGCTTATTTGGATATGACCCGGAAAAAGATATGAAGAACCTGGAAATCACCAATGAACTGCACTTTTCACACATGTCGGAGGAAGAGATCCAACGAAGTAAGCATGACTGGAAAAAATATCTTAAAGATCATGACAGCTATAGCCGGGAGGCATCCATTACGGCAAAAGACGGAGCGGTAAAACAACTGGAAACCTATGGCAAGATATTAAGAGACGGACAGGGTAACGCGCTCAAAGTAATCGGAACAACCAGGGATGTTACCCGCCTGCGGGAATATGAGAAAGGCCTGGAAGAAAAAATACAGGAACTAAACCGCTCAAATGTCGAACTGGAAGAATTTGCTTATGTAGCTTCTCACGACCTACAGGAACCTCTGCGAAAACTTACCAGCTTCAGCGAGCGGTTACAGACCAAATACAAGAAGGAACTGGGAAAAGAAGGCATTATGTACCTTGACCGGATAGCAGCTGCAACAGAGAACATGCGTATACTGATCGATAACCTGTTAGAGTTTTCCCGCATTACCAGGTCGGGTAAATTTTTTAAGTATACTAACCTGTCGAAACTGCTGGAAGAGGTGAAAGCCGACCTTGAACTGAAAATTGAAGAGTTGAATATTATCATAAACTCGCCGCCGCTCCCTCAGATGGAAGTAATACCTTCTCAGATAAAACAATTGTTCATCAATCTGCTGAGCAACTCCATCAAGTTTAAAAAGCCGGATGAGCAAAGTGTTATTAATATCACCTGTGAAAACCTTTCCAATTCCGAAAAAAACATGCTGAATGGACGACTTGCCGATAAACCATTTTACAAGATCGTGATTCAAGACAACGGCATAGGTTTCGAAAAAGAATATGCAGAAAGGATTTTTCAAATCTTTCAGCGCCTTCATGGTAAAGCGGAATATCCCGGATCAGGCATAGGTTTAGCAATCTGTAAGAAGATCGTTGAAAACCACCATGGCATTATCTTCGCAGCAGGCCATCCCGGCCATGGGGCCAGCTTTTCAATTATCTTACCTGAAACCCAACCATAAAAGTTTCATGACACCGCCTGAAAACACGATCCGCATTCTTATCATTGACGACGACAAAGACGATTTCATCATCACCGGTGAATACATCAGGGATATTGATACGGCAAATTTTCATATTGACTGGTGTTACAAGTACCAGGATGCCCTTCAACATATGAAAAACCATGAGTATGACCTTTACTTTGTGGATTACCGTTTAGGTGCAAAAACAGGTTTGGATTTTATAAAGGATGCGCGCCTTGAGGAGTGTGAAGAACCAATAGTGCTACTTACAGGTAAGGGCAACCAGGCCGTAGACAGGGAAGCTATGCAGGCCGGAGCCGCAGATTACCTGATTAAGACAGAATTGAACACCGAGAAACTGGAACGGTGCATTCGGTATTCCATGGGAAGGGCAGCTTCGCTAAAGGCGCTAAAAGCCAATGAAAGAAAATACCGCAGCATCTTTGAAAGGTCAAAAGATGCTGTTTTTCTGGCTACAGAAGAGTTACAGTTCATCGATGTAAACGCTTCTACCTTAGAGCTTCTTGGATATAGCATCAAAGAAATCCAGCGGATGAGGCTCCAGGATCTTATGGAAGATGAAGAAGATAAATTTTTTTTATTAAGGCAGATAGAAGAATTTGGTGAGGTGGACGATATGGAGATTGAGTTGATCATAAAAGATAATGAAAAAAGATATTGTATTTTATCTATTTCAAAAGAAGCGGCCGACACCAACGGGTATGCCTATTTCCATGGCATCATTCATGACATTACCCATCTGAAGAAGGCGGAAAAAATCACCCTACAGGTAGAAAAGCTGGCAGCGGCGGGGCGCCTTGTCCGGACGCTCGCTCATGAAGTCAGAAATCCCTTAAATAATATTAACTTATCGGTAGATCAGTTGCAGCAAGACATGGCAGCGGAGCCACAAAACAGGATCTACCATGACATTATACAAAGGAACAGCAGGAGAATCGGCGACATTATTACCGAATTATTAGATTCAAGCCGACCTGCAGAAATGTTCCTGGAAAAAATTGCATTGCAGGAAGTAATGGATGAAAGCATCGCCTCTTCGCTCGACCGGATCATTTTGCAGGAAGTGAAACTACAGGTCCGTTACTCCGATCAGCCTGCTCATATCATGGCAGATAAAGAAAAGCTTAAGATCGCCTTCCTAAATATCATCATTAATGCCGTTGAAGCAATGCAAGATAAGAAAGGACTATTGAATATTGTTATTGAAACCCATCCGTTACAGCGTATTGTTAAGATCACGGACAGAGGTTGCGGCATTAGCGAAGAGAATCTGTCAAGGCTATTTGAACCTTACTTCACCAGCAAGCGGAATGGTATGGGTCTCGGGCTAGCTGCTACACTGAATATCCTTCAATCACACAAAGCCAGCATCGAAGTAAATTCCACCCTCAATGTAGGCACTGAATTCCTTATTACCTTTAATACGTACTAAATTCAACTCAGGCTTATCCTTGCCGTGAATAGAATGGATTAAAAAAAAATGCCGGACGATTTTCATCGCCCGGCACCTGTGTGTCAACAAATTAAAATCCTAAACCCACATAAAGAGAGATCACGCTGTTCTTGGAATTTTTTGTGAGATTGCCGGACAAACTGCCGGATTCACCAATTTCTTTAAGTCCGTAATTGTAACGGGCACCAATGGTGAAGTTTTGCACATCAATACCCAAGCCACCTACAAGGCCATAATCAAAGCGGTTAAAATTTTCTGCCTTAAGCTCCCTGATGTTGTTGATGGTGCCATCATCATCCATGTCTTTAATATTTGCCGAAACAAGGTAAGAAACATAACCACCTGCATGCAGGTTTATGTTATTGGCAACATTAATAACGGCCAGAAGGGGTAACTCAACATAATTCAGGTTAAAACGATACTCTCCTTTGCCAAGGATAAAATTGTTGTAAGTAAGCTTCGCCCCTTTACTGCTGTAAATAAGTTCAGGCTGAATAGATAGGCCTTTGGTCAATGGGATCTTAGAGTAGAATCCCAGGTTCAATCCAAGTTTCATGTTTTCATCATCTGCCTCATCAACATACAGGTTGCTGAGGTTAATCCCGCCCTTTACTCCAAACTTTGGTGTCAGCGAACTCTCAGCATTCGTTTGCTGCTCCTGGGCAAACGCTGTAACTCCAAAACCCAGGGCAAATAAGCACAATAACACATTTTTACGCCTAATAAGCACTTTCCATTTCATAGATTAAAGTTTTTCTCTAATTGTCAAATACCATACCTTTTTAATCCATGCAGAAAACTGCTATTTCCAAAGTAAACTTCCGTCAAAATGGGTAAGTAATTCTACGCAATTCTTTCATTTTCGATCCAAATTTTTAAATTCTGGCATAATAGTTTAATTTACTATTAAAACTGTTATATATGAGAGCAATATGGACCGGTTCTATTGGGTTTGGCCTGGTTAACATTCCGGTCAAATTATACAGTGCTGTCCAGTCAAGCGATCTGGACCTCGATATGTTGGACAGTAAGGATCATTCCAATATTAAATTTCAGCGGGTAAATGCTAATACCGGAAAAGTTGTTCCCTATGAAAGCATTGTAAAAGGTTATAAACTGGATGGGCAATACGTGGTGCTAAACGAAGACGACTTTAAAAAAGCAAGTCCCGAAAAAACGAAGATGATTGAGATTGCTGAATTTGTACAGGAAAAAGAAATTGACAGCATGTATTACGAAACGCCTTACTTTCTTGAGCCTGAAAAATCTGGTGTCAAGGCTTATGGTCTACTTAGAGACGCACTCAAGAAAACGGGAAAGGCCGGACTAGGAAGTTATGTATTGAGGAGCAAGCAAGCTCTTGGACTGATAAAAACGGTTGATAACACCCTGATACTTCAAAAAATCAGATTTGCGGAAGAAGTGCGAAAATCAGAAGATTTGCATATTCCCGATGCTGAAAGCAAGGCACCTGAACTGAAAATGGCAATCGCCCTGATAGACCAGCTTTCAGGTCCTTTTGATATTTCGAAATATAAGGACACCTATACCGATGAATTAATGAAGATGATCGAGGCGAAGGCCAAGGGCAAAAAGATCGAAACCCCAACCATGCGGGTGGTTCATTCCAAATCAAAAGACCTTATGGCCCAGCTCAAAGCCAGCCTGGAAACTAAAAAACGAAAAGCTTCCTGATGGCACTTACCATTTATAATCAAAAGAGAAATTTTAATAACACCCCTGAACCATCCGGTAAATCTGCAGAAAACAAAGCGTTTCGTTTTGTAATACAAAGGCATCAGGCCTCGCGTTTACATTATGATTTAAGGCTGGAGATGGAAGGAGTATTAAAAAGCTGGGCTGTTCCTAAAGGGCCTTCACTAAATCCGCAACATAAACGCCTTGCCATGATGGTTGAGGACCATCCGGTCAGTTATATTGATTTCGAAGGAACCATTCCGGAGGGAAATTATGGAGCGGGTGAAGTAATGATCTGGGATAGTGGCGGGTATACTCCTGTTAACGAAAAAAACGAAACCATAACCGAAAGCCAGGCCCTTGCAGCCTTACAAAAAGGGGAATTAAAATTTGTGCTTCATGGAAGCAAAGTGAAAGGCGGGTTTGTGCTGGTACATCTAAAAAAAGATCCGAAAGGAAATAGCTGGCTATTGATTAAACATAGGGACTCATCAGCGGTTAATGATGACTATAACAGCGAAGACTTTATAGAGTCAGCCCCGCAAGCGAAAAACAGCAGTTCAACACCTCAAAGAGAAAAAGCCGAGATAAAAATAGAAGAGCCGCCTATAAAAAAAAGAACAGCTGAACCAAAAGACAAGTCAGCTAAACCAAGACAGAAAAAAGAAACAACTGGCGAAGAACCACAAGAAACCGTCTCTACCGAAGATAACAAAACCATCGTTGTTGGCAAGCAACAGGTATCACTTACCAACTTATTTAAAATTTACTGGCCCCGGGGTCAGCACAGGGATGAAGTAGAGATTACTAAAGGTGACCTGATCACTTATTATGAAACTATTGCCCCTTTGATTTTACCCTATCTAAAAAACAGACCGCTTTCATTAAAAAGGAATCCAAACGGGATCTTTGATGATGGCTTTTATCATAAAAACGCAGGAGAATCAGCTCCTTTATGGATCAAAAAAGCAGATATTCATGCTAACTCCGGAGATAAGATCATTCATTACCTGATGTGCAATGATAAAGCTTCACTACTTTATATAGCCAACCTGGGTTGTATTGAAATGAACCCCTGGAACTCTACGTTTAAAAAACCCGAAAAACCCGGGTATATGGTCATCGACATAGATCCTTCCGATAAAAACAGTTTTGGAGAAGTTATTGAAACTGCCAGGACGGTGAAGAAAGTATTGGATGATGCCGGAGCGATTAGCTTCTGCAAAACATCCGGAGCGAGCGGGCTTCATATTTATATTCCGCTGGCGGAAAAGTATACTTACGACCAGGTAAAGGAATTTGGAAAACAGATAGCTGTAATTGTCCACCAGCATTTACCCGAAACCACCAGCCTGGAACGGTCCCTTAAGAAAAGGGGAAACAAGATTTATATAGACTACCTGAAAAACCGCGAGGGTCAAACCGTTGCTTGCGTATATAGTGTCCGGCCAAAGCCCGGTGCTACAGTATCAACTCCCCTGGAATGGAAGGAAGTAAAACCGGGTTTACTCCCTTCTCAATTTACTTTGCATACTATTGCCAAAAGGCTCCTCAAAAAAGGAGACCTGTTCGATGGCATATTAAAAACAGGTATTGATCTTAATAAATGTCTAAAGAGGCTGAAGGCTTAGAAAATTTAATAAAAAAAGTGGATCAAAGCAAAGTTTCCTGCATTGATCCACCAGCAATAACTATTAATTATTTTTAAAAGGCCTTCCAGCAATAGCCAACACTATTTTTATACTACCTGAATATTAGCATTAAAGACCTCTTTCTCAGGTTTGAACAAATGTTCCATCAGGTTGTCCCCAAAGGTTCCATATTTGTGAACAAGTGTGCCTTTAAGTCCGTCAACTGTTTCAATCATATACATGGTCGCATTATCCTCAGGGTTGGCATTTCCTTCAAAACGCAACGAATTTACGATCATGATCTCCTGGGGACGGTAGATACGTTCAGTTCTTTTGGATTGTAATCCTTTAACCGTTGGCCTGAAAGTATCTGTATACCCATCTCCCATCATTCGATTCAGACAACTATGGAAACTTGTCATATACGGCATTGTCGTATTCTCTACAATCACCTTGTCGCACTGTTGCAACGTATTATAAAATGGTACATTCATAAATTATAGGATTTTTAAAGTTGTTAAACCCAGAAAAACATAGCTAGTGCTTTAAAAGTACAACTTTTTGAACGATTTTGTTCATTAAATACGGGAATACCTTTCTGAGAGATACCGCGCATCCCGGTCTGGGTTGCCTGATATCAACCATTTCCTACCTGGGAATCGTATCCCTGCCGGCCTTATTTTTACGTACTGTTGAATCGCCAGATTGTTTTCCGGTATTTTGGCCGGATGAAGGATCTACTTTCACATCAGTACCACCAATAGTTCCTGACTGGTCGCGCGTTCCTTCCAATCCGGTTGTTGCAGAATCCTGAGATACGGTATTATTACCCTCATCATTTTGGGTTGGATTCTCCTGGCAGGAATATAAGATCAAGGCTCCCGATAGAATAAGTACAACACAGAAACTTTTCATATAACGCCTTTTAGTGAATGTTTGAGGGCCTTTAAAGATTGCCTCTTAAGTTACCAGAATTACCAGAATCCCCGGAACCACCTGAATTATCGGAATCAGTCAACCTATCACGGTCACTCAGGTTACCTGAACGGCTTGAAGAACCATAATTCGATGATGTTGTACCGGTTAGGCCCGTGGAACTGGTTAGATTGTCAGCATCCTTCAGATTATCTGAATTGGTGTTCCTATACATATCCCGATATTTTTTGATAGTATCGTGAGATATTTGGAGAGATGCCTTCTGATTCGCAATCAACTGGCGAATATCAATAGAAAGGGTTTCATCTGAAGTTAACGCTTCCTGGTAAGATTTCTGAGCAGCATCTTCTCCATATTCGCAGGACGTTAGTACAGCTTCCCGATCATTTCCTGTAAATGTTGCTTTAACATCCATCCAGGCGCGATAAATTTTACCGGATGCAGTAGTACCTGTGGCCGGTTCACCGCCAAGTTTTACCACTTCCCTGGTTAACTCAGAGATGTATTGCCTGCTTTCCTCAGCCATACGATGAAAAATGGCTTTAAGGTCGACATCATTATTATCCGCTTCATCTGCCGCTCTTTTATATCCTGCAATACGATCATTATTAATACGTATCAGGTCATTCAAAACGTCGGTTAGGTTTTCATTGATTTCCATAAAATTTAAATTTTAAGTGATTTAATAAGAATAAGGTCAAATAAAGATTGAAATAACTATGCCGGTTTGCAACTCATTAATTATCAATTGCAATAATCAGCATTGAGCACTTAGCTGGCTCACTGTAGAAATAAATCCCCTGACATATACTAAACATTCTTCATTCCTCATGCCACATAATGCTATTTGTACCTGTATTTCAGTATTATAATTAAAATATTGCACAAAACAGAAAACGAATTGGTGATTATAATGGGCCAATCGTCTTTTAATACACCATAATAAACCCATAGCGATAACCCACTCAGCAGAAGCAGTAACATAGGAATGGAAATGTCCTCGGCTTTTTTCTCTTTAATGATTTTGATCACTTGAGGTAACAAAGATGTACCGGTTAATACCCCTGCTACAATTCCAATGACCTGGTCAACGATTACTAATAACATGCAGTTTACATTAATGCCTTCCATAATAATTAAAAAGTCAGACTTTACTAGCCTGACTTTTACCTCGTATCCACCATTTATGGCGGAACTATACATATTTATTATTCTTCAGTTTCGCCTTCTTCTACTTCGCTACCACCTTCTTCCTGTGCCTGGAGATTAATATTGTTTTCTGCAATATCAGTCAACAACTGGTCAGTCTCTTTTTCTTCAGCTAATGTTTGCGCAAGAAGATCTGATACTTCCTGTTTTCCCATCGTTTTTGTAATCTGCACTAATCCACCGTACGAAGCGATCTCATAATGTTCAACTTTTTGTGCTGCCATGATCAAAGCAACATCCCGTGTCTTACTACCGGCTTCTGTATCCTCTATGGCCGATTCGGATTCTTTGATCAATCCTTCCATGGCTTCACATTTTTTCCCTTGAGCTCTTTTGCCCATCATTTCGAAAACCTGATCCAAACGTGCTATTTGTTCCTGGGTTACCGTTGTATGTTTCTGAAAGGCCTGTTTCAATTCCGGCGTTGTTGCCGCTTTATTCATTTTGGGCAAAGCTTTCAATAACTGCTTTTCTGCATAATATATATCCTTAAGCGAATCCACTATAAATTTCTCCAGCATCGGAGTTTCCTGAGTTCCATTGGCCTCGGCCAAAGAAGACTTTTTTGCACCCGAATTTTTTTTAGGACTGGCGTTACCGGACTTAGAGGCAGCGCTCTTGTTGTTCTTTGTTTGTTTTTCCATAATGAATGTTTTAATAGTTAATATAATTGATTATAAAGTATAAAAAAACATGCCACCTCTATAATAATTTTGATTAAACGCAAAACATATTTTTTGGAAATTTTTGAAAACAATAACTGATGTTAGAAAGGGTAACCAATCCCCAGATTTAAAACCAGATTATCCCTGCGCCATGTTTTATCATTGAATTTGATTTGGTCTATAACCCAGCGTTGCCCGTCAGGAAGGAAAGGCTTTCGCAGCGGAATGGCCAGGTCTAACCGCAATACCAGGATGGTAACGTCGAAGCGCAAACCAAAACCAGCGCCAACAGCCAGCTCTTTCATGAAATTTTTTGAGAATTTTGCACCTGGTTTATCCTTGTTCTCATAGTATAACCAAATGTTTCCGGCATCAACAAACAGAGCCCCATGTACAATGCTGAATAATTTTCGCCTTAATTCGGTGTTTAATTCAAGTTTTACATCCCCTGTTTGCTCAGGCACAAAAGTTCGTTTATCATCTTTATCACGTTCAGGTGTCTGATAGGTTCCCGGGCCCACCGCACGGCTTCTGAAAGCCCTGATGCTATTATTGCCGCCGATAAAAAATTGCTTGACAAAAGGCAACTGCAGTGTATTTGAATTGCCATATGGATAACCGACACCGGCAATAATACGATTGGCCAATACAGTGTTGTCTCCCAGTTTACGGTAATAACGGAGATCGGTTTCAACCCTTACATATTGAGAGAACTGGCTACCGAAAAGTTTTACTGCATCTCCCGTTTTATGATTGGCGCCGGTAATGAGGCCCGCTATGTTTCCGGATAAATCCAGGTTACCGTTGAAATAAAACCCATTGGCGGGTAAGTTACCCACCAGCTGGTTAAAATTGTAGTTATAAGTAGACCCTATAATGAATTGTTTCTCGATGGCACGCTGAAGAGTAACATTATTTCGAATGCTATCCAGGTATTCCTGTGTGACGTTTGCGGGTTGTACGTAACTTATGCTTATTGGATTGAATTGGTGTTCTTTTATAGGGCTTTCTTTCCAGGTATAGCCAAAAGATCCCCGGAATGAGCTTAATGTATAGAGCTTATTTCTGGTTAGGGCTTCGTAGGTAACCATAATATTTGTCTTGGGCACAAAACCGCTCCTCGTGTTTATTGAAAAAAACGGAATCAGGTACCTGGGATAAGACATAGTGGCTTCCAGGCCTGCCTTGTATGAATTATACCCTTTATACTGGTATTGAACCTCGAACTCGCCGATGGCCCTTACTGTGAAAAGTTCACCGCCTTTAAAGAAGTTCCGGTTTCGCCAGGCTAATGACAATTGTGAACCACTCGAATTACTGGACCTGGTGCCGTTTACTTCAAATTGCAGGGATTGTCTCGGCAAAGGAGTAAGATAATAGTACGTGTTGAGCCATGAAGAGTCGGCTGAGACTTTCTCAAAACGGTTTTTTACGAATTTAAATACATTGAGATTAATGAGACGGTTTAAAGACAGGTTGTGATCGGTTCTGCTGTACAAATCTCCGGGTTCAAATTGCATGGCCTGTTCAAACAGCCTTGGCTTATACAGGTTTCTGCGGTCAATGACGTAATATCCTTTATATAACTTTGCATTACGCTTACTTGTGTCAGACCCGGGGGCATTCAAACTGTACTGGGAAAAAACAAAAACATCCTTTATGGTGAACGGTTTTTTCGCATCCCGCGGAGTACCTGGTTCCAGGGTAGTATACATGTTCACCTTATTGTTGCCAATGGTACTATCCGCTTTGGTGATCAGGAAATCGGGATTGAAATAATAATATCCCTTTTCTTTCAGCGTTGCATCTATACGGTTGTGCTCCGCTTTGATGATGTCCAGATTGAAAGGATCACCGGGCTTTAAAAACGACTGAGCCGCCATTTTCAAGATCGCCCCGGCTACTTCACTGCTGTCATTCTCAAAAATAACTTCCGCTATACTATATTGTGCATGTGGCCTTACGGTGTAAACTGCGGTGGCCCGCCTGTTTTTTACCACTGTATCACCGGTGACGTCTACATGGAAAAAACCTTTGTTCTCCATGTGATTATCCAGGATCTGCACATTTTTATCCAGGTTAAGGCTGCTTAACAAAACAGGCGGTTCTCCAAACTTATTTTTTAACCACGCTCTGGGCGAACGCTTCTTTTTTGGGTTACCAGCAATATTATAAACAAACAACTTTATGCGCAATCCTAATATCGAACTGTTTGGCTTGGGACGGGTAAGTGTCTGAAGTTCACTTGTCAGGTTTTTTTTTGCTTTTTTCCTCAAGCTCGAGCTATCCATCTTTATTTTAGAGCCTATATACAACGATTGACCTGCAGGTAAATACTTGGTATTACTGCATGCTCCCATCATAAGGTATAATGACCCGGCAATAATACAATAAGACACCCTATTATACCACCCTCCTTTATTCATTGCTATTTTCATTCGTCGTTTTAATGTCTTTTTTCCTGTCGTCAGCTTCTGATTTTTGTTTCTGCTCTGCATCTGCTTTTTTCCTTTCAGCTTCCTCAAGTTCCCTTTCCTGTCTTTTTATGGTTCTTTTTTCTTCCCGCTGTTTTTGCGTCAGGAATATCTGCCTGAATTTATTGTAGTCGAGGGTCATAACAAAGCCCACGCCCGTTTCAATAATGTAGCCCTGCAGCACACCTTCATATTCGTTTTTCCGGTAAGCCCGTAGCGCGTAACGGCCATCTTTGCTGAGCTTGTATTCGACAGAAACGTTGCCAGCAAGGTTGTTTGACCGTTGTGACTTTCCGCCGGGCTGGGCAGCCTGGGAACCTTCCAGTTCGAAATTACTGCCAACGGTTACGATAAGACGATCATTTAGTAAACGTTTGGATAATGCCACGTTCAGGTCCGTCCTGTTTTGTGCCTGTTCGTTGCCTGTCGTGTAATCCTCACTGGTAGAGGCCAGGTTAAAGTTCAGGTCTACTCCTTTAATGAGATCTGAGGCCAGGTTATTAAGCTGTTCAGTAAGAAGCGCACTAACGCTATTCCTGGCAAAACCCTCTGCACTAAAACCGCCGCTACTGCTTGCAAACGGGTTTTCCGTAACAAACCGGCCAAGTAAGAGCAAAGCAAACACCTGTTTATTCAGTTCGGATGGATCGAGCCTGATTTGATCAAGCTTGGTCTCGATATTGGTTATTTTAGTTTTGTCCAGGTTATAGTTTACGTTGGAAGGCAATCTGATGTCAAAGGATATTTGGGGTTTTAGTAATTCACCCTTCATTTTAAGATCGACCTGGAACGGCAATTTTTGCCGGTAATAGTTTTTCTGGCTGGCGCTTGCTTCGGCACCTTCCAACTGGCTGGCCACCAGGTCATAAGGTGCTGTTTTGGCAACATATCCTGCGGTTATATCCACGTTGGCTTTTGTAGGCTCACCTGTCCAAACGATCGTACTTCCTTTCTGAATATCGAACCTGCGCCTGAGGAAATTAAATGAAAGTTCATAGGCTCCCTCCTCAAGTTCATAAGAACCGGTCAGGGTAATTTTTCCGCTGGGATCAATGCCGCCGCTGAGGGTGGCTGCACCCCTAACCTTTAAAAAGTCACCGTTTCCTTCATCAACAATAAGGTTAAATTCGGCCTTCTTATCAATATTGATGTTTACAGCGATATCCAGGCCGAGCACTTCCGATCTATTAACGGAATCATATCTTGCCATGAACAGCGAATCATTAGGAACAGCATCCATATCAACGAATACAACGATACCTTCTCTCTCCTGTAATCCCGGCTCTTTTTGCGGCAGTACTACCGTCAGGCTGGTTTGCTCGTTTATAGTTATCGATCCGTCAACCACTGGTTTAAGCTGGGTGCCCAGGATGCGAAGGTTACTATCAAAGAAAAGCTTGCCATAATATACCTGGTTAACTTTTTTTACGGTGTTCAATGCCTGGAAGTTTTCAGCCTTCAGGGTCAGGTCGAACCGGTAATCGGTATAGCCGGGGTTATAATAGACCACACCATCCAGTATCGCCGCGTTATTAGATGAATCCCTGATGGTAAATGTGTTTAACCGCAATCCTTCGTTATCAATTTTTATACTTTCCTCATCTATACGGAAATAACTGTTCAGCATAGTCAGGTTGAATGCCACCTTGTTGAAATCAAGGTTACCATTTACATTGGGAGCCTTAACCGTTCCATTGATTGCAAATTTACCTGTCAGCGAGCCGGAGGCATTAGTAATGGCTCCCATGGTAGCACCCTGAACTGAATTCAACAATATTTGTCTGATGTCAAGATTCATGTCGAAGCTGCTGTTATTGTCAGGCTTTACATAATAATTCCCGGTCAGCTGCACGTCGTTGCCGTGACCGGTAATTTTTACGTCGGCAGCAAAAGTGTTTTGCACCGTATTATTCACCTGGATATTGACACTACCGATGGTGTCATTTTTAACCTTCACATCTGAAATAGTAAGGTTACTGGTAAAGGTCGGTTGCTTGGTAAGATCATTTAGTATGACCTGCCCGTTGATTGTGCCATCAACAGGAAGGGAGTCTGATACCACGAAATTTGCCAGCGTTGCAATTTTAAAATTGGCAAATTTCACTTCCATAGGTGAATTGGATTCCTGCGACAAACTGTTTATGCTTAGCTGCTGATTATTACGGGTGAGAACAAAATTGCGCGCATTAATATCGGTCTTGAGGATGGCAATCTGGTTGTCACCTGGTACAACCCATGCATCATAGTTGAGCAATAATTGCTGTGGCTTGATAGAGAACAGGTAATCGCCCTGCTGGGGTTGACGAAAAAGCGCACTGAATGTGTATTTGTCCTTTGCTTCTTTATCCTTTATATTCAAGGTGAAGTCAACCTGGTTATTGGCGATTGATGCGTCCAGTGATGTACTGTATAATGCAATGCTTTTCCCGCTAGTTAACCGTTCGATAGTTGTGGTGATACCGATAGCGTTTTCCTTTGTTCCGGCCACTAGCCGCAGGTTCTCAACCCTATTGGTGCCATAGATAACTAAGGGCGCATTCATGCTCATCTGCCAGCCGCCGGTGCTAGAAAAACGACCGTTTAAGCTAACCGGTTCCAATCTTTCCATTGCAGGCAAAAATGTTTTTAAGATGGGCTTGTTAATAACTCCACCGCTGAAGGTAAAATCGTAAGGTTCAACGGTGACCGGTTTGCCCGGCGGCATAATGGCAAAATAGGGCTGAATGGCTTGTTGAAAAACAGTGCCAAGCTGGGTAAGCTTGTACTTTCCCTGCAATTGCATGTTCACAGCGTCTGCCGTAACATGGATATACTGCCCGCTGTCGTTATTACCCGCTGCCACCTGCAGGGTGTCCAGTTCCAACCGCTGGTCGCCCTTCACCAACAGGGATTTGGTGATGAGCAGATTTCCCTGAAGGTGATCGGGGTCGGTAACCGGAAAATCCCCGGTGATAACGCCCCTGTAAAGGATAGAATCGGTGGTGAGGTTGAGGGGAAATGTTTTTATACTGTCTATGTTGGCAACAATCCGGACAGCAGGAAATTTTCCGCCCAGGTTTCCACTGGCATCCAGGGAAAAATCAATATTCGGATCATCTATATTCATCTTAGCCTGCACCTGCTGGTTAGCAATACTGGCATTTAATTGCAGATTACGATAATTGTACTTTTTTATTATAGCAGAGTGTATAATGCCGCTGATACTGCCATTGGCTGTTTTGGGATCATACCCCTTGCCCTTTGCAGTAAATTTTGCACTTAAGGTACCCAGGTTCTGCTGATTTTGCAGGATGATACCCAGGTTTAAATTTCTTGTTTCGACAACCGCATCATATTGTGCCCTTATTTTATCAGAAGCTTGCCTGATATTTCCTTTGATACTTACATTGCCCAAAGAGGTGCTCAACAGCAAGTCGGGGTTTATATTATTCATTCCGCCTGTCACCCGGCCGGTCAGCTTAACTCTTTCCGGAAGGGTGACTCCGGCAGGTAATGAACCTTTTGGTGCAAGTGCCATGATATCACGCCTGGAAGTACTGAACTCCGAGATGGTAAGATTGGCGCCGGTTTTTTTTATGTCTGGCAATCCTCCGATAGTACCTCTTACATTTACTCTTGTATCCTGCAATCCGTGAATTTGTAAGGTCTCTATTTGTAAACGGGAAACACTTCCCCTTATGCGCCCGTTTATCCGCAGGGTGTTTGAAGATTTGGCAAATGCCGGTTGTGACTTTAAGGTTGGGACAAAAGTTAGAATATCCTTTATCTGGATTTTACTGTTTTGCAGGTCAACGTCCATTTGCAAAGCGCCAATATTTTTTTTAAGTGCTTCCAGTGATGGATAACGCAAGACGATTGATTTTTTCAGTTCTGTGCCCGGAGTCTGCAGGATCAGGTCTTTGAGATAGGCTTCGTTATTTGCATATAAAAAATCTGTTTCCCATTTATTTAACTGGAAGCCGCTTTGCTCTTTTAATGAAGCCTTTTTAATTATTCCGGAAATAGAGTCCTTGCTGTATAAAAGGTTGTCCAGGTGAAGGGTCAGATCCCGGGCCTTCAGATGAGCGTAATCCATCCCGTATTTTTCGCGGGGTTTATTATCATTGTCAAACTCCAAATTGTTGTTATTAAACCGGATGCTTTCAGCGGTGAACCTCCAATTAGCATCTGCCTGGCTTTCTATTTCCTGTTCTACTTCTTTCTCTACTATTTTGGCTGCTTCTTTTTTTCCCAGGCGGATGGCTGCAAACGTATTGTTGAGTTGCAGGTCCTGAAGGGCTATGACCCTATTGGGGAGATCAAGCTTATTTACATTCAGAACCAGCTCACCAAGGTTAAGAGAGGTATAAAAAGCGGAAACATCATTTCGGTAATCCAGCTCTATTTGCTTTAACTGCAGTTTGCGGAAATTCAACTGCATGGTGGAGGGTTTTTGAGCATCCGCAGCATCCTTTGCAGCTGGTTCGGATTTCATTAAAGGTTTGCTTTGATAAATCCTGCCCTTTATTCCGCTGATCGTTGTTACCGGTATATCAAAATGTTGGTTATTGAGGTCGAACTTGTCAATCCGGGTATCAAAGTAACCAAGCCAGACGTCCATATCATTCCCGGTAATAACATCCTTGTATACCAGGCGGATCTTGTTTAGCTGAACATGCTTAACATTAATTTTCAAAGCGGCCGTATCGGATTTTTTTTCCGGTTTTTTCTCACCTGAAGCAAATGCATCAACGATAAATTGAAAATTGTAAGTGGTATCCGGCAATAACCGGCTGACCTTAGCAGTGATCTCATCCAATTTTATTTCATTGACTTCAATCTCACTATCAAGAAGCTTCATCATGGCGATGTCTATTTTCAAACGTCCGCCAGACAATAAAGTGTCCTTTTTTCTGTCTTCTACGTAGATGTTCTCTAACACAATGTCTTTAGGAAAACCAATATATATTTTGCCGATCTCTACGCGGGTCTTCAACTTCTTCTCCAGGAAAGCAGTAGCCTTCTTAACAAGAAAATTTTGAACTGGTGGGGTTTGTATGAGGATCAATATGGTTACGATCAGCAAAACAATAATGAGTATTGTTTTTAACAGAATACTTCCAACCCGCTTTAATATATTCTTTGATTTGTGAGGTTTATTTTCTGATATCATATATTAGATCATGTTCAGGCGCATAATCAAGTGACTAAAATGTAAAACGATATAGTAGTTATACTTACTCAAATGACCAGTCAAAAATAAGACTTTAAGCTGCTGTTTTTCTACAATTTATATACCAAGAGCTAAAATAACAGTGAGGCTAATGCTTTTAACAAACCCATATGCTTGTGCTCTTCATTTGCTTTAAACCTACTTCCTGTACCTGAGAACCATTTAACTAGCAGGTATGGCTGATCTTTGAAAGCTTATAGCACGTGCATGGTAAAATCAATCTGCTTTAACTGCAAACGACCTGGTCTGTTTACTGCCACCCGGCAACCCAATTTCCAATGAATAGTTGCCCGGATCAAGTTCCCGGTCGACATTGACCATATTAAAACCCGTATTGGCTGTGTCCCTGACCGATAAAACCACTGTTTGATTTTCATATTTTATGCTGATGTCCGTTATAACCGGGGCCTGTACAAAATAGGCGATCCGCACAGTAACGGGTATGGTTGCGGCCGTCACCCGGTTGGTTCCAGCCTTCTTTTGCACTACCAGGTCGGCAATGACCAGTTCTTTTTGTTGTAATGATGGTGTCAATTGCTGAATCAGGAACAATCCGGCAATGTAAACGGAGCGCCCATGTGTGCCCAATACAATTTCATTAGCTCTTGGCTGGATGGCAATATCATACACCGGCACCCTGGGTAAACCTCCCGTCCAGGCCATATATGTAGAACCGCGATCTATGGTTACATAAAGGCCATTGTCTGTACCTACATAGAATATATCTTCTTTTTTCAGGTCTTCTTTTACCACATTAACCGGTTCTGCAGGCAGTTCCATACCTATGCGCTTCCATTTTTGGCCATAATCTTCGCTTACGAAAAGATAAGGCTGAAAATGATCCAAGCGATAACCGGTCAGGGAGGCATATACCCTGCCTGCTTTGTGGGCTGAAGCGGAGATACTGCTTACCCATAATCCTTTGGGCAATCCGTCTGAAATTTTTTTCCAGCTATAACCTCCATCTTTAGAAACATGAATGTTGCCGTCATCGGTGCCTGCATACAGAAGTCCGAAACGCTGGGGCGATTCGCTTAACGCAGTTATTGTTCCGTAGGGCACATCGCCCTTTTTTCCGCCGTTGGTAAGATCGTCAGATAAATTCTCCATTCTTTCACCTTTATTCATAGAGCGGTGAAACCTGTTAGAACCCAAATAAATAATATCCTGGTTGTGCCTGGAAAGAAGAATGGGAGTAAGCCAGTTATAACGAAGGGGCTTTTCACCAAGTTCTATGGTCGGGCGGATACTTATTCGCTTAATGCTTTCATTGAACCCGGCCCTGAAGTAAGCCCCGTATTGCGAGCCGGCGTAATAGGTTTTGTTATCCCTCCAATCCATCTGAACCTGCATCCCGTCACCTCCTATCATATTTTTATAAGGGTATTGGCCATTGCCGTGCCAGGCCATGTCGGCTTTATAGTTGGAAGGGCCATACCAAACACCGTTGTCCTGCATGCCGCCGTATACATTGTAAGGATCCGCATTGTCCACTTCAACAGAATAAAACTGTGAAACCGGAGGAGTGTTGGCTTTAAACCAATGGGCTCCGTTATCCAGACTGATGTTTACCCCGCCATCATTGCCGTTAATAAAGTGATTATCGTCAGAAGGATTGAACCACAATGCATGATGATCGCCATGGACATTTGCTTTGCCTATATCTGTAAATGTTTTTCCGCCGTTTTCGGAGAGCAGCAACGGAACACCCGCAATGATGACTTTATCGGGATTTCGAGGTGACACCCAAACCTTTCCAAAAAAATAACCATAGTAAGAATAGGTGTTATCCAGATAATGGGTATGGGTTCGTTTCCAGGAGACACCTCCATCGTTTGAGCGATATAATTCAGCACCGATAACATTTGGAGCTGGTTCGGCCTCACCAAAATAGTCAGCAATGATCGTTGCCTTAAACTCACCGCTGGCTACCCTGGCCTTAACTTCCGACGCTTTATATTTGTTCAGACGTTTTTCACGTAGGAAGCTATCTAGTTTGCTCTCATCCAACCGGGCAAACTGCTCTTTGGTAAGGTGTTGGAGATCGCTGAGCGTATAGGCTTTCTTCAGATTTTTCCTCGCGCTTGTGTCGGCCCGGCTGGTATCGGGCCGGCTGGAAAAATGATCCAGGACCGCATAAATTATGTTCGGATCTTTCGGATAGACAGACAATCCTATACGGCCAACACTATTGCCGACGGGAAAACCACTGCCAGGCGCACTTATGAGCTGCCAGGTTTCTCCCCCATTAATGCTTTTGTAAATTCCGGAAGTTTTGCCTGATTCCACCAGGTTCCATGCCGAACGGGTTTTATGCCACATGGCGGCATACAGGATGTCCGGATTCGCCGGGTTAACAACCACATCAATTGCGCCAGTAGTATCGTCAATATATAAGGTATGCTTCCACGACCTGCCTCCGTCAATGGTTAGATAGATTCCCCTCTCCTTGTTAGGAGAGTACAGGTGCCCATCCGCCGCAACCCAGGCTTTTTGCGGATTAGCGGGATGTAACTCGATCTTACCGATATGATGCGACTCAGGTAAGCCAAGGTAGTCCCATGTCAGTCCGTTGTTCCGGGTTTTATATACCCCGTTGCCAGCATAGGCCGAACGCAATGCATTGGGCTCGCCTGTTCCGAGCCAAATGATATTTTCTTTCCAGTTTACTGCTACATCTCCCATAAAAGTATTTGGCAGGTTATCGGAAATACACACAAATGACTGCCCGTTGTTTTTGGTATGCCATAAACCCCCGCTGGCATAGGCCACATAAAACTCTGAAGGGTTTGCTGGATTGGCCTCAAGGTCTACCACTCTTCCACTCGTTATGGCAGGACCCACATTGCGGAAGCTGATCTTATTTATATAGGAGCGGTTTTCCAGGAGCTTACGGCGTAGCTCACCGGCTTCCCTTTCCTGGGCTGTGGTGGCTTTCCATTGTGATTGAGCAGCAAATCCCAACCAGATAAACATAAAGGGCAGAAAAAATAATTTCATAAATTATATTGATTAGTTACCGGTTTTCGCAAATGTATTAAGAATGATTGAGGCACTTGACTTTCCATTTCGTATTTTCTCCCTTATTTGTTTTCTTCTATATTTATAAAAAATTAAGCGAATATGAAAAACAGGGATTTCAGGGGACAGGCCATTGCCGAGGTAGGATTAGGAACCTGGCAACTGGGAAGCCTTGACTGGGGAAGCGTGGATGAAGAGCAGGCGTTTCGCATCCTGCAAGCTTATGTTGATGATGGAGGAAATTTTATCGATACGGCCGATGTTTACGGAATGGGAATCAGCGAAACAGTAATTGGCCAGTTTTTGAAAATTACCGGGAAAGAAGTATTTGTAGCCACAAAACTTGGACGAAGGAATGATAATGAAAACGGGTGGCCGCAGAATTTTACTTATGATGCTATTAAAAGACATATTGAAGATTCGCTTCGAAACCTGGGTTTGTCCCGGTTATTCCTGGAACAATTACATTGTATACCTACTCAGGAAATGCGTTCAGGAAAGGTTTTTGATCATCTTCGGAGGGTGCAGGATGAGGGATTGATCCGTTGCTGGGGAGCCAGTGTAGAAACTGCCGAAGAAGCGCTGTTATGCCTGGAGCAGGAAGGAATAGCATCGCTGCAAGTTATATTTAACCTCTTTCGCCAGCACCTGGCAGATGAGGTATTTACCATGGCACGTGAGAAAAATGTGGCCATTATTGCCAGGGTTCCGCTTGCCAGCGGTTTACTTACAGGCAAATTCTCAGATCAAACTGTTTTTACTCAAAATGACCATCGTCATTATAACGCCAACGGTGAGATGTTTAATGTCGGGGAAACGTTCTCAGGTATAGCATTCAATGAGGGACTGCAATTATCCCGGCAAATTGCTGCCCTTGTACCTGATGGCCGCCTGGCGCAATGGGCGCTCAGATGGATCCTTGATCATCCGGATGTTACTACTGTCATTCCCGGGGCCACCAAAGAATCACAGGTAAGGTCAAATGTGGAATCATCCGGCCTGCCTCCTTTGTCTCCGGAGGTTCATCGTTCGCTAAGGCAGCTTTACGATAAGAAAATTTATGCTCTAATACGCGGAAGCTTCTGATGAAGGAAGAAAGTTTAAACTAATAATCTGAATAATCTACAGGCTCCAGAAACATCGTGACATTCTTGGAAACGGTGTTTTTATATTCAGGCATGGCGGCAAGCTTTACAAATTCCGGATCTGCAAAAAATGCTTTCCAGTGTTCATCCCTTACTGCTTTATTTTCGAAAGTCGTCATATACATTAGGTTGGGCATATAACTGCCCGAAATGGCCCGGGCATAGAACACAGCATTAAATCCAAGTTTTTTGAAAATCCTGATCTCTCCACCCTCATTAAACATTTTCACTTTACTGATATGTAGGTTTTCGGTAGCGCTTTCATAACTGCGCAATTCGTAAACGCGTTCAGACTTGGGCCCTTTTAATGCAGGAAGCTGCATTTGTGGCATATCGGGAAAGGCCTCAAGATGGATAGTTTCTATGCGGGTATATGGCGGATTATTAAAAGGCGCTTCAAAATAGTCTTTTCCTGCCGAAGTAAATGCCGGATCTTTTTCCAAACGCTGGCCTATGCTGGTAACCTGTTGGAGTGAATTGAATGGAATGAGAACGAATATACGGCGGTCAGCGGCGGTATCATTTCCAACAGGCTTAAACACGCCAACTTTTTTTATTCCGTTTTTATGCAAAGCCGGCAGAAATGCGGTTTGCAAAAACTGATCAACGCGATCTTCCTGTGCCTTGTCTTTGAGGTGGTAAATTCTGATCTCGTAAAATTCCTTTGCGGGGGGATAACTAAAAGCAACTAATGACACCATCAGGAAAACTCCAATCAGTAAACCAAACCGGTAACTAACCGATTCATATAATTGTCTTACCATGATCTTTATTTTGAATATTACAAGCCTGGCTGCAAAATAATGTTATATATATGTATAAATAAAATTTTCAGGAATAAAATACCGTGCCCCTATCACCGTATTCGCACATTCGACATCTGCACAATTGCGCATTCGCACATTTTCCCGATCTTGTTGCAAAAAATTACGTGTACAAAAATAAACCGATTCTGCTTGCTGTGTTAAGTGGTTGTTTGTTATGGGCAAGCTGGCCAGTTTCTCCCTTAACTTTTTTGATTTTTATCGCTTTCGTTCCGTTATTATGGGTGGAGAACACCTGTACCCGGATAGGCCGGTTTTTTGGTTATGCCTTTATAACGTTGTTGATCTGGAATTCTGCTACAACCTGGTGGATCTGCAACTCAACTGTTCCCGGAGGCATTTCAGCCATTATCGCCAATAGCCTAATTATGTGCATTCCATGGTTGTTGTTCTACGTCATAAAAAGAAGACTCGGACAAGCGACAGGTTATACCGCCTTAATTGTGCTGTGGCTGAGTTTTGAATATATACACCTGAACTGGCAATTAAGCTGGCCATGGCTAACCCTGGGCAATGTATTTGCTTCGCGTCCTGCGTGGGTTCAGTGGTATGAATATACAGGAACCAGCGGAGGAAGTTTATGGATCCTTGCCGTCAATATTTTATTGTTTCACTGGTTAACAGTTACCGGACAGCATAGAAAGGTCAGGGGCCGGCCGTCCGTTTACATATTACTACTGATCCTTATCCCCATACTTGTTTCTGCCTTCATTGAGCCTGCAATACCAACCGCTATAACCGGAAACCGCAACATTGTCGTAGTTCAACCAAACATCGATCCTTATGAGAAGTTTCAACCCGGAAGCCAGGAAGGCCAGTTAACCTTGCTGATCAGCTTAAGTGAATCAAAGATTGATACCAACACCTCTCTGGTGGTATGGCCTGAAACAGCGCTTAATTTTTCTTCCGGCTTAGACGAAACCAGGCTCAGGGAAAGTCAATTCCTTGAGCCAATCTGGCAATTTCTTAGGCGCCATCCCCGCCTGAAATTAATCTCCGGCATTGAGGGCTTTCGTTTATATGATATCCTGACGAAGTCGACAACGGCCAAACGCATTCCTGATACCGATCAATACTATGATACTTATAACACAGCAGCACTTCTTGACAGTTCCGGAGCTTTGACGCTTTATCACAAATCTAAATTAGTCCCGGGGGTAGAAACCCTGCCTACCTTTTTACGATTTATAGACACCTGGTTTGAGCAATTCGGAGGAACCTCTGGCGGGTATGCATCACAAGCCGAGAGAACAGTGTTAACCGATCCGCAAAGCGGTTTCCGCATAGCACCTGCCATTTGTTATGAAAGCATTTATGGAGAATTTCTTGCTGAATATATTCGCAATGGCGCCAATGTGATTGGAATAATAACCAATGACGGATGGTGGGCGAATACATCCGGCCACAAGCAACATATGCAGTATGCCCGGCTCAGGGCTATTGAAAGCAGGAGATGGATCGTTCGTAGTGCCAATACGGGCATCTCCTGTTTCATCTCACCCGTGGGAGAAATATTTGATGCACAGCCCTGGGACCAGGCGGCGGCCATCAAAAGAGATATTATACCATATCAAGTTTTAAGCTTTTATGTAAGTTATGGAGACATCATATCAAAATCAGCATTGGTGATTTGCGGTTTTCTCTTGCTGATTTTCTGTTATACATGGGCCGTCAGCCGGGTGAAAGGGAGTTCATCCATTAAGGCTCCGGATCTTTTGCATTCAAGCGTTAAGAATAAATAAGCGGTCACAGGACTAATAAAATCATTATGAATAATTCCATCATCATTGACGACAAATTCATTTTTTACCGTGTCATCGGCTCAGGAAACCGGGTCGTGCTCTTACATGGATTTGCAGAAGATGGTAAAATTTGGGAGCAGCAGGTTGAATTTCTTAAAAGTAATTATCAACTAATCATCCCCGATCTTCCAGGCAGCGGGCAGTCATCGCTAACCGATAAGGTGAATATTGAATCAATGGCGGATGTGGTTTATGCCATTTTGGAAAAGGAACACATTAGTGAAACCGTAATGATCGGTCACAGCATGGGCGGATATATTACCCTTGCCTTTGCCAGGAAATATCCAATGCTATTGAAAGGATTTGGACTTTTCCATTCAACTGCATACCCTGATAATGAAGACCGGGAAGCTAGCCGCAAAAGTAATATTGAATTCATCCGCAAAAATAATACGCATGCTTTTTTAAAGCAATCCGTTCCTACGTTATTTAGTAATGATTTCAAGACGCAGCATCCGGAGATTGTAGACCGTTTTATCGACAGGTATAAAACGTTTAGTTCACTCTCTCTGGAGAAATATCAGGAAGCTATGATGAGGCGCGAAGAAAGAACCGATATACTTAAACAATTTGTTAAACCTATCCTTTTTATTATCGGAAAACATGATAATGCAATACCTTTTGATGACAGTTTGGAGCTGTGCCATCTCCCCTCTTTATCGTATATTCACATTCTTGAAAATTCAGGTCATATGGGCATGATTGAAGAGAGCGGAAAAACCAACTGGATATTAAATAAATTTTTGCGGGACCTCTATTGATACGCATTACATACTTTAATCATGTTGCCTCATTTAAGCCAGGATCATGATTCTGGTGTCGAAAACCTTACTCCGGAATGAAAAGAAGTTATCTGATACTCTCGTTACTGTTCCTTCTTGCAGAATCATCATATGCAGCTCATATTAAAGGAGGTGAGGTTTTCTATGAATACCTTGGCCGAGGTTCGGGTAACAATGACCGCTACCGCATCACGGTAAGGTTATTTGTTGACTGCGGTTCTTCAGGAATGCAGATCGATGCTGCTGCCAATATCGGCATCTTTAAAAATGCCGACAACAGCAAGGTCAGCGGTTCACCGTTTACATTACCAAATACCGGAGACCAGACTCTCAGGCTTACTGCGCCCATTCCCTGTATTATTAACCCTTCTCCCATTTGCTACCGGATTAGAATATATGCTGCAGAAATAGAATTGCCCAGAGAACCCAGAGGCTATACCGTCATATATCAACGATGCTGCCGTATAAACGGCATTCAGAATATGAGTCCAAACAATTCTGTAGGCGCTTCCTATACCTGCCAGATACATGGATCAAATGATATCGGCCCTAACGAGGTCAATTCAAATCCGCAATTCCTGGTTAAGGACACGGTACTGATTTGCCAGAACCGGAAATTCACGTTGAATTTTGGGGCCACTGACGTAGATGGAGATTCTCTCTCCTATGCATTTTGTGCTGCTTATAGGGGGGGCTCCACCAATACGCCTGTAGTTACCGACCCTTCTTCTCCAGATCAGTTAGTAGATGTTACCTATGCCAACGGCCTTTCAGGCACGCAGCCTTTGGGGCCGAACGTTACCATCAATCCGGTAACCGGCATTATTTCGGGCACAGCTCCTTCCGGGGGAGACTACGTGGTGAGTGTTTGTTTAACTGAATGGAGAAGAGGAAAAGCGATCAGTGTCCACGCTAAAGACTTCATTCTTCGCGTTGACTCGCGGTGCGATTTTGCAGCGGCAGACCTGAAACCTTTTTATATCACTTGTAACGGGTTCGATTTTACCTTTCAGAACGAAGCACCGTTTTCCACCCTTATCCATTCCTATTACTGGGACTTTGGAATTCCGGGAAGAACTGATGATACGTCCACCCAGGCAAAACCCAAGTTTGTGTTTCCTGACTCCGGAGAATACCAAATAAAACTGATCATTAACCGCGGCGAAGAATGTTCCGATTCCGCAACTACCATACTTAAAGTTTATCCCGGCTTCTTCCCCGGCTTTACTGTAGCCGGGTCCTGCAAGCTTAATCCGTTCTTGTTTAATGATGCCACTTCAACCCGTTATGGCACCATAACCAAATGGTCATGGGCCTTTGGTGACGAAACTTCTACCATCGATGTTTCAACCATTCAAAACGCGGCCTGGAAATACAGTACGACCGGTTTTAAACGGGTAGCGCTCACCGTGGAAAGCAGTAAAGGATGCGTGGCAACTATTACCAAAGACAGTGTTGAGGTAAGAGATAAACCTGTTATCGGTATGCCTTTCCGCGACACACTTATTTGCAGCATAGACACACTTCAACTGTCGGCAAGGGGCTCAGGTAACTTTTCCTGGTTGCCGGGCAGCTCCATAATCAATGAAAATACTGCCGACCCGCTAGTATTTCCAAAGACCACTACAATTTACAAAGTGACCATCAGCGATAACGGTTGTATAAACACTGATTCTGTGCGGGTACGCGTGGTAGATTTTGTGACGCTTACTGCGGGGCGCGACACAACCATATGCCTGACTGATGCAGTGACCCTGAGGCCGACAAGTAATGGCCTTCGGTATGTATGGGCACCAACGCCTACGCTAAACAACCCCAACATCCAGCAACCGGTAGCTATTCCTGCATCTACCACCGTTTACCGTGTAACTTCAATGATCGGCAAATGCAACGCAACCGATGATATTATGGTTAGCACCGTTCCGTATCCTGGCTCAAATGCAGGTAACGATACAGTGATCTGTTATGAAGATACTGTTCAGTTAAAGGGATCGATAGTTGGGTCGTCCTTTATGTGGTCTCCGGCAAATACCCTCATTAATCCATCGTCACTTAATCCGATAGCCTTTCCGTTACGCACAACTCCGTATTTGCTCACGGTGCGCGATGTATTGGGTTGTCCTAAACCAGGTGTTGATACGGTGCTGGTAACTGTGAGACCTAAAATACTGGCAAATGCGGGCCGGGATACGGCTATTGTTACGGGTCAATCCCTCCAGCTTTTTGCCAGTGGGGCGCAATACTTCGAATGGTCGCCACCGTTAGGATTAAACAAAACAAATATTCAGTCTCCTTCGGCTACTTTAAGCGACAACATAACTTATTATGTAAAAGTATATACCGAGGAAGGATGTTTTAACTACGACACCCTGCATGTAAAGGTGTTCAAGACCAATCCCGATATATTTGTGCCGAACGCGTTTACTCCAGGCAGAATCACCAACAATCAGTTCAGACCTGTTCCGGTCGGTATTTCAACGCTTGAGTTCTTCCGGGTATATAACAGGTGGGGACAGCTAATATTCAGCAGCAACGATTCGTCAAGGGGATGGGATGGCAACTTCGGGGGTAAACAACAGGATGCCGGCACTTACGTTTGGATGGCCCGAGGAAAAGATTTTACCGGCAGGACGGTATTTAAGAAAGGAACCATGGTGTTGATCAGGTAGTACCGCATTTCACCGGCAGGTCAAAAATAATAAACAGATAACAAATTACCGTTTCATTCGTTTTATAGGGCTTATCTGAAAATTACGATTATATTTGTTTGATCTAATCGTAAACCCCTATAAAATTATAAGTATGAAACTTATTGTTACCGTATACCTATGTATCACTTTATTGTTGTCCTTTCATCGCTCATCTGCCCAATCAGAAATTATACGTCAACAGTCCTGCGAAAACCAATCCTTTAAACCCCAGATTGACAGTCTTAAGCGTTTGCTCACTTCACAGGGTTTTGACCTGGTTCGCGAAGCTTCCATGGCTATGGAAAGCGAATACGAGATGCCTGTGATCTTTCCTCTCAACCAGGGCGCCTGGTATAATTTTGTATTCATCGGCGATCCGACTTCAAAAGTATATGAAGTAAGGATGTATGATGAAAATGAAAGGCAGGTATTTTACAAGAAAAACATGTGGGGGGATGTAGACGGAAACATTATCAGTTATACTTATGTTCCTCAGTTTTCAGAATACCATATGCTCAAACCTGTGCAGGTAAATAAAAAGAAAAAACAGGGCCTTTGCGGTTATGTGATGATGTTTAAAAGGGTGAAATAGACATTTTTTTTGCGTTCCTCTTTGTGTAACCTTCGCGTATTCTTTGTGGGTTAAAAAACCACAAAGACCACAGAGAAAACACTAAGAAGAAATCACAAAGAATATGTCTAACTGCTTTCATATTGTCACAGAAAATTTCTTTGTGTTCCTCTTTATGTCACCTTCGCGCATTCTTTGTGGTTAAAAAACCACAAAGACCACAGAGAAAACACTAAGAAGAAATCACAAAGAAT
>JBBJMP010000034.1:0-43447 GCA_037718865.1 Chitinophagaceae bacterium | reverse complement strand
TTCGTTGAAATCTCCTGAAATTATGCTGCTACTATGTTTGCCACTCCCCGATTTTAGGGGATTTCAAATGAAGCGCAAAATAAGATTCGATGTTAAAATGCTAAGGCGCTTCATTCGAAATGACAGGCAATTTACAGTATCACAATCTTCTTGGCTGCAGTAATTTGGCAATTAAACCCGTCCATCCCGTTTGGTGTTCTGCTCCTGCGCCTTTTCCGCTATCTCCATGAAAATATTCATAAAATAAAATATAATTTTTAAAATGCGGGTCAGACTGGAGTTTGTGGTTTTCACCCAGATAAGGCCTATTACCCTGCTTATCCAATAAGAATAATGCAGACAACCGCCTGGTGATCTCATCACCTACTTCACGCAGGTTGAGGAAGATACCGCTACCCGTAGGACATTCCACTGTAAAATCATCGCCATAATAAAAGTGGAACTTTTGCAGGCTTTCGACCAGCAGGTAGTTTACCGGCATCCAGATGGGACCCCTCCAGTTGCTGTTGCCGCCAAACAACGATGTCGTTGATTCGCCTGGTGTATATTCTACACTAAAATGTTTTCCATCAAGGAAAATCTCAAAGGGGTTTTGGTCATGGTATTTTGAAAGTGCCCGGATGCCGTAGTCGCTGAAAAACTCCGATTCATCCAGCATACGCTGCAGGATCTTTTTCATACGGTGTCCGCGCAGCAGGCTCAGCAAATGTTTTTCGGTTTTATTTTTTTCCTGCCAGCGGGATACCAGGCTGGCAAGGTCGGGGCGGTTGTCCAGGAACCAGTTCAAACGTCTGGTAAATTCGGGTACTGCTTCCAGCAATTCATGATCGAGTACTTCAACGGCAAAAAGCGGAATTAATCCAACCATGCTGCGAAGCTTTAATTTGACACCGCCGTCCTTAGGACATTGCAGCACATCATAAAAGAACTGGTCCTCCTCATCCCACAAACCTATTCCTTCTGTTCCTATATTGGCCATTGCGCCGGCGATGTACAAAAAATGTTCAAAGAATTTGGTCGACATGTCCTGGTAAACCGGGTTGAATTTTGCCAGCTCCAGCGAAATCCGCATCAGGTTCAGGGAGTACATGGCCATCCAGCTTGTGCCATCAGCCTGTTCAATATGCCCGCCGCCTGGTAACGGCGCGCTTCTGTCGAAGACCCCTATATTATCCAAACCAAGAAAACCACCCTGGAAGATGTTATTGCCTTTTGTGTCTTTCCGGTTTACCCACCAGGTAAAATTGAGCAGCAGTTTATGAAAAATCGATTCAAGAAAAGCCAGGTCGCCCTTGCCATGGTGGTACTTTTGGTCCATTTTGTAAACCCTCCAGGCAGCCCAGGCATGCACGGGCGGATTTGCATCGCTAAAAGACCATTCATATGCAGGTAACTGTCCATTCGGATGCATATACCATTCTTTTGTCAGCAGTGACAATTGGTTTTTGGCAAATTCAACATCCACCAGGGCAAGCGGAATACAATGAAAGGCAAGATCCCAGGCCGCAAACCAGGGGTATTCCCATTTGTCGGGCATTGATATGATATCGGAATTATTCAAATGGGGCCATTCGCGATTACGCCCGGATTTGCGTTGGGGTGGGGGAGCAGGTTGGGCCGGATCACCCTTCAGCCACTGGTCCACGTCATAATAAAAAAATTGTTTGCTCCACAGCATGCCTGCAAATGCCTGTCGCTGTACCGCTTTCTCATCTGTGGATATTATTTCTTGTTGAAGGTCATCATAAAAGGCATTTGCTTCTTCCACGCGAAGGTCAAAGATGCTATTGAAGTCATCGAAAGGTTCGGTGAGCTCATTATCCTCCCGCCGCAGTCGCAGCCGGATGGTTTCTGACTCACCCGCTTTAATCACCAGGTCATAATTTACAGCTGCTTTGGTGCCTTCCTGATTAGGGTTAACTGCCTTATCATTGCCGGTGACAATACATTCGTTGATCCCATCCTTACAAAATTCCCCCGCATTTGCAGAGCCGTATAATTTTTTATTGTTTGATTCATTATCGCAAAACAGCAATGTTTTTTTATGATCAATGTCAAGGATAAAATTTCCCAGCTTCTGATGACGGATAATTATATCACCTGTATTGGAAGAGGAGATCCGGGGCTTGTAATCATCATAACCCCATGACCAGGTATTGCGGAACCAAACCGTTGGCAGCACATTAACTGCAGCATCGTGGGCACCACGGTTATGAATGGTTATCCTGATGAGCATATCCTTGACATCCGCTTTTGCATATTCTATGAAAACATCGAAATAATCTGCATTATCGAATATGCCGGTGTCCATCAGTTCAAATTCGGGTTCCTGCTTACTTCTTTTTTTGTTTTCGCTGATCAGCCACGCATAGGGATATTCGCTTTGCGGGTATTTATACAGCATCTTCATGTAAGAATGCGTTGGCGTAGCATCAAGATAGTAATACAATTCCTTTACGTCTTCGCCGTGGTTGCCTTCATTTGACGTGAGGCCGAAGTATCGTTCTTTTAGAATCGGGTCTTTCTTATTCCACAAGCCGACGGAAAAGCATAACAATTGCCGGTGATCACTGATGCCGCCAATACCCTCTTCTCCCCAGCGATACGTCTTGCTGCGGGCCATATCATGACTGATATAATTCCAGGCCATTCCGTCTTCGCTATAATCTTCCCTGACCGTTCCCCATTGGCGATCGGTGAGATATGGTCCCCATTTCTTCCAACCTGCTTTATTATCTTTTAATCGTTTTTGCTCCTGCATGCTTAAGTTTTACTCATTAATCTTTCCGACTCCAGCAGCCAATAATTAACCCTTGGGTTAAAATCCGAAATCTTTTCCCAATGGAAAGCATGGCCCGCGTTTTCATATAAAAACAGTTCACTGTCAGAAATGGCTGCGGCCACTTCCCTGGCCATCCAGGCAGGAGTAAATATATCATCCTGGCCTCCGATAACCAGGCAGCGCTGTGTGATTTGATGCAGTTGCAATAATGTGTTATGAGACATGCACGCTTCAGCCTGGGCTTCTAATGCGTGCAGGGGTTGAGGCACTGCATCAATAGCTGTTCCCTGCCGGCCTTCAAGCATTTCCTGATATAACGAATCATTATCCCAGCTTGACTTGCCATAGATCAGCCATTGAATGTAGTGAATAAATTCTTCCGGGCGCAGTCTCGCCTTGATGGTCATCATATGCTGAAAAATAGCTGTCGCCATTCTGTCGCAACGTGCCCAGGGGCACATGAGTACCAGTGATTTTACCTTATTCGGGTGCCTCAACGCCAGCTGCTGGGCGATCGTGCTCCCCATTGAACAACCGACCACATGTGCTTCGGAAATTTGCATGGCATCGAGCAAACCCGCATAATCATCAGCCATTTGTTCCGAGCTATAAGGTCCCGCTGGTTTATCGGAAAAGCCCACGCCCCGGTTGTCGCCAAGGATGCAACGAAAATGATCTTTCCAGAAGACTGCATGTTTTTCCCAGACTAACCCCGGGGCAGTAATTCCCATGATAAGTAAAAGAGGAGGGCCCTCGCCTATTTCAGTATAAAATTGGTTTATTCCGTTAGTTTGAATAAATGACATAGAATAAATTTGCGAATTTGTGAATGTGCGGATGTGCGAATGAAGATACAACCGCTTGCTCTATTCACCAGCTAGGGTTAAAATTACTGATGTTTGATAAAGAACACATTTCACATTTCACATCTTTACTCATTTAGATTTCGAAGCAACTGGCGGTTTACCACCTTCGGGAACAAAGATCAGGGCTGCCGAATTCATACAGTAACGCTTGCCGGTTGGCGCAGGGCCATCGTTGAACACATGGCCCAGGTGAGATCCGCTTTTGCTATCCACTACCTCTGTACGCTCCATACCCAGGTGATTGTCTGTTCTCAAAATAACAGCTCCCGAAATGGCTTCGTAAAAACTGGGCCAACCAGTTCCCGAATCGAATTTTGTTTTAGAGGTAAATACGGGTTGCAGGGACGCTGCCGAGTAGTAAGTGCCTTTTTTGTAGAAGTGATCGTATTTGCCCGAACCTGCACGCTCAGTGCCTTGCTGACGTAAAATGTAATATTGCTCTTTTGTAAGACGCTCCTTCCATTGCGCATCGGTCAGCTGCATTTCAAACTTATTTTCGGCAGGCTTTTCTTTGGACGATTGTCCGAAACTGCAGCCGGTGCTAACCATTAAAATCGCAAACAGGCAGGTGTACATAGTAAAACGCATAAAAAATTATTTAAGATAGTAACGAATGTATTAAGCTTTCAGATTAAAATCGAATGTTAAAACCAGAACCGGATTTAAGCCGCAGATTCGTAGATTTTGGATAACAGGATGTTGAATCTGCAAATCTGCGGCAAAATTAATGTCCTGCATAATAATCATACCCTCTTTCCGCCCAATAATCCGCAGGCTTATCATTACTGAAGTACATTGTGCCGATTCGCTTTAAGTGTTTTATGCCGTACTTAACTGGTATGATTAAGCGTAAAGGAAAACCCTGATTTACAGGTAAAGGTTTACCATTCATTTCATAGCATAACAGCGTTTGGGATTGCAGGGCACTGGGCATGTCAATACCCACATAATATTTTTTGTCGGGTGTCTGTAACCCTACGTACTTCATTTTTTGCAAATTTTCCAAATGATAATAGTCCATGAAAGTCTTTAAGGGAACTCCGGCCCAGTGTGTTACCTGGCTCCAGCCTTCGATGCATTTAAAGTCAAACACTATATCTTTTTTTGGCAATTTTTTTATGTCATCCAGGGTGAGTTTTAATGTATCGCCTTCTTTACGCACTACCTGCAATCTCCAGGTTTCTGCATCGACACTGTCCCGCAGGCCTTCTTTACCGTTTACACGAACTTTTTTTACAGCTGCACTTAATGGATATTCTTTTACCAACTGACCGCTATCAAAGAGGGAAGAGAATATTTTTTCATTAGCGTTTAAGGCAGCTCTTAGCGGTTTTGGCGTGCCTGCATCTTTTGGTTGTTTTCTTATCCAGTTAAATGTCATCCAGCCGACAACAAGTAAAACGGCAAGGACAGAAAATGATACTATGGTCCGCCTCCTTAATTGCTTGCTTGTTATCTTGTCCTGTTTAAACGGGTCAGACTTTTCCATGATCTGTTTTATTTGTGGAGGTTTTCGAAACTTCGAACCCGGTAATCATGGCCTGGAAATTATTCCACCCGGTTTTTACCACCTGGGCAATGTGAATTAAAAAGAAAAGAACATAACCGATGGTAAGAATAAAGTGTTCAAGCCGTGCGGCTGCATAGCCACCGCAAAGCCATGTGATCGTCTTGAATTGAACCGGCTTATAAATAGCCAAACCGGTAAGCAACGAGCCTATGCCCATAATTATAATTGAAGTATAGGCTATACGTTGTGCAGCATTGTACTTTGAAAACGGCGGCTCATACTTTCTGATGTGCAAATCATGCAGGAGCACCTGCCAGGCTTCTTTGAATGAATGTTTATCAGGCAGCAGATAACGCCATTGACCCGAAAATAACGTAAATAGTACATATAAAAGACCGTTGATAAAAAACAGCCACATAAACGCAAAATGCCAATTCATGCCTTCCGCAAGCCTGAACGGGATGTGAAGCGATTTATAGAAGCCATCCGGAAAAAATTGAATCAATACCTTGCTGCCCCAGTTAATTTTGTAAACGTCGTTCGCCCAATAGATAAGTAAACCGCTCCAGATCATGCAAAGTAGTATCGGGAAATTAAACCAATGAAACCATCGTATAGCCAACGGATGTTTCTTTATTATCGTTTTCATAAACCTAGAGGTTTGTTTGATCCGCCCCGTAAATGGCAAAATTTTTCCTGGATTGCGTATAGGCTATGAGCTGTAACGGAATATCTGCAAGTTCTTTTGGAATTTCTATAGTAAGATAACCCTTTTCATTTATATCAACGGTATGCAAGGCTCTTACGATGTTTACATGATGTAAAGACCTGCCCCCATTCTCACCTCTTTTTACAACGGTTGTTGCTTCTGGTTGCACAAGGGCAAGATGTAAAAGAGCTTTATGTTGGTTTGTAGTGGTATATGTTACCTTAACCGTATTATTCGTTCTTTTAACGTTTACACTTACATTCGATGGTGCCTCTTTGCGTAGTTCATTTTCAACCGTAGTCATTAGCCTCCTTTCATCAGAGCCCACGAATTCAGACCTGCCATTTACTACAATCTGTGGTGTGTAAACGCTATTTAAAGAAAAAAAAGCTGCGTATTTTCCCTGTCTTGCCGTAAAATCAGCTTGACTGAACACATCGTTCCAACCCAGCCGGTTCCAGTAATCCACATGATACGAGAGGATGTAAACGTTTTCCACTTGTTTTGACAAAAGCTTTGCCACGGTTTTGTCAGCAGATGGGCAACTGGAGCAACCTTCAGACGTAAATAATTCGACGACGGCAAATCCCGTATTTTTAGCAGCGTGTATATCCTTTGACTCAGTGTCTCCGGAACTGAAACTATACCCTGCTACGATAGCTGAAATGGTCACAAGTATAACAAGTATCGAAACCGTTTTAAGCCTTTTCATGAACTTTTTATTTAACACAAGAGATGCAGTCTTTAAAGCTGGATAGCAGTCGTCCCGCTTTTACGACTCTCATTAAAGTGCTGCCTTAACTTACTTAGTTTCGGATTGATGACCGATTGACAATACGCTTTCTCCGGATCTCTTTTATAGTATTGCTGATGGTGTTCTTCTGCCTTAAAAAATGTGGTGAACAGAGAAACTTCCGTAACAATAGGTTTATCAAAATTTGGTTGCAACTCTGTAATGATATTATTTGCTGAGTGGAGTTGTTCTTCATTATGATAAAAAATAACAGAGCGGTATTGGGAACCTGTATCTGCCCCCTGCCTGTTCAGTGTAGTAGGGTTGTGCATAATAAAGAAAATGCGTAGCAAGTCATCAAAAGACAGAACAGACGGATTGAAAGTCACCTGCACACATTCTGCATGGCCGGTAGTGCCATTACACACTTCCCGGTACGTTGGTGCTTCTTTGGCTCCCCCGGAATATCCTGACACTACACGGTCAACACCATTCACTTCGTCAAATACTGCTTCAAAACACCAAAAGCAGCCACCCCCTAAGGTAGCTACGTGCGCTATATTTTCATTCGTTTTAATGTTGTACATTTTCTTCCAGCTTTTTAAGTGAGGCAGAATTTATACAAAAGCGCAAACCTGAAGGGCGCGGACCATCAGGAAATACGTGACCCAAGTGTGCTTCACAAACATTACAAAGCACTTCTACTCTTTGCATACCGTACATGTTGTCTGCTTTATACCGGATCACGTTATCTTTAACCGGCTCCGTGAAACTCGGCCAGCCTGTACCGGAATTGAATTTCAGCGTGGAATCAAACAGTTCGGTTTCACAGCAAACACAAGCATAAGCACCTGCCGTATGTGCTTCACAGTATTCTCCGCTGAAAGGGCGTTCGGTGCCATGATGACGCGTTACACGAAATTGCTCGGGGGTTAGCAGGCTTTTCCATTCCTGCTCCGTCTTTTTTATTTCATGATCCGGTTTAGGATTGTTTTTTGTGTAATTAAGCACATCGCTCCAATTCATAATTAGTATTTTATTGATAAACAAGTAAAGATGTACAATTGTTTTACTACAACACTTCCTTAATTTTAACCATGGGCCAAACGAACAAGAAGCCTTTTAAAATGGCTTCCTGTTTAAAGGTATTTAATAAACCCACGATTTAACCAGGTAATCATTATTTACCGTATCTGTCAAATCCGGTTAGTCCCAGATAGGCATGTTGATCTTTTGATTTGCCTTTGGAAGTAGGAATATAGTAGGGTGAATTTGCCACTTCAGATAACATCCCGCTCATTGACGTTTTAAAAGTAGTAATGGTATGACTTTGAAACGAACCGGCCACATAAAGATAGCCATCCGTTGTTTCGTGCATATCCTTTGTATCTGCCTCAGGAAGCTCTCCCCTGCGCTTAAAGAAATTTGGCTCTAATGATTTTTCCAAATAATTATTGCTGAGAATACTAAAAGCACTTATTACATTTTCGCCAAAGCTGGCTACGTAAAGCTTGCGTTTGTCAATACTCACCCAGGTCCAGCAGCCCTCATCGTTGCGTCCTGCTGTAGCAGCGTTTTGAATTTTAACACCTGTTGTGGCAAGATGCACTGTTACACTGTTCGCTTCCTTGGAAGAATGCAGATTAAAATTAGACAGGTAGATATGCTGGTCGTTCGGGCTCCAGGATAAGCCAATGTTTCCGGATATGCCCTCCTCTTCAAACATACCGGTTTGCGTTAAACTACCCGCAGCAAAATCATATAAGTATAACCGTCCTGGTTTTTGGAGAGACAAGTCTGCATCAGGCGTGGCAAAATGCGGAACGCCCCAGGTGGAAACCGCTATTTTAGTCCCCGTTGAATTAAATTCTACTGTCGTGGGTCCGCCGCGATTACCATCCATATAGGTAGCACCAATGCTTTTATATGACAGTTCTCCGGTGGCCTGATTGAAGGTAAAAACAGCCAGGTTACGTGCAGGCGTAGACATAACCGTACCGAAAGCCACCGCAGGGCTTCCCTGATAATTAGGATTGGCAAACTGATTTCCAACCACTACCCATGTCATTCCGCCGATGGTTTTAGAAGCTATAGAAGCCGCTCTCACGCCATATGAATTCATGTTATCCATGGCCGGTGTAGCCGGATTTTGATCTACCTGTGTTAACTTTCCATTCTCCTTGTTGATTTTAAAAACAGATATCGTGCTGTTGACCGGATTGGCCCCTGCGTTAACGGCCAGCAGGTAATCACCTACAATGCGTAGCGCCCACTGGGTATCAAAGTCTCCCTCTGCTGCATCGCCCTTGGAGCCGGTAGCATAAGGCGAACCCTTTAATTCTTTTACCGTCCCATCCTGATTCCTTCCTAAAGCGATGATCGCGTTTCCGTCAGTAGAATTGGTACTGGTATAAAGGAAACCGGTATATTTATCGTCTTGTTTATGATCAGGGAGATCAGGCTTGCATGAGAAGAACAACATTGAAACCAGTGATAAAGAAAGAAGCTTTTTCATAATTTGATGTTTTTAATTAATGTTAATAAGCTGTTACCTTAAAATCCTGCAAGTCCTTGGGGTGAATTGTAAGGAATCTTTTTTGTGTCCCGCTTAAGCAGTTTTCCATTTTCTTCAATTTTGTAAGAAATAAGTTTAGAAGCATTCGGATATATCTGGTAAAAATATTTTCCATCCCGGCTTATCCAGCTATCACTTGGCCCGCTTGATACTACCATATTAAGCGCTTTGAATGTTCCGTCTCCGGGCACAGCATCAGCAGCAGGATCCTGATTCAAACTGATAACACCTTTTTGTATGTTAAAGCTCGATACATAGCTATAACCGAATACCGTAGCGAATACTTGTTTATTGTCAGGTGTGATGGCTACCCAGCACAGCTCGGAAGGCGCTCCTAATTTTTGACCAATCGTGACCTCAGGAGTGCAGGTTACCTTGCCTGCGGCATCAATTGTACACATCGCAATGCCTCCGCTCGCCGCATAGCCGTTTATAAATGTATTATTGCTTCCGTGAAGAAATGCAATATCAAACGGGCCGGCTCCGCCTGCATCTAAGAAGTTAGCCGTACCGAGACTACCATCCGCATTTACCGGAAAAACAACCAGTCCATCCTTATCACTTGTATTGGCTACAGCAAGGGCCGGAGTGCCGTCAGGATTCATACCTGGCCTTTTATCGAATAAAATGTCAACCAATAAGAATTTATTATCGGGAGTGAGTACAACTTCTGTTGGCACTCTGTCATTTTTTAGTGCTGTGTTCACCGTAGAAGCACTTCCCTTCCTCAAAAGCTTTCCATTCATTACCGAGAACATGCGAATGTGGTCTGGCCCAAAGGAATGGCATACATACAGTGTCTGCGTATTCTCTGCAAATGCAAGGCTTTTGGCTGTACCGCTTCTGCCCATAACGGGCTGACCGGTTGGCTGCACATCTGATAAAGTAAGTTTGCCATCATCAGCCACTTTAAAACTGGAAACAGAATTGTTTCCTCCATTGGTGGTAAATAACCATTTATGATCAGCGCTTAGAATGACACTTTTTACCCCTTCAAATGCATTAGGTGCACTTTCCTGACCGGTTATCGGTTTAAAAGTTCCGGAACCCGCACCTCCTGTTGCTATGCGCTGATTTTCCTTAAGGCTGCCATCTTCCATTCTCGTGTAATAAATAATCTCATTATTTACTCCGTTTGTTTGCATGTAAAGGGCCCCAGAGATTTTAGAGCCTGGTTTGTCATCTTTTTTACAGGCTGTAAGAATAGAAACTGCAGCTAATGCAACTAATCCTAACCGTTGTATAATTTTCATATTTTTATCATTTAATTTTTATGTGACTAGAAAATTAATTGTATTTCATTACCTGCCGCTCAATCACCAGTGAACCCTTTTGGCCTCACTGTGTTTGGAACGGGTAGTTGCGCAGGTTTACAGGCTTCTGTTAAAGTGCCGTCATCCTCCACTTGAGCACAGCTTTTCGCCTACGACATAAACTCTATTCTCTACAAATTCATCGGCTGGGCGATGACCGGGCAGTTAATGATTACGCGTGTAGGTTTAAGACCTGCTATAAAAGGATTTGGATCGCCGGTGTTAGCGGGAGCATTGGTAACAAGTCCTTCTGTAAACAGCCCCTTTAAGTCGGTAATACTTTTGACTCTCCTTCTCTTACCCGCTTGAATTGCCGCGTCAGTCCATACATATATATGTGCATCCCACATTGGGCTGTAGTTGTTGTTTTCCTGCTTGTTATTATCTGGATCCAAAGGAAAAACGTTAATTGGGTCAAACGCATTCCCATCCAGTATAGTTGAATTTAATCCTTGCCTCTCCGGATTATTGGCACCTGTTTCTCCGTTGGCAGTTGGCGCAAAACCTAACAAGGCTGATTTGTCGTTTGGCATACTCTTGCCAAACATAGGGAGTTTGCCTAACCGTGGGGTATAGGTGCCTCGTTCAATAGTGGCTGCACCCATATCGGAAGATTCTGTTACCAAATGATAATAAAATTGCTCGCCGCCTTCAAACCCGTCAAGCAGTTCAAATACGACAGTTCCCTTGACATAGTCAATGCTTACCAAATGGTCATGCTTCCCTGTGCTGTTTGCAACAATAGAGGCGCTCATCACTGAGCCACTAGGCAAAACGATCAAGGGAGAGTACTCGGCATCACCAACGGAACCGGGCTGTGCTTTTGCAGGCGGAAACGTGTTCGGGAATATGCCCGGTTCAAGAGACCGTACAGGGCTGAAATCAACGTCTCCCTTAAACCTGATCATGCCGTTCTTAATAGTCACTTGCTGGCTGCCGGTTGTGCCACGGCCATTAACCAGCTTTGGCGCAAAGTTAAGTCCCATCATTTTGGCAACCTTATAGTCTGCGCCTTCGGTAATAATAAAGTATGTCGGATTTCCACTGGGGCCAATGCCTTTATAAACTGGCAGCGTCACCCATTTGTTCTTAAAGTCCACCTCCAGTGCGCTAGGCATGAAAACGTTCTGCGCGGAGGTGAACCTGGTAACATCCACAAGGGTTTTCATAAAATCTTCTTTACTGACATTTCTTTGCTTCGCTGCAGTTGCCAAAAGTTCGTCGACTTCTTTTAGACTGTCATGCATAGTTTCATCGGGAGTCTTATGGCAAGACAAAAAAAACGCGGAAACAAATATTATTACAAGAATTTTTTTCATGTGATTTTTTTTATGTTGTGTATTATTTAATGCAGTATTTGATTTTAAATTTTACAAGCCGATTGTTCCGGACCCGGACCGGGCGCAACATATTCTGGTGCACGTCAGCTTTTCCTTAATCCGGTTTTTGGATTTTTTTGAATGAGATACAATTTGCCGAAGCTTCTTGTATCGACATGAAACACTTTACTTATTTTTATTTTTTTGGCTGGGCCGGGGAGCCTGATCTTCAGTAGGAGGGGTAGTGGCAAAGCCCATTACAGGACAGTTAACCACGAAATTGGCCGAGCTAAGCGGAGCACCTCCCGGATTGCTAAGAAAGCCCCGGACTGCAAGCTGCCGGATAGTGTTGGCATCTGTCTGGGCAAAGTTCTCTCCTTTGGCTACTACATCCGGCTTCCACTCTGCAATATTTAAATCCCATAGTGGCGTATACAGCTCTCTCAGGCGTTTGTCCTTCAGCGTTGGAAAGCTGCCGAGCACATTATGTGCATCTCCAAGTAACCGCAGAGATTCTAGAAGAGCCGGATTCTCAAGGCTCAGGTTGCCGGGCGGATTGTCAAGGATCACGTGCATCAGCCCTTGCGCGTTGGGGTCATTTTTGCCACGCTTGCCGTTGGTAAAGGTAAAGATGCTGCTGCGTGACCCCTCCGGGTTCTGGTCGTCGTTAGCAAAAGGCAGGGAAGCCAGAGCCGGAACAAAAGTGCCCCGCTCAAGCGTGGCCGAGAGAGCTCCGGTAGAACCAAAGGTGAAGTAAAAGATCTCCTTACCATGCGAAAAGGCACGGATAAACTGCAGATCAACGGTCATGTTGGTAATGTCAATAGCCATAACACGGTCAAGCGTGTTGGTGTGAGATTGACTAACATCAAATGGGCCGTCACCCGTAGCTACGATGGGTGCATTGTAGACAACGTTGCTGCCTTCAACACGAACAAGGTCACTGTAACCCGGTCCGGCTACCGAACCCGGTTGCGCCATAAGCGGTGGAAATCCGTTAGCACCCGGGGTGAGGACACGCATGGGGCTAAAATCTACCGTGCCTGCAAACTGAACGGGCGCGTTGCCAAGGACCTGGTTAGTGGACTTGACTGTTTCTATGCAAGCAGGACAGCCGTTATCTGCTTTAGCCAGCCGTGGTGCAAAATTAAGCCCTAAAGAATTTGCCAGGGCGGCATCTGAAACATCCATTCGCACATACCAGACGGTGTTACCATTATAACTACCCTTAAACAAGGGTACCCTTGCAATGTTTCGGTTAAGGTCAACATGCATCACACTTGTCATGGTAAGCTTATCCCGGTCGAGTTGGCCGGATAAGGCCGGTACACCTGTAAGGTGTTCCCTGGGACGGTCAAAAGAGCTATCGTCGTCATTTTTTCTGCAGCTAACGGCAACCAGCACAAGGGAGGCTGCCCACATTAATTTTTTCATTATTTATTTTTTAGGTGATTGTTCCGAATGTTATTAACCAATAGCAGGACAGTGGACTTGAAATATTGCAGATTATGGGCTCAGAAGCTTCGCTCTTTATTAGTTTACAAAGCAAAAGCAAAGGATTGGCAATAATATCACGGAAGTATAACGTTTTTATCCCAATTTAATTTTTCGATTACCTGCAGCCGGATCATAGATAGGCATAGGAAAAACAAAGATGTTTCTGGAACCCTCATGCGTATAGGCCTCTAAGCCACTGTTATGCAACAAAAGTATTTTTTGCACAATCAATAATCCAAGACCTAATTTCGCCGGCCGCTTATTTAGTAAACTACTATCCTTTCTAACATTATTGATCCATTGGAGCAAATCTTCCGGCAACGGACTTCCGGTATTGGCTATTGAAAAAATAAGATTCTGATTATCGAGTATTATTGAAATTTGAATACTTCCGCCCGCCGGTGTGCTCTTCAGAGCGTTATCTATCAGGTTTTGCACTACACGTTCAATCATACTAATATCTGCGTTTACCCATACATGGTACTGGCATTGCGTACATCCTAAGCTGATGTTTTTTTCAGATGCCGTTAAGTGGAAGGTATTGATAATCTCTTGTACAATTTCAGAGAGGACAAATGGTTCTTTGTGCGGTTTGAATTCGGCTGCCTCCATTTTGGAAAGTTCAAAAAGCTGCTGCACCATTGCTTCTACCTGTTGTATTTTCAGAAGTATTAATTGCAAATATTCCTGCCGTTGTTTATCAGTGATTTCGTCTGTATCATCTTTTATAAGTAAGGTTTCGCTATACCCCCTTGCAATAGCCAAAGGTGTTCTAAGGTCGTGCGATATGATGGCAATCAAATTCTTGCGTTCGGTCTCAGAACTGGTGAGCGTATGGATATTTTGCGAGAGCAGATCGGCCATTTTATTAAAGGCATGCGTAACGGGTGCTAACTCGTCCTGTTCGTTTATCTGAAAACGGGCCGAATAATCGCCGCCTTCAAATCGTTGCAGCACGTCAATCAGACGGTTAAAACTTCTTCGAATACGGGTAAGATAAAAAATGCTGAGAGCTACGGATATTATAAAAATGGCGGCAAACGCTTTGATAGCCAGGTTAGCGATATGGCTGCCTAAATACATGCTCATTAAATTCTCTGAGCTTTCACTTCCAAATATCACATAGATGTAGCCTAATTTGGCCTTATCCCCGAACACTTCAGCTGCTGAAAAAATTTTTAATTCAGCCGGGTGTTTTGGGTCGGGAGCCTTTATATACTCCTTACCCTGGGTTGCTATATATTTGTCGATATTGGGAAGCGGTATCTTCCAAAGTTTAATGGCTGTTTGGGGTGCATGAAATGCAATGACATTGCCGGAGGTATCTAAAAAATATACTTCAGCACTGGGACTGAGAACCATAGCATCCTTAAATACGGAATCCGCTTTTTGCTTATTGATACCGCCGCCGTCGAAAGGCGAGGTAAACTCGGCAATGTGAGCCGCTACATCTTTATTGACTAACTGCGTGGTGGCCTGATGATAATGCGTGATGGCTAAATAGGCGATCGTCATAAATAAAACGCATAGAATAGTTATCAGGGAAAACACCATGACGGCGATGCGTCTGAAAATACTGAATGGTCTGTGTTTCATGCCGAAAAAAGTATCCTTACTTAGAGGAGCTTACAATATACTGAAGATGAATCAAACCTGATTCATTTAATTATGCAATCAGTTAATAAGTAACGTGACTGTTACCATTTAAATACAATTGTTTCAATAAGTGACAGAAACGTTATACTTCTGTGATATCCTTTTTTGAATTTTAATTGTTCCTTTACTAATCAGCAAAAATTATATAATCCAAAAGCATTAGGAAAGAGGTACTGGAATCAGGACAATATTCATTCTGTTCCTAACAACGCTTTTTGGCACGTAATCGATTCCCTAGAGACTGATCTGCTGTTTAAATACGGAAAAGCTATAATCTGTTAATGTGACCTCATTTAATCCATATTGTCATGCAACTTTTTAAAATGTTAAACCGATCAATCCACTTCCCGCTTTCAACGGTATCTTTTTTTGTGTTATGTTGGGCGCTTTTACTACACAATGCCTGCAACGAGCCTGATTCGAAAAATATACAGGAAACAAAGCCAGGTATGGCAAGTGACGGTCCCGCAGATACCACAAAACCTAAAACGCATATTTTGGGAGACGTGGGCAGAGGAAAGGAAGTTTTCAGATTCGAGACATTTGGCAATGAAGGTTTTTGGTTCAATGCAATGCGCTGGCAGCAAGGCGTGGTTGATTCTAAGTTCACGCCCAAACAAATGCTGGAAATTGGTTTACAGATTGATACGGAAGCAGAAGGACTTGATGCAGGCTTACGTCAAAAGCTCGAGTCGGAATTCCAGACCGATCTTTCACCCCAAAAGGCACCTCTTTTGAATGATCCTAAAACCACCATAGCATTGATTAATGCGAATGCTTTTATCGGCGTAGTTACGAAAGACAGCAACAAGGATAAACGTTTAAGTATCCTTGAAGGAGACATGGTTGGAATAAGCTGCGCTATTTGCCATACGGTGACTGATAAATCTTTTTTCGATATTCCTTCAGCAGGTTCAGCAGGTAAGCGCATTGACGGACCCGCGCCACTGACTTTCAATATGGGAAGGTTCCTTGCACTGGCTAATAATTCGCGTGCCTATTATCCTAACATGCAGCAAATTTTTGTAGGTGTTTCCATAGGTCGTGCTGCAAGAGGTATGCGGCCCGAATCTACAGAAAAGGAGGTTGACGAATATCTTAGCAATCCTGAATTTTATCCTGTAGGAACTTTTGATGAGACCTCTGATGGTAATGGTAACCCTGTTAAAAATGTGCCCCTGTTTCGCCAGGACCTTGCTGGGCCTTACGGTACTTCAGGCGAATTTGATCTTTTCACCAATATCAGCAATTCTTCTTACAGCACTAATCTTGACTTGTCAACGCTTGCAACACCTGAAGGACTTGAGTTTTTAAAAGGATTGGGAGGCCCCGCCGGGGAGCAGATACATAAGGAATATAAACAAATATTGAAAGAAACAGGAGTAACGGGATACCCGTTTGTACAGGCAAAGATGGAAGGCAAACCCGGAGAATTGAATAACATCGTCGGGCGACGTGTAGATGACCAAAAGTTGCAGGATATGACCGCCTACGTTTTTGCTTTACAGGCCCCTGCTGCACCTGAAGTAAATGCAGAAATGGCCATGCGTGGCCGGGAAATATTTCGCGCCAACTGCACAAGCTGCCACAATACAGATCAAGGTAAACCCGTACCTGCCACACTGGTTGATCTTAAAACACTTTGGCCGGGATATACACCCGTTGTGGTTGGCTTACGCGGGAACAAAAAACTTACTAAGATCCTGAATTCCCCGGGTAACTTTGACGATAAAATGGTAATTGTAGATGCCAGCGGCCACGGCGGTCCGCGTGGTAATGCCGTCCCATTGCTTCTAGACCTTGCAAGAACAACCCTTTTTCTGCACGATGCTTCCGTTAAAAGCCTTGATGAATTATTAGATCAGAAACGAGGCAAAAAATCCCCCCATCCATTCTATATTGATGATAAGACGCAACGTGCGGACATGATTGAATTTCTGCGTGGGCTTGATACTGATTCAACCAAAATAAGTAATAAGGTGGCTAAAAAATAACATTGTTACATTGCCATGGAAAGAACCTGTTTCCCGGAGCGACAAGCGTGAAAAGCAAGGCCTTGCAGCAAGCGAGGTTGACAAGCTTTATCGTCTTATTCTCCCTCCAACCGATGATTAATAAGATGGTTGCTGATTAGCTTGCGATGTAAATACCAGAAGAAAATAAATCAATAATGGTGTTCTTGATCCTGTAATGCTGAACTGCCCTGCTTTCATTCTGAAAAGCGGTACCCTTTACCCCAGGACGTTAGTATATACTGCGGATGATTTAAATCCGATTCGATCTTTATCCGCAAACGGTTAATATGCGATGTAATGGTATGTTCATAGCCTTCGAAAGCGTATCCCCATATCTGCTCTAACAGGTCGTGACGACTGAATGTTTTGCCGGGATTGCTTGCGAGTAACATCAATAAATCGAATTCTTTTGGTGTCAGATCCAGCCGGCTCCCTTTGAATGACGCTTTCATCTTATTGCTGTCAATAGCGATTTCTTTAAAAGTAATCAATTTTTTTTCCGCTTCCTCTTTTGGTTCATTCTGTTCGGAGCGGCGTAATAAAGCTTTAATCCTGGCCATTAATTCCAATATGCCAAAAGGCTTTGTTACATAATCATCGGCGCCTAGTTCCAGGGCCAATACCTTATCTGCTTCCTCGGAGTGACAGGTTAGCATCACAATAGGCGTTTGGACTGCTTTTTGTCTGAGCGTTTTACATATTTCCAATCCGTTTCCGTTAGGGAGTGTTATATCCAATAAAATTAAATTAAAATCGCCACTGCTTGCTTTATCAATGGCTTCGTGCACTTGGGAACAACAAGTAAGCTCATAGAGGCCGGAATCAAAATGAAGATTTAGCAGTTTTGTAATTTCCAGATCATCTTCCACTAATAGAATACGGCGCATGTTTCTAAATTGGCAAAAAATTACGGAAATAATTTAATGTAGCCAAACCTGTTATACGAAAGGATTAAATAGCGATTATTGATATACGTAAAGCGTTAGAAACAAGGTACGTTAAAACTATACGTTTTCATTGTATCGAAGGCAACAGTTGTTCTTTGATCCAATTTGCATCGTGCAGGGTGACTTCGTCCGGGTTGTCCACAGCTTCGGCTGCCTCGTCTTCACAGATAATCCATCCCTTATAGCCAATGTCTTTAAGCCATTGTGTAATGGCGGTAAAGTTGACGCTACCCTTACCCATAAGCGCAAATTCAGGATTGCCATCCCAGTCTTTGTAATGAACGTGATTAATTAAAGAAGCATACTCTTTCATTTTAGACAATGGATCCATATCACCATTTATGATATGGCCCACGTCCGGTGTCCAGCCTGTAATGGCAGCATCGAGTGATTCCAGGATCACCTGGTAGTCTTCAGCTGTCCGTGTAATGGAGCTATGTGGAGAATTGGGATGAAAGCTACAGGGGACATCTTTTTCTGCTGCCCTGGCTGAAACGCTGTTTACTATCTTAACCAGATTTTGGCGACGGGAGACCAGATCATGACGCCCGGTTGGCTTTTGCACTGTGCAAAGTATGGCACCCGGAAAACGCTGCAAAAGTGCGATAGTCTGATCTGCTTCCGAGCGCTCCCGGGCAGTTTCTTCGGTTCCATTCCATTCCAGGGCCAAGGCTACCGCTGCCAGTGTTATTCCGCTTTCTTTCAATTTGGCTTCCAGCCGCAGGGGGTCGTTAAGATCTCCCATCCAGAAATGGATGGGTTGAATTCCTTCAAAGCCCGCCCGCGCAATTACTTCGATCATGTGCCCTAACCGGCCTTCATGCGTCTGGCCGTTTTTACTCATAAACCAGGTATATACTTCAGATCCGAAACGAAAAGGGACTTGTGGTATCATGCTAAAAATTTATTTGCTTTCAGGCGATGAAGAGGCTTTGCAGAGAGGTTTAAGGCGTTTGAGCCTGGTTAATTGATTTTGCGTGTTCTCCATAAGGCACATTAATGTTCATTTTTCCTTTCCAGGAGGGCACCGGCTTACCCAGTGCCCAATGTATAGCATTAATCACCAGGCGCTGCATCGATTCTTCCCTGAAATCTTCGGGGTGCCCAAGCGTTGTCATAAATGAACGCCCGCCGGCAGGCGTTTTCCAGGTCCAGGCCACCGGGTTTTCTGTTGCGTCTTTCTTATTCGGATTGATGCTTTTCCCCATCAACAGCCAGGTCGTTCCTTTCGCCGGATAATCAGGAAGCACTTTATACAGCCAGGAGGGGACGTGAAAAGAGTTGGATACTCCTTTCAAAATAGGATTTTTAGCGGCTGCCGGAATAATGCTGACATCGGTGGTGCTTTCATGGCCGTAATGGGTATGGTTGGCCTTGCCGCCCCAACCGGGAGGACCGCCGAAAGCAGTTTCCGCAAACGCGTTCCAGTTCTGCTGCGGATCACCTGCCGGAAAATTAAAGGCGTGTGTGGTAGTACGAAAGCCAACCACTGGCTTACCCGCTTTGAGATACTTGTTTATATGCGCCGTTTGTTCAGGCGGCAGTTGCCTCCACCGAAGGTAAAAAACAGCCAGGTCCGCAGAATCCAGCGCTTCCAGTCCGGGGATATTTTTTTCCGATTCATGGTTGGGATAGGCCGTAAGAACTTTGGTACGCATACCATAATTCTTATCCAGTTCGGCGGCCAGAAGGGGCATCGTTAACTCGCTACCATATTCATGATCGCCCACTACAAATACGATCAATGGTTTCCTGCCTTTCGTTTGAGCGCCCGCGTGAATGAATGCACAACCGAATAGCAACATGATTACGGGTAAGTAAAAATCAGTTATGCGTCTCATAGTTTATTCTTGTTAGATGATGATAAATAATATACAGGAGCCCGTGCAGGTACATAACAAAGTCCTGGTATTGACAAATTATTTTTAAGGTAACAAAAACTATGATAATACTGCGAATAATTTTCATTCCTTCGACTATGCACGTCGGTTGTGTTAAACGATGCACCTGCAAAATTTTAAAAAAAAGCGTAGTTAAAATGACGTAAGTTTAGTTCTGTGGCCTTCCTGGCATATTCATGATACAATAAACTCCGCATCCAGTTCTTTCAACATTTTAAAATGTTTTTTTGCCTGGTTCAAAAACACCCAGCCGCGCTTGAATGTCCAATACCGTATTCCCTTCCGGTGGTTAAGCCTTGAGATATGGTACAGCACATTCCAGTGCTGGGCAAGAATGCGGCATGCCTGCAGCAGCGTGTTGCCCATACCATACACATGATGCGGCTCTGCACCACTTCCATTAAATTCAAGGATCGAAAAATTAATTCCTTTTTTCAGGTCCTCTATAGACGCACATTTAATATCGTAACGCCCGTAGTAAAAGTGTTTGGCGTAATGACTAAGGTCATCAAACAATTTAAGCAGCGTTTCATCTTTTTCATGAGAGAGGTGAATAAATTTTCCGCCGCGACTAAGATTGGCTGCATGGGACAGATAAAAATTCTCGTCAGCAGGAATAATATCGCTTAATCTGTTTTCGTGTTTTGACCTCATTTCATCGAGCCTGAACCGGGCCCTTGGATGCCGTAGCATGAGTTGCCATAAGGTAGATTTTCCATCTCCTGTTACTGTCAAGGCCTCTTTTTTCACAAAACCGCTGATCTTTCCTTTTTGCTGGTCCGGAAACCGGTAATAAAACACACTTACTTCTATAGGGTAATCAATAAGGTCTTGTACAATATAATCGACAGACATTTTCTCATGGTAGTGTTTAAATTCCCCGGCATTGTCTATTTTACGAAACATGAAACCCATCATGCCCACATTGGGTTTTACGGCAAAGGGATAGGAGAATTGATGAAAAGCTACCTGTTCTTCCAATTGGGAAACAGATAAGGAAGGAGGAATTACAATACTTCTTGGAAAACTCGAAGGCGGCAATTGGTCATACATTTCTTTTTTACTTTCTCCTTCGAATCCCCCGAATGTCAAAGTCGGGTTGGCAGAAGTAAAAAACCACCACGAGCCGGAGCGCAGACAATACCAGAGCCATACCGGTATAAGCGGAATATATTTTACCCGGTAGTCCCAGGTTTCCCAATGTGTAATCCGGTAAAATAATTTATTCAGATACATCAAAACGTAATAAATTTCACGGATAAAAATGAAATGGTGGCAAATGTACGATGCATGATTATAAAATGCCCGTGCGGTAATGGTAATTTAGCTAATTAGCATCGATCCGGTTCATTGGTTAAGGAGTTCTTACCGGTGAAGTAAATGTTGCAGGGTACAAATTTATTCAGGGTAGTTTGTACAAAATTAGTTTTATGAGAATAAGCCTGTTTTCTTCGGGACTTGCCATACAATGTATAATTGCACTTACCAGCCTGTTCTATTTAAACGCCTGCAATGGTCCATGGCAAAATGTTTATGTTGAATAATGATGTCTGGTCTTCACTGGATGCGATTCACTGGACCAGGGAAGCGGAAAGGGTTGTTCCGGAAACGGTTTTCGGGTATGCTGCGGTAGTATACGATGACCAGGTGTGGCTTTTGGGATGCAACCGGAACAATTTGTTTAGTAGTGAAGTGCTAATGAGCAAAGATCGAAAATCGTGGACCACGGGGAAGGCACCATGGAGTCCCAGGGGCGCAGTGACGGCCTGTTTGTTTAATGGCAGAATTTTTATGACAGGAGGAAAATACGGAGGAACGCCAAATAACCCCGAATTCGCTTACAGCAATGATGTCTGGAGCCTCGAAAAAATAAAATAACACACCGACGGTTCTGCTATGATACCCACAGGAATTATATTGCAATCACGGCTTTTCTGATGACAAATTGGGCTGCACTTATTGGTTATGACCAGATAGAATTACAATGCCGGGTGAAACACCACGGCTTTTTTTTTATCTATTTTAAATTTATTATATTATGCCGGGAAATGACCGATAGACAACACCGATAAATCATTCGATTGCTTATGTTATTTAAAAAGCCAAACCTTTCCTTTTCGCAGATCGTAAATATGAATTTCGGATTCTTCGGAATTCAGTACAGCTTTGGACTCCAGCAAAGCAATATGAGCCCTATTTATAAATACCTGGGAGCAGATGAGGCTAGTCTGCCATATTTATGGCTGGCAGGTCCTATGACCGGGCTCATTATTCAACCGATTGTCGGGGCCATGAGTGATAAAACGATAAGCCCGATGGGGCGGAGGACACCGTATTTTCTAATCGGTGCCGTGCTTTGCAGCATTAGCCTTTTGTTCATGCCTTTCAGCCAGACGCTATGGATGGCCGCCGGGCTGTTGTGGATACTGGATGCAGCCAACAATATCACCATGGAACCTTATCGCGCGTTTGTAAGCGACAAACTTAACAAATCGCAACATTCCATCGGCTTTTTAACCCAAAGCGCATTTACCGGCTTAGGTCAGACCTTATCATACCTGACGCCTACGCTGCTGGTTCTTTTCGGTATGAATAAGGATGCAGTGAATGCAAAGAATATTCCGTACATAACGGTTGCCGCCTTTATCATTGGCGCCTTTTTTTCAATCACTTCAGTATTGGTTACGGTGCGAACAACAAAGGAGTACCCGCTCACTGAAGAGGAGAAAGAAAAGATCAGGAAGATACCCAAAGGATTGTTGCATACGTTGACAGAAATAGGCGAAGCCATTCGAGATATGCCCCTGACCATGAAGCAACTGGCCTTTATGAAACTGTTCCAATGGTATGGCATGTTCTGTTACTGGCAATACATAGTGTTGTCTTTATCTACCACCCTTTTTAATACGACGGAATCCACATCCTCAGACTTCCGTGAAGCCAACCTGATCAATGGACAGCTTGGAAGCTTTTACAATTTTATTGCTTTTATTGCTGCTTTTGCCATGGTTCCGTTTACCAGGAGGTTAGGCGCAAAAGTGATGCATAGTATTAGTCTGACCCTGGCAGGTATTGGCATGATATGCATTCCGCTGCTTCACTCGGAAGCCTTACTGTTTATTCCAATGATTGGTATAGGCATTGCGTGGGCCAGCATGATGGGAAACCCGTATATCATGTTAGCCGGAAGCATTCCGCAGGAACGAACGGGTGTGTACATGGGTATCTTTAACATGTTCATTGTAATACCTATGATGATCCAGATCTTCACGCTACCGCTATACTACAAAAGCCTGCTTGGAGGAAATCCTGAAAATGTCATCCGCCTGGCCGGCGCTTTGCTTCTCTGTGCTGCCATAGCCGTACTATTTGTAAAGCTGAAAAAACCAGACGGTCAGGAGCCCGCAATGATCCCAATTGGTGGAGGGCATTGAATTAATGAGCAAATGTGCGAATGTGAGAGGCCTCTGCCCGTGGTTGGTGTTTACCAACCACAAGCGGGGCGGGGTGTTTGTAAGGTATGTAAATGGAAATCCAAGCAATTTCAGTACATTTCATACCTCTCCGCAGTGGATTGGTGAAAACACCAACCACGGGAACAAAGGAGCAAATCTGAATGCTATGTGGTTTAACTATTGAGCATTGAATATTGATCATTGTCAATTGAATAATAAGTTTATGAAAATACTCTGCATCGGAGAAGCATTGATCGATATGATCTGTACCGACAAAGGCACTTCCTTGTCGGAGGGGCAGCACTTCCTGAAAAAACCGGGAGGAGCGCCGACTAACGTGGCTGCGGCTATTGCCGCCCTGGGAGGTTCGGTAGAACTTGCGGCAAAGGTAGGAGCTGACCCTTTTGGAAAACAACTGATCGACGTCATGCAGGAGTTTGGTGTGTCTACCCGCTGGATGCTCCAGGACAGCCAATATTTTACCACCTTCGCTTTTGTCTCTCTCTTAAACAACGGCGAAAGGGATTTCGTGTTTAACCGGGGAGCCGATGGTGAACTGAATATCCAGGATGTGGAAGCCATTGACCTGGACGAATTCTCGATCGTTCACTTCGGTTCGGCTACGGCCTTTCTGCCCGGTCGCCTGCAACCAGCTTACCAGAGCATGCTCCAGAAAGCCCTGCAGAAAAACTGCTTTATCAGTTTCGATCCTAACTACCGCCACCTGTTATTTCAAAACAGCATTCAATCATTTATTGACCAGTCCTGGAATTTTCTAACATCCTGCCATTTTTTCAAGGTAAGTGAAGAAGAAGCGCTGCTGATCACCGGAACTGCAACGCTGGACAATGCCGTTCGTTCACTGCAGGAGAAAACAAGGGGCGTTTTTGCCATCACACTGGGTAAGGAAGGAACCCTGCTGGGCTTTCAGCAGACCACTCAAATTATTCCAAGCATACCTGTTTCCCCGGTAGATACCACCGGCGCAGGCGATGCCTTTGTGGGAGCCTTATTATACCAGCTGCGAAATCTTTCATTAACGGGCATCCAACAGTTATTGATTGAAGACTGGAAACACATCGTTTCCAATGCCAACAGGGCGGGCGCCCGTACCTGCGAATACCTGGGCGCCATGGAGGCCTTCAAGCACCTTAGCAGCGACATCTTCAAGTAGCCGACCGAATATATGTACAACTACAACCTTCATCAGCAGATCAACCGCAGCTTACAGAAAGGCAACATCGATCTGGCCGGAAAAGACAACTTGTTTTTTATGCGCTTTGTTGCAAATGCAGCTTCCATCTATTCCCTGTACACCGAATTATACGAAGATCATCCGAATCAGGCGGCCGTTTTTGAGAAGCTTTTACAAGTCATCGGCACTGCTTATGAAAACAGATCTTCCGCCTTAAAACTAAATGATGAACTAAAAGTTGAGCAGGGCAACTGGTTCTTAAGTAATGAAATTACCGGCATGAGCCTTTATGTTGACCGCTTTTGCGGTAGCCTGGCAAACCTGCAGGAGAAGCTGACTTATCTTCAAAACCTGGGAGTAAATCTTTTACATCTCATGCCACTCTTTGAAAGTCCGCCCGGCGCAAGTGACGGAGGTTACGCCGTATCGGATTTCCGCAAGGTGGATGAACGCTTTGGCAGCCTGAAAGACCTTCGGAACCTTCGGCAGAAGATGAGCAGTGAAAGGATGTATCTCATGCTTGACATCGTGCTAAACCATACTTCTCACGACCACGAGTGGGCCGTAAGGGCAAGAAACGGCGATCCGGTCTGCCAGAACTATTTCTACATGTATGATGATCGTTCAATGCCCGACCGGTTCGAACAGGCCATGCCGGAGATCTTTCCGGAGAGCGCACCGGGTAGCTTTACCTATATAAAAGAATGCGATAAATATGTGATGACGGTATTTCATAACTACCAGTGGGACCTGAACTTTACAAACCCTGCCGTATTCGTTGACATGCTGGATAATGTTTTCTTTTATGCCAACCTGGGTGTTGATATTTTGCGGATCGACGCTCCGGCCTTTATCTGGAAACAGGCAGGCACCCATTGTCAGAACCTGCCACAAGCGCATACCCTTCTGCGTTTGATCAGGCAGTGCGTACAGGTTGCCGCTCCCGGCATGGCACTTCTGGGTGAGGCTATCGTAGCACCGGCAGCGATTATGAAATATTTTGGCACCGGGTCATACACGGCAAGAGAATGTGATTTTGCTTATAATGCCACCCATATGGCCCTGCAATGGGATGCATTGGCCACCGGCAACACTAAGATCATGATGACGGCGCAGCACGAGCTTTTACAGAAACCCTATGGTACTTCATGGATCACATATACCCGTAGCCATGATGATATTGGGATGGGTTACGATGATGCCATGATACGTCAGTCGGGCTTTAACCCCTATGATCACCGTAAGTTCCTCCAGGAGTATTACACCGGTAAGTTTGCGGGTTCTAACGCCCGTGGCGAATTGTTCTCTGTGAATCACAAAACCCAGGACGCACGTATCAGCGGCTCGCTGGCATCACTTTGCGGACTGGAAAAGGCACTCGACGAAAAGGATGAGGGAGGAACGGAACTGGCCATCAGGCGAATACTGCTCATGCAGGCCCATTGTTTTTTTATCGGTGGAATTCCTATGATCTTTTATGGTGATGAAGCAGGTTATACCAACAATTATTCTTACCGGGACGAGCCGGGAAAACATTACGATAACCGATGGATGCACCGGCCTGTTATTGACTGGAAGAGGAACGGTAGGATCAAAACAAACGGTACAATAGAACAAAGGATATATTCGTCTACCCAAAAGCTGATCTGTATCAGGAAAAAATTACCGGTGGTCGCAGATCATAAAAACCTGGCATGGATGGCCCTGCATAATAGTCATGTGGCTGGTTATGTAAGGACACTGGAAGGTAAAAGACTGTTTTGCGTGTTCAATTTCAGCAATGAAACTACTCATTTAAACTGGTTTGCTTTTAAGGAACATGGTGCTTTACCTGTTCGTTTATTCGATCATTGGGAAGAAAGGGAATACGTTGCAGGTAACGATCATGAGTACCTGATTATCGAACCGTATACGTTTTATATCATGGAGGTGAAAGAGTGATGGTGATTACCGTTTTTTACACTGTATCCGGAAACGGATGCTTCCAGGGCTGGCGATAGGGACGCTGTAAAAGTTTGCTCGCTTCAGGATCGCCGACTATGATCCGCTTGTTCGGATCATAGATCAGGGGACGGCCCGTTTGCATGGACAGGTTGGCCAGTATGCAACTGGCTGTTGATATATGCCCCTCCCCAATGTCAGCAATGGGTTTGCCTTTCGTTTCAATGGCATTGAGGAAATCGAGCATGTGAATCCTGGTGGCAGGAGCCGCATTCAGTTCAATTCGTTCTTCCTTAAGATCTTCCGGGTATTTCTCGCGTTCATAAATCACATCCTTGTGTATCTTCTCTCCCTCCTTACTCTGCGGAACAAAATCATATTGCATAGTGCTGGCTTCCAACGTACCTTTTTCACCAAATAGTTTAAACGCCCAGGGATACTTCGGGTCGGCCGGAGTTCCCCACGTCCTGTGCTGCCAAACACAATTTAGCCCCTCATATTCAAAGAGGGCGGTTTGGGTGTCTGCTATGTTTGACTTTCCTTCTTTTTGAACATAGATGCCACCAGTAGAGCTGATGCGTTTAGGCCATCCCAAATTCAGCATCCACCTTACGGTGTCAAACATGTGTATGCACATGTCACCCATGATGCCATTTCCGTATTCCATAAACGTGCGCCACCACCTGAGATGCGGCAACCCGTCATAGGGGCGCAAGGGAGCAGGTCCGGTCCACATTTCGTAATCGAGGAAGTCAGGAACGGATTCTAACGGGGGATTGCCGTTATTGCGCATATGAATGTAACAGCACATCTCTACATGAGACACTTTACCAAGCAGGCCCGCATCAACGATATTTTTTTTTGCTTCAATTAAATGAGGCGTGCTTTTTCGTTGGGTACCGACCTGCACAACCCTGTTATGCTTACGGGCTGCAGCAACCATTGCTTCGCCTTCCATCACATCCACACTGATAGGTTTTTGTACATAAACATGGGCGCCGGCTTTCACCGCATCGATGGTCTGCAGCGCATGCCAGTGGTCGGGAGTTCCTATAAGCACTATATCCGGTTTGTTTTCAGCAAGTAATTTTCGGTAATCAGTGTAAACGCGGGGAGTTTTGCCGGATTTCTGCCGCTGGCTAACCATCGTTGCTGCCTGGGACAGCATATTTTTATCCACATCGCAGAGCGCAACTACGTCTACGGGCGCAACTTGAATCAACCGGAATAAATCACTTTTACCATACCAACCGGTCCCGATAAGTGCCACCCGGTAGCTTTTATTTTGCTGGAAAATGTCCATGCCGTTTGCTCCAAGTGCTGTTAAGGCCAATGAAGCGGTGGCGCCTTTAATGAAATGACGACGGTTGATATTGAACTTATTCATGCTGATGATTAATTATTGCTTTAAGTATTTGGCAGCGCATTTTAATCCCAATTTAGAATGGCCACACTTGGAGACGCAAGATATAAAAATTCTGCTTATAGACAAGTTGTTTTCTGTTTGATCAATCCATCCCGCAAAAAGTTGTACCCAGCGTTTCACAACCGCAGGTTCAGGCTTATTAAAGTTTATCGTTGTATAGCGAGTAGGTGAGGTCGGCCAGCGTTTTATTTTCAAGCACCTTTAGCGTAGCATCTCTCACCTCTGCCATCATCCGGTTCAATCCGCAGATCTTTTCATCGCAATCCTTGCATTTTTCGTAGAAATTCAAACTTACGCATGGCAGCAAGGCAATAGGACCGTCAATTAAACGCATGATCTTCGCAAGCGAAACCTGTCTGGGGTCAACAGCAAAATAATAACCGCCGCCCTTACCTTTTTTGCTTTCCAGAACGCCTGCCTTCCTTAGCTCCAATAGGATATTTTCAAGAAATTTAAGGGGTATGTTTTTCTTTTTGGAGATTTCGGAGATGAGCACCGGCCCTTTATCTGCATGTTCAGATAAGTAGATCAAAGCCTTAAAAGCATACTGCGATTTTTTGGAAAGCATGGATTATAGTTCGAAGTTTGTTATATTCCCAACACCTCTTTCATATTAAAAATCCCTTTCTTACCCCGGCCAAATTCTGCTGCCAGCACGGCCCCGGTAGCAAACCCCGTTCGATTATGGGCTGTATGAACGATTTTAATATCATCTATATCCGAGCTGTATCTGATGGTATGCGTGCCAGGAGCCGGATCGATCCGCCTGCTGATAATCTCTAAGTCTTCTGGTTGGTCACTCAAATGATTTACCCATCTTATCTTTTGAGGTATCCGCTCAAGGATCTGTTCGGCAAGAGACACGGCTGTTCCGCTTGGGGCATCTTTTTTTTGCGTGTGGTGAATCTCTTCAATCGTAAGCCGGTAAGAAGCATGAGCTGTCATCAGCTCCGCCAGCCGTTTATTTATTTCAAAGAAGATATTGACCCCGATACTGTAATTGCTTGAATACACCAGAGAACCGCCTTGTTTTTCGCAAAAGATTTTTACATCATCCCATTTATCTAACCAACCCGTAGACCCGCATACGACGGGTATATTATATTCCAGGCATTTCATCACATTTGCATAAGCACTATGCGGACCGGTAAATTCAATGGCTGCATCTGCAAGGGAGAGGTTGCCAGCGTTTAAGTCTGATGTATTGTCTACGTCGATTTTAAGGATGACCTCATGCCCCATTTTTACAGCAATCTCTTCAATAGCCTTTCCCATTTTACCATAACCGATCAAGGCGATTTTCATATTCTTTCAGCATTAAAAAGGAAAGATATTAAATCCTTTAATCTGCGGCAATAATAAGCCGCAGATTCGCAAATTTAATATAAGCAACTCACGGCAAGCCCAGCAATCTCGATTTTCGTTTATGGATATCGACCACAAGGCTAAGGCCGGTTGTATTTGAACCCGGATTATAACCAGGTTTGATTTTTAAGCTAAGGTCTTCGCTTACATCAAACCCCTTCAGGTGTGCATCCACCGTGGCATCTACCACATTCAATCCCCAGAAAAGGATAAAGACCAAAACAGAGTAGTCAATATTCCTCCTGTACTCATTGCGATAACTCCTGAGGGAGCTGCTGGCGTTCTGCGTTATGAAAGGCTGAAGGTCGGCATCCACCTCTTTATAGCGGAGGGTGTCTTTTTTCACCAGGATATTATAAGCTTTTCCTATCCTTTTGTATTGTGTAAGGTTAAAGTTGAACACATAGGCCGTTGTTCCCAAAGCGCCGTATACGATGGGCATCTTCCAGTATTTTCTATTGTATGCCTGGCCCCACCCGGGCAATATCGCTGAGCGGATAGCCGCTTTGCGTGGACTATGTTTTTTCCTGGCGAGTGTATCGGAAGCTACCGAACCGGAAGTATCGGATTTCTTTTTTACGGTTAAAATGGAGTCGTTTCTGACAATAACCGTATCTTTTTTTTGCTGGGCAAAACAAAACGGGCAGGAACAAACAAAAATAATTAAGATAAGAAACCGGCTCATTAAATCCATTTACTAATTTGGCGACGCACCAAGTTGCTCCAGAAGTTTATTAAGTTCCTGGAGGGAATAATATTCAATGGTAATACTGCCATTGCCTTTTTTACTATGCTGTAGTTTAACCCTGGTACTGAAATGTGATGCTAAATTATCTTCAATTTTTTTGTAAGCCGGCGGAAGAGGAGGTTTTATTGAATCTTTAACAGCGCCGTCTACTTTATATAATTTACGGACAAGCTCTTCTGTTTGCCTTACCGAAAGATTCTTATCCTTTACTTCTTTAAAAATATATAATTGCTTATCCACGGTATCTACGTTGATCAAAGCCCTTGCATGGCCCATGCTCAGGTTGTTATTTCTTACAGCCACCTGTATATCGGGCGGAAGTTTTAACAAGCGGATGTAATTGGCCACAGTGCTTCTTTCTTTACCCATGCGCTCGGCCACCTGTTCCTGGGTATGGTTGAGATCATCCATCATACGCTTGTAACTGAGGGCAATCTCAATAGCATTCAGGTCTTCCCGCTGAAGGTTTTCCAGCAAGGCCAGTTCAAGTAACTGGTGATCGTCTGCTTGCCTGATATACGCTGGCAGGTCTTTCAAACCGGCAATCTTGGCCGCACGCAAACGGCGTTCACCCGTTATTAAACGGTATTTCCCGGTGGGCAGCTTTGAAACGGTGATCGGTTGAATAATATCGTGAAGCCTGATCGAATGAGCCAATTCGTTCAATGACTGTTCATCAAAATCGTAACGGGGTTGTTTAGGATTGGTTTCTATTTGTTCAACCGGTATGCGTAATGTACCCGTCGCGGCTTCCAGCACATTTGTTTTTAACTGGCCTGAGGTGGTCTTCAGGTCTGCATCAATATTCTGCAATAAAGAACGAATTCCTTTACCTAACGCGTCTTTATTTTGTTTGGGAGTAGTCATACGTGTAATGTAAGATGTAAGAGGTGAGATGTGGTTTGTTTAATGCAATGCAATCGAACTTGCCTACTCAAAGACTCTTTCCTCCCTTGTTATACGGGTCAAATTGTTTTTCTGCAAGATTTCTTTGGCAAGGTTTAAATAATTTATGGCGCCCTTGCTGGAAGCATCATACAGTATAACAGGTTTTCCTACGCTGGGTGCTTCGCTTATCTTAGTATTTCTATGGATGATGGTCTGAAATACGATATCGTCAAAATGCCGTCGCAATTCACTAACTACCTGGTTGCATAATCGAAGCCGGCCATCATACATCGTCATCAGTATGCCCTCAATCTGCAAACGCTGGTTAAGCCGGTTCTGCACTATTTTAACCGTATTTAATAACTTACCCAATCCTTCCAGCGCAAAGAACTCCGTTTGTACAGGCACGAGCACGGAATCTGAAGCTGTTAATGCATTTACCGTGATCAAACCCAGCGAAGGCGAGCAATCGATCACAATGAATTCATACTCATCCAGCACCGGCTCCAGGATCATTTTTAAAACGCCTTCCCGGTTTGGATAATTGATCATTTCAATTTCAGCACCGACAAGGTCAATATGGGATGGAACGACGTCCAGGTTAGGCGTCTCGCTTTTCAAAATTACTTCCTTTACAGGTGTTTCATTTACCATACAATCGTACAGGCTCTGCGTGATATTGTGCAGGTCGAAACCTACGCCAGTAGTACTATTGGCCTGAGGGTCAGCATCTACCAACAGGGTCTTGAATTCGAGTACTGCAAAACTGGCCGCCAGGTTGATTGCAGTGGTTGTTTTTCCTACGCCTCCTTTTTGATTCGCTACACCGATAATTCTTGCCATTTTTATTCTCGATTCGCTTTAAACGTGTTTATTTGCTAAGATTGTTGTTTAATTCAAATGTATCTTAAATCGGTTGTCTGACCGTTGGTAACCTTCAGTGCCCGGCACCACATTTACTAATCCGCATCAAACCGCAATAGTTTCGCCGATGTTTGCCAGGATCAATTCCAAACCGGCGGTTGCAAAAGTTTTTTTAGCTTGGTCATGATCAATTTTGATATAATCAAAAGTATCATAGTGGACCCCTACTACCCGCTGACATTCGATCCATTCCGCCGCAACTGTTGCATCTTCAGCATCCATAGTAAAGTTGTCGCCAATAGGTAAAACCGCAAAATTTAGTTTTGCCCATCGTGGTATTAACTGCATGTCAAACGTTAAGGCAGTATCTCCACTGTAGTAAAAATTACCTTCTTCGCTCGTTACGATAAATCCCATGGGATTACCTCCGTAACTGCCGTCAGGTAAAGAAGAGGAGTGTTGAGCCACCGAACATTTCACCGTAAAATGGTCGAATTTCCATTTTCCCCCCGTGTTCATTGGGTGGGTGTTGATAACTCCTTTTTTAAAAAGCCATTCATGGATTTCCCAACAGCAAATAACCTCAGCTCCGGTACGTTGGGCGATACTTATACAATCGGCGATATGATCGCTATGGCCATGCGACAACAGGATATAGTCTGCCTGGATGTTTTCAACATCAATGTGTTTGGCCAGCTCATTTGAACTGATAAAGGGATCAAAAAGCAATGTTTTGCCGCTTATTTCCACGCTGAAGCAACTTTGACCGTAATAAGTGAGATTCATGAAGTAAAGTTTGACGTTCAAAGTTCAAAGATAATAGTTCGTTGTTCGATCTTTACAGAAATACACAAAACGCAATGGCCTAACATTGAAGTAAAATGACTTGGAAAGGTATAAATCGGCTTCAATAGAAAACACGGAACTTTACTCGTTTCAGTTTGTTAATGGTTAGTATTTATTCACAGCGAAACAAAAACCGGCTCCAGGCATGGACGGGAGCCGCAAAACAGCATGTATACCATAATATCAGGTACTAACCGCAAAGGAAGTACTACCATTAAAATTGCCGAGCAGTATCAAAAATTATTAGAGCACAAAGGAATTACCACATCACTGGTTTCACTCGAAAACCTGGATGTAAGTAAACGTAATCCGGCAATAAAAAAACTGGAGGAAGAAATACTGATCCCTTCGAACAAAATCATTTTTATTTCTCCTGAATACAATGGAAGCATACCAGGCGTGCTTAAATCCCTTATTGACATATCAGACATTGAAAGAGTATGGTGGGGAAAAAAAGCATTACTCACCGGTATATCAAGTGGAAGAGCCGGTAATTTAAGAGGAATGGAACACCTTACTGGTATATTGAATTATGTAAAAATGGTGGTGCATCCCAACAAACTTCCGATATCAGCCATAGAAAGTTTAATTAATGGTACCGGCGAGATTGTACACAAGGGAACACTTGCCGCCATGCAAGTGCAACTGGAAGAATTTATCAAGTTTTAACCAGAGCCCGAAACCTAAATGCTTACATTGAGCACCTGATCATCCTCCGGCACCTTGTTTATACATTCAAAAAAATATTGTAGATGCGTAATTCATCATTTCTCTGGATAATCGTTGCCATACTTGCCGTATTAGACATTTACGTTTTCCAGGCTGTTAAAACGGTTAGCCAGTCTGTGTCTCCCCGTATACGCATTTTTATTTACTGGGCTTACTGGGCACTGTCGGTTTCCTCTCTGCTATTGCTTATCCTGCTCCCGTTTCTAAATTATGAAAATTGGCCGAAATTGGTCCGTACCTATCTTTTTGCCACAATAGTCGGACTGTTCTTCGCCAAACTGATTGCCTCGCTTTTCTTTTTGCTGGATGATGTGCGAAGAGCTGCGATGTGGCTTATTGGCAAATTATTCAGTAATCCTTCGGTAGAGATTTCACAAACCGCAGAAGGAATCACCCGTTCCGAATTTCTAAGCTGGTTCGGACTGGTTGCAGGAGGAACACTTTTTGGATCGCTGGTCTATGGATTTAGCAACAAGTACAATTACCAGGTAAAGCGCCTGAAACTGGCTTATGCAAACCTGCCACCGGCATTTAAGGGATTAAAAATCGTTCATATCAGTGATATTCACTCTGGCAGCTTTACCGATAAAGGGGCGGTAGAGAAAGGGATCCGCAGGATCATCAATGAAAACCCAGACCTGATCCTGTTTACAGGTGATCTCGTCAACGACAGGGCGTCGGAAATGGAATCGTATCTAAACTCGTTCAACCAGCTGAAAGCACCACTCGGTGTATTCTCTACATTGGGAAACCATGATTACGGCGATTATGTAAGTTGGGACAGCACGGAAGCGAAGGTCACTAACCTGGCTAAACTGAAACAAATTCATGGTGATTTAGGCTGGAAATTGCTGATGAATGAACACGTGGTGCTCAAAAAAGGTGCAGACGAAATCGCTCTGCTGGGAATCGAGAACTGGAGTTCCAAGGGGCGGTTTCCCAAATATGGAAAAATGGACGTGGCCTATCCAGGATCAGAAAAATGCCCTTTTAAAATACTGATGAGTCACGATCCCAGTCATTGGGATGCCCAGGTCAGAACAACATATCCGGATATCGACCTGATGCTGTCGGGCCATACACACGGTATGCAGTTCGGTATTGAAATACCCTGGTTTAAATGGAGCCCTGTGCAGTTTATGTATAAACAATGGGCGGGTTTGTATGAGGAAGGAAAACAAAAACTATATGTGAACCGGGGTTTTGGTTTTATTGGATACCCGGGCCGGGTCGGTATTCTGCCCGAGATCACAGTTATTCAATTGATGTAAGAGGGTGAGACCTAATTTAACTCTTTGTTAAACTATAAACAATTAATTTGTCTAAGATTCGTTTTCATTACACCTGTTGTTGTTAAAAGCATTGCATGAAGTATCCTTTTACTATTGTTATCATAATAGCATGTATGCTGTATACCGGCAATTCTTATGCACAGTATACAAAAATTGATTCGCTTTTTGCCCGCGCCGATACTACAGCCGTCCTTGATTCACTGATGAACGATTTTGACCACTATCTCGATTCGCTCTTTAAACCTAAAAGTTTTTTCATCTTTAGCGTTGGAGCAGGCACCGGATTCTTTAGCTTTAAAAGTAACGCGTCATTTGATTTTAACACAGAAAAGAAAATCATCTTGTCGCCTTCAATGGCATACTTTCATAAAAGCGGGATCGGGTTATCCTTATCAGCGTATATGATGAGACAGGATAAATTCAATGCTTATCAGTATGCCTTAAGCCCTTCTTATGATTATATAGAAAACAAACATTTTACGACAGGCGTTTCCTATACAAGGTATTTTACAAAGGAAGACCTTTCTTTTTATACAACTCCTATACAGAACGAACTAAACGCTTATTTCAACTTTAAAAAGTGGTGGATTCAGCCTGGAGTTTCCTTAAGCTATGGTTGGGGAAGCCGAACTGAATATGAAAAAAGAGAACTGGATATTAACTTGCGTCAGTTGGAGAATGCACGAAAGAAAAAGAGGACCTATATTTATATTACAAGCAGTGAATCGGTAAAAGATTTTTCTACCATGTTCTCTTTGCGTCATAATTTCCGGTGGAGTAAATTACTGGGAAAACAGGATATGCTGACACTCACGCCGGTGGTATTGGTTTCAGGAGGTACGATGAATTATGGCTTCAATACTTCTTTCAGCAGTAATTCCAAAACGGTTAAGAATAATTTTCTCCCCAGTAACAGCAACATAACCGACGTATCCGGATTTGACGTGCAGTCCGCTTCCTTGCTCATGCGTTTGAATTATTCTGCAGCAAGTTTTTTTATCACGCCGCAGATTCTTCTTGACTACTACCTTCATTCTTCTGACAATCGATTCAATAGCGTGTATTCTATAACAGCAGGAGTTCATTTTTAATTATAACAACTATGCGTAACTGAAATGTCGCATAAACAGATTGGACATTTAACAATGTACATAGTTTCTATGGCATGTAAGTTGACTTTTATCTATAAACCTAAAACATATAATATGAAATCAAAACTGATTATCTTTCTTGTGGCCTTTTCGTTAATGTCAGCAGTTAGCTTTGCCCAAAAGACACCCTTTTTGCAGGCAGGTATTAAGGCCGGTACGAACATTACAAAGATTGATGGAAAATCTTTTAAAGAGGAATTCAGATTTGGCTACAGTTTCGGCGGTTTTGCCGCAATCAAAGTGGGTGAAAAATGGCAGGTACAACCCGAGGTGTTATTTAATCAGTACAACACTAAAACTGCCTCTAACTTTGATACAATAGTTAACGGCCAGAGCCTGAAAAACATTTCCCTCAATTATATTTCTATTCCCATCTTACTCAATTACTCTCCTACAAAAATGTTCACTTTACAGGCTGGTCCCCAATTCGGTATTTTAAGGGATAAAAGCCAGGACTTATTGCAAAACGGAAAAAGCGCCTTTAAAAGTGGAGATTTCAGTATGTTGGGTGGAGTTCAGCTTAATGTCGCCAATTTTAAAATTAGTGGAAGGTATGTCGTGGGCTTAAGCGACATCAATGATATTAACAATCAAGACAAATGGACAAGCCAGGGCTTTCAGCTGAGTGTTGGTTTACGCATTTTATAAGATAACTCTAAAACACATCAATGACCTCTCCGCATTTCGGAGGGGTCATTGTTTTTAAACCATAGCGTTGCTATGCTGATCATTCTTATGATTAATTGAAAGACAAATGAAAATGCCACCTGATCAGGGATTTGGCAAACTTTTTATTTGCCTGTTCGTATGAAGCTATTTTGTTATGTATAACGGTTTATATGATCAGGCATAGTATGTACCGGAAATTTGCCTTTCTAAAAAAATCAACTGTGATGATTTTTTATGGTAATATTACGGCAGATGCGATCCCATAATGCACGGTAATTTTTATTTGGTTATTCATCCTAATGTTCATGAAAGTTAGTTCTTCATTGGCACTCATGGCGGATTGGTTTTACTTGGCATTATACTTGAACCCACTATACTATTGCCTGATAATTATAGGATTATTGCCTTTCAGGTGTTATTTTGTCATAGAAAAATTAATATGAATCAATCGAGTTTTTTCTTTAAACCTGAGGATGATATGGATTTTTTACCGATCATTCCTTTAAACGAACATGATGGTGATGATGGCCACGACCTTGAAATACCTACTGAATTACCGATTTTACCTCTTCGTAACACCGTACTTTTTCCTGGAGTAGTTCTGCCGATAACTGTTGGAAGAGACAAAAGTATCAAAGCAGTCAGTGAAGCTTACAAGGCTGACAAATTGGTTGGTGTAGTTGCACAGAAAGACAGTTCTATTGAAGATCCAACAATCACGGACCTTGAAGATATTGGCACAGTTGCAAAAATAGCCAAATTGATAAAAATGCCCGATGGAGGCACAACAATAATCATCCAGGGAAAACGACGTTTTAAAGTTAAAACCATAACCGCAGAAGACCCCTTTTTTAAAGGGACCATTGAGATCCTGACCGAAGAAGAAGCTCCCAGGGATCAGGATTTTGAAGCTTATCTTTCCAACATCAAAGACCTCGCTACCCAGATCATAAATTTATCGCCCAATCTTCCTTCGGAAGCTTCTATTATTCTGAAGAATATTGAAAATCCTTCTTTCCTCATTCATTTTGTGAGCAGCAATCTGAGTACGGACCTTGCAGACAAACAACAATTACTCGAATTAAATAGCATTAAAGGGAGGGCAGACCTGCTGATGCAATTGCTGCAACGCGAGCTTCAGTTTGCAGAGCTTAAGAACAAGGTGACCAATAAAACGCGGACCGAGCTGGATAAACAACAACGTGACTATTTCCTGCAGCAACAGCTAAAAAGTATAAAGGACGAATTGGGTGGTGATACCAATGAACGTGAAGTAAAAGAAATGCAGAAAAAAGCAGAAGGTAAAAAATGGCCTGCTGCGGCAAGAGAAATGTTCAAGAAGGGGGCTGAAAAGCTGGAGCGCATGCATCCCAGTACCCCCGATTACTCTGTAGTGTACAATCACCTTGACCTGATGCTCGACCTGCCTTGGGAAGATTATACAGAAGATTTGTACGACCTGAAGAAGGCAAAGAAGGTACTTGATAATGACCATTATGGAATGGATAAGATCAAGGAGCGCATACTGGAGTATCTGGCCGTTCTTAAGCTTAAAGGTGATATGAAAAGCCCCATTCTTTGTTTTGTGGGCCCTCCCGGAATTGGTAAAACATCTTTAGGAAGAAGCATCGCCAATTCAATAGGCAGAAAATATGTTCGTTTAAGTCTTGGCGGACTTCACGATGAGAGTGAGATCCGCGGGCACAGGAAGACTTATATCGGGGCCATGCCCGGAAGGATAGTTCAATCTATTCGCAAAGTGAAATCTTCTAACCCTGTAATGATCCTTGACGAGATAGACAAAGTAGGTAGCGATTTCAGGGGAGACCCTTCTTCAGCATTGCTGGAAGTATTGGACCCCGAGCAGAATCACACTTTCTACGACAACTATCTTGAGCTTGAGTACGACCTGAGTAAGGTACTGTTCATAGCCACGGCAAACAATATTGCCAACATACAGCCTGCTTTGAGAGACCGCCTGGAGATCATCGATTTAAGCGGGTATGCCATTGAAGAAAAAACACAAATTGCAAAACGTCATTTATTACCTAAACAAAGGGAAGCACACGGGCTGAAGAACGTTCCGTTCAAAATCACTGACAGAGCTTTGGAAAAGATCATTGAAGAGTATACCCGTGAAAGCGGGGTGCGCGAACTTGACCGCCAATTAGCCTCTATCATGCGCTCTCAGGCCAAGGAGTTTGCCACCAGGGGTAAATTGAAATCTTCCCTGTCCGATGCAGATGTGACCAGAATTTTAGGCAGATCACGATACAGTAATGAAATATATAAAACGGCTAATATGCCCGGAGTGGCGGTTGGTCTAGCCTGGACTTATGTAGGCGGGGATATCCTGTTTATTGAAGGCGCCATGAGTGAAGGAAAGGGCGAACTGCAGTTAACGGGTAACCTGGGAAATGTTATGAAGGAAAGTGCAAGCACCGCATTAACTTATCTTCAGTCCAATGCTAGAAAATTTGATATCGATCCGCTGATTTTCAACAAGAAGAATGTGCACATACATGTTCCTGAGGGCGCCGTTCCTAAAGATGGACCCAGTGCTGGAGTAACGATGTTAACCTCGCTGGCATCTACTTTTACTGGCAGAAAAGTGAAACCTTACCTTGCCATGACCGGTGAAATAACCCTGCGAGGGCAGGTGCTGCCTGTAGGAGGAATTAAGGAAAAAGTGCTGGCAGCTAAACGGGCCGGATTAAAAGAGATTATTCTTTGCTGGCAAAACGAAAAAGATATTCAGGAAATAGATTCCACCTTCATTAAAGGCATAAAATTCTATTATGTGAAGAATATGCAGCAGGTGCTGGAACTGGCACTTACTTAATGTATTCCTTAATAATCCTTTAACAAAAATGGCGAACAAAGTCTTTTGACTATTGTTGTTATACAATAAGATTTTTTCATGTTGGTTGTTTTAAGGGTTAAAAAGGATCCCCCATTTCTATGGGGGATCAGTTTTTTTTGTAACGTTACTCAGACACTTCAAACACATCTTCCCATATATCAAATTTTCACAGTAGATTGCTAATCAATATTTCAGAGATGTAGCTGAATGCAAAAAATAATCATTAGCCTTTTTTTACTGATCCGGGTTATTACCTGCAATGCCCAAACCATTGGAGGGAATGCTGTTTTTAATTTCCTCAAACTGCCAAACACCCCGCAACTGACGGGTTTAGGCGATATTAATATCTCTACGATTTCAGATGATGTTGGCATGTCTTTCAACAATCCGGCCCTGTTAAGGCCGGTAATGCATACCCAGTTGACAACAGTGTTCACTTCTATGTACGCCGGCATTAAAAATTATCATACGATGATCGGTTACCGTAACCAGCACCTGCAGACTAATTTCGCGTTTGGCATTCATTACCTGGATTACGGATCCATTCCCCAAACCGACGCAGCAGGAAACATACTAGGTTCCTTTCGGCCAGCTGACTATGTAGTGCAGGGGACTGCTTCCCGAATGTATGGAGACAAATGGTATTACGGGGCCAGCCTTAAACTGGTGATCTCGAATTACGGATTATACCGTTCCAGCGCAATCTTAATGGACGTTGGGGCAGCGTATTATGACAGTTCCAACCTTATTCAGGCTTCTTTGGCAATCAAAAACATGGGCACACAGATAAAAAAATATGAGGGTACAGCAGGTGATGATATGCCTTTTGATTTACAGATAGGTATTACCAAACGATTGCAAAAAGCGCCGCTGCAATTCTCTGTTACAGCGCATCATTTGCACCAGTTTGATATCCGGTATAATGACACCAGCTTCAATAACGAAAATGGTTTTAATCAAAACAACCGTCAAAAATCATTTGCAATGGATAAGTTATTCAGGCATTTTGTTTTTGCCACCCAGTGTTATGTTGGTGATAAAATAGAGATTACCGGAGCTTATAATCACCTTCGGAGAAATGAACTGAATATTTTCGGTACATCAAACGGCTTAAATGGTTTTTCCCTGGGCGTCGGAGTATTGTTTAAAAAAATACAAATCCGTTATGCACGGGCATACTATCAAAATAATACGGCCTATAATCAGGTTGGGATAAACCTGAAATTAAATGAATACTTTGGTCTGGGAAATTTTGGCCAGCGGGTAGGCTGGTGATGGTTAATCGTTTCCTTGTTCTACCCTGCAAGCTCAGGGCATCTTTTATACTAATCCCTTTTTTTCATAAGGTAAAGGGTGCGCATGCTGCCAGGAATGCCTGCTTTCTTCTCAATCTCGAACAACGCACTGAAATCATTTTCAAATATGAGAACATCGTATGAATGGAATCTTTTCCTTTGTGTCAGTAACTCCTGCACCTTGGGATCTTCAGTTGGAACAAATTCGATGATTAGCCATTTACGCGTCAATTGCCTGAAAAGTTCAGGCAGCAGTTTGGGGTTAATGTTCCTGGTAAACACCAGGTGATGCATAATAGCTAAAGCTGCTACCAGGTCGCATTTGATACGTTGCAGGAAGGACGGCCGTTCGGTGTTATTAAATCCGACTGCAGGGGATGGGTTCGAAATATCGACCACCATCGGCAGGATATTTAAACGCTTATCCATTTTTGACTGCAGGTAGAGGCGGTTTATGCATGGACTGTCAGCATCAATGGATATGACCTCAGCAGCATCTTCCGACAGTATATTACTGAAATATCCATCGTTAGACCCAACATCCAGTGCCTGGGCATAATCTATACCGGAGATGAATAAACGAAATAGTTTCTCCTTTTCAGATAAGTATTCATCACTCAGGATCGATCCCTGGTAGTAGTTCGTCCACCTGGAAACCGGGCTTTGCCTTTTCATACTTGTAACGACCTGTCTCAGGTGTTCGACCATCCGCTGCATTTTTACCTTATTAAAGGGTAAAACGCTTTCTTTTTTACTATTTCCCGTAACCGAATGCTGCACATAAACATGTAGCCAGACCCCTAGATTAAACCTGCTGCGCAAAGGCAGGCAATTTGCTGCAATGTTTACCGGTATGCCGTCGATATAAGCACTAAGTATTCTGTTAATATCAGTATCCAGGTAGTATTCAAGAAATAAGGGAAATAAAAAGTTTTCGCAGAACTGCCTGTAGGCTACCCAGGGCCTTGAGGTGTCGTACGTTTCAAACGATAAGGTGTCTATGAAAACAGGCTTTCCCTTATAAAACTGAACATTAAACGAAGTAGCATCTTTAAGGATCATCCCATGTTCAATAGCTGCTTTATTGATATCCAGCGTAAGTAGGGCCGCATCTCTGAGCATCTCAAAACTCCATTCATACGAATAGCTGATGAAGGGAAGTTTAGGGGTGGATAGCACCTTAAATGAGTCGATGGATAGATTAAAGGCTTGATCCGACTCTTCGTGCGGCAGCAGCCATTGTTTTTGTGTAAGAAATGAATAAAGGCCTGACTGCATCAACTGGTTATAAAACGGTGCATATTCCTTATTAACCTGGCGATAAATCAGGCCATTTTGCTCAAAAACAAATCCTGCCGGATCCTTGTAAGAGGCCGGATTTACCAGCATGTCAGTCATTTACCTTGTCTTTCGTTGAATCAGGTGTTTTGCTGCGTGTAAAAAAGGATTTAATGCTCCACCAGATGCTCTTGAAATAAAATACAACACCCAATACGGCTGCAATGATCATTTGCACCAGATAACTGCCACTACCGGGATCTACATATAGTAAGTTCATCATAGATAGCTAAGGTCAGTATTAGGAGATAAAGTTAACAATGTTTCATACATCAATTGTATGGTATTCTCAATATCGCTTTTATGCAGCATCTCAACTGTAGTATGCATGTAACGCAGCGGTATAGAGATCAGTACGGATGGACAACCTTCATGAGCGTAGGCGAATGAATCAGTATCTGTTCCTGTGCTCCGGCTTACCGCCCGCAGTTGAACAGGTATATTGAGTTGGGTTGCCACATTTTCAACATGCTGCAATAGTTTGTTGTGCACGGCGGGACCATAGACGAGGGAGGGCCCCTTGCCGCAGCTTACATCCCCCTCAATGATTTTGTTGATCATTGGAGTAGATGTATCATGCGTAACATCAGTGATAATGGCAATATCCGGTTTTATCCTTCTCGCTATCATCTCGGCGCCACGCAACCCGACTTCCTCCTGCACGGCATTTACTATATAAAGTCCGTAAGGAATTTTCTTTTTGTTGATTTTCAATAACCGGGCGCATTCGGCGATCATGAAACCACCTATCCGGTTATCAAAAGCGCGGCCGATTATGTAATCGTTCGCCAATTCGTCAAAGCCATCCTGATAAGTGACCACTGCGCCAATATGTATGCCCAGGTCGTCGATTTCCTTTTTATTTCTGGCCCCGCAATCTAAAAACAGGTTTTCTACTTTAGGTTGTTGTTCTTTAGTGTCAGGGTTGCTCAGACGGGTGTGAATGGCAGGCCAGCCGAAAACCGCTTTTACAGACCCTTTTTTCCCATGGATATTGACCCTTTGGCTAGGCGCCACCTGGTGATCCACTCCGCCATTTCTTTTCAGATAGATGAGGCCTTCCGGTGTAATGTAATTAACAAACCAGCTGATCTCATCAGCATGCGCTTCGATAACTACCTTAAATGCAGCATCGGGATTTATTACACCCACGGCAGTGCCGTAAGGGTCGTGAAATGTAGTATCCACATAAGGCCTGAGATACTCCAGCCATTTTTTCTGGCCGCTACTTTCAAAACCTACCGGTGAAGGATTGTTTATGTATTCCTTTAAAAATGCAAGGGATTCGATGGTTAGAGCAAACGTCGCCTTCTGTTTCACCGGTTTGGCCATAATCAAAATTTAAGCTGTAAAACTATGCTAAATTGAAATGGAAGGTGTGAACAGGCATCAAATCTTTGCGTATTCTTTGTGTTTCTTTCTTAGTGTTTCTTTGTGGTTTTTTTACCACAAAGGGCAACAAAGGTTGGCACAAAGAATACACAAAGGCTCAAACAAGGCGGAAATCAAATCTTTGCGTATTCTTTGTGTTTCTTTCTTAGTGTTTCTTTGTGGTTTTT
>JBBJMP010000011.1:0-186674 GCA_037718865.1 Chitinophagaceae bacterium | reverse complement strand
GTTCTTGATGGGGGCTTGTCTTTGGGGGCTTATCGCATAGTCTTCTAAGTGTTGTACGTTCGCCCTTCGGTCTGTCAGTTATAAGAATCTTTAATTTCTACTGTGTTAACCTAAAGACTGTTACCCAAGCCGGGCAGAAGGCAAGCTCTTTGGCAGGTTGGCTTCTGTGCTGCTGGTTTTGTGTGCCTGCCAATGTGCTTGCCTTGTGGCGTTGGCTATTAGAGACTTCGCATTTGTCCCACTTGAATAAGCAATGACTAACTTTCATTAAAACCATATTTCTTCACCTTTTTCAAATTTAGACCAGCAATAAATAGATTTTTGTCACTAAGCGGTTTTGTTCCTTCTGCAAGATTGAACATGAATTGATATTCAAAATCTTTTAACTGTTTATTTTTCCTGTCCCACTTTACAATTTCCTTAATTGTGTCAAGTGTAATTTCAGCCTTTTGTTTTCCTGCTTTACTTTCCTTCTCATTCAATTCATCAAGTTGAAAAAATAATTCAGGTGCTTCTTCTGTAACGGTGTCCAGGATTTTATGAGCATTGCCAATTTCAATTGCTGTCAGGTGTCTGTTGTTACGCAACCTATTTGCGACTGTGTTCGCCATGTCGCACTGATATTTGCTTAGTTTGTTTTCTGATTGTCCCCATTCCTCAATGTTCTTCCAAATTTCGTGAGGAACTGAATTGATTCTTTCAAGTGATGCTTCAAATGCTGCTTTCTCAATTTCATCGTCTGAAATTCTTTGTCGCTTTGTTGCAGATGCACTTGATTCCAAATCTCCTTTCAGAACTGATAAGTCAATTTTGAAATCGTTTTCTTTCACTGTGTTCCAACATTCTTCTTTCTTGGCGTATTCACCATAGAGAGAACCTGGAGCATTTTTCTTTATGAAAGATTCAACCTTAGTCATGATTTCGTAAAGCAACTCTTTGAGCTTATCAGATACAGATTGATTTTTCCAGATTTCATAAAGGTCAAGTTTGTATTTGAGATGATAACCTAACCAGGCAATTGAATATGGAACTGTGATGTAACGCATGTCTCCGATTGCATTTGGTTTAACTCCGTAAGTTTTTTCTGCTGCTCTGAATAAAACTGCTTTAGCAATTGTGTCCTCAAAAAAAATATTGTCCGGCTTTTTGTCAAAGTTGAAATTCATGAACTGAACATAGTTCTTCTGATTTCCTCTCACAACAAAGTGAGGTCCGATTACAAGTTTTTTCCCGTCATGAATTTCCTGCCAACCGTTCACATATTTTGCAAGGTCTTCTTTTGTGAAAACCTGATTCTTGGGATTCTTAGATTCAAATGCTTTCTTCTTTGAAGTAGTGAAACCATATTTCAAAATTGCATTCTTGTATTGTCCTCTTGCCCTCTCATAAAACCATGTTGTCTGTTGTGTTTCACCTTTCTTTGGCGGAGCCCAAATGTTTCTTGATAACTTTTCAAGTTCTATGTGTGAAGGTTTGTTTGAACTTAAATCAACAACTGAAACTTTATTCTGAGTGTTTGCATACTTTGAAATGTTTCCGACAATCTCACTGAACTTATCTTTCTTTTTAACAACTGAAAGTTTTACCGGAACATAAATTTCTGCAATACTCACTTTGTCTTTTTTCCAGATATGGTATATTGAAGCTGTCGTTTGTCCTCCGTTTACAATTTGAAGGTCTTTCACAAAACCAATTGCTTTTCCTTTTCCATCAGGCAAATCAATAAGTTTTACTTCGTCTGCTGTCGCTGTAATTCCATTGTTGTATGCAAGAAACATGTGAGCTTCTTCCATAATAGTTTTTCGGATTCCATTGTTAATCTTTCCTGTGAACTGTAAGAATGAACGAATGTTCTGTTCAAGAAGCCGTGAACCAAACTGTTCATAAATATTTGCTAAAACTTCTCCTGGAATTATTGAAAGGTATGATTGATATTCTTCGTTCTGATTATTTGCAATGATGCAGGGAAGTGAAATTCCATTCACTTCAAAATCTATTTCAATCGGAATTCTTGATTTCTCTGAAAGATTAAAAAGATAGTTGATGTCAATTGCTCTGTAGTAAACTGTGTAGCCGGCAATTTTTTCTGATGTCTTGAAATCCGTTTTCAATTCACCGTCAGTAAGGAGAAAAATATTTACCCTCGTGAGAAATTCTTTAACCTCTGGTGCGTTTGCAATCGTTTGTGCAAGGTCAAATATTTCAGAAGAAGGTTCAACAGTTGAAACATAATCTTTGAAAACTGCATTCTTAAAAAACTTCAAAAGTCGTTCAATTGCTTTGTCAGCATCGGGTTTTGAAACTGTCTGAACTTTATCTGTTCCGTTATAAATTGTAATGAACAAGTCAAGCGTTTCATAATTTTCAGAAAGTGCATAAGCATTTATCTTGTGTTCAATTCCACGCTTACTTACTTTTTCATCATAGCCAAGCCGGTAATTTTCTGTATCACCTGAATCAGAAAGCAATGACAAAGCAAGGTCTGTAAAAACTTCCTCCGGTGTTGTTCCTTCTTCTTCTGAAACCAAAAGCGATTTTACATCTTCCTGAAGGTCGGTGTAAAATTTTTGGAGTTCAATATTTTAAAGTGTCGGCATCAGGAAATAATATTTTGAAAAAGTTCGGTTTCTGTTGTAACGAAAGATAAACAGTCAGAAATTACAATTGAATATTTTACATCACCAACACCATGACGAATTTCATTTTCCATTATCCTCGGAAATTCTCCTTCTACTCTGTAAATTGTTTCCTGACGAATGTTGTAACCTGTGTTTAGGTAAATCGGTTTATGAATATCAAAGTAACCAACTTCAAAAAGTTTCAATCTGAATGAATTCAATTCAGGAACAGCATTCACCAAATAATTTTCAATCCATTCAACAATATCATTCAAAGATTCGCCGTGATTGTTTCTTACATCAAGTGAAATGTGAAACAGAAAAATGTTTGGTACAACTGAATTGTCTAACTGTCTTTCGCTGCTGATATGAATTTTCTGATGATTGTTTCCGTGTGTTGTCTTTACCTCAACTGCCCAATTGCCATGATGAAAATCCTGAACTGTGTTTGATGGAACTTGCCATGAAGTGATGCAATAACTTTTCTCTGTTGAACTGCTTAGAAATTTTCTAAGGAAATAAAGTTCACCATACAAACCTCTCTGTGCTTCTGCTGTAAGTCCTTGCTGACCTGACCTTTCAAACATGGTTTGCCATTTTGCAAGACGGTTCAGTAATTCCTTTATCAAAACTTTCTCGTCAAGTATTGATGTTACCTGATTAATTAAATCTTCGCATAGAACAGAAAAAATATCCTTGTGCTGTTGACTTAAAAGCAAAATCAGCAAATAAGATTTTGCCGGATTTCTGTCGTCTGGCAAAACTTCAACTTTGATGTCCTTAAATTTATTCCAGGTTTGAGCTTCGGGTGCATTCTCCTTTACAATGTGCGCTGCAAGACATCTGAGTTTTTCAGGTGCACGAAGTGCTACATATACATCCGGTATTACAGATGCAGCGTATCGCATAAATAAAATCCCTGAACGAAATGAATCATCATTCTCAAGTTCAGTCCAAATTGTATCAATCTTCGTCATCGTATGTTTCTGTTTCGTAATCAAAATCAAAACGGTCAAGCAATTCAGATTTCACTGTGTAAGCAACATAAGCGTTAAAGTTGCTCTTGGGAAAACTGATTGCGTAACCAACAATAGAATTTGATGTTGCCGGAAGTTCTGCACCTATAGGGTCAAGCAAATAAATTAACAGCAAAAAATTTTTTGGATTCCTGATTTCGTTTCTTACTACCTGACCATTAGGATAAGTTGGTTGTCCTTCTTTTTTCTTTTTTACCCAATGCTCTCCACTCAATTCCATTGCTCTGTCATACTCCGGTTTTGAAAGGTCAATGAATTCGTCTTTCGGACTAAGGATATGAGATTTTTTCAGGTAATAAATTTCTTCGCTTGAATTGTTCTTATCCAATGTTCGCAACCAACATCCAACATTTTTATTTCCATCACTAAATGAAACGGAATGATTTGTATCAGCATTTCCTTTTGACATTAAAGCAACTGTCCAATCTGTCAATTCTCCATTGGGTAATTGCAAATCAATAAAGCGAATTAAGTTATTGGGTTCGTATGCTTTCAGGTTTTCAAGTAGCTGAAAATTTTTTAGAAAATCTTTTACCTGATTTGCGGTAATATTTTTCCAAAGAAAATTATTGCTCTTCATTTCATAGTTAGCAGTAAGTGAAGCAATAAATTTTTTTGTTACGTTAAGATTGTTGTCAATAGTTTCTTTGCTTCTTTTCAATTCATACGATTCAACTAATCTTCCTGACCATGTAACCTGAATATCTGTTGTCTCTCTCATTTTGTTTGAGGCGGTAATCTGTAACACTCCTGGGTGTGTTCTCACCTTCAATGCATTTTGTTCCGGTGTTGAACCTGTAACATCAGCCATGTAATCAAATTCCTCTCTTAATTCTTCCGAAGCATGAGTAATATGACAGAACCATTCATTCAATTCACGGCTTGTAAATAATCTGCACAAGTCAACATAACCTGGTCTGTACCCAAACCATCTTCCCATTTGCATGAGTGTGTCATACATTGTGGATGCTCTAAGGTAATAACTCACGGACAAACCTTCAAGTGTAAGTCCACGTGAAAGTTTATCACCGCCAATTGCAATTACTGACAAACCATTTGGATGGTCAACATAATCCAAAATATCTGCTGAACCTCCATTGATTGCTCTCACTTCAATTTTACTTATAGCATCATTCAGGTGTGCTGAGATTTCTTTCCATTCATGCACCTGAATCATTGCATCCGTATCAGCCAATTCAGAATTTAGTATTTCTTCTGAAACTGTTTTGTAACATTTATATGGCTTGTCTTTTTCTTTTACATCTTCTTCAAAAGTTTTTCTTAGTTCTTCCAGCACAAGCGGATTGTTCTGGTCAATTCCCATTCTGTAATGCTCAAAAACATTTGCAACTAAATCACGAACCTGGTTTTGCCATCTTACATATCGTGTAACATGCACAAGCATTGAATTGTGTTCCTTGCTCTGTCCTCTCAATCTTCTGATTGCACAAGTGATAATAAAACATTGAATTGCTTTTTTCAGTGAATCAGGCAATCCAGAGGGCAACTGGTCTTGCATCTTGTGTTTGTTCGGTATGTAGTTTTGATAATCATTGATGCGATTTACAATTGGCAAAACCGTTTCAGAAGTTTCATCGTCTGCAACTGGTCTGAATCCAAAAACTTTTCAGGTCCGATATAATTTGATGGTGCAGGAAGATTGATAATAAAATCACGAGGGAAAATATCATTCTCATTAAACGGAATAAAAATATTTGCAAATGGTGTTGCTGTGTAACCAACATAACCGCTTTTGACAAACAACCCTAAAATATCTGTGATGGCTTTATTTATTCCGCTTCTTTTTGCAGGGTCATTTGAAATATTTATTGAGGCGTTGTCTGCTTCATCATCAATCAGCAATAATGTTTTGTCTTTTATTTTCCTGTTACCGCTTCCATCATCAGTTCCGTGACTATGTAACCATCTGTAAAGGTTTTCAAGTCGTGTTTTATTTTTCTTTACAACTGCAATGATTGGTTCCTTTGTGTGGAATGAATAAGTTCCTCTCTTGCTGAAATCTCCTCCTTCATCACTTGAAGTAAATGAATGAGCAGGATAAATTTTCTGTCCTACACCTGCACCTATGATGCTGTTGCCTGTGTTGAATGCTCGCTGATACTTTGTATCAAAACCAAGAAAACCTTCATCAAGTCGCAACTGAGTTTGTGTTCTTAGATTGTTGTGCATCCCGGCAAGAATTATTATCATGTTATAACCTGCATCAGCAGCTTTGCAAATCAATCCTGTGTAGTTGGAAGTTTTTCCTGATTGCACCTGACCAACAACCAACCCTTTTTTATCAAAACCAATTTCAACTTTCGGATTATACAAACCGTCAAGTGTTTTGTTTGTTAGGCGGTCAAGATGTCCGATTGTTTCCGGTGCAAAATTCTTTCTGTATTGCAAATAGATTTTATACCTCTCCCAAAAATTCCATGGAATTAAATTCTTGTTGTCATTTATCCAATGCCTTCTTCGTTCACTTGCTTCAATCATTCTGAATTCTTCTACACGAACTCGGTAAAGAGATTCCACTTCACGAATGAGAAGATTTCGGTCAAGGTCTTTGAATGACGGATTTGTAAGAACAAAATCTACCTGTCGCTCAATTTCTTCTCTCGTAACTGAGCCGGTGTCGGGTAGGAGTGTTCTTATTGTAAGTATTGCGTTATGAATCATCTTCGTTTGTATTTAAGTATTCAATGTATTGCGGATAAAAATTAAATGGTTCTATGCTGAGAATAATTGCTTTTGCCTGTTCATCTTTTTTTACTTGCTTGAGTATATTCAGATACATAGCTTTCATCGTTATCTGAACCAAATCATGACTTGTTCCTTCAAACGGTTGCCCGTGTGGAATTTCATTTTCATTTTCTTTTAAAGTGATTAAGGGAATAGGAATTGTTTCTTCAATGAAACGCAATGCTTTTTCAATTTCATTTTTGTAACTGTTTGCACCTTCCAATAACAGTTTTAATACCGGATGTTTTCGGTTCAACTTGTAATATCTCTTGTCGTGCCGTTTATAATCTTCCCAAAGAAACTGGTCTTCTGTATCTGAATGTCTTATTCTGATTATTTTTCCCTTGTGCCTGTAAACATCAATCGCCTGTGCTCTCACATCTTTTGCAACAGAAAGAATTTGTTCCCTGAATCTCAACGGTGGTCGTGCAATTGATTTCTTAATATCAATCTGCCATTCATCATCACAATTATTTGGAAGGTCAATTTGTATTCTGCACAAATCGTAATGAACTTCCTTTTTGAAATTTCCAATTCCCAGCCAATCACCTGCAACAAGCAATCTTTTATTTCTGTAAACATAAAATCCCTGATGTGCTGTCCAACTGTCTTTCGGACCCTTACCTATGTTATATTGTTCTGCTGTAAGTTTTGAACGGTGAGGCAGAACAAAACCTTTAATCATAATTTTTCTGTTGTCTAGAAAAACATCTGCTTTCAATTGCAATCCATCAATGCCAATCATGAACGGGTCCCACGGTTCAATTTCTCTTTCCTTAAAATGTATTTTCAATCCGTCATTCATGTAGCGATGAAAAACCATTGACAAATGTTTTTTCACACCGTCCATTGCTCTCATGAACTTGTCCATTGATTCCGTATTGTCGGCTTGCGTTCCTTTTGTAAGTCGGTCAATATCCCACCAGATTACTGCCGTTCCTTTTGCTGCCTGTTTTATTTTTTCAATCAAAGTTTCATTCGGACAATATTTATACAATTCCCATTTCTTTACCTGATTCACATATTCTAAATCCCAACACCACAAAGAAGTTTCTCCGTTTTTTGTTTTTGAAATGACTGAGAATTTTTTGCATTGTGAAAAAGATGCTGTCTTTAATCCCAAACCAAATCTTCCTAAATCTTTTTGATCCCGAATGTCAAGAGGGTTTTTACTTCCTGGTCGCATTGCGTTAATGAGTTCTGCATTACTCATTCCGCTTCCATCATCAATAACAGAAATGGTTGTTGCTTCCCCGTTCCATTCGTAATCAACCCAAATATTTTTTGCTCCTGCTGAAATTGAATTGTCAATGATGTCTGCAATAGCTGCTTCAACTGAATAGCCAATTGCCCGAAAAGTTTCAATCATTGAACTTGCTTCCGGTTCGGCTTGTGCTTTTTCGTATTTGGAATAGTCAATCATTTAATTCAGCAAGTTGGTTTTGAGTGACACTCCAACTTATCTGAATTGTAGTGTAGATGTTTTTCTTTGGCTTTAATTTTTCAAATGGGTTTTGTATAAAAATTATTTCAGGTTGGTCACTCACATTTGATATTACACAAAGAAAATAACTGTCCCCTTCACTCTTTGCTACTGTCCATTCTTTATTCGTGAACAATACACCCCCTATAAATTCTGATAGCCCCTTTACTTCAATAAAATATTTTGAATCGCCAGATTCAATTCTGAAATCATAACCTACTCCCAAATCTCTGCAATCAATCAACTTCCCCTCAAATGGTTTTTTATTTTCAGAAAAATGTTTGAGAAAATATTCTTCGGCTGCTTTGCCTGTAGGTGTTCTTAAAATAAATTTCTGTGTTGACTTTCCCTTTGTTTCTTCAGATGCAATTGCGAGTAATTGTTCTTCCTCGTCAGGTTCTTCTTGTATTTTTCCAGTGAGAATATCTTTTGCAATACTTCTTACCTGAAATTCATCAAGGTTTTCAAGTGCCTGAGCAACTCTGATTCTACTTGGATTCATTGGTCTTTGATACCAACCAGCACGGTGTCCAAACAAAGGGTCAAATTCGTCTCTCCAATTTTTTACTGTGTGTGGATTTACTGAAAGGAGTTCACCAATTTTGTTATGTGTCTCAATCTGATTACCGAAGCCAAGATTTTGATATGCATCTACATCAAATCTTGAAAGGTAATAGGAAACATATAGTCCAAGCTTGTGATTATTCTCCATTGAAAAGTTTAGAAATAATTTTTGCTAAGGCAGATGCCATTAGCGGTGGAACTGCATTTCCAATTTGTTTGAAAGCTGCTGTTCTTCCACCTTCAAAAAAATAATCGTCTGGAAAAGATTGAATTCTTGCCGCTTCACGAACTGAAATAGAACGAACTTGTTTCGGGTCTGGATAAATGTAATAATGTCCGTCGTTGGCTATGTGTGCAACAACCGTATGTGAGTGTCCGGTTGCGTCAACAACTTTGTAGCGGTCAAGAAATGCAATCGTGTTTTTGTGTGTCTGCAATCGTTTTGGAAGTTCATCATACTTCAAACGCTTTTTTCCGTCAAGCCATTTGTCAATTGCAATGGAATAAATTTCCAAATCTCTTTCGTTGTGATGTCGTGTGATGTGTTGTGTAACAAAGTCAACTCCGTTTCTTATTTCAGTTTGTTTCAGATATTCTGTTATCTGTTTTGTGTATTTAGTAATTGGCTTTTCTTCCCCTGGTTTTAATTTTGGCAAGTCAAAGAACAAATCTTTTTTTGTCTGCCAATTATTTTCAGTTGTATCAGGTTTTGGAAAAGGAAATTTCTTTTTTCCTCTTTGCCCGATAATGATTACTCTCCTTCTTCTTTGCAGCACTCCATATTCTTCTGCATTCAGCACGGTTGGTTCTGCAACTGAATAACCGATTGAATCAAATAACTCCATCATCTCATTCAGATATTTTTTGTTTCCGGCTGTTTGAAGTCCCAAAACATTTTCAAACATAAAATATTTTGGTTTGTAGCGAATGAGAAATTCAGCATAGTAGCGAAACAAAAAATTTCTTTTGTCTCCTTCCATTCTTTTTGGGTCTCGGCTTCTTCCTACAAGCGAATACGCCTGACAAGGTGGACCTCCAATAATTAAATCAACTTTTTTTGAATCAAGTTTCTCGTCAATCTGTTTAAAAATATTTTGAATTGTCTTGCCGGAAATTTCATCATTGATAACTGACTTCAAAAACTCCTCTGGAATTTGATTCCAAAGTTGTTCTCTTGAAATTTCGTTTTGGAGATATGAAAAGTAGATTTTTATTTTTTGGTTTTGGCTTAGATAGTGAAAAGCTAATCTTGTTTTCAAAGTATCACATGCCTCTTTGCTCATTTCAACATGCGCAATAGGGTTAAAGCCTTCACGAATAAAGCCTTCGGAAAGTCCACCTGCACCCGCAAAAAGGTCTATATAATTCATCTTAGTTATTCACGGGATAAGGCTGTGATGGTAAAGGAATAAGTTTATCCACTCCTGTTTCAATTAGTGTTACTTCAAGCATAATTCCATAAATGTCTGTTCCCTCTTTTTCACAAACAGAGAAGCATTTATTCATCAATTTGTTCTTGATTTCTGCTTGCTTCTTTGTGTAACAAGGTTTGTTTGTTTTGAAAACAACATAATCATTGAAATCATCATCGGGGTGAAAACTAACGCCCTCTGCAATTAACTGTTTGGCAAATGCCTTTACATCTTCTGATGTTTCTATCTTGGTAATCATTTTGATTGTATTTTATTAAGTTTTTTAATAAGGGTGTTCAAAGTGGAATCAATATTGCCTGTCTTTAATTTACACTCAAAGAGGATAATTACATTCCACTTATCCGACTTCAATTTTTTAATATGTTCAGTGTCCAGTTGTTTGTTTCTGGCAATTTTATTTAACCACCATTCCGTTTTGGTTTTTGGTACAACAAAATATTTACACCCTTCATGTCCATGCCAAAAACAACCATGAACAAATATTAATGTTTTATATTTTGGCAGCACAATATCCGGCTTACCGGGTAAATCTTTGCTGTGCAACCTGTATCTAAACCCTTTTGCAAATAAATATTTACGAACTACTAACTCCAGTTTTGTGTTCTTAGACCGAATTTGGCTCATATTATAGCTTCTGACTTCTTTTGTATGTACATCAGCCATATTACTTGCCTTGCTTTTCCAGTACCGAAATATTAAAGTCCAGATACCAGGCAAACTTTACAAGATAATCTATCGTAATTGCAAATTTGCCAGTTTCAACTTTTGAAATAGTAGACCGGTTAACATCCATTATTTCAGCAAGTTCATCTTGGCTGAATCCTTTTTTTTCCCGGAACGTCCGGATTTTTTTACCAATCACTTCCCGATTCTCCTGAATATATTGCTCGGTTGGTCTGGACTTTTTGTTCATAAATATTAAATGCCTTTAAAATACGCTTACTATTCTGACGGCAAGACAACAAGATATTTCGTTGGGACTGGTAAGTCCCAGCCATCAGGATAGGAGACTGTCGTTAAGTTTCCACCTAACTCTTTAACCACACCTACGTGGTCTATGCCTCCTAATACTAATTGTTGATATTGCCTGACAGCTTTATCATTGCTGCTGGTCTCGGCTTTGAAAATTTCAATTTGGTCGTTGTCAAAAGTTACTTTGTCCCCGACCTTAATTTTCGAGTTCAATTGAGTTGTCATAATCGTTGTGCAGTTTGTATAGCGTTGCCCCCGCTTTTAGAATTATAAAGCTAAGATAATTAGCAGATATATGTTGCAATATATTGAACATTTATTTTCTGATGTAAAAGGGTTTGTCAATAGTTCAATGGATATTGTCCTGCTGATGTTTGAGGTGAAGCTGATAAGAATTTCGTCAGCCGGGGCGGGTGGGTTGAGCGTTTGCATTTTTAGCTTTTTTGCAAGGTTGGCTTTTGTGTCGGGGTTTTGTGTGCCTTGCAAATGTGCTAAAAATAGCGTGGGGCAGCGTCGGCAAAGTCTTGAGTGATTGAATTTGAGTAGAGTGTCGAAAGAGGGTGACGTACAACGGTTAGGGCTTGCAGCAGGTGGGGAATCCGTGTTCCGTCTGCCGATAACTGCTGCTAAATTTATAGCTAAAAGCTGATCGTTTGATCATATGCCAAATATATAATGTCCTGCCACTAACAAGTGTATGTTTGCGATTTGAAGATGATTGTCACTCCGTCTGCCTCGCTTGCTGCAAGCCCAGGTTGTACGCTGCATTTCGTCACCCCGACACTAAGCGACTTTTAGTTTTCGTTTGGGGAGTTCGACCTTAAAATTCACTTTTGCATGGAGCGCATTAAAAACCTTTATCACCGTGTCAAACCTTGCATTAGTGAAGTTGTTTTCCAGCTTTGAGATTTGTGCTTTTTGTACTCCAACTAATTTACCCAACTGTTCTTGTGTCAAATTGCGATGCAGCCTTGCTTCTTTTATAGCATATCCCAACAGTTCAAGCTTAAGTTCCTGTTCAAAAGCATCCCGGTCAGGAGTACCCACTTTACCAATGTGCTTGTCAATCATAGTATCAAGCGAAACTGTTTTAAGTTTTTTCTTTGTAGGCATGTCAGTCATTTTTTTATTTAAAATATTGTTGCCTTATTCTTTGCGCTTTCTCAAGGTCCGCTTGTGGTGTTTTGCCTGTCTTTTTTAGTAGTCCGTGAGTAGCCAGTACCAACGCTTCTTTGTCACCTTTTTTGTCCCAGAAAGCAAATAACCTGTAATAGGATTTGTTATAAAGTGTCCTGAACTCCCAAATGGTGTCGTTTAGTTTTTTGAAAAGTTCAGGGTCATTTGCTACTTGTGATTTTCTAATATTGAAGTAAATCTTTTCTCTTGCTTTCTTGTCAAGTCCTTCCATGAACTCTACCGCTTCAGGAAGAAATTCAACCTTGAACTTTTCTGTCATCCAGGAATTTTGAGTAAAGATAGAGTTTCCTGATAAAGAAACATGGAATTTTTTTAGGGGTCAAATAATGTAGCGTACAACGTGTACGGCTTACCGCAGGGCTGGCATTTTATAAATGTCCGCCCATCACTAAAGCCGATGAATATTTACAGATGAAGATAAAAACAAAAAGCTGAATTATGATGTCCTGCCGGGACTGAAGTTGAATAGCATTACCAAAGCTCAAAAATATTCGTCTGGCCAGCCTTGCGGTAAACCGAATGTTAGCTGATGTTTTATACTGCTATCAATAATGATAGTTCTTATTTAAGTATAATGCTGCACCCGCATTTTCGATTGTCGTCTGGACCTTTCTATAAGACATTGAATCCAAAGTCATCTCTTTATATGGCATGTGGCTCAAAATATTCAATGCTGAATCAGAGATGTGACGCATGTACTCAACGGAATTTTCACGAGTCTTTACAGTGTCTTTCAACTTGGCAATTTTACTCTTAAGTTCTCCATTGCTATCTGTCAATTCAATTAAGTTTTTATCGAACTTAGTAGTGCCTACATACAAGCCGAAGTAAAAACAGCCTCCCAGTAATGGCAGAATAACTCCCCAGAATAAAGAAGTATTTATGTGGTATACTCCTTTAGCAGCATTAAAAAGAATATTTTTCGGTTTGGGTTGATTGTTTAAGCGATTTAGTTCTTGTTCTATCCTATGCTTTTCTGAAAATAGAGAATTGTAATTGGTCGTTAATGCCTCCAATTGGTGTTTAAGCTTATCTTCTCTTTTTACTGTGGCTTCGCTTTTTTGGGTTGCTTCGTTAATTGCTATTCTCTTTTTTTCCTCTAGTTGTTCAATAAAATTTTCAATTAACTGTTTTGCTTTTTTTGCGTACGTATTTTGTAAGTCAACAGACTTATCTCGTATTCGAGCAAAATTGTAATCATTTTTGATTTGAGTAATGCTTGTGTGTTGAGGTGATAGTATACTGAAGATTTCATGCACATGTTCAACTGCGGTTGCTAACCAAACCTCAAAGTCTGTGCCGTATTGATTTAATTTTGATAGATGTTTCGTGAACGTACTTATTGCATCGTCATATGCCATAATCAAAATTTTTCTTGTCAATAGGATAAGTACTATTGTAAGTACTCTTTAAAAAGTTCTTCTTTAACAATGGAGTTCCAAAAATATCAGCTAACGTTCTGCATTTGCGTATTCTAGGATACTTAAATTACCAAATTTGTTTTAAAATCAACATGCTTTTTTATAGTTATCCACATACATTTCCCCTTTTTTAACTACCGCAAACATTCTTAATATTAATTTGAATTTGATGTTGTTGAGTACTATCTTGTAGCATTTTGTTTGCAGCTTCCTTTGCCCGTAGCTGCTGATTTCTTTATCCCATTGCATTGCACTGCGTGCGGCCTGGTTTAGCTCCTGCTTCAATTCTTTATTAGCTATGTGACTCACTCTTTTCCTTCCCTTTATGCTCGTTCCGGAACTAAAGTCAAATGGAACTACACCAGCATAGACAGCATAACTTCTCGGATTATCAAAACTAGTGAAGTTTTCCGTATATGCTATTGTCATCAATCCGTTCACTTTCCCGATACCCCTTATACTCGTTATGAGCATATAGTTGGTACTAATCTTTTCATCCTTTGCCACAATTTTCATCATTGCCACTTCCACAACTTCAATACTTTTTATATTCGCTTTTTGTTTTTGTTCCAGGGTTTTTACAACGATATCTTTTTTGTTTGCACCGTACATATGCTCACGTTCTTTAATAGAGGATTGATACCCGGCATTCTCCCTGACCAATCTTTTTCTAAAGCTAAGTAACTCCTTAAGGCTTACTATCGCTGCATTTACCGGCTTTGAAGCTTTCAACAACTTATGTTTCTCTTCTCCATACTGAGCTATCCTGGCGGAATCCACTTTATCATTTTTACCTCTTGTAATGCCTAAAGACTTTTTGATTGCCAGACCGGGTATTCTTGTATACAGAATCTTTTGTGCTTCGCAAAATTGCAGCAGTTTATACTCGTAACCACCGGTATATTCCATTACCAGAAAACTCCTTCGCAGATCGATTTTTAAGTTCCTGCACCATTTTAAAAATAATACAAAGCCCTCTGTTCCATTGCGAATTTTAATGTGCTCATTAAGTTCAGAGCAACTAATATCCAGCGTATTTTTTGATACATCAACCCCTAATGTAAAATCCCATGCCTTCATAATTATATGATGATTAAATGTTATAAAAAAAACTTGCTCTTGTCAAAAACCTTTGATAGTTCAAAGAGATAATTCTAGCTGGACCCGGAGCAAGAAAAGTAAAAGCAGGGACTAATACGCAAACAAGTCCTCGAAGACTAGAAGGCAGGTAAGTTCACCCTGCTTTGTACTTTCAAAATTATTAACATAATTGGGAATTATTAACACCCCCTTGCAACCCCCATTATAATAGTAGTAATAGTATATGAATTATTCAAAGAAAAGTCCAAAGGAAGGCAGGGATTCATAGCTAGTCCTGCCCGGACTAAAGCAAAATTGAAAGTATCATATACAAGATAACAACCAAAGCTAAAATATTAACGTCAAGCTGGAACCGCAGCTGATAGCAAACAGTAGTCGAATTTTATTTGTCCTGCCCTGCTTTTGCAAATGTAATGTGTGTGTCCAGCGAAGCTGTTTTTGAGATGAGGGAAGGCCCCTCGGTGGGAGAAGCGGAGCAACCTTCACCATCAAACCGGTTGTATGCTGCATTGCTTTAAGAAGCAGGGTGGTGAACGATACAACAGGTGTGTCTGTAAGAGCCGAACGTACAGTGAAGTAGCTGTGAGGTCTCGATAATTGCTAAGTGATGCAAAAAGAAACGATGCACATGATTGTTTCGACGGGGTTAACATTCGTTATAAGTTGCCAGAAGTGTTAACTGCATCCGGGATAAAGCTACCGGGACTTACAGACAGGCTCAGGAACGGAACTGGAGAACCTGGGATTAGTTGAATATGTCTTAATAGGTAAACACGTCTGCAGGTTCGCCAGGACGTACGAAAGGGCATAGAGTATAAGGCAACAAACGGAGCACCCGTAAGTTGTAATAGTGCTTCATAAACTATCTCAGGGGCGGATGTATCCGTAGTAGCGATGAAGCGTATGAAAATATGCAGAGCAAAGGGGTACACAAGAGAACAAAAATTTGAATAACACAAAACAAGCGAAAGCGATGATTGAACTGTTTTCAAAACAAGGAGTAAGCGTACCCATCAGTACCTCAATGGTATGGGAGGCGTACAGCCGGGTAAAGCAAGGAGGAGAGGCAGCCGGAATAGATGGCATGACGTGGGAGTATTTACATGCTCACCGTAGCCAGCTATTATACCAGTTGTGGGTACGCCTTGCATCAGGCAGTTATTTTCCAAAAGCGATTAAAGCAGTAAGCATCCCCAAAAAGGATGGCAGCCTGCGCAAGTTGGGATTGCCTACCGTGTTAGACAGAATAGCCCAGCAGGTAGTACGGCAGTGTCTGGAGGCATACGTGGAGCCTCATTTTCATCAAAACTCATATGGGTACAGACCCGGCAAAAGTATGCACCATGCCATTACCAGGGCAGCGCATAACAGCCAGCAGTATCCATATGTGATCACCCTTGACATCAAAAGTTATTTTGATACCATACCGCATGATTTATTGTTAAAGGCTGTCTCATTCTACTGTAAAGAGAAATGGGTGGCCATGTACGTTATGAGGTGGTTAAAAGCAAGTGTGGTAAATGAAGATGGGAGTGTCACACAACCGCAAACAGGCACGCCACAAGGTGGTGTGATCAGTCCGTTGTTAGCCAATCTTTACCTGCATGTGGTGTTTGATGGCTGGATGCTGAAAAACTATCCGGGCATCCGTTTTGAACGCTACGCAGATGATATCATCATCCATGCCAGGCGCAAACAAATAGCTGAAAGCATTTTAGGCAAGTTATCAAAACGGTTCACGGACTGTGGCTTGACGATTCATCCCACTAAAACCAAAATTGTGTGTCTGGACCGAAGCCAATCCAACCCAAGAGAAGGGGAAACCCACACGTATGAAATGGGTGGTTTTGAATTTAAACCACAATGGGTGAAAGTGCGGGGTGAGCGCAAGTTGCTTATCCTTCCATCGCCATCAAGGCAGTCGAAGAAGGCAATAATGGATAAAGTACGCAGCCTTAAATTACATACCCGGACAGGCAGCATTTATGTAGTAGCTAACTTGCTAAACCCTTTGGTAAGGGGCTGGCAAAACTATTACTGTGCCTTAATTAAACGGGATTTAAACTGCATCTGGCGCTTTGTAAACAGACGACTGGAAAAGTGGTGCAAATGGAACAAGCGGATGAACCTGTACAAAAGCCGTAAGTGGCTAAACACCTTGTACAAGATGCAGCCCAGCCTGTTTGCCCATTGGAGTGTATGCCCAGCTTACTAATTGAAAACGTTTTCTTGAAGAGCCGTATGAATCAAGAGGTTCACGTACGGTTCTGTGAGGAGCAGGGGGTGAAATTCCCCTTGCTTACTCGACTAGTGGCAGTTTAATTTCATGTAGCACCACTGGATCGAAAAAATATTGTCAATATAGTAGATGGTAATACTACTCAAACCGATACAAAGTAATATTTAGTATCTGAGGCTCTTTCCCTTCAAATTTAGCGCCACTACCTGTTTTGCCTTTGTTTACTTCTTGAGCTATTTTATAGTTTATCATGACATTGTCACCATTTAGTTTTCTTCCACGCTTCCAGTGACCATTTTCATAAACCCCTTCCCAAACAGATGCAAGCCCGGCAAAAGCCGGTCCTGGTGTAGAAGGCTTAAAAGTTACTTCCATATTAAACCCTGCAATTATATATTTATCATAGCTAGGATTTATAATTAATCCATACCCTATTTCAGAAAAACCTGTTATGCGAGATGGACGATTTACAACACTTTCGAGGGTATATCCTCCAATATTAATTGTTTGTACTGAATCATCTTTGTTAAGGAAAACCCCCGCAATTACTCCTTTACTTTGAGCCTCAAGAATCATTGGTGACATGTCAGAAAGCATTTTATACCCTTTAGAGATTACCTCTTTTATTGAGTCAGCTACTGTTTCAAATCCAAATGGAGAATACCCGATTGCGTCGTGTTGCCCGAAAGCATAAAAAGCATTGGACACACCTGAAGAGGCTCTTGATTCAGGAATAAACAAAGGATTCCATGAATGATGATACATTCCCATGATATTTTTAAAATCCAATCGATAAATATCTGGAGTCAGAATATCAATTTTTGGAGCGCCTATTCTCCAGATATCATGTACATGCGTTTGCGGACCTCCACTTGGATAATCACCTGGCTTTTCATCATCCCTCTGCATTATCCATGCATTTACAAACATGGGAATAGGATACTCCGTCTTGCCTGCTTTACTAACTGCATTTACATATTGAGCATAATTCCAGGCCATAAAAATCTCTTCGGCAGCATGCCCGTTGCCAAAAACATCTTCCCATCTACCTGAATTTTTAGCTCCAAAAGATTCCCATGTTGTTCTTAAAGCAGGCTGTAATTCATGTTTATTTTTTTTCAAATAGTTAATAATTTCTTTGGGAACGGAATTGTTGAAAGCGGAATCAGCAATAGCAGAACGATCACGTGAATCGCCAAAAACACCAACTTCATTTTCTACTTGTATCATTATTACGGTTCTATCCTTAGTGTCAACTTTAGCTAAATGCTTCATGAAAGAAGCAAAGGCGTGTGATTCCACTTTCAAACATTCCTTGCTAAATGGGCTTATTGTTTCAGTAGCCTTTCCATTTTTAAGTTTAATTCTGGGAAAACGTTTATAATCCTCCTTAACCCATTGTGGCGCATAATGTGAAAAGCCGTTTTTCCAACTTCCAAACCAAAGTAATATAAGCCGCAGCTTATGATCTCTGGCACCTTTTAAAATATTGTCAACTAAGTTAAAATTGAATTTTCCTTCTTCAAGTTCTATCATGTCCCAAGGAACAGCTACTAGTGCTGTATTCATATTCATTGAAACCATGTTGGCCCATATGGGGTTAAGGTAATCTAAACTAGATGAGCTTGAATTGCGTAATTCTCCACCAAGAATAAGAAAAGGCTTCCCATCAACAATCAATTGCGTTACTTTTCCACGTTTCTCAATATGTGGAATATATTTACCTGAATTGCTTAACGGTTCTCTCTGTCCTGAAACACTTTCATGTATAACTAAAAATGTAAATGATAAGATAAAATAGACGAATGAAAAGTGCATTATTCTTTGAATTTAAATGTTGACTTCTATTTCAACCTGATTGAACCCTTAAATACCTTTGCTGAATACTTCTGATTAAAGACTTATCATTTTCGGTATTGCGCTGCTAGATATTTGTTAATTTCCTTTTCAACAAGGGTGTGAGTTGTATCATATCTTTACTGATTCAAAGGTATATTAGAAATGGACAACATGAAGACATGAATAAATTATTGTTCCTCTATCATTAAAGACTGTCCAATTGCCACTAACGTTTGTATTAGTGTATTATACGAATATACCACTTTACAGAGACCTTGAAGATCATTATGTCATCATTGTCCTTGCAAATTATATGGGGCGCTAATGCGCTTACCATTCCACGTCTCCCTTCTTCCAGATATCATCTAACGGACTTACTATATTAATCAGCTGATCACGTTTTACATGGAGGTATCGCTCGGTAGTCCTTATGTTAAAGTGACCCAAAATGTCTTTGATATACCTGATGTCAATTCCTTTTTCCAGGACATGTGTAGCAAACGAATGCCTCAGGCTGTGAAAACTTACCTCTTTCTTTATGACAGCCTTTTGCCTTGCCATCTGGAAGATTTTCTGCGCACTCCGGGCGCTGAAAATGGAACCAGGTTCCTGGCCTTCAAATAAATAAGTTAATGGGCGTGGATTGCATATTTTAATGTAGTTTCTTAACACGTCTAGCAATACCAGGCTCAGGTTTACATACCTGTCCTTTCTCCCCTTCGCCCGTTCTATAAAGAGTTGCATCCGGTCACTATCGATGTCTTTCAGCTTCAGATTGACCACTTCGCTTACTCGCAAACCTGCGCTATACGCTGTAAATAAGATAGCCTTGTGCTTTTTGTTCGTTACCGCATTAAAAAGCCTTGCTATCTCGCCTTCGCCCAATATGTTGGGAAGCTGTAGCGGATTTTTGGGTCTGGAATGTCAAAAAAGAATTTTCCCCTGCCTAATATCTTTTCATAGTAATACTTCAATGCATTGATACGGCTATGTAAGGTATTTTCCAGGATTTATGTGTTTGGCTCCATTTAAAACCCCTCGAAATCTTCGTATTATGTTATTCAGAACGATTAATTTCCCGCATTGAATCAATATTTCTTCTGATCCCATATGCATCATAGGATACAGCGTTACGTTTTCCATAAAATTAACGTATGATGGTTAATTAAGGGTGTCTAGTGAAGTGTGCTATTTAAAAATGGCATCCTTGGCACTAAAATAGTAACAAAGCCGAAAGAGTATTACAGTGTTTTAACGCTTTCCTGTTCAGATAGATTCCTTAATTGTGTAATGTGGCGTTTAGAATTTCACCCGGCTTTATTGCCGGAATGTTGAGGCAGATGCGATATACCGGCTGGTCGAAATTTTCGCTTTTGCAAATTGTTTGGTGCGGCAATACAAACACCTTTTTGTAAATTTTTGTTTGAAATTCCTTAATGAAACTTTAGTATGTCATATTTTTTACTAAGTGTTCAATTTTGATGAGGAAACACCGGTATCAGGAACAAAGCCAGGCCACTCTTAGTGGCCTGACTGCATAAGTCTAATTCTTCGGAAAACCAGGATCAGCTTTCACCTCCTCCATCTGTTGCATGTGGCGGTTGCTGTGAGCACCGATGAACAGGATCAGCTGGTAGGTATCAAAATGGCCGAAAGGCAGTGCGGCCACATGGTTGCGGAGGTCTTCGTTTGTTGATTTTACATAATCAATTAGTTTGGCCCGGCTTGCCTTAAAAGCTTGGAGCGCCTCGTCAGCCGATTTGTATGGCGTGTTCTCCGGCTTCACCGATTCCTGAGCTTGTGCTTTCTGGTTGCGACTTGAAATCATCTGTATTACCTGCTCATCGGTTGACTTTATTTCGGCTCGTTTATCCGGGTTTGCTGCCTGCTTGATAAAGCCTTCGGTCATTTGCCATATTGACCCCTCGGTGATAGCAATGTGTTTGAGGCACTCTTCGACACTCCAGCGGTCGGGAGCAGGTTTAAATTTTAGTTGGGCATCGCTCAAACCTTTCATAGCATTTATAACATCTTTTTGGGTATCCTTTAAATGCTTTGTAGCCATTTTCCTTTCCTTTTTCGATAAGGTATTGTCTGCAGAAACAAACGAAAGCATGACTACCGCGGAAACAAACAGAAGAAATTTTCTCATGGTCGTATTTGTTGGTTTTTAAAATGAACAAAACTATAATTGTGAAGAACAGATTAATGACTGATACTTCACTCTAACCAAATAAGTTGCTGCTCAGGTACCTGTCGCCACGGTCACATACGATAAACACAATGGTGCCGGCACTTAACTCGCCGGCCAGCCGGATAGCCGCAGAGGCTGCTCCTCCGCTGCTCATGCCTGCAAAAATGCCTTCCACCTTTGCCAGCTTGCGCGTCATATCGATGGCTTCATCCTGTGAAATATCCATGATGCGATCTACCCGGCTTGCATCAAATATTTTGGGCAGGTAAGCAGGGGGCCAGCGACGAATTCCCGGAATGGAAGCCTCTTCAGTCGGCTGGCAGCCAATGATCTGGATGTCGCTGTTTTGTTCCTTGAGAAACATGGAATTTCCCATAATGCTTCCAGTTGTGCCCATGGAACTTACAAAATGAGTGATCGTTCCATTCGTATCCCGCCATATCTCAGGGCCCGTGGTTTTATAGTGTGCCAGGTAATTATCCGGGTTTGCAAACTGATCCAGCATAAAATATTCACCGGAGGCCGATTTTTCTTCTGCATAATCCCGGCATACTTCTATGTTTTCCAGCAACGTCACTTTTGCTCCGAATGCTTCCATGGTTAGGGTTCGCTCACGGGTTGAGGTAGAGGGCATCACCAGTTCTATCTCCAGTTCAAACAAACGGGCGATCATGGCAAGGGCTATACCGGTATTGCCGCTGGTGGCTTCAATCAATTTGGTACCTTTATTAATCTCGCCGCGGTCCAGTGCGCTACGGATCATGTTCAGCGCAGGCCGATCCTTTACACTTCCTCCCGGATTGTTTCCTTCCAGCTTAGCATACATCTTAACCCGGGGGTCCGCGTGCAGTTTTGTTATCTCCACCAAAGGGGTATTTCCTACCAGGTCAATGATACTGCCCATAGTCCTACAAAATTGTTAGTTAATTTCCATTTGAACCACTTCAATGGATGGTTTATGATATACCATTGAGCCTGGTGGTACGCTTTTGGTCAGCCAGACGTTACCACCTATTACACTATTCTGGCCGATTACCGTTTCCCCACCCAGGATAGTAGCTCCTGAGTATATGATGACATCGTCCTCTACTGTCGGGTGACGCTTGAGGAAGGCCATGTTTTTGTCTACGCTTAAAGCGCCAAGGGTTACGCCCTGGTACAATTTTACATTTTTTCCGATTTTTGCGGTTTCCCCTATGACTATGCCGGTACCATGGTCGATATACAGGTATTCGCCGATTTCGGCACCGGGATGAATGTCTATACCGGTTTTTGAATGCGCAAATTCGGTAAGGATCCGGGGAAGAAGCGGAACATCAAGCAAACATAATGCGTGGGCGACCCTGTACATGGAAATGGCGAAGAAGCCGGGATAAGCCCGGATAACTTCAAATTTACTTTTGGCAGCAGGGTCACCAGTAAATATGGCATGAATATCAGTGTTAAGCACCTGGTATAAATCCGGGAGATCGGCAAAAAATTGACTCGCTTTGGTAGCATTATCAGCATTCCTGCAGGCATTTGTTGCATCAAGTATCCGTTGAAGGTCACTTTGTAATATGGAGAATTCCGTTTTTATCTCCTCGGCGGAGGAGTAAGCGCGTTTTGCATGCTCGGGATATAACAACCGTATAACCTGTAAGCCCCAATCTGCGATCTCTTCATTGGATGGGACAGCTTCTGTTGTCTGTTGTTTTTCAAAAATCTTTCGATAAAAATCTTCGTTCATGTGAAGCATTCATTAAATGGTTTTTGATACGAAGGGGTGTCGGGACGGTTTTCAACCCCGGTAACCCCGGATGTATCAACAAATCTATAAAGAAGTTGTTGCTGGTAAAGATAAACAGTAGACACTATTCATAAAATTGTAATATTGTTGGCATTTTTCTTCTAGACATATCTGAGCCACTTGTTTTCTCTGTGATTTGCCTTGTAGGAACCATACCACTTACATAGGGGATATAAGGCGACAACAATAAGTAGCCAGATCAGGTAAATGAGCCAAAGTTCCAGGCCACTTCCATTCTTTGGACGGCCAATATTAAACGGTCCGAAAATTAATGCTGACCAGCTAAATCCCTGTACATAAACCATAACCAGCATTAAAAAATGAAGCATATACAAATGGATCAAAAAATAAAACAGGGGCACCTGACCGTAAATGACAATATTCTTTGTAAAGATATTATTTACGCCCTCAACAGCAGAAAGGATTAAAAACATGATTCCCAATGTTACGAGACTGAACAGTAGAGATGGAGGATATTTTGAAACATTTATGAATGACAGGAATGTGTTCAAGTTGGTTTTTTGGATTGACCATGCAGATGTATCCCCGTAAAAATTTAACAGGCGGATAATGATAAACAACCCCAAGACTGTCAGACCTATTTTAAGGAAAGCCATTTTTCTTTTCCTTTCATCCCAGGTAAATAATTGCCCCGCTGCAAATCCTGTAAGCATAATTCCCAGCCAGGGAAGGGGAGGATACCCTACAACAAAAGTAAATTGAGGGTTAGCCTGGAACACGCTTAAGCTAAAAAAAGAGGATGCGACCTTTCCAAGCGGTGAAGACGTATCACTGAATGAAATATACTGTAAGAGGTTATGTCCGAAAATGATAATCAATCCTGTGATGCCAATCTTCCCTGGCGGAAACTTTAATATTAAGGCAAGCACGATGAACCCAAAGCCAATGGCACCTATGACTTCAAAAATGAGTATTCGAAATTGCAAGTCGAACCACAGTGCAAAATTGACCAGGGTAAATTCCAAAATAAGTAGCCAGAGTCCCCGGCTCAACAAAAACGTTTTGCTTTTGGAGTGATCACCTTCTTTTTTAAATGAAAGAAAAGCTGATGTTCCTGAAAGAAAAACAAATACCGGAGCACACAAATGTGTGATCCACCTTGTTAGAAAAAGGGAGGGTGTGGTAGTAGCCAGGTCAGTAGGGTTTTGAGTAAGTGAACTCACGTGCATGAAATCACGGGTATGGTCCAATGCCATGATGATCATAACCAAGCCCCTGGTAAAATCAATGGCATAAAGGCGTTTCATCTCAGTGACGGATTAAGTTAAAGCAGTGTTGTCATTTTTAGTACCGGCCACCATATTATTCCCCGCCTTTTACCTTCATATCAAGAATATAAATAGCTTCGGAAGCAGTAATGAAGAGCTTGTCACGTTTCTTACCTGCGAACGTTACATTGGCTGTCCACTTTTCAGGTACGGGTATATGCATGATCCTTTTACCCCGGGAATTAAAAACAGAAACTCCGTTTCCGGTAATGTAAATATTGCCCTTATTGTCTATGGTCATACCATCTGAACCCAGATCCGCAAAAAGCTGTCCATCACTTAATGAAGCGTCGGCATTTATTGTATACTTAAACGTTTTCCTGCCTCCGAGATCGGCAACATATAAATACCGGCCATCACGGGTGCCAATGATACCATTTGGCTGCCTGAGGTTTTCGATAACGGGAACTGCTGTTGTTTGATTCTTTGCCAGGTAATACACTTTTTGACCATCTATCTCAGGACGTTTTCTTGTCCAGTAATTGCGCTGGTAATAGGGGTCGGTGAAATAAATGCCACCTCCAGGATGCACCCAAAGATCATTAGGGCCGTTAAATTTCTGCCCCTTGTAATCCGTTAGTAAAACAGTCACTTTTCCGCGTGGACTTATCGACCATAATTGATTTTGTTCATCAGCACATGCCAGTAAATTTCCTTTTTTATCGAAATGCAAACCATTAGCTCTGCCCGCGTTTTCTAAAAAGACCGATAGTTTACCATCGGTGCCATACTTCCATATTCTATTATTGGGTTGATCAGTAAAAAAGACGTTTCCCCGCTTATCAACAGCCGGCCCCTCCGTAAAGCTGAATTGTTTCGAGATGAGCTTAAGTGAAGCTCCATCTGCGATTATAGAAGTATCGCTAAAATCGGTCATGCTTGTATCCTGGCAACGCCCCCTGGCTGAAATCGATAAAAATACAATACCGGTTATCCAGTTAAGTGCCGTGTATTTTAATTTCATTGCAAATAAAATTATTATTTGACAAATTAATTTCCGCATTCGAAGTTTTTTTTAATGCTTTTTAAGTCTTTCCAGATATCATGGGTATAAGGCTTGGGTGAGATCTCTATAAACACTGCCGTACGATTCTGCGATTTGCAACTTTTCACAAGCACCAGACAATGTAAAGTAATGGGTTTTTGGGTCATATAGTCAAGCATGCTGATGGTGCCGTTATACATTTCCAGGCCTGGCTCCGCCTTAATCAGTTTAATGATTGTATGAGTAGGAACAAATTTACCAGACGGTATGTTTCTTGCCGTAATATTTCGTGTTACCAGGCCTTCATAATAAGCCTTTAAATTTTTTTGCAGCATAGCGGCATCTTGTTTCTGTTCGCCTTCAAGCCACCATAAATAAACATAAGACCAGTACTGGTCGCTTTTTTCATCACCCCAGCCCGGGGCAAAACGCACATCTTCAACACCGGTATAATTGATCTGGGGAGCAAAGTCTATAGGAATCGAAAATCGTTCTACTTCCCATCCATTTGGAGTGTAGAGATCATAAGGAGGTTTCCAGGTATGGGCGTCAAAAATGTCCAGTCTGTCTTTTATCCAATGAATACACTCTACTTCATCCACAATAGAAAGAGAGTTGGTCGTTCTTATTCCCCCGCTGCTCATTCCTGGTCGCTTTGCCGTAACCAATTCAGCGTTGTCATTTCCAAGACCTAACAGGCGGCTGATTAACTCGGAGCCGTTAGGAATATTGGTATCATATAAACTATTGCGCCTGTTCTTCAAATGCCATTCAATATCGATATCGTAATATAATCGTACTGAAACGTTCTTCAGGTATTGTTCATTGCCTGTTGTATCACTGTCATTATAGAATGGCGTTAATTTTTTATACTTTTCTTTGCTGTTATAGATAGTACCATTTTCTTTAGACATTAAATCAAGGATATATCTGGCATCTCCCAGGCTCCTGGAGTTTTTTTTAATTTGCCGTTCACACCAGTGCCATAGTCCAAAAAGATCGACAGGGCTGTCGATCGCGATAACAGCGCCGGGATGAACTTTAAATTGAGAAGGGTGCTCCCTGGTTAACTCGGTATACCTGAGGGCAATATTTCCTGCAAAGTCATACCCTGCCAGAACGAACTTTGATGGTTCTGCGTTATATTTTGAAGTTACATGTTCAAGTATGGTGTTAAGTCTTTTTATAGTAACTGTGTCGGCATATAATTTTTGCTTCATTGAAACGGCAATGATAAGCAGGTCATTGGCAAAGGCTACATTGTGCAGCCTGGTTTCAGGAAGCATACGCTCTGGAGTAGAAAAGCTGTTGAATAAAACCAGTGTGCCTTTAATGTTATTCGATAGAGGACGAATAGCCAGGTAATAACCATCTGAACTGTCTTCAGGAGCAAACACAACTTTCTCTATGTGTTGACTATGTGCTGCAAACGAAAGAAGAGTGAGCAGGGTATTCAGCATGATGGAATAACGCATCGTAAAAAGATTGTGTTTATTTGTCGAACCAATGAAACGGAGTTGGGGTAGAAATTAAATCTATTCTTTCATTACAGGAAGTTCAATATAAGTTGGATACTGATTACTGCAATAAACAGTATGCGTAGCTTTAATAAAGTCAGTGTCTCTGGCTTCGAAAATATTAGGAATGTATTTCTGCGGGTTCCGGTCGATTACTGGAAACCAGGTACTCTGGATTTGTATCATTAGTTTATGTCCTTTGAGAAAGGTGTGGTTAACATCATGCAGATCTATTACAAACTCTTCTGCTTTGCCCGGGGTAAGGGGTTCGGGCCTTTCAAAACTTTTTCTGAAACGTCCCCTGAAAACTTCCATGGCAACAGGAAGTTCGTAACCGCTCATTGATAAAGATTTATGGTATAGATCAGGATACACATCAATCAGCTTAACTACAAAGTCAGCATCGGTAGCAGTGGTACTTGCAAAAAGGTGGGCGGTGACTTTGCCGCTAATTGTCAGGTCTTCCCGTAAACTGTCGCCAGTGAAGCCCAATACATCTGGCCTTGAGCTTACAAAACGCTGGTCTTCTACATGCCAGGATCTCCACCGGCTGCCACGCCCGTACGTTGCTTCGATGGGTTGAGCACGGTAAGGAACCGGCTTTGACGGATCACTTACATAGCTGACAGAAGCATCGCCGGTATCTGGTATGGTGAAACCGGCGGTATGATCCGCTTTGGCGTACAGTCTTTTCATTACCGCATTGTTCGGAGGCCAGGTATTATAAGTTTTCCATTGATTACTGCCTGTTTGAAAGCAGTTGGCTTCGGCAAATTTTCCATCACCCAGTCCTTTCAGCCAGTAATCAAACCATTTCTTTTGTAAAAGCTGGAACCATAAGGCCGTTTTGCTTTTGAAGTCGATTTTTCCTAAACTATCGGCTTTGGAACTTGCCCATTGACCATGATTCCAGGGACCAAGAACAATAAAATTCCGGTTAAGGCTGTCTTTCTTTTCCAATTGGCTGTACATGATCTGAGGGCCGTTCAGGTCTTCCTGGTCATAGTATCCACCAACGTGTAAAATCGGAATCTGGGGAGTATGTATACTTGTTAAACTGGATTGGGTTTTCCAGAAGGTATCGTAATTGGGATGCCTGGCAAAATCATTCCAGGAGGGCAACCGGCCTTTGTAATACTTGTCATTTACGTTTTTTAACGGGCCTAACTGCAGGTACCATTTATACAGATCGTATTGAGGAAACGGGAAGTCGCTATTGGAACCTTTGTCGTTCTCAACAAGGTAGCTGTATTCAAACGCATAACTTAACCGGAGGGCGCCGTTGTGGTGAAAATCATCTCCCAGGAACATATCGGCCGGAGCTGCCTGGGGAGAACTTGCTTTTAGTGCCGGATGTGGGTCAACAGAAGCATCTAATGCCATGTAGCCGGGATAAGATATTCCCAGTACTCCTGCCTTTCCATTATTATTTTTTATGTTTTTTACAAGCCAGTCAACAGTGTCCCAGGCATCTGTGCTTTCATCGGTTTTCGTTTTATCCTTCAAATGATAAAGCGGCCTGTTCATTTCAAAACTACCTTCACTTTTGAATTTTCCCCGTATATCCTGGAAAATGAAGATATAACCTTCTTTAGCCATAGATGCATAGGAGCCTAAATCTTCTGAGTCTAACGTGGAATCTTCAGATAAGGGAATGTCTGCTCCATAAGGAGTTCGCTCCATTAACAGCGGTAAAGGCTTGGTAACGTTGGTTGGAAAAAGCGCTACTGTAAATAGTTTAACGCCATCCCGCATCGGGATCATGAACGATTTTTTTGTATAGGAACGGATTGTGTCTGCCCGGGGATCAAACTCCATGAACAAGGTTACAAACAGGAGAACAAGGAAAATTTTCATGTTATTCGTATTGACTTTGAAATTCATGCTTGAATGAATCGAACGAAGTTATGTCAGGAACGTGGTCGATTATTTTCTACCGTTTCGTTTCCTTCGTTCCCGAAAATGTCTTTGCTCCACCCCCTGAAATCATAATATTTCGATTTGGGTTCACCAGTCCAACCGTTTATTCCTTTTCTGGGTAAGAGTATTCCGTGAACATAAACAACAGGAATTAATGTTAAGCCCAACATTACAAATGAGACAGTGCGCCCAAAAAATACGGAGACTGACGTGAAAATAATCACTGTTACGACGTATTTCAACAATTTTCTCCATTTGGGACTTCTTTCTCCGAAATGCCCCATAAAGATATGTCCGAGTAACATTACAATACTCACTATGGCAATCTCAAACCACAAAGTGTTTGTGTTCCACATAACGGTTGGTTTAGTGCGGTTTAAGTAATTTTTTCATTCAATGGTTACCGCAAGCCTTCCGGCAGAGCAGGAACCTCATACTGCAAAGGTAAAAACTTCGGAAGGACTCCTTCTACATCCCACCCTAATTCGCGTTTTTGGAATACTTTTCCATAATTTGGAAACATTGAACTTTTGGCACTAAGAATCTAAATTGATAATCAACTGTTTACAGGATTGGCATTACACTTGAATATATATCACCAGCAGACATGAAAATCACAACCCTTAAAATATCACTAAGCCCTATACTCGTAAAACGGGAAGAATAAGCTCTGTTATTAACAAGATCTGGCCATCAACGCTAATATAAACACCGTTCTTCCCTCAATTTTTGTTAACGGAAGGCTGCCTCAAAAGGGCAGCCTTTTTATTATTAAAAAGGGTTTAAATTGGACCGTGGCGCTGTGTATCCAGAAGGGCATAAAAATTTTCAGTTAAAATAACATGACTAACCGATTGCCTGAACTTAGAACCGTGGATGTAACCCGCTATGTTACCCCTTTGCGGGAAGGTGGTTCTCTGCCTGCGATTGCAGAGGCGGATGATGGATTTTTGTATGTAGTTAAGTTTCGTGGAGCAGGGCAGGGGCTTAAGGCGCTTATTGCTGAATTAATCGGCGGAGAGGTTGCCCGTGCACTGGGCCTTAAAGTTCCGGAACTTGTATTTGCTAACCTGGATAGTGCCTTTGGCCGCACAGAACCTGATGAAGAGATACAGGATTTGCTGAAAGCAAGCGCAGGATTAAACCTGGGGCTTCATTATTTGTCGGGCGCAATTACTTTCGACCCCGTGGTTAACACCATCAATGCTACACTTGCTTCACAAATTGTATGGCTTGATTGCCTGCTGACTAACGTGGATCGGACTGTCCGCAATACAAATATGCTGATGTGGCATAAAGAACTTTGGCTCATCGATCATGGTGCGGCGTTATATTTTCATCATTCCTGGCAGAACCTCGGCGAACAGGGGAGAAGGCCATTTCCACAGGTCAGGGACCATGCATTACTTCCACTGGCTTCCCAGCTTGACGCAGTGAATTTAACAAGCAGTGCTTTGCTGACGTATGGAACGGTCGATGCCATCATTTCACTCATTCCAGACCAATGGCTCGAGGATGAATCATCAACAGAAACAGTTGATGAAAAACGGCAGGTATACACCCGGTTTTTAGAGACACGCCTGTCTGTCTCGGAAACATTTGTAAAAGAAGCAAAAGATGCCAGAAAAGCACTTGTTTGAGTACGCTGTAATTCGCATAGTGCCGCGCGTGGAACGCGAGGAGTTCATGAACGTGGGCGTAATCGTTTATTGTTCTGCACAACGCTTTTTGCAAGTTTTCTTTCACATCAACGAAGAACGCCTCCGCGCTTGCTGCGCCGGCGTGGACCTGGAAGATTTAAAGGAACGCCTTAACGCATTCGATCAAATCTGCAAAGGCGCTGACGAAGGCGGCCCCATAGGTAAGCTGCCCATAGCCTCACGTTTCCGTTGGCTCACCGCAACACGGAGCACTACAGTGCAGACATCAGCCGTGCATCCCGGCTTGTGTGCGGATGCAGGTGAAACGCTAAAGAAATTGTATGATCAACTGGTAATCTAAAATGCGCTCAATAAAAGTATTTACAGCATAGCCCGGCATCAAGCCAATGGCACCTGTAAAATCACCGAAGAGCCCTTTTTATCCGTTTGAATGTCAAGCATGGCATTTAATATGCCTGCCCTTTTTTTCATTTCTTCTATGCCATTGATTGTGTGGATTGACTGCGCTTCAATACCGGTGCCATTATTATGGATCTTTATGGAAAGCGTCGAATTGACCTTGTAAATATGTATTATGGCATCCGAACATCGCGAATGCTGAACTATATTATTTAACGCTTCCTTGAAAATAAAGAAGATCTCATGGCGCGACTTCATATCCAGTTTTAACGATTTCACTTTTTCATCCACCAGTAACTGAATACTACACTCATGCGTGATGCGTAAGCCTTCGGCAAACTCATTCATCCGTTCCAGCGTTTTTTCCATGCTGTCGTTCACCGGATCAATGCTCCACAGCATGTCATTCATATCATCCATCATTTTCCGGCTTTTCGTGTTGATCTGAGGGGATTGTCTGGAAAGACATCTCTGCAATGGAGCAGTTTCCGGCAGGTGCCCGGCATAGAACTGTTCTTAAAATTTCCAGAAATCAATGGGATCACCTGCGTTTGACAAAGCAAACACGCATAATCAGTGGGGAATAGATTCTACAGGCACCACTGACTGTCAAGGTAGTTTTACAATAAATAAGCCCGTAATGGACTGTCATCAACAAATGCATTGAACACCCAGGCATACATGCGTTTGTTGATTTTAAGCAAAATAAAACCCAAGGCATAGCTTTTGTTAAATTAATTAGGTCCCTTGGTTAGTATCAGGAGGCTAATTCATTTCAGTTTGTAAACTAAATTAAATACAATGAAAAAATCCAGTTTATTATTTATGTTATTAATGGCTGCATTGGCTATTATCTCTTGCAACGACGCCAGCCAGGAAACTACGGCAGGTACAGAAAATGCCGTAGAAAATGCAAAAGATGAAACTATTGGAACCGACCAGCAGGTTGGCGATTCCAGTTCAAAAATGGATGAGGCTGATTTTATGGCAAAGGCTGCCAGTGGAGGAATGATGGAAGTTGAGTTAGGGAAGCTGGCTCAGCAAAAAGCAAAAAACGCAAGGGTAAAAAAATTTGGAGCCATGATGGTGAAAGATCATACTCAGGCTAATACTGAGTTAAAAGCTTTAGCAGCAAACAAAAATGTATCTATCCCACCGGCGATGAATGAAGAGCATCAGAAGCATGTTAGCGAAATGCGCGAAAAAACCGGCGATGCTTTTGACAAAGCTTATATGAGCATGATGGTGGATGATCACCAGAAAGATGTTAGTGATTTTGAAGGTGCATCCAATAAAGCTGGCGATGCGAATCTGAAAGCGTTTGCTGCTAAAACATTACCAGTGCTGCGTATGCATTTGGATTCTGCCAAGGCGATCAATGGCAATATGAAATAATAATTTCTGTTCGAATTTGTCTTTAACAAAATACTGTGGGAATGGATACTCAAAACATTGACGACATCATTCCGGAGCAACAAACCGGTGGCAAAACAGATATTGATTACTCAGAAACTTGTAAAACGGTACTGGATGCTGTAAACCTGTTTGTTCTGGCAAAAGACAGATTACAGGATGTAAATAATTGGCATAACCTGTGCGGACCTGCCTCAGCTGTCTTCAAGCTTATAGATAGCAATGGAGTTTCTGTTCAGCGAAATGCTCAGCGGGGAGACCATTTCAGGATAAACATCCCTGCACCCGGCACTACTGCAGGGGATGGTTATGACTGGGTTAAAATAGAAGAAATAGAAGATAAATCTAATCCGGAAGGAGAGGAGGAAGCTTTTGCAATCCAGGTACGCCCAACAGCTGAGCCTGGGAAGGAAGCTCAAAATGTGGCTCACTTCTTTAAAGATTTTGCAACCAGTTCGTTTGCTGTTCAGCGTAAAGGTTTAACCGTAACCGCGAGTGTTCACGGCAGGAATGAAGTTCCCAATACAGATGCCGATGGAATCTTAGATAAGGCACGAAATACCCTCGTAGCTATCGGGGCATTGATTGGATTTTCTAATCCCCAGTGGAAAAGCCTGGTAAAAGGGTTGCTTGAAAAATCAAGCTAGTCAAAATTCTTATTTAATCTCCGACCCGACATCAGCCGGCTGCGTAACAGATTTCGATCTCTGTGCAGCTGGCTTTTTTATGCCCTGACTAAAGGTCGCTGGGAAAATAAATCATGAAGATAGCTCCCCGTTCAGGTTCTCCATGTGCCTCAATAAATCCATGATGGTTCTCGACTATTTTTTTACATATAGCCAGTCCTAAACCGGTTCCGGGATACTCCTGCTTTCCATGTAATCTCTGAAAAAGCTCAAATATGCGGCTGGCATATTTTTGGTTAAACCCAATGCCATTGTCAATAATACTAAGCTTATGATAAGATTTGTCTGCTAAGACACCAGGTATCTTAATACTCAATCCCGGAACCAGATCGTAAGTAATTTGAATACAAGGCGGTACTTTCGGCTTGCTGTACTTGATTGAGTTAAAGATCAAATTTTCAAGGAGCTGGCGGAGTTGAAACGCAATGACTCTGGCAACCGGCAAACTGCCTGATTCGATGACGACGTTCTTTTCATCTATAGCGTCTTTAAGTTCGCGTTTAACCTCTTCGAGAAGTATATTCAGGTCAGCCAAAGCGAAGTTTTTAGGATAAGTAGAGGTTCGTGAAAAGGTAAGAAGGTCATCAATTAATAATTGCATCCGTTGTGAAGCAGATTCGATTCTCTTCAGGTAATTCTTTCCCTTTTCAGAGAGTGCGGCAAGGTCCTTTTCTATGATGAGTTTACTGAACGTCTGTATCTTGCGGAGCGGCTCCTGCAGATCGTGACTGGCTACATAACTGAATGAAGCGAGTTCGTCATTCGATCTCTCCAGCTCCCGATTTTTTTGTTCCAGTGAGCGGTTCAATTCATTAAGTTTGTCTGCAGTATATTTGATTTCAGTTAGGTCGTGTGAAAGAGCAGAGCGCCAAAAACCTCGCCGTCAGCTTTTTGCAGGGGAATAAGAAAGTATTCAAAATATCCATCCAATAAAGTTAGATGAAGTTCAGGCTGATAGCGAAGTTCACCTTGTAAGGCCCTGCGAATGTCTTCCATGCAGGGAGATCCATCTAATTCCGGAAAAAGATCGAGAACGTGTTTGCCCATTACATCCTGTTTCTTTAGCTTGTAACGTTCTTCACATGTCTTGTTCCAGGCAATCAAACGTTGATCCGAATCGTATGCTGCGATCAGGTCTACACTATTCTCGATCAGCATTTCGGCAAAGTACATTTTTTCTTCCAGCAGCCTGCGTAGTTGGATCTCTTCGGTGGCATCCTGAACGGTTCCCAGTAAAATATTTCCCTCTGCGCTGGTAAATACTTTGCTAGTGCTTTGCATGAATCTCTCCTGGCCATCCTTCCTGATAATTCTATATTCAGATGACAAGCTCTTGTTCTGTTGTAATAAAGCAGTTTGTTCAAAGAGTGCTTTTTCTCTGTCATCCTGATGAACATATTTCAGAAAATTTTCAAATGAAGGTTCGAACTCTCCGGGAGCACAGCCCAGCATCTTATATAAATTAGCGGAAAAAACCAGCGTATCTGTCTTGGATGTCCATTTCCAGTTACCCATATTAGCCATTTCTTCAGCCTGCTCGAAAGCATGATTTGTTTCCTTCAACTGCTTCTCAGCTTTCCTTAGCCTGGTAACGTCCTGGGAAGTTCCCCGGATAAATTGGGGTTCCCCGTTTTCATCTCTGAACATGGTTGCCCATGCCAATATTGTTTTCGTTTCCCCCTTTGTGGTAGTAATCCTGTATTCAAACTCTACTTCCTGCTTTTGCTTTAATGATTCAAATTTAGTCCTCACCAGTTCGCGGTCATCCTGATGCACAAATTTATAATTATCCTCGATAGAAATAAGATTGTCTGCGCTCACCGGAGTTGCGCGCAAGAGGAACATTTCATCCGTCCATAGTAATTTATCAGATTTCAGGTCCCATTCCCAACTGCCTAATAAATTGACGGCCTGAGACATTTTAAGCAATTCAATCCGTTTTTGGACGTTTTCTATTCCATTGCTTTCAGATGCATCAGGTTTTGCATTGGCTTCATTCATAAGGAGAAATTAATTCAGTACCTATGTAAGTACTGCAATTGTTAAGCCCTCTGATGGCAGTCTACACTGCTTCGGTATTTGAAAAATAAAACGCTCCGTCCTGAGATAATAAAAAAAGGAAATTTAACCCTGAGGGCTGCAACATCAATTTTCGTAAGAGAGTAACCTGAGCGGTAGAAGGGACTCGAACCCTCGGCCTTCGGCTTGGGAAGCCAACGTTCTACCAACTGAACTACTACCGCTTTTGCCTCGTAAATGTAAAAAATAATTATCGTTTTACCGTTGGTAAAAAATAATCAAATTTTAGCTGGTAACACATACCGCCTTAGTATTCTTTTCACTGTTAATTGGTGTTTTGTATTCTTCCATCCAGAAGGTTGACGATACGGGAACCATAACCGGCATTTTTTTCAGAATGTGTCACCTGGATGATGGACACACCCTCTTTGTTCAGCGTCTTAAATAAGTCCATGATCTGTTCACCCTGTGATGAGTTTAGATTGCCTGTAGGTTCATCGGCTAATAACAATCTGGGTTTAGCGATCAATGCCCGCGCAATACCGACCAATTGTTGTTGTCCGCCGGAAAGCTGTGCAGGGAAAAGGTCTTTTTTACCCACAATCTGGAACCTGTCTAAAGTATCTGCAACCATTGCTTTACGTTCTGCCTGTTTTATACTTTGATAAATTAGGGGGGTTTCAATATTTTCATAAACCGTGAGTTCATCGATCAGGTGATAAGCCTGAAACACAAAACCGATATATAACTTATATACTTCAGCTCTTTGCTTTTCTTTGAGTTTGTGTACCGCCTGTCCCAGAAAATGATAATCTCCTTCAGATGCATTGTCAAGCATACCGATGATATGAAGCAGGGTTGATTTTCCTGAACCTGAAGGCCCCATGATAGAAATGAATTCACCTTCGTCGACATGCAGATTGATATCTTTTAATATATAATTCCGAATGCCTCCGGTATTAATCCATTTCGAAAGACGTTGTAATTCAAGCATACGTTTGTTTGATTAATATTGATCAGGATTATAAATCTGCGAATCTGCGGCTAATATCTTTCATATTACTCCGTTCTCAGGCTCTTCACCGGACTAGCAATAGCCACTTTGATGACCTGGAAACTTACTGTGACCGACGCAATCAGCATAACGATCACGCTTGCGCACAAAAAAACCAACCAGTTGATATTAATACGATAAGCAAAGTTGGCCAACCAGGTATTCATGGCCCACCAGGCCAACGGAAAAGCAATGACGGAAGCGACAAATACAGGTTTTAAAAATTCTTTGGATAATTCAGCAACAATGTTGCGCATCCCGGCGCCCAGGATCTTTCTTATCGCTATTTCTTTTAATCGCTGCTGAGAGGAATATATAGACAGTCCTAAAATTCCCATACAGGCAATTAGGATTGCTAAAATAGAAAAATATCCAAAGATCTTACCGAGCTTGTTTTCGCTTGCATACATTGCGGTGATGGTATCATTCAAGAAATTGTAGTCAATGGGTTGCGCTGCATAAAAATTTTTATACTGTCTGGCAACAATGTCAATTGCTTTGCCTGCAGTCAGGTTATTAAAGCGGATGTACAGATACTGCAACCTTTGCGGGTTGATATGCATAACAAGTGGTTCAACCGGCGATTTCAGTGGAGTTACATTAAAATTTTCAACAACACCGATCACTTTTCCGGTCTTTAACACGTTGCCGGGTATAACCCATTGAAATGTTTTACCGATCGCCTGTTCAGCAGATCTCCAACCCAATTGTTTAATGGCTTCCTGATTTATAATAAACCCCTCGTTTTCATCCGTACTGAAAAGTTTGGAAAAATCCCTCCCGGCAACTACTTTCATTTGCATCGTTTTAATGAATTCATGGTCTACAAACAACATTTGCATAGAGCGGTTATTATTCAGTGCAGCGCCTTCTTCATGGATCTGGTTAACCGGGATATTAGTTCCCGGCACTGAAGAGGCTGCTGCAACGGATATAATTCCCTGCTTGTTTAACAGCGAAGCTTTAAATGTTTCCAGCTTCTGCATATTGTCTTCTCTTGGCAGGCTAATTACGATCACTTCATCTTTTTCAAATCCAAGTTTTTTGTTTTTAATGTATTGAAGCTGGATATAGACAAGGATGGTGCTTGAGATTAAGGTGATGGAAATCAGGAATTGAAAAGTAACCAAAGCTTTTCTTAATGAACCGCCCTTTACCCCTTTTTGAAAACTGCCTTTTAGCACTTCTACGGGCCTGAATGACGAAAGAACCGAAGCAGGATAGAGGCCGGCAAGAATTCCAATCACAATAGCCAGTCCTATAAATCCCAGAATTAAAAAATAGTTGCCGGATATGCTTATGCTCAGGTTTCTTTCGGCAAGTTGATTAAAATAGGGAAGCACTAGTATGGTAATCACGAATGCCAATCCCATGGAGAAGACAGCAATTAATAATGATTCGCCTAAGAACTGCTGAATGAGCTGATGCCTTCCTGCCCCGATCACTTTTCTGAGCCCAACTTCCTTTGCTCTTTTCAAAGAGCGGACAGTGGATAAATTAATAAAATTAAAACAGGCGATGAGCAGCACAAGTAAGGCTACTCCGGAAAAAATAAATACATAAATAATATCTCCGTTGGTTCCGATTTCCCCAACCATTTTGGAATAGAGGTGAATGTCTGTCAGTGGCTGAAGAGAAATATCATGCTTCCCGTCTGCATTTGCGTTTTGACTTAAATACTTCTCGGTAAAGTTTTTGAATTTTATTTCCAATGATTTTGCAGATGCGCCGTTTGCCAGCAGAACATAGGTATGAAACATATGAAAAGACCAAAAGCCACTGATGTCGCCCATGGTTGACATTGAAATCAATCCGTTAAATTTTATATGCGAATAGGGAGGCGCATCATTTGCAACACCGGTTACCTGAAGGTTAAAACTGCGGCCAAATGAAGTGGCAACTTCTATTGATTTGCCGATCGGGTCAATACTTCCGAAGTATTTTATGGCAGCCTTTTTTGTTAGTATAATGCTATTCGGTTGTTCCAGGGCATGTTTCGGATCTCCCTGTACTAACGAAAAAGAAAAAATATCAAAGAAGCTGTTATCGCAGAATAACAGGTCTTTTTCATAATAGTGCTGTTCACCGGGCTGTCCGACCAGGCATTTTTCATCCTTAAGCAACCTTACATAATTTTTAATTTCCGGGTAATCATTTTTCATAAGTGGAGCCCAGGGGGCAGGCGTCACTGCAAGACTTTTCTCTGCTGCATCCTCTGGAATGGAGGTAACCCGGAAGATCTGCCCGGACCGGACATGGAATTTATCATACCTGATCTCATTCATGATGAAAAGGATCATCAATAGGCAGCAGGTTAGTCCGGTTGCGAGCCCCAGGATGTTTATAGCAGAAAAAAGTTTATTGTTTCCGATGTTTCTAAGGGCTAGTTTAAAATAATTTTTATTCATCGTTGTTACATTTAGTCAACCTTGGTTTGTTGCCGCAGATTTCGCAGATCTGCAGCGCTGATCCGGTACTACTCGGTCCTTAAACTTTTTACCGGGTTAGATAAGGCCGCTTTAACCGCCTGGAAGCTTATGGTCAGCAAGGCAATCGTTATGGCAATTAATCCGGCGATCGTAAATATCCACCAGCTTATGTTGGTGCGGTAAGCAAAGTCCTGCAGCCATTGATGCATGATAAACCAGGCAATGGGAAAGGTGATGATGGTTGCGATGACCACCAGCTTCAGGAAATCTTTGGAAAGCATGGCGGAAATATTGGCCACGCTTGCTCCCAGCACTTTGCGGATGCCTATTTCCCGGGTCCTCTGCTCGGCAGCATAGTTTGCCAATCCGAATAATCCGAGGCAGGCAATAAAGATGGCCAGAAAGGCAAAGGAGATAGCTATGGACCCCATTCGCTGTTCGCTACGATACATTGCATTGAAGTCTTCGTTAAGAAACGAATAATTGAACATTTCTCCAGGTGCTATCTTCTTCCATAAGCGTTCGATTTCCCCGACTGTTTTCTGCATATCCCCACCCTTTACTCTAAAAGAAACAGCATAGTTCGACGGCTCTAGAACAAGGCACAAGGCGCCGATGTTTTGCCTCAGTGATTCAAAATGAAAATTCTTTACCACGCTAAGGATAGTGTAGCTTTTTGTTTTGCCGGTATTCACATCAGTGATCACACTTATCTTCTTGCCAACAGGGGCCGTGTAACTAAATAACCCGGCAGCAGATTCGTTGATAATTACACCGGCTGAATCGGTAGGAAATTGTTTGGAAAAGTCCCTTCCCTGGGCGATCTCCATTCCCATGGTGTTTATATAGTCATGATCTATGCTCCAATATTGCATAGATACCGCTTTATTATTGTCGATTTCCCCTTCAGGAAAAAAGGGGCTGTCACTTCTGCCCGACGGCACAGGCAGATATCCTGACACTGTTGCCGATACGAGGGCTGGCTGTTTGAGCACTTCATTTTTAAATGTCTCCACCTGATCTTTCAGCACATAACTATCTTTGACTACGATCACCTGTTCTTTACTAAAACCAAGTTTTTTATGCTGTATATAATTGAGTTGCCGGTAAATAACTATCGTTCCGATGATCAACAGCGTGGAGATGAAAAACTGAAAAATCACCAGGCTGTTCCTGAATACACTGCTTTTGAAGCCCGTACTCAATTTCCCTTTTAATACAACGATGGGTTCAAAAGCAGACAGGTAAAGGGCAGGATAGCTACCCGCAAGCAAACCGATCACGATAGCGCAGGCAATTAATTTGACCAGCAGAAAAGGATGTTGATCAGGGGATAAGCTGAGTTCCTTATATGAAAGTTCATTGAAAAAGGGCAAGGCTAACGTGCAAATAACTATGGCAATAAGGAACGAGAATAGGCTCATCAGTACAGATTCAGTTAAGAACTGATAGATGAGTTTGTAACGGGGAGTGCCCAGGACCTTTCTTATGCCTACTTCCTTCGCCCGGTTGGCTGAGCGCGCCGTGGAAAGGTTCATGAAGTTGACACAGGCAATGAGCAGAATAAAAATGGCTACCGCCGAAAAGATGTACACCATTTTTATATCACCGTTTGGCGCCAACTCAGCAATACGGTCTGAATGCAGATGTATGGCCGTTAGGGGCATAAGTGAAAGGTTGAAATAATTGCCCGATTTCAGAAACTCTTCCGGGGTAATATTCATTAGTTGTTTCACCTTTGGCCAGGTGTATTTTTTTATGAGTTGTTGAAAGCGGGACTCAACAAAAGCAGGATCAACATTTTTCCTTAACAACAGATACGTATTGAAATTAAAACTGAGCCAGTTGTCATCCCGGCTTTCTGCTAAACCTGAGAGTGAAACAAATATGTCGAAGTTAAAATGAGAGGCAGGTGGTATATTCCTGATCACTGCCGTGATCTTGTAATTTGTCTTGTTATCGAACAGCAGTATTTCTCCCGCAACGTTGGTCCTGTTAAAATATTTCCTGGCAATACGTTCAGATATAACCAGCGTATTCGGTTCGGTTAATGCCTTTTTTGAATGACCACTGACGATGGGCAATGTGAATACATCAAACAGCGTTGAGTCTGCATAGATGATGCGGTCTTCCTTAATGTTCTGATCGCCTTTCCGGATTACGGAAGAACCGTAAGACCGAAAGCGTACGGCGTTTTCTATTTCCGGGGATTCGTTAACCATAGTAAAACCCAGGGGTGCAGAAGCCACCGCAAACTTTTGTTCCGCACCACCGAATTTTAAATCGGTATTCACGCGGTAAATGCGGCCGGCATTTTCATTGTAGTGGTCAAAGCTTAATTCATCCAATACAAAAAGAGTGATGAGCAGACAGGTACTGATTCCAATAGCCAGCCCGAGCATGTTGATCGCTGAGAAAAATTTGTTCTTCCAGAGGTTTCTGAAAGCTACCTTTAAATAATTTTTTAGCATATCTTTAAACTTTAAACTTCATGGCTCATTCCGTCCTCAGGCTTTTAACCGGATTTGCAACAGCTGCACCAATGGCTTTGTAACCAACAGTGATCCACGAAATCACCAGCGATACTATAATGGTGATCAGGAAAACCCCTGATCCAAGTTCAATACGGAATGTAAAATCCTGCAGCCACTGATGCATAAGGTAATAGGCTACCGGAGTTGCGATAGTAAAAGCAATAATGATCAAAACGGAAAACTCCCTGGAAAAAAGATAGACGATGCTTGCGACCGAGGCACCCAAAACTTTCCTGATGCCTACTTCCCTGGTGCGCTGAACAGCCATAAAAGAGACCAGTCCATACAGTCCGAGGCAGGAAATAAATATGGCAATGGCAGCGAATATTTTATAGAGCTGCGCAAGCTGGTTTTCCTGTTGGTAAAATGCTGCGACCCTTTCATCAAGAAACTCATATTCATAGATATTATCCGGAAATGCGGCATTCCACTGCTGTTCAATTGAAGCCAGGGTTTTACGGATATCGCCGGCCTGTAATTTTATTCCGACGGTTTGATAGGTTTCTTTAAAACTTCCTATAACCACAGGATCGATTCCCTGGCGAAGTGACTGGTTATGGAAGTCCTTTACAACACCGACGATCGGAGCCACCTTGTCTCCATCCCAGAAGTTGATCTCCTTGCCGATCACATCCCTGGGATCCTTAATCCCCAGTTTACTTACAAAAGTTTCATTGACCACAAATTCACGGAGGCTGTCACTGTTAACGAAGGGCCGCCCTGAGATAAACTGCAGGTTATATGTTTTGAAGAAATCAGCATCCGCCCATTTTAAGTTTGCGGCAAGGTCCGGCTCATTTATGGCCCTGTCGTAGGTAAAGTTGCTGTACCAGTTTGCAATGTTGGCAGGTGAGCTGAAACTGAAACTGACATGACTAATACCGGCAAGCTTCAGTAACTGGTTCCGTAAAAAATCGATTTTTGTCCGGCTTATGCTGTCAGACGGAACAGGAATATTAACGATGGCTTGCTTATCAAAACCCAGCGATGCATTCCGGAAATAACTCAGCTGGCCCAATATTACGAACATGCCGATAATCAGGACTTGTGCTATGGAAAACTGTAATACAACCAGGCTCCTCCGTAACGAAAGGCCTGCTTTTGAAGTTGCACGTACTTTATTCTTTAAAGCCGTTATGGGGTCAAAACCAGATAGGATGAGAGAAGGATAGAGGCCGGCCAATACGGTTACGACAAGACTGATAACCAGTAAAAATAAAAGGATAGCCGGATTTTCAGTAATGTTAAACCGCAAAGGAAGGGTTAGCAATCGGTTAACATAAGCCAGCGTTGTTATGGCGATGATAGCGGCAACAATAACGGCAAACACAGTAATGATAGCTGTTTCGCCAAGAAATTGCAAAGCAAGTTGGTTGCGGCTGCTGCCCAGCACTTTTTTGACACCTACTTCCTTCGACCGGTTGAACGCCTGTGCTGTTGCGAGGTTAATAAAATTTACACAGGCGATGATTAAAATAAAGACGGCAATCAATGCCAACGCATTAATCAGTTGCCGGCTCACCGTGCGCCTGGGAAAATTTTCATAGCGCGTATCAAAATGAAGATCACCAAGCGATTGCAATACATGCGTTTCGAACAACCTGTCGGCTGGTTTATGCTTTTTTCCAAATGCCAGTAGTAAGGTGTTGAACCGGGAAGCTGTCAGGCCGGGCGGTAGCAGCATGAAACAATTATGACTACCGGTTATGCTCAACCAGTCATTCATGTCTACCCGGTTCATCAGGGTCTTATACGAGATTACCACTTTAAGTGGGAGGTCGGTATTTGAAGGCGGATTTTCCAGGATACCGCTGACCCTGATCAGCAGCCGGTTATCCAGCTTAAAGGTTTTGCCTATCGCGGTTCTCCAATCACCAAAATACTTCTCAGCCATGTTCCTGGTAAGCACGGCAGTGTTTGGTTCTGACAGGCTTTTTTTTGGATTTCCTGCCAGCCATTTAAAATAAAATATGTTAAACAAGGTAGGTTCAGCATAAAATACCGTTCTTTCTTCCCGGAACTTCTTACCAGGTTCACCGCTCGCATTTATTATGGTGATCTGGCTATTACGCCGGTCCTGAATCGCTGTCACATTTTTCAACTGGGGGAAATCGATCCTCAAGGCCTGGGGCAGGGCATAAGGAACACCCATCGTATAATCGTTTCCTTCGGGTCTTTTTATTTCAGTCACCACGCGAAAGATCCGTTCTTTCTCCGGATGAAAATTATCAAAACTCAACTCGTACTGAATCACAAGAAAAATGACCAGGCAGACAGCGATGCCAACTGCCAGGCCCGTAATATTTATAGCTGCATACGTTTTGTTACGTCCCAGTTTTCTTAACGCGATTTTAAAATAATTTTTTATCATAACGCTGATTGGCTGATTTAAAGATTATAGCACTCACTCGGTTCTTAAACTCTTAACCGGGTTGGCCGTTGCTACCTTGTAAATTTGCGCGCTGATGGTCAGTACTGAAATAAGCAGCATTCCCAGGAAACTTAATACCAGCATTTGCGCACTGATGCTTACCCTGATGACAAAGATCTGCAGAAACAGGAAGCCTGCCAGATAACCCAACGGCAGGGCTATACATCCCGCGATAAAAACCAATTTCAGAAAATGCCTGGAGATTAAGGCGATAATAGCCGGAACGCTTGCCCCCATAACCTTCCTGATCCCGATTTCTTTTCTCCGGTTCTCCGTTGTATAGATCACCATGCCCAGCAAGCCAAGGCAGGCGATGGTAACCGTTATGAAGGCCAGGAAACCCAGCGTAGATACCATGTCCGATGCCGAGCGCCACTCCTGGAATTCCTCCTCAAACCACCGGTGAACGAATGGTTGGGTGGAATTTTTTTGCCAGATCGCTTTGATCGATTGAATAAGAGGCCCGGTTTGCGTGGTGGACGATTTAATACTAAGTATGGTAAACGCCTGTACCCGGTTTCTAAACGCCAGTGGAGAAATGGGTGATTCAAAACCCCTGAAATGAAAATCTTTTACCACTCCCTTAATGGCAACACTTGTTGTATCATCTAACCAGACGAATTTGCCGATGGCTTCTTCCGGCGATCTGTATCTTAATGCATAAATCGCCTTCTCATTGAGTATGACCTGGTTCTCTTTACCGTCGGCGGGCACCTGAGAAAAAAGTTCTCCGGCCAATAATTTGAGTTCCATGACCGGAATGAAATTATGGTCAATATTATAATATTCCATCCGCACCGGTGTTTCATCAGGACTTATCTTTAACGTCATTGCACCTGACGAAGATCTGCCCAGGTTGTCGGAGGTAGCTGCTACTCGATCCACTCCGCTTAACCGGGAAATATCATTTGTTAACCGGCTATAGTCTGCGTCCTGCAGCGGAACGTTGAGGATGTTCTTGCGGTTAAATCCATGATCGGCCTCCGACATAAAACTGAACTGCCGGGAGAAGATGAGGGTGAATACAATAGTGATCAGAGACAGGCTAAACTGGGAAACGATAAGTGTTTTGCGCAGATTGCTTCCACCTAGTAACGGTATATTGGAAAGATTTTTTAATACATCCGCCGGTTTAAAAGATGATAACGCCCAGGCTGGCAAAAAACCTGCCAGCAAACCAGTGAACACGCTAAATAAAAAGAATATTATCAATAGGCTGCCGTCTACAAGAAGGCCTTCGGGCACAAATTCGTTTCCAAACGGTGTTAGCTCCGTGATGAGTTTCATTGACAGGCAGGCAAAGGCTAATGATAGAAAGGAAATCAACAGCGACTCGATGATGAACTGTGTAAATACCTGGAACCGGAATGCCCCGGAAACCTTACGTATACCTACTTCTTTTGCACGGTTAAGCGATCGTGCAATGCTAAGGTTTGTATAATTAAAACAGGCGGAGAGCAGGATGACAAAAACGATGGCGAGCGGCCCCAGCACTTTACCCCATGTGGTGCCCCTGCCGATTGAAAATTGTAGTTCTTCACCGGGTGTTATGTTTTTCAGCGGTTGAATATCGAAAGAAAATGATCCTTTGGCTGTAATATTAAACTGCCGGAACAAATCGGCTTTTATCTTTTCCAGTGCAAGAGCCAGTTGTTTTCTACTGTTACCCTCTTTTAATAATACATAGGTATAACCAGCTGTAGGATCAGACCAGTTGTCGCTATTACGGTTAAGAATACCCGACTTCTCAAGTAAGGGGACCGAACGCATTGATGCGTACGCTTCAAAATCAATGTGTGATTTATGTGTTGATTGTTCCAGAACGCCGGTCACCACAAAATTGCCGAGGCGTTCAAAGGCCATGTTCTGCCCAAGCGGATTGGCAGATCCGAAAAATTTCACCGCCGTTTTTTTTGTCAGTATGATGCTATTCGGAGCCTCCAGTGCCGTGCGGGGATCACCTGATTCAAGCTTGAATCCAAAGAGGTCGAAAAATCCGGGCTCCGTAAAAGCCGGGGTTATAAACAATTCTTTTTTGTTGTTTATAGTTTTTTGTTTCTGTGCAGGGTAGAGCCGCACCACTTTTTCAAACAGGGTGTATTCGCTGATCAATTTTGTAGCCAGTGGAAGGGGAGTAGAAGCAAGCCGGAACGATTGTCCATCCTTATTACGGGCTTCTGTGATGATCCGGAATGTCCTTTCCGGAAAGGGATGAAATTTGTCCCAGCTGAAGTCATCTTTCAGGCGTGACAACGCGATCAGGCAAACAGACATGCTTAAAGCCAGTCCGAAGACGTTGATAAATGAGAATGTCTTATGCCGGAAAAGGTTACGAACGGCAATTTTTAAATAGTTTCTAAACATAGAGAGAAAGTTCAAGGTTCAAGGTTCGGAGTTCGGAGTTTGAGGTTTGGAGTTCAACTTTGAACTTTGAACCTTGAACTCCGAACTTCTCTATTCCGTTCTGAGATTCTTTACCGGGTTCGATACCGCTGCTTTCATGGCGATCAAACTGGTTGTAGCAAAAGCGATCCCCGCAGCAATTAAACCCGCCATAATAAAAGCCCACCAGGGTATATTGATCCTGTAAGCAAAATCTGCCAACCAGGTGTACATGGCATACCAGGCCACCGGAAATGCGATCAATGCAGCAATGACGACAAGTTTTAAAAAATCTTTTGATAACAGGCCAACTATAGTGCCCGTTCCCGCACCAAGACATTTGCGGATGCCGATCTCCTTTAAACGTTGGCTTATTGCAAAAGCAGATAAGCCGAACAATCCGAGAGAGGCAATAAAAATGGCAATGAATGCAAAAATGGTAAACAGGGTGCCCTGTCTTTGTTCGGATTTGTATAGGCGTGCATAGTTCTCATCCAGGAAATTGTATGTGAAGGGAATATCGGGTAAAAAGCTTTTCCACGTTTTCTCAATATGGTTTAGTGCTCCGGAAAGATTCGATCCAGCCGCTTTAACGGAAATCCGTGCATAAGAAGAACTTAATGGAGGAGGTAGTACCAGGACCAGCGGTGCAATTTTATCATGCATCGATTCAAAATGAAAATCGCCCATAATTCCGATCACCCGGCCCGAAGTGATTCCATACCGGAAAGGCTTGCCCACGGCTTCATCAGGTGATTTCCAGCCAATCACTTTTACTGCGGCTTCATTCAAAATAAAACCGGCCGTATCTGTTGCGAAATCCCTGGAGAAGTTCCTGCCTGCTACTATTCTCACACCATAGGCAGTTACAAAGTTGTAATCGGCGCTTACGTATTTGATGTCAAGGTTTGCAGGCAACATCGAATCCCCTACCAGGGTATAGGAGTCCTGCGCATCCAAAAGCCGCGTGGAAGGAATGCGTGAGGAACGTCCCGCGTCCCTGATCGCAGGATCTTCCAGTAATTGCGTTCTAAATGCGTCATAGGTTTGAGAAAGGGCTGTAATATAAGGTAAGGTAATTATGTGATCCTTGTTAAATCCCAGGGATTTTTGCTGCATATATTTTAATTGCTGAAAAACGATAACGGTGCTTACTATCAGGATTATGGAAATAGAGAACTGCACAACCACCAACACCTTTCTGAAAGAGATATTACTTCCGCCCGTTTTGAATAAACCCTTCAACACTTTTACCGGCTGAAAGGAAGACATAAAAAGAGCGGGATACAAGCCGGATAATATGCCTACGACAAAAGGAACCAGGCCTAAGGTCAGGATTATTGGCCACCGCATCAGTAACCGTGGCGACAAAACCTGTCCTGATAATATATTTAACCAGGGAAGGGAGATCCAGGTGAAGACAAGAGCAATGATGATCGCGATCCACGAAAGCAGGACCGATTCGCTCAAAAATTGGGCAATCAATTCTTTCTTTTGGGCGCCTACCACTTTTCGTACGCCGATCTCCCTGGCCCTCAGGGCAGAGCGTGCGGTAGACAGGTTCATATAGTTGATACAGGCTATCAGCAGAATAAATAATGCTATTGCTGAAAATATATACACCCGCCTTATATCTCCATTTTCCTCCGCTTCATAATCCAGGTGGGAGCGCAGGTGTATATCCGTTAGTTTTTGCAGTTCAAGCCGGGTATTTTGCGAAGGTTTGGATTTTGACTCCGGTGATGCAGGCATCACCTTATCTATAAAGTTTGGGAACTGTGATTCGATGTTCTTCACGTTGTAACCTGCAGGAAAGAGCAGGTATGTAAAGAACGAGTTGTTGCTGAAACTGGTGCGCAGTCTTTTTTCACCATAAACGGCAGTATCTTTTAACGTATTGAACGAGATGAGCAGGTTGGGATGCATATGTGCATTTGCCGGGAATGATGCATATACTCCCGTGACCTTACAATCGAACTGGTTATCGAAGCGAATAACCTTATTGATGGGATCATCGTTACCAAAATACTTCGTGGCTAATTCGCGCGTGAGCATTACCGAAAAGGGATCGTTTAACGCTTTGTGAACATTCCCTTTTATTGCCTGCACATCAAATACGTCAAACAGGTGCTCATCGGCGAAATAACCGTTTTCTTCTATGAACAATTTATCCTCATATCTTAAGGTAACATTTCCCGATTGGAGCAACCGGGTCATTTTTTCTATTTCCGAAAAATCATTTGTCAGGTAAGGTCCAAATGCAGGAGCGATGGTTCCCAGGTGCAGTGATACATCTCCGGTAGGGCCGCTCCAGCTCCTGGTTACCCTGTAGATCCGGTCTGCCTTTTGATGATGTTTGTCAAAGCTGAGCTCATGTAAGATATACGTAAAAATGAGCAGGCAGCAGGTCAGTCCGACGGTTAACCCGAACAGGTTTATAGAGGAGATAAAGCTATACTTGAGCAGGTTGCGAAGGGCGATTTTGAAGTAATTTCTGAACATACACTACTGCATTTATATTGTTGATTGTTGCCGCAGATTCGCAGATTATAACGGATTTGAAAAATCTGCGGCTTTACGCTGTTTTCCCCTTAAACTGTATTACACCATAATATTTTCGAGTACCGTTTGTCCGTCAAGCATCCGGATTATGCGGTGACTATATCGGGCATCATGTTCGGAATGGGTGACCATGATTATAGTAGTTCCTTTTTCATTCAGGTCAGTGAGTAACTGCATCACTTCGTTCCCATTGGCTGAATCAAGATTACCTGTAGGCTCGTCGGCAAGGATAAGCTTGGGATTGTTTACTACCGCCCTGGCTACGGCTACACGTTGCTGTTGGCCTCCGGAGAGTTGCTGAGGATAATGATTCCGGCGATGCATAATCTGCATTTTATCCAGCACTTCTTGCACGCGGTTCTTTCGCTCGGCCAATTTTGCACCAAGATAGATGAGCGGCAGTTCAACGTTTTCGAATACCGTCAGTTCATCGATCAGGTTAAAGCTTTGAAAAACGAATCCGATATTACGTTTGCGTAATTCCGCTCTTTTGCGCTCATTAAATTTAGAAACTTCGATGCCGTTAAATAAAAAGCTGCCGCTATCGGGATCATCCAGCAGTCCAACTATGTTCAGTAAAGTAGATTTACCACAGCCCGAAGGGCCCATGACGGCAACAAATTCGCCCTCCGATATTTCGAAGGATAATTTATTTAACGCTATTGTTTCTACATCTTCCGTGCGGTAGATCTTTTCAAGCTGTGATATTTTAATCATATGTTTAAATTCGAGGTTTTTCCTTTGTTATCTCGAATGAGCCCCATAGCTCATTCTAAGCGTAAAGCACGTTACGGGCAAATGACAATCCCACATTCGCACATTTGTTTCTACTCCTTCTTCAGCACCAGCTCCTGCATATCGCCGTAATTTTCATAGCTGGAGGTAACCACCTTGTCGCCTGGCTGAAGACCCTGCAATACTTCATAAAAATCAGGGTTTTGACGGCCGAGTTGAATATCAGTCCTATACGCCGATTTTCCGGATTCTGATACTTTAAATATCCAGTTGCCCCCGGTTTGTTGATAGAACCCTCCCTTGGCAAGCAGGAGTGCCTGTGTTTCATCACTCAATGAAAGCCTGACCTGCAATGTTTGCCCCCGACGGATGCCAGGGGGCACATTACCGTCAAATTCCATGTCGACCTGAAAACGGCCGTTGGTCACCTGGGTAAATACTTTTTTGATTTTAAGCTGATACGTTTTATTGGCAAAGCTAAATTCACCCGTAAGGCCTGTGAATATCCGGGAAATATAATGTTCATCGATATCGGCCCTGACCTTAAAGCCGCTCAACACATCGATCTGACCTAGCCGTTCACCCTTATTCTTTGATTGGCCTATCTCGGCGTCAAGGGAAGTCAGCTGGCCATCAACCGGCGATCTCACTATAAGGTCACCCACTTTTTTTCGCATAAGGGTAAGCGCATTCTGCATTCGTTCGTAAGACTGTCGCATTTGGCCTATCTGTTGTTTCATAGACAGCGAATCCTGTTTGAGCGTTTTTTCAGTAAGGTCTTTACGGCGTTGCTGATACTGGTAAACATTCTCAGTAGATTTAAATTCCTGGCCCGCGATTACTTTTTCCTGGTGCAGCTGTTTATTTAATTTGTATACCCGTTCAGCTTCCGTCAGTGCATTATCAACTTCCGCCAGTTGGTTTAATTGGCGAATGGTGTTTTGTTCCGCATTATTGCGGGTATTCTGCATCTGGGTCAGCACATCAAAAACGGCTGTTTCCTGGTTGGCCAGACTGAGCTCGAGGTCTGTATTAGCGAGCCGGAGAATAGGCTGATCTTTTTTCATTACGGCTCCGTCTTCGGCAAATAGTTGCTCTACGCGGCCGCCTTCAACCGCATCGAGGTAAATGGTAGTTATTGGCAGTACAATGCCATTTACCGGGATGAATTCCTGGAAGGGCCCTTTTTTTATTTCATGGATGGTGATGCGCTGTGTATCCACATTCAGCCTGCTTTTGCCGGAAGTAAAAAAATAACTGCCAGCTAGTAAAACACAAATAGCTCCGGTTCCGGCTATCGTAAGCAACCTTTTTGATGTCCATTTCTTTTTCGGAATAACTCTGTCCACGCTGTGCTTTTATATTTATGAAATATATGGGTATACCTTAAACCTTCAAGAACATGCCAGAACTTATATCGATGATTTGCAAACGCTTGTGATCAGTCAGATCTACGAAACCGTTCGTTATTGTTACATCGGTGTCCGGTTTTGATACATTGGGCCGGACACTGTTCGGCGTGATGTGAAATGTTATTTGAAAATGCAATTTGCTTAGATTGCATAAGTTCAGCAAGAAATGAGGTATTGCTGGAAATAATTTTGTCACCTGACTGAATGTTAAAAAACCTGGTATGAATTTAAAAAATGCCTCACTGTTAGTCATCGATGATGATACAGATGTTCTTACTGCAGTAAGGCTGCTATTAAAGACCGAAGCGAAAGAAGTGGTTACTGAAAAGAACCCTGAAAATGTAAGGTGGCTGTTGTCAAAACAATCTTTCGACCTGATCCTGCTCGACATGAATTTTACCAGTTCCATCAATACCGGTAATGAAGGTTTGTTCTGGCTCAGGAAGATCAGAGAGTTTCGTTCAGAAGCGCAGGTGGTCATGATAACAGCCTACGGAGATATCGATCTGGCCGTGCGCTCACTAAAGGAAGGGGCAGCGGACTTTGTCGTAAAGCCCTGGCATAATGAGAAGTTGATTACTACAATTAAAGATGCTTTGGCCAGGAAAGGAACTTCAAGGAATGCACGGCCTCAGGCACCGGATACGAATTCTATTATCGGAAAAGAGCTTTTAGGTGAATCACAGCCCATGCGGGAGATGTTTCTAAAAATAGAAAAAGTTGCCCCCACTGATGCCAACATATTGATCCTGGGTGAAAATGGAACAGGTAAGGATCTTATAGCCAGGGCTATTCATCAGCAATCATTGCGGGCAGATAAGGTTTTTGTTAAAGTGGATGTGGGAGCGCTGACAGAATCACTGTTCGAATCTGAATTGTTTGGCCATAAAAAGGGAGCTTTCACAGATGCAAAAGAAGACAGGGCAGGGAGGTTCGAAGCAGCCGGGCAAGGCACACTTTTTCTGGATGAGATCGGTAACATTTCCTTGCACCAGCAGGCCAAATTATTAAGCGTTTTGCAAAACCGGCAGGTCATCCGGTTAGGAACGAATCAGCCCGTCTCGATAGATATCCGGCTCATTTGCGCTACCAATCTGCCCATATCGGAACTTGCCAACGAGAACCGTTTCAGGAAAGACCTTATCTACAGGATAAATACAGTGGAGATCGCCGTTCCGCCTTTACGTAAACGCGGTGAAGACATTATCATGCTGGCCAGGTATTTCAGCAAGCTGTATAGTAACAAATATTTTAAGCCGTATTTAAACTTTGACAAGAAAGCCATGGATACCCTCCTGAGCTACCATTATCCGGGCAACGTAAGGGAATTGCAATATACCATCGAGCGCGCTGTTATCATGGCCGAAGGCGATATATTACAACATAGTGATATCATTTTTTCAACGCTTGAATCGCCTCTGGCTGCAACACCAATAGAAGAATATACCCTGAGCGCAGTTGAAAAAAATACCATTCTTCGTGTTATAGAAAAACATAATGGTAATATCACCAAAGCTGCCAGGGAACTAGGCCTTACCCGTACCGCTTTATACCGAAGATTAAGTAAATATGATATTTAAACAATTGGCATGGAGCATCCTGATCAGGGTATTGCTGTTATTTGCAGTACTTAGCGCTGCTGCTTACCTGTTAGTAAATGGCTTTCTCCTGTACATGGCTTTTACTGTGCCGTTCATCCTTTATCAGATCGTTGAATTTTACCGGTTCCAGCGAAAGGCACATGAAGAATTGGATCAATTTGTGGAATCGGTCCACTATCGCGATTTCTCCCGGTATTTTGATGTAAAACATGCGCCCCTGGAACTCAGGCCATTGAGAAAAGGATTTAACGAAATCAATACGACGTTTAAAGTGATCAGCAAAGAAAAAGAAACTCAATACCAGTACCTGCAAAAAATACTTGAACTGGTAGACACCGGAATTCTGTCTTACCAGGAAGATGACGGGTCGGTAGTCTGGATGAACGAATCACTAAAGAAGATGCTGCAACTGCCTTACCTCAAAACTATACATTCGCTAAACAGGCGTGACCGGGAATTATACGAGCAGATCATTTCTCTAAAACCCGGTGAAAACAAAATAACCACTGCCCGTCTTGAGAAGGACAATTTTAAGATTTTGCTTTCAGCGACCGCTTTTCAAACGGATGGCAAGTTATTTAAGTTAATCGCTTTTCAGAATGTTAATGAAGCACTGGATGAAACCGAATCCAGGGCCTGGCAGAAACTGTTAAGTGTAATGACCCATGAGATCATGAACTCTATCGCGCCCATTTCATCACTGGCCGAAACGTTAAAGAACCGGTTGCATCATTCTGCAGGTACGGGTAATAAGTCTGGAAGCATGGAAGATCTGGAGCTAGGCATTGATACCATAAAGAGAAGGAGTGAAGGTCTGCTCAAATTTGCAGAGACCTATCGTAATCTTAACAAGATAACAAAACCTAATCTCAGGAAGGTATATGTCAGGGACCTTTTTGAAAACCTGCAGCAGTTAATGCAGCCCACCCTGGAGCAAAAGAATATTGATTTGGAAATCATACTCAAGGATACTGAATTAATGCTTGAGATCGACGCCAGCCTGGTAGAACAGGTGCTGATCAATTTAGTTGTAAACAGCATCGAAGCAGTGAAGGAGAGGAGCCGGGCAAAGATCGTTTTGTCTGCGTTCCTTGCTTCAAACAGTAAGATTCTGATTAAGGTGGCCGACAATGGTACGGGAATGCCCGCAGAGGTGATTGATAAGATCTTTGTTCCATTCTTCACTACGAAAAAGAACGGTAGCGGAATCGGATTAAGCTTATGCAAGCAGATCATGATGCTGCACCGCGGCAATATACAGGTTCAGTCCGTAGAAGGGAGCGGCACTGCGTTTATCCTGCAGTTTTGATTTTAGGTTAATACTTCAGTTCCAGAAACGCCTCACCCATACAGTCCACAATATCCGAAGCTATCAGCGCTTCCTGACCCATATGGCCGGCAGCAAGGTCTCCTGCCAGCCCGTGCAGGTAAACGCCCAGCAGGGTAGCCTGCTCGGGAGGATAACCCTGAGCAAGCAGGCCGGTTAACATGCCGGTCAATACATCTCCACTGCCACCGGTAGCCATACCCGGGTTGCCGGTGGTATTAAAGTAGGCCTTGCCACCGGGCATAGCCACTAAACTATGATGACCTTTCAACACAATGGTAACCTGCAGTTCCTTTGCTTTTTCTCTTGCCAATGTTATTCTATCAAAATCGTTTGCACTGGCACCAAACAATCGTTCGAATTCTTTGGGATGCGGGGTGAGCACCGAGAATGGGATGAGCCGTGCTAACCGGTTCCCGCCGGCGGCAAGCATGTTTAAACCATCGGCATCAATGACCATAGGTTTGTCAAAAGAGTTCAAGACCTGGTCAACTACATCAGCGGTCCGTGTTTCTGTGCCCAGGCCCGGACCCATACCCAACGATTGATACCTAGTTAATCCGGCAGGCAGCGAACTGATATGATGTTCGTCAACATCTGTGATTACCATGGCCCCGGGAACCGATGTTTGCATGATCAGGTATCCGCATGACGGAACAACACAGGTAAGCAGGCCGACACCGCTGCGCAGGCAGGCCTGCGCAGCCAACACCGCAGCACCGACCTTGCCATAACTCCCGGCTATCAACAACGCATGTCCGTAGCTGCCTTTATGCGAATACGACTTTCGGGGCCGGTAGATCGCTCTTACATCCTTTTTTTCAATAAGTTCAACATCTGATTGAATACGTTGTAAATAAACAGGCTCCAGTCCTATATCCAGAATGTGAACCTGTCCAAAATACGCTTCGTTTTCAGCAACAAGAAAAGCCAACTTATAACACTGGAAGCTTAATGTATGTGCAGCTTTTATTACCGGTCCGTTTTTGGAACTTTTATCGGCAAACATGCCACTGGGTATATCGATGGAGATCACTTCATTGCGGGCTTTATTGATATGTTCAATTAGCCGGCTACTTAACATTTCCAGCGGCCGGTTTAGACCTGAACCGAAAATAGCATCTATAATAACGATTTCCCGGGGTATTGGATGAAGGTGGTCTTCAGAATGGATAAAGACTAGCTCAGCACCCGTGCCATGCAGCCGCAGCAGGTTTTTTTGAAAGTCATCTGTACTCTTATGCCCGGACTCCAGAATGTAGACAATCACAGAACATTGCCTTGTCGTTAACATTCTGGCTAGGGCCAACCCGTCACCTCCGTTATTTCCCTTGCCGCAGTAAATTATGAATGAACGGTTTGTATAGCCATTGTCCTGCAGCCAATCCAGGCATACAGAAACGGCCCTTTCCATCAGGTCTATAGAATCAAGGTTCTGATGCTCCAGAGTAAAAGCATCCCAGTCACGTACTTGTTGTGCAGATAATATTTGCATCGCTTTGGTGTTTACCGGTATTCGCTATCATGGATTTGAAATAGGGTTCTACCTCTTTGTGTTCTCTTTGTGTACCTTAAGGCTCTGCTTTGTGGTTTATTGAACCACAAAGAATGCACAAAGAAAGCCACAAAGATTACACAAAGAACTTCACACTATTCACTTACCTGGCCATGCACGGCATAATCACCAAACAAATTACACAGGTTCCTGGCAGAGTACACACTTCGGTTAAATTTATTGCTAAGTACAATGATGACTACTTTTTCATCGACCAATCGAATAAAAACCGCGTTATTTCCATGCCACCAGCCATTATGAAACAGCAGCTTTTTCCCGTTATCCAGCAAAGTGATTCTCCAGCCCAGTCCGTAATTTCTCCGCCCTTCTTTTTCGAAACTATATGGCGCAAATGCGCTGTCAAGGGTTTGTTTTGCAAAGAGCTTGTCTGCATACAACGCCTGGTCCCATTTCAGCAGATCGCGAGCGGTACTGTAAATATTCTTGTCCCCATAAACTACATCCAGGAATTCATAAGGATATTTGCGATTATTCCACTGAAAGGAGGGTAGCGCCCTGGGCATGTCAGCCGGAGTAAATACATAAGTATCGTTCATCTGCAACGGTTTGAAGAAGTTATCCTGCAGAAAAGTGCCATAAGGGGTTCCACTTACCGCTTCAATGATAAGGGCAAGCAGCACATAATTGGTATTACAATAGGCAAAGCGTTTGCCGGTGGGGAAGTCTAACGGCGGATGCATCTCATATAACGAGCGGAGTATGTCTTCATTGGTAGCGATCTTTTTCTTGTTCCATTTATATTTTTCCAGGTAATGAAGATAATTTGGCAATCCGCTACGATGATTAAGCAGGGATTTTACCGTTACACCTGTGTAAGGGAAATCGACAAAATATGTTGAAAGGTCATCTCCCAGATTCAATTTGCCCTCTTCCCATAGTTTCAGGATGGCCATTGCTGTAAATGTTTTGGAAACGGAAGCTAAATGGAAGGCGCTGTTCGTTACAAGGGTGTCTTTCTTCTCCACAGGATCTGTATATCCGCTGTAGGCTTCATAAACAATAGTATTATTCCGGGCAACGAGTATGCTGCCGTTGAATTCCTTCGAGATTAACAGGCTATCAAAAAAAGAGGTGCATCTGTTGTTATAATAAGCGAACTCCTGCGAAGACATACCGTTTAATGATGTTCCGGGATAGGGTAGTGAATCCATGCCCTGATCAGCCTCTTTGCCGTTTACATGGCTATTACACGATAGAAAGAGGAGCGATATGACAATATAAAAAAAGGTAATTTTCAAAATAAGCAATTTTAGCTAAGTGATGTGCAAAAATAACACAGGCCCGGGATGTATTTGACTTACGTATTCTTTTGTTTTTTATTGTTCCGGTTTAATGATACATATTTGCACATATGTCTACTGTTTATGGACAAGACCTTAGTAAAAATGCAAAATAAGCCAACCAGTTATCCTAAAGAGAAAGTTAATATTCTGTTTCTTGAAAATATTAGCGAAGCGGCCGCCAACCTGTTCAGAGAAGCTGGTTACAACTCGGTAAAAAGGTTGAGCAAGGCTCTTACGGAAGAGGCCCTTATTAAAGAAATTCAAGACGTGCATCTGCTCGGAATCCGTTCGAAAACGCAAATAACCCGTAAAGTGCTCGAAGCGGCCAAGAAATTACAGGCCATCGGATGTTTTTGTATCGGGGTGAACCAGGTTGACCTTAAAAGCGCCAGGCAACATGGGGTTGTAGTATTTAATGCTCCTTATTCCAATACCCGTTCTGTTGCAGAACTGGTCATCGGATTATCAATCATGCTTATACGCCGGATCCCTGACAAAAATAAGGCTGCTCATGAAGGGATTTGGTTGAAAGAAGCGAAAGGCAGTTATGAGCTTCGTGGTAAAACCCTGGGTATCATCGGATACGGTAATATAGGTTCCCAGGTGAGTATACTAGCAGAAGGTCTTGGTATGAAAATCATTTTTTATGATGTGGTAACCAAACTTCCATTGGGTAATGCGGTGGCCAAGAAATCTCTGGAAGAAGTAGTAAGCGAGGCAGACATTGTTACCCTCCATGTTCCGGATACCGTCAGGACGAAAAATCTCATCAATAAAACAACGCTGGAATCATTCAAAAAAGGAGGTATACTAATTAATTATGCCAGGGGCGAAGTAGTAGACCTCGATGCACTGCGTATGGTCATTGAGGAAGGAAAGATCTCCGGGGCTGCTGTAGACGTCTATCCACTTGAACCTGAGAAAAATGGTGATCCGTTTCAGACACCATTGCAAAACCTGCCCAATGTTATATTGACGCCTCATATTGGCGGATCAACTGAAGAAGCACAGGAAAATATCGGAGAAGATGTGAGTAATAAACTCTTTCAATTTCTGGAAATGGGAATAACCATTGGTTCTCATACGGTACCACACTTAAGCCTTCCACCACAGGAAGGAACACACCGGATCCTCCACTTACACAATAATGTACCGGGTGTCTTGTCTGCGATTAATACGGAGTTGTCGAAAAATAATATTAACATACTGGCGCAATATTTAAAAACAAATGATGAGATAGGTTATGTTGTATTGGATGTGGACAAAAAGCTTTCATCTCATGCGTTTCAGTTGTTGAAAGAAGTGAAAGAAACCATCAAGGTGAGATTATTATACTAATTCTGTTAATTTGAAGCATTACGCCTGCCAATGCAACAATGTTTAACCATTTTTGTTTTCTTATAAGATCGCTCTTCAACGAAGAAAGATACGGGTGGCTTTAGGCCTTCCGATTATAGAAAAGAGTATTGGTTAAAAATAAATGTTATGAAAGTTGTTATCATAGGTGCAGGCTTTGCCGGCTTACAGCTGGCGAGAAAATTGAATAATCATGCCGGTTTCGAAGTTACTTTAGTAGACAAATTTAATTATCACCAGTTTCAGCCCTTGTTTTACCAGGTTGCTACTTCGGCCCTTGATGCCAGTAATATATCTTTCCCTTTACGCAAAGCCTTTCATGGCAGCAAAAATGTACGCATACGTCTTGGCAAAGTAGAACAGATAGATATACATGAAAATAAGGTGTATGTAGACACCTGTGATTCTTGTGAGATCGAATATGATGTATTGGTCATAGCCAGCGGTGCCGATACCAATTTTTTTGGCAATACCCAAATGATCGAAAATGCATTCCCGATGAAATCTACCACGGAAGCTTTGCAGATCCGTCACCGGTTATTACAAAATTTTGAAGATGCGCTTATTGTAACAAATGAGAAAGAACTGAAAAAACTGTTAAGTATTGTAATTGTCGGAGGTGGGCCCACCGGGGTTGAACTGGCCGGCTCCATAGCTGAAATGAAAAGGTACGTGTTGCCGAAGGATTATCCAGACCTCGACTTTTCCAAGATGAAGATCTTCCTTTTGGAAGGAGGTCCGAAAACTCTGGGTGCGATGAGTGAAAAGTCTGCTGAGCAATCGCAGCAGTACCTGGAACAACTTGGCGTCACGGTATTGGTGAATACTATAGTTAAGGAGTATGATGGGGGAAATGTGCTGTTGAATAACGGCGAAACTATTGCTTCATCTATGGTAATATGGGCAGCCGGAGTTAAAGGAAATGTGCCGGAGGGAATAAGTGAGGAATTGATAGCCAGGGGAAACCGGATAAGGGTGGACCGGTACAATACGGTGCTGGGACTTAAAAACGTTTATGCTATTGGAGATGTAGCTTATATGGAGACTCCTCAGTATCCCAAAAGTCATCCGCAGGTAGCTCCCGTGGCCATGCAACAAGCCAAATTGCTGGCGGACAACCTTAAAAAGATCGAACGCAAAACTTCACGACAGATCAAAGAATTCGAATACTATGATAAAGGATCTATGGCTACTGTAGGCCGAAACCTTGCTGTGGTAGACATCCCTAAGCCAAAATTGCATTTTGGTGGATTTTTTGCCTGGCTGATCTGGATGTTTCTTCACCTTATCCTTATATTAGGAGTCAAAAACAGGTTTTTTGTATTCATGAACTGGGTGGTTAATTATGTTACCTACGATCAATCGCTCCGGTTGATTTTTAATCAATTCAACAGGCCGAAAAGAGCGGTTGAAATTGCACGGGCAAAGGTGTAAATTATTTTCCCCTCAGACTAGGAGGGAAAGGTTTTGGGAAGCAAAAACAGGGGTGGTTACTCAAACGGTCGCACGGTAATATTGCATACTCCTGAAATTTTTCCATCGCTAACCAGTTCCTTTTAAAATTTTTTTTGCCCTGCTCTTAAATGCAGGCGTTTCATGATCCCAACGATCTTCGATCACCAGTTTTATTTCAGGTAAGATGTCAGGATATAATTTGGCAAGATTTTGCAATACGGTCAAGGCAAATGCCTTTACAGCAACCGCTTCATCTGTTGAAGCGATATAAGTAAAGCAGATGTCCATCAATTCTCCGTGATATTTTTCAGGAATTTTCAGATCCTGCATTAAACGTATGGTGTTTCTTTTAACAGCGGGATGAATGCTGGGTTTATGCAGGTTCCTGATCAGCTTGCCAAAATGTTTGTAAATAAGGGAGGAATGGGCGATTGAGCAATAACTTAGCGGCCACGCTGCTCTTTGAACAACACGGTATTCATCCGTAAGAAAGAGATTAAACAACTGATCAAACCGTTCCTGGGAATCACCGATCCATTCTACGATCTTGGTGCATTGGGCCTTGGAATGCTCTTTCAGGATCTCTTCGCGAAGTTGCATGGCATGGAGATTAATCTTTTAGGAATCGAAAATTAAATCTTTCCAGTTTAGGAGCATCGTTATAATTGTGCGCATAACAATAAATACTGATGTCCCCTGTTTTTGAATTTAAAGAAGGATCAGCGTCTGTACAGGAATCCATAGAAAGTTTTTTAAGGTCGAATGCCAGAACAGTAACTACTTGTGTGATTACCTGGTTGTCGCTTCTGGTATAATCCCAAACTTTTCCCAGGTATTGATGATTGCCGAAGGCCAAACTACCATTTGATCTTTTGCAGTCCCACGAAGCATTGCCATACAAATCAACTGACTTGACACCTTCCGGATCATACACAGTGCAGGAAATTTTCAGCTCTGCACCTGCATCAACGATTATGGAAGTATCATTCGTTTTCGCTGAGAACTCTTTTTTAGTAATCTTATCAAGAATGTGCCAGGAAATAATTTCAGGAGGCGTATTATCTGCCTCTAACGGCTTGGAGATGATATAGGGATTTGCCTTGTCTTTTAAAGTTGCTGGTGTCAATTTATTTTTAGTATTCATCTTATCTGAACCAAAAAAAATGATTAAAGTAATGAGTAACAATCCAGCCACAAAGCATAGAGTTAGTAGCAACTTTCTATGTTTCTGCCAATAAGTGATTGCCGGATAAGAAGCTTTGATTTTTAACTCGTATAGTAGCAGGTTAAGACCTGATGTGTAATCGTTAGTAAAGTCAACATATTGTAATCTTTTCAATCGAAGGGGAACGTCGCAGTCGGCCAGCAATATAGGAATTACCGGTTTGCCTTCATCAAGGGCATAAGATACTTCATCCAACACGTTATTTGAAGAAGCTGATGTTGGGGTAAGAATGACTACTAGGTAATGGGCAGCCTCGATGGCATGTTGAATCTCCGTATCAAAATGGGTTCCTGACCGTATATCCATTTGATCGAACCAGACAGACAAGCCATGCGTTTTTAGATCGTTGACCAGTTGTAAGGCAAATTCAGCGTCGATACGTGAATAGCTCAGGAATATTTTAGAAGGTAACATTGAAACTAATATACAAAATATGGAAGTGAAAGCCTAAGGTTGGGTGGCAAATTGCTGACGAGTTTTTAATGTTGCGGTCCGTTGGAGAAATTGTATGATTTGGTTCGTTTTATTGCAGAAAACAAGTTGTCCTATAATTAATATTATGTTAAGTAGAAGCTATTCATTATTTATACCAGTTAAGTAAACCTACAGCTAATTGCATGTTGTTACTTGCCATACAAAGTTTTGAAATAATCCTTCAACTTATATCCAAGATTAGTAAGATCGAAGCATTAACGTTATTACACCTGTAACCTTTGGAACTTTCGCAAACTCAATAAGTGCATTTCGTAGATAATCGGGAGAGTCAGCAGTAATATTTATAATTACTCCGAATCGAAAGTCCCTTCCAATGACTACACTTCAACTGGGGCGACCTCTTCTGTTACCGGATCAACGATAGAGAGTTTTTTACCTGTAAAATTAATAAAGAGCTTATCAGCCGGCTCTTGTTCCAAATGCAGGGTACCGGACCTGGAGGCTTTCCAATCGCGGAAGTGTTCACAAAATTGCGAGTAACTATAACCGCCAAGATGCTGCTGCCTGTATTCTCCCCAGAGTACCCAGCGGGTTACACCTGTACGGCTAAGTTCTGTTTCCAGGTAAGGAAAAAAAGAAGCCAGCAATTGATAACGTGCCTCTTCCAGGGCGTCAGGATCCTGTAACAACTCATCCAAAGCCATGTCATCGAGTTGAAGCAAATCATGGTAATTAAGTTGTTTAACCTCGATTAAGCGCAAATACTTTTTAACTGTGTTCCTGGAGATACCTACAGCCTTAGCAATGGTTTGAAGGGCCACACCATTAATTCGGTGCCTGATAATCTGTTTTAGTGTACTCATGTAAATCGTTTGTCCAGCTATGTTAGTGCAGTCTTTAAATGAAAAACTGCAAAGCAAAACGATTACTTAAAACTTACCCGGGGATGGTCACGATCGCCGAATGACAGTGAGACCATTGGTGCAAGGTGGTCACGATCGACGGAATGACAGTTAACCTGTTTTTTCCAGAGTGGTCAACATTGCCAGAATGACATCCTGAATCAAAGTGGTCAGTATCGCCGGAATGACAGCTACACCATTTTTTGAATGGTCAACATTGACGGAACGACATCCTGAATCAGGGTGGTCAACATCACCGGAATGATCCTGAAGCCATTTAAAAGGCTTACGCTAAAGAAGATCCACCGGAATTTAAGGGTCACGGGCTCTGTGCTATGCCTGACATGATTATAGACCCTAACCTCTTCCGGAATTTTCACCTCCCCTATCCTTTTGGCCGTTTCTTCCAGTTTCTCGGCCTGTTTCTGCAGCGCCTGGATCATGGCCGGCACTTGGGCCAGCTGGTTTCGAATGCTCGCGCAGCACAACATTCTCATTTTGCGACTGGTCAGTATAAAGTGAATTAAGTGATACTCCAGACCAGTTTGAATGATATAAAGAATAATATAAGCTCATCTATTGTTTTTTGTATTGAGTTAGTGTTTCATCTTTTATGTAAATGTAAAAGCATTCTGAGTTTCTCTAACTCCTTGCTAAAGTACGTGCCAAAATGTTAAATAATGAGGTACTTCCAAGCAGCAATTTACAATTTGGGAAAATGGAATAGCATCACTTCCACTTGGATAATTTTATGCTGGTCATCTGGTAGTGAAAATTTATAGCCAAAGGAGGAATCATATCTTTCTTTGTAAATGGCTTCATATTGAGGATGTTTCGGAGTTCCTTTTTTAATAGAGGTGATTACACCCTGGAAATTCTTTTGGTCAACAAAAATCATTATTGCAGCTTTGGAATCTCTTGTCGTCAGGTAGCCAAATAACTGATCTATAGTTTCATGATATTTCCTAGGTCCAGTCCAGAATTTGCATTCGGCAACAAAGATATTTGTGCCATCTTTTGTATATTTCAAAAGAATGTCTGTTTTACCCTTCTTATTAAAAGCCTCGCCAACACCGGCTGTAGATTCATAGCGTGTTTCTAGAAACAAAATAAACATATCTCGTAAATCTTCTTCATACTTAAGATTGTAAAGCGACGGTTTCCGCTCGATGGCTCTTCCAACATTATATAGTACCTCTATTATATCATTGTAAACTTCTTCCTGAAGAGTGGAAGTAACCTGCTTATTATATTCCGTCGATGTATCACTTACTGGCTTAGGAACAAATTTTTTAGCAATTGGAGGTGGAATCATAAACTGATCTGAAGCAGGATTGATTTTAAGACCAATATTTTGTAGAAACCGGTGCTTCTCGCCAACAAATAATTTTCTCTCTATTAATAAGGCATCTATAAGCCCACGTAATTCTGAATTCCATGGTCGAACTCCTGCGTTTATTCCAGGAATATTTAACTCCCACTCATTTACTGCCTTATCCACTTCATGTTGAAACATCTGTTCAGAAAGATCGGCAAGTTGAATGGTAATGATTATATATTTGTTAAACGGATCAAATATAAAAGAAGTAGGTTCTGTTTTATACCAAAGAGGTGGACGACAATAAAATAGCTGGCCTTCACCTTCGAAAGTTAATCTTACATTGACTTCAAATACCTTTTGTTTTATATCTATTCCTGATGATGGGTCTTTGATGTGTCTGTTTGTTTCTTTGTGTCCACCCTCCGGAACTGGTTTGTTTAACTTTAACGGTTCCAATGTATATCGGCGAACAAAATCTTCTAGTATTTGTGTATGAGAAACAGTATCAAAAACCTCAAGCTTATCAATTTCGGTTACCAATTGATTTCGCTTTTTAAAAATAAAATCACTCAACTGAAATTTAACGAAAATATCACTCATATTTGTGAAAGGGTGCATTTAAAATTGTCGCATAAAAAAATGGCTAAATTTGGCAAACCAAATCTACCAACCCATGACGGAAGCCAATTTCATTGCCTTAGCGCAAAAGCGGTATGCAGAATTACAAGCCTTAAATAAAATTGATAATTTTTACGACTACGAAAAAGAGTTTGAGAAAATATGGCGGGACCTGGGCAGGTCAGTCTTGGAAGCAAATATAAGTGACGTACCGGCCGACAGGCGTAAAAAAAAACACTCACCAAATTTGGGAAAGTCAGTATAAATAAAACCCATAGTTTTAGTAATGGTGCGAATGGTTTTCAAATAAGTCCTCATTTGCAGGAACTATTGGTGTATGCTGGCCAGATGGATTGTTATCAAAGATGCAATGAGGTGCTGGAAAAATTTATAGATATACAAGTGAGTACCTCCCAGGTTTATCTGGTAACAGATTGCTACGGCAAGTTAGCTGAAAAGGAAGTAAATGTTTGCCGGTCGTTAGAACCGGTAAAGAAAGGCGAAGTGTTGTATGTGGAAGCAGACGGCTCTATGCTGTTAACCCGGGATGAAGGTTGGAAGGAAGTAAAAGTGGGCAGGATGTTTACGAGCGACTCTTGCATTGACCCTAACGGGAACTCAAGCTGGATAAGGCATTCACAATACGTAGCCCACCTGGGAAACCATAAGGATTTTACCAGCCATATGGATACGTTAATAGAGTCGTATGGCAGATTGGGGAAGCGATTGGTATTTATTGCTGATGGGGGAACATGGATAAAAAACTGGATAGAAGATGCCTATCCGCTAGCCGTATCCATACTGGACTATTATCATGTTTGTGAACACCTGCATCAATTTGCCAATACTATTTTTACTGATGAAGCGAAGCTGAAAAAATGGACAGAAAAACAAAAAGAACTGTTATTACAAAGTAAAGTGACAGCGGTTATCAAAAACATAAAACGAAAAGATAGTGAAAGCCGGGACGCACTATCACTGATTAATTACTTAAGTTTCGCAGTTAAATTACGTTAGAATTTGTTTATGTTTTGGAGATATTAATTCCAATATTCCATTTAATTTACCGGAGTTGATAATCTTGTTGATGCATATATCAATATCTTCCACAAATACATCTAACGTTTCGATAATGATTTTCATAATAACTATTAATAGTTCCCATAACCTTATATGCAGCCTTTGTTCCATCATTTCTTCACCGGTAGCTCTGAATAATTCTCCTCTGGTTTCATAGTCATCGAAGCGTTTTCTTAAGGTAAGCAGGATATATTGAATCATGGTAATGGTAGTGTCTGCTATCTGCGCTTCCAGGCTTTTAGATTGGCATCCTCCCAGATTCAGGTATTGCTTGCTTTCTTTAAAGAACACCTCGATAGTCCACCGTACCTGATATTGCTCCATTACTTTACTATAAGAAAGAGCAGTATCGGTTGATAAAATCAAATGCCATTTACCTTTTTGACCAAACCGGCTAAAAAATAATCTGACCGGGTATTCTTTGTACATGACATCCACTATCAAATAACTTGCTCTAAGCTTACTGCAACGTTTGATACCTGTATTGCGTTTGACCCTGGTTAACAATTCGGTGGCACTATAATACTTTCCTTTGTACAAGTATTTAGCTTTGCCCATTTTCATCATTCCGATCAGGTGCACGTTTTGTTTGCTATAACTCCTTACGCATTCGATCATCCGTTCTGAAGTAAACCAACTGTCCATCAGCACATAATCTACTTTTAACAATCGAAGCGCCCTTTTAATCATCTCTATCCCAACCTCGGTTTTACTCCTGTCTACCTCCCTGGCTCTTTTATTACTTTCACTGTCTTCAAGGCGACATCCTTTATATTGCCGCTTTAATTGCTTTTTAGTCAATCCATAAGGCTTTTGTTCATTTTTGCCTTTTTCCCGGTGCAATGAAAAATCCAGCGGCAGATTACTTTTTCCATCATAATAACACAACAGCAATAAACGAAGCCCTAACTGATAGCTATGGTTCACATGATCCCAAAGCTTGCCTGTAAATTCTATAGCCCTCCCTGATTTATGCAACAAGGAATCATCTATGATCAAACAACGTTTGGCTTGTGTTTCAGCCTCCCCCTTCTTTTCAATAATGACCACGAATCGTTTTACAAAACTCATCAGCAACCTACGCCATGGAATGGTTTGCATGTTCTTAAATCTGTAATACACATCCTTGTCAGCACCGGACAAATCTTTGCTACGCGATTTAAATAGCGCATGTATACTGGCATGTTTAAGAAAAGGCAAAATGATCAACACCGGAAATACATCAATAATATGATAGCCTCTTTTCTTCAATGGCTTTAATACACCATACACCCTTTTAAATTCAAAGAACGAAAGTAGATTAACGAGGTAATCCACCATTTTTGTTGAATTGGAAAAATATTTTTTTAACTCTTCTACCGATTGAATATCTTTGGATTGCAGCATGACCTTGTACAAGTTTAGTACCTTTAAGTTACTGAATTTCAGTAGCTTACACAAGAATTCATGCTGCTTTTTTTATTTATTTTTCTTTTCTTTCCATCTAAATTTTATCTGCGAAACTTGAGTTAATTATTATACCAGCAATGCTTATAGAATGGATTACCAATGCTATAAAAATACAGGTGCCGGTATAATAGGGTCGGGTGCAATAGAATCAGCACACAGAACAGTAGTGCAAAAGCGGATGAAACAATCGGGGCAAAGATGGACTAACAACGGCGCTCAAAATATGCTAAATCTAAGAGTGTTATCAATGAATAAACAGTGGGGGAAAGTAGTAGAATTGATTAAAGAGGCCGCTTAAACGGATAGCGACAATTTTAAATGCACCCTTGTGAAATTATTTAAGGTTAAATTTATTTTTTTCCAAGATACATTACTGATTGTGTTGAGCAAAAGAAGATAATTTTTCTTTAAACTGCAAAAATGCAGATTTGTCTGAATGAAGGTCAATTGACTTGTTTGTAAATATCCGTATCTAGTGAAGATGTATTATTAATACTGGTCAGCCTGCACCACTTTTGCACGTCGGTTCACCATAATCACAATTCCATATCCGGCTGCCGCCATAAAAAGGTGTTTGATCGAATGGCCGCTTATTGTAATATCTAATAACCCATAGATTTCTTTGTCAAAACTTTCAGAAATCTTGGCAATACCGAAGAAAAGGAAGATGGGAACAATCTCTTTGACGTGATTAAAAAATGATTTATACAATAAAAGAATCAGCGGGATTGCTATAATCGGAAAAAACTGGACGATTGCATACAGGCGCAGATCGCCATTTCCAACTCGTTCGGTTAAGACCCAATAGATAACAGAAAACACACCTACCAGATTTAATAATATGAAAGCAATGTATCCTTTGCTGGGTTGTATGCGGTCATGGATTATAAACGCAAAGAAGGACATGAAAACAATGGTAATGGGTATGCGGTCGTAGATCAAAGTGTAATTATCGGGTTCTACGTGATAATAACCGCTTCCAAATGTAAGGAGAAGGAAACCGGTAAAAAGGGTGCTGAAAATAACCCTTAACTTTTTTTCACCCATCTTTCTCACTGTTCGCAATCCAAATAGACCTACTAGAGCGAATGGCAAATTGGTTATTGCATTAAGGAAATTGGTAATGCCTAAAATGTTGCGCTGGTCAGCAAAGTTGTGATAATTCTGATCTTGCGGTATAGGTCCATGAGTGAATAGGCCGATAGCGATCACGATGGCTAGAAATGGAATAATGTAATCTTTATTTGACATGTAATTCTTGTAAGGTGTGCCTTTAATCTGGAATATCTTTAATGTTTCTTTTTAGCGGTTGCTAAACAGGCTTAAATCCTATAACACTATATTATCTGCTTGGATATCAAACAAAGTCTTCCAACTCAACGGCCGACTCATATCCTGATCAAACAATGAGATCTTTCTTGGGTGGTTCTTCAATTTAGGAATGATGATTGCTATTTCCTCGAGTGAAAACAGTATTCCATTTTATAAGAGGTTTCTTTTCCATACTTCCTGTTAAACATATGTCGTTTATAATCCCACCACATATGGCATCCCTGGCAGAGGGCGGCCAGGTTGCTAAACCGGTTGTTTGTACGATCGTGATTTAAATGCAAAGTGGCTAGGTAAACCTTATGACCAGTTGTACGGTTTGGCTTTTGATGCTCGCAGCAGCAGCGTTCACATTTGCCTGAAGCGCTTTTAAAGCGGATGAGGTGAGTGATCAGGGGCCACTTGGGATGATACAAAGCATAATTAACAGGCATCTCTTATGATATTATTTTGAATTAATGGGCAGATCTTCCATGTTAATGTAATTATAGAGCGTCCTACGGCTCACCCCTACTTTTTTACAGATAGAATTAATGCTTAAAGAATTATCTGCATACAATTGCTTAACGTACTGGGCTTTTAACTGTGCTTCCAGGCTTAGTCCTTTTGGCCTCCCTCCTTTTCTTCCCCGTGCTCTTGCTGCACTCAGGCCTGCCTGGGTACGTTCCCGGATGATATCACGCTCAAATTCAGCAAGAGAAGCAAAGACATTAAAAATAAACCGGCCTTGAGCAGACTGTGTATTGATATTGTCCTTCAGAGAGATAAACTTAACATTGGTTTCTTCGAAGTTTTTCACCAGGTCAATCAGGTGTCTCAGGCTCCTACCCAACCGATCGAGCTTCCAGACAACGACACTATCTCCTTTTTTCAATAGGTTAATCATTTTTCTCAGTTCAGGGCGTTCCTTGGCTGCGGAAATCTTTTCTTTAAAGATTTTAGTGCAACCAGCTTTTTTCAAGGCATCTAGCTGCAGATTCAGGTTTTGGTCCTCGGTGCTTACCCTGGCATATCCATAAATCATTAAACGTCTGATTTCTTGATGGCATAAATATACTTAATTATGACAACAATGAGTTCTTTGCATTAAGATTTATTTTACTAATAAGTAAACTGGTAAACAAGCATAATTTTTGGATTGCGAAGTTGTGCAAAAAAACGTTCGTTAAGGTAAACGGTTGTTGATTTGGAGCAGATATGACCAGCTAAATGTTATTTTTGAATAGTTCGGAACAGTTTACTGGTCAATAGATATCGCTTATTTCGACAGAAAATTTGAATTAGAAAGGATACTGACCGTACAACAGCATGATAATATTTAATCATTGGTAACTTAGCAAAAAGGTAAAACAAGAAGTTGAATAGAATGGCAGGTCTTGAAAACCTAGCGTATAGGTTATTAATACATTTTTGGTTCCCTACTGGTATGTCTAACTCTTAAAATCCTAATTTCACTTCCCGAAACATAGTAAGCTATTCTATGCCGGTGTAACTCAAAAGCACGATAGCTACCATCGTTGTTTGTTTTGTATTTATCCGGTGCGCTCAACTCTGGAGAATGTATTAGTTGTTCTATTTTCCCCAATATTTCAATTCTTACCTTTTCTGCATTTTGAAGGGAAGTCTTAGCTATATAATCGATAGATTGGTTGAACTGTTGTAAGGCGCCTTTATCCCAACTAATTTTCCTATTTGCCATTCAACCAACTTTTCGATAACTCTACTACCTGTTCGTGAGTATAAGATTCTCCTGTATCCATACGCTGCATAGCTTCGGCTATTTCCTGGTTGTATTGCTCTATGGTAATACTTGTTACTTCTTCTTCTAAGTTGACAAAGTTTTTAACAACACTTAAAAGAGATTCTTTTTGAAGGGGAGTGAGTCTGAGCCAATACTTCATAAACTCGTTATCTAATGATGCGGCTGCCATTATAAACTGTTTATACAAATTTACGGCTAAAAAGGAAGTTACCAATAATTACCCTGCCGGCACAGTAGCAGATCCGTCGGTTCCTTACCGCGATGGATTCCGTGAGTCACTTTTTAATAAGGCCTTACAAGAAAATAACAGCATTTGGTGAAACAAATGATTAAATAAAAAGAATAACAGGACTTGTTCACCTTATTGCCCTTTTATCATACGGCTTAATTTAAGAAGAGGAATATTTAAGTAAGAAGCTAATATAAATACTGCTGTGGTATGCGAGTAAGTAATAGGGGCTGTTGTTGCCTTACTTTCTGTTCCCGCTTCGCTGGGGTATCCAAGATCAAGAAGCTCTTTGTTCTTCATTCCTTAGTAAGGCTTGCTCTACTATTTTGCGGCTTAGTACATCAAATTTAATCATGCTTTGATTCAGCTTCCTATAATCATTTTGGCTCAGAACGAGTAGCTCTGAATCTTCCGTAGGTTCTATTACTTGCTGGCTCGGAGGTTCATATAAAAAGCTCGATAAAGAAGTTACAAAGCTGTTTTCAAAATAGTGGATCCCCAAATCCTTAGATTTTTTTGAATTTTTGTTTCACATTAAAATATCATACTCTCAAAAAACGATCATTCAAGTAAAAGAGATTATATTGGAGGTTCACATCTATAAATTATGTTAAGTAAGAAACACCTGATAACAAAGCTTACATCTGCTATAGAAATTTAAATTTCAAAGTTTACGATCATTTTGCTGCCATAAGTACCCCATTGCCTCAATACCTTATCGAGGGATTTCATCATGGTCGCACGATCTACTTTTTTGCCCTTGCTGGGAGGTGTAACTATTTTCATATTCACGTCAATTACTTCCACTTTGGTGGCAAACCAGGTACTGTGTAATCTTGGTACGCCCACGCCCAGGATCATTCCAGGTAAACCATGAATACCTTCAGGCCCACCTTTGATAATCAATTCATCTGTATAAAAAGCAAAAACGGCAATGCTGTCATTTAATATCCCGATAGCTTTGCGGCACTCAAAGCCTGCAATGGTTCGGGTATCTGGTGTAACTTTCCATCGAATCTTAGCCAGGCTGTCCTGTACCAGAAAGGTTTCTTCAAATACAGGCTTTTGTGCTATGCTGGTGCCGGCAGTATAATCGTTAAATACTACGTTCTTATCAGCTACGCCTCTGTAACCAGTATTCGGATCAATCGGTGTTTGCTTTCCGGGTTTATAAATAGATCTGACACTATCGCCAACAAATTCATAATAGTTGGTAACGCGTTTAGGCCAGCGTTCTTTAATATAGTTATACCAATCTTCGTCCAGTTCCTTGTAATACGCATGTACGTTCATCGTTTTTTCAAACTCTATTTTAACAGTGTTGTAAAATAGGGTTTGCGTTTGTGACTGCAAATAGCAGCAAAGCAATACAGGAAATAGAAGAAGTATTTTCATAAAGATTTATTTTGATGTGGCGCTGCCTGGCATTTTATTGAAAGTCCATTCAAAACGCAGCAGGAAGTATCGGCTAAGGCGGTTGTACCGCTCTTCCTGGACAAAGCTGGTATTTATTATACGATTAAAGCCACGGTTCTGATTTAAGACATCATTTGCATCAATGATGATCTTTCCTGTTTTTTTCTTCAGCACTTTTTTGGAAAGACTGGCATTCCAAATGACAAAGTTTTGATTAGACGGAAAGTTAGGCAGCTTTTGCCGCAAGTCTATGTTGACTTCACTTGAAAGTTCCAGCTTTCCGGGCAGCATGACAAAACCATTTACATTTCCGCCATAGGTAAAGTAATTGTTTTTAATTCCTGATTGAACGGAAGATTTTGACGTGTTATACCCTATTTTTGGCCTGATGGTGAAATTCTTTTTTCCCTCTTCCTCGTAATCAATAGATACGGCGAGATTCAGCATCTTATAGTCAGTTTTGTTTTTTACTACATTATTTTTCTGTTGAATAAAGCTATTGTTCAAGCCACCATTACCATTAAGCTGTACACCGTAACTCAATTTCTTTGGTCCGCGCCGCTTTTGCCAACCGCCATAGAGGTTCCAGTTTCTATTACCGTTAGTATTTACCGGCATATAGATCTGCTTACCTAAGGAAGTATCGATGATTGTAAAGTTAGAAATAGCATTTTCGACGATACTATAAGAACTATATACATAAATATATCTTTGGCTTAACACTTTATACTGGTAGAAATTAGACTCAAAACCGTGACGGAACCCTACTTTCAGATCGGAGTTACCTCTAAACTCATACAATGGATCTTCATTATTGCGGATGGGCTGTAATTGCTCAATAGTTGGTTGAAGAGTGGTACCCCGGTAAGTTAGCGAGATATTAGTTTGGGCTTTGGGCATATAAGACAACTGCGCCAGTGGTTTATGATTAATAAAGTCGTAGCTATTGCCTACGTTACGATCAACGTTATACAACTTTAATTTCACACTCGACAGACCCGAACCGATCACACCTTTAAGCTTTTTGTCTGTAAAACGTAACAATCCCATGCCACTGTGTGAGTAAGCATCAAGGTCGAAATTGTTGCTGAACACAGGATCAAGTGTTTCATATTTACCATTACTGTTTTTACTAAAAGTATTACGATAAGAACTGGCATTACTTCGGTTATGCGCATAATCAAACACCAGCATCCATTTGGTTGAAAGTGGCTCACTATAGGTCATTTTAAGACCTAGTGTTTTGGAAGCGCCGTCCAATGTGCGCATTTGATCAATGATATCGATGGAATCAACAGCATTATTCCTGTAAAAACTGGTTTTTGTTTTGTTAACTCCATTTTGTGCATCATCAATAAGGCCAAAACGTATAATAGTCAGCAATTGGCGGTTTTTTTTATTAAAGAGTTGTTTATATAATAATTGATTGTCCCACCGTGTACGTGTCGTATGATTATCCCGATCCTGATCACTGGTGTTTACGGTTTCTTTTTGGTTGTTCAAAAATTCACTTTTCACCTCGGCAAGTACTTGTGTTTCTTTATAACTGCCTGCCGTTGTAAATTTAAAAGAAGTCAGCGAATCCTTTTTCCACTCCCACTTCCCATTTGCGGCATGTTGCTGGTTCATGCCTTCACTGGTGGTAAATTTATTGCGGTAATTAATTGTGGTAGGTAAGATATTTTGAGTGAAAGTAGAGGCCTCATTATCAGTACGAAGCCAGTTATAACGATAAGATGTGTTAACACCTTGCTTGTCTTGGTTCCATTTATCGATAAACAACCCTCCAGCGGAATATGAATGCGGCAAACCTCTAAGACTCCAGTTATTGAAATCATCCACATCATCATTAAGCCTTGAACCAACGCCACTCAATTCATCATATTCATAGTCATTTTCTATACCCAACTTTTGCTGATCTTCCCAGTTTAGGCTGCCGGTGGAAACATTGCTTGTAGTGCCATATAGCGAAACTTTCTTCTTGCCTTTGAATCGGTTATACAAAGCTTTGGCATCAACATATTTTTGAAGGTCTGATCCCGCGTTTATCTTTCCAAAAGCACCTTTCTTGCTGTCTTCTTTTAACTTAATATTTAGTGTCTTACCTTCCGTCCCGCTACTGGTGCCGGTGAGTTGCTGTTGCTCCGACTTAGTATCGAACAACTGCACTTTATCTACGGCTTTGGCACCCAGGTTTTGAGTAGCCATAGTTGGGTCATCACCAAAAAATTCTTCTCCATCCACCAGCACTTTTTCCACACGTTTGCCCTGAACATTTATCTCACCCTTGCTGTTTACCTGGAATCCCGGAAGTCTCTTTAATAAATCTTCAACGGTAGCACCTTCTTTTACTGTAAAGCTGTCAGCGCTAAATTCGGTTGTATCCCCTTTTATGCGGATAGCTGACCCCCCGCGCACAATTACTTCTTTTAAAAGAGTGCTTTCGTTAGTTAATGCAATGCTTCCAAGATCCAGCAGGGAATCCTTTACACTGACTTCATCGCTGAAATCAGCAAACTTTGGAAAGGTCACAAGCAAAATGTAAGTACCTAAAGGAATTTTATGAAGTTGAAAGTTACCTTCCTTGTCCGTGCGCGTGGATGAAATTAACGTACTGTCAGCTTTGCGGGAAAGCATTACCACAGCATGGACCACTTTTTTATTTTCGGCGGTGTCTCTCACCATTCCACTGACGATCCCCTCTTGAGCAAAAATTACCTGATACAGAAGAGCGAGTAAGAACAAAATGGATAAACGTTTACTCATTAGAAGCAGGTTGGCTTTATGAGCGGTATGAATAAGGCCTTTAAAGGATTATTCAGTAAACCGCTGTACTAATATAGGCTTCTATGAGATACGAATAGATCTTATAGCAAAGCTTAACAATTAAGTATAAAATATAGGGATATTTTAACAGGCTCATCCTTTCTAGAGATTTAGACAAAGAAACAGGCAATGCTAATCGGATGATATTGGATCCAGCTCTGGCAAACTCTTTTAAATTTCAGTACTACCATTTTTAGCATTCAACAGCCGATTCAGTTCATGCAAGTCACAAAAATTATATAGTATACAAGCAGTTTTAAAATGCTCGAGTTGTACCATAGCTTTCTGCTTCCATTCGCTTAGTTCAATAACCTGTTTTTCTAACTCTATTGCATTTACTAACTTGGTTCCGACTGGTTGCTTCTGGACCAAGACATTTGATAGGTAATTCATACTTTTTAACTTTAAGGGCTAAGTGTTCCTTTTATTAATCGTTATTCATTTTCTGCGGGTATAAGAACAGGGCCTTCATCAAATTGGGTAGGTCCATGTACCACTGCACCAGTCCGTGCATTCCATTTAATAAACCCATGCTCAAATTGCTGCCTGCGGTTCTGCCCTTCCTGGTATTCGGCTGATTTAGGATACCCAAGTGGACTGCTCGAAGCTTTAATAGATTTATACTTGGCCCAAATGGCTCCGTATACTTCGAAGGCACCTAATTTAGGAGACCAGTAAATGGAAGCACTTTCTGGATTGGAAGGATTTCTGAACCTTTTGAAATCTACATATTTGCCAGACTTGTCCTTACACCATGTTACATCCGTAACCGGGTATCCTAAACCTTTCTCCGCTCCCAATGCATAAAATTTATCTCCGATAGGGCCATGTACATAATGAGCTCCGGCTGAAGGGTGCCAGTAAATATCGTACCCTTTAAACCTTTGAAACCTGCCCACTCCGTCACCGGTACTCTGTTCATTGCTAATAGGATCACCCAGATTGCCATTGGAAGCTCGCATTGTATTGTACTTATCACCAATGGCTCCATACACCTGGTACTGTGCTAATACCGAAGCAATCGGAATAAGGCATAAAAGGAACGTAAAAATCATCGTCTGTTTCATATAATTAATTGATTTACTTAATTTTTCTACATTATCAAGAATTACCTTCTCTAGTTTAATTGCAGTTCCATTTTGTATAAACAGCAATGCCTACCTTATCGTACATGCGCCTGGACCTGTAACTGATCAGATTTCCGGAAGCATCAAACGTATGATCGAAAACTTCCCTGCGGCCCCAGCCACTCGTATAATTCGTAAGAAGGTTTGCGGGGTTAGTCACTTCCGGAAAGAATCCAAGGTATTGTAAAAGGAAAAATCCATTTTGAGAGTTCATATAGTCGGTAAGTATATAAAACTGCTTCTTTACGTTTATACTGACATCATACTCGTAGGAACTTGATCCGACTTTTAAAATATTACCCCGGGAATCATACAGTAAGGTATCAATCAGTCCACGACCCGAAGTATCAGTGTAGTTGGACTCGACTGAAAAAAGCCGGTTGTCTTTGTAGGTATAACGATTAAAAAGCGAGCTTCTGTAATAATTATTCTGTTGAATCAAATCGTAGCTGGCTTCAGACCATATCACTTTTCCGTTGTGGTTTAAAAGTACTTTCAAAGCCGTATCGAGCAAATTATTCTTGTTTAATAAAAATACGTTTAGCCCTTTTTGTTTTATAACTAAATTAAAAACGGGCATTAAATCCGGGCGGACTATATTTTCAAAAGTGCAAGTGATTTCTTTAATTATTTTGCCAGTATGATCATACTTTTTTGCGAACAGGTAAGGATATCCAAAAAAATATGGTTCGCCGACAATGTATTCAGCCACATCACACCTGGGAATGGTTGGCAGGTCAGTCTTGTTACATGATAAAAAGGATAGGGTACTTGTAAAAACAAGAAACGTCGAAAGTTTAAGTGTAGTTGTGATCATATACTTTGTTTTAACAGTAGTAATAAAATATCGTGAAAGCCTCGTAATAAATATCTCAGGCCAGGTATGACGTGTGGTTACTCACGGATGTAAAAGTATACGGATAATTGACGCGTGTCAATACCACTTAAGTTGTATTCTTTGTGCCAATGACGCTTGAATAAAAGATGAAATTGTACAATGTAGCAATAGACTGGAATGTATTTTCGAGTTGCTTGTTATTTCTTATTTAGCATGTTATAGCCAAGATGAACTCCCACAAAGTGGAAATTTTTGTTATGCCAATCCTGGTAGTTGTTCCAGCAAAACTTGATTCAATTTTTGACCGGAACTTTGAAACGCCACTCATTAGTGTAACCTGGCCGGAACGGCCAATGCCATAGGCGCCCTTTAAATAACCACCGAACCCCAGCTTATTTTGATCATTGGGTATTCCGGCTTCCGCAAGAAGTTTAAATTGATTGTTTTCTTTTTGACCATAATTAAACTGCATGTATAGTGTACTCACCACTAACAAAATGACTGTCTTTTTCATACCAGGGTATAAATAATAGATTTGTAACATGACAATGTATATCACTAAACTGTTGCGTAGGTAATGGTTAAGTAAACTGACATTGCGATAAAGTTCTGAGAAACGTGGTTGATGCCAATTTTTAACGCGTATTTTACATCAATGTTTCCACCTTGGCTTCAAGCCGGCTTTTGGGGCCTCCTGTCAGGCTCAGCACTGGTTATAGGTGCAGGACTTGGATATTACCTAAACATTCCCCAGCGGCTGATAGCAGGCATCATGGCCTTCGGCAGCGGAGTGCTGGTTTCTGCGCTGTCTTTCGATTTAATGGAAGAAGCCTACAAGATCGGCGGCTTTGACTCTACTTCCATCGGTTTTGTAGGTGGGGCTGTTCTGTATACGATAGCTAATATAATCGTATCTAATGCCGGCGCAAAACATCGTAAACGCTCGGGAAATTATCAGCATTCCGAAGATAGTAAAAAAGGCAGCGGAACCGCCATTGCCGTGGGCGCACTGATAGACGGCATTCCGGAATCCATTGTGATTGGCGTCAGCATGATCAAAGGCGGGGCGGTAAGTATGGTGGCTGTTATAGCGGTCTTTCTCAGTAATATTCCTGAAGGCTTGTCGAGTGCTGCCGGTATGAAAAAAGCCGGCCGCTCTCCCAGCTATGTATTTTTATTGTGGGGCTCCATTGCTTTCACAAGTGCGCTGGCTGCCCTTGCCGGTCACCAGCTCTTTGATGGGTTCAGTGATGAAGTAATAGCTGCTACAACGGCAGTTGCTGCAGGTGGCATTCTTGCGATGCTGGCCGACACCATGATACCTGAAGCGTTTGAAATGAATCACCATTATACCGGTCTTATAACGGTTATGGGATTTTTATGTGCTTTTATGCTGACTAAATTAGCGATGTAAGATGTAAGATGTAGATGCAAAAAGGAGGGGATAGACCAACAAAAAGGGCTGTCATTGCTGACAGCCCCTTTCAACCAATTCTTATAGATTAGTGTACTTTGTCCACGCTATTAAATTTTTCTTCCAACGCTTTCATCTTATCTTTCTGGCCTTTCTGATCATAAATAGTGATCAACAGATCCAGAGCATCCTTCAGGTTGGATTTTTCTTCCATTTTCAATTTCCCCTGGCTTCCATAGAGCTGATCAATTTTTTGAAAATAAGGGATGGCGTCGTCAAACTTCTTCATCATCGCCGCCTTCATGTCATCCTTCTTTTTCAGATCTTCTGGTTTTAACTTGCCACCGGCGGGTGCCTTAATTTCTTTTGATTTAGCGTTTAAATCAACACCCTGGTTATATAAAATTTGTCCCAATACCAAATTTGCAGGAGCATAATCGGGCTTAAGTTCCAAGGCCTTCTTGATATGGGTTTCAGCCTTGCCAATTAATTCATCAGCATTAGCAGGACGTTGAGTAACATCTTCTTTATACGCTTCCTTGTACAGTTCTATGCCATAATTGTAGACGTATAAATGGCTATCGGGATTTTGTTTGATAATATCTTCATACTTTGTAAATAAATCCTGCTTATTGCCCTTTTCCCTTGCCATGTCGAGTTCCATGCTTGTCCAGAAAACATCTTTGGGAAACAACGACTTTCCTAAACCTACATATTTGTCGGCATTTGCGGTATCTTTCTTCTGATAATGGAAATCGGCCAGCCACTTATAAATTTCCCCCATGCCTTCGCCACTTACTTTAGCATCCGCCAGTTTTCCGTAATACATGGCCGCTTCGTCTTTTTTATTTGTTTTCTCAGCGGATATGCCTGCATAAAGTATTACACTGGTATCCAATTTTAAACTGGTCCAGCCTTTTGAATTCATATATTCACTTACTTCCAGGCATTTTTTAAAATTATTATACGCCTCAGCAAAATTATTACTGTTGTAAAAAGCCGCTCCTGTTTTAAAATATCCCTGGTAAACATCAAGTACCGGCTTATAATTATCCAGCGTCAAAGAAATAAGTTTTTTATCATCCAGGTCAGCGTACTTTTTAATTGCTTCGAACGATTCTTCTTTAGCATTGGGGGCCAGCGCATTCAATTTTTCGTCACTCGATATTTCACTATAAACCTTACTTTTTACATACCAGGCTTCAGCATCTTTAGCATTCTTTTCATTTGTCAGCACCTTATCAATTTCAGATTTTGCTTCCTGAACCTTTTTTGATTTCAGCAAGTCTTTTGCTTTATTGGTTGATTGAGCAAGCAGGCTGAACGCAGAACCAATAAATAATGAAGTAATAAGAAGTCGTTTCATATTTTAATGTTTAATTAAAGAAATAGTAAATAATAGTCTATTTATCAGTAGTGTTGTCGGACATGTCACCGGAGTCTGTCGTTGTCTCATCCGCAGCATCCAATGATTCATCAGTAATGCTTTTTTCATCAGCGTTGACGTTAGCAGCTACTTCATCGAGTTTCGTTATGGCAGCTATTTTGTCACCGTCATCAACCCTGATCAGTTTAACGCCCTGGGTTGCTCTTCCAGCTTCGCGGATATTGGTTATACCGGTACGGATGGTTATTCCGCTTTTACAGGTAATCATCAGATCTTCTTTCTCAGTTACATCGAGAATGCCCACCAAGGGTCCTGTTCTGTCTGTAACGTTAATGGTTTTAACACCCTTCCCTCCCCTGTTTGTGATTCTGTATTCGTCAACCGGTGTACGCTTACCGAACCCTTTTTCACTAACCACTAGTACCGTTCGGCTTTTGTCTTCTCTTTTGACACATATCATGCCAATCACTTCATCTTTATCATCATCAACTTCAATGCCACCGACACCAATAGCGCCCCTGCCGGTTGACCGAACTTTTTCTTCAGGAAAGCGTATTGCCCTCCCGCTTTTTACGGCAAGCATGATCTCGTGACTCCCATCTGTAAGTTTAGCTTCAAGCAGCTCATCTCCTTCGAGGATCGTAATGGCATTAACCCCGTTTAAACGAGGTCTGCTGAAGTCTTCCAGGGATGTTTTTTTGATGACTCCTTTTTTTGTGCATAGGACGATAAAGTGGGCATTCACAAATTCCTTGTCACCCAGGTTTTTTATGTCTATAATCGCCCTAACCTTATCATCCTGGGGAATCTGGATCAGATTTTGGATGGCCCTGCCTTTACTGGATTTATCCCCTTCCGGAATCTCATACACTTTTAACCAAAAGCAACGGCCTTTTTCCGTAAAGAAAAGCATGGTATGGTGTGTAGACGCTACAAATAAATGGTCGATCCAGTCTTCCAGTCTTGTTTTTCCTCCGCTTGATCCGCGCCCTCCTCTCCGTTGCTGGCGATATTCTACCTGTGACGTGCGCTTAATATAACCAAGGTGTGAAATGGTAATCACCACATCCTCTTCTTCTATCAGATCAAGGATGTTTACCTCGTCTGCCAGGTAGGTGATCTCCGATTTTCGCTCATCGCCAAAGCGTTGCTTTATTTCAATCAATTCGTCTTTGATGATCTGGAAACGCATAACCTCGCTGGAGAGAATTTCTTTAAGCCTGATAATGGTTTTCATAAGCTCGGCATGCTCTTCCCTGATCTTGTCTCTTTCCATTCCCGTCAAACGTTGCAGTCGCAATTCAAGCACAGCTTTGGCTTGTATTTCCGTCATGCCGAAACTACCAATAAGGCCTTCTTTGGCCGTCTCCGGGGTAGGAGAACTACGGATCAGGGCGATGACTTCGTCAAGGTGGTCAAGGGCAATCAGGTAACCTTCCAATACATGCGCTTTCTTTTCCGCTTCTTTTAATTCAAACTGGGTTCGCCTGATAACTACTTCATGCCTGAAATCTACAAATTCACTGATCATGTCTTTCACGTTCAGTATCCTGGGCCGTCCCCTTACGAGAGCCACATTGTTGATGCCATATGAAGTCTGCAGTTCTGTGAATTTATACAACTGATTGATCACGACAGAGGCTACAGCCTCTCTTTTCAGATCAATGACTATACGCGTTCCCTCTTTCTCATTGGATTCATTATTCACATGGGCTATCCCTTCAACGACCTTTTCGTTTACCAGCTGGCCTATGCGGTCGCACATTGTATCGCGGTTCACCTGGTACGGTGTTTCTGTAATGACGATCTGTTCGCGTCCGCTGGGTTTGGTATCCACCTGCACTTTGCCCCTGAGCACAACCCTTCCTCTACCGGTGTGCATAGCCACCCTTACGCCCTCCATACCCCAGATAATACCTCCTGTGGGAAAGTCGGGAGCCTTCACATGTTTAATCAGTTCATCGATAGATATCTCATTATCATCAATATATGCAATACATCCTTCGATGACCTCGCTCAGATTATGGGGCATCATGTTCGTTGCCATGCCAACAGCAATTCCACTCGATCCATTGATCAGCAGGTTGGGTAACCGGGTGGGAAGGACAGTCGGTTCCTCTAACGAATCATCAAAGTTCGGTTGAAAATCAATGGTTTCTTTTTCAATATCTTCAAGCATACTTTCTGCCCTCCTGTGTAAACGGGCTTCTGTATAACGCATGGCCGCCGGGCCGTCACCATCCTGCGAACCATAGTTGCCCTGGCCGTCTATCAGCGTATAGCGCATGCTCCAGTCCTGGGCCATACGCACCATGGTATCGTATATGGCAGTATCTCCGTGCGGATGATATTTGCCCATTACCTCACCGACAATACGGGCTGATTTTTTTGTAGGCCTGCTGCTGCTGTTCCCAAGTTCACGCATAGCAAATAAAATCCGCCGGTGAACCGGCTTCAACCCATCCCTCACATCCGGTAAAGCACGACCTACTATCACAGACATAGAATAATCTATGTATGATGACTTCATCTGCTCTTCGATGTTAATCAGAATGATGCGATTATTGTCTGCTGTTTCCTCCGGTACATTAAGCTCGTCCATAAAAACTAAGGGGGTATTTACCTATTTGAAAAATTTTCATAAAGTGTGCAAATTTACCAATTTTCCGCAGCAAATGGTACGAAACTCCACAAACCATGGTATTCCAGTTGTGTCAAGACTATCTTAAACCCAGTGACGATGTTGAAGTGGTTTGTTGTTATATTTTCATGATCGAAGACGCTCACTTATATCTTGGCATAAGACTTGTTTAACCTTTGTTTCCAATATATCTCAAATTCCTATTCCCAAGCCTATTTTTTCCGTTCCTTTCCTTATAAGTTGAGGCAGTTATATATGCTGTCCGGCTACAATAGATCTTAAACCCTTAAAACGTTGCATATGAAAACAGAATGGGTTTTGGTAATGGTATTGGTGCTTGTAAGTCTTTTTCACGCTATTAAAGCAGTTCAGTCTTCGGTTATTACCGGTAGAATTGTTCCACATGATGCGGCAGATCAAGTGTTTGCTGTTCAGGGTCAGGATTCGTTAAAAACTGTACCTGACAATGGCAAATTCACTTTGCAGGCAAAACCGGGAACCTATACGGTAATAATTCATTCCAGCAAATCTTACAAAGACGTATTGCTTGAGCTGGTTAAAGTAAATGAAAGAAAAATCACGGATTTAGGAGAAATTAAAATTATTCAATAACTGATAGAAATCAGCTTAAAAACCTTGGCCGGCCTGTTATTGGGCCGGCTTTTTTGTGTTACATTCCAATTGTTGAGGTGTATCAGGTTTAAGTTTAAGGTTCAGTGTTTTAATATTAGTATTGATATTAATACCGTAATATCTTTCAGACATCCAACATTAACTTTAAACCTTAACCTTGAACCTTAAACCTTAAACTACAATACATCTATGCACAAACATGTCTTGCTTTTTGGTGCAGGTAAGTCAGCTGGTTTTCTGATTGATTATCTCAAAATCGAGTGTCAGCTGAACAACTGGGTATTCTCTCTGGTTGACGGCAACCAGGCATTGGCGGAATCTAAGCTGGGATCAGGCATTCATTTGCAAGCCATCGGTTTAGATGTCCAAAATACTGAAAAACGCAGGATCCTCGTTAATCAGGCTGATATAGTGATATCGCTGCTCCCTCCGGCTCTTCATATTTTGCTGGCAAACGACTGTGTGCTCCTTGAAAAAAACTTGCTGACGGCTTCATACCTGGACGGATCTATTATGAAACTGGCCCCGGAAATTTTGAGAAAAAAATTGTTTTTTTTATGTGAGATGGGATTAGACCCGGGAATAGATCACATGAGTGCTATGACGTTGATACATCGCATCATTAAATCAGGCGGACATATCACTTCCTTCAAGTCACATTGCGGAGGACTTGTGGCCCCTGAAAGCGACGATAATTGCTGGCGTTACAAAATCAGCTGGAACCCTCGAAACATTGTTTTGGCCGGGGCCGGAGGGGCAGCATACAAAGAAAATAACAGCATCATTAATAAAAGGTATGATGAGTTGTTTGACGATTGTAAAACAATTACTATACCCGAATTGGGAGAGCTGGCCTATTATCCGAACCGGGATAGTCTGGCTTATATACCTTTGTATGGACTAGAAGAAGCCCGCAGTTTTGTCCGCACCACATTACGGTATCCGGCCTTTTGCACAGGGTGGAACGCTATCGTTAAAGCCGGACTTACCGATGACACGAAGCCTGTATCATGTGACGGACTGACTTATAACGAATGGGCCCGGCCAATTTTACCTTTTATTGAAGTTGAAAATAGAAAACAGTTCGACTTTCTTGGCTTTTTTCAGGATCTGCCAGTTCCGGATAAAATGAAAACTTCGGCAGACATACTGCAATCCTTGCTGGAAACAAAATTGGTCATGAAAAGTATTGACCGGGATATGATTGTGTTGTTACATCAGGTTGTGTTTGAAGAAAATGGGGTGGAGCGAAAGGTGGAGAGCTCGTTAATTGTTAAGGGCGAAAACAGTGTGCATACAGCTATGGCCAAAACGGTTGGGTTACCCCTAGGCATAGCCGCTAAATTGGTGCTGCAGGGTAAAATATCTTTAACAGGGTTGCATATCCCCGTTATAACACAGGTCTATGAACCCATAATGAAAGAGTTGGAAACTTTTGGCGTGGTTTTTAAAGAAAGCTGAATAGCAGTTATTACCTCTAGCACCGGTCTTAGGCTGCAGTTAAGGACAATATTTATACCTCTGCTTCTTTTCTTAAAAATTCCAATAAAGCTGCCACCCCTTCGGTTGCAGGTTTCTCAATAACAGTAAGATTATATAAAGATGATGTATACGGAATACGTTTGTCTATGATATATTTTGGAATCCGCCAGGGTGCATAATTCACCAAACCGGCTGCAGGATACACCGCCAGGGAAGTGCCAACAACTACAAAAATCTCTGCCCGTGTCATAATCTCCATTGCTTTACCTATGAGTCGCACCGGTTCTTCAAACCACACAATATGTGGCCGAAGTTGCGCACCATCCTTTGCCAGGTCTCCCCAATGAATATCCGCTCTGGTATTGTAAACAAGCGATTCGTTTTTTTCACTGCGCATCTTAAAAATTTCACCATGAAGATGGACTACATTAGAAGATCCTGCCCGTTCATGTAAATCGTCTATGTTCTGCGTGATGATGACTACCTCATAATCTTTTTCCAATAAGGCCAATCCATAATGAGCGGCATTGGGTGCAGCTTCACGAACATTTTTTCGACGCATATTATAAAAATCAAGAACCAGCCGTGGATTGGCAATCCATGCCTGGGGAGTGGCTACCTGCATAACGTCATACCCTTCCCATAAACCATCATCATCACGAAAAGTTTTTAAACCACTTTCAGCACTAATTCCGGCTCCGGTGAAAACAACAAGTCGTTTTTTCATATTATCAATCTTACTGTTTGCTGCTAGCGTTTAAACCTGATTGAAGCATATATTTCCAAACTTTCTGAAAACGCAAATCAAACATGCTGCCATGGGGATCAGATGTAGCTATATCAGTAACCAGGATCTGACTACTGCTTTTTACCGCCTTACCCGGCTTCACCAGCATAGTATCACGGTTTACTTTCCCCATGAGTGTCATACAATTAGTCAATTGTTTGGTATAAACGTAAGGATCGTTGGTATGTAAAAAAGCAAAATACTTTGATGGCTCCGTAATATTCTTGCCGGATAGCCATGCTGCCGGCGAAGAATATTGGTTCAGGTAATCCTGCGGACCGGCAAAGATCAGCAATTTTGCCACCGGAAAATGTTTGGCGAGATAGGCGGCGTGGCCGGCACCCTGCGAATGCCCCGCCACAACAATGTTCTTCCATTGAATCTGATTCATTTCCATATATTGCTTCCAGCCCTGCTGCGGATTATTTTTTGCCAGGTATGATAAAAGTTTGAAAAACCGGTTATAGATACTGTTTACACTATCCACACCTACCAGCGCATTAACAGGAGTACCAAACATAATTTCCTGCCTAAAACTATCAAAGCAGGTGCTGTCTTTACTTTCGCTGCAGACCGTTGTAACGACGCTATTGTTGTAATCCATGCTGATGACATGGTATCCCAGGGAGGCAACCGTACTGTCGAACGGCCTTAAGTCCTTTGCAGATCCGCCGGTACCAACGATCATCAACATCAACTGATTTTTCAATCTTACAGAGGAAGGAATGTAAGCCACATGGTCACTGTGAATAGTGCGGATCAACGGATCTGTCTGTTTGGGAGAAATTAAAATGGTTTGAATTTGCCCCCTTAGATCAAAGAATAATAATAAAAAAAATAAAGCCAGCAATGATTTTCCCATTAACATAATTTAAGGTCATTTTTAATGATTACTTTTCTCCGGCCAATTCAAGGATGATGTTCCATTCCTGGTCCGTCACCGGTTGAACGGATAACCTGCCAAGCCGCACAAGGGCCATATCAGATAACCGCTTGTCGGCTTTAACCTGGGCCAAACTCACCGGTTGTTTCAGTGTTCGCACCGGTTTAAGATCTACTACTACCCAGTTCGGGTCATCGGTGGTAGAATCCTGATAATGTTCTTTGATCACTTTGGCGATTCCAACAATCTCCGTTCCTTCGTTACTGTGATAGTACAACACTTCATCACCTTTTTTCATTGCTTTAAGGTGGTTGCGTGCTGCATAATTTCTGACTCCATCCCAGGAAGTCTGTTTGTCATTTTTCAGATGGTCCCAACTGTAGGTGGAAGGCTCTGATTTGACCAGCCAGTAAGCCATGATTTTCAATTTTGCTTTTTTACCTGATTTAATTAAGTGGTTAGTGAAAATACCACGGAATGTTATAAGGGTGAGGTTTGCAGTGTAACATTAACGTACAAACCGATGTAATTTATCATTCTTTCATCTATTGACATGTATCTTTCTTCTTTATGATGATATGCTATTTATTTATGCCGAATCCCTTCCGATGATTCGCTGATTTTAATTTCCGGTTAAATCCAAAATTCAACAGGCTCCGTATGTAACTCTGTTGGGTACATGTATAGGGCCTATTTTAAAAGATGAGAATGGCGGTATGTCTACTATACCATCAAAAATGTTTATCAAAGCAACGGAGTTATTCACGTCATTAATCATGTTATAATGCCTAAGGCATAAAATGTTGGTGTATAGTGGGATTTTCAAAAACAGGCCGGCCCTTTTTATGGCTGGCCTTTTTTCAATTCTACCGGCTTGCCAGGACATCGGCAAGATGCATGGTACGAAGGTTTAATCCTTTATGCCGGATATACCCATCGAGGTGCATAAGGCAGGAAAGGTCGGTGGATATAATATACTCCGCACCTGTAGCTAAAGCGTTAATGCATTTCTGATCAGCCATACCGATAGAAATGGGTTCAAACTTAACGGCAAAGGTTCCCCCAAATCCGCAGCAGGTTTCCACATCATTCATTTCAACCAGTTCCAATCCTTTTACCTTTGAAAGAAGTTTGCGGGGCTCCTGTTTAATTTTACACTCACGCAGGCCGGCACAGGAATCATGATAAGTGGCTTTCCCATTGAGGACTGCTCCCAGATCTTCTATATGTAGTACGTTAACAAGGAACTCGGAAAACTCAAAAGACCTCCTGGCCAGAACTTTTACTTCATTGTGCAAAGAAGAATTGTCGAACAGCTTCGCATAGTAATTTCTTACAAAGCCTATACAGGAAGCGCTGGGAGCAACAACATAGTCTGTCCCGGAAAAGTCTTTTATGAATTTGGTGCAAACATCTTTGGCTTCACTCTGGAATCCGGCGTTAAAGGCGGGTTGTCCGCAGCAGGTTTGATCGGAATTATATTTAACTGTACAACCTGCCTTTTCCAAAATGTCAACCATATGAAAAGCCGTCCGGGGGTAGAGCTGATCAACAAAACAGGGAACAAACAATTGTACATCCATTCGATTAAACGTTTATGATAACCGGTTCGTCATATCAGCAGCCGTGAGGTGTGACTGCTTTAAATGATTGCATAAGGGCAATCATTTTAAGTGCCGTAATGGCTGCTTCCTCTCCTTTATGCCCGTGACTGCCTCCTACCCTGTCTTCAGCCTGTTGCTGGCTGTCAACAGTAAGTATTCCGAATATGCTGGGTACCGGTAATGAAAGGTTCAGATGCACAATGCCGTCGGTTACGCCTTTACATACATAATCAAAATGCGGAGTATCCCCTCTAAGCACACAGCCCAGGGCAATAAACGCCTGCGGCCTGTCGTCTGAATATTTGGTCGCCTCCCAGTAACCTTTTATACCAAATGGTATTTCAAGGGCACCTGGAACGGTCAGGACCTTCCATTTGCTGATGCCGTTTTGTTCCAACGTTCTCTTACATCCCTCTTCCAGGCGGTCCACTATACCGGAGTTCCATTCGGTACGAATAATAACGATACAGGCACCCTTGTTTAGAATGCCTGCATTGTTTTCCCATAATTTGCTATTGCTTACTTCCGCCATAAATCTTTGATTTACTTTTCGTCAATATCAAAAACCCCTAACCTGGCAAGGTATTTATCCACTTCATACCCTCTCTCACTTTTTGCGTATTTTTCTTTGATGATCCGGTACATATCAATCGCTTCCTTGTTCTTACCCATGCTTTCATAAAGATATCCGGCCCGGAACAAATACTCCGGTGAGTTATAATCATCTTCCTCAAACATTTTTCCAGCCTTGCCATAAAGTTCCGCAGCCTCTTCTTTTTTACCCAATTCGCTTTGGGCATCCGCCAATAAGCTGGTTGCCCTGGCCTGGACCTGCTTGCTATCGGTTGAAAAGTCTTTTAACTGTTTGACCGCGTTATTAAAGTCGCCAAGCTTAAGGTAACAGCTTCCAGCGTAAAATTTTGCCAGGTTCCCGGCTTTTGTATTTTCGTAACGGGAGATTATCTTTATAAACCCCGGATTTACATTGTCGCCATTTAACGCAAGTCGTATCGAATCCTGGTTAAAGTAATCCTGTGCCCTGAACATCGCCTCGGAGGCTTTTGTTTCATTTGGTTCTTCTACGTAATACCGGTAACCCACATACGCAGCAATGGCTCCTACGATCACGGCTAACGCGATCAAAATTTGTTTGCCATACCGGTTCCAGATTCCTCTCGCCCTTTCTACAAGATCAATCTCGGGAGCAATTTGTTTGTTCACCAGCGTTTTCTCTGTAATCATTTGTTTTTCCTCCTCACAATCAGATTAATCAACGATAAATGCATAATTTGGTTCCACCACCACGTCTTTTAGTAATTCATCATCAGCGGGCCAGGGAGATTCTTCCGCAAACTGAACAGATTCCTTGACCTGGTCACTTACCCGCTGATTGATTTCAGCAATCTCTTCTTTGGTAGCAAAGTTATTGTCCATGATGCTTTTCAACACCATTTCAATCGGGTCGCGTTGTTTATATTCTTCCACTTCCTCCTTGGTCCGGTATTTTTGCGGATCACTGATTGAATGACCTTTATATCGATAGGTTTTAATTTCAAGTAAAGTAGGTCCGCCGCCTTCCCTTCCCCTTTTGATCGCACGGGATATGCCTTCGTGAACGGCTTCCGCACTCATACCGTCAATGGAATCGCCCGGCATTTCATAAGCATCAGCAATCTTATAAATATCAACAACGTTTGAGGTTCTTTCTACAGATGTTCCCATGGCGTAATTATTATTCTCACAAATAAAGATCACTGGCAGTTTCCAGATCATCGCCATATTAAAGACTTCGTGTAACATGCCCTGACGTGCAGCGCCATCACCAAAAAAAGTGAGACTTACATTATCCGTTCCCTTGTATTGTTCCGCGAATGCAAGTCCTGCCCCGGTGCCGATCTGAGCACCTACTATACCATGACCGCCAAAAAATTTAACATCGACTCCAAAAAAATGCATACTTCCCCCTTTACCTTTTGCACATCCCGTAGCTTTACCATATAATTCAGCCATACAGGCTTTGGCACTGACTCCTTTTGCAAGAGCCAAACCGTGATCGCGATAACCGGTAATAAAGGGATCTTCGGGACGGGTAGCGGTCATACATCCTGCAGCGATGGCTTCCTGCCCAATATATGCATGAAAAAATCCCCGGATCTTTCCTTCCATCTTATATTTTTCCTCTGCCATCAGTTCAAACTGGCGAATAAGTTGCATTAACTCGTACCAATACAGATAGGTTTCTTTAGAAAAGTTAGTAGCCACTTTATTAAATTTGAGGGGCAAAAATAAGGGGAAATAAGCAAATTTGCGTTTTAGATTTGTGATTTATGATGGAGGGAAGCTTATAAATGACAAAGTCATTTATAATAGGTTGGGTAAGGAGTAAAGAGCGGCTCATCCAATAGTTTTATCTTGCGAACCAAAATCGTAAGGATCCTTATTGCTTTTCGTAAATAATATATCACTGTTACAATTTAAAAATTACCGGCAGGCCGATTTTGTCTTTACTGAACGTATTATAGGTATTTGCGGCAAAAACGGCATTGGTAAGACAAACCTACTCGATGCCATATACTATCTATGTTTTACAAAAAGTTATTTTACGAGAAGTGATGCGCAAAATGTGCTCTCTGGTTGCCAGGGATTCAGGGTGGAAGCGGGGTTTATGAACCGGGGGAACGAAGACCAGATTGTATGCATTCTGAGGGAATTAGGCAAAAAAGAGTTTTCCCTCAACGGAGACGTATATAATAAGTATTCTGACCATATTGGCAAATTCCCTTGCGTAATGATTGCGCCAGATGATGTGCAGATCATAACAGAAGGCAGCGAAGTACGCAGGCGTTTTCTGGATGCCTTGCTTTCTCAGTTGGATCATGATTATCTGATGCAACTTATTTCATACAATAGAATCCTGCAGCAGCGGAACAGTTTGTTGAAATCGTTTGCCGATAACAAACGAACAGATAACACACTGCTTGAAGTACTGGATTACCAGTTATTAAAACCTGGTTCGGTCATTTTCGAACGGCGGCAGCATTTCCTGCAGGAATTCATTCCCATGGTCAGGGATTTTTACTGCCGGATATCAGGCAAAACCGATCCTGTGAAAATGCAATACCAGAGCCAGTTACTCAACGCTTCTTTTGAAACTCTCCTGCATGAGTACCGCGACAAGGACCTCTTGCTGCAACGTACCCATGCCGGCATTCACAAAGATGATCTTGACATAACCCTGGAGGAGCAGGCTTTTAAAAGCATTGCTTCCCAGGGTCAGCGAAAGAGCCTGCTGTTTGCGTTGAAGTTGTCGGAATTTTCATTTTTAAAAAATACCAACGGCTTCCCTCCTCTTTTATTACTCGATGATGTTTTCGAGAAACTCGACGCCGAACGTATGCAGAACCTGTTAAACTGGGTTTGTAGGGAAAATGGCGGGCAGATTTTTATTTCAGACACACATTGTGAACGGTTGAGGGATCATTTAGATAAGTTAAGTCTTGAATACCAGGTGGTGGCGTTGTAGTTCGGAATTTAAAAGATAGTCAGGAGTATGGATTCGGGTGTTTGGTAAATAAGTGAACCTTGAACTTTGAACCCCGAACCCTGAACTTTCTTATCTTCGTCCTTATGGGTGAATATTCCCTTGGAGACGCGTTAAAATTGTTCCTCGGCAAAAGCCGGTTGAAGGGCTATGTACAGGCTTTGCAGATTGAAGAAGTATGGGAACAGATTATGGGTAAAACCATTGCCAAGTACACAGAAAAGATACAGTTACATGGCGGTAAACTGTATATTACTACTTATGTGGCCCCGCTTAAGCAGGAACTTGCTTATCAGAAAGAGTTAATCATTCAACGGGTAAACGAAGTGTTGGGAGAGAATGTGGTTAAAGAAGTAATTATTAGCTAATTTAATCATTACAATTATTCGATTTTTACTCGAGGATCTATAATTGCATAAAACAGGTCTGCCAGCACATTAATGCTAATAAAAAAAGCCGAAGATATTAGGACCGAACCCATGACTACAGGGAAATCCAGTTTTTCCAATGCATCCACCGTAACCTTGCCTATACCCTTCCAGCCAAAAATGTATTCAACGAAAAATGCTCCGGCTAATAACTCCGCAAACCAGCCCGTTATGGCCGTAATGACCGGATTTAATGCATTTCGCAGCGCGTGCTTCCAGACAACCACCTGCTTATTTAATCCCTTTGCATAAGCTGTCCGGATGTAATCCTGATTCAGCACATCCAGCATAGAGCTTCTGGTAAGCTGCGTGATGATGGCCAGGGGACGGACACCCAGGGTCAGAGCAGGTAACCATAAGTTTTTCAGCGTGAGGTATTTTTCACCGGTTAATTCATCAATATCAAACCAGCTGCCCGTCATACGTAAACCGGTATATTCCGTTAATACGTAACCAAACAGGTAAGCAATTATGATTCCCATAAAAAAGGAAGGTGCGGAAATCCCCAGGATGCTGGTAAATATGGCCGAGCTATCTATCCAGGTGTCTTTTTTTACGGCGGCGATTACACCCAGGATAATGCCCGCAATGGTGGCGATGAGCATGGCTGAAATGGCCAGCATCAGGGTTCCGGGCAACGCTTCCGTTAATACGTTCCATACATCTTTTTTTGTTTGGTAAGAACGGCGCAAATAAGGAAGTTTGAGACCGATCTTCCATTCATTACCCAAAAACACGCCCTGAAGCCCCTTCATGGATATTTCCATTTTTGTGTGAATGCTGACAGGAGAAACATCGTTCAGATAAAGCAGGAATTGCTTCCACTTTGGTTGATCCAGGTTTAATTCCTTGCGTATGTTTTCTTGTGTCGCTGCATCAGCTCTTTGTCCCATTATCAACCGCGAAGGATCCCCAAAACCCTGAAAGAGAAGAAACACCATGATCACAACACCCAGCATCACGAACATTCCATAAATTATTTTCCTGGTAAAATACTTCAACAAAGGGTTGATATTTTGAATTAAGGTAAATACCTGATTATGATGAAGCCGCACCCCTGTAGCAAAAGCAATTTATAAGCCGCCCGGTACCTGCTTCAGGCCTTTTGTGTAACTTATCGCCTCCCCGATATCAACGTAACTCCACTTTTCATGGATGGTTCCCTGTTTTATCAGGTATAAGGTAGGATCTGCCCTGGCAGCCGTTTTAATGGCCACATAGTCACATTTAAAAATGGTAAGCTTATCCTGGATACCTGCAGACTTTTCAGCCCAAAGGGCTACCAGGTCGTAATTACTCGTTACCCAATTTACTTTTATATTGTTGGACATTAACTGCTCGTACAAGGTTTTGAACGATCCGGTCCATTCAGGCCGACCAGTCAATCCTTTGGTAAAGATCAATACCTGGTATCCGGGATAAGCCAAAACGGCCTGCGTAGTATCGTTACCATCGGCAGTGATCAGGACAAAATCTTTAATGGCAGAGACTGCATTACCCTTTCGCAGCACCTTATCATAACGCCTGATAAAACGATAGATGGAATCGTTAAAATCTTCTGGAAACTGATCGGCTGTAAACTCTATTTGCTTCCCCTTTTTATCATAAACAAAGTTGATTACCGTGCTATCCGGAACAGCTCCAGGCGGAATCTTCATTTGCTCGGAAATGTTCTTGCCCACCCTATAGGGAAGGCAATCCACCACGGGCAAATGATTCATTACATACCACTGCAAGCCAAAAGAAAAAATGGTGGTAAGGGCTAAAATACCCATAGAAGCCGATGCCGGCAAAGCCGTTCTAATCTTTCTTCTGTTGGCAAAAATGAGTACTATCAATGCCAGGAGCACAAGGTCCTTGATAAAAGATTGTTGTGCGGAAAGTGGTATGCAATCTCCAAAACAGCCGCATTCCTTTATTTTGCCAGAGAACAGGGCGTAACCCGTCAGGAAGGTAAAAAAAAGCGTAAGCAGCAATAGCAACCAGCTGAATAAGGGCATGCTCCACCCGAGCAACACTGCCACCCCGGCAATGATTTCAAATGCTATCATGAGAATCGAAAATGCCAGCGTATAATCGTTTAAGGCATGCCAGCCCCAGATCTCAAAAAATTCCTGCATTTTGTAACTTAGGCCAAGCGGATCGTTTGCTTTGATCAGTCCGGAAAAAATGAACAGGATACCTACTATTATTCTTGATATCGTTATTGTTGCTTTCATAATTATGCGTAAACCTTTGTGTCTTCCTTTGTGTCTTCCTTTGTGTAACACTTTGTGTCCTTTGTGGTTTAAAAAAAAGGAACCACAAAGAACCACGAAGAAGGAACCACAAAGAACCACGAAGCGTATTAGCTTTTATGTTTCCCTTCTGTTATCATGATCAGTGCAAAGGCAGCGTAATTGATCATGTCATGATAATTTGCTTCTATGCCCTCGCTGATCAGGGTGGTTTCTTTATTTAACAGGATCTGCTTGATACGCAGCACTTTTGACAAGATCAGGTCGGTAAAACTTTCCTGGCTCATTCCTCGCCAGGCCTCACCATAATCATGATTTTTGTTCTCCATTAACGTCCGGGCTTCTGCAATTTTTTCATCATAAAACTTATCTACGACATCTACCTGAACGTCCCCTACTTCATCTGTTTTTAATGCGTATTGAATCAAACCGATTACAGCATAGTTCAGGATGCCTTTGAATTCAGAGGGTATGTCGTCCTTTACCTTTTGCATTTTGTTTTCCTGAATGTTACGAATGCGTTTGGCTTTGATCTGAATCTGGTCTGCTATGGAAATGGTTCGCAATACCCTCCAGGAGGTTCCATAATCTTTTGTTTTCTTGATAAATATTTCCTTACACGATTCGATGGCCCGATCATATTGTTGATTCGTTACTGTCATTATATCTGTAGCACTCTTCCATGAATGGCAAATGGGTTTGCTTACATTTGGTAAAATAAATTCTTTTTTCTAAACAAATGAATAAATAGCTGAAACGATGTGCTGTTTTACACTTAACTGTAATGGACGCCTGCTTGTTGCGGACAAACCAATTGTAATGGGCATTATCAATGTCACTCCGGATTCTTTTTATACAGGCAGCCGTTTCCAGGGAATGGAAGAAATCTTGCGGCAGGCAGAAAAGATGTTGAAAGAGGGTGCTGCCATACTAGATATCGGTGCTCAAAGTACCCGGCCGGGTAGTAAACAGGTGGGCGTAGAAGAAGAGCTGAACCGGCTTATGGCAGGCATAGGATTATTGCATGATCATTTTCCGGAAGCCATATTATCCGTTGACACTTATCATGCGGAAGTAGCCAGGCAGGCCGTTGCAGCTGGTGCCGCCATGGTCAATGATATAAGCGGAGGAAGTTTTGACACTGACATGATTGTTACCGTTGGGCGCCTAAAATGCCCTTATATATGCATGCACATAAAAGGAAGCCCTGAAACTATGCATCATGACCCGGCATATGACAACGTCACCAGGGAGGTGCTGGACTACTTTATTAAAAAAGTTGAACTGTGCAGAAGAGCCGGTATTCGGGATGTGATCATCGACCCAGGTTTTGGCTTTAGCAAAACAATAATGCATAATTTTCAGTTGCTCAAAGACCTCGCGGTTCTGGGGACCCTGAATAAGCCTGTACTAGCCGGCGTATCCCGCAAATCAACCATCTATAAAACACTGCAAATTACAGCAGAAGAAGCACTTAATGGAACCACGGTATTAAATACCATTTGCTTGTTGAATGGTGCCAGCATCCTAAGAGTGCATGATGTGAAGGAGGCAATGGAAACGATAAAGCTGGTGACAGAGGTTCAGGGTTCGAAAGTTCGATAGTTCAAGGTTCAAAGTTCAGGGTTCAACCCGACCTCCGAACCTTAAACTTTTGAACTTCCTCAACTCTATCTGCGATTGCGACTGGTATCAGGGTTATTAGGGTTTGGATTCTGCTGTCCGGGCATTTGAAAATCCTGGGGCATCTGCGGGTTTGATTTTTGTGCAGGAGCTGCATCGGCTACATCTACAACTTCCACATCAAAGATCAGGTTTTCAAAAGGTTTGCCGCCGGGCCCGGGAGATTGCCCATAAGCAAGGGTGGCGGGAATATACAGCGTGGCCTTGCCTCCCTTATTTAATAATTTTAGTCCCTCATCCCAACCAGGAATTACAGCCCTGCTGTCGACGGTAAATTGTATCGGCGGTTTGCCGGCATTTGATTCGAATACTTTTTCGGTGGTTTGTTTGGCCTCCGGGAAAAGCCTGCCCGTATACATGATAGAAACATATTTCCCTGAATCAACAGCAGGGCCGGTTCCTGCGGATTGAATAGCAACAAATACCCCTTTCTCTGTTTTTTGGGTAGCAATTTTTTTATTGGCCAGGTAATCTTGTATCGTCTGAAGCTCCCGTTTAGTTTCGGTTTCAATTTCCTTCAATTGATCTTCCTGAGCCAGCGCATCGCTTTTAATTACATCCAGTACTTTTAATGTAAGCGTTATCTTATCTCCTTTTTTTAGCGGCGAAGGTGATCCGGGAGGAATTTTTTTCATGATGGTATCAGCCAATTGCACGATAATTACGCTATCGCCCTTGTGCAGGAACGGTAATACTTCACCAGGGCTGTAAATGTTACCAACACTATCCACTTTAGCATAGGTTGGTATGCTGCTGAAAGAACTATACATCAGAGAATCATTTAATTTTTGAGAATAGTGCACTTTAAGAATATCGCCTCTATTTGCTACTGCGCCACTGCCTGTGGTCACGATCCGGTACATTATACCACTTGGTGTTTTTTTATACCCGGTATTATTGCATGCCGTGAAGAGTGCCAGGCAGGCAAGCGTTAAAAAAAAAGATGAGAATTTTTTCATTGTTGTTTTATTGTAATTGTGATGCATTTTCTTCAATAGCCTGTTTAAATTTGTTAATTGTCTTTTCAAGCGAATCGTATGTACGGCCGCCTGAAGCACTAAAATGCCCTCCCCCATTAAAATATGTCCGGGCAAAATCGTTGGAATCGAAGTCGCCTTTGCTGCGAAAACTCCATTTACGTTCTTCATCCCTGTCAATAACAATTGCTGCTAATTTGATTCCCTGTATGGACAGCGGATAGTTAACCAGCCCTTCGGTATCGCCTGTTTTTATTTCGTACCGGATAAGGTCGTTTTTAGGAACTGCTATCAATGCCGTATTGAATTCATAAAAAATTTCCATCCGGCTCTGTAACACATGGCCGATAAACCGCAAGCGGTTTTCAAGGAAATTGTCGTATATGTTATCGTGCACTTTTGTATGGTATAACCCTTTGGCTTTCAGTGCGGCCACCATCAGATGCAATGACTCTGTCGCGGAAGGATATCGGAAACTCCCGGTATCACCCATCACCCCGGCATAAAGGCACTCCGCTATGCCAATGGTTATCTTATCTCCGTTTCCGCTTGCCAATATAAAGTCATAAACCATTTCGCAGGTAGAGCTCTTCGATACATCGCTGATGCCATAGTCAAAACTTTGTTCATCAGGTTGCTGGTGATGATCGATCAAAATCTTTTTGCAGGAAAGGTTATTGATCACCGCAGCCATATTTTTGGTGCGGGGAATATAATTAAAATCAAGGCAAAACAACCATTCTGCCGCTTTAAGTGCAGTTTCCGCTTTGTCGTGCTGTTTGTAATTTTCATAATCCAGAACGCTCTTGCAGCCTGGCATCCAGTCTAAAAAATTTGCCCAGTTTGTTGGCGAAATAACGGTCACCTGGTGAGCAAGCTGTTCGAACAATTGAAATAAGGCCAAAGCAGCGCCCATGGCATCAGGATCAGGTTTTTGATGCATGGTTATAACAATGTTCTTTGGTTCCTTCAGTTGAGGGACGATATCTGCAATAGGATTCATAAAGCGGGTGCGAAGGTATAAAAAGTTTAGATTTAATAGCCTGGAGTTTTCTGTTAAAGTATGCTAAACGGCCTTACAAGTACATCGCTTCACTATTCCACTCATTAATTCAGGCAGAAATAACCGTTCAAAATGGTTAAACCGGGACTAAAATGATAGTTTGCAGCCCAAAAGAGTAATTGAGTATGACAAACAGAACTTTCACAATGATAAAGCCTGACGCTTTTTCCAAAGGACACTCAGGAGCAATTCTAGACTTGATAATCAAAGCGGGTTTCAAAATTATAAGTTTGAAAACCGTTGAACTGTCCGAGGGCAAAGCCGGTGAATTTTATGCCATCCATAAGGAAAGGCCTTTTTATAGTGAGCTTGTAAAATTTATGAGCAGTGGTCCTATTATAGCCGCAATTCTCGAAAAGGAAAACGCGGTGGCGGATTTTCGTAAATTGATAGGAGCAACGGACCCTTCGAAAGCGGAAGAGGGAACCATCCGCAAATTATTCGCCTCTTCAGTTGGTGAGAATGCTGTTCATGGAAGTGATAGTGATGAAAATGCGGCCATCGAAGGAAACTTCTTTTTTTCCATGCTCGAAAGAGTGTAGGAATAATGTGCGGATGTGCGCATGGGTTGAAGCAGTCTGTGGTGCATTAACCACCCCCTAACCCCCTCCTTGAAAAGGAGGGGAGCTATGATGTGTTACATCTCAAATCTCTAATTGCACATTTGCACATCTGCACATTTCTTCTTCGCACATTCGCACATTTACACGTTTTTTCCTCCAAGCATAGGCACAAATGAAAAGTTGTCAAACTCTTCCTGTTCAATGCTGCCGTTTTCGTGTTTGGTGATACGTAACATGCGTTGAACCTTGTTCTCTCCTACCGGAATAACCATCTTACCGCCGGCCCTCAGTTGTTGAATTAATTTTTCCGGAACAGACGGCGCAGCGGCCGTAACAATTACTTTTTCGAATGGTGCATAAGTAGGCAGTCCTTCATATCCGTCGCCATAAAAAAATTTTATATTGGCATACCGGGTTTTGAAAGTAAATTTTTTAACCAGATCAAACAGCGGTTTCTGACGTTCTATGGTATACACCTGTGCCCCCATCTCTGCCAGCACACAAGCCTGGTAAGCGCTGCCCGTGCCGATCTCCAGCACTTTTTCATAAGGGTTGACCTGCAACAACTGTGTTTGATAGGCAACCGTATAGGGTTGCGAAATGGTCTGTTGCTGCGCGATGGGAAATGCCCTGTCCTGGTAAGCAATATCATCAAATGCAGTATCCAAAAAAAAATGGCGAGGTATATTGTTGATGGCGTTAAGAACCCGTTCATCGCTGATTCCTTTTTCGCGCAGACCGGCTACTAATTTATTCCGCAATCCCTTGTGCCGGTATGTGTCTTCGTACTGTCTCATTTTCTTTCACAAGATAGATGCTTTAAAAAAAATCAAGGGAGAATTTTGCCATTGCTCGAATGGCAATGGAACCTAATCGTAGCTACATTACATCAGATCCAAAATAAAGACGTAAACATTATGGGTGCATTTAAAATTGTCGCATAAAAAAATGGCTAAATTTGGCAAACCAAATCTACCAACCCATGACGGAAGCCAATTTCATTGCCTTAGCGCAAAAGCGGTATGCAGAATTACAAGCCTTAAATAAAATTGATAATTTTTACGACTACGAAAAAGAGTTTGAGAAAATATGGCGGGACCTGGGCAGGTCAGTCTTGGAAGCAAATATAAGTGACGTACCGGCCGACAGGCGTAAAAAAAAACACTCACCAAATTTGGGAAAGTCAGTATAAATAAAACCCATAGTTTTAGTAATGGTGCGAATGGTTTTCAAATAAGTCCTCATTTGCAGGAACTATTGGTGTATGCTGGCCAGATGGATTGTTATCAAAGATGCAATGAGGTGCTGGAAAAATTTATAGATATACAAGTGAGTACCTCCCAGGTTTATCTGGTAACAGATTGCTACGGCAAGTTAGCTGAAAAGGAAGTAAATGTTTGCCGGTCGTTAGAACCGGTAAAGAAAGGCGAAGTGTTGTATGTGGAAGCAGACGGCTCTATGCTGTTAACCCGGGATGAAGGTTGGAAGGAAGTAAAAGTGGGCAGGATGTTTACGAGCGACTCTTGCATTGACCCTAACGGGAACTCAAGCTGGATAAGGCATTCACAATACGTAGCCCACCTGGGAAACCATAAGGATTTTACCAGCCATATGGATACGTTAATAGAGTCGTATGGCAGATTGGGGAAGCGATTGGTATTTATTGCTGATGGGGGAACATGGATAAAAAACTGGATAGAAGATGCCTATCCGCTAGCCGTATCCATACTGGACTATTATCATGTTTGTGAACACCTGCATCAATTTGCCAATACTATTTTTACTGATGAAGCGAAGCTGAAAAAATGGACAGAAAAACAAAAAGAACTGTTATTACAAAGTAAAGTGACAGCGGTTATCAAAAACATAAAACGAAAAGATAGTGAAAGCCGGGACGCACTATCACTGATTAATTATTATACCAGCAATGCTTATAGAATGGATTACCAATGCTATAAAAATACAGGTGCCGGTATAATAGGGTCGGGTGCAATAGAATCAGCACACAGAACAGTAGTGCAAAAGCGGATGAAACAATCGGGGCAAAGATGGACTAACAACGGCGCTCAAAATATGCTAAATCTAAGAGTGTTATCAATGAATAAACAGTGGGGGAAAGTAGTAGAATTGATTAAAGAGGCCGCTTAAACGGATAGCGACAATTTTAAATGCACCCAACATTATTCTACCCGATTGATTTAATTAGTTATTTCGTATTTTTCATTCTTTTCTGCACCAAAATGACTGCCATATATGCAATCAGCCACCCGTTTTAGTCTGTCTGCCATGATGTTCCTGGAGTTTTTTGTATGGGGTGCATGGTACGTGACTATGGGAACCTACTTAAGCAAGTCGTTGCAAGCATCCGATACTCAAAATGCACTTGCCTATGGTACACAATCTCTGGGTGCTATCATTGCTCCCTTTATTATCGGACTGATTGCGGACCGTTTTTTTTCAGCCCAGAAAATTCTGGGCGTACTCCATATTGCAGGCGCCGGTATCTTATACCTCATTTCCCGGCAAATGGATTTTCAAGGTTTTTACCCCCTGATCCTTGCCTATATGATCATGTATATGCCCACGCTTGCCCTGGTAAATGCTGTTTCTTTCAAACAACTCACCAATCCGGAAAAACAATTTGCCTCTTTACGGGTTTTTGGAACCATCGGATGGATCGTTGCCGGACTGGTCATCAGCTGGCTGGCATGGGAACAGTCGGATTCACTGGTGAACACATTCCGGTTAGCTGCAATCGCTTCTTTGGTGCTTGGCTTATTCAGTTTTTTTTTACCGGATACTCCTCCGGCATCCGCTGGCAAAAAAGTATCCTTTGGCGATATTATCGGCCTTGAGGCATTAGGGTTATTAAAAAACAGGAACTTTCTAATTTTTTTCATAGCATCCATGCTGATCTGTATACCCCTGGCTTTTTATTACCAGGAAGCCAATAAATTCCTCAATGAAATCAATTTTACCAAAGCTGCCGGAAAAATGACCCTCGGACAAGTATCTGAGATAGTATTCATGTTGCTGATACCATTCTTCTTCAGGCGGTTAGGTGTCAAATACATGTTGTTGGTCGGAATGCTTGCCTGGGCGCTGCGCTACTTTCTATTTGGCTTTGGTGACAGTGCCGGCGCCACCTTATCTTTTCTCTACCTGGGCATCATATTACACGGCATCTGTTATGATTTCTTTTTCGTAACAGGACAAATCTATACGAATAAACAGGCCGGTGAAAGGATCAGGTCCTCTGCACAGGGATTAATCACACTGGCTACCTACGGAATTGGAATGCTTATCGGCTTCTGGATTGCCGGACTGGTTACGGAATATTATAAAACACCTGAGGGCCATGACTGGAAGAGTATATGGATGGTACCTGCAGGCATAGCGATAGCAGTACTGATCCTGTTCCTGTTGTTTTTTAAGGATAACAGTAAATCCACCGTTGAGGAAGAACCACCTGTTGAACTGGTATAAATGATCACCATAAAAAAAAATCAAATGAAACGAATTGCCATGTTAGGCTCCGGATTTATCGGCCGGTTTTATGCAGATTCACTGCAGGGCCAGCGGAGTAAAGACAAAATCGTAACCATCTATTCGCGCAGGGCAGAGAGCGCCCGAAAGTTTGCAAATGATTACCAGGTAGGCGTACATACTATTAATATGGAAGAGGCCATTGCACATCCCGATGTCGATATAGTCTGCATTTCACTTCCCAACAACATACATGAGGAGGCGGTCATGCTGTGCTGCAAGCATAAGAAAGCGGTGATGACCACTAAACCGCTTGGGCGGAATGCTGCGGAGGCCAAGCGTATGCTGGAAGCGGTGGAAACTGCAGGCATCTTTAACGGATACTTAGAAGACCTGGTATATACACCGAAATTTCTAAAGGCTTACGAAAGTGTAAAGAACGGGGCCCTGGGAAGGATACTTTGGGCAAAGTCCAGAGAAACACATCCAGGTCCTCATAGTGATTGGTTCTGGGACCTTGAACAGGCTGGCGGAGGTTGTATCCTTGACCTGGGATGTCATTGCGTGGAAATTACCAGGACTTACATTGGCAAAGATATAAGACCGGTAGAGGTCATGTGCTGGGCCGATACCCAGGTGAAACCCATTGAAGCCGAAGACCATGCTATCGGACTGGTAAAGTATGAGAACGGCGCCATTGGTCAGTTTGAAGTGAGCTGGACTTTTCGTGGCGGATTGGATCTCAGGGACGAGGTGATGGGTACTGAAGGAACGATCTGGGTAAACAGTTTTTTACGTACGGGCCTTGAGATGTTTACCACGGGAAAGGGTGCCGACTATGTAGCGGAAAAGGCAGAAAGTAATACGGGATGGCTGTTTCCGGTCGGGGACGAATTGAATGAATTGGGTTACAATCACATGTTTACCGATATGTTTAATGCCTTGGAGCAGGGTAGGCAGCCGCGCGAAACTTTTTACGACGGTTATGTGGTTAATGCCGTATTGGACGCGGCTTACCGGTCGGCCAAATCAAAACTTTGGGAGCCGGTGCAACTGGATATATGGAGGGGCAGAGAGGGAGTAACCAAAGACAGTCACCTCATTGAGTTTGATCAGGACCACTACCTGGTAAAGGAAGAGATGACCCATTATGGAGCCCGAAAAGTAATTATCAAGAACAAGCAATCAGGCAAGATCATGGAGAGAGTGGTGTAATGATGTGCGGATGTGCAAATGTGCGGATCTGCGAATTATTATAATATTTCTTTGCTATAACCGTTTTAATGAAAATATCTCAAACGGTTAAACGCATGGCGATATCATAGATACTACTTAAGTGGTATTGTGTTGACAGTTGAGCCGCGGTACATTTGTCCTATGGAAAAAGAATTACAAATAAGCTTAAAGCACCTGCTTATCGAATTAGTGCTATTTATCATTTTTATGGTGGTCCTTGCGATCTAAGAGATCACGCGCACCTCCTAACTTCTCTCCTCCCCTTCCATTGCCAAACGATTCAAAAAGATTTAATTCGGTATTTTGTCCAACAATTGCCTATGCATCAAAATTGATTTTTAGATGAATGATAACGTACGTATTCAAAAAACCGAGATTCTTTGCCACAATTGGCATACCCTTAAGAAAGTAACTTATGATTATTTAAAGAAAGATGGCAGCTGGCAAACACAAAGTCGCGAAGCATACGACAGGGGGAACGGAGCTACGATCCTTTTGTATAACAGGGAACAAAGATCCGTAATACTTACCCGGCAATTCAGGTTGCCGACCTTTATCAATGGCAACGAAACAGGCATGCTGATAGAAGCCTGTGCCGGATTGCTTGACCTGGACAATGCGGAGGATTGCATCAAAAGGGAAACAGAAGAGGAAACGGGGTACCAGATCTTACAAGTTCAAAAAATATTTGAAGCTTACATGTCGCCGGGTTCGGTTACCGAAATCCTGTATTTTTTTGTAGCTGAGTATTCAAAGGAAATGAAGGTAGCCGACGGAGGCGGGCTTGCACATGATGAAGAAGATATCGAGGTGATGGAGATCCCGCTGGAATCGGCTATTAACATGATACATGAAGGGAAAATTAAGGATGGCAAAACCATCATGCTGTTATTTTACGCCCAATTGAAACATTTGGTATGATGATAACCGTGTTTTTTTCGTTCTTAGAAAAAATGCCCTTTACCCCTCTAAGCAGTGGTTGGTGAAATTTTTTCCGTAATTTTGCTCCTGCAAAGGTTATTGAGCCGGTTCTATCACCTTTTACTGTAATTTTGCCTGCCATGACATCCCGAAGAAGCCTGTTTTTGATGAAATATTGCTTCCTAGCCAGTATGCTAATTTCATATAACGCAGTTGGACAAAAAGCGTATGACTGGCGATCTAACATCGATTTTATTGTTGCAAAATCAGATAGTCTGTCAAACAAATCGCAGCGAACCTTTCACCTGAACAAATATCTGAAGAACGATAAGGTCATTAAGGAAACCTGGCACTATACCCTTAATGAAGGGAAAGTCGTTATTTTCCAATTGCGCTATATTATCAATCTGACTGAATTCCTTGAAGTGTATTATCTACATAAAGAAAGACTGATCTGTATGGAAATCTACGAATCAGAAGATAATACCTTATCTGACGACCGTGTAAAACGCGGAGCGGTATTTTTTTTCGTGGGCAATACCCTTAAACAATATGTCACCATGGGGCATGCTAACCTGAAGGCTCCTGCCATAGAATGCTTAAGCAGATTCGATGATAGATTTTCCGAGTTGCAGAAAAATATCATGAATTGACTAACAGAGGCTGGCAGATCTTTGACAAAAGGGTTGATTGGATAATCACACCATTATTATTACTTATTTTATTGCAGGCGAACGCACAAACCGAAAGTTCCCAAAGAAAAAAACTCGGTCCGTCAGATTTTAAAGGTGTGCCGGACGAAAGCTCAAATTACCTGGCCAGGACCTATGTTAGAATATCTTTTGCCTATTATAATCCGGTGAATTGCACAACTCCGGGGACGGTCAAACTTACCTGTGATACAAAAGCAGTGGTCAGCGAGAAATCATGGATGAAACTGAACAGGGCAAAACGGTTTGAACAGCTAGAGGAATTATTAAGCCATGAACAGGGTCATTTTGACATCCAGGAAATTTTTGCTATCCAATTAAAACGAACCGTATTGGCAACTTGTTTCAACAAAGAAAACTATAAGACCCAGATAGATTCGCTTTTCAGATCGATGAACCGGTTTTATGATTCATTACAGCTCAGGTACGATGCAGAAACAGATCATATGCGCAACAAAGATATGCAGGCAATATGGAAACGAAAGATTGCCAACAGGCTGGAAAAGGCGAACCGTTCTTCATAACCAGTAGCAACTTTGAACTCCGAACGCTGAACGCCGAACTTCTCGCTATTAGCCATTGTTGAGGCCCACCTTAAAATCTAAATCCCAAAGAGATATGTGGTAATACGCCTTCTTTTGAAAACCCTGCCAGGGCATTTATCAGGATCAACTCTGCAGGCACGATATATAATCCTCCTCCGTAACCATGGTGCCACACCTTTGATGGCCTGTCGGTCATCCATACCCGGCCAACATCATTAAACCCGGTCAATCCTACAGAAGCCGGGAAAAGAAACGAATTAAAGTCAAACAATTTGACCCTGATCTCGAGATTATGGTATGCCATTGATTTGCCTGAAAATCTTTCATTGCGGAAACCGCGCAGATTTCTGGTGCCACCCAGCACAAACAACTGATAAAACTGTGGATGGCCGATGCTTAATCCCGCACCCAGGCGATTAGCGATGATCAAGCCGGGGTATACCGCAAAGCTCGTGAAAACGCTCATTTCCGATAAAAGCTGGCCAAAGCTGTTTTTCTTATTTAGCTGGTGCATTCCCGTTATAGTGGTGTTCCAGTATATTCCGCGGCCCGGCATCATCAGATTATTACGGGTGTCTATAGTCACACCTGTCACTATGCCCGCAAAAGTCCGTTTAGAGAACAGGTCCTGTTCACCGGTTTCGGTTTTATAAATGTTGATGAACCGGCCCCTGTTATCCGCTGAATCCATGGAAAAGAATTGTGCCATGATACCTCCGGATATCTTTAAATATGAAGTCAGGCTTCTTTGTAATTTTATCCTGGTATCCGTAAGGTTATACCGCGTTCGGTAAAATTGGATAGGCGTTTTACCCTGTTTCAAAAATGTCGTTTCATTTCCGGCGCCAAAAAAATTGTTTGTATTGTCGGGAGCCCTGGCGTTAATGACGATGTTCACATCATTGCTGCCTAACAACTTTATAAAATCGCCCGAATAATGTATAAATGAGGCCCTGGTAGCAAGTGCATGGCCGACCATGAGGTCATGCTTTGCCGCATACGGATCCTTTCGGAAACCATGTTTTGTATATTGAAACCCTAGTCCCAATACCAGTCCGTCGTCCAGGTTTAACCCGGCTGTAAATTTGGGCATCAGCTTGTCGTAACGGAAATTCCGGGCGTTATATTCATTCACCGATTTATCCGTTGAAACGATCAACTTTGCCAGAGAGCGGTCGGGAAATATGTCTTGTTTGTCTGATCTGTCATAAATCAACCGGTGTCGCCTGCCGGAAGCACTCCCGTCGACATAAAAGCTATCGTTACTACCACCGCCGATCATTCTGATCCGGATGGGAGATCTATGTCCCTTTACGGTGAATACATCTTCTTCTCCGCGTCCGTACAGCCTGATCTCACGGGTGATGCCGGGCTCAAATTTCCGCTGAAATAGCAGCCTGCCTTTCGCTTCTTCTTTTGACGCCTTGAAAATGGATATGTTTACCTGCCCGTCAGCATCGTTTATTTCGAAAACTTCCTTTTTGTCAGACCCGGGTATATCTACCGTTTTTGAAAGAAAGCGGTAATACTTTAGTGCTTCCTTTTCTATGATCTTTCTACGTTCCAGTAAGATGCGGGTGATTTCACTGCCGGACAAGGCATAAATAGTATCAGGTAGTTTTAATACTGACCTTTTAATAAGGTCGTCGCTAAGGTCTCCGAGAAATGCCTTAATAACTTCCTTCCAATCCGCTTCTGACAACTGGTGTAAAAACAGGCGGTCAAAATAACGGGCGTTAAACATAAAGCCGTTTACATCCCTGATGTTTTGACTAAATCCCTGGAATTTAGGCTGTATCCACTTTCGCGAGGCCATCCTCGGAATCAAACCGGTATTGATAAAAAATACCTGGTCCCTGTCCCTGGGAACCGGAGAGTATATGTTCCCTTTGTCTCCTTCCCGTTTAATCCATCTCCATTGATCTTCATGGCGGTCCCAATCGCCAATGAACAGGTCAAGTAACCTGGCTTTTAACACTGCTTTCTGGTCTACCCGGTTATCATTGTCTTCTTCTAATTTATCCAGCACTTTAGACGTGCTAAGCGTATTTCCTGCTTCATCCGGCTCGCGTTCTTCAAACAAGCACACTGTTCCCGCAAAATCATTCCGGTAAATGCCAAGGGCTGTGTCATCCGGTACATATACGATTTCAGGGCGGGCATGTGCAATGCCCAGGGCAGAAGCAAGTGCCGGCACCGACAACGGCGCATAAGGGTGGGCGGCAGATATCTGATCCTGTAATATCTTAAGGGCAATTGTTTTTCTCAAATTTTCAGGAAGGGCTTTTTCCGGGTCTTTTTGTACCGAACGCAGCACCCATTCTTTACCGTTAGTATCCTGTAACCGCAGGGATTTTGTTTGCTGGCCTCCTCCTTTCTGTAGGATGGTTAGCCCCGTCTTTTCTTTTTTAAGATTAAATACCTTCATCCTGACGGGTGTAGCCCAAAGCTTGCGGTAATTATCGCCAAACAGGAAACGATGGAAACCTCCCGGTTTATCGTAAGCGGGAGCAATAGCCACGGTGATACTATCTGCAGTGATCATGGTTGCCTCAGCTAACATTGGCGTGTCAACAGTTTCTTTAACCGGCGGTAAATCGTACGAATAGGCAAGGTTGGTAACCCCATTAGCAACAGTATAAAAGCTGATGCGCTCGGTGCCATTGTTGAGGTATTCAATTTCGGCAAAGCCAAGATGATCCGAAGCATACAAGGCGTTCTTTCCCTTTCTTACGCGGCTGGTTTTTATGCCTGAGCCACTTACTATATAATTCCGGCCGTTTGCCCTGATCAATTGCAGGTTATGATCATGCCCTGAAACATAGGTGACCTGTTTTGCTACGGCTAGTCGTTTCTCTACTGCGCCGGTCATGTGGCTGTACCTGGGATGCCTAATATCCTGTATATTTCCAAATTGGCCACGAACGATTGGATAAATTGACCCTAACACCGGTAAAGGTATATAGGCATTACGTGACATGTCGGTAAAAGGAAAAAAGTGTTGTCTGAATGTTTGATAGCCCCCATGAATACCATAACTGCGAAAGGGATGGTGTGATGCAAACAAAATCTTTTTGTTTTTATTCCGGTAAGCTATATCATGCAGTTTTGATAAGATCTCGTCTTCGGTTTTGCAAATACAATCACTGTTTACATCCGGCTTTGCGTATGGGTGCAACCACCACTGGCTGTCCATTATGATCAGTACGATGCTGTCGTTTATTACAACTTCTTCAGGACCCGGGCAGCCGTCCTGCGGCAGGAAGAAAATCTTATCAGGATTGATTTTCCCTGCCCAGGAAGCCTGCCTTTTCACATACTCCCACCCCCTTGGGCCACCTTCCTGCCAGTCGTGATTTCCGGGAATCATGTATACTTTGGCCTGGTGATCTTTGAAGGCCAGTAACTGTTTTTTAAGTACGTCTGTTCCATAGCTATAATCTGCATCCTCTTCATCCGGCAGCCCTTTTGAATAGAGGTTGTCACCGGTAAAAATCACGGTCGTATTTGTGTTGTCTTTTGAAATGTGATTAGCCGCAGCATCGGCCACAATACTTTTTCCATTGATCAAACCCCCGGCATCTCCAATAATGATAATACGGTGTGATGAAATGGGAAGTTGTGTATAAGCATGAAGGGCGCCCAGTAAAAATGTAACGGCTATCGGCAGTAATTTATACAGGCATGAATTTTTTTGAAAGGTCATGAAAATTGATTTCGTTGTAAACAATTTTTAACAGTAAAGTTGCAAGCCTGCCGGTTCATCAATATACTAATTTACTTCAGTTATGAAAATCTTCTGGTCAAGGTTTTTTTTAAGGTTCAGGCAGCACCATTACTGATCAGGACAAAAAGGAGGACAATTAATGGTTGTACATAGTAAGAAATATATTATTTTGATGACCGAAATCTCCCAGCATGATCAACCTGACGAACTATCATGAAAAGATCAGATTCCGTTTACCTGCGACCGTTATTTGCTGCCTGTTGGGCCTGCTTTGCCTAACCGGTAAAACGCAGGCTGCAGATTACATGTTGGTTTTTGCAAAGGTGCCTGATGTTGGTGCGGATACAACTCCAATTCATGATACGGATCCGGAGGCGAATTACCGGTTAAACGGAGATTATCTCCGCTCTTACCCTCGTGATCTGAAAAGAGTGCTATTACGGCCTGCAAGCTGGAATAAGCAAGATTTGAAGCGAGCATCACTGGTAGTAGCAGGAACTGGATTATTGCTGTTAGGCGACCGGGAGATAAACCGTTTTGTGGCCCGTAATCAAACGACGGCAGTAGGTGAAATTACAACAGTTATCGAACCCTTCGGCAATACTTATCCGCCGTTGATATTAACCGGGCTTTATCTTACCGGGTTAATTACAAAGAACAGAAAGCTTGAACATGCTTCGTTGGCCACCGCCAAATCGCTGGGCGTTTCAACCGTTATTTACATTGCGGTTAAATCAGTTATACGAAGGCAAAGGCCATTTCGTACCGGTAACCCGTATAATTTTGCTGCTCCGTTCAGCCAGAAAGGTTATAATTCATTTCCTTCAGGGCATACCAACACTGTTTTTTGTGTGGCAACGGCCATGAGCCTGGAGTACAGGCATGTCACCTGGGTGCCGTATGTGTCTTATTCGATAGCCACGATTACAGCATTATCCCGTTTGTATCAGAACAGGCATTGGGCCAGTGATGTATTTTTTGGTGCGGCCTTAAGTCATTTTGTTACTAAAGCGGTATATAATAGAATGACCCCGAAAGTTAAAGAGAAAATGCCCGTGCCTTAAGATGTTTGGTGTTAACCACAAAGGCCCCTTTTGTGGTTCATTAAGTATGCCGCCTATTTTTTTATCAATGCATCCCACAATATTTCTACCGGGTGATGGGCTGTTCTCCCCGTACCATCCCTGATCTGATGGCGGCAGGAAGTACCGGGTGCAGCTATCATCACATCATCAGCAGCAGTTCTGATAGCGGGAAATAATACCAGTTCACCTATATTCATGGATAGATCATAATGTTCGGCCTCATATCCAAACGAGCCTGCCATACCACAGCAACCGGAAGGGATAAGTTCTACCTTGTAATTAGCCGGCAACGAAAGCACCGCAATACTGGCGTTTATGGCTGACAGGGCTTTCTGATGGCAATGGCCATGCAACTTTACGTGCCTGGTTTCAGCGGTAAATTGATCACCCGTGATGTGTTCCAGGAGTATTTCGCCGGCCAGGAATTCATCTACATAAAAGGTATGTTTTGCAAGTAATTTTGCCTTGGGCAGCAGTTCATCAGGAACGAGGTCAGGGTATTCATCACGGAGGGTAAGGATGGCTGATGGCTCCAGTCCGACCAATGGCGTCCCATCAGCTACTGCATCCGCTAATAGTTTTACATTACGGATGGCAATTTTCTTTGCCTGGCGAACAAGTCCTTTTGACAGATATGTTCTGCCGCTTTCCAGGTGATCTGGTATCTCCACCTCATAACCCAGGGCAGTCATTAACTGTATAAACTTTATTCCTACAGGCACATCATTGTAGTTGGTAAATTCATCAGCAAACAAAAAAATCTTGCGATTCCGGGCTGGCGGCCTGTGTTCGGTCTTCCATTTTGTGAACCAGCTTTTCAACGTGTAATTATACAACCTTGGAAGCGGGCGCTTACCTGAAAAACCCATTAAACGTTTTGCCCACCCTGAACTAACCGGGTTGGTCATTAAAAAATTATACACAGCGGGCATGACAGCCGCAATAGCATTCAGCCGGGTGAAATTTCCAATTAGCCTGGTGCGGAATGGAGTACCGTTAGCATCGTAATAGTGTTGCAGGAACTCGGCCTTCATCCTGGCAATGTCCACGCCGGAGGGACACTCCGACTTACAGCCCTTGCAACTCAGGCAAAGATCCATCACCTCCAGTATTTCTTCATGGTCGAAGCGATTGGCTTTTTCCGAATGGGTCAAAAAATCGCGTAAAATATTCGCCCTTGCCCTGGTGGTATCTTTCTCCTGCCGGGTAGCCATAAAGCTTGGACACATGGTTCCCCCCGACAGGTGCGTTTTACGACAGTCGCCCGAACCGGAGCATTTTTCGGCCATCCGCAAAATGCTGTGCTCTTCTTTAAATCCAAACAGGGTTGGGATGGCTGGTTCTTTCCAGTCAGGTGAATAGCGAAGGAACTCGTCCATGGGAGGTGTATTCACGATCTTGCCGGCATTAAAAACCTGGTGCGGGTCAAAGATGTGTTTTACCTCTTTGAAAAGCGCATAAACTTCCTCTCCCATAATTTCCGGTATAAATTCACCCCTTAACCTGCCGTCACCGTGTTCACCGCTAAGAGAGCCACCGTATTTTTTCAATAGTTCAACCGTATCCGCCAGTATCTGCCTGAACAACCTTTTTCCATTGGGTGTCTTGAGATTGAGCATCGGCTCAATATGCAGTTCGCCTGCACCGGCATGGGCATAATAAGAGGCCGAGACTCCATGACGTTCAAGCATAGCCGCAATATCAGTAATGTAATCAGGAAGGTCTTTTGGATCTACAGCGCAATCTTCAATCAGATTCACCGGTTGCTGATCGCCACGCATATTACGCAACAAACCGAGGCCCCCTTTTCGCACGTCCCAGGCCCTGTTAGCGTCCAGACCATATAAGATGGGCCAGGCATAACCCAACCCCTGATTCTGCAGGTGCTGAGCCAGATCCGCTGCAAGGCCGCTTACTTCTTCCGTAGTTTGTGCAAAAAATTCAACCATTAATATGGCGGCCGGGTCACCCTGTATGAAAAACCGGTTATGCATCTGCGAAAGATTTCCTTTGGTAAAATCCAGAATGTATTTATCCACCAGCTCGGAAGCAGCAGGTTTGTGCTCCAGCGCTGTGAGGTTAGCCGTCAATGCTTCTTTCAGGCTATTGCAATGAACGCATAAGACAGCATTTTGCGGCGGAGGCAATTCCATAAGAGCTATCTTGACCTCAGTAAGAAAGCAAAGCGTGCCTTCGGAACCAGCGATAAGGGTGGCCAGATTAAACGGCTTGCCGGAAAAATGGAAAGGTTCTGTATTCAGCAGGCTGTCTAAAGCATACCCTGAATTACGGCGGGATATGGAAACGCGGGGAAAACGCCTGGCGATCAGTTCCTGGTTCTTGTGATTGGACAATAACAGCCATAAAGACCGGTGTATGCTGTCTTCCAACGAATTGGTATGGGGGGTTTTACCAATCACCTCTTCTTTGCTTAAGGTCTTAAATAAGGCTTCGGAACCATCGCTTAGTAAACATGTTGTTTCCAGCAAGTGATCGCGCGTAGAGCCCCAGCTGATACTATGCAGACCGCAGGAGTTATTGCCAACCATTCCGCCAATCATAGCCCGGCTTGCCGAAGAAGTTTCAGGTCCAAACATGAGCCCGTATTGACGAAGGTGATTGTTTAAGTCGTCACGAATCACTCCCGGTTGAACGCGTGCCCATTTTTGTTCAACATTTACTTCCAGAATATTATTAAAATATTTGGATATATCAACAATGATCCCGTTACCCACTACCTGTCCGGATAGTGAAGTACCTGCAGCACGTGGAACGAGGGTGATCAGGTTTTCATTCGCATACCGGATCAATGTCTTGATGTCATCTACATCTTCAGGCAGGGCCACAGCCAAAGGCTTTTCCTGATACATTGAGGCATCTGTTGAGTAGACCTTACGCATGGCATTATCAATGCCTGATTCCCGGAAATAAAATGCTCCTGATAGTTTATCGCTTAGTGATGCCAGTGATTCATTCATCATGCTCTAATTGTCGTGGGATAGTATGATATCGGGAATAAAAATAGGTATAAACTCATAAATCTAACCTGTTTCTTATAGGGAGGGATAGGTAGAAACTTGCCGATTCAAAATATTGAACGGCGGATTGCCCTCTTAGTTTGACTTGGACAAGCAACAATAGATATCAATTAGCGTTCATAAACGAGTTTTCTGGTTATAATTATTCCAATTTTCTATGAAATCCAATATTCAGACACATCTGCGGTTTGTTTTGCGTCGAAATATAGTTACGCTTGCCATTGTGCTCTACTCCATAACTGTTTTCGGCCAGCTTACCGGCACAAAAACGATTCCTGGTGATTATGCAACGGTTAGTGCAGCAGTTACGGCCCTTAACGGCGTTGGTGTAGGAGCAGGGGGAGTTACCTTTAATATTGGAGCAGATTATACGGAAACCATTACTGCTACCATATCACTTACGGCAACCGGTACTGCCGCTAATACAATTACTTTCCAGAAAGATCCTGCTACAGTGGGAGCTAATCCGGTGATAACTGCTTATACTGGAGGTACGGGCACCCCAGCCACTGCCTTACAAGACGGCATTTGGCGTTTGGTTGGTTCTGATTATGTTACCATTGATGGCATAGATGTAAAAGATAATGTTGCCAATGCTACCAATCCTTCCACCATGGAATATGGCTATGCGTTATATAAATCCAGTCTTTCGAACGGCAGCCAGTTTGTTACTATAACAAATTGCGTGATCACACTCAATAAAATAAATAATGCTTTAGGTACTGCTCCCATGGTGGATGGGTCAACGGGTATTCTTGTCGTTAACTCCACTGCTACTGCTGCTATCACGGTATTGGCACCGACAACTGCCGCAGGTACTAACTCTAATAACTCTTTATATAGTAACACAATTCAAAATTGTAATACCGGCATCGCATTAATAGGCCGTGCAGCAGCATCTCCTTTTATAGCTGCGGATCAAAACAATGATATCGGCGGAACCACTGTTGCTACCGGTAATACCATTATTAATTATGGAGGAGCTACAGGGGCCACTAATCCGGCAGCAGCTATAAGGACATTGGCACAATATGGACTTAATGTATCCTATAATACGATTAACAACAATAACGGCTCAGGCAGTGACCATGCAACAACTTTACGTGGTATTTATATTAATACTGCATTGAGTGCAGGTTCCGATATTACAAATAATACAATCACGCTGAAAAGCGGTGCTACTACCCAGGTAATAACAGCCATCGAAAATGCATCAGGATCAACGGCGGTAGGCAATGAAGTAAACATTAGCGATAATACTGTTTCCAATAGCACCTATTCTACCGCAACTACCGGTAGTTTTTATGGCATCTATAATACAGCCACCCCTGCTTTTTTAACCGTAAACAATAATACATTTACAAGTAACTCAACTGCCGCTTCAGCAACTGGTTTTTATTATCCCATATGGAATAGTGGAGCGGTAACCACTACGATTAAAATTAATGATAATAATATTGACGGGATTTTTTTTACTGCGGCCACATCTATAGCCTTTATTGGAATTTATAATACAGGAGGCGGCTCATCTGCGAATCTCTCCATCAGCAACAATGATTTCAGGGCAATTAATTATTCTGCGCTTTCGTCAGCTCCCAATACTTATATATTTAATAGTGCCGCTACTTTGTCTCAGCTTATTAGTTCAAATACATTTACAAATCTGGATGTTAATGCAACAGGAGGCATAACATTTATATCAAATTCTGTAATTGTACCTGCAACGGGTAACCAGGTTGTTGACGACAATGCGATTGTTGGAACTTTTACCAGGACGGGTACGGCGACAAGCGGCGCTCTTACCTTATTTACAAGTACTGCAACAAATGCAACCGGTAGCGTAATTAGTAACAGCAATAATGATTTTTCAAATATTACCGTTTCCGGCGCTGCTACTATTGCCGGTTGGGTTAATACAGATGCCGGCGCTTCTTTAAAAACGATCCAGGGAAATATATTTACTCAATGGACAGGCGGCACGGGAGCTATCACTGGTTTAACAGTTAATATTACCGGTACTACCAATGCCACTGTTTCCAATTTAATCAGCAATATCAGTAGCGCGGGTAATATAACGGGTATAAATACCGGCGCAGGAAACGATAAAATTTATTCCAATACCATCAATAACCTGTCTTCTTCAGGAGGAACCTCCACCACAGTTACCGGTATTTCCGTGTCGGGCGGAACCACAAAAAGCATCTACCAGAACATTATTAGTGGTCTGTCGGCGAATAGCAGTACTACCGGCAATGCTACGACGCTGCTATCTGTGAACGGAATATGGATATCGTCCGGTAGTACTATAAACGCTTATGAAAATACGATATCCGGCTTGATAGCTAATGCAATTACTACTGGTACAATTAATGGTATTGCCATTACAGGAGGAATAACAGTAGCAGCATACCGCAATAAAATATATGATCTTTCATCAGGCAGCAATGCTATCATCACATTAGGTGGTGTAAACGGCGTGCAGGTATCCGGGTCGACAGCAAACGCTGCCTTAGCGATCCGAAATAATATCATTGGCGATCTCCGGGCTACTTCAGCCAGTGTTGCAGACCCAATCAGGGGAGTAAGCATGATCTCTACAGGAGCAACATCCACTATTAATGTTTATTATAATACCATTTACCTGAATGCAGTCTCAAGTGGAACAAATTTCGGATCTACAGGAATTTATCATACCGGAAATGCTACCAGTACCGTAGCAAAGCTGGAAATGATTAATAATATTATCTATAACGGTTCTACTCCAAACGGAGCCGGCTTAACCGTGGCTTACCGCAGGTCAAACAGCACTTTAACAAATTATGGCACTACTTCCAATAATAATTTGTTTTATGCCGGAACTCCAGGAACGGGCAGGCTCCTATTTTATGATGGCGTTAATAGTGACCAAACCCTTGCAGCCTATAAAACAAGGATGTCCACCAGGGATGCTGCATCTATTAGCGAAGATTTAATTGCGGTAGGTAATTTTTTGAGTGCTGTTGGCCCTTCAGTGAATTACCTTCATATGGATGATACCAAGGCAAGTGGAGTTAAAAGTGGCGGTATTAACATTGCAGGACTAGCAATAGACTTTGACAATGATGTTCGCCAGGGCAATCCGGGTTATACAGGCACAGGCACCGCTCCCGATATAGGCGCCGACGAATACGCAGGAATATCTTACTTACCTCTATCGGGTAGCTACAATGTAGGTGCAGGCCAAATTTTCACTTCACTTACCAACGCTGGTGGTTTATTCGCAAAGATCAATAATGTGGGATTAAGCGGGAATGTTACTATCAATATCACCTCTGATCTTTCGGAGAATGGTATAGAAACACTCAATGGTTGGACGGAAGCAGGGGCGGGTAACTACATGCTCACCATTCAGCCAGATGGCACAACTTCTCGTCTTATCAGCGGAGATGTGTTGGAAGGCATGATTCGCCTGAACGGGATAGACAGATTGACAATAGATGGAGGTTCCGGTAAATACCTGACTTTCAGAAATACAAATACTACCGGAACGACAGGGACCGCATTTACTTTTATAAACGGAGCATCCAGTAATACGATCAGGTATTGCAACATCGAAGCTTTTACAAATGCCACCAATTCGGTTGTATTTTTTAGTACCTCTGCAACCTTTAACGGGGGTAATAGTAATAACCTTGTTGAGTACTGTAATATCAATGGAACGGTTGGGGCCAATAATTCGGTGGTAGGCATACTTTCAGCCGGTACGAATGTATTGGGTTTTGAAAATGCAAACAACAATATTTCAAACAATAATATTTTCAATTACCGCGACAGAGGTATGGAGATAAAATCCACTGGTTCCTATGGATGGACCGTTTCCGGTAATAGTTTTTATAATGGAAGTATCTCAGCTGGTATCACTTATGCATCTGCTTCAACGCTTCATGGTATCAGGATATTGGGAGGATCAGGATATACCCTGTTGAACAACTATATAGGCGGAAGCGCGGCCCTGGCAACAGGTATAAATGCAACGTATGCCACCAGCACAGGTAACCTTTTCTACCAGGGAATTTTATTGAACACCAGCAGCGCTGCACCTGAGTCTAATATAAAAGGCAATACCATCGCCGGAATCAACATTACCTCTTTTCCTATTGCAGCCAATTCAACTTCATTCTATGGCATAGAAACCAATGGCTCGGGCATTAATATTGGTGGTACAGGAACAGGGGAAGGAAACCTGATTGGTTCTAACACAGCGAATGCTGCTATTATTGTAACAACAAGCACCTCTACAAATACCTTCACCACATTTATCAGGGGAATCTATTGCAATAGCAGCGGCGGGGAGGTTATTAGGAACCAGGTTGGGGGTATCGATATTAAAAATATTGGAACGGCGCCCTCCCCTTCAACCTTCCTGGGTATTTATATAAACAATACAACAGCTCCTTCGAGGGTTAATAACAATATTGTAGGCAGCAATGGTGCCGGGGCAGCACCAAACAGTATCCAGGTACTTTCATCTTCAACCGCCACCAAAACCGCTTTAACCGGGATATCCATTGGAACATCCGTTGGCTCAGCAATAGAGTTGGATAGTAACATAATAAAAAATATAAGCCTGTTAAGCAATGCTGTTACCGTAACTGCGGGTGGAATTATTGGCATAAATACTGCCGCTAAAACCAGTGCAGAATTAACCATCACCAATAACAGTTTTGCCAACAATATCTCCTCGTCAGCTATGACTACCGGTTTGTTTTATGGCATCCAGAATACCGGTGCCTCCGCCAGCTTAAAAATAAATAATAATATTTTTACCGGTAACACAATAGCATCCACCACGAGCGTCTATAATGCCATCCGGAATACAGGGGCTGTATTTAATGTTATTGAAATTAACGGTAATACTATTGGAAGTAGCTCCGCAGCAGCCATTACCCTTTCTGCCGCCAATTCTGGTACCCAGGTATTTATTAATAATGCGGGAGGATCGCCTGCTGCAAGCTTATCCATTAGTAATAATGATATTCAGAATATTAATTATTCAGCAAATAATGGTACAGGAATGAATACGTATATTTCAAATACGGCTGCCACCCTTTCTCAATCAATAAACAGCAATAGTTTTACCAATTTGAATGTTCAGACAACCGGCAGTACTACGTTTATTGCAAATAGTGTGATTGTGCCTGCAGCGGGTTGGCAGGATGTAAATAACAATTTCATCTCCGGTACCTATGCAAAAAAAACTGGAGGAACAGTAACGCTTTTAACAAGTACGGCTACTTGCGCGACAGGAAGTACCATTAATATCAACAATAATAATTTTTCAAATATTACAGTGAGTTCGACTACGGTACTTAATGGACTGGTAAATACGGATGCAGGAAATTCTTCAAAAACCATCCAGGGTAATATATTTAGTAACTGGACAGGAGGCACCTCGGCCATTACCGGAATAACGGTTAACCTTACCGGAAATGTTAATGCGACTTCTAATAATATTATCCGTAACATCAGCAGCGCTGGTTCGGTCACAGGTATTGCCACCGGGGCTGGTAAAGATAATATTCATACCAACACCATAGATTCACTGTTTTCATCAGGTGGCACTTCCACTATTGTAAGTGGTATAAATGTTACTGCAGGAACAACAAAAAATATTTATCAGAATACAATATCGAATCTTTGGGGTAACAGCATCACTACGGGTTCTGTTAGGGGAATTTTAATATCTGGCGGCACCACGGTAAATTTTTACCAGAATACTATTTATGGCTTAACCGCTGATGCACTTACTACCGGTACAGTAAATGGTATATGGATATTGGCGGGAGCAACCATAAAAACATTTCGTAATAAAATATATGATTTGTCTTCTGCCAGTAGTGTCATTACAGGAGCTGTGAATGGCATCCAGGTATCTGGAGCAACAGCAAATTTAATTTGTACCATCAATAACAATATCATAGGCGATCTCAGGTCACCGGCAGCCGTTTTAGCAGACCCGATAAGAGGGATAAGTGTGATATCTAACGGCCCAACTTCCACTACGAATGTATATTATAATACCATTTATCTGATCGCCAGCTCTGTGGGCACCGATTTTGGTTCTTCCGGTATTTATCATTTGGCCGATGTAACATCAACAACATCCACGTTAATCTTAATTAACAATAGTATTACAAATGAATCTGTTCCAAGGGGCACAGGTTTAACGGTTGCATACCGCAGGTCAAGCAACACGATAACCAATTACGGATCAACTTCTAATAATAACATGTTTTATGCGGGATCCCCGGGAGCGTCCAACCTGGTTTTTTATGACGGCACCAATTCTGATCAAACAATTACAGCTTTCAAAGCAAGAATGGCAACGAGGGATGCGGCATCTGTCAGCGAGGATTTGATCACTGGTTCTGTTTTTTTGAGCGCGACAGGTTCGACAGTCACCTATTTGCATATAGATCAAAACAAAACAACGGCTTTAAGAGGTGGTGCTGTAAATATTTCGGGTTTTATTGATGACTTTAATGGAGATATCCGCTTCGGTAATACAGGATATGCGGGCAACGGTGCTGCTCCGGATATTGGTGCTGATGAATTTGCCGGTTTGCAATTCCTTCCATTTGCAGGTGTTTATAATATTGGAACTGGTCAAAACTACACGTCACTTACCAACTCTAATGGTATATTCAGCAAAATAAACAGTCTTGGCCTTAGCGGTCATGTTACTATTAATATCACTTCCGATCTGACTGAAACCGGCGCTGAAGCCCTAAATCAATGGTCGGAAACCGGGGCCGGCAACTATACACTTACCATTCAGCCGGACGCTCAAAGCCCACGACTGGTAAGTGGTGATGTATTGGCAGGTATGATCCGTTTAAACGGAGCAGACCGTGTCAGGATTGATGGAGGAGCAAGCAGGCATCTTACATTCAGAAATACCAATACAACCGGTACAACGGGAACGGCATTTACATTTATAAACGGGGCTGCCTATGATATCGTCAGGTATTGCAATATAGAAGCGTATGCTAATTCAACAAATGGGATAGTTTTATTCAGCACGTCTGCCACTGTTGCCGGTGGTAACAGCAATAACCTGGTTGAGTTTAATAATATTAATGGTACTATAGGCTCAAATTCATCAATGGTGGCAGTTTATTCATCCGGAACATCCGGAAAAGAAAATGCATCCAATACTATTTCCAATAATAACATTTTTGATTACCAGAGAAGAGCAATAGATATTACTGGTACCGGGTCAACGGCATGGATTATTTCAGGCAACAGCTTATATAATGGAAATGTTTCAGCTACCATCAATTATGCCGCCGCTTCCGCCTTGCATGGTATAAGGATTCTGGGTGGATCGGGATATACTATTTTGAATAATTACATTGGGGGAAATGCAGCCATGGCTGCCGGAACAAATGCTGTGTACGCGTCAACCTTAGGAAATATTTCCTTTGAGGGTGTTGCACTAACAACAAGCACCGCTACCCCAGCTTCCAATATTAAAGGCAATATGATCGTTAAAATAAGCCTGAGCTCTATACCAATATCAGCGGCTTCGGCTGCTTTCACAGGAATAGGAACCCAGGGCGCAGGTATAAATATTGGGGGAACAGTACCAGGTGATGGAAACCTGGTAGGCTCAAATGCAGCCAATGGATCTATTATAGTTACTACTTCTACTACATCAACGTCCTATACCACTCTCATCAGAGGGATTAACTGTTTAAGTACAGGGGGGATTGTAAGTGGCAACCAGGTGGGTGGGTTTGATATCAATAATATTGGTACTGCACCTGCTCCTTCTGCATTTACCGGCATTTATGTAAACAATGCTGCAGCACCAAGCCAGGTCAATACTAACATTATCGGAAGCGCCGGACCGGGAGCAGTGTCCAACAGTATCAGGGTCATGCCGGGTTCAACTGCCTTAACGAATACGTTAAGTGGAATAGAATTGGGTCAATCTGTTGCTTCAACTATTCAGTTGAACGGTAATACCATTCAGAATATAGCCAATCTGAGTATCTCATCTTCAGGAAGTTTTATCGGAATTGATAATACAGCAACAGCAGCAGGGGCAGTAGTTACTATTTCAAATAACCTTATAAAAAATATCAGTTCGGCTGCCAATACCAATATTAATTCAACCATATATACCGGCATCAGTTCAAGCTCTCCGTCAACAATCAGTAATGATACTATAAGTAATATTTATAATGCTGCTAGCGGAACAGCTGCCCAGATAAGGGGAATTATAGTTTCAGAAGCTTTTATACATACTATCAGCGGGAACTTTTTATCTGATTTTTCTACCGCTTCTACAAAGGTGGCAGACGTTGAAACCGGTTCTCCCCTAGGCTATACCATAACCGGAATTATTAATTCGGCATCCGTTACAGGCCAGGCGATTTACGGAAATACTATAACGAATTTATTATCTATCACTACTGAAGTTACAAACACAGCAGTAGGTGGAATAGGCATCACATCAGCAGGTGCTTCAGGTAATATTTATAAAAACCGCATTAATTCATTCATAAATACGTCAACCGGTACTTCCGCTTTACCGGGCATAAGCGGCATAGTAGCAGCCAATGGCGCATTTAATGTTTATAACAATGCTATAAAATTGGATAATGCGGCAAATAATAACGGAATAAAAGTTTACGGAATAAATCATTCAACCACCAGTACATGGAATTACTACTATAACACCGTAAGTATTGGAGGAACTGCTTCAGGGTCACCGGCACGCTCTGCTGCTTTTATACGCACAGTAAATGGAGCATTGGTTTTAAGGAATAATATATTTGTAAATACAAGAACTGGTACCGGTTTTAATTACAGTATCAGCAGTAAAGTGGCTACTCCGGCTACCAACTGGTCATCATCCGCTTCCAATTACAATAACTTGTATAGCAGTAATTCCAGTACAACAGGTGAATGGGGAAATGGGGTGAACAACACCTTTGCACAATGGCAATCTAATTCTGGTGGTGAAACTAATTCTGTAAATAGTCCGGTAAGTTTTATAGCTAGTTCTTATGACCTGGTGCCGGCTGATAATTCCAATTGTACGTTGGACAATGCAGGCACGCCTATTTCAATCCCGATTGCCATTAATACCGATTTAAATGACGTAAGCCGTAACCCTACTATTCCTGATATGGGGGCATACGAATTCAGTTATGTTTTTAGTGTGGCCGTTTGGTCGGGTGCAGTAAGCGCTAACTGGTTTGCTGCATCTAACTGGCAGTGCGGAGATATACCCTCGGGCTCTATAAATGTGACCATTCCGGGTAGTTTGACCAATTATCCCACCATCAATTCCGGAACGGCTGCTATCAATAACATTGCCATCCTGGGTGGGGCATCTATCACAGTGACGGGAGCAAGTTTGCAAATAGCAGGTACGCTCAGTAATAGCGGAACATTTTATGCCAGCAATGGCACTCTTGAAATGAACGGTTCTTCAGCACAAACAATACCTGCCTCGACATTTTCAGGAAATGCTATTGGAAGTCTTACTATTAACAATAACGCCGGCGTAACCCTGGGCGGCGCTTTAAACCTTACTGATATATTAACGGTGTTAAACGGAAGCCTGGCTGCGGATGGATACCTTACCTTAAAGTCAACATCTACAGCAACAGCAAGAATAGCTCCTATTACATCCGCCGCTGTTATGCCGATAAGCGGAAATGTAATAGTAGAGCGTTATATTCCAGGGCGACGTAAATACAGGCTCATCACCAGCAGCGTAACTACCAATGTGGCTTCCACGCTGGTTCCCGGGCAGGAAAGCGAATCCATCTGGGGCAACTGGCAAAACCAGGGTAATAATATCACGCCCAATACCGGAACCATCATTACCGGGGGGACGGTTGCCGACGGTTTTGATCCCCAGACGGCAAATGCATCTTTATTTACCTACGACGCAATAAACCGCAGATTTACAGGCTCCACTTCGGCGAATGCCAAGAATACAAAGTATACCCCGCTGAAGGCAGGAGCAGCTTATTACATGTTCGTGTATGGCGACCGGACGAATTCGGTGACAACAAGTACTCCGAACAACACGGTGCTCCGGTCAACCGGGAAACTATTAACCGGGGATCAAACATTTAATACCGGCTCTTTGATACCTCTGTCCGATGTAACGGGGCGTTATACGCTGCTTGGAAACCCGTTCGTTTCACCCATTGATTGGGCAACCCTTCCCAAAACCGATCTATCGAATACCTATTGGGGATGGGATCCGAACCTGAGCAGCACGGGGGGGTACGTTACCGTTAGCACGACAGGCAGCACCACGCTGATATCGCCTTTTTCAGGAACCACGGGACTAAATCAGTATATACAGCCGGGACAAGGATTCTTTGTAAGAACAACCGGTCCTGCTCCGGTGCTGGCAATCCGCGAGCAGGATAAAGTGAGCAACTTTAACAGTTACGCGTTTATAGCGCGTCCTGTGCCTGGGCGTGATAAGGATAAAGTATCAAAAGTTACCGCGGTAACCCAGGCTAACGTTAATGAAAACACGATACCTTTGCTGGCCATCAATCTCCACTATGATAATGCAGGTTCACCGCTGCTTGCCGACGGGGTATTGGCCGCTTTTGCTCCGGAGTACTCTAACCAGGTAGGTAAAGAAGACGCTTTAAAAATGCAAAATACAGCCGAGGGCATTGCCATCGCTACCGGCGGAGAATTGTTGAGCATCGACGTCAGGCAGATGCCCACCGACAAGGATACCCTGTTCTTGCAGGTGAGCAGGCTTACCCGGCCACAGTATACTCTGCAGATATTTGCCCGGCAACTGGAAGGCATGCAGGTGCTGCCGTACTTGCAGGATAACTACCTCCGCACCGTTCAGCCCCTGATGATCAACGATACCAACCGCGTAGTATTTACTGTTACGACTGCCGATCCGGCATCTGCTGATATAAATCGGTTCAGAATCCTTTTTGCTCATCAGTCGGTGCTGCCAGTCACCTTTATTTCCCTTAAGGCCACTCAGAAAGATAGGGATATACAGTTAGACTGGAAAGTAGCTGTAGAAAGCGGTATAGAAAAGTATCAGGTTGAACGCTCCGGCAATGGTATAAATTTTACCAAGGCCGGCGAAGTAAAAGCAAAAAGCAATCCTGAAACCGGAAGAAGCTACCAGTGGCTGGATGCCAATGCGCTGAGCGGAATAACTTTTTACCGCGTCAGGTACATAGAAGCTGGTGGCAGGTATTTCTTCAGCAAAACCGTAAGGGTAAACATGGATGTGCAAGATTCCAAAATGAGCGTATTTCCCAATCCGGTAAAAAATAAACACATTAACCTTCACTTAAATCAAATAGAAGAGGGTAAGTACACGTTATTGTTGAGTAATGTTGAAGGTAAACGGATAAATAGTCGAACAATAGAACATACAGAAGAATCTTCACATTATATTTTTGAGATCCATCAAGGACTGCCACCAGGAATATATTTTTTACAATTATTAAAAGGTAAAATTCGATATGGCGAGACTATCTATATAGAATAATATCTCTATGAAAAACGAATTAAATAAGCAACATGCATGGATCACTAAATTATTGTTTGTTGTTTTACTAAGTTTGGTTTCCTTTTGTTCTTTTGCGCAAACACCTACTGACCCCTTGCCTGGCGACCCCGGAAGCATAACAGTATTTACCATTCAGCATATGAGTTTCGGCGCTTTTCATCCTGGTGCTAATGGAGGATCAATAATCATTTCTACCAGCGGTTCCAGGTCCGTAACCGGCGCTGTGGTTCCGCTTAATATGGGCATACCCTACTTTCAGTCTATTTTTGAAATTGAAGCCCCTGAAGGAACCATTGTCTCTATCTTAAACGGACCTGATGCCACGCTGACCGGAAGCAATGGAGGCTCTATGTCTTTACGTCTCAATAATTCAGCACCGGCTTCTCCGTTTTCAACCATTGTTCCTGCACCGGGTCGAACGCAGGTAAATATTGGCGGTACGCTTACTGTAGGTCCTCCGCAAGTTACCATACCTGGTTCTTACAGCGGTATTTTTTTTATAACATTTAACCAGGAATAATATAGATAATTTCTACATCTTTAAATGGCCGGCACTTATTCATATTTACAGAAATCCAGCAATCGGTGCAGTCATGTCTCCTGTTGGCGTTTTGTAATGATCACGCTGTTTTTTTTCTTGCTCAAGCCTGAAGCCGGCCAAGGCCAGTTGAAGGATGGTTATGAGGAAGTTTCAATTTCATTGAATGTGCAGCGCATAGGCATTATCGATATCCTGGCAATCATTCATGGACAGGAAGTGTACCTACCCGTAAAAGAGCTGTTTGATTTTTTAAAGATCAAAAATAACGCTTCACCGGACTACGATACAATCAGCGGATTCTTTATACATCCCAAAGCCATATTTGTGATTGATAAAGCAACTAATCAGGTCGTTTACCAGGATCAGTTATTTAAGGTTGAGCCGGACGATCTCATTCAAACCGAGACCGACGTCTATTTGAAATCCGTTCACTTCGATCACATATTCGGGTTAGCATGTGTATTCCAGTTTCGCAGCCTTTCCATGACGCTAACTACAAAATTAGAATTGCCGGCCATCCGTGAAATGCAACAGGAACAAATGCGCCTTAACATCAGCCAGCTTAAAGGAGAAAAAAAGGCCGATACCACAATTAAAAGAAGCTTTTCGCTGTTTCATCTCGGGATGGCAGACTGGTCGGTGATGTCAAACCATGCACCCAAAGGACAAAATACTACAAGGATCAATCTTGGGCTCGGGGCAATTGTTTTGGGTGGGGAAGCAAACGCATATTTAAATTATAATAGCGACCAACCCTTTAGCGGCAAGCAACAATTTTACCGCTGGAGATATGTGAACAACGATAATCCAACCCTTCGACAGTTTACCGCTGGCAAACTATTTACCCAGTCAACATCATCCATCTACGATCCCATTATCGGCCTTCACATTACGAATACCCCAACCACATACAGGCGCTCCTTCGGAACGTATACGATGAGTAATAATACGGAACCGGGTTGGATGGTGGAATTGTATGTCAATAATGTACTTGTCGATTATACCAAAGCCGATGCATCAGGTTTTTTTACTTTTCAGGTGCCTATCGTGTATGGAAACTCCCTGGTAAAACTTCGTTATTATGGGCCCTGGGGAGAAGAACGGGTTAAGGAACAGAACGTCAGCATTCCTTTCAATTTTATTCCGTTACACCAGCTTGAATATAGTGTTACAGCAGGTTTTGTGAAAGATGAATATAAGAGTCGCTTTGCAAGGGCCAGCGTCAGCTATGGACTGAGCAGAAATATCACCATAGGTGGCGGCACGGAATACCTCTCTTCTGTTGAATCGGGGAAACATATGCCGTTCGTGAACGCCTCCGTAAGACTGGGGTCGGGACTGCTGCTATCCGGTGAGCATACATATGGTGTCAGATCGAAAGGAGTGCTTACTTACCGCCGGCCCTCTAACCTGCAGGTGGACCTGCTGTATGTGAAGTACGATAAAAATCAAATGGCTGTCCGGTATAACTACCTGGAAGAGCAGAAAGCAATTATTTCCATGCCTTTCCGGGGCAGGAAGTTCACCGCGTTTTCCCGGCTGACGCTGAACCGGTACAGGCTGCCAAAATTGAGGCAAACGACCGGCGAATTGCTGGTGTCTGGTGTTTATGCAGGAGTGAGTTCCAATGTCACTACTTTTGCCATATTTACTGATCTTAAAAATCCCCTGGTATTCAGTAATGTTTCCATGAGTTTCCGTCTTCCTGCCGGCATCCGTTTAACTCCACAGGCACAGTACGAATATCGTCAGCACAATTTCAGTACATTAAGGGGCGAAGCGGAAAAGGCTATTTTTAAGAATGGCTATCTGAACATATTTTATGAAGAGGATATGATCAATGAAGCAAGTTATGCAGGTATGGGTTTACGTTATAATTTTTCCTTTGCACAAACTTTTTTCGCTGTCAGGCAATCGGCTAAGTCAACGGAAATGACCCAGTCGGCCAGAGGAAGCCTGATGTATAATGACATCACGAAAAACCTGAAAGCAAACAATCAGCCTAATGTTGGTCGGGGAGGATTGGTCATTTTACCATTCCTCGACCTGAACTGCAACGGGGTACGTGAATCAAACGAACCGAAGGCCCCTGGGTTAAAATTCCATGTTAATGGAGGCCAGATAGAACGCAATGACCGGGATACCACATTCCAGGTAAACAACCTGGAATCCTATGTGAGTTATCTTATCGAATTAAACAAAAACAGTTTTGATAATATAGCCTGGCAGCTAAAAAATCAATCGATCAGCGTAGCTGTGGAGCCTAATTACTTTAAACAGATCGAAGTTCCGGTAGCTGTGGTCGGCGAGGTTTCAGGAACCGTTTTACTAAGGGCCAAAAGTTTAACCGGGCTCGGGCGTATGATCATAAAAATCTATAACAGCGATGCTGTGCTTGTCAGCCGGGTGATCTCAGAATCTGACGGGTATTTCAGCTACCTTGGCCTGGCTCCTGGTAATTATACGGCCCGGATCGACCAGGCACAACTGCTTAAACTGCACATGGTGGCGGCTGAGGTCAATGCATCATTTACCATTACTCCAGGCAGGGAAGGCGATGTCGTGGACGGGCTCCGATTTATTGTATATACTGAAGAGGTTACTGAAAACTAGCCTGCCTGGCCATTGCAATTTTAAACGTATAAACGCGTTAATTATAAAATATTTTTAATCAGAAATCAACTAAATCCTAAAATGAAAAACATGTTCAAATTGATCGCTTCAGCACTATTGCTTATAGTGTTCTTTACTAACGTCAATGCACAGGCTACGGCTACCGCCACGGCTACCGCTACCATTGTAACGCCCATCAGCATAGCAAAAACGGCTGATATGAGTTTTGGCAACGTATCGGTTCAGGCCGCAACCGGTGGTACGGTTGTGTTGGCTCCGGCCGGCACACGTACCCGCACTTCAGGGGTAACGCTTCCAGCTACTACAGGAACAGTTACAGCCGCTGCGTTTACGGTTACCGGCACAGGAACTTATACTTATGCTATCACGTTGCCAACTGCTGCGGTTTCCCTGATTCATGCTACAGTTCCTGCAAACACCATGGATGCAACTCTTTTTACCAGCACTCCCTCAGGAACTGGTGCGTTGACAGGAGGTACACAGAATATTACTGTTGGCGCTACACTGACTGTTGCCGCAGGCCAACCAGCGGGTGTTTATACTTCTGGCAACTTTGATGTTACCGTAAATTATAATTGACTTTTACCTTATTGAAAAAGGCCGGCAACAGGTCTTTTTCATTTTTTCAACATCGAGCGCTTAAGGAACTGGTTAATGCTGTTTTCCAGAATTTTTGTTTTTTCATGCCAATCTATCCATTATGTGTAATCTGCCCTTCACTGACAAAAAAAAGGAAATCATTTCTTCAAATTCCCACGGCTTTAATATTGGGTCCCTTGATTTATTTGCTGTTTTCCCCGGGTAAAAGTTTAGGGCAGGGTAACCTGTTGGTTACTCCAAAAAGGGTCGTTTTTGAAAACGCCAAGCGGTCTGAAGAACTGAATATTGCCAACACAGGCAGTGATTCCGCTACCTTTTTGATTTCGTTTATACAAATCCGGATGACGGATGATGGCACATTTGAAAAAATCGAATTGCCCGATTCGGCGCAGCATTTTGCTGACAAATATCTTCGCTTATTTCCACGCAGTGTTACGTTAGGGCCAAATGAAGCCCAAACCGTGAAAGTGCAGGTTACCCGCAAAAACGAATTGGTGCCGGGTGAATATCGCTCCCATTTATATTTCAGGGCCGTGCCGAAAGAACAGCCGCTGGGTGAAAAGCAGCCCGAAACAGATGCCATTTCCGTACGCATGGTACCCATTTTTGGTATTTCCATGCCGATCATTGTTCGTGTTGGCGAATCCAATGCGAAAGTAATCCTGTCAGACGTCACATTTAATATGGATAGAGATACTATTCCCAGTTTAAAGATGACATTTAACCGCACGGGCAATATGTCCGTGTACGGTGATGTTTCTGTTGATTACATTTCATTGCAAGGAAAAAAAACCCGGGTAGGCACCGTAAAGGGCCTGGCCGTATATACGCCTAATTCATTAAGGCATTTTAATCTGTTACTAAACAAAGTGGCGAATGTTGATTATCGATCCGGTAAACTTCACCTCGTCTATTCTGATCAGTCCGTCAGACCTGTGATACTGGCCGAAGAAGAGATCGTTTTAGGATCTAAAATGGCATTGAAAAAATAATAGCTATTCATTGAGTACTCCCCTACCAGCCATCACCTCATCCCGTTTCTTTCCTGCCAGTAATCCGCTTGCTCCGTTAAGGATCTGGTAATTAACATCCCTGTCACCGATCCCGATACATAATAATCAACAGACATTCGTAAATTGAGTCGTTTTTAGATCAATTCTAAAATATACTTATGATAAAAACGATTACTCTACTTACTATTTTGAGCATATCAACCATCCTAAGCAGTTCCTGCGCGCAAAAAGAAAATACAAAAAAAATGAACAACGACGTTAGTTTTGCCAACGGTACCAATGCAGATACGGCCACCTTCGGTACCGGCTGTTTTTGGTGCACGGAGGCCATATTTCAACAATTAAAAGGGGTATTGAAAGTTACATCAGGATACAGCGGAGGACATGTTGCAAACCCTACATATGAACAGGTTTGTGATAAACAGACCGGCCATGCAGAAGTAGTTCAGATTGTTTTTGACCCATCCCAAATTACCTACGATGAATTGCTGGAAGTTTTCTGGCAAAGCCATGATCCCACCACGCTGAACAGGCAGGGAAATGACGTTGGCCCGCAGTACAGAAGTGTGATATTCTTTCATAATGATGAACAAAGATCCAAGGCCGAACACTATAAAGGGGAATTGGATAAAAGCGGCTCCTGGGATAAAAAAATTGTTACCACCGTTGACCCTTACATAAATTTTTATGTAGCAGAAAATTACCATCAGAATTACTATAACAACAACGGATCACAACCTTATTGTTATTATGTTATCCGTCCCAAGCTGGAAAAATTTGGGAAAGTTTTTAAGGAGAAGATCAAAAGTAATTGATCGGATAAAATTTGATGCGCCACCGGTATAACCGGTGGCTTTTTTGTGCCTTTTAACTCGTTTTACGGCCTGGGTCATTTCAATAATCAGCCACTTAAAAAATACTCACTCGCCAGGTGTTTACATCTACTTCAGCATCACCGCATGAACATTTATCTTTTATAGATTAGTTTTGCGCTGTACAACCATATGAATTATTTAAAAAATTTCGCTTCATTTGTTAGAATGAATAAACTGGAAGAACTTGTTCACCAGGATATCGATAATTTACATTCTTTCAGTCAGCCATTGCTTACCCTTTTGGAAGAGAAATCTTTGTTTGCAAGAACAAAAAGCAGCCTGCTTAAATTTCTCAACAGCCTCGAGAACGGATCAGCTGTCGACCTCTTAAAAGAGGATCTGGATAAATTACGGCATGATAACCTGCCATCCATAGGCAAGACCGTTATAACTGTTTCCGACCTCATCATGTTGTTGACGGCTCAAAAAATGTCACTGCTGAGCCTAATACCCATATATACAACAGACACCAGGCTGGCCATAGCTGTTGTGCAGGAATTGGAACGCTACTTCATTGAGGCGCAGGAAATTTCAATGAACATGCTATTACAAATCCATAAGGAGGAACAGCGAAAACTTGCGGAAAGCGAAGAGAAATACAAGGACCTGTTCGACAATGCCAATGACCTTATTCACATTGTTTCACCGGATGGGAAAATCCTTTACGTCAATAATGAATGGAAACACACGCTTGGATATACGCAGGCTGAACTCGAGGGGGTATCGATTTATTCTTTTATTACGGAATCAGAAAGAGATAAATACGACGAATACAGGAAAAGGGTCATTGCCGGCGATACTTCTCTGAAGCCTATAGAAACCTGCTTTGTTACTAAAACCGGAGAGGAGGTAACTGTTGAAGGAATGATCAGTTGCAAGTACGAAGAGGGGGTGCCATTATATACGCAGGGAATTCTTCGAAATGTCACCGAACAAAAGCAGGCAGTAAAAAAGATGCAATTTTATAATGAACAGCTTATTGAACGTGAAGAAAATATTCAGCAACTTATCCAGAATGCGCCTGATGCAGTGATCGTAATAAACGACGAAAGCACCATTCTGCTTTGGAATCCTAAAGCCGAACAAATCTTCGGATGGCAAGCGGAAGAAGTGATTGGACAGCCATTAGCAGATACCATCATTCCTTACCAATACAGGGAAGCACATGCTGCCGGTATGTCAAGGTTATTATCTACCGGTGAGTCAACAATTTTGAACAAAACCGTTGAAATAACCGCCTATAATAAATCAGGGAAGGAATTTTATGTTTCGCTGACCATCTCCCGTTCCAGGCAAAAAGGAAAGTCATTATTCATCTCTTTTATTCGTGACATCTCAGCCCAAAAAATAAATGAAATGGAGCTGGAACGTAAAAGAAATCAACTGGAAAAGTCGAACAAAGAACTGGAACAGTACGCATGGCTAACTTCGCACGACCTTAAAGAACCTGTTCGTAAAATTTTGACATACACAAATCTGTTGCTGATGCAATATACTGATGCACTTTCGCCGGCTATCAAGGACACCATGGAAAAAATCAATAAGGTTGCGCGGCGAATGAACGCGCAAATCGAAGACCTGTTCACTTATTCCCACCTTTCGGATGATAATGAATTTGTCGCATTGGATTTGAATATCACTTTAAAAGAAGTTATACATGATCTTCACGTGAACATAAAGGCAAAAAACGCACAGGTTCTGGTGAATAAGCTTCCCCGGATTAAGGCAGTTCCTGAGCAGATGCGACAGCTTTTTCAGAACCTGATTACGAATTCGCTTAAGTACAGTAAAACGCATATACATCCTGTAATAAAGCTGCATTCACGAAAAACGGATGAAAATAGGATTGAAGTTGTAATAACGGACAATGGCATTGGATTCGAAAAAGAATACTCCGAGAAGATTTTTTTGCTGTTTCAACGATTATATTCCGCAGAAAAGTATGAAGGCACAGGTATCGGCCTGGCTGTATGTAAAAAGATAGCTGAAAATCATGCGGGTTTCATTTTAGTTGACAGTGAACCTGGTGTTGGTTCCACATTCATTGTTAATCTGCCATCTATTGAAGCCGATTAGCCAATAAGTATTCCCGGCATTAGCCCGCTATCCTGACGGGCACGTCAATATTCAATAAACACCCTTCTAAGTTCCAGGAGATTTAATCCATTGGCCTTGAACTGTTTTACCCTGGGGTTTACCAGGCGGATCACTTCATCATACCAAAGCGGTACTACCGGTGCATCGTTGAGCACCATCTGGTCCATTTGCCGGTAAAGTGTGTATTTTACCGAATCATCCGTTTCTATAAGGGATCGTTCATATAACAGGTCAAACTGAGCATTGTTATACCGGGTATAATTTGGAGGAGCCGGATTTTTCGAATAGAACACACTCAGGTAATTTTCGGCATCCGGATAATCGGCAATCCAGCTACCACGGAAAAATATAGCCTGTGATTTTGCCGTCTGCTCAAGTAGCAGGCTTTTCTGCACCACCTCAACCTGAACCCTTATTCCAACATCTTCAAGTTCTTTAGCTATAAAACTGCCTAGTTCGGCATAAATTGGTATCGTAAGCAGTTTCAGCGGGAGGAGCCCCTTACCTCCGGGAAAGCCCGCCTCCTGCAACAAACGCCTTGCTTTCTGCGGATTATAGCTGTATCCTTTTACGATCGCAGGATCAAAAGATGGCAGGCCGGCCGGTACAAACCCGCTTTCAGCAGGCATGCCGATGGAATTGCGCAGGTATAACATCATCTTTCTCCTGTCAAAACCATAATTTATGGCCTGTCTTACTTTTGACAACCGCAGGGGCGATGAACGTACCATATCACTGGTTGTATCTATTACGATACCCAGGTATTCAGTATTCAGGTAAGCGTGTTTGGAAAGAATAATCTTGTCTTTCCACTGTTTTTTTAATTCCCCTTTTTTGTTTAAAACCTCATCCTTAAATGAGGCATCAATGTCGTTCTGAAAATCCAGTTCGCCCTGTTGAAACAACAAAAATTCAGTGGCCTTATTATCAAAAAAACTTACTTTAAGCGCATCAAGGTAAGGAATGGGTTTGCCACCGCTGTCCTTCTCAAAATAACGGTCGTTCTTCGTCAGGATCAAAGCCTGTCCCTCTTCCCAGGCTTTGAACCGGAAAGGACCTGTACCGCACGGATGACGCCGGAAATCTTTCCCGTATCGTTCTACAACTTCCCTTGAAACGATAGAGCAATACTGCATGCTAAGTAGTCCCATAATCGGATTGAACGGCCTTATTAACTTTAGCTGAAATGTCGAATCATTCAGCGCCCTGAAACCGTTGAGGCTGTCTATCCTGCCATTAAAAATCCAGGCACCGCTGCTTGCAGTGGCTTTATCCACGATGCGCCTGAAGCTATACTCAACATCATAAGCGGTCATCCGTCGTCCCTTGCCGCCAGGAAAAACTTCATTATCGTGAAAATAAACATCATTGCGTAAGTGGAAGATAAAAGTCTTCCGGTCTGGCGCGGCCTCCCAGTGTTTTGCCAGGGACGGCACCATATTAAGATGCTCATCAGTCTCCACCAAAGTATTATATAACTGGTGTACAACCCACATAATAGATTGGTTCTTTGCAAATGCAGGATCGAGGGTTGCTATACCCGAAGATTCATTATACCGGAAAACATTTTTATGCCCGGATGGCAAACCGCATCCATACAATAGCAAACATGAAATGCCAACACATCCAAAAAAGCGTGTTACCTCACTTTTTTCATTCGTGTATTTTCCTCTTGTCCTGTATTTCGGTTTTATTAACTTCATTACTATATTGTACCTGTTAAATTTAGCGAATGAAATACATTCATCTGGTATTACCCTGTTGTCTTTCTTTGTTGGTTTGTTATCACTGTGATGCCCAGCAAAAGCAACCCAAGTCGTTTTCAGTCCAGGATACCCTCCGGGGCACCTTAACTGCTGAACGGAGTTGGTGGGACGTGCGCTATTATGGCATCAGCGTTAAACCGGATTTCACAACAAAAACTATTCTGGGCAGTACTTTAATGCGCTTTATGGTCCTTAATGACGGTAGTGACATGCAAATAGATCTACAGGAGCCGATGCAGATTTCTGCCGTAGTCTGGAAAAGCAAAACCCTTTCCGTACGAAGAGACAACAATGTATACCGGTTAAGATTTCCATCCGTTCTGAAAAAGGGCTCTGATCACAGCATCATTATATCATTCGAAGGAAAACCACGTGAGGCCGTTAATCCACCCTGGGATGGCGGTTGGATCTGGAAAAAAGATGATACGGGAAGTCCGTGGATGAGCGTAGCCTGTCAGGGCCTGGGGGCCAGCGTCTGGTATCCGTGCAAAGACCATCAGAGTGATGAACCGGACAGCGCTTCGCTTGTCATTGTGGTGCCTGACAGCCTGGTAGGCGTTGGCAATGGTAGACTAACATCCAGGGTCAATAACAGTGATGGCACAACGAGTTATACCTGGAACATAAAAAACCCTATCAACAATTACAATATCATTCCCTACATCGGTAAATACGTTAATTGGACGGAAACGGTTAACGGTGAGAAGGGTAGGCTTGATTGCAGTTACTGGGTACTGGATTATAATCTGGGAAAAGCAAAAAAACAGTTTGTGCAGGTACCACTGACCATTAGGTGCTTTGAATACTGGTTCGGTCCTTACCCGTTCTATGAAGACAGCTATAAACTGGTAGAATCTCCTCACCTGGGCATGGAACATCAAAGCGCTGTTGCTTACGGAAATAAATTTGCCAACGGTTATTTGGGTAAGGACCTTTCGGCAACCGGTTGGGGATTAAAATGGGATTTCATCATCGTTCATGAATCGGGGCATGAATGGTTTGGCAACAATATTACCACCAAAGACATCGCCGACATGTGGGTTCATGAAGGGTTCACTGCCTACTCCGAAACCCTCTATACACAATGCCTTTCCGGAAAAGACGCTGGTAATGACTACCTGGTAGGTACACGCAGATCGATCCTCAATGATACGCCTGTGCAAGGACCGTACGGAGTTAATAAGGAAGGCAGTTCAGACATGTACGTGAAGGGTGCAAACATGCTCCATACTATTAGAAGCATTGTGAATAATGATGAGGCGTTCAGGAAGATCTTACGTGGTCTGAACGAGACCTATTACCATCAAACCGTCTCTTCGCAGCAAGTTGAAGCGTATGTAAGTAAACAGTCAGGCCTGGATCTCTCCCCGGTATTCGAGCAATATTTACGGCACACGCAGATACCGGTTCTGGAATATAAGTATGAAGGGAAAAAATTATCCTATCGCTGGGTCAATTGCATTAAAAAATTTACCATGCCGGTAAAAATTAATTTTAATGGCGAGAAATGGATAAAGCCGACAGAACTCTGGCAGTCGGTGAATATAAAATCAGGATCGCCTGATTTGACAGCAGACCGTAATTTCTACATCCAGGTGAAGAAATTGTGAGATGTAAGATGTGAGATGTGAGATGTAACGCCTTTTATCTTACAAATAATCTTTGGTACTGATCCCGTAATCGGGACCTGTCTAAACATCGGTGGGCCACCGCCTGGGCTCCTTTGCAATAACCATCGTAAGTAACCTGGTCCATATGGTATGCCATTTTAAGCGCATTGGGCAATGCATTTTTGTCTTGTAAATCAATTTCCCAACCGGCCTGTTGTTCCTGAAGTTTCTTCCACGGCGTCTGGTCGCTGATAATTACAGGACGTCCGGCCAGTAGGGATTCATGAATTGCCTGGCAAAAATTCTCTCCCTGGGTCGGCAGGACAAAAAAGTGACATTGCAGAAGGGATGCCGTAACTGTTGCAGGATCAATAAAGCCATGGTAATGAACCTCTATAGAACTGCTTAAGGTTTTAATCTCCTGCTGGCAAACTTTCCAAAACTTATCATCTTTGATTGGTCCGTATATGTGGTACTCAACAGAAATTTCATTTTGTAGTTCTTTAAGTGCCCTGAGCAATCTTAAATGCCCTTTGTTCGGTGTTATTAAAGAAACAGTAATCAGTTTCAGGTGGTCGCTTGATTTTGCTATTGGTTGCAATGAACAGGTATTAAGCCTTGGAACAGCGTCAGCCAGTACAACCTGTGATTTCGGCCCGAATAATTGCATGACATCCAGTTTTTCCTGAAGGTCCGTTGCGTGCCACCGGACGTTCTTATGAAATCCGAGTATTTTAAACAAAGCAAGAAATATCCTTTTCTTTAAAGGCTTCATAGCAAGATTACCTCTATGCAGCATTCCCCAGGGAGCCAGTATCATCAATGTTTCAGACATTACTTCTTTTAAGATCCATAATGGAAATATCGTAAAAGGAATAGAGTATAAGCCGTTAATATATACCACATCCGGCTTTATGAATTCAAATATTTCCTTTAGATTCCCGAACTTCCTCTTTGCCTCCGAAAGGTACATCACATTACAGTTACCAGTGTAACAAGTCCAGGTATCCGGAGTAACTTCATTTAATTTTTCCTGGCTATTGAGATCTGTATTTCCGGTTAACACATAAAATTTAAATTCTGAATCAAAGCATCTGACCAGGTTCTCCAGGGAACGCACTATTCCGCCTGCCTTGTAAGCCGGAGCAAAATGGGATGTAATTATAAGAACACGGGTTGAGTAAGACTTTTGCATAACCTACCATTTATTAAAGCATCTCTATATTTAAGAATCAGGTCCGGGACCCTCCTCAACCAATCCCTTTGATGGCCGATCATTTCCTCTTTGGCTGCCATCTGCATTAGTTTCATCTATAAACCCTGCAACTGGAGACGACCCGGATATATTCTTTCTGAACTCATCCTCCTCCTCTTCCTCACCGGGTTCAATGCCCTGGTCCGAGGTGCCCGATCCAATGCTGGAATCAGATGACTGGTCGTCGTTTCCATTATTTGTCTGATCCGGCGTTATGCCATTGTTTTCTGAAATTTCCATATTCAATTTATTTTGATTAGCTAATATACAATGTAACTGCGCAACTAACATTCGCACATCCGCGTATCCACACCTTTATTCTGCCTGCTGAAGGTGCTCATTTTCAACAAAGGCATAACAGATCATGTGGCAAATGTTCATTTGTGCATCTTCCACTTGTCCATAGTGCAATGAATCGATTACGATCACATGGTCAGACAAATTAGCCAGCTCGCCTTTTTTACCTCCGACCAGCGCAATAGAATAAACGTTATTTTCCCTGCACCATTTGATGGCAGACACCAGGTTGGGAGAATTTCCGCTCACACTCAAAACCATGACGAGGTCATTGGGTTTGGCATAATTTTCCAACTGCCTTTTAAACACATCTTCGAATTGATAATCATTGCCAATGGCCGTTATCCAGGAAACGTTATCATTCAGGCAAAGGCAGCGGAAACGCCTGTAGGTTTTGTCTGAAGAACTTTTTCCAAGATCTGTTATAAAATGCGAAGCATTAGACCCGCTGCCCCCATTACCGAAAGCGAAGATCTGGCGATCCTCTTTTAAGGCGGTCCTGAAAGTTTCGATCAGCGTGGATACTTCATCAACAGGAATTGAGTCGATAGTCTTTTTTTGACCCTGGATATAATGTTCAATGTAACTTTTCATAATCCGTCGTTAATTATTTTTGTTGTAAATCATGCATCAGCAGGGAGTTTTTTGCAAGTTCAAGTGCGCCCACAGGGACCACCTTTGCGCCCAGTGATGCGATTTTTATTACAGGCCCGGGAAGAAAAGATTTCAGTATATATTTTGGTAAAGCCAGAGCCACCGGCACAAGCAGGTCTTCACCCAGCAAAGATAATCCCCCGCCAATAATGATAATATCAGGATGTATCAGGTGAACAACATGCGACAGGCCGAATGCTACATTATCTGCTGTTTCTTCAAGTATCTTCACAGCGGTATCATCGCTTTCACGTACGGCTTGTTTAAGGAATTTTGCCTCGGCTCCTGATGTTTCTCCTGCTAATTTCGCCAGTGTACCGTCCGGGTGATTCTTTATTGCCTCCCGGATCCTTTTATCCACCGCCCAGCCCGAACACTGCGATTCCAGGGTTTCTCCTTCCTTATTCAGGCGAAGGTGGCCTATCTCGGCTTCGCCGGGAAGAGCGCCATGATAGATCAGTTTATTTTTTACCAATCCGCCACCGATTCCACTTCCTATGGTTATGTAAAAAACCGTTTCATAGGATACCCCTGCTCCATGTACTGCTTCCCCTAAAGCCGCAACATTGGCATCGTTATCAATGAAGACCGCTGCCCCGGTTAGCTGTTGCAACCATAGTTTCAGGTCGAAGCTTTCCCATCCGGCTATCTGGTGCGATACGGTGATCTCTCCTGTTTTGTGATTTACCGGCCCCCCGAATCCAACGCCGATGGCGTGCAATTTTTGCTTACCCATCAATCGAGTAAGACCTGTTTCTATTTCTTCCTGTATACCCTTGGCCCCTGTCTCTTTGTTTACCTTTATGCATAGGGATCCGGTTACCGAAAATTGGTTGTCGGTTGTGAGAATTTGAAGTTTTGTTCCTCCTATTTCTATGCCTGCAAGGTGTTGTTGTGACATCAGCGTGTACGTAGCAGATATGCTTCAAAGTAAAGAAAAGGAATGAGAAATAGGCCTTCATGAGAAGAAGATCTGAAATATTTCTGTATTATGTGCTTTCTAAGCTCCGGTTATTTTCCAGGACGAAGCTTTGAGAAGTTTAAACTTACAACATGAAACGAAGCAGTTTTTTTAAAATGATGGCCCTGCCGGCTTTGCCAGGAGCAAAATTAACAGAAATGGCAAGGCTTGAGCAGCCACCGGGTGGTCACCGGCTAAAGATAAGTCTCAACGCCTACTCGTTCAATGCGCCTTTACGGGATGGAAGTATGAACCTGGACGATCTCCTGGAGTTTTGTGCAATATCCGGATTCGATGCCGTAGACCTTACCGGCTATTACTTTCCCGGTTACCCGGAAACCCCGCCAGACAAATACCTGTTTCATATCAAACGCCATGCTTTTCGGCTGGGATTGGATATCAGCGGTACAGGAGTAAAAAACGATTTCGCTGACCCGGATAAAACAAAAAGAAAAGCAGATATAACGCTGATCAAAAAATGGATAGAATCCGCTGCTAAATTGGGGGCACCTGTAATCCGCATATTTTCCGGCACCCAGGCACCGGCAGGGTATACATGGGACCAGGTAGCACGGTGGATGATGGATGATGTTGCGGAATGCGTTGAACATGGAAAACAGCATGGAGTTATTGTTGCCATTCAGAATCATAACGACTTTATACAGACTGGCAAACAGGTTAAACTCCTGTTGGAAATGGCAGATCCCGAATGGTTCGGCCTTGTGCTTGATATAGGCAGTTACCGGGTTGGAGACCCTTTTGTTCAAATAGCTGAAACCGCTCCTTTCGCAGTGAACTGGCAGATCAAGGAAAACATGTTTGTAAACGGAAAAGAAGAAAAAACAAACCTGGCGAAAGTGCTCAATATCGTGAAATCGTCAGGTTACCGGGGATACCTGCCTATTGAAACGCTTGGCAATGGCGATCCAAAAATTAAAGTACCCGTATTTTTAGATGAAGTTAAAAAGGCACTGTAGGAATCAATTCCTCCCCTGCCCTCTTTCCCCATCCATTTTTTAAAATCAGAAACTTTTTCCCTGCTTACCAGCGCTTCCTTGTCTACTGGAGGTTTTAAGTGAAGCAATAGACGATTACCAAAATAATCATGGATCTGGTCAACGCTGGCAGCGGAAATATAAAATGAACGGCTGATCCGGAAATATCTTTCAAGGTCAAGCATTTCTTCAAGCTAATCCATAGTATAATCAACCACAAACTTTTTATTCTCGTAGCCGGTCACAATTGCAAATAACATGATGGCGATAAACATCCTCCTGATCATGTCCCTGTCACGCGGAAACCGGTTACGGACAGTAACGGCTACCCGGGTATGCAATTGCCAGGAAAGGGCTAGAACGATAAACGTTATCAGTGTGGCCGGAACAAATAGTCTGGCTTCCCTTAAATAACGTTGCCCAAATAACAGGCAATTTATAGACAGCACGAATAGGGGCAAGAGCCCCAGCATGATTAAGATGTCCTTTTTTGTGTATCGCGGTAATCTGATCATGTTTTCATATGACCTTTATCTTAATTGATATGATAAGCCGGCTCCGGTCAGGCTACTACTTGTGACGTCCAGGCGCCTGGCTAATCGCTGTGGTGTTTACTACCTTCACAATGTAACCTCTTTTACTTAACCGGCTTTGCTCTGTCTGATTAACTGGCTGTTTAAGGGATGAATTGTGGATTTACCACGCTGAATTGAGGATGATAGGTGATACATGATAGTATGAGGTATACGCCTCATACGGCTCTTACATCAATTCATTACCATTGCCATTGCCCAGTGGCCACCGGTACCGCATCTTTGGTGTAGAAATCAACCATCTTCCTTCAGCCATGAAACAGAAAAAATCGATTCCCGTAAGTTTTGAGGCTAAGTTAACAGCGACTGCACTCAAATTAGCAGTGCCTGGCATTTTTTTCTTTTGCGTTTTGGTAAACGGGCATTTCCAGGACAAACCTGTGTAGATAAATCAATCACGCAAATCACTTTCAAGTTTGGAGGTGATTTTTCTTTTTTAGGTGATAGTTGACAGGTTACCTTAAACTATTAACATATTAGTCTACCATTCTTGTAGAAAAAAAATTTGACATATGCCTGTCCTGTGTTAATTTCGTATATCAATTCAGTAGACTAATGAATAATTATACCAAACAGTATCTCCTGTTGAACGACAAACACCCATCGCATCCTTGCCTTCGTTGTTGATCTCAACCTTAACTTGTCTCTTAAACAGTCACAATCAACCAGGTTATGAAAGATACTTTAAAATCACAAATTCCCGAATTACTATATCTTATCCGCGGATTAAATAATCAAGTAGCACTTCAGTTGCTTGGAAGGCAGTTTGCCGGGAAAATTATTTTTTCTTCGAGCTTTGGCATTGAGGACCAGGTTATTACACATGATATCTTACAAAATAACACAGGTATACCAATTTTTACTTTAGATACCGGAAGGTTGTTTGCCGAGACCTATTCTGTGTGGAGCAGTACCAACGAACGCTATCAAACCAAGATCAAAGCATATTATCCCGATCATCAGCACATTGAAACTTTTGTCAGCACAAAAGGACCAAACGCTTTTTATGAGTCGGTCGAAAACCGTAAAACCTGTTGCTATATAAGAAAGGTTGAACCGTTGGGAAGGGCCCTGCAGGGCAATGATATTTGGATAACCGGTTTGCGTGCCGAACAATCTCCTTCACGTAAAGAGCTTTCCATTATGGAATGGGATGAGAGCCACCAGGTGATAAAATACCACCCATTGCTGTATTGGACAACGGAGGAAGTCAAACAGTATATCCGCCAAAACAACATTCCGTATAACCCCTTACATGATAAAGGTTTTATCAGTATAGGGTGTGCTCCTTGTACACGCGCCATACGCCCCGGAGAAGATTTCAGGGCTGGAAGATGGTGGTGGGAAGACGAAAGCAAAAAGGAATGCGGGTTACATTTAGGTACCGGGCTTGGAAAAGCTGAACTGGGCGTTGAAGAGAATGAAATTAGTATGGTAGAACAGGAAGTAGACAACCTGGAGTCAGCAGCCGGAAACCACGGCCCCAGGGCCGAAAGTCAACAAATAAAAGAAATTATCAATTGATTGGGAACGTATAAGAAATATTCATGAGTAATTATACATTCGACTATTTAGACCAGCTGGAGTCGGAAGCGATTCACATCTTTAGAGAAGTAGCCGGTCAGTTTGAGCGGCCTGCCTTGTTATTTTCCGGTGGAAAAGATTCAATCACCTTGGTTCACCTTGCACTGAAGGCTTTTCGCCCCGGAAAGTTTCCTTTCCCTTTAGTACATATTGATACCGGTCATAATTTTAAAGAAGCCCTCGACTTCAGGGACCAGTTAGCCGAAAAGATCGACGAAAAACTAATCGTCCGCGACGTGAGGGATACCATAAAGTCAAAAAAACTTACAGAACCCAAAGGAAAGTTTGCCAGCCGCAATGCACTGCAAACCTATACCTTACTTGACACGATAGAAGAATTTGGGTTTGACTGTTGTATAGGCGGAGCCCGCAGGGATGAGGAAAAGGCAAGGGCAAAGGAAAGAATATTTTCTGTCAGGGACGAATTCGGGCAATGGAATCCTAAACTGCAGCGCCCTGAACTTTGGAATACTTATAATGGAAAGATCCATAAAGGAGAGAATGTAAGGGCATTCCCTATCAGCAACTGGACGGAGCTGGATGTTTGGAACTATATCCGCCGGGAAAATATCCAATTACCCGCTATTTATTTCGCACATGAACGCGAAGTGATCGAGCATCAGGGGCAACTGGTAGCAGTATCGGAATATATTAAACTTGATGCTGCTGACGTAGTACTAACCAAAAGTGTACGGTATAGAACCGTTGGTGACATGACCTGTACGGCAGCCGTCGAATCCGGGGCCTCAACGCTGGATGATATTATTAAAGAGATCATTGCAACAAAGACAAGTGAAAGAGGTGAAACAAGGATCGATGATCAGGTTTCAGAAGCTGCCATGGAAGACAGGAAGAAGAGTGGATATTTTTAGTCGGGAGTCGGAAGTCTGTAGTGAAATAATAAATTAGAAAAAATTTTCGGTATTATTTGGAATATGTTAATAATCAATTATCAGTATCTTAAAATTAACCCATGGATCTTCTTCGGTTTATTACGGCAGGAAGCGTAGACGATGGTAAAAGCACTTTGATCGGCCGTTTGTTGTACGACAGTAAGTCCATCCTGGTAGATCACCTCGAAGCCATCGAAAGGCAAACCAAAAATAAAAAAGAGGGTGAGATTGACCTTGCCCTGCTGACTGATGGCCTTCGTGCTGAAAGAGAACAGGGTATAACCATTGATGTGGCTTATAAATATTTTTCCACCCCACGACGCAAATTTATTATAGCTGATGCTCCTGGCCATATTCAGTATACCCGTAACATGGTGACCGGTGCTTCGAATTCGGAACTGGCCATTATACTGGTTGATGCCCGTAACGGTGTGGCCGAACAAACCCGCCGGCATTCCATCATTGCGTCCTTATTGAATATTCCACATATTGTCGTTGCCATCAACAAAATGGATCTGGTTGAATATTCAGAAGATGTATATAATAACATTGTCATAGACTATGCAGAAGTAGCGAATTCACTCGGACTTAAAGACGTCACCTACATTCCCATCAGCGCGCTTAACGGCGACAATATTGTTGACCGTTCGGCTTATATGGATTGGTATGAGGGCGAGTCTCTGCTTCACTTTCTTGAAAATGTGCAGGTAAAGAATGATATAAATCATGCAGATGGCAGATTCCCCGTACAATTTGTCATTCGTCCGCAGGCTGAAGATCTTCACGACTATCGCGGGTATGCCGGCAAAATTATCAGCGGAGTCTACCGAAAAGGCGACAAGGTAACCATACAGCCGTCGGGCCTTGAAACGTCCATAAGATCCATTGAAATCGCAGGCAGCGAAACCGAAGAAGCCTATGCCCCTCAAAGTGTAGTGTTGCATTTGGAAGATGATATAGACATTAGCCGCGGAGATGTGATTGTTCATTCAGACAACCAACCGGTGGTTTCACAAGAGCTGGAGGTTTTATTGTGCTGGATGGACAACAAACCATTGATGCCCGGCAATAAATACCTGCTGCAGATAAACAGCCGGATAGTAAAAGCGGTGATCAGGGAAATTGAATACAGGCTGGATGTAAATACGCTGCAAAAAGAGTATGCGCCGGAAAAAGGGCTGCTGAACGATATCGTAAAAGTAGTTATCAAAACGGCCTCGCCCGTACCGTATGATTCGTATAAAAAACTAAGGGTGAACGGAGGAGCGATCCTGATTGATGAAACCAGTCTGGTTACTGTGGGAGCATGTATGATACAGTGACGGGGAGTGCTGAGTGATGAATGTTGAGTGATGAATGATGAGTTTAAATTGCCCGTGGTTGGGTGTTTTCACCAACCACCAGCGGAGAGTCATTTGTTTTAAATCTTTAAATGTTGAAACAACATTAAATGAACAACTCAGAATCTATAGGTAAAGTTATACTGGTTGGTGCCGGTCCCGGTGATCCGGACCTTATTACCATAAAGGCAGTTCGGGCCCTGCAGCAGGCCGAGGTGGTTCTGGTTGACCGGCTTGTGAGTGAGGAAATCATTAAATTATACGTTCCTGCAGATGCTGAAGTTGTTTATGTGGGTAAGCAATGCCGCCGCGGCCCTTCTACCCCACAGCCAACCATAAACGAATTGTTAGTGCAATATGCGGAATCAGGAAAAAGGGTTGTGCGGCTTAAGGGTGGCGATGTATCTGTCTTTTCAAATATTTTAGACGAGCTGCTTACGCTGACCAGTCATAACATCCCGTACGAAATTATTCCCGGCGTAACAGCAGCACTGGGGGCGGCGGCATATGCTGGCATTCCTTTGACGGCCAGGGGATATTCTACTGCGGTTCGGTTCCTTACCTTTTATAAGTCGGATATCATAACCCACCAGTACTGGAAAGAACTGGCTCAAACCACAGATACCCTTGTTTTTTATATGTCGTCAGACACACTTGGCGATACAGTGGACCTGCTTATCCGGCACCATATTGCTGAAGATAGAATGCTTGCCATTGTGGAACAGGCCACCACTCCCCTGCAGAACGTGATCATTACCAACGTTCACGACTATGCGTCAAAATATAAAGAGTATACATTTTGTTCCCCTACCCTAGTGATCATCGGCAATGTTGTTTCCTTACACGAAAGGTTTAGATGGTTAACGAACAGCGATTCGCGGGAACATTATTTTAGTACGAACAAAGCGGGTAAATATCTGGTAAATAAAGAAAATGCTCATCTGGCACATGACAACAAATAAACATTTTGATAGTGTCAACACTTTTTTAAGATGGAAAAAGTAAACATCGAAACAGAAGATCCGGCAAACAATACAACCATGTTATCAGAAGCTAAATTGAAGGTTTTACAAGAATTGGTAAGCAATGCAACAATTGAAGAACTTGTTTGGATAAATGGTTATTTATCCGGCATCATTTCACATCAAACGGTTAAGCAGGAAGTTATTCCAGCCAAAGCGGGAGTGAATAAGATCACCATTGTATACGGCACTGAGAGCGGCAATTCAAAAAAGCTGGCTACGACTTTTGCCGCGAAAGCAAAAAAGAAAGGCATCAACGCCAAAGTGGTAAGTCTTGACCAATACAGGGTTAATGACCTTCCAAAAGAGGAATACTTTTTTCCTATCATCAGTACCCAGGGTGACGGCGAACCACCTGCAGCTGCCAAAAAATTCTATGATCATATTCACCAGAACGGTTTCCAACTGAATAAACTTAAATATAGTGTCCTTGCACTGGGCGATACCTCGTACCCCCTGTTCTGTAAGTCAGGTGAAGATGTTGACTCGCGGTTGCAGAGTTTGGGAGGAAGTCGACTACTACCCCTGCAAAAATGCGATGTTGATTTTGATGAAGATGCCAATGCCTGGTTTACCAATGCCCTGCAGGTGCTCAGTAGCAACGGGAACGCTGTGGCCACGGCATCACCGGTTATTTCCAAAAAACCTACCGGCAAGAAAACCTATTCTGGCACTATACTTACCCATATCAACCTGAATGACCGCGGCTCAAATAAAGAAACTTATCATATAGAAATTGCTGCTGAAGACGTCGGATATAAGCCCGGGGATTCTATTGGTATTATACCTGAAAATGCGTTGGCCACAGTAGAAGCGATTATTACGTTAGCGGGAATAGATAGAGAAAAAACCGTGGGTTATAAGAATGAACCGGTTACCATTCACGAATTGCTGCATAAGAAACTGAATATCGTGTATCTTCCTGAAAGAGTCGTTAAGAAGTATGCGGACATTGTTCAACAGGATATACCTGCAACACGGATGGATTTGCTCGACCTGCTACGGATATACCCTGTTAAAAACGCGGCCCAGTTCAAAGATGTGATTGGCATGCTGGAACCTATTACCCCCAGGCTTTATTCAATTGCATCTTCCCCCGAGGCGCATAACGGCGAAGTACATATCACGGTCGCCAGAAACTATTTTGACATTAATAACGAAATCAAATACGGATTAGCTTCTGATTTTCTTTCCCGGCTGAATATGAATACCGGCTTGCCTTATTATGTACATCCGAATACACAATTCAGGTTGCCTGAAGAGGATAAAGATATTATTATGATCGGTCCCGGAACCGGCATTGCACCCTTCCGTTCTTTTATTGCGCATAGGGATGCTATCGGTGCCTCAGGCAGGAACTGGCTGTTCTTTGGCGAGCAGCATTTCGCCTCCGATTTCCTGTACCAGACTGAGATCCAAAACTGGGTGGAAACCGGTGTACTGACAAAAGTGAACGTCGCTTTCTCGCGCGACCAGAAAGAGAAAGTGTATGTTCAGCATAAGATGCTGCAGGAAGGAGAAACTTTTTACGAATGGCTGGAGTCAGGCGCTTATGTATATGTGTGCGGTACCAAAGACCCCATGAGCATTGATGTGGAAAATACCTTGCTTCAGATTGTAAAAATGCAGGGTATCCGGTCCGAAGAAGAAGCTATTCAATACCTGGATGATATGAAAGAAGATGGAAGATATTTGAAAGATGTGTACTAAATGTGCGAATGTGCGGATCTAGGGCTGTGCAAATGTGCGGATGCTCCGTCAGGAGCATAAGGTCGGTAGAATAGGGATGGTTTTATATAGCGTGCCGTAGGTACGCGACATAGGATAAAAGATAGAAAAAAATACTAAAATCGAAATTAGAATAGGCATGACAGAGAAAACGAATTTATCAGCCATTGAAAAGATCAAGCAGGAAAGCGATGGACTAAGGGGCACGATTGTTCAAAGCCTGGGAGATGAAATTACCTGGGCCATCAGGGAAGACGACCAGGCGCTCATCAAGTTCCATGGCATGTATCAACAAGACGATCGCGACCGGCGTGAAGAAAGAGCCGCCAGGAAACTGGACCGGTTATATACATTCATGATACGCCTGAGGCTGGCTGGCGGATTTTTAACACCTGAACAATGGATCGCAACGCATAACATTGCGGGCGATCATTCAACAGGTGTCATCAAGATCACCACCCGGCAGACTATTCAGCTCCACGGGATTATCAAATCGCATATCAGGCCTACCATTAAAGCGTTTAACGAATCGGGACTGCATTCAATTGCTACCTGCGGCGATATCAACCGTAACGTATTATGCACCTCTAATCCCAAACAGTCAGTCATACACGACCAGGTTTTTCATTATGCAGACAAGATCAGCAAAATGCTGATGCCCAAAACCAGGGGATATTATGAGATCTGGCTTGATGAAGAAAAAATAACTGACAAAAAGCAGGAGTACGACCCTTTGTATAAAGACAACTATCTGCCAAGAAAATTTAAGATTGCCGTAGTCATCCCTCCCAACAATGACGTAGATGTGCTGGCCAATGATATCGGATTGATAGCCATAATCGAAAACAACGAGCTCAAAGGATTCAATATTGCCATCGGGGGCGGCTTGTCGACAACTCACGGTAACCCAGATACTTATGCGAGGCTTGCAACCGTAATTGGTTTCACACCCGGCGAAGAACAGACCCTTAAGGCCGTATATGAGATAGTGACCATTCAAAGGGATTATGGTAACCGCAGCGACAGGAAGATGGCGCGGTTAAAATATACGGTGGATAAATACGGAGTGGATTGGTTCAGGAAGGAAATTGAAAACAGGACAGGTTTTAAACTGGAAGAACCAAGGCCCTATCTGTTTACGGAGCGGGTAGATTATTACGGATGGACCCAAAGCTATGATGGCCTGTGGCACTATACGGTATTTGTAGAGAATGGCAGAGTGCTCGATGATGAACATGTAGCCCTGAAAACGGCCTTACTGGAAGTAGCCAAAACGGGGAAAGCCAATTTCAGGTTTACCTGTAATCAGAACCTTATTCTTAGCGATGTTAAAGCAGAAGACAAAGACAGCGTACAGGAAGTATTGGAGCGGTTCAACATTATCCTTCATACGGATAAAACCTCGGCGATCCGGAAGAATTCAATGGCCTGCGTAGCGCTGAATACCTGTCCCCTGGCCCTGGCCGAAGCACAGCGTTACCTGCCATCGCTGATTTCTAAAATAGAACCATTGGTAGAGAAACACGGATTGGTAAACGAAGACATTATACTTCGTATGACCGGTTGTCCAAACGGATGTGGACGGTCGTATGCTGCAGAGATCGGGTTTGTGGGAACAGCCCTTGGCCGTTATAACCTCCAGCTTGGCGGCGACCATGAAGGTACCCGCCTGAACAAGATCTATAAAGAAAACCTGGATGAAGCAGCTATCTTACAGGAACTGGATGCGCTTTTTGCAACGTTTAAGAAAGAAAAGATAAACGGCGAACGATTTGGTGACTTTGCCATGCGAAAAAATTTGGTTGAAGCCTGATAGTTAACCTTTTTTGGGTTCATCACAGTTAGTAATAACAACATGTTTTATGAATGAAGCAGCAGAACAATTACTTAATGGCGTTGAAGCGAATGGGTCGGATAAGAACCGGTTGTTTCCTATTTTTCTGAAGCTTGAAAAATTCAGGGTGTTGTTGGTGGGTGCGGGCAAAGTAGGATTGGAAAAGCTGGAAGCTTTGCTTAGAAATTCCCCGGCTACACGGATCTTTATCGTTGCCGCACAAGTATCTGATGAAGTAAAAGCACTTTCATCCGGTAAACCCAATATTTCGATTGAAGAACGACCCTTTGAAGCGGCTGATCTGGAAGAAAAAGACCTGGTAGTCGTTGCAGTAAACGACAAAGACGTTAGCCGGTATATCAGCGAACTTACCCGGAAGAAAAAGATCCTGGTTAACGTGGCTGATACCCCGGATCAATGCGATTTCTACCTGAGTTCCGTTGTACAAAAGGGCCAATTAAAGATTGCCATTTCTACCAATGGACAGTCTCCCACTGCTGCAAAACGGATAAAAGAGATGTTGCAGCACGCATTACCTGAAGAACTGGACGATGTGATTACAAACCTGCATAAGATACGGAATAAGATAAACGGCAATTTTGAAACCAAAGTAAAACAACTGAACGAAATCACGCAGGTTCTGGTTGAAACGGAAGGCACACAAAAAGGGCTTCAGTGGAGAAAGATTGCTACCTATTCAGTCACTGCTTTTGCATTAATGCTGATAGGTCATTTTATGTTTTCTTACCTGCCCATCAGCGAACTGGCGAACGGTACCATTAAGTGGTACCAGACACTGGATGATAATTTTCACTGGATGATCCTTGCCGGCTTCCTGGCGCAACTGGTAGACGGCGCCCTGGGAATGGGTTATGGGGTTACCAGTGCAACAATATTGCTTTCAGCCGGTGTAAACCTGGCCGCCATCAGCGGCAGTATCCACACCGCTGAAATGTTTGCCAGCGGCGCTTCAGGTTACAGCCATTATAAATTTGGCAACGTAAACCTCAAGATGTTCAAGGTCCTGCTGATACCGGGTATCCTGGGAGCTATTCTGGGGGCCGTATTACTGAGTAAATTTGGTGACAGCCATGCGCAGTATCTTCGCCCGATCATGGCGTTCTATACATTTTTTTTAGGTGTACGTATCATCATCAATGCGTTTCGTTCACAAAAAGTACAGAAAAAATTCAAACGTTATGGCTGGCTTGCCGGTGTTGGCGGATTTCTCGATTCTTTTGGTGGAGGCGGATGGGGGCCTATCGTGACAACTACCCTGATCACCAAGGGCCGCAGCCCCCGGTTTGTGATCGGAACAGTAAGTCTGACCGAATTTTTTGTTACCCTGGCCAGTGCTTTCACCTTTTTTACTTTACTTGGTGTTACACATTGGCAGGTTATTCTTGCCCTTGTCATAGGCGGGTTGATTGCCGCACCAATAGCGGCAAGACTTACCGGTAAGTTACCTCGTAAAACCTCATTTATATTATTGGGGGTACTGGTTATTATCTGGAGCGTACGGATTATCGTGAAAGCTATGGGATGAAAAGAAGCGAAAGCATTCTTTTAATAGAATGCTTTTTTTGTGCGTATTTAGTCTATTATATTTGTAGACTTTGAAGTGAGCGAAAAAGCAAAAGTTGATCAATTATACATTAACCAATTCTACTTCAAATTATTTTAAACTGCTTTTATGAACTTTTTTAATCTGACAGCTGGAACTATCGATCAAAAGATCCACTTCAGTGTAAGTCCGAAAATGGATGGGGTGTTCCAGCGGGGTAACAAGATTCAATTGGATAATGTTGTTGTGCAAAATCATAAACTTGAACTCAAGGGATCGAATTATTTCGTGCGCGCGTATGCTTCGCTGGAAAATACAGGTGATTCCTATAACGTGAAGCCACTTTCTGACAATCTCGATTTAAGTCATCTTTCAAACAGTGCCTGGGGTGCCCGGTTCAGGACCGCTTTACAAAATGGGTTAACGCCTGCTACAGGTACCGGTTCGGATTTGGCAACGGCGATGCGTTTGGCCAGAACAGCTGCTGACCAGGGTCGTGTTGAACCTGGAACAGGTGGTTTTACTGATCTGAAAAATACGATCATTGCCATCAACAATTGGGACCATAAAAATGCTGGCATAACCGGAGCCCCGGAAACCGGCGGCGCCTGGCTTCACCAGATGAGCCGCACCTATCACGCAGATGCCCAATGGGACCTGTCGAAGAAAATCAACATTTTTGATCTATTGTTAGGTGCAGATGCACGGCTGTATGAAGTGATACCAGACGGAAATAACTTTGTTGATTTCTCCAGGCCAGTTGCGGACCGTAATAAACCGCTTAAAGGGAACGATTTTGGAGAAAATATCTATTATAAAAAATTCGGTGGTTTTGCGCAGGTCACCAGAACATTTTTCCAGGACAAATTAAAGGTTTTCGGATCACTGCGGGTTGATTACAATCCTGAATTCGATCCGAAAGTCAATCCGCGGATCGCTGCTGTTTACACCCTGAAGGAGAAACACAATTTCAGGGCGTCCTACCAGAACGGGTTCAGGTTCCCTGCCCTTTTTGAAGCCGTTTCTTTTGTGAACAATGGTAATGTAAGAAGGGTCGGCGGTCTGGCTCGCGTTAACGAAGGTTTAGGATATTTGGAAAACTCTTACACACTGGCATCGGTGAACAATTTCAATGCGGCATATGATAAAGACAAGGATCCTGCGGTAAACCCCATAGATGCTGCAGCCGCATTAAGAAACCGGGGTTTGCTGGAAGTTACCAATCTTTATCCTACCAGGCCGGAACGCATAAACTCGTTCGAGATCGGTTACAAATCCATTTTGCTGGACAATATGTTGGTAGTAGACATAGACGTCTATACCAACGTATATAATGGATTTCTCGGCCAGGTGGAAGTAGCTGTTCCTTCTTCCGGAAAGGTGAACACGGATGTATCGGTGACTGATATGATTGCAGCAAACCGGTCAAAGCAAACCAGGTACCGTGTTTATACCAATGCTAAAAATAAATACAACAATTATGGGTCGTCGTTGGGAATGACATTTAATTTTTATAAGAAGTATACGTTGTCGGGTAATGTCAGTTATAACAACATCGTTACTAACAAGGAGAAAGATGTATTTGTTACCGGCTTCAATACGCCTGTATGGACAACTAACCTTTCTTTTGGCAACCGTGAAATAGCTAAGAACGTCGGATTTAATGTGGTCTGGAGATGGCAGGATTCTTTCTTTTGGGAAAGTCCGCTGGCTAATGGGAAGGTGCCCTCCTATTATACTTTCGATGGCCAGCTGACCTACCGTGTGCCACAAACGAAGATTAATATTAAGGTAGGTGGAGCCAACGTTTTCAATAAACGGTACATCCAATATGCGGCCGGGCCCACTCTAGGGGGATTGTACTATGTCACGTTCACTATGGAAGACCTGTTGAAATGAGTTGACTAATCTCTGCCCGTGGTTGGTGTTTTCACCAACCACAAACGGAGTGTCGATCTCCTGCAGAATCACTGTATTCATCACGTGTTCAGCCAACGTAATAGGTAATAGGAGATTTTTTCTGATTCAACCATAAATCCGTCGTGACCGTAGGCAGAGTCGATCTCGATCAGGGTTGCCTGTTTCATATGCCGGGCAAGGAACTCCTGTTCTGCAACAGGACAAAGGATATCGCTGCTGATACCGATGATCAGGGTCCTTTGCGTGATATCCCGGAGCACCATTTCGGTTTTAGCATTCCGTCCCCGGCCCAGGTGATGCGTGTCCATCACCTTCGTAAGCAGCCAGTAGCTATAAGCATTGAAACGCCGAACTAGTTTTTCACCCTGGTGATTGATATAGGCGGATGCCTTATAATGATCCAGTTTTTCATGATCCGGATCGGTTTGCTTTGCCACCAGTATTCCGTAATTGCGATAGGTAAGCATTCCTATTGCGCGTGCCGCTTTTAATCCCTTTTGGCCGGCTTGCGGAGTATCAGTAAGCCAGCTTCCATCAGCTTCTATGGCTAAACGCTGAGCAGTATGCGTAGCGATGCCCCAGGCGCTTTCGGTAGCAGATGTAGCGAGAAGAAACAAGTTATCAATCACTTCGTTTTCCATGACGGCCCATTCCAGTGCCTGGTAACCACCCATGCTGCCACCCATTAGCAAAAATATTTTTGAAATACCGAGGTGCTGACGTAATAGGATATGCGCTTTAACCATATCCCGGATGGTGATAAGCGGAAACCGGTCATACCATGGTTTGGCTGTTTCCGGGTTTATACTTAAAGGCCCGGTGGTGCCATAGCAGGAACCAAGAACGTTGGCGCAAACAATAAAATAGTTGGCAGGATCAATGGCATGATCGGGTCCCACAATCCCCGACCACCAGTCAACGGCGTTTGAGCTTGCAGTAAGCGCATGGCAAACCCATACAACGTTCGATTTATGTTCATTTAGATTTCCATAAGTATGATAGGCGATAGTAATTCCGGGAAGTATATCTCCTCCTTCCAGTCTGAATTCTTTGCTATAATGATGTTGATTCATTAAATACTGCTGATTATTGCAGCAAAGTAAAGGCCTATGTGAATTACATTTGTAAAAAATATGAATAAATGCTAAAAGTTGAAATTGAACGGGTAAAAGGCGATTATGGTTTCGAAGCCAGGGACGCCAATAGTCACGTTGTCCTTATGGATACCAGTTTGGAAACAGGTGGCGACAATTTTGGCGTGCGCCCCATGCAGATGTTACTTATGGGATTGGGTGGATGCAGCGGCATTGATATCGTTTCAATACTAAAGAAACAACGTCAGAAGTTGGAAGGATTCCGAATGACCATAGAGGGAGAAAGAGAAACCGGAAAAGAGCCATCTTTATGGCAGGACATCACTATAACCTTCGAACTGAAAGGCAATATCGATGCTTCCAAAGCACGAAGGGCCTGTGAACTGTCAATGGAAAAATATTGTTCTGTTGCCGAAACGCTTCGCCGGGCAGGATGTAATTTAAAATGGGATGTAAAATTAATATAGAACTAATATAAATATGGAATTAAACCCGATCACAAAAGCCATTCGAATCCAAACTGACCAGACTAACGAGATGGAGCATTCCACACCGTTATTTCTGACCAGTAGTTTTAGTTTCGACAACACCGAAGACATGCGGGCGGCATTTGCTGATGAAACGGATGACAACATCTACAGCCGTTTCAGTAACCCGAACGTGAAAGAGTTTACCGACAAAATGTGTGCACTTGAAGGGGCTGAAGCCGCTTATGCCACTGCCTCGGGAATGAGTGCGGTTTTTGCCTCGTTTATGGCGCTAATGAAAAAAGGAGATCATCTTTTATCCTGTAATGCGGTTTTTGGCAGTACCCATACTATCATCACCAAATACCTTCACCGCTACGGAATTGAGTATTCTTATGTAAGTGCAGACCAGACTGACGAATGGGAGGCTGCCATCCGGCCAAATACCAGGATGATCTATCTCGAAACGCCGACAAATCCCGGACTGGACCTAATAGACCTTGAATTTGCCGGTCAGCTGGCAGCGAAGTATAACCTTATCCTGAATGTAGACAATTGTTTTGCAACACCTGTAGGCCAGCGCCCCATAGAATATGGTGCTCACCTGGTTGTACATTCCGCCACTAAGTGGATAGATGGCCAGGGCCGAGTCCTGGGGGGTGTCATTGCTGGTAAAAAGGAGCTCATACATGAGATATATCTCTTTTGCCGAAGTACGGGACCATCTATGGCTCCCTTTAACGCGTGGGTATTGAGCAAAAGCCTTGAAACCCTCGATGTACGCATGGAGAGGCATTCGGCCAACGCCTTCTACCTCGCCAGGGCGCTTGAATATCACCCAAAATTACACTGGCTAAAGTATCCGTATTTACCAGGCCATCCTCATCATGCCATTGCAAAGAAACAAATGAAAAGTGGCGGTGGCATTGTTTGCTTTGATTTAAAAGGTGGTTTGGAAAGCGGGAAGCTATTCTTAAATAATTTGAAGCTGTTAACACTCACCGCCAATCTGGGTGATTCAAGAAGCATTGCTTCACATCCCGCCAGCACCACTCATGCAAAACTTACAGAAGAAGAAAGGTCAGCAGTAAATATTACACCGGGCCTGATCCGCATTTCCGTAGGACTGGAATATGCGGAGGATGTGCTGAATGATGTTTTGCAGGCTTTAGAAAATTGCTAATTTTATTACCGTTATTATTTATCTTTCATTTGTTTATTCAATCAAAATTGACTGTATATGAAGAAAGTATCTGATATTCTTGCCCGCAAAGGAAAATCCGCAGTATCCATAGGTCCGGAAACCACTGTAATAGATGCGCTTAAGCTGATGGCCGACAAAAATATTGGTTCTGTTTTGATCATGCAGGATCAGCAGTTCCTGGGAATTATGACGGAAAGGGATTACTCCCGTAAGGTTATTTTAAAAGGGAAATCCTCTACCGATACCAGGGTTTCTGAAATTATGACTATGGAATTTCCGCATGTTTCTTCATCAGACACTATTGAACACTGCATGGAACTAATGTCGGCCAATACTCTTCGATACCTGCCTGTATTTGAGCAGGAAACACTTGTCAGCATTATCTCGATGAGCGATGTTGTTAAGGAAACGATTCTCGGACAGGAAGAAACGATCACACAGTTGAAGGACTATTTGCACGCCATGTAATAAATTAACGGGCACTTAATTCTGCATAACCACCCCGGTTTGCTGCGCAAACCTGCCCCCTCCTTGAAAAAGGAGGGGAGCCTGAAGGTGTTCAAAGTCTCTTAAATTCCCCTCCTTTTCAAGGAAAGGTTAGGGGTGATTAAGCCCATGCGTTCTTTAAAAACCTTAACCAGTTGCCCTGCATAATATTGGCGATGTCTTCTTCTGAGTAACCCCTGTTACTTAACAGGACAGGGAGCTGTTGCAGATCGGCAATCGTCTCCAGGTCGTAAGGACATTGTTCTGCTCCAAAAGCGCCGTCCAGGTCGGAACCGATGCCAATGTGTAAGGCATTTCCAGCAATCTGGCAAACATGATCAAAATGATCTATGAGCACATTGAGGTTACAATGCATGTTTTTAGGATTAGATTTACCGCGAACCCAACCCGGTACCATCATCCAGGCGTCAAGTGCCCCTCCGATAACTGCACCTCGTTCAATAAGCACTTTGATCTGCCCGTCGCTAAATTGCCTGTTGTGATTCACCAATGTACGACAATTGGAATGACTCGCCCATACATGACCGTTAAAATGATCCAGGGCTTCCCAAAAGCTCTCCTCGCACAAATGGGTAGCATCCAGAATAATATTTAATCGTTCCATCTCCTTTAATAATGCTCTTCCATTGTTTCCCATATATCCTGTTGCATCAGTTCCCTGTGCATACCTGCCAAAGCCATAATGGGCCGGTCCTATCGCACGCAGTCCATACTCATACGCCCTTTCCACATGGTTAAGGGTCACTAAAGAATCAGCCCCTTCCAGGCTCAGTATATAACCGACCGGTTTTTGCGCATCAGGCTTGTCTGTATTCCATATCTCAATATGGTTGAGCAAAGAAATCAGATCGTTAATCTGCACCATTTCTCCCGCTTCCTCCATCGAATTGTACCAGGATAGCTGGCCCTGTGTCTGAGCCCAGGCTTGTTCAGGAGAACGCCAGCCAGGCAACAGGTTTCCTGGTTCAACATAGCGGGCAATTTGCGTGGCCACAACCAGCCCTATTCTTCCTTTACGTAATTCGGGTAATGAAACGGTGCCTTTACATCGATCAGGTTTATCGGTCATCCCTTCCTCCAAATAGCGTATGTTCTTTACAGGTAGCCTCAGGTCACGGTTCCATTCCATGGCATTCATACTGAGGTCGAGATGTGCATCGATGTTAAACATGATGTAAATGTGCGAATTTAAATTTTTATCTTCCTGTCCCTCGCCTCAACCGGCCATTCCCCCGTATACCTGCCATTCTCTACTGTAAAAACCCTTTCATATAAGGCATTGGTCGGACAAATATGAAAAGGTAACCCATACAAAACATCGCCTATTTTAAAAGAATGCCCATGGCCCGCATCGATAACGAGGTGTTCTTCACTATGACTAACGGGATTGAGTAGGGGTGCATTTAGAAAGTGGACCCGTCTTGTCAACACGTTTTCAGATGCTACCGATTTGTGTCCAAGGTCAAGGCATAACCGGGTTGCGTCAGGCATCGAAATTACCCTGGTGATAACCAATGCCGCAGGAAGGAAAGGCTGTTCGGGACACAGATCCTTATACCCCTTGTCCCAATAAATAAAAGTGCCCGGGCTGCATTCAACCTGGCTCCTTTTGCAATGAATGGAATAAGTGGGAGATCCGCCAGTGATCATCAATGGTTGGGAATATCCGGCTTGTGTAAGTGCATGAGACATTTGCGCAGCTTTATTAAATGACTCATCGCACTGGCGGGAACGTTCAGTAAAGTCCTCATGCCTTATGTGGCCATCATACAGGTGCAATCCAACGGGACGTATCCCATTCAGGTCAAAACATAACTTATATAATGCTATAGCAGCGTCTCCAGGAGGAATTCCGGTCCGGTTCATGCCGGTGTTAAGGTCTAGATATACTGAGATGATAAGTCCTTCCCCGGCCGCAATACCGGCTATTTGCCTGGCTGCATCCTCGTTATCCACCAAGCATGAAAATGAAGTTTCCGGATATTGTTTTATTAATGATACGAGGCGATGAAGTTTTGGTCCTACAGGCTGATAGGCAAGCAGCACGCCGGAAACGCGGCAATCAGCCAGCATTTCAGCTTCGGCAATAGTGGCGCATTTAAATTTAGCGATTCCTGATTGCATTAACAGCTGTGTTACCTGTTTGGACTTGTGCGTTTTGATATGGGGCCTCAGTCGCAGCGGATCATCGATCATAGACTTAAGCACCCGGATATTTTCCTGAACCCGATCGAAATAAACGACGAGGGCTGGAGAATCCAGTTCATTTACGTTACTGATTACGTACCAATCTTGTTCCGGCAAAGTCACGATAGCATTAAAATTAAAATATTTGAAACAACGCCTCTATCTCCACAGGAATATTCCCAGGTAAAGAGCTCATGCCAACGGCGCTTCTAACGCCAATACCGTTGTCCTCTCCCCAGACCTGGGCAAACAGTTCGCTGCATCCGTTGACTATAAATGGATGTTCTTTAAAGTCTGGTATACAGGCAATCATACCCAGCACCTTGATAACACGGTTTACCTTATCCAGGCTGCCCAGGTTTGCTTTGATAGTGGAGAGGATAGTTAAGCCCACCTGTCTTGCTGCATGTTTACCCTCCTCTTTACTCATGTTTTCTCCAATGCGTCCGGTGATAAGACTTCCATCCATTTTCACCGGTCCATGACCGGAAACGTAAAGGTATTTACCATCCAAAAGGCAGGGCTTATAAACTCCCAGAGGTTTAGGTGCAGGAGGTAAAAATATTCCCAGTGAAGTGATGGCTTGTTCCGGTGTTTGCATGTTGATTGGCATGTAGGTAATCTACGTGATCAAGCCCAAATTTATTATTAATTGGCGATTGTTTGAGTTATTCCTCATAAGACACATTGAAATTTCAAATTCCCGCTACCTGCGCGAGTATGCCGCCCGGCCTTGTGCAACTGCGTACTCGTGCCTTTTGCCAGACAGGTAGGCCCAATTATGCAAATAGAAGATTGATTTAAAACAACGGTTTAAGCTTACGAAATTTAGCTTCCCAGGTTAACGAAAATGCACTTACTTGTCATTTTGTTTTTATTAGCCGTTAGTGGCTAATTCTTTCAATTTTATTAAAAGAATAGGGTTATCCATTTAAGTCGCATTTGCTTTATAGGCGTAGGGTTCATGTTGCATCATTCTCTCAATCAGCTTGTGCCAGATGGTTGGTAGAAAGTTTCTCCGGTTAAATCTGAAGAAGAATTCATCTAAATATCCGTTCATGAATCTTTCTGAACACTTATGATGTATACCTCTTAGCCATCCTTTCAAATTCATGATTAAATAATGCAATCCCATAAAGTTTTTCCCTTTACTTGAGGGCTTTTGCTTGATTTCAAATTCACTTTCCAGTGGCCAGTAACCCCTCCATTGATCCGTCTTAATCTGGGTGTTATCTTTGTCAATATATTTCTCGAAGAAAGGCTTAAAGCTTTCTGCACTGGCATCTTCAATCGTTTGTGCATAGGCTCGTCCTATTTTATCTCCTTGTACTTTTTCAACTGCCATCACTACCAGCTTCTTATCTCCCTTGCTTCTTCCGCGTTCGCCCTCATCTACTCCCCCAATCATCAATTCATCCACTTCTACATGACCACTAAGAAGATGTTTGCCGCTGCTTGCCATTGCCTCCTGTGCCTTTCGTTTAAACAACCAGGAAGATTTTTGATTGATGCCGTATTCATTAGCCAATTCTATGGTTGACATTCCTTTTTTGCGCACAGAGATCCGAAAGTTAATCCCAAAAGCCTTCAGCAGCGGGATCTTCATCTTGTGAAACAATGTGTGTGCTGTGACAGATTCATCATACCCGCACTGTGTACATCGCAAATGAAACCGAGTCTTGCCTTTGCAGCTTTTCTTCCCATTGCAATTGCGGCATCGATAACCGTCATTCCATTTTAAATCAAACAGATACTGCCTGCAATCATCTTCACTTGTAAAGAACTTATTAAACTCACTAATGGTGATTCCCTGAAACATACTCAAATATTTAGTACAAATATACTAAATTTATTAGCTAAGGTCTATTTCTTATCTTCGCTTTGCGCTCTATCTGGATAACCCTATAAAAGAATTTAGATACTAGGCACAGCACGACAACGCCGGGGGCAAGGCTTGGCTGAAACCTCATCGATATGGCGCTCCGAGACTTTAAAGTCAAAAAAAGCACATGCTTCCTAAAAACACAAAGACCGTCGGCTTATGCCAGCCGTTCTCATTTATCTTTCATTACCAGCAAAGCTTAAATAGCATTCAGCATAAATTCTACGCCGCATAAGTTAAGTAAGCCAGTTTTTAGGTTATGTCCTTAACTTTTGTAACACAGTTATTATTTCTGCTTCTAATCGTTCATCGCCAAAATAACTTAAGTCTTGCTTCCGTAAATTTTCATCTGGTTCATATAAGTCTAAATCATATGCAAGTTCTGAAAGTATTTCTTTATGACTCTCGTTTTGTATAATTCTATCATTCCACACTTGCTCTTGAAAGATCTTTACGAGTTGATTACGATGCGATATATCTGTTAGTATATCTTCTAATATTTTCATCTTATAGGAATAAAGCGTTTAATACTTATATTGCGTGGGGGTGCGAGTATGCAGCCTTGGCCTTGTGCAGAGGAGTACTCGTGCCTTTTGATGGGAGGCTGAGGGGATCGTTAACAAATCACAGCCCCTTTCCCCTCGCGCCAGCATTTCGGGAGACCTAACAAAGTACAAAAAATACTTCATTCAAAAACATTCCAATTGTTTTCGTCATCAGACAATATTGCAATTTCCCCCTCAATTTCAGGATTACTTGAGTCTAATGATAAAATGATTTCAGAAGCATTAGTAAGAGTAATTGTAAGACTAACTTGTTCAAGTAAAATTACATTTGTGACATTCTCTGTTATTAAACTACACAGCTGATTTTTGTAGTCAGTATGATTACTTCTATATTCATACTCATTTTTCCTAATAGATGGCCATACATAACACGTTAAAGTTTTGTCCTCAAAATGTAATTGCAGGTAATCTTGAACAAATTCTACTGAACTTAAGTGTTCATTAATCAAGTATTCTAATAAATTTTTGCTCTTCATAAATAGTATTATCAGTTGCCATAAGGCATATGTCCTCTTGAATCCTTATTAGGTATTGTTTTACCAGTTTTATTATCAACTGTTTGACCTGATTTATTCATGTAATTCACTCTTCTACCTTGGTTACTATTTGCGTCCATTATTCTAACACCAGTGGTCTTTTTATCCATACCTTTTCCTCCATTTCCGCCTTGATAACTCATACCAGTACCTTTGTTTGGACTCGATGGACCCTTTGCTCCATTAGGAATAGCAACAGCTTCACCTTTACTATTTACCACAAAATCAGTCGCTCCTGAATTATTTCCCTTTGTTCCCTTCACTGCAGTTTCTGCTTTTTCAAGTGCCTTAGCCATTTTAGAGCCATCGCTTATTTTGTCCGTTGCTTTTAAAGCATCGTCAGCTTTATCAACAGCTCTTACTGTAGCTTTAGCAGCAGTTCCATATCCACCACCAGGCAAAACAGCGCTTAATAAAACACCGCCTACTGCTGCTGCCTTCTCTCCATTAGAAGCGTTTTTATCACTTACTGTTTTGTATGCCTGGTAACCATCATAAATTGCAGAACCTAATTCGTAAAGGCCCCAGATAATAGGAATTATTGGAAGCCTTCCGTCTGGATCATTATATCTAACAGGATTATTATAAGAAAAATGATAAGGGCTCCAACTTTCCTGATCTGCCTCTTCGCTTTTGGGATCTAGTTGAATAAATCTGCCTATCTGCGGATCATAAGTCCTTGCATTGAAGTCGTAAACATTTAATCCACTTCCATCACTGAACTCCGTACTTTGCAATTCGTTCCCATTAAAGCCTCTCCTATTCTCCACCCCTCCCGCCGCCTTACTACTTATCCCCTCCATCGTCAGCCCGAAAGGATAGTAATGCGTTTCTTCAAGCAGCGGGCCCCTCACATGGGTGACCTGCAGATTGTCAAAGAGCACCTTGAGCTCACTTTCATTGCTCACATAAATATACAAATATCCGTTCTTAGTTATTTTTACCGGGCTGCCGGTAAACCTGTCGTGGTTCCGGTAGCCCGTGTTGTCATAATCGTTGACCCTCTCAAAGCCGCCGTCAACATAGTTCAGCTGCCCGTCAAAATGGATATAGTTCAGGTATGCCCTGGGAACAGCTGCCGGTGTCGACCGACGGGGATCATGGATAAAAGCGTTCAGGGGACCTGCCACCGCACTGCCAGCCAGTATGTCCGCACCAGGGCCTCCCTTGACGGCTGCCCCTGCTGAACTTAAGAACCCGCTCAGCAGCTCCCCCAGGACCACCGCCCCGGTACTTCCCGCACCGGCCTGTTCCACCGGCGGCATGTACACAGACTCAGCCCTGATCATCACCTCATCGCCGGCCATCACCTTTAGCACCATGCCCAGGCCTGTCTTCTCTCCCGCAGCGTTCACAACCCGGTAGGCACGGTCCTGCAGACCGGGATGACGCTCCTTGACATCGGCAGCAAGATCTTCTACCTGACCCTCTTTGATATCATACACCTGTTGCTCCCGGGCCAGGTTCGCCTTTTCCAGACCAGCAGCCGGATAACAGTCCACTGCTTTTTGCTCCGTCAGCACCATCCTTATGTTGCCCAGGTGGTCCCTGATAAAATAGTCATACTCCAACCTGGCCCCTTGTGTGCTGCAGGAACCCCCGCCAGCCTTCTCAAAGCGTATCCTGCCTTCTTCATGGCTGATGAACTGCAGCTCATCATCCTGGTAGACCATCGCTCCCAGGTAAAGGGTCGTGGTTGTCTTCTGCGGGGTGACGGTCCTGTCCAGGGTTTCTTTGCTTAGCTTGTTGCCCAGGGCGTCATAGGTGTAGGTGATCCTTCCTTTTTCCCTTAGGACATCCTGCTGCAAGATGGTTATCTGCCCGGGCAGGTTCAGGTGGTTGTAGCTGATACGGCTGATCGCTTTGTTGCGGTCACCGGTAAGGTTGCCGTTATCATCATAGCTGTAGTCATCACTGCCATCATGGTTCCCATCCCTGAAGTCGCTGCCGCCACTGCCCAGCGCTGAGCCATCCTTGACCTCCCGGAGTTTATTGCTCAAGCCACCGAGCAGGTAACTATACTCCAGCTTGTCCAGCTCTGCTCCTGGGTTTGCTGCCCTCCACCCCTGCTGGCTCATCGCTTTGATATTGCCATTGGCGTCATAAGCCGTCGTGGGATCTATCCCGTCGCCCATCCTCATGCTGAAGTTCATGGTGGCACTGCCCCAGCTGCCATTAGCTTCCCTTTGCTGGTAGTCCCCTTTGAGCAGGCGGTTGGCCTCATCATAGGCAAAATCATATTGCCTCTTCACCCCGTCACCCCTGCTCTGCCAGACCGCCCGGCTGATGTTGCCATTGAACTGCGGTTTGCCAGGGCCGCCGCCGGCTCCCGCGATCCCTTTGTCATAGCCCAGCTCCATCCCAAACCAGTGATGACTACTACTACCCTCCCTGAGGGAATGGCTGTTGACACCCCGCAGCCAGCCGCGGATGTTGTAGCCATAACTTAGTTTCTCCAGGCCATCATCGCTATGGGAAGAATGGCCCAGGGTCTTATCGCTGAGGCGCCCCAGGGCGTCATAGCCGTTTCTGACGATGACCTGTCGGGGTTTGGTAACCGTCTCTCCCCCACGGGTGCTGATCACCGTCTTTGACAGGGTCGCTACCCTCCACAGCTCATCATAGGCCGTCTCGGTGATCACCGTATGCTCCTGGGGGTCAGTACCCCCTTTTTGTCCAACGGCGATCTGAAGCAGCACCATGCCGCTATGGCTGTACTGGGTGGTGGTCACGTCCACACCACCGGAAAGGTTAGTGCTCCCAGCCTGTATCACCCTCCCCTTATCATCATAGTAAGTGATGCTGTACAGATAATCATCCCTTCCCAGCACCTTTGTCCTTGTGCCGGTGACCAGGCCCCGAACCGAGCCGCTTTGTACCACACCTTCAGCATAAGGAAAGCTGGTGGGGGATGACGGCAGTAAATACCCCTCATGGCTGGTTGCTCTCCAGCTCCCAAAAGGGGTCGGGTACTTACCCAGCCACTCATAACCATCATAAAAACTGCGGCTCAGCTCCACGGTGGTGTAGCTGCCCGGGTAGGGATAGGATGAGCTGGCCCTGGCATGCTGCAGGTGATAGGCATGATCCTCAAAGTGCACAGGGTCGCTCAGCAGTCCTGTAGCCAGGGGCCGGTTAAGATCATCATAGTGCGTGTACAGCCACTGGTGATCCTTTCTCAGGTTAGCGTCCTGGGTCATCACCAGCCGGTCCCGGGAGTCATGGACCATCCTTATCTGCCCTGCGCCGGGAACCTTTTTGGTGATCATGAGCCTGCGGGAGTCGTAGCTGTACTGAAAACACTGCTCCTCAAGCAGCAGCGTGGACAGCTGCCAGTTCACGGCCGGCCTGGCCAGCTCCTCCACTGCCCGCGGCTGGATCACCAGACGCAGCAGTCCCAGCTCATCATAGACGTAATAGGTGCAAAGCCACCCCTCATGGCCCGGGGAAGGGTGCCCGGAGAGCTGCACCTTCTTGAGTACCATCTTTCCTTCCTGGTCCTTATACTCGACCACCTTTTTGCGGTCTTCATCCAGGGTGAGGGTTTCGGATAACTGTCCGGGGGCATAATCGCCCTGGGCGTAGATGCTGTTCCCTGCTACCTTCCAGGACTTCACCTGGTCGGAGCCCTCCTGGACAAGATATGACATCTCCACCCCATGGCGGTCGGCCGCCAGGGCTTCGGGCTCAGAGCCGGCCCAGCTGTTGCCGGCAGCATAGGTGCTCAGGACCCGGTTCAGGGGTGAGGCTTCGTAAGTGGTCCTGCCGTAATAATACCTCTCGCCCTGGTCGTGTAGCTGGCGGTCGTAAAACGCCGCCTGCTCCCAGAAAGGATCCGTTTTGAAACCGCCCTGGTCGCTGCCGGAGGCAAAGGGCAGGTAGTGGTAGGTCTGCCTGCCCATCGGGTCATGGACCACCGCTGTCACCAGGTCGGTGGCAGCACCGCTGCCGGCCCTGGAGGCCTGTCTTAACACCGTCTGCAGCGGCCTTCCCAGCCCGTCGACATAAGTGGTCGACTGGCGAAGGGCACCAACAGGCAGGGAGCCCACCAACACCGGATCCTTCAGCGGGGCCAGCACCTCCCGGCTTCTGACATAACCGGGCTTTAAACCGGCTCCGTAACCTGCCGGAGGAGTGACCTGCGAATAACTCACCAGGGCAGCCAGCAGGGCCCCAGACAAAAACTTAACACGGAAAATAAACCCGGTAGTCATCCTGAATGAATTAAGAATTTAGCAAAATCAAACATCAGCGACATAGTCCCCTTCAGCCGTTGCCTTCCTACACCCATGCTTCATACCTGTATATCACCTAATTTTTTTTGTATAATTTATTATAGAAATGTGCTGATATCAAGATTCGAACCCATCTGCTAATCGAGAATAATATTGCATTGTTAATAAATAGTAATATTCGAGCATCCCGTGTTTATTTCAACGCCATAGATAATGCGGCCTGAAGTATTATGATTACAGCCAGCTTTCAGACCGTGGTAATTAGTATAATCAGCATTTGAATTGTATACCTCAATGGAGTAAGTTCCCGGTTCTATTTTTTCAATTGACCCGCTACCCTGCCCTATCGCCAGCGTGTAATCTAATCCGTCTGACGCTCTTGACAGATATACAAAAAAGCCGGAAAGGTTTGAGGTATTGGTATAAGTCAGATTAATGACGGAATTTGCGTTACTACCTTCAGGTTGGCCGGCGTAGTTGTAATCAATTTTCTTGAGAATGTTTCCCTCGTGGTCTCTAATAAGGCTTAACCTTCCGAATCCATCGTATTTATAATAAGTAATGCGATCATTCATATCTGATACACTCGTCATACCAATTAGCGGATCATAGGTATATGTGGTCATCTGTGCCCCTTCAGGGTAGAACCTGACATCATCAACTTGTCCAGTCAGGCTAATAGAATACGATCCATCTATTACAGAGATATTGTTTGATTGAAATACCCAAGCTGTTCCAGACTTTTGCCAATAAGTAAGGTGATAATTACCGTTGGTAAGATTAGCCAGGTCTTTCCCGTAACCATCGATTTTGCTTTTATCTCCTGATTTTCCCTCGTGGGCCGAGTTAACCAAAAGATCTTCAAATGATGTATAAAAAATGTCTTTATACTGCGCGTTAATTACCTGAGCAATTGGATAGGCATCATTATATGCCCAAATGGTTGATGTAACTATTCCATCCTGTGCAGTATATTGTAACAGGTTGCCTTTTGTGTCATAGATTTCATATTTTAATTTTTGAAAGTACTGGGAAGGGTATGATCCTGAAGAAGGATTATAGTTCAATAATGCTGCGGGATCGAGAGGTACTGCCGTTTCAAGCAGCGTTATTTCCTGAGGAAGGATGTTATCGTTAACAACCTGGTATTTAATAATTTCTCCGTCTATTAACCTGTCCATATTATTTCGGGAAAGCATTGTTTTCTTCGTAACAACAGATGCATGCATAAATTTACCAGCTTTCATTTTACTCAGGGCTGCATCAGACCTGTTATTCTCATAATCCAACGGATAGGTTAATAAAATTGTTTTCTTGTCGCCATTGTTAATCGAAGTCGTAGTACTTTCCAATTGTAAGTGTGTCGAATTGTTATAAGTATACTCTGTTGTTTGCGAAATAAATAAAGAATTGTTGTTCTGATCGAACGTTTTAATCGTAGTGGAAGTAAGCATTTTACGGCTTTCAGCAATCGAAGGATATAGGTAACTTTTAAAAATACAATTTGAAGTATAAATGTCATCATTCACAATTCTTTTATCTATTCCGTACCACAAGGCATTACTGGCAGAAGTATATTCGGAATATGTATTAATAATTTCCTTTACTTTATAGTATTGTCCCCCTTCATATTTATAGTCCGCCTGATTCACTATATTTCCATTCGCTTCATTTGAAATTGTTCCCAATACCGGCATTTTCCTTGGTATCCGTTTTATTTCACCCGCGATATAATCATTATCGCTGTAATCTAAAATTATATCAGGATCATTTTCAAATTGATAAACTGTTTTGCCGAATTCACCGTTTTCACCAAGTAATACATCCACCTGGTCATAGCCTACAACACTACCTCCTGCACTTCCATTCAACGGAATATTGCTATCCGATTCACGCATCAGGCTGTGAACATGCATAAAGGTAACATGAGGTGTAACCTGTGCCTGCTTCTTATACTTCTTCTCGTTGTAATAAGTGTAAATGGGTCTTGACATTCTGCGGCCGAAAGAATGTAGTTTACCGCTATTACTGTCTTTATAATGATAATTGTACTTTTTTACCCTGGGACTATGGTCAGTAACGTTATCATAATCGATTATTTTTTTTATTCGAAGCCCCCCGGCAAAATCAGCTCCGGTTACTTTTTCTCCACTATTTACAATATCCTGTTTTTCGTTGGATGCTACATAATTTATCTTAAGCGACACATCCTTGATAAAGCTCAGGTCCGCGCTTCCCTGCAAGAGGAGTTTCCATATATATTTACCCGGAGCTAAATTATAGGTATTCTTAAAGGTTGCACCATAATAGCTTCCTGCATTATTGTTGGCACAAACAGTTGTTGGGAAAAATGTGTTGCCTATGAGTGAGGCTACATCAGTTGGTCCGGAAACAACGGCTCCATCATGGTTTGTCAACGTTACATACACACTACCTGAAGGCAAACAGGTCAGTTGAGGACTACCATCGAACCGGAAAAAAGCCTCCAGGTCCACTTTTGATGTTACACCATTCGCATCCACAAGAAGATCACTCATATCCAAAATGTAATTAGGGATGTCGGCTGCCAGTGGTTGCTCCTGACGGATGTTTCCACTATAAAACTTTCTGATTTCCTTTCCTATGGCTTCCTTGTAATTCCTGAAATATGAATTATCATTTACATTGGATTTTGCGATATCAAAGTCATGTGATTCGTATTCAAACACGGTTCTTCCCCCTGTTGGATATTTTATCTGTTTAAGCATAAACAATTGTGCGTAAGCAGGATCAGTGTTTCTGCTTTCGCCCATAACTCCGAGGTAATGGGCCACAATATTGTTTGTGGCGTTAGAAGAAAATAAAGGTATTAACGAAGTATTTGAGAATTTCCCGTTAAAGTAGCCCCAGTGATCTCTGGCAAAGGAAGTTTTAGATGGATTTATCGCAAGGTTGATCACATCCTCATTGTTGTACGAGAAGGTGAAAGGTGGTAAAGCGTTTCCAGACGAATCCTGCTCCTGGAGGGAGGCTAGTTTTAATCTCCTGGAACGATGTAATGCTGTTCCTTCATTAAAATCATTGTCGCCGGTTCCTTCAAAGTAACCATATGTGAACACCCATTCTTTAATTAAAGCAGGTGTGGTATTATACATTTGAATCTTATCAACCTTTACATCGCCCTGGATATCTTCACGGTCTGTGGAGTTTGTAAATTTTATTTCACCATTGTTGAAAACAATTTTATCAAGGTATACATTCTTATAATCTTTGCCAGGAGATTGCTTTGAAATAGTATGAATTTCCGGAAATGGCCCGGCCTGATCGGTAGAGCTGCTGATAGTCACCGGACTGTTTGATTCAAAATACGAGCCCGTAGGCCTTATAGAGTAATTTAGATTAGAACGATAGTGAAAAGTTACGGTTAAGCCGGTTGCAGATATGATCTTTGTTAAATACCATACGATTTTCGGAGTGCCTGGAAGACCACCTGTGGAATTTTCATTATCTACATACGTTTCGGCTTCCTCAAATAAAAATGTAACTCCGTCAGCTGTTTTAATTTCCCAGGCATTAGCTTCCTGATCCAGGCACCGTATACTGATTTTTTCTTTTTTAGCCAGTATTACCTCTTTATTTCTCTTCAGTATAAATTTCCCGGAATGCCCCAGAAAGTTAAAACTATAAACGTCCGGTTGAAAACTGTAATTATCTTTGACATAGTTTCCTATATCGCCGTTTCCTATATTTATACTACAGTTTTGAATATTAAATGAACTGCCTCGATCTCCCCTGATCCCATTTGCTATATCAGGAGCATTTGCCAAGGTATCCGATAAATGATACCCATAGCTGTTCGGCAAGAAGTCATCCTCACCAATAATAGTCCTGGAAATCATCCCTCCTGCGTTTAGAGACCACCCTAATCCAACACGGCTCGCTTCATCAGCTACTTTTATCCCTGAAGCATGGTAATTGACAGATATGGGAACATTTATATCTCCCGATTTAACTTCGTACAAAGGAATAGAAATATTAGGAACACCCGTGTAAGGACTTACGGGAATATCCCCGTATCGCTGCAAAGCCGCCACATTGGGTGAAGAGGGAATAATTTTAGGAGGTTGAGCTGAATGATTACTTTGAGAAAATCCGACCTGAATGCCTATGAACAGGTTGGACGAGATAAGTAGCCAATAAATTACGATTTTCATTGTAGATATTTTTATCAATGCAGTAAGAAAAAGCAGGGTAAATTTTATTCCTTGCAGCTAAATTCAGGCATAATGCAATGAAATGCGCAGTATTAACACCCTTAAAAAAAGGGTGAAATCACGGTATCAAATCTGAAATCTGTTTGCGGTGCATGATTGTTTTATTTTTATAACCTTAAAAGCTAATCATATGATACGGAACCTGACGATAACGATTATACTGGTGTTCTTTTATTCACCGGCGATCAGCCAGAAAAAGAATCCTTCTAAAAATGCAGAAAAAGCCTACTTTCCTTCTGCACACATCTGGCAACATCAATCCGTAAAAGAAAGTGGTATGGATTCTATTAAATTGTATGAAGCCATTCGTTTTGCGAAGGAACATGAAGCCAGTGCGCCGCGAAGCATGGAATTGTCGCATGTTATGAGCTTTGGCAAAGAACCCTTTGGAGAAGGTGTAGGGCCGTTTGCCGATCGCGGCGATCCGACAGGTATTATTGTTCATAAAGGATACCTGGTAGCTGAATGGGGAGAGCCGTTACGGGTTGACATGACCCATAGCGTTACCAAAAGTTTTTTGTCAACGGTTGTAGGACTGGCTGTGGACCAGGGTTTGATACGTAGTGTGTTTGATACCGTTAGCCGTTATATTCCACCCATAGAAGTAGTTGATCCGTTTGCGCTGAACCGGAAGGCCGAAGAATTAGGGCAGGCACATTTTCTATATCCATTTTCGTCTGACCATAACCGTTCATTGACCTGGGATGTTTTACTCAGGCAGACCAGCGATTGGGAAGGTACCCTCTGGGGCAAACCGGAATGGGCCGACCGCCCTTCTCCCAATTCAGCCGAATGGATGACCCGTAAAAGAAACAAACCGGGAAGCGTATATGAATATAATGACGTAAGGGTAAATGCGCTGGCTCTGGCAGTTACCAGTGTATGGCGCAAACCACTGCCCCAGGTGCTTAAGGGATTTATTATGGATCCTATCGGCGCTTCGAACACCTGGCGATGGACGGGTTACCGCAATGCGTGGATCATTATCGACGGGCAGCCTGTGCAATCGGTAAGTGGTGGCGGGCATTGGGGTGGTGGGATGTTCATCAATGCGTATGATATGGCCCGATTTGGTCTGCTTACGCTGCACAGGGGCAACTGGAATGGCAAACAACTCGTTTCTGAACAATGGATACAACAGGCGCTCACCCCTACAACAGTGCAACCTACATATGGTTATATGAACTGGTTTCTGAACACCGACAAAAAATACCTGGCCAGCGCTCCTGCAAGTGCGTTTGTACATGTCGGCAATGGCAGCAACATTATCTATGTAGATCCCGAACACGACCTGGTAATGGTGGTGCGGTGGATTCAAAGTAACGCCGTTGACGGCATGGTGAAGAGAGTGCTGGAAGCGATGAAATAGTTATTCTTCCACCTTCTCCGTTACCACAACCAAATCCTTCATCTCCACCTGCATAGGCAGGAGGCCGATCTTTACCACGGCTCTCTTTCCCCGTATTTCGAGCACTTCGCCTACCTGGTGGTTGCGTTTCATCTTTACCTTATCGCCTACATTTACTTCCCCGCCTATTTCATTGTACCTGGACTCCACCTTCTTCTGGAGTTTATTAACCAGTTTCTTTTCATCTCTCTTGAATAACAATCCCTGGATTTCCCTGATCACCTTATCCTTATCCTCCGTTTTTTTCCATTCCAGTACGATCTGTTTGAGCTTGCGGTCCATATCCCTCAGGTAGGTAATACGGTCCTCCGTAATCTTGTTTTGCTGTTTAAGCAGTTCCACCTGTTGCTGATGGCGTTCCTTGTTGATCAACAGTTCCATTTCCTTCTTCAGCTTTTCATTTTCCCTGAGCAGCTTATTCAACGCTGTTTTTTCAACTTCAATGTTTTGAAGATCCTGCTCCGTACGGTTCAACAGCTTATCCAGACTGAAATGATCTTCATCTACCAGCTGCCTTGCTTTTTGAATAAGTGACTTATCCAATCCTATCCGTTCTGCAATGGAAAAGGTATACGAACTGCCAGGTTTACCTACTATTAATTTGTACAAGGGCATCAGGTTTTTTTCATCAAAAGCCATCGCTCCATTCATGATACCAGACACTTTGTTAGCCATGACTTTGAGGTTGAGGTAATGCGTCGTCACAACGCCGTAAGCGTGTTTCCTGGCCAGTTCTTCCATGATCACTTCAGCGAAAGCTCCGCCGAGGTTAGGGTCACTGCCGCTGCCCAGTTCATCAATAAAAAACAGGGTTTTTCCATTGGCGTTCTCCATGAAGTATTTCATGTTCTTTAAATGTGAACTGTAAGTGCTCAACTCGAATTCCAGGCTTTGCGTATCACCGATATGGATCATCAGTTGCTTGAAAATACCCAGTTGGGAAGATGGATGGACCGGCACCAATAGTCCGCTCTGCGCCATCATCTGAAGCAGGCCCAATGTTTTCAGGGTAACTGTTTTGCCCCCTGCGTTTGGTCCGCTGATGACGAGTATCCTGTTTCTTTCATCGAGGGTGAGCGTGACAGGAATGGTCGGCTTATTTAATTTACGGTTGTACAAGTAGAGAAGCGGGTGGCAGGCATTTACAAGGTGCACATGGGCTTTATCCGTAATTACAGGGTACTCGGCATTCATGTCTAAAGCCAGTTTGCCCTTGGCCTGGATAAAATCATATTCCCCGACAACGTTGTGGTAGGTTGCAAGCAGGGAAGCATAAACGGAAAGTTTTGCTGTCAGTTCCCGGAGTATCCGGTAGACTTCCCGCCTTTCTTCATTTTCAAGCGAAAAAACCTCGTTATTCAATTCGGTGGTTTCTTCGGGTTCAATGAAAGAGGTTTTCCTGGTATCACTTTCCCCATGTAGAATACCTTTGACCATTCGCTTTTGCTCGGCGAACACAGCCACTACCCTCCTGCCATTTAAGAAGGCTTCTTCAATGTCAGCCAGGTATCCCTGTTTATTGAGCTTTTGAATGACGCGGTCGAATAGGCGCCTCTGCTCATTGCGTTTCCGGTAAAGGCTCATGCGGATATTTCGCAATTCTTCGGATGCATTATCTAACACGTTTCCCTGCTCGTCCAGTATATCGTTGAGCATGTCAAGGATAACCTTTTCATAGTAAGTGCCGGATATTACTTGCATCAGTCCCTCATAGGCTGACCTTCTTTCATTATCGAACCAGCGGAAAATATGCTGTATGCTGATCACTAGCTTCCTGATTTGTACAAATTGTTCTGTACCCAGTAAGGCTCCCGGAATACCCAACAGCTTCAGGTCTTTTGCAAGGTTAAGTATGTAATCGTTGGGAAAATAAATGCCATTCATCAGCAATTGCCTGAATTCGTGGCTTTGTTTACATTCCAGGCCAATAAAATCCTTATGTGTATGTATACGCAGGTCCTCTGCTTTGGCTTTCGCATATTCACTTCTGCAATGCTCAGCCAGCAATAACTTCACCTTATCAAATTCAAGTTGCACAATTGCCGATTCCGGGAATACTTTCACGAATTAACATTTTTTAGAATGCGAATTTCGGAAATATTTCCATGTTCCTGTCCATTATGTATTACCGTTTAACTATAGTACCAATATCGTCGCGTTTAAAGAAAGAAAAAATTTTGCTCTGCTCTTTGTGAGTATTCTTTGTGGTTTCCTTAGTGCTACTTTGTGGTTTTTTTTACCACGAAGGGCACGAAGAAAAATGCACAAAGATTCGCAAAGAATTTTTCGTTAGCCCTTGAAGTGATGATATTTTCGGGATGTTGCGGTTTTGTGCAGGATTTTCGCTTATTTTGAAAAACGGCTTGCCAGTATGCTTAAAAGGGAAAGACAGGCATATATTCTTCACCAGGTCAATCTGCATAATAAAGTGCTTTCATCAAACCTCAGCCAGGAGATGAATGTTTCAGAAGACACCATCAGAAGGGATCTGCTTGAACTGACCGGGCAGGGAAAGATCATCAAAGTGCATGGCGGCGCACTATCACATTCCTTTTCCAACTTTTACACCCCGGTGAATAATGTTTATTCTTATGCACACAAAAAGATTATTGCAGAAAAGGCCGCCGCTTTGGTGAAGAATGGCATGTTTGTGCTTACCAGTGGAGGAACGACAGTGATTGAACTGGCACGGACCCTGCCGCATGACCTGCGTGCTACCTTTATATCAGGCAGTATTCCGGCGATTGTGGAATACATGCATCATCCGAACATTGAAGTTATCGTTATTGGGGATAAGGTTTCAAAAAGCTCGAAGATCACCGTAGGCGGGGAAGCCATTTCGCGCATCAGGCAGATAAAAGCAGAACTCTGCTTTTTAGGGATCAATGCCATTGATGTCAGGCATGGCATAACAGACAATGACTGGGATGTGGTTCAACTGAAAAAGGCCATGATCGAATCTGCACAGAAAGTCATCTGTCTTTCTATTTCGGAGAAGATCAATTCCTTTCAGCCTATAAAGATCTGTGATGTAAAGGAGATTGATATGCTGATCACCGAATTGGATCCACTACATCCTGTATTACAACCTTATGCCGATGCCGGCGTGGAGGTGTTGTAAAAAGGTCGCGGCAGATTCGTTCGTTGACACCAGGAATTTTTACCGGATACTAATATCAAAACGCAACTGTATGAGAAGGTTTCTACCCTACACATTTCTTGTTATTTCCCTGGTTACTGTTTTAAATGCCGGTGCGCAGGAAACAACTGTTTCCGGTACTATAGTGGCTGCTGATGATAACTCTCCCTTGCCGGGTGTTACGGTAACAAACCGGAACACCGATAAAAACACACTCACTAATGCAGCCGGTTATTTTTCGATACCCGCAGCCAGGGGCCACTTGCTGGTGTTTACCTATGTAGGATACGAACGCTCGCAAATCAGCGTTGGGGGCAATTCGGTGATCAATGTTAAACTAACTCCTTCGGATAAGATGGAAACAGTGGTTACCGTGTACGGAACTAAACAAAGCAAACGACAGCTTGGATACCTGGCACAGGAAGTAAAAGGAGAAGATATCGCCCAGACACGCCGGGAAAATTTCATCAATTCGCTGGCAGGACGGGTGGCGGGTGCTAACATCACCCCTACATCCGGTGTTCCGGGGTCATCTACCTCCATCGTATTGAGAGGGGCGGTTTCTATTGGCGGTAATAACCAGCCCTTGTTTGTTGTGGACGGCGTTCCGTTCGATAACCAAACAATGAACCAGGAGAACCTGGCCGCAGGCAACAACGTTGGATTTGCCAACCGTTCTTCCGACTATGGAAACAGGGCTATGGACATCAACCCGGAAGACATCGAGACGGTCACCATTCTAAAAGGGCCGGAAGCCACGGCACTCTACGGATCCGATGGCGCTTCTGGTGTTATCGTCATCACTACCAGGAAAGGCAAATCCGGTAAGGGAACGGTCAATTACAACAATTCCTTCCGCTGGGAAAAAGTATACCGGTTTCCTGAAACCCAAAGAACATATATGCGTGGTACTAATGGTGTCGCTGGCCAGAACGCTACGGTGAATCCTTTTTCTTTGGGTGAATTAAATGCTTTCTTCGGACCGAAGTACAAGGAAGGAACGACCTTCTACGATAACTTTGACGCTTTCTTTGGAACCGGATTTACTCAAAACCATAACATGAACGTGGAAGGCGGTACGGATGTAGCCACCTATCGCTTATCAGCCAATTATGTGGATCAGGAGGGAATGGTGCCCAACACCGGTTATGACCGGGTAACCGTCCGCTTTGGCGGAAATGCAAAGCTTTCCCCAAAATTCAATATCAATTCTTCGATGGTTTACATCACCTCTAATACGGCCAAGGCATCGAAAGGCATAGGCAGTTACTATTTGTCACTGTTGAATTTCCCCGCCGACCTGGATGCCCGGAATTACCAGAACCCGGATGGTTCGCGAAAATTGCTTCGGGGCAGCAACTATACGATTACAGAATCGGATAACCCTTTCTGGGATATTAATAAAAATACCGCTCAGGATCAGCTGAACCGGTTTACCGGTAATTTCACGTTTAATTTCGACCCGTTCAAATGGCTAAATATCAGTTATATCACCGGTATTGACGTGTATGCACAGACGGGCGATTTACTGATACATCCGCAATCACGTTATGGGGCCAGCAGCGGCGGATTTTATTCGATCTACGAACAGAACACCAAGAACTGGAACAACGTAGCCAAAGCTATTTTCCGAAAAAGCCTGGGTGCATTCTCCAATACGGTGACGTTGGGCTTTTCGAGCGACGACAATAGTACCAAGATAGAAAGCCAGCGCGGTGAACAGTTTACCGAATTAAACTATAAGTCAATCAACAATACCGCCCCCACCAGCCACTTTGCCAAAACAGCCTACCTGAATACGCGCAAGACCCGGCTATTTGCCAATTACAACCTCGGGTATAACAGTTTACTCTACCTGTCGTTGTCCGGTAGCCGGGAAGGTAACTCCACGTTAATGTCAAGATTTATAGACAAGGACCCGTATTTTAATTTCGGTGCAGCTTCCTTTAGCTTTGTTTTCACCGATCTTCACCTCTTTAAAAATTTGAGCGGGCTGTCTTATGGTAAAGCCAGGATTTCTTACGGTACCACCGGAAAGGGCCCGCTTTCGCCTTATATCATTGATTATACTTTCCAGTCACAGATCACTACCGGTGGGGGTTATGCGTATGGCACTACAGGTAATAACGTCAACCTTAAACCGGAATTCACTAAAACGCTTGAATTCGGCGGGGAGTTAAAATTCCTGAACAACCGCTTGTCCATTGATGCTACCAGTTATGTAACAAGAAGCAAAGACCAGATCCTGGCTGCCAGGTCCAGCTACGGAACAGGTTTCATCATTAAATATTTTAATGGCGGCCTGGTTGAAAATAAAGGGCTGGAAATCGTGTTAAACGCCAGCCCCGTTAAAAGCAAAAATTTCAACTGGGATTTCACCGTAAATTTTGATCGTAACCGGGGTAAGATCCTTGAAATGCCGGCTGATCTGCCTTCCTACTACGATTCGGACACCTGGGTATTCGGAAACCTTCGGTCACAGGCCTACAAGGGTGCTTTCACCGGCAACCTGTCCGGTTTTTCACTGGCAAAAAATACCAATGGAGAAATCCTGATAAGTCCAACAACAGGGCTGCCGTTGTCTAACAGCGATTTTGTCGTCGCAGGCGATCGTCAGCCGGATTTCAAGTTCGGATTTGTAAACAACCTAACTTATAAGAACCTGTCTTTAAGCTTCAACCTGGATACCCGCATAGGTGGCGATGTTTTCAATGGCAACGAATTTTACCTCTTTCTCACGGGTTTGAGCACACGCACTTTGGATCGGGAAAACCCTGTGGTCATCTCCGGTGTGTTGACTGATGGTTTACAGAATACGAAGAACCCCACCAGGAACGCGATCTCCATAACCCCTTATTACCGCAGCGACTATTTTGGCAACACGGCCGCTCCGGAAACAGACTTCATTGAACGGGTTAACTGGGTCAGACTGCGGGATGCGACACTGGCTTACCGTATTCCACGGTCCGTGATTACCCGTCAGAAAGTGTTCAGTGCCGCTTCTGTTTTCATCACGGTGACTGACCTTTTTATGATCACCAATTACACCGGTGCCGATCCCAGCGTTAATGCCAATACGGCTTTTGCCCGCGGGTTTGGAGGTGCCGGCATCGATTATGGCTCACTGGCAACCCCAAGGGGGATTAACCTGGGATGTAAGGTTCAGTTTTAATTTTTCAAAAATGATGATATGAAAAAGCAAGTTGCATATATATTATTTCTCTTTGTGCTAGTCAGCTTTGCCGGGTGTAAAAAATACCTGGATATCAACAGCGACCCGGATACACCGCAGTTCCCCGATCCTTCTTCGGTATTTCCGACCCAGCTGGCAGCCATTCCCTACGGATTACAACGGGATGCAAGATATGTAAGCAGGTGGATCCAGAACTTTGCCTACAATGATGTGGCGAGTACCGCAAATATCGGATGGGACCAGATGGGTTATATAGGCGCAAGTGACGCCAACGGCGATATCTGGAGACAGACGTATTTCGGCCTTGGCCAGAACCTGAATTATATTATTGACAACGGGATAAGAAATAAACAGTGGGATTATGTGGGTGCATCCATAGCTCTGAAAGCTTTGCTGTTCCAATATGCCACCGATTATCATGGTGAGATCATTTTCACCGAGGCCTTTCGGGAAAACCAGGCCTTTTTTAAATTTGATAGTCAGGAATTGGTATACAAAGGAGTCGATTCTCTTTGCAGGCTGGCCATCAGCTACCTGCAAAAAAGGGATCGGGATACAACCAGATCAAACCTGTCAAAAGGAGATTATGTTTACGGACAAACTGCGTCCTGGATTAAATTCACCTATGGCATTCTGGCCCGTAACTGGCATCACCTCACCAACAAAGCCTCTTATAACGCTGACTCCGTCATTGCTTTTTGCGATAAATCCCTGGCAGCAACCGGTGATGATTTCCTTGTGCCCTTCGATGCGCAAAAGAACGAAGATGCCAATTTCTTTGGCACTTACCGCAACAACCTGACCTTCTTCCGCCAGACCAATTTTATTGTCAAGCTGCTTGATGGAACCACCTTATCCGGAAGTAATGCTTTTTCAAACAGGGATCCCCGGATCAGGCACATGTTAGCTGCCTCGGGTGATACAGCCACTGGAAATGGCGGTTACCGTGGACTGGATCCAGGTTTGGGAGATCCTTTATTTACTTTTACCACCGGGGTAAACGCGAACAAACGCGTGGCTGCGCCCTGGGGAGACAGCATATATAATAACCCAGCGGCCAGTAATTTCTCTGCAAATTTTAAAAAGTATCTGTTTGGTGACAAAGTGGTTTTCCCGGTAATGACCGCTTCGGAAATTCAATTTATCAAAGCGGAAGCTGCGTTTCTAAAGGAAGACAAGTCGTTGGCACTTTTAGCCTATACCAGGGGAATCAATCTGCATATTGATTTTATTAACCGGCCATTTTTCCCAAGGAGCAATGGCTTGCTATACAACCAAAATCCAATATCAGCAGCGGAACGTACCAGTTACCTGGCAGGACCCAATGTAAGGCGAAGTGCAGACTCGCTGACCCTTTCAGATATTATGCTGCAAAAATACATTGCACTATGGGGATGGGGATTTTTTGAGACCTGGGTGGATATGCGCAGGTATCATTATACGGACATTGATCCGGCTACACGCCTTCAGGTTTACCTGGGCTTTAGCTTACCCGCCACCCTATCTGCTGCCAACCTGGGCAAACCGGTGTACCGGGTAAGGCCCAGGTATAATTCAGAGTACGGATGGAATGCAGAGGAGTTGCAACGCATCGGCGGATTTAATAGCGATTACCATACTTACGAAACCTGGTTTAGCAAACCGTAATATGCTCTAAACTTAAAAACCAGATTATGAAGCAATATTTTCCTATAACAGTCATTTTTATCACTGTTTGCGCGGCATTGGCAGCCTGTGAAAAAAATACGTATAAAATAACGGAGAGGACCAACCCCCAGGGCAAGGGCAGGGTTAAGATCGGGCTGTTCAGCGCATATACCTTAACGCCTCCGGTCAGGGTAAGTATCAACAATGTAACGGTGAGCAACGAACTGGTTCACCCCATCTCCTTTCCGGGCGGAGGTCTAAATATGAACGGATCGTCAAACTCCGATTACCTGCAGCTAAATCCGGGCACTGCCAAATTTGAATTTTTTGTGATGAACCCGGGAACACATGTTCCGGCGTCTAAAATGTTTGAAACCACCCAAACGGTTGAGCCTGACAAAAGGTATACCCTATACGTGACCGATACTGCCCAGAATACCACTGCCATCCTTGTAAATGATGAAACGACGGCCCCCGATTCCGGGATGGCACGAATTAAATGGGTAAACATTCTGCCAAATATCCCCGTGCTTGATTTGTATAAAGGGACAAATGCATCCAGTGCCGTTTTGATCCTCGCTAATATTGCTTACAAATCATCTTCTGCCTATATGAATGTGCCTGCAGGAGTAGATTCCTTTTTTATCAGGCAGGCAGGTTCTCCGGCAACTTCGGTTCCGGTAGCAAGGCGCGGATTTTCATTAAGCAATCAGCGCCTCTATACTATTTTAAGCCGAGGGTATAGCGGCGGCACCGGCAACAGGGCGGCCAATGTTTCTGCTATTATTAACCAGTAAAAATTACTATCACATGCAGATCGTCAAGTTTATTACACGTTGGATGATAGCAACGCTTGCTGCCCTGGTCATTGTGCCGGGTTGTAGGAAGGATGATAAAGTGCAGGCTGCCGAAACAATCGCAAAGAAATTAACCGATGACCCGAACCTTTCGCTGTTCAGGGCTGCCATGATAAAAGCCCGACTGGAAACTTTCACCGAAGGCCCCGGTCCCTTCACCGTTTTTGCTCCTGACAACGACGCCTTTAAAGCCAACGGCATTAACACAGACGCTGATCTTGCAAAGATCGATTCAAACACCCTGGTACAGGTAATGACCTATCACATCATTGCATCAAAGAGGTTATCCGTTGAGATACCAATAGGTCCCAATGCACCTATCGCTACGCAATACGCAGCCTTAAACGTATTTGCCTCTAAAAACGACAAGGGCATGTTTTTTAACGGAACAAAGGTTACTTCGACAGATATTGAATGCAGTAATGGAGTAATACATGTGGTGAACAAGGTATTGATTCCACCGGTCAACAGTATTTTAAACTACCTGATGGCCACACCCAATCACCAGTTATTGTTACTGGCTGTCGGCAGGGCCGGCCCTACTACCACCATTAGTCCGGCTACCAGCGCTCCGGTTACGGTTTTTGCTCCTACCAATGCGGCATTCCTTGCGTCAGGACTTGATTCAGCCGCAATTGTAAATACGTCACCTGGCACGCTGACGAGTATCCTACGCTATCATATTGTTTCCGGTCGCTTGTTCAGCAGTGATTTCAAAGCAGATAGCCTGAAAACCCTGCATGGTTCCAAGGTATTGATCAGCCTGAATACTTCCCCTAAGGTTAAAGGAATAAAAAATGCCGGCCTGTCAAATATCTTCAATGGAGATTACAATGCCAATAACGGTGTGGTTCATGCGATTGATAGTGTGTTGAAGTTTTAATCTCAATAAAAAAACAAATAAGCGATCATAACCGCTGTGATTATCCCCACCAGGTCGGCGAGCAGCATCACCGGTATGGCATAACGGGTATTCTTAACCGAAACTGCTCCAAAATACACAGCAACCACATAAAAAGTGGTATCGCTCGTTCCCTGAAAAATGCTTGACAGACGGCCTACGAACGAATCTGCCCCGTAGGTATTCATGGCATCGATCATCATCCCCCTTGCGCCGCTGCCACTCAACGGCTTCAATAGCGCAGTCGGTAATCCGGGAACGAAATCCGTATTCATACCTATGGCCCCAAACCCCGCGCTCAATACCCTTATGATGTATTCAAAAACGCCAGAATTGCGAAGCACGCTTATCGCCACAAGCATGGCGATCAGGTAAGGAATGATCCGGATAGCGATTTCAAATCCGCCCTTAGCTCCCTCTATAAACGATTCAAAAACGTTTACTTTCTTCCATAGTGCACCCAGCAGAAAAGAGAAAAAGATAAGCAGGATCAAACCATTGCTCAAGATAATAGAAAATTGCTGAAGGCTTACCTGGTCAAGTGAAGCGAGATACCATACCAGGGATGCAATAGCCACGGAGAGCCCTGCAATCCAGGCCAGGATAACCGGTTGAAGCAGGTTAATACGCTGCCGGAACGAAACTGCAATCAAAGCAGCCATGGTGGCCACAAAGCTCACGATCATGCAGGGAACAAATATATCGGTGGGATTGGCGGACGGTGGTTTAACCGAAGCCCTGACAGCAATGATGCTGATCGGTATTAATGTGAGTCCGCTCGCATGCAGGGCAAGGAACATGATCTGGGCATTGCTTGCCGTTTCTTTGTTTGGATTCAGCTCCTGTAAACTATCCATCGCCTTCAATCCAAATGGCGTGGCAGCGTTGTCCAAACCCAACAGGTTAGCCGAAAAATTCATCATCATATGTCCGATGGCCGGGTGATGTTTGGGCACTTCTGGAAATAACCTTGAAAAAAAGGGACCTACTATCCTTGACAGGAAGCTGATCGCCCCCGCTTTCTCCCCTATCTTCATAAATCCAAGGAACAATGACATGACACCTACCAATTTGAGCGAAATATCGAACCCGTCATTGGCACCCTTAAATATGCCTTCCACCAGGATCCTGAATATTTCCTGGTCTCCCATAAAGGCCCATTTTATGAATGCAATGGTAAAGGCAACCAGGAAAAAAGCCATCCATATATAGTTTAGCGCCATCGGAAGTTGAGGTTTGAAGTTCGCAGTTCAGGATTCAAAGATGGAATTTGAAGATACACGAACTTGTTGAATTCATTGATAGAAATGTTCTGTGTGTATTACGTATGAAATAAGAAAACAAGAACCATAATGTAGGGTATATAACGCCCATTCGCACATCTGCACATTTACGCTATCTTTGCGCCATTTTCAACAAAATACCGAACTAAATAACAACGAAGATGTCTTTGCAAGCAGGAATTGTGGGATTACCAAATGTAGGAAAATCAACATTATTTAACGCGGTAAGCAATAGCGCCAAGGCACAGGCCAGCAATTACCGTTTTTGTACCATTGAGCCGAATATCGGATTGGTTGATGTACCGGACGAACGCATCTCAAAACTGGCCGACCTGGTGAAGCCTAACCGCACGGTACCTACACAAATCGAAATCGTCGATATTGCCGGATTGGTGCGGGGCGCCAGCAAAGGCGAAGGACTGGGCAATAAGTTCCTGGCTAACATTCGCGAAGTGGATGCTATCGTACACGTGATACGCTGTTTTGAAGATGAGAACATTTTACGCGATGAAGGTGCCATAGATCCGGTGAGCGATAAGGAAATCATCGATACGGAACTGCAATTGAAAGATATGGAAACGGTTGAGAAGAAATTCAACCGTACGGAGAAACTCTTACGCACCGGGGATGCAAAGATGAAAGCAGAATACGAAGTGCTGAAACGGTGCCTCGAACACCTGCAAAAAGGAAAAAGCATCCGCGAACTATCTTTGGATAAGGAAGAAAAATCGGCTATTGCCGACCTTTTCCTGCTCACGGGAAAACCAGTGCTGTATGTCGCCAACGTTGATGAAGCGTCTATGCATACGGGTAATCGTTTTTCAGAGAAGCTTAAAGCGGCGGTGGCCGGCGAAAATGCAGGAGTGATTATTATGAATAATTCCATCGAGGCTCAGATCGCTGAAATGGAAAATCCGGAAGACAGGCACCTGTTCATGGAAGAATATAGAATGGAAGAACCTGCATTGAATAAGCTCATCCGTTCAGCCTATTCCCTGCTGAACCTGTATACTTATTTTACGGCTGGTGTTCAGGAGGTTCGCGCCTGGACGATACACGAGGGTTGGAAGGCCCCCCAGGCTGCCAGTGTGATCCATACGGATTTTGAGAAGGGGTTTATTAAAGCGGAAGTGATCGCTTACGAAGATTTTATTCAGTACGGCTCCGAAGCCGCCTGCCGTGAAAACGGCAAACTACGCATTGAAGGCAAGGATTACCTGGTTAAAGACGGCGATGTGATGCATTTCAGGTTTAATGTGTGAGATGTAAGATGTAAGATGTATGATGTATGATGAAAGATGAGAGATGAGAGATGTGTGAACAAAAAACAAGCTCCCCTCCTTTTCAAGGCTTGAAAAGGAGGGGATAGCTATATTACCGCAAAAAAAAATTCGCACATTTGCACATCCGCACATCTACAACCGCATATCCTTAATAATCCCTTTTATCTTTTCATCCATCCGGCCGCTGACTTTTTCAAATTCGTCCGGGCTGTCCAATTTTCCATTCACGCTAAAATAAAACTTGATCTTAGGCTCTGTTCCGGAAGGACGCGCCGATATCTTGGTTCCATCTGCAAGGATGAACTGCAAAACGTTTGACTTGGGCAATTTTATATCACTGCTTTGGCCGGTTTGTAAATTCGTTGCGGTACGTAATTCATAATCCAGCAGTTCAACCACTTCCACACCGTTAATCGTTTTAGGAGGATTTGAGCGATAACCTTCCATCATCTCGGCAATTTCTTTCTGGCCGTTCATCCCTTTTTTAGTGATGGAGATCAGGTTCTCTTTGTAATAACCGTATTTGACATATAGGTCGATCAATTTATCATACAGACTTTTGCCCTTATCTTTTTCATAGGCTGCCATCTCGCACAATAAGGCTACGGCGCTAACCGCATCTTTATCGCGGATCTTCGAACCAATCATCATACCATAACTTTCTTCTCCGCCGATCACATAGTTTTCAGTTTGTTCCTTTTCCTTGATCAGTTCCGCGATCCATTTAAATCCGGTAAGTACATTGTAACAGACGATATCATTTTCGCTGGCAATCTGGTCGATCAGATCAGTGGTTACAATGGTTTTAACCACCATATCATTTGGTTGCGCTATATTCTTTTCCTTTCTGGCTTCGATCATGTAATTAAAGGCAAGCACAGCCGTTTGGTTCCCACTCATCAGCACCCAGTTTCCATTGTTATCCTTAATGCCAATGCCTACACGGTCTGCATCCGGGTCAGTTCCCAACAGTATGTCGGCATCCAGTTCCCGGGCCTTTTCGAGGCCGATGTTCATGGCCTCACTCTCTTCGGGGTTAGGATAAACCACAGTTGGAAAATTGCCGTCGGGGGTAGCCTGTTCGTCTACAATAGTGACGTTGGTAAAGCCAAACTGTTTTAGCACCTCAGGCACCAGCGTCATGCCGGTTCCATGTATAGGGGTATAAACAATTTTCAGGTCATGCTGGCGGGCAATTACTTCTGGATATACACTCAGCTCCTTTACCATCTCAATATATGCAGCGTCTATCTCTTTTCCTATTAAGGTGATGTTATCTTCGCCTCCGGTGAACTTCACATCATTTACCGAACCTATCTTCTCCACTTCTTCAATCACATTTTTATCATCAGGTGGCACCAACTGACCTCCGTCTTTCCAGTATGCTTTATACCCGTTGTACTCCTTGGGATTATGCGAGGCGGTACAGACTACACCTCCATGGCATCCTAATTGACGAATGGCGAAAGACAGTTCCGGTGTAGGACGCAGCGACTCGAACAGGTAAACCGTGCAACCGTTGGCGGCAAATACGTTTGCAGTCGTTTCTGCGAAAAAGCGGCTGTTGTTCCGGCTGTCGTGGGCAATCGCTACCTTTATTTCTCCTTCCACCTGGCGCTTCAGGTAGTTAGCAAAACCTTGTGTGCACATGCCAATGGTGTATTTATTGATGCGGTTTGTGCCTACACCCATTATTCCCCGCAGTCCGCCCGTTCCGAATTCAAGATTTCTGTAGAAACTTTCAGTTAGCTCCTCCGGATTTTCTTTTTGCAGCCTGGTGATCTCATCCCTGGTTGCCTGGTCATAACCATCGGTTAGCCATCCATTAATTTTCTGCTGGATAATCGGGTCCATAATAAGGAGTTTGTTATTTGAGCTTTGAAGATATATAATTTTATTATTTCCTGGTTAACCATGGAGAAACGTATTTTTGTTTACGGTAACAGGTAAAGCACCATCCCGTGCCCACGTAATTAAATGGTGGTACAGAAAACAGTCATACTATTTACATTTCTTTGCTTTTCTTTTAGCTCCAGGCCGCAGGATACGACCGCGCCAAAGCAGGCTGCTTTTAATTCTCTGTCGAACCAGGATTCGACGTTAATAAGTTTTGAAAGGACGGATAAACGAAGAGTTGCACTGGTGTTCGGGTCAACCGCAGCTATATGGACGGGCTCAGTGCTGACACTAAGCAAAGCCTGGTACCCGGCTTACACGCGGTCTCCCTTTCATTTGTTTAATGACAATAGGGAATGGAACCAGATGGATAAATGGGGACACCTGTGGACAACGTACCATATGACCCGGCTTTCCACCGAGTCTTGGAAGTGGACAGGAATGACCCACCGAAAAAGCGTGATACTGGGAAGCATCACTGCCCTGGCTTTTCAAAGTATTATTGAAGTACAGGATGGATTCAGCACCAAATGGGGCTTTAGTGGCGGTGACATGACGGCAAATATGATTGGCGCTGGCGGTTTTGTCGTCCAGGAACTAGGCTGGAAGGATCAACGACTGCAGTTCAAGTTAAGCTATAGTTCGTACTCTTGTCCTCCTGAACTGATCGCTCGACGAGACCAGCTCTTCGGTGTAGGTTTTCTGGAAAGGATACTCAAAGATTATAACGCCCAAACGTATTGGGTAAGCGGAAACATACATTCCTTCTTTCCCACATCCCCGGTTCCCTCCTGGTTGAATGTTTCCATTGGTTACGGGTCGGATGGCATGTACGGGGGATTTGAAAATAAGTGGAAAGATAAGGCTGGGGCGCACCATAACCGGACTGATATTCGGAGGGTACGCAGATTTTTTATTGCCCCTGATATAGATCTCACCCGTATCAGAACACGTAGTAAATGGGTTCGGACCATCTTCTTCACGGTGAACATGATTAAGTTTCCGGCCCCGGCTGTGGAGTTGAATTCCAGGGGGAAGGTGAAGATGCACATGCTTTATTTCTGATGTGCACATTTACCACCTCAAACCAGATACGCTCCTTTCACCCTCTCTCCCTCCACTTCAACAAAAATGTGTTCCTGCAGGGTCGTAGCCAGGGAAACGCCTACATAGTCTGAAACTACCGGGTAAAGCTTATGCGTCCGCTCTACGAGTGTCAGGGTCTGGATCTTTCGGGGATGAAAAGCAAGGAAAGGTTTCAAGGCGTACAATAAGGTTCTGCCCGAATTGGTTACATCGTCAACCAGGATGATAACCTTGTCAGTATAATCGAGCTCCTCACTGATATGGATACCTGCCGGTGATCGTTTGTTGAGTTCCACCTCAATCACTTTTACGGAACCATTGAATACATTTTTAAGATAGCCGGCAACGATATGAGCCAGCACCACCCCATTTTCCCTGATACCGGCCAGTATCAGCTCATCAACTTCATCAATATTCTGTTCCGTAATTTCAAAAGCCATACGTTGCAGCTTTTGCATAGCTGTAACCTCATTGAGTATATATTTTTTTTGTTCTGTCATGCCCTGGTTACAATTGAAAAATTACAACAAATCTGCCGCCTGAAAACGAAATCGCTTAATTTAGCCGATACAATATTAAGGTATGCACGTCCTTCAACAGGTTTTGTTTGTTATTGCCGCAGGTTTAGCCGTTTGGTTCTTCAGCAAAAAGATCAGGGAGGTCAGGAACTTGATTTTGCAGGGAAAAGCGGAGGACTATAGCAATAATCCTGCTCTTCGCTGGAAGAACGTATGGTTGCTGGCATTTGGCCAGAAAAAGATGTTTCGGAAACCACTAGTAGCGCTCATGCACTTTGTCATTTATGCAGGGTTTATCATCATTAACCTGGAAGTCCTGGAAATAGTACTGGATGGAATTTTCGGAACACATCGCCTGTTCGCTGGTCCCCTGGGCGGGTTTTATCCGGTGCTGATTAACAGTTTTGAAGTGCTTGCTGCAGGTGTTGTCCTGGTTTGCATTGCTTTTTTGTGCAGGAGGGGAATACTCAAATTACAGCGATTTGTCAGTCGTGATCTGGATGGCTGGCCGCGTAGCGATGCCAACTACATACTGATCACGGAAATTGTACTGATGACACTTTTTCTTACCATGAATGCTACAGATACCTTGTTGCAGCAACGGAACTATGGTCAATACGCGGATAACCAGACAGGAAATTTTTGGATTTCCTCTTTGATGCATCCGTTATTTGATAACCTGGGTAACAACACCCTTGCAGGTATTGAGCGAACCGCCTGGTGGCTGCATATCCTGGGTATATTTGCCTTCTTGAACTACTTGCCTTTTTCTAAACATCTGCATATCATCCTTGCCTTTCCAAACGCTTATTATACCCGGCTAAGGCCTAAAGGGTATATCAGAAATATGGCGGAGATACAAAAGGAAGTTTTATATGCCATGCAGCCTGAGCTTGCCCCTGCCGAAGCTGCTCCGCCGGGGAAGTTTGGAGCGAAAGATGTTTTTGACCTTAGCTGGAGAAACCTGCTGGATGCCTATTCATGCACGGAATGCGGGCGGTGCAGTGCTGCCTGTCCGGCAACAAAAACGGGTAAAGCGCTTTCGCCACGCAAGATCATAATGGATACCAGAGACCGGCTGGAAGAAGTTGGCAGGAACATTAAAGCCAACGGTGAATTCAGGGATGATGGAAAGACCTTGTTGCATGATTACATAAGTGTTGAAGAATTGCGGGCCTGTACAACCTGTAATGCCTGCGTGGAAGAGTGCCCGGTAAGCATCAGTCCGCTCGAGATCATCATGGAGCTGCGTCGTTCGCTCGTCATGGAAGAAAGTAATGCACCGCAGGAATGGAACGGCATGTTTGGTAATGTAGAAAATAATTTTGCACCCTGGAAGTTTTCTCCGGATGAAAGGGATGCCTGGGCAGAGGAGATGAAATAAGGCCCTGGAGGGTTCGCCAATCTGTAGTTTCTCTGGTTATTGTCATTGCTTTGCTCACCCCGTCAGGGTTACCGGTTTGTAGCCTTTTAACATGCCGTGTTTTATGCCCCGGAGGGGCTACCCTTTGGTAGCACAACAAATAATGAATTAATTTCAGCTAAGGGTAGCTCCTCCGGGGCACATTATGACAGATAACCACATTTTCTACAAACGTTTTACCCCTGACGGGGTAACAATGCTTAAGATGCCTGGGCAACGGAAATGAAGTAAGGCCCTGCAGGGTTCACTACCCCGTACTCTTCTCCTGGCTATTGGCAGTGCTTGTATACCCCGTCAGGGGTTACCGGTTTGTAGCCTTTGAACATGCCGTATTTATGCCCCGGCGGGGCTACCCTTTTGGTAGCACAACAAATAATGAATTAATTTCAGCTAAGGGTAGCTCCTCCGGGGCACATTATGACAGATAACCACATTTTCTACAAACGTTTTACCCCTGACGGGGTAACAATGCTTA